>NZ_VDMS01000001.1:1288430-2576860 GCF_006346395.1 Nocardioides plantarum
TCGCCGGCCTGGTCGCCCAGGACGTCCAGGACGCCCTCTTCGAGGCCGCCGGCCGCTGGCCCCTGTGCCTGGCCTGCCAGGAGGGTCCGGTCCACTCGCTCTACATCCAACCCGACCTCGGCGGCCCCGACCCGGTCTGGGTCTGCGAGGAGACCGGCGAGGTCGCCGCGGCGCTGGGGTTCCTGGGTCGCGTCTAGGTCCCTCCCCACGCCGGTCGAGCGCGACCTCACGTCGGTCGAGGTGCGGAACTCACGTCGGTCGAGGTGCGAAGGCCGCCAGGCCTGAGCCTCGAGACCCCCGCAGCCGAGGCAACCGACCCGATCGAGGTCTCGCGTGGTCCGGGCCCTCAGAGGCGACGGTCCCACGGGGTCGGGGTATCCGCGCGCCTAGCATTCCGGGTCTCGGCCGTCAAGGACGTCGCTTCGCTCCGCCGCTGCGCGGTCGCTTCGCGATCCTTGACCGCGAGCCTCTCCCGGAATGGTTGACGGCGCAGACAAGGGCGGGCTGCGCCGCGCCCTCGTCCAGCGCGGACACCCCGAGACCCGGGTCCTCGGCGACTGGAGAGAATCCCGTGAACCTGCTTCAGGAGAATCGCTCCGGTCGAGCCACCGCCCGGGCCGGCGGTGCGTCAGCCACCGAACCCACCCGCCCGAGACACCAGAACGGTGGCTCACCCACCGCCCCAAGCAGGCGGCCAGACCAGCGGTGAGCCAGCCACCGAACCCACCCGGCCAGAGCTCCAGAACGGTGGCTCACTGACCGCCCAGCAGACCCGAGGGTCGGGCGGCGGCGCAGGCGACGGCGAGCGAGCGAAGCGAGGTCTCGCCGTTGGTGCGCGCCGGAGCAGACCGCGAGAGGCTCGGGGTCAAGGACCGCGAAGCGGCCGCGCAGCGGCGCCGAAGGCGTCCTGGACGCCGAGACGCGGTCTGCTACGCGCGCCGCCGCCCGACCCGGACAGCGAAGGATTCGCGACGAGAGGACGTCGCTGAAGCCTGCAGGACGCTGCGGTGGTCTCGAGGCTCGGCGCTAGCGCGCCTCACACCTCGACCGACGTAAGGGAGCGCCTCGCACCTCGACCGACGCGTAGTCACGAAAGCGACACGAAGGTCACGAAACGATAACGACGGGGACCGGACGGGTCAGGCGTCGTGGCCGAGCTGGATCCAGAGCGTGAACCGGTCCGCACGGTACACGCTGCGCGACACGTTGACGATCTTGTCGTCGACCAGTCCGCGTCGCGAGTGACGCAGGACCACCGTGCCGGGATCGACCTCGAGGAGGGCGGCCTCCTCGTCGCCGACGGTGTCGGCGCTGATGGAGTCCTCGGCCCAGGTGGGGCGGAGGCCGCGGTCGTCGAGGGCGTCGTACAGGCTGGTCGGCATGCCGGTCTGCAGGAAGCCGGGGAGCAGCACCTCGTTGAGGTAGTTGTCCTCGAGGCAGACGACGGCGCCGTCGCCGCGGCGTACGCGGCGCCAGTGGATGACGGCGTCGCCCTCGGTGAGGTTGAGGGCGCGGGCGACGCCGGGGCCGGCCTGCTCACGGCGGGCGAGGAGGGTGACGGACTCGGCGAGCAGACCGCGGCGCGCCATCTCCTCGGTGTAGCCGATGATCGGGGTGGCGACGCGGCGCGGGCGGGCCACGAAGGTGCCGCGGCCGGGGATCCGCTCGAGGAGGCCCTCGGTGACCAGCGCGTCCAGGGCTTGGCGCACGGTCATCCGGGCGACCCCGAAGCGGTGCACGAGCTCACGCTCGGAGGGGGCCGGCGAGCCGGGGGCGTTGCCGGCGACCAGGCCTCGGACGTACTCCCGGACGACGACGTGCTTGAGCGCACGACCGTCCCTCAGCAGCACGTCCTCCACGTGTCGAGGGTAGGGAGAACACCGGGTCCACGTCAGCAGAATCGCGGGTTTGGTCCACCCTCGTCCCCGGCCGGGGCGACACCCGTGACCCGTGGTCGCTCAGTCGGTCGCGATCGCCGTCAGCACGTCGAGCCGCGCCGCGCGGCGTGCCGGGAGGACGGCCGCGACGACGCCGATCAGCACGGCCAGCGCGAGGAAGAGCCCGAGCTGGTCGAGGGGGACGTCGATGACCTCGAGGCCCTCGTCGCGTACGGCGTACATCAGCGCGACGCCGAAGCCGGTGCCGAGGACGACCCCGAGCACGGCGCCCAGCACGGCGATGACGATCGACTCCAGCGTGATCATCAGCCGCAGCTGGCGGCGGGTGACGCCGATCGCGCGGAGCAGCCCGACCTCGCGGGTGCGCTCGATGACCGACAGGGCGAGCGTGTTGACGATGCCGAGCACCGCGATCACCAGTGCCAGCCCGAGCAGGGCGTAGATGATGAGCACGAACATGTCGATGTTCTTGCGCTGGTCGGCGGCGAAGGCGGCCTGGTCCTTGGCGGTCACCGTCGGCTGGTCTGCGAGGACGTCGTCGAGGCGGTCCTGCAGGGCGCCGAGGTCGGTGCCGTCCTCGGTGTAGACGACGAGCAGGCTGTCCTGCTTCTTGTAGCCGGCGTCCTCGTAGGTCGCGATGTCGGTGACGACGCCCTGGGAGAGCAGCGCGTTGTCGTCGAAGATGCCGGCGACCTTCCAGGTGACCTTGCCCCGGGGCACCTCGATCTCGTAGGGGTCGCCCACCTGGAGGTCGTCGGAGGCGGCCGCCGTACGGCTGATGATCACGGTGCCGCGCGTGAGGTCGGCGGCGCTGCCCGCGAGGAAGTCGACGCCCAACCGGTCGAGGGCGGCGGGGTCGGTCGCGACGATGACGCTGAACCCGCCGTCGCGATCGGCGAACCCCGACCGCTGGCGCACGACCTCGGCCACGCCGTCGACGTCGGCCACCCGGCCGGCGATGCTGGAGGAGAACGACCCCTGGAAGATGCTGCTGATCACGAAGTCGCCGGTGAAGCTCTCCTCGACCGACTTGTCGACCGAGGCCTTGGCCGAGGCGCCGATGATGGCCATGGCGCAGGCCAGGGTCAGGCCGATCATCAGCGCCGACGCGGTGGCCGTCGTACGCCGGGGGTTGCGCAGCGAGTTCTGCCCGGCCAGGTTGCCGACCGAGCCGAACAGCCGTGCGTAGAGGGTGCGGGCCAGGCGCAGCAGCGGCGCCGAGAGCACCGGGCTCATGGCGGTCACGCCGAGCAGGATGGCGAGCATGCCACCCCCGACGAGGTAGCCGTCGCCGCCGATGTCGACGACGTCGCTCAGCCCGGCGAACAGGGCCACTCCCCCGGCCAGCGCGAGCGCGAGGCCCAGCACGAACCGGCGTCGCATCGACTCCTCGGGCAGGGCGATGTCGTCGCGCATGGCCTGCACCGGGGCGATCCGGGAGGTACGCCGGGCGGGGAAGTAGGCCGCCGCCATGGTGACCAGGATGCCGACGGCGTAGGCCGCGACGACGGTCCGCGGCCGGTAGACCAGCGGCTGCCCGGACAGGTCGAGCCCGATGAACCCGAACAGCGCGCGCAGCCCGATGGCCAGCACCACGCCGAGCCCGACGCCGATCGTCGCGCCGAGGAACCCGAGCACCAGCGCCTCGAGCTGCACCGAGCGCTGGACCTGGCGCTTGCTCGCGCCGAGGGCCCGCAGGAGGGCGAGCTCGCGACTGCGTTGGGCGACCAGGATGGAGAAGGTGTTGACGATGATGTAGGTGCCGACGACCAGGGAGATGCCGGCGAAGATCAGCAGGAAGATCGTGAGGAACGAGATTGCCTCGAGCAGGTCGTCGGCCTGGTCCTTCGCCTCGTCGTCGCCGGTCACGGCCTCGTAGCCGTCGGGGAGCACCTTCTCGACCTCGGCGCGCAGCTCGTCCTGGCTGACGTCGTCGTCGCGGGTGACCCAGATGCTGTCGAACTCGTCCTTGCCGTCGTGGAAGAGGTCCTGGGCCACCGAGGTCTCGAAGGAGGCGACCGTCGCGCCGTTGAGCGATCCCCCCTCGGGGAAGCCCGCGATCCCGACGAGGGTCGGCTCGAGGTTGGCGGTGCGGTCGGCGGTCGTGATCGGGACGGTGTCGCCGACGTCGTACCCGGCCTTCTCGGCGGTCTTCTCGTCGAGCACGACCTCGTCGGGGCCACGGGGCTCACGTCCCTCGAGGATCGTGAGGCCGACGAGGCCGTTGCCGGCCGGCGCGTCGGACCAGTTGGTGCCGAGCGACGGCGGCCCGAAGCCCCCGATCGGCTTGCCGTCGGAGTCGATCACGTAGACGCCGTCGGTGCCGATCTGCCCGTCGACCCGGGCCGCACCCGGGACGTCGGCCAGACGCTCGACGAGGTCGGCCGGCACCGAGCGCGTCGAGGAGGCCCCGCCGGGCGAGCTGCCCTCGGGCTGGACGACGACGTCGCCGACCGTCGCGTCGAACAGCGAGGTGAAGCTCCGGTTGAGGGTGTCGGTGAAGACGAGCGTCCCGACGACGAACGCCACGCCCAGCACGATGGCGAACGTGCTCAGCAGCAGCCGCAGCTTGCGGCCCAGCAGGCTCTTGAACGCCGCCCGGATCATCGGCCGTGCTCGGACATGCGCGCCATCACCGCGAGGACCGACTCGCGGTCCGGGTGGCGCAGCTCCTCGATCACGCGGCCGTCGGCGAGGAACACGACCCGGTCGGTGTACGCCGCCGCGACGGGGTCGTGGGTGACCATGACGACCGTCTGCTGCCGGTCGTCGACCGCCGCGCGCAGCAGCTCGAGCACCTCGGCGCCGGAGCGGGAGTCGAGGTTGCCGGTCGGCTCGTCGGCGAAGACGATGCGCGGCCGACTGACCAGCGCCCGCGCGACCGCGACCCGCTGCTGCTGACCGCCGGAGAGCTCGTTGGGCTTGTGGGAGAGCCGGTCGCGCAGGCCGACGGTCTCGATCACGGAGTCGAACCACGCGCGGTCGGGCTTGCGGCCGGCGATCGCCAGCGGGAGCACGATGTTCTCCTCGGCGCTCAGCGTCGGCACCAGGTTGAAGGACTGGAAGACGAAGCCGATCTCCTCGCGCCTCAGCACCGTCAGCGCCTTGTCCTTGAGCCCGCCGATCGGCTGGTCGCCGATCCACACCTCGCCCGTTGTCGGCTTGTCCAGCGCGGCGCAGACGTGCATCAGGGTGGACTTGCCCGACCCGCTCGGACCCATCACGGCGGTGAACTCCCCGGCGTACAGGTCGACCGAGACGCCGTCGAGGGCACGCACCTCGGCCTCGCCCTTGCCGTAGGTCTTGGTGACGTCGACGACGCGCGCGGCGACCGTCCGGGTGTCCGCGGCGGTGGGGGCGGGGATGGTCATGACCCAACACTGCCCGTCGTACGGCTGACGCGCCACGGGGATGACCCTGAGGCGTCCCTGTCGCCGGGCGACCGTAGGGTCGCGACATGCACGTCGAGCGCACGTTCACGGTCCCGCAGCCCGTCGAGGAGGTCTTCGACTACCTCGGCGACTTCACCCACACCGAGGCCTGGGACCCCGGCACGGTCACGACGTCACGCACCTCCGGCGACGGCGGCCTCGGGACGACGTACGCCAACACCTCGCGGTTCCTGGGCCGCACCGTCGACCTGTCCTACGAGGCGATCACCTTCCAGCGGCCGACGAAGGTGCAGTTCCGCGGGCGCAACAAGCAGTCGACGGCGACGGACTCGATGACGTTCACGCCGACCGCCGACGGCGGCACCTCGATCCACTACCGCGCCGACTTCGTGTTCCACGGACCGCTGAAGCACCTCGCCCCGCTGATCGTGAAGCGCAAGATCGACGACGTCGCCGACGAGACGGTCGCGAGCATCGTGTCGACCCTGGACGCGCGATGAGCGCGCACCCGCTCGGCGTCGACTTCGGCGGATCCGGCATCAAGGCGGCCCCGGTCGACCTCGACCGCGGCGACTTCGCCGCCGACCGGGTCCGCATCGAGACCCCCCAGCCCGCGACGCCCGAGGCGGTGGCCGAGGTGCTGGCCGAGCTGCTGTCGTCGTTCTCCTCCGACAACGGCGGCGAGTCGCCCATCGGCGTGACCGTGCCCGGCGTCGTCCGCGACGGCGTCGTCAGCAGCGCCGCCAACATCGACTCCTCGTGGATCGGCGTCGACGCCGGCGCGCTCTTCGCGCGGGCCACCGGACGCCCGGCCCTGGCGATCAACGACGCCGACGCGGCCGGCCTCGCCGAGACGCGGTACGGCGCCGCGCGCGGCCAGCACGGGCTGGTCATCGTCACCACCCTCGGCACCGGCATCGGATCGGCCCTGCTGCTCGACGGGGTGCTCGTGCCCAACTCCGAGCTGGGGCACGTCGAGATCGACGGACGCGACGGCGAGAAGTGGGCCGCCAACAGCGCCCGCGAGTCCGAGGACCTCTCCTGGGAGGACTGGGCCGCCCGCCTGACCACCTACTACCGCACCCTCGAGCGGCTGCTCACCCCCGACCTGTTCGTGGTGGGCGGCGGCGTCAGCAAGCACGCCGACCGGTTCCTGCCCATGGTCGACGTCGCGACCCCGATCATCCCGGCCCTGCTGCGCAACAAGGCCGGCATCGTCGGCGCGGCGCTGCACGCCGCCGGCGACGGCTGACGGGGCGGGGGATCTGCCGGGGGCGGGGCGGGGGCGCACCAACTCGCGCAATCGAACGAGTCGGTGGCCGGATTCCGCGGCTCGGCCGACCAACTCGTTCGATCGAACGAGTCGGCGACCGGGGTGGGCCCGCCAGGCGACCGACCCGTTCAATTGAACGGGTCGGCGACCGGGATGGGCCCGTCGGCCACCCAACCCGTTCGATTGCTCGAGTCGGCGACCGCCCACTCCACCAAACCACCCTCGAACGTCTGTTCGATCCTGGCGTACCATCGGCGCATGGACTTCCAGGGATCGCTGTTCGAGGCACCCGCCTCCGGCGTCGACGACTTCGACCGGATAACCCGCCGCGATCTCGGGCAGGGTGCCTGGCTCGACGTGCTGCCGACCTGGGTGCCGGCCCCTGACGACGTGCTGACGACGCTGGTCGACGAGGTGCCGTGGCGCGCGGAGCGGCGCCAGATGTACGACCGCGTGGTCGACGTACCCCGCCTGCTCCACACCTACATGATCGGCGAGCCGCTCCCCCACCCGTTGCTCACCGCGGCCCGTGACGCGCTGAGCGCGCACTACGCCGACGAGCTCGGAGAGCCGTTCCGCACCGCGGGCTGCTGCTACTACCGCGACGGCCGCGACTCGGTCGCCTGGCACGGCGACACGATCGGGCGTGGCTCCACCCACGACACGATGGTCGCCATCGTCTCCTTCGGCGACCCGCGACGGCTCCACCTGCGCCCACGCGGGGGCGGCGCCTCGGTCGTGGTCGAGATGGGGCACGGCGACCTGGTCGTGATGGGTGGGTCGTGCCAGCGCACCTGGGAGCACGCGGTGCCCAAGGTCGCGCACGCCGGGCCCCGGGTCTCGGTCCAGTTCCGGCCGTTCAATGTCTTCTGACCACGCGCGAGCGCAGCGAGGGCGTGCGGCAGAAGAGGTCGAGCAAGCGGCGCGGGTGAGGAACGAACCCGCGCCGGCGCGTCGAGACCACCGCAGCCGACATACCTGACCCGACCCGGTGGTGACGCCGGCCGGACGCTGCGCAGGTCTCGAGGCTCGGCGCTAGCGCGCCTCGCACCTCGACCGACGTGGGGGCAGGTCTCGAGGCTCGGCGCCGGGGCGCCTCGCACCTCGACCGACGTTGGGGACAGGTCTCGAGGCTCGGCGCCGGAGCGCCTCACACCTCGACCGTCGTCAGGGGTGGACCGGCCGCTTGCCCCGCCGTGCCAAGGTCGATCACGTGACTGAAGCAACCGCCACCATCGGACTGACCGGACTGGCGGTGATGGGGCGCAACCTGGCCCGCAACATCGCCCGTCACGGCCACACCATCGCCGTGCACAACCGCACCCACGCCCGGACCGAGTCCCTGATCGCCGACCACGGCGACGAGGGCGACTTCGTCGCGACCGAGAGCCTCGAGGACTTCGTCGCCGCGATCGAGAAGCCGCGCGTCGTGCTCGTCATGGTCAAGGCCGGCGACCCGACCGACGCGGTCATCGACGACCTGGTGCCCCTGCTCGAGGAGGGCGACATCGTCGTCGACTGCGGCAACGCCCACTTCGCCGACACCATCCGTCGCGAGAAGCAGCTCGAGGAGCACGGCCTGCACTTCGTCGGCACCGGCGTCAGCGGCGGCGAGGAGGGTGCACTCAACGGACCGTCGATCATGGTCGGCGGCAGCGACCAGGCCTACGAGCGCCTCGGGCCGATCCTGGAGTCGATCGCCGCCCAGGTCGACGGCGAGCCGTGCTGCGCCCACGTCGGCACCGGCGGTGCGGGCCACTTCGTCAAGATGGTCCACAACGGCATCGAGTACGCCGACATGCAGCTCATCGCCGAGTCCTACGACCTCCTCCGCTCGATCGGCGACCTCGAGCCGGCCGCGATCGCCGACGTCTTCGCCGACTGGAACGGCGGCGAGCTGGAGTCGTTCCTCATCCAGATGACCGCCGACGTGCTGCGCCACACCGACGCCGGTGGCCAGCCGTTCGTCGACGTCGTCCGCGACGCCGCCGAGCAGAAGGGCACCGGGCGCTGGACCGTGCAGAGCGCGCTCGACCTCGGCGTACCGATCACCGGCATCGCCGAGGCGACGTTCGCCCGCAGCCTGTCGGGCCACACCGACCAGCGTGCGGCGGCCCGCAAGGTGTTCTCGACGTCGCCCGAGGACGACACGGTCGAGGTCGACCGCGACGCGTTCGTCGACGACGTCCGCGCCGCGCTCTACTCCTCCAAGGTCGTGGCCTACGCCCAGGGCTTCGACCAGATCGCGGTCGGCGCCGAGACCCACGGCTGGGACATCGACCTCGGACAGGTCGCGAAGATCTGGCGCGACGGCTGCATCATCCGTGCGCGCTTCCTGGGCCGCATCACCGAGGCGTACGCCGACGAGCCCGACCTCACCACCCTGCTGACCACCGAGTTCTTCGCCGAGGCGGTCAAGGAGGGCGTCGACGCGTGGCGTCATGTCGTGGCGACCGCCGCACAGGGCGGCGTACCGGTGCCGGCCTTCGGGTCGTCGCTGTCCTACTTCGACGGGCTGCGCCGCGAGCGCCTGCCCGCCGCCCTGATCCAGGCCCTACGGGACAACTTCGGGGCCCACACCTACCAACGCGTCGACCGGGAGGGCACGTTCCACACGGCCTGGGCCGGCGACCTGAGCGAGAGCGAGCAGCACTGATGAGCACCGACACCACCACCGGGACCACTGCTGGCGACAACGTCGCCGCCCCGTCCGGCACCTTCAAGATCGGCGGCGACCTCGAGGTCGTCCGCCTGGGCTTCGGCACCATGCAGCTGCCCGGGGAGGGTGTGTGGGGCTGGCCCGACGACCACGACAACGCGGTCGCCGTGCTGCGTCGCGCCGTCGAGCTCGGCATCACCTTCTTCGACACCGCCGACTCCTACGGCCCCGTCGTCGCCGAGCAGCTGCTCAAGGAGGCGCTGCACCCCTACGCCGACGACGTGGTCATCGCGACCAAGGCCGGCCTGACCCGCCAGGGACCGGGCCAGTGGACCCCCGTCGGCAACCCGGCCTACCTCCGCCAGCAGTGCGAGCTCTCGCTGCGCAACCTCGGTGTGGAGCGCATCGACCTCTTCCAGCTGCACCGCATCGACCCGGCCGTCGACCTCGAGGACCAGGTCGGCGAGCTGGTCAAGCTGCGCGACGAGGGCAAGATCCGCCACCTCGGCCTGTCCGAGGTCAGCGTCGAGCAGCTCGAGATGGCACAGGCGATCGCGCCGATCGCGACCGTGCAGAACCTCTACAACCTCGCGCACCGCGACGCCCAGGACCTGCTCGACTTCTCCGAGAAGCACGGCATCGGCTTCATCCCGTGGTTCCCGCTCGCGACCGGCGAGCTCGCCGGCGACGACGGCGTCCTGGGCCAGGCAGCCAAGGACCACGGCGCGACCCCGTCGCAGCTCGCGCTGGCCTGGCTGCTGCGCCGCTCGCCGGTGATGCTGCCGATCCCGGGCACCAAGTCCCTCGAGCACCTCGAGACCAACACCGCCGCCGCCGCGATCGAGCTCACCGACGAGGAGTACGACGCCCTGACGTCGCTGGGCGACTGACGCCTCCCGGGCGGGGGTGGGAACCGTCGTACGTCGACCGAAACCGGGTCGAGGACCGTCGGGGGTCGCTGACAGACTGCAGGCGATGACCACCACCCCCGACGCACCGTCGCGTCCCGGCCTCGGCTCCTTCTGGCGCGAGCTGCCCCGCGAGGCACGGCTGCTGCTGACCATCGTCGCCATCGAGTTCATCGGCACTGGGCTGGTGCTGCCCTTCCACGTCGTCTACCTCAACGAGGTGCGGGGCTTCGGGCTCAGCGACGTCGGGCTGATGCTGGCGCTGCCGCCGCTGGCGGGCTTCGTGCTCACCGGGCCGGCCGGCGTCGCGATCGACCGGCTGGGGGCGCGGGTCATGCTGCTGACCTGCCTGGTGCTGATGATGTCCGGCAACCTGGTGCTCGCGTTCAGCGAGACCATCCCGGTCGCGTCGATCGGACTCGCCCTGACCGGCATCGCCTTCGGCATCTCCTGGCCGGCGTCGCAGAGCCTGATCGCGGGGGTGGTGCCGCGTGAGTCGCGCCAGCGCTACTTCGGGGTCAACTTCGCCCTGCTCAACCTCGGCATCGGCATCGGCGGCATCGCCGGCGGGCTGCTCGTCGACGTCGACCGGACCTCCACGTTCCAGGCCATCTACCTCGGCGACGCCCTGAGCTACCTGCCCGCGCTGGGGCTGCTGCTGGGCCCCCTGCGCCACGTGGCCGGGCGTCCCGTCCACGACCCCGAGACGGCCGAGGCCGCCGTGGGCTACCTCGCGGTGCTGCGCCGACCGGCGGTGCTGCCGCTGCTGGTGCTGAGCTTCGTGGGCGCCTTCGTGGGCTACGCCCAGCTCAACACCGGCATGCCGGCCTTCGCCCGAGCGGTGGGCGAGGTGTCGACGCGTGGCCTGGGGTTCGCCTTCGCCGCCAACACCGCCGTGATCGTGGTGCTCCAGCTCGTCGTGCTGCGCCACATCGACGGCCTGCGCCGCACCCGCGTGATCGCCGCGATGGGGGTCGTGTGGGCCCTGGCCTGGCTGGTGCTCGGCGCCTCCGGGCTGGTGTCCGGCACCATCGGCGCGACCCTGCTCGTGGCGGCGTTCGCGTCGGTCTTCGCCTTCGGCGAGACGCTGCTGCAGCCCACGATCCCGGCGATCGTCAACGACCTGGCCCCCGACCACCTGCGCGGTCGCTACAACGCGCTCAGCTCGGCGTCGTTCAGCCTGCCGTCGATCATCGCGCCGCCGTTCGCCGGGTTCCTGATCGACCACGGGCTGGCCGAGGTCTACATCGGCGTGCTCGTCGTCGGCTCGATCGGCGTCGCCGCGCTCTCGGTGCTGGTCGTCGAGCCCCGGCTGCCCGGCGACGTCAACGGCGTCAAGACCGACCCGCCCGCCCTCTAGAGCCGGCGCGAGCCGGGTCAGGCGGCGCCGAGCTCGCGGTCGAGGAACTGCACGCTGCGGCGGATCGAGTCCTCCCAGCGGTCGTAGAACGCGTGGTCCTCGCCCTCGTAGTAGACGAGCGTCGAGTCGACCCCGGCACGGCGCATCAGCCGGTCCGTGGTGCGCGCCCACGCCGGCGGGCAGGTGCCGTCGACCGAGCCGTGCAGCGAGAGCACCGGCTCGGTGATCCGGTCGAAGTAGGTGCGCGCGGACAGACCGGCGTAGAAGTCAGGGTTGTCCTGCGGGGTGCCGTAGCGCTTGTAGTAGGACCGCACCTGCTCCGGTCGGCTCCTGGCGGCGAACTGCTCGATGTTGTCGACGAAGTCGGAGCTCACCGAGGCGTAGAGCACCGCCGCGTCGACCAGGCCGGGGTAGGCGACCAGGACGTTCTGGGTCACGCCACCGCCCATCGACCGGCCAAGCATGCCGATCCGGTCGTCGTCGACGTACGGCTGCTGGCGCAGGACGCGGACGGCGTTGGCGGCGTCGCGGGTGCAGCCGAGGCGGGACTCCATCTGGACGGCCGGGACGTCGTCGGAGCCGGCGTGCCCGCGGTAGTCGGTGTGCAGCACGACGTAGCCCGCATCGGCCAGCCACGTCTGCTCGCGGGCCAGCCCCTGCCCGGAGTCGTAGACGTCGGGATCGATGTAGCCGTGGTTGAGCACGACCGCCGGGAACGGCCCCGGGCCGACCGGGCGGAAGAGCTCACCCGAGATGGTCAGGTCGTCGCTGCGGTAGGTGATCTCGAACTTGCGGTGCCCGTCGGTGTCGGCCGGCACCTCCCGCACGATGCGCAGGCCACGACCGTCGAGCGGCTCGCGCATGATCGCCGGCAGGGACACCGCGCTGGTGACCGGCGGCAGCTCCTCGGTCGGCGCTGCGGTGGGGGTCGGGGTCGGGGTCGGGGTGGGCGTGGGGGTCGTGCTGCTCGACGCCGACGGCGACGGCGACGGGGTGGACGTCGAGGGAGGCGGCGTACGCCGCGCGTCGGGCTCGGCCTCGTCGGAGCAGGCGACCAGGACGGAGGCGAGGAGGACCAGCGCCGGAAGGGTGGAGCGCATGCCCCGACCGTAGCGAGACGCTGGTCGCGTGCCGCCCGCCGACAAGACCTGCGTCGCCTGCGGGCGCCGGATCGCGTGGCGCAAGAAGTGGGAGCGCGACTGGGACGAGGTCCGCTACTGCTCGGCCTCGTGCCGGCGCCAGAAGGTCGATCCGACCGACCGGGCGCTCGAGACCTCGATCCTCGACCTGCTCGCGCAGCGCGCGGCCGACAAGACCATCTGTCCGTCGGAGGCGGCCCGCGCGGTCGCCACCGACACGAAGCGCGACGACTGGCGCGAGCTGATGGAACCGGCCCGCCGGGCCGCCCGTCGCCTCGTCGACGCCGGCGAGGTCGAGATCACCCAGGCGGGCCACGTCGTCGACCCGTCGACGGCCAAGGGGCCGATCAGGATCCGGCGCGTACGCCGCGGCTGACACAGCCCCGTCGGCTGAGGTGCGAGCGCAGCGAGCCTCGAAGCCACGGGGCCCGGTCGCCTCGACCCTGCGATGGCTTCGAGGCTCGTCGCCAGGGCTCCTCGCACCTCAGCCGGCGGTGGGCGTCAGCGACGCAGCAGCCGCCAGAGCACGGCCAGGACGACGAGTCCGCCGAGGCCCTGCTTCCAGTAGCCCTTGACGAGCACCGGGAGCACCGCGGCACCCAGGTCGAGGGCGTCGTCCTGGGCCGGCTTCGGGGTTGCCGGCTTCGGGGCGGCCGGCTTCGGGGCGGCAGCCGGACGCGGCGCCGTCGCGGCCGCAGCGGCTGCGTCGGCCAGCGGGGTCGGCTCCTCGGCCACCGGCTCCGCTGGGGTCGCCACGGGCTCGGTCGGCTCCGGCTCGGCGGTCAGCCGCTGCTCCAGGCAGGCGACGAACTGGCCGAGCAGCTTGTCGGAGACGTCCTGCATCACGCCGCGACCGAACTGGGCCGGCTTGCCGGTGACGTTGAGGTCGGTGACGACCTGCACGTCGGTGCCGCCGTCGGCACCGTCGGCCATCGTCAGCGTGACCTGGGCGCCCGCCGTACCGTTGCCGCGCTTGTCCTTGCCCTTGGCGTCGACCTTGAAGGAGTGGGCGGCGTCGTCCTTGTCGACGAAGGTGCCCGACCCGGAGTAGACCAGGGCGATCGGGCCGAGCTTGACCTTGACGGTCCCGGCGAAGGTGTCGCCGTCGGCCGAGGTGAGCTGGGCTCCCGGGAAGCACTCGGCGAGGGCGCCGATGTCCTGGAAGTGGGCCCAGGTCTCCTCGACCGGGGTGGCGACGGAGAACCGGTGGCTGAGGTCCATCGTCGGGCTCAGCCGCCGGCCGCGGCGGTGACCGCGCGCCGGGTCAGCACGTGCGACAGGTGCCGGCGGTAGGACGCCTCGCCGTTGAGGTCCGAGGGCGGGTTGGTGTCCTGGTCGGCGAGCGCGGCGGCCTCGGTGAGGTCGCCACCACCGCGCAGGGCGTCCTCGACGGCCCGGGCACGCAGCGGCGTCGAGCCCATGTTGGTCAGGCCGATGGCGATGTCGTCGATCGCGCCCAGCGAGCCCTTCACGGTCGCCGCGACCGCCACGATCGGCCACTGGTGGGCGACCCGCACGAACTTCTCGTAGTGCGCACCCCATCCCGTGTGCTTGGGGATCCGCACCTCGGTGAGGATCTCGTCGTCGCCGATGGCGGTCTCGAAGAGGTCGACGAAGAACTCCTCGGCCGGCACGCTGCGGGTGCCGCCCGGGCCGGCGATGACGAACGACGCGCCGAGGGCGAGCGCCGGGGCGCCGAGGTCGCCGGCGGGATCGGCGTGCGCGAGGGCGCCGCCGAAGGTGCCGCGGTGCCGGATCTGCTCGTCTGCCAGGTGCTCGACCGCCTGGTGGATCAGCAGCGCGTGCTCGTGGACCAGGGGGTCGCTGCCGACCACGGAGTGCGGGGTCATCGCGCCGATGACGATGGCATCGCCGTCGTCGCGGATGCCGCGCAGCGACTCGATCTTGCCGAGGTCGATGACGACCTCGGGTGCGTTGAGCCGCATCCGCAGGACCGGCAGCAGGCTCTGCCCGCCGGCCAGGATCTTGGCGTCGTCGCCGTGGGTGGCGAGCGCCGACAGGGCGTCCTCGACCGTGGTCGGGGCCACGTAGTCGAACTGGGTGGGGATCATGCGCCCGCTCCGTTTCCATCGGTGGTCGAGCTCGTCGAGGCCCCGGGTTCGGTGTCGGGGTCGAAGTGCGGCATCGCGGCCGCCTCGGTCGCACCACCGGACCCCTCGGTGTTGAGGGCCTTCCAGACCCGCTCGGGGGTGCACGGCATCTGGATGTCGTTGACGCCCAGGTGGCGTACGGCGTCGACGATGGCGTTGACGACGGCCGGCGTCGAGGCGATGGTGCCGGCCTCGCCGACGCCCTTGGTGCCGAGCGAGTTGGTCAGCGCCGGGGTCGTGGTGTGGTCGACCTCGAAGCTGATCGTGTCGGCCGCGGTGGGCAGCAGGTAGTCGACGAACGAGCCGGACACGAGGGTGCCCTGGTCGTCGTAGACCGCCTCCTCCCAGAGCGCCTGGGCGATGCCCTGGACCAGGCCGCCGTGGACCTGCCCGGAGACGATGAGCGGGTTGATGATGTTGCCGATGTCGTCAACACAGGTGTACTTGCGCATCTTCACCGCACCGGTCTCGGTGTCGACCTCCATCGCGCACAGGTGGGTGCCGTGGGGGTAGTTGAAGTTGACC
The DNA here is from genome assembly GCF_006346395.1 of Nocardioides plantarum. Lineage (NCBI taxonomy): Bacteria > Bacillati > Actinomycetota > Actinomycetes > Propionibacteriales > Nocardioidaceae > Nocardioides > Nocardioides plantarum. The sequence continues at coordinate 1,303,696 of NZ_VDMS01000001.1, forward strand.
GGGTCGAACGTCGCGTCGGCGTCGATCGACGGCTCGACGCCGTCGGGCAGGTTGTGCGCGGCGAACGTCGCCGTGGCGACCTCGGTGAGCGCGATCCCGGCGTCGGTGCCGACGACCTGGAAGCGGCCCTCGTGGAACTTCACGTCCTCGACGCTGGCCTCGAGCAGGTGCGCCGCGATGGGCAGCGCCTTGTCGATGACCTTGTCGGCCGCGCGGACCAGTGCCTCACCGCCGACGACCAGCGAGCGCGAGCCGTAGGTGTCGAGGCCCTTCGAGGCGATCTGGGTGTCGCCGTGCAGGACCTCGATGTCGTCGAAGGGGATGCCGAGACGGTCGGCGACGATCTGGCTGAACGCCGTCTCGTGCCCCTGGCCGTGGGCGCTGGCTCCCGTGACGACCTCGACCTTGCCGGTCGCGAGCATCCGCACCGACGCGTGCTCCCAGCCGCCGGCGCCGTAGTCGAGCGAGCCGAGGATGCGGCTCGGGGCGAGCCCGCACATCTCGGTGAAGGTCGACACGCCCAGGCCGAGCTGGACGGGGTCGCCGCTGTCGCGTCGGCGCTGCTGCTCGGCGCGCAGCTCGTCGTACCCGAAGAGCTCCTTGGCCTTGGCCGTCGCGAGCTCGTAGTTGCCGGAGTCGTACTCGAGGCCCGCCACGGTGGTGAACGGGAACTCCTCGTGCTTGATCCAGTTCTTCTCGCGGACCACCAGCGGGTCGACGCCCAGCTCGGCGGCCAGCTCGTCCATGATCCGCTCGATGGCGAACGTCGCCTCCGGTCGTCCGGCGCCGCGGTAGGCGTCGGTCCAGGTGGTGTTGGTGAGCACCGTCTGGCAGGCGAAGTGGTAGGCCGGGAACTTGTAGATGGCGTTGAACATGAACGCGCCCAGCACCGGTACGCCGCCGCCGACGATCGCGACGTAGGCGCCGAGGTCGGCCTCGAGCTCGACCTTGAGGCCGGTGACGGTGCCGTCCTTCTCCGCCGTGAGCGTCAGCTTCTGCCACTGGTCGCGGCCGTGGTGGGCGCTGACCAGGCTCTCGCTGCGGGTCTCGGTGTACTTGACCGGCTTGCCGAGCCGCCGGGCGATCGCGAAGGTGATCATCTCCTCCGGCGTCTGCTGCAGCTTGCCGCCGAACCCGCCGCCGACGTCGGGCGCGATGACCCGGATCTTGGACTCCGGCACCCCGGTGGTGGCCGCCAGCGCGAACCGCAGGATGTGCGGGATCTGCGTCGAGGACCAGATGGTGATCTGCTCGCCGGTCGGGTCGACGAGCGTCGAGCGGGGCTCCATGAACGCCGGGATCAGCCGCTGCTGGCGGTACTCGCGCTCGATGACGATGCCGTCGGCGCGCGCCTTGGTGATGGCGTCCTCGACGTCACCACCGGTGCCGGCGGTCGCGGAGTCGAAGACCCACAGCGCCGACTTGTTGGTGCCGAGGTCGGGGTGCGCGAGCACCTCGTCCTTCATGGCCTCCTTGATGCCGAGGACCGCTGGCAGCTGCTCGTACTCGACGTCGACCAGCTCGGCCGCGTCGCGTGCCTCGGCCGCCGTACGGGCCACCACGACGGCGACGATCTCGCCGGCGAACGCGACCCGGTCCTGGGCGACCGGCAGGTGCACCGGGGTGACCTGCTCGGGCGTGATCGGCCAGGCGTTGATGCACACGCCCTGGCTCTCGCCGAGGTCGGCGGAGGTCAGCACGTCGACGACGTTGGTGGACTGCTTGGCCGCCGTGACGTCGATCGAGGTGATCGTGGCGTGGGCGAAGGGGCTGCGCACCATCGCGAGGTAGAGGGTGCCGGGAGGCGTGAGGTTGTCGGTCCAGCGGGTGCGGCCGGTGATGAGGCGCTGGTCCTCCTTGCGGCGGCGGTCGCGGCCGATCTCCTTGGCCAGGTCGGGGGCGTCGGCGACGGTCGTCATGCGTGCATCTCCTCGGCCTGGCCGGACGCGTGCTGCACGGCGCGGACGATGTTGTGGTAGCCGGTGCAGCGACACAGGTTGCCCTCGAGGCCGAGCCGGATCTCCTGCTCGGTGGGCTTCGGGTTCTCGTTGAGCAGCGCGACGCTCTGCATGATCATCCCGGGCGTGCAGTAGCCGCACTGCAGCCCGTGGCACTCGCGGAACGACTCCTGCACCGGGTGCAGCTCGCCCCCGTCGTACGTCGCCGCGAGGCCCTCGATCGTGGTCACCTCGGCGCCGTCGGCCTGGACCGCGAGCACGTTGCACGACTTCACGCTGGTGCCGTCGAGGTGGACGGTGCACGCACCGCAGTTGCTGGTGTCGCAGCCGATCACGGTGCCGGTCTTGCCGAGCTTGTCGCGCAGGTACTGCACGAGCAGCAGCCGGGGTTCGACGTCGTCGGCCACCTTCGCGCCGTCGACGGTGAGGTTGATCCGGGTCATGGACTCTCCCTAGATGGTGGACGCAGCGCGGGGCTGTGATGCGGCTCACGCTAGGCAGGATCGGTTGGGGTCAGGTTGGTCGACCGCGAGGGGTCAGGTTGGTCGACCGCGAGGAACGAGCGGTCGGCCAGAGCTGTCCCGGTCGAGCGAGCGGCGCAGGTGAGCCTGCGAACCTGCGCCGGCGAGTCGAGACCACCGCAGCCGACGTGCACCAGGCGAGCGGACGCCCGTTTGCCCCGCGGTCACGCGGGCATGGCCTGCCCCATGGTCCTGCTCCTGGTCGTCGCCTGGGTCGTCGTCGCCGCCCTGGCCCTGCTGACCGCCATCGGCCCGCGCCGGTGGTGGTCCTACATCACGCGCCAGGTGCGCCCGCACGTCACAGAACCCACCGGCGACGGCTACGGGATGCGCACGATGCGCAACGTCGCCGTCACGATCGTGGCGTTCGTGCTGGCCTTCGTGGTGACCTACGACTGGGCGCGGGTCAGTCCCGAGGAACTCACCGAGGCCGCCCGCGACGTCGTCGACCGGGTGCCGGACGACGACCTCGACCAGGCCCGGTTCCGGGTCGAGATGGAGGACCACCTGCACCGCGACGTCTTCGTCGAGTCGGTCGACCTCGAGGACGACGAGACGGGGTGGGTGGTCACGCTCACCGACCCCGAGGAGACCGACGTACCGAAGGAGTCCGACGGCCTCTACGACGGCCCCGCGGTCACCTGCTTCACCGTGACCGAGCGCGACGGGACCCGGTCGTTCGGGGCGATCAACGCCGGGCCCTGCTCGGGGGCGGAGTAGGAGCACCCGATCGGCATCGCGCAGCTGGTCAGCCGCCGACTCAGGTGGTGGCGGCCGCGAGCCGCCCCTTGAGCAGCGGCTTGGCCGGGTGAGCGGTGTCGCCCAGCACGGCCAGGCACCGCTCGATCACCGCCGTGTCGTACGGCGCCCGCTCGGCATAGCGCAGCACGGCGTCGGGCTGCGGGTCGGCCAGGAGGGCCTCGCGGACCGCGACCGCGACGTACTCGCCCAGCTCGGCGAGCGCGGGCGAGTTGGTGCCCGGGAGCAGGTCGCCGCCGTAGGCGTCGACGGCGGCGGCGACGCGGCCGCGGCGGACCAGCGCGAGCACGTGCTCGACGTCGGTGGCGACCGGCATCGTCAGGCGATAGGGCCGCGAGGACAGCTGGCCGCCGAGGGCGGCGCGCAGGTGGGAGACCTCGGCCTTGAGCGTGGAGAACGTGACGGCCTGGTCGCCGTAGACCAGGGCGTGCAGCTGGTCGAGGGAGAGTCCCTCGGGGTGCAGGGCGAGCAGGGCGAGGACCTCGGTCTGGCGGCGGTTGAGCAGCAGCCGCTGGCCGTCGAGGCGCACCTCGGCGGTGCCGAGCAGCGTCATGACCAGGCCGGGGTCGCCGGTGTCGTCGAGCGGGCCGGCGCCCGTGTGCTGGGCCGACGGCGGGAGCGCCGTCTCGATCAGCCGCGCCATGACGCGCGCGGTCGCCAGGCCGATCGGGTGCGAGCGGTCCCAGGTGGTGGACAGGTCGATCACCCCGAGCCGCCGGCCGCTGACGGGGTCGAGGACCGGCGCCGCCCAGCAGACCCAGTTGTGCACGATCGAGGCGTAGTGCTCGGCACTGAACACCATCGCCGGCTCGCCGAGGCGGTTGGCGAGGTCGAGGGCGTTGGTGCCGACCGACTCGTCGTCCCAGCGACCGCCCGCGACGAAGTTGACGCTCTCGGCCTTGCGACGCATCACGCGACCGCCGTAGGTCCACAGGATGCGGGTGTCGGCGTCGGTGACGGCGAGCACGAGGTCGCCGTCCTCGGCGGTACGGCGCAGCTCGGACTCGACCCGCTCGACCGCGACCTGCAACGGCGAGTCGCGCCAGATCGAGGTCGTCTCGGACTCGTCGGCCAGCGGGGCGGCCTGGATCTCCGGGGTGATCGCGGCCTCGGACCGCGCCCAGCTGGTGAGGATCTCGGGGCGCACCATCGGCTCGGCCGCGTCGCCCTGCTCGACGAAGGTCGTCCACGCGTGGTGGCACGCTCGCTTGCGCTCGTCGAGCTCCGGCTGCGGCATGCCGCTCACGCTACCTCGCCCCATGTGACCGAGGTCACGATCGCTCCAGGTCGCGGGTCACGACCCGTGGATGCGGCCCTCGCGCTCGGCCAGGCGCAGGCCGGACCCGCCCCAGCGGCCCGCGATGAACTCCGCGGCGATGCTGATCGCCGTCTCCTCCGGTGTCCGCGCACCGAGGTCGAGGCCGATCGGGCTGGAGAGCAGGTCGAGCTCGGCGTCGCCTAGGCCGGCCTCGCGCAGCCGGGCCATCCGGTCGTCGTGCGTACGACGAGAGCCCATCGCCCCGACGTACGCCACCTCGGGCAGCCGCAGGGCCACCTCGAGCAGCGGTACGTCGAACTTCGGGTCGTGGGTGAGCACGGTGATCACGGTGCGTGCGTCGATGGCGCCGGCCTCCTGCTCGGCCAGCAGGTAGCGGTGCGGCCAGTCGACGACGACGCGGTCGGCGTCGGGGAAGCGGCTCGCGGTGGCGAAGACCGGACGGGCGTCGCACACGGTCACGTCGTACCCGAGGAACGAGCCGACCCGCGCCACGGCCGCGGCGAAGTCGATCGCACCGAAGACCAGCAGCCGCGGCTTGGGCGCGAACGCCCAGACGAACACCCGCATCCCCTCCCCGCGCCGCTCGCCGTCGGGCCCGTAGGACAGCGTCGCGTTGGTGCCGCTGGCCAGCAGCCCCAGGGCGTCGTCGCGTACGGCGTCGGTGGCCCGGTCCGACCACAGCCGGGATAGTCCCTGACGTAAATCAAGGTCTCCGGCCCCGGAGTCTTGATCTACGTCAGGGACTATCCCGCCGGCCGGGTCCGGGCGTACGACGAGCCGCTGGCCCAGGCGGGCCGGGTCGGGGTGCTCGATGACGGTGGCCAGGGCGACGGGTCGGCCGGCCTCGACGTCGGCGGCGATCTCGGCGAGCTCGGGGAAGGTGTCGCGGGAGACCTTCTCGACCCAGACGTCGAGGATGCCGCCGCAGGTCAGGCCGACGGCGAACGCGTCGTCGTCGCTGACGCCGTAGCGCTCCAGCGTCGGCTCGCCCGAGGCGACCACCGACTGGGCCAGCTCGTAGACGGCGCCCTCGACGCAGCCGCCCGACACCGACCCGACGGCGGTCTCGTCGGGGCCGACCAGCATCGAGGCGCCGGCGGGACGGGGGGCGGACTGGAACGTCGCCACGACGGTGCCGACGCCGACGGTCTCGCCGGCCTCCCACCAGTCCATCAGCTCGGTCAGGACGTCACGCACGGGCCACCACCTCCACGAGCTCGGCGAACGTCGCGAGCGAGTGGCCCGCGACCAGGTCGTCGACGTGCGGCAGCACCGCGACGATCCCCTGCTGCACCGGCTCGTAGCCGACCTTGCCCCGGTGCGGGTTGACCCAGACGAGGCGGTGCGCGACGGCGCGCAGGCGGCGTACCTGCTCGCCGAGCAGGGCCGCGTCGCCGCGCTCCCACCCGTCGCTGAAGATCACCACGACCGCCCCGCGCGCGAGCCCGCGCCGGCCCCACCGGTCGACGAAGACCCGCAGCGTCTCGCCGAGGCGGGTGCCCCCGGACCAGTCGGGTACGGCGGACCCGGCGGCCACCAGCGCCCGCTCGGCGTCGCGACTGCGCAGCGCCCGGGTCAGGTGGGTGAGGCGGGTGCCGACGGTGAACGTCTCGACCCGGCCGCCCCGGGTCTCGAGGGCGTGGGTGAGGGTGTGCGCGAGGCGCAGCAGGGCGTCGGCGTAGCCGCTCATCGAGCCCGACACGTCGAGCAGCAGGACCACCCGGCGCGGCCGGGCGCGCCGGTGGCGCCAGGCGATCGGGGCCGGCTCGCCGTGGCGGCGCATGGTCGCGCGCAGGGTGCGGGCGGCGTCGACCTCGCCGCGGCGCCACGGCTCGCGGCGCAGCGTGCGCCGCATCGGCGGCCGCGGTCGCAGGGTCGCGAACATCGCGGCGAGGTGGTGCTTCTCGGCGGCGGTCATCGTGGCCAGGTCGCGGTGGCGCAGCACCTCGACCTCGCTGGCCAGGGCGCGCACGGCGTCGTCCTGCTCGTCGGCGTCGCCCTCGCCCGCCCCCTCCCCCAGCGCGATCGACGACGTCACCGGGCGGCTCGGCGCGGCCGGCTTCTCGCGGGGCAGCCCGTCGCGGGCGTCGAAGAACGCCTCGAAGACCTGGTCGTAGCGCAGCAGGTCGTCGGGGGTCGAGCAGAGCGTCGCCCGGCCCGCGGCGTACGTCGCCCCGCGAGCGCCCAGGCCCACCAGGGCCGTCGCCTCGAGGAAGCCGGCCGCCCGGTCGTGCGTCACCCCGACGCCGGCGGCACGCAGCGCGCGGGCGAAGGCGAGGAGCACCTCGTCGGGCGCGTGCGCGCTCGTCGGGGCGCTCACGGGGGTGCTCACGGGGGCGCTCACGGGCGCGCTCATGGCCGCAGCATGTTGTCGAGGGCGTGGCGCACCCGGTCGGCGTCCTCGCGGTACTTCACCAGCGCACCGAGGGTGCGCGCGGAGGACTCGAGGTCGAGGTCGGTGGTGCCGAGGTGCTGCAGGGCGCGGGCCCAGTCGAGGGTCTCGGCGACCCCCGGCGGCTTCTCCAGGTCGAGCTGGGTGCGCAACCGCTGCACCACGCCCACGACCTGCTCGGCGAGCGCGGCCGACACCTCGGGGGCGCGCGAGCGGACGATCGCCACCTCGCGCTCGAGGCCGGGGTGGTCGATCCAGTGGTAGAGGCAGCGCCGCTTGAGGGCGTCGTGCAGCTCGCGGGTGCGGTTGGACGTGAGCACCACGATCGGCGGCGTCGTCGCCCGCACGGTCCCGAGCTCGGGGATGCTCACCTGGTAGGTCGAGAGCACCTCGAGCAGGAACGCCTCGAACTCGTCGTCGGCGCGGTCGATCTCGTCGACCAGCAGCACCGCCGGGCTCTGCTGGAGCGCCGTCAGCACCGGCCGGGCGAGCAGGAAGCGCTCGTCGTAGAGGCTCTTCTCGGCCTCCTCCAGGTCTCCCCCGCCCACGCCGCCGGTCGCCTCGAGCGCGCGCAGGTGGAGCACCTGCCGCGGGAAGTCCCAGTCGTAGAGCGCCTGCGTGGCGTCGATGCCCTCGTAGCACTGCAGCCGCACCAGGGGTACGTCGAGCGCGACGGCGAGCGCCTCGGCCAGCGCGGTCTTGCCCGTGCCGGGCTCGCCCTCGAGCAGCAGCGGTCGCTGCATGGCCAGTGCGAGGTAGGCCACGGTCGCGAGGTCGTCGTCGCACAGGTAGCCGGTGGTGCCGAGACGCTGGGCGACCTCGGCGACGGACGACGGTGTCTGCACCCTCGTGAGCCTACGAGCCGCGGGTTGGACCGACGTCGGTCGAGCCGACTCCCACGTCGGTCGAGGTGCGAGGAGCCCCGGCGACGAGCCTCGAGACCACCGCAGCCGACCCACCCGACCCGCTCAGCGCGAGTCGACGTCGCGACCGCTGGCCAGGTCGCCGCACTCGACGCCCACGCACCCGTGCTCCCTCAGGTAGTCCTTGGCGCCGGCGTCCCCCTCGACCGTCGCGGCCGCGGGGAACCAGTGCTCGCGCCCCATCAGCACCGGGTGACCTGGCCGACCGTCGTACGTCGCCCGCGCGAGGCTGTCGGGGCCGGCGGCGACCGCGAGCACCCGGCGCGCGACGTCGGCGCCGACGTCGGGCAGGTCGACCAGCGTGATCAGGGCGACCTCGCCGTCGTCGTGCTGCAGCGCGGACAGCCCGGTCGAGAGCGACGCCGCCATGCCGGTGGCCCAGTCGTCGGCGACGACGACGCGCAGGTCGTCGGGCAGCGGGTCGGGCAGCAGCGCCCGGGCCTCGTCGGCCGCGGCGCCGAGCACGACGAGCAGGTGGTCGCAGCCGGCCTCGCGCAGCACGTCGATGCTGCGCAGCAGCCACGAGGTGCCGTCGGGGTCGCGCACGAGCGCCTTGGGCGTGCCCATCCGCGACCCGCCACCGGCCGCCAGCAGCACTCCCGCCGTCATCCGCTCGACCTCAGCCCGGGAACGCGGTGGCGTAGACGTCGGCCAGCGACGCGGAGTACTCGGCGCTGAAGCCGCACAGGGTCACACGACCGTCGGTCGCGGCCACGAGGTAGCGCTTGCCCTCCTCGAACCTGACGGCCGACAGCAGCGCCTCCATGTCGGGGCCGGGCGCCTGGACGACGACCACGTCGGTCGGCTCGCCGGCATAGAAGCGGGTGGGCGTGATCGTGACGGTGCTGCCGCTGACGGAGTCCACCGTGCCGTCGACGACCGTCGTCTGGCTGGCCACCACGTCGGGGGACGACTCGGGTGTGCGGCACTTGGCGGCGGCGCCACCGGTCGCGGTCAGGTCGGTCACCGACGGGCTGCCGCCGCCCTCGGACCCGGCCGGGTCGCCGTCGGTATCGGCCGGCGCCGACGGCGCGTCACCGGCGGTCGGGGGCGCCTCGTCGTCGCCGCGCGTGGTGGCGAACAGGACGCCACCGCCGATCACCAGGACCGCGGCCGCGGCCACGATCCAGGTCAGCGGGCTCCGGCCGTGCGCACCGTCGGCGCGGGACTCGTCGGTGAGGTCGTCGGTCATGGTGTCCTCCAGGAGTCGGGCCACCCGGGTCGGGTCGGCCTGGGGCAGGGAGGCCGCCGGGTCGACCGAGCGCAGCAGCGCGCGCAGGTCCGCGTCGTCGCCGCGGTCGATGTCGTCGATGTCGTCGCTGTCGTCGTGGTGCTCGTCGGTCATGGCGTCCTCCCCTCCGTCGACTGTTCATGTCCGGCACCGACGCCGATGTTTCGCAGCTCGTCGCGCAGCTTTCCGCGGGCGCGGTGCAGCCGGATGCTCACGGCGTTCGGCGTCGCGTCGAGGACGACCGCGATCTCGGCCGGGGTGAGCTGCTCCCAGGCCCACAGCCGCAGCAGCTCGGCGTCCTTGACCGGGAGTGCGCCCAGGGCCTCGGTGACCGCCGCCTCCTGCGGGCTCTCCCCGCCCGGCCCGGGCGTGCCGACGGCCGGCGGGTCGACGGTCGCCACCCTGGCCGCGACCCGTCGCTGCCGGCGGGCACTGCGGTCGGCGTTGGCCAGGCAGAGCCGGGCGACGCCGTACGTCCAGGCGAGCGGAGCGTCGGGCACCTCGTCGATGCGCCGCCAGCACACGAGCAGCGTCTCGGCCAGCACGTCGTCGGCCGTCGCGGGGTCGGTACGCCGGGCCAGGAAGCGCCGCAGCGGCTCGACGACCTCGGCGGCGACGTCCTCGAACCGGTCGCGGCGGGCCGTGGAGGTCACCCGGACACCGTGTCACACGGCGCCGGGCCGTCCACTCACCGCGACAGGTGGACCACGGCGTTTCGACCGGGCCCCGCAGTGAGAGGCTGAGCGACACCGGTCCGGCTCGAGGAGGTGACCCGTGGCCCGTTTCCCTTCCGTGGGCGAGGAGTTCGGCAGCTATCGCATCGTGCGCCAGCTGGGACGTGGCGGCATGGGTGTCGTGTTCGCCGCCGAGCACCGGGGGCTCGGCCGCACGGTCGCCCTCAAGGTGCTGTCCCCCGAGCTCGCCGCCCAGGACGACTACCGCACCCGCTTCTCCCGCGAGGCCACCGTGCTGGCCCGCCTCGACTCCCCGCACATCGTGCAGATCCTCGACCACGGAGAGCACGACGGCTGCCTCTACATCGCCACCCAGTACGTCGCCGGCGGCGACCTGTCCGGCGCCCTCGGAACCTACGGGCCGATGCCCGCGGCACAGGCCGCCCAGCTCGCCGAGCAGCTCGCGTGGGCGCTGGGCGACTCGCACGCCGCCGGGGTCGTGCACCGTGACGTCAAGCCGAGCAACGTGCTGCTGCGCGAGGTCAGCACCGAGCTCTTCGTCTACCTCTGCGACTTCGGCATCGCCCAGGACCGCGACCCGGGCCTGACCGCGCCGGGCGTGGTCGCCGGCACCTTCGCCTACCTGGCCCCCGAGCGCCTGCGCGGCGAGCCCGCCACCGCCGCGGCCGACCTCTACGCCCTGGGCTGCGTGCTGTTCACCTCGCTCGTCGGCGCGGCGCCGTACGCCGGGAGCGACGTCGAGATCGGGATGAGCCACCTCAACGCGCCGGTGCCGCAGCTGGTGCCGAGCTCGCCGGTGGCGGTCGCCGCCAACGCAGTGCTGCAGCGCTCGATGGCCAAGGAGCCCGGCGCGCGCTACCCCGACGCCCGGGCGATGCGCGAGGACCTGCGCGAGCTCGGCCGGCTGGCCGCGGCGACACCGCACCCGCCCTTGGTGCCGCTGACCCCGTTGACCGGACAGCGGCCGTCGGGGCCGTCTGGTCCCTCGGGGGTTCCGTCGGGCGGGCCGGGCGGCTACTCGTCGGCCCCGCCGCTTCCTCGTCCGGCCACCCCGGTGCCGTCGGTGCCGTCGGTGCCGTCGGTGCCGTCGGTGCCGTCGGTGCCGGCTGCCGCCTGGTCCCCCGGTCCGCAGACGTGGCAGCCCCCGCGCACCCAGCCCCCGCGGCGGCGTACCGCCCTGGTCGTGGTCGGCGCCGTCGTCGCGGTCGTGGCGATCGCCGTCGGGGCCGGCATCGCCGTGGCCGTCAACGGGTCCGACGGCGACCGTCCCGAGGCGGCCGGGTCGACAACCCAGCCCGTCGAGACCTCCGCGACGAGCGATCCCACCACCGATCCGACGACGTCGCCGACCACCGAGCCGACCACCCAGGCGCCGAGCCCGACGCCGACCTCCACGCCGACCTCGAAGCCGACGCCGCCGAAGAAGAAGGCTCCCAAGCCCTTCTACCCCGACGTGAAGGCGGCGACCGGCCCGCGGATGACGCTGGGGGTCGCCTCGCTGCGGGTGCCGAGGGGCTGGGGTCGCATCGACTCCGGGATCGTCGACTCCGGCATCGGCTCGCGCGACTACTCCGACCGCGAGGGCTACTACTCCTCGGTGTTCATCCGGCGCAGCAACCCGGGCTTCAAGATCGAGTCGATCGAGCTGCTCAAGGTCGCCGCGCAGAGCGCCGTGAAGGCCCTGGACAAGAACGACAAGAGCATCCGGCTCAAGAACAGCAAGCTGCTGCGCACCGCGTGGCTCGACGGCCAGCGAGCGGTACGGATCACCGCGACCTACTACTCGCCGAAGGACAACCTGTCGTTCGTCGAGGAGACCTGGTTCGCCCAGCGCGGCACCTTCCTCTACCGGGTGACGTTCCAGCACAGCGCCAGCGACTCGGTCGCCGAGCGGCGCGCCCAGATCGACCCGATGATCGTGTCGTTCCGCTGGAAGCGCTGAGGTCCCGCCCGGGCTGGTGACGCCGCCGGCCGACTCGTGCGATCGAACGAGTCGGTGGGGGGTGGGGGCTGGTCCCCGAGCTCCAACCCGTTCAATCGCACGAGTCGGCCACCGCAGACGGCAGCTCCCGGGGCCCAACCCGTTCGATTGCGCGAGTTGGTCACCGCCGCGGCCGCCGAGAGCCAGGTCTGGACGAAACGACACCGGCCCGCCGCGATCACTCGCGACGGGCCGGCGTACGGATCTAGCAGGCGGTGCAGCCTGGACGGGCTGGACTCAGAAGTCCATGCCGCCCATGCCACCCGAGGGGTCGCCGCCCATGGGCGCGGCCTTCTCGGGCTTGTCGGCCACGACGGCCTCGGTGGTGAGGAACAGCGCCGCGATGGAGGCGGCGTTCTGCAGGGCCGAGCGGGTGACCTTGGCGGGGTCGATGATGCCCTCGGCGATCATGTCGACGTACTCGCCGGTCGCGGCGTTGAGGCCGTGACCCGGGGTCAGGTTGGCGACCTTCTCCGCGACGACGCCACCCTCGAGGCCGGCGTTGATCGCGATCTGCTTGAGCGGGGCCGACGTCGCGACGCGCACGATGTTGACGCCCGTGGCCTCGTCGCCGACCAGGTCGAGCTTGTCGAACGCGGTGGCCGCAGCCTGGACGAGCGCCACGCCGCCACCGGCGACGATGCCCTCCTCGACAGCCGCCTTGGCGTTGCGGACGGCGTCCTCGATGCGGTGCTTGCGCTCCTTGAGCTCGACCTCGGTGGCCGCGCCGACCTTGATGACCGCCACGCCGCCGGCCAGCTTGGCCAGGCGCTCCTGCAGCTTCTCGCGGTCGTAGTCGGAGTCGGACTTCTCGATCTCGGCGCGGATCTGGTTGACCCGGCCCTCGATCTGGCCCTGGTCGCCGGCACCCTCGACGATGGTGGTCTCGTCCTTGGTGATGACGACCTTGCGGGCCTGGCCGAGCAGGTCCATGGTGGCGGTCTCGAGCTTGAGGCCGACCTCCTCGGAGATGACCTGGCCGCCGGTCAGGATCGCGATGTCCTGGAGCATGGCCTTGCGGCGGTCGCCGAAGCCGGGGGCCTTGACGGCGACCGACTTGAACGTGCCACGGATCTTGTTGACGACCAGCGTGGACAGGGCCTCGCCGTCGACGTCCTCGGAGATGATCAGCAGCGGCTTGCCGGACTGCATGACCTTCTCGAGGAGCGGCAGCAGGTCCTTGACGCTGCTGACCTTGGAGTTGGCCAGGAGGATGTAGGGGTCCTCCAGCACGGTCTCCATGCGCTCGGGGTCGGTGACGAAGTAGGCCGAGATGTAGCCCTTGTCGAAGCGCATGCCCTCGGTCAGCTCGAGGTCGATGCCGAAGGTGTTGGACTCCTCGACCGTGATCACGCCCTCCTTGCCGACCTTGTCCATCGCCTCGGCGATGGCGTCACCGACGGTGGTGTCGCCACCAGCGGAGATGGTGGCCGTGGCCGCGATCTGCTCGCGGGTCTCGACCTCCTTGGCCATGGCGGACAGCTGCTCGGAGACGGCCACGACAGCCGCCTCGATGCCGCGCTTGAGACCCATCGGGTTGGCGCCGGCGGCCACGTTGCGCAGGCCCTCGCGGACCATCGCCTGGGCCAGGACCGTGGCGGTCGTCGTACCGTCACCGGCGACGTCGTCGGTCTTCTTGGCGACCTCCTTGACCAGCTCGGCGCCGATCTTCTCGTAGGGGTCCTCGAGCTCGATCTCCTTGGCGATGGAGACACCGTCGTTGGTGATCGTGGGCGCTCCCCACTTCTTCTCGAGAACGACGTTGCGGCCCTTGGGACCGAGGGTGACCTTGACGGCGTCGGCGAGCGTGTTCATGCCACGCTCGAGGCCGCGCCGGGCCTCCTCGTTGAATGCGATCAACTTGGACATAACTTCTGGATCCTCACGATGCAGAGTTCTGGGGATCCGGGGTGGTGGGCTGCCCGCGACGGACGACGCGCTCGGCCGGCGAACCCTTTCTCGCCGACGAGCGTGCCTCAGCTGGCACCGCTCCGGTTGTCACTCTCGTGCTGAGAGTGCCAGCCTCATGTTTAGCACTCGGCCCCCGAGAGTGACAACCCAGGGGTCGGGCCGAGGGTGAAGGGACGGGCTCCTGCCGAGGATGGTCATCCCGCTTGGACCTGGGCTCGTCCGACCCGCGCAATCGAACGGGTTGGTCGCACCGGACGGGCCTGGAAGCCGCCCGACTCGTTCGATCGAACGAGTCGGCGGCCCGGAACCCGTCTCAGCCCCACCCGACTCGTTCGATTGCGCGGGTTGGAGACCCCGACCACCCCACCCCACCCCGCCCACCTCAGCGGCCCAGCCGCACGGCGACCGCGTCGGCGAAGCTCTCGGCGTTGTCGGAGACCAGGTCGAGGTAGAGGCCGGGCTCGGTGATCTCGACCTCGCTGACCAGCAGGCGACCGTCGCTGCGCAGCATGTCGACGCGCGCGTAGAGGATCTCGCAGCCCAGGATCTCGGTGGTGGCCGCGACCGCGTCGACCGCCAGCATCGCCGCCTCGTGGGTCAGGACCGCCGCGACCGAGGTGCCGCCGTACTCCTCGTGCACCCGGATGTCGTGGGGCGAGGCGATCTTGTTGACCTGACTCACCGGGTGGCCGGCCATCACGAACACCGACACCTCGCCCTCGTGGTGGACCGACTCGAGCAGCGGCTGGACGATCCAGGGACCGGCATCGACGGGCAGCCACGTCTCGGCGTCGTGGACGATGACGATGCCGCGGCCACCCGCGCCGACCCGCGGCTTGACCACCGAGGTACCGAAGCGGCTGATCGCCGCCCGCAGGTCGACCGGGTCGTCGGCGACGACCGTCGGGACCGTCGGTACGCCGCCCAGCCGGGCGAGGTCGTCGAGGTACCTCTTGTCGGTGTTCCAGCGGAACGCCTCGACGCCGTGGAGCAGGCGGGGCCCGACGCTGCCGGCCCAGCCGAGGAAGTCAGGCAGGCGCGCATGGTAGTCCCAGGTCGAGCGGACGCACACCAGCTCGGCGTCGGACCAGCCGACGAACGGGTCGTCCCACACGACCCACCGACTGGTGAGGCCGCGCGCGGCCAGGGCCCCGACGAGGAGCTCGTGGCCCACCTCGCCGTCGGGGTAGCTGCTGCTGGTGACCAGGAGGACGTCGGTCACGAGCACCCTCGAAGGATCAGCCACACGGCCCGCCGCATCGGGTCCTCTCGGGTCGTCACGGACCCGGACTGTAGTGCCCTGCTAGCCGGTCCGCGCCGCGTCCGACCAGGCCGCGAGACCGGCCGGCACACCGTCATCCAGGCCCAGTGCGGCCAGCAGCGACGGCAGCAGGGCCGCCGCCGTACGCCGGTACCCGAGGCCGCTGGGGTGGAACCGGTCGAGGCTGAACATCTCGTCGGGATGGGAGATGAAGAACGGCCCGACGACGCGGGCCAGGGACACCACGTGGCCGCCGGCCCGGAGCGTGGCCGCCGCCTGCGCCGAGGCCAGCTGTCGCGACGCCCGCGACCCCAGAGCCCGCAGGGGTTGGGGCACCGGTCGCAGCGCGCCGAGGTCGGGGCAGGTACCGACGACGACCTCGACCCCCCGCTCGCGCAGTGCGCGGACGGCAGCCTCCAGGTCGGCCGCGGCCTGGGCCACCGGGACCCGGTGGGTGACGTCGTTGCCGCCCACCACCACGACCGCGACGTCGGGCGCGTAGTCGTCCGGCAACCCCGCCAGCTGAGCGGCGAGCATGGAGCTCTCCGCCCCGACGACCGCCGCAGTGCGCAACCGCACGGCCCGCCCCGTGCTTTTCGCAAGTCCCTTGGCCAGCCGCCCGCCGAGGGTGTCCTTGCGACGCTCGGCGCCCAGCCCGGCCGCGATCGAGTCGCCGACCAGGAGCAGGTCGAGCGGGTCGCCGTACGCCGACCTCCACACCCGGTCGGCGTCCGGGGGGCCGTCGGCGTGCGGCTTGCCGATGATGCGGCGGGCGATCGCGGCCTGGCGGTGCAGCAGCTCCCGGGCGCCGTACGACGTCGCGGCGGCCCCCACGACCACGGTGAGCACGGCACTCACGGCCACCTGTCTTCTCTCCACGCCCCATCTCCATCAGGACCAGGTGAACGACGGTGTCGATTCGGGGGGTGTCCGCGCGTCACCCGGGTGACAGACTCACCCACACCGAGAGAGGGGACGTGCCATGACGAAGTTCCTGGTGCTGCTCACCGAGGCCGACCACTTCGCCCACTGGGACGCGGCCGGCGATGCCGAGCGCGACGAGACCTACGCCGCCTTCCGCGCCTTCCAGGACGCGGTCACCGAGCGCGGCACCATCGTGGGCGGCGAGGCGCTGTCGTCGACCGACACCGCGCGCACCCTCGGGCCGGGGCCCGACCGCACCATCACCGCCGGGCCCTACGCCGAGACCGTCGAGCAGCTGGGCGGCTTCTACGTGATCGACGTGGCCGACCTCGACACGGCCGTCGAGCTCGCGGGCCTGCTGCCGGCGGCCTACACCCTCGAGGTGCGCGAGTGCCTCGACGTCGAGGTCGGCTGACCTGACGCCGCTCGAGACGCTGCACCGCGACGAGTGGGGCCGGCTGCTGGCCCTGCTCGTCGCCCGGTTCCGACGTCTCGACCTGGCCGAGGACGCGCTGGCCGACGCCTTCGAGGCCGCCGCACGCCGGTGGCCCACCGACGGCCTGCCCGACAACCCACCGGCGTGGCTGCTGACCGCCGCCCGGCGCCGTGTCCTGGACCGCCTGCGCGCCGAGGCCGTGGCCGCCCGGACGCTGCCGGCGCTGGCCGTCCAGGCTGACCTGGTCGAGGAGGCGACACGCGTGATGGCGGACGGCACACCCCCCGGCCGGGCCGGCCAGGCCGGCCAGGTCGGCCAGGCCGGCGCGGTCGACGAGCGGCTGCGGCTGGTGCTGCTCTGCGCGCACCCGGCGCTGGCCCCCGAGGCAGCCGCGGCCCTGACGTTGCGGCTGGTCCTCGGCGTACCGACCGCCGACATCGCCCGGCTCTTCCTGGTGCCGGTGGCGACCATGGCGGCCCGGCTGACCCGCGCCCGCAAGCGGCTGGCCGGCGAGTCGTTCGCGGTGCCGACCGGTGCCGCGCTGGTCGAGCGGCTCGACGGGGTCGCGGCGATCGCCTACCTCGCCTTCACCGCCGGCTACGCGCCGGGCTCGGGCGCCGACGTCGTCCGGACGGCCGAGGCCGGCGAGGCGGTGCGGCTGGTGCGGGTCGTGCGCGAGGTCGCACCGTCCGCGGCCCGCGCCGACCTCGACGCGCTGCTCGCACTGGTCCTGCTCCAGCACTCCCGGCGCGACGCACGGGTGCGCGACGGCGAGCTGGTGCTGCTGTCCGACCAGGACCGCACCCGCTGGCGGCACGACGAGATCGCCGAGGCGCTGGGGCTGCTCACCCCGCTCGTGGCGACGGGCGCGTCCACGCCCTACCTCCTGCAGGCGCTCATCGCGGCCGAGCACGCGGTCGCCGCCACGTCGGGCGACACCGACTGGACCCGCATCGCCGCCTGGTACGCCGAGCTCGAGGAGCTCACCGGCTCCCCGGTCGTGCGACTCAACCGGGCGGTGGCCGTCGCTGAGGCCGACGGCCCCGACGCCGGCCTCACCCTGCTCGCGGGGCTCGACCTGCCCGGCCACCGACTGCCCGGCGTCCGCGCCGAGCTGCTGCTGCGGGCCGGCCGTGCGGCCGAGGCCGTGACGTCGTACGACGCCGCACTGGCCACCTGTGACAACGCCGCCGAGGCCCGCCACCTGCGCGTCCGGCGGGCCGCGGCGACCGCGGTCGGCGGCTGAAGGGCCGAGCAGCGCGCGTCCTCAGGACATCCTTCGGGCGCCCTCTGGGCGTCCTGCGGGTGAACGGAGGACCCATGGGCCCCGTCACCCGGACGGGTGACTGGCCAGTAACTTTTACCTTCGTCCGGTGATTTCTGTCATATGGTGCATGCTCCCCCTCCCCTCTCGCGAAGGCTGCTCCCCATGCGACTGGTTCATTTCCCCCTGTCCTCCCCGCTCCACAAGTCGCTCGCCCTGGTCGGTGCCGGAGCGCTGACGCTGCTCGCAGCGTCGCCCGGCATGGCCGCCGAGCCGGTCGCCCAGGCGACCGCCACCGGCCTGGTCCTCACGGTCGCCAGCACGCCGACCGACTCGGGCACCTACCGCGTGACCAACGACGGGACGTCGGAGAAGGCCAGCGGCGCCAACAGCCCGCGCATCACCGCGCTCGGCGGGCAGTCGGCCATCCAGGCCGGCACCCTCGCGCAGGACGCGTCCACCTCCGTCGTCGACGGCGCCGGACGCTCGGCCGCCTGTGCCGGTCTCGCGGGCGACGGCGCCTCCCTCGTCGAGGCGGGCGAGGGCTTCTGCCTCAGCCCCGACGACAACGCCACGATCAACGCTGGCAGCGTCGACCTCAGCGGCCTCCAGATCGTCCAGTCCGACCTGCTCGCCGGTCTCGACACCCAGCTCCAGACCGCCCTCGCCCCGCTGCTCAACGCGGTGCTCCCGGCCCTGTCCGACGGGCTCGAGCAGGGCCTGACCGCACTCGGCGACCTCGACGTGTCCCTCGACCTCGGCGCCGTCCAGAGCCAGTGCTCGGCGGTCGTCGGCAGCGCCTACGGCGACAGCCAGCTCACCGACGCCGACCTCTCGGTCGAGGTCGCAGGCACCGACGTCACGCTCCTGGCCCTCCCGGTCAACCCGGCGCCCAACACCAAGGTCGTCACCGACACCGACCAGTTCGTCGACGCGGTCGTCGACGGCCTGCAGGTGCAGCTCTCGACCGCGCTCGACGGCGCGCTCGACCCGGTCACCCCGATCCTGCAGCAGCTCGAGGACGCGCTCAACGACAACATCCTCACCGCCCTGTCCGACCAGCTCGCGCCGATCGAGGACAACCTCCTCGACGTCACCCTCAACAAGCAGGTCCGCCCCACCGACGACAGCATCGAGGTCACCGCCCTCGACCTGCGCCTGCTGCCCGCCGCGGCACAGTTCGTCGACCTGCTCGACATCGAGATCGGCCGCACCACCTGCGGTCCCAGCGCACGGGTCGCGGTCGCCGCGCCGACCGACTCACCGAGCACCACGCCGTCCGACGTCCCCACCCCCGCCGTGCCGACGTCGATCCCCGCTGGTGAGGACGCCGCGCCGCGCGCCACCGCCGACGGCTCGATCAACGGCCTGCTGGCCACCGGGGCCATCGTCCTGGTCGCCCTGCTGGCCACGGCCGGCGGCGTCGTCAGCTTCCGTCGCACGCTGCGGGGTTGAGCAACCCACTCGACATCACCGGTGGCCGGGGCGCGAGCTCCGGCCGCCGGTGGCGTCAGCGCGCACTCCTGGTCCTGGTGCCCGTGCTGGTCGCGGTCGTGATCGTCGCCGCTGTGGTGCTCGGCGGTCGCGAGTCCGACCCGTCGACGCAGGGACCCGGGTCCGGCTCGGCGGCGGAGCAATCGAGCACCCCGACGCCGACCCCGACCGCGCCGCCCACCTCTCGGGCCACGCCGGCGCCGCCGACCAGGCTCATCGTCCGCTCGCTCGCCATCGACGCCCCGGTCGTCGACATCGACCTCGGGACCGACGCGGTCCTCGAGCCGCCGTCGGACCCCGACCTGGTCGGCTACTGGACCGGCAGCGCCAAGGTGGGCGCCACCCGGGGACGCACGGTGATCACCGGACACACCGTCCAGCGCGGCGACGGTGCCCTCGACCGCCTCCCCCGGATCAAGCGGGGCGCGACCGTCACGCTCGCCGACCGCACCGGAACCCACCGCTACCGCGTCACCGACAACCTCTACGTCACCTACAAGGACGTCGCCAAGCGCGCCCAGGAGATCTTCGGGCAGACCACGAAGGCGCCCGAGGGGGCTCCGCTGGTGCTGGTGACGTGCACCGAGTTCAACGGCCGCTTCTACGAGGGCAACTCCATCGTCGTCGCCGAGCCGGTCGGCCCCGGCCGGGCCGACCCGGCCGCGTAGGGCGTCCGTCGAGACCTGCGCAGCGCCCTGTGGTCTCGAGCGACGTCTCGCCGGTCGAGGTATGGCGGCGTTCGGCTCGGGCGGTGAGTGAGCCACCGATCTGGTGCCCGAGCCGGGTCGGTTCGGTGGCTGACGCACCGCTGGCCCGGCGGCCTGGTTGAGCGGTGGGTGAGCCACCGTTTGCGGTCGATCTGACGCTCGGTTCGGTGGCTGACGCACCGCTGACCCGGCCGGCGCCTCGACCGGATGACACCCAGACCGAGATCGAAGCCTCGACCGCGGGCTGGCGAGGCGCAGGCCTGGGAGGATGCCGCCCATGACACGACGTTTCGAGCACAAGCGGGTCCTGGTCACCGGTGCGTCCGGCGGCATCGGTGGGTCGACGGTCGAGCTGCTGGAGGCCGAGGGCGCGACCGTCGTGGGGCTCGACCTGGTCGCCGGCGAGGGCGTGCTCGGCTGCGACGTCAGCGACGCCGACTCGGTCGCCCACGCCGTCGGCGCGGCCGTGGAGACCCTCGGCGGGCTCGACGTGCTGGTCAACGTGGCGGGCGTCGACCGCTTCCGCCGCTTCGAGGACCTCGACGTCGCGACGTGGCAGCTCCACCTCGGCGTCAACCTCACCGGGCCGATGCTGATGAGCCACGCCGCACTCCCCCACCTGCGCGCCAGCCGCGGCAACATCGTCACCATCGCCTCGATCGCCGGGCTGCGCGCCCAGCCCTTCCAGGCGGCGTACTGCGCCTCGAAGGCCGGCGTGATCGCGCTGATGAAGTCGCTGGCCCTCGAGCTGGCGACCGACGGCATCCGGGTCAACACGATCTGCCCCGGCGGCGTCCAGACCGACCTGCCGACCCGGGCCGCCGCGGAGCACTCCGGGGCCGCCGGTGCCGCGATCGACTGGGACCTGCTGATGGAGACCTCGGGCGCCCGGTGGGGCTTCATGCCGCCGCGCGACATCGCCGACGCGGTGGCCTACCTGGCCTCCGACGCGGCGGCCTCGGTCAACGGCGCGGTGCTGTCGGTCGACCGCGGCACCGCCTGCTGATCGACACCGCCCGGGGGCGTGGTGACGTGGGACACTGCAGCGGTCCCCGTGCTCCCCGGGGGTGAGGGGACGACCCCGCGGTCTCCCACACCGATCCAGTGAGGTCTCCGATGGCTGCCGACACCCCGCGCCCCTCGTCCTTCGACGCCGCTCTGTCCGCACTCACCACGGCCCTGCTCATCGTGTCGGTGGCCGGCGTCGGGTGGGGCGTCGTCGCCCCGAAGTCCGACGGCCCGCAGGCCGCTCCCCGGGCCACCCCGAGCCAGCCCGTGCGCCTGCGGGTCCCCTCCCTCGGCATCTCGGCCGAGGTGGTGCCGATCAAGCTGGGCTCCGACGCGGTGCTCGAGCCGCCCGAGGACGCCGACACGGTGGGCTGGTGGAACGGCAGCGCGCTGCCCGGCGCGCGGACCGGCCGGGTCGTCATCACCGGCCACACGCTCAGCCACGGCAAGGGCGCGCTCGACGACCTGGTCAAGCTGCGCAAGGGCGGGATCCTGCTCAGCACCGGCACCGGGACCCGGCGCTACCAGGTGACCGACCGGCTGGTCGTCGACTACGCGACCGTGGCCGAGCGGGCCCGCACCCTGTTCGGGCAGAAGGACCGGGCGCCCGACGGCGCCCGACTGATCCTGGTGACCTGCACCGACTACAACGGCCGCGTCTACGAGAGCAACGTCATCATCGTCGCCAAGCAGGTGCCCGACCGGCCCGCCGACCAGCGGGCGGGCGCGACTAGCCGCCGGCGACCGCCGGGATGACCGAGACCTGGGTGCCGTCCGGCGTCGGCGTTGCCAGGTCGTCGAGGAACCGCACGTCGTCGTTGCCGACGTAGACGTTGACGAACCGCCGCAGCTTGCCGTCGTCGTCGAGGATCCGCGCGCGGATGCCGGCGTACGACGCCTCGAGGCTGTCGAGCACCTCGGCGAGGGTCGTGCCGTCGGCACTGACCTCCGACTGCCCGTCGGTGTAGGTGCGCAGGATGGTCGGGACGCGGACGGAGACGCTCACGGTGGTTCCTTCTGTGGTCGGTGGTCGAGCCTGTCGAGACCGTCAGGCGCCCAGGCCGGTGGCCTGGAAGGCGGCGTACGACGGCTCGATGGTCGCGGCGGCCGAGACCCGGTCGGACACGGAGTCGAGGGTCTTCAGCCCGTGGCCGGTGTTGATGACCACCGTCTCGAGCGAGGTGTCGAGCTGGCCGCTCTCGACGAGCTTCTTGAGCACACCGACCGTGGTGCCGCCGGCGGTCTCGGTGAAGATGCCCTCGGTACGGGCCAGCAGGACGATGCCGTCACGGACCTCGTCGTCGGTGATGTCCTCGACGGCGCCGCCGGTCTCGCGGCAGATGTCGAGCACGTAGATGCCGTCGGCCGGGTTGCCGATGGCCAGGCTCTTGGCGATGGTGTCGGGCTTGACCGGGCGGATGGCGTCGGTGCCGGCCTTGTAGGCGACCGAGACCGGCGAGCAGCCGGAGGCCTGGGCGCCGAAGACCTTGTAGGGCTTGTCCTCGACCAGGCCGAGCTTGATCAGCTCCTGGAAGGACTTGTGCACCTTGGTCAGCTGGGAGCCGGAGGCGACCGGGATGACGATCTGGTCGGGCAGTCGCCAGCCGAGCTGCTCGGCGATCTCGTAGCCCAGCGTCTTGGAGCCCTCGGCGTAGTAGGGGCGGACGTTGACGTTGACGAACGCCCATCCCTCCTCCTCGCCGGCGATCTCGGAGGCGAGCTTGTTGACGTCGTCGTAGTTGCCGTTCACGGCGACCAGCGAGTCGGTGAAGATCGCGGAGTTGACCTGCTTGGGGTGCTCGAGGTTGCTCGGGATGAACACCACCGTCTTGATGCCGGCGCGGGCGCCGGCCGCGGCCACCGCGTTGGCGAGGTTGCCGGTCGAGGGGCAGGCGAAGACCTTGGCGTCGAGCTCGATCGCGGCGCTCAGGGCGCAGGCGACGACGCGGTCCTTGAAGGAGTTGGTGGGGTTGGTCGAGTCGTCCTTGACCCACAGGTGGTCGATGCCGAGCTCGGCGCCGAGGTTGTGGGCCCGGAGCAGACGGGTGAAGCCCGGCTCGGTGTTGCGGCTGGTCTCGATGTCGTCGGGCACCGGCAGCAGCGCCTTGTAGCGCCAGATGTTGCGCGGGCCGGCCTCGATCTCCTCGCGGGTCACCGCCGGGAAGGCGTAGGCCACCTCGAGCGGGCCGAAACACTCCGGACAGGCGTAGAACGGGCCGAGCGTGACCTGGTGCTGGCACTCACGACACTGGAGGTGCGTGGCGTTGCCGAAGGCGCCCTCGCGAGGCGTGTGCTTCGCGGGCTCCGCGTGCAGCTCGGCGCCGGTGGCGTTGTCGGTGTCGGTGTCGCTGGGGATGGCGTCCTGCGTGACGGTGCTCATGCGTCCTCCTTCTCATCTTCCCCGGGGCGACCGTCGCACCCGGGCGGAATTAGCACCGTTTCCGCGATCCGTTCCGGAGTTGTCCGGAGGCGGAGGTTCGCGGCGGTTGCCGGGACTTCACTGGGCCGTTCCCTCAGTCCCTCTTGATGAGCTGTCTCCGACTGTACGACGTCGCGTCTCAGCATGCGTCATCGCGTCCCGCCATCTGGACCGATCCCGGCCTGGACGCGGAGCACGACCGGGCGGTCGTCCGCGTGGTGCCAGAGCTCGACCCGGTGCGTCAGCCGGGGCGGGCCGAGCGCCACCACGACCGTCCCGTCGCCGACCGTCGCGTCGAGCGGGACGGCGGCCAGGCCGGCCCCGCCCGCGACCAGGGCGGCCACGGTGGCGGCGTCGGTGCCGTCGTACGCCGGCCCGCGGCGCACCTCAACGGGGCCAGCGGGCTGGGCGACTGGCCCGAGGGACGGGCGCTGCTCGACTCGCTCAGGGCCTGACCGGCCACGCGAGCCGCGTGCGCCAGGCGGCGGGGTCCGGGGTGTCGACCGGCCCCGCGTCGTACAGCTCCTCGACGGGTCCCTCGGCCCCGGCGCCGCTGCGCACGACCCAGGAGCCCAGCAGCGCGTAGGTCAGGTCGATGTCGTCGTGCGGTCCGTGGTGGGTCGTGACGGCGACGTCCCGTCCGGGCAGCTGCAGCCGCTCGACCCGGCCGGCGGGCTCCCCGGACGAGCACGGCTGGTGGACCAGCACCGCCCCGCGCCCGTCGGTGAAGAGCTCGTGCGCGTACTGGCCGCCGGCGGGTCCGGTCCGGTCGCCGACGGCGACGAGCGCGTCGATCTCGGCCCGCGCGGCGGCGTACCAGTCGAGGACGTCGTCCTGGGCCACGACCGCACGGACGGCGAGCACGGACCGTCCCGGAAGGGTCGTCACCGTGACCTCGGTGCGGCGCTGGGGGCCGAGCAGCGCACGCAGCGAGGCGATCGCCGAGCGCGTGTCGTCGAGCTGGGCCTCCAGCCGGTCGAGGTGGGCCAGGACGATGTCGTCGCGCCGCTCCCCCTCGGCGGCGAGGAGCTCACGCAGATCCGCGGTCGGCAGCCCGAGGTCGCGGAACCGGCGTACGGCCTGGGCGGTGGGCACCTGGTCGAGGGTGTACCAGCGGTAGCCGTTGTCGGGGTCGACCAGGGCGGGGACCAGCAGGCCGCCGTCGTGGTAGCGCCGGAGCCGACGGATGCTGAGGTGGGTGACGCGGGAGAACTCCCCGATCGTCATCCCCCCGTCCACGGTGGTCATCATGGCCGGATCCGCAGCTCCTCCACCAGGTCGGCGTCGTCGAAGCGGAACCAGAACGCGAGGTCGACCGGGCTTCCCGGGAAGTCGCCGGACACCGTCGTCCGGACCGACCAGCCGGCGCCGTCGGCGACGACCTCGCCCGGGGTGTAGGACACCTCGGGCACGTCGGCCCGCCACGCGCGGACGGCGTCGCGGCCCGCGAAGGACCGCCCGTCGTCCTCGACGACGGCCTGCGGGGCGAAGAGGGCGACGTACGACTCCCGGTCGGGGTCGACGGCGGCGGCGAAGTAGGTCTGGACCAGGTCAGCGGGTGTGGTCGTCATGGGGACGACGCTCCCGCCTCTCCCGGGGAGAGGGTCAAGGGCGACGGTCAGGCCCGGATCGAGGCGGCGTCGTCGGCGAGCTGCTCGAGCAGCTCCAGGACGCCGTCGGGTCCCTTGACCACGACGTCCGCGAGGTCGATCAGCGCGCTCTCCTCCTCCGAGGACGAGCACACGAGCAGCGTGGAGAGTCCGGCCTCACCGAGCTCGCGGACGGCGTCGAAGGCCTCGAGGTCGCCCAGGTCGTCACCGGCGAACAGGAACCCGCCCGCGTCGAGCTCCTCGGCGAGCGTGCGCACGGCCTGACCCTTGTGGACCCCTGGCGAGCGCACCTCGATCACGGCCTTGCCGGGCTCGACGTGCAGGTCGTGGGCGGCCGCCAGCTCGCGCAGCGCCGGCAGCAGCCGGTCGAACGCCGCCTCGGCGTCGGGCAGCCGTCGGGTGTGGACGGCGACCGCCAGGCCCTTGTCCTCGATCCAGGCGTCACCGGCGCCGACCCGGCGCAGCGCACGGGGCAGCTCGCGCTCGAAGGTCGCCAGGCCGGCCGGCGGACGGGGCCCGATCACGCGGCGGTGGGTGGAGCTCCAGCGCTCGTTGCCGTACTGGCCGAACAGGTAGAGGTCCTTGCCGGTCTCGCCGATGGCGTTGCCGACCTCCTCGAGACCCCCGAGGTCGAGGGCCTGACGGGCCGGACGGCCGGTGATGACCGCCACCGCGCGCACCTGCGCGGCGAGGTCGGTCAGCACCCGTCCGGCATCGGGGTGGATGTGTGCCTGGGCGGGGTCGTCGACGATCGGCGACAGGGTGCCGTCGAAGTCGAGCCCGACGACTGTCTCGGCCGCGGCCCGGACCAGGGCGGCGTACCGCTGCTCCCCCCGGGCGGTCGTGAACTCCACGAGGCCACCCAACCATGGGCACGTGGCACGGGTGCGACTGCTGCATGGCGACTGAGACACATGTGCCACGCGGCACAGGCGCCCGGCCGCCCGGCCGGGCTGGGGAGACTGGAGTTGCGGGCGCCGCGCGATGTTACTGACCGTTCGGACTTCTGGGCAGCGCGTTGAAGCGCATGCCAGAAGTCCGAACGGTCAGTAACAAGCCCGCTGGCCGGCGCCGGCGCCCCGGGCGAGGCTGGCGCGGTACTAGAGCTGACCGGTGAGGATGACGGTCAGGCGGTCGAGCTTCATCGCACCGTCGGCGGCGGCGGTGCGGTCGATGCCGAGGTCGCGGGCCAGCTGCTTGGCGACCCGGGACATCTTCGGCGGGTAGTAGACGGTGTTGGTGGGCACCGAGCCGTACCAGTTGTCGGTGCCGACGACCTTCCAACCGGCCGCGGTGGCCTTCTCGCCGACGGTGCCGGCCAGGCCGGTGATGCCGGAGTTGTTGTAGACCTCGACGTAGTAGTCGTCGCGCTGGATCGGCTTGGGCTTCGGCTTGGGCTTCGCGGTGGCGCTCGGGGTCGCCTTCGGCGTCGCCGCGGGGCTCGAGGCCGCGGAGGACTCGTTGCCGGCCGGAAGGACGCGCTCGCGCTCGGTCGGCTGGTCGCCGCGGGTCGCTACGAAGGCGATCACGGCCATCGCCACGGCGACGATGCTGAGCACGACGACCGGGGAGGGGAAGACGACGCTGCGCTGCGCGCGCGGTCGTCCGGGGCCGGTCGGGCTCGCCATGGGGCTCAGACCTCGAAGCCGAGGCGGCGAGCCGAGCGCTGACGCTGCCGCTCGGAGCGGAGGCGACGCAGGCGGCGGACCAGGAGCGGGTCGCCCTCGAGGGCCTCGGGCCGGTCGATCAGCGCGTTGAGGACCTGGTAGTAGCGCGTCGAGCTCATGTCGAACTTCTCGCGGACCGCGGTCTCCTTGGCACCGGCGTACTTCCACCACTGGCGCTCGAACTCGAGGATCTCGCGGTCGCGGTCGCTCAGGGACGCGGCGACCTCGGGGCCGTCGGGTGCTTCGTGTCGCTGGGCTTCCATCGCTGATCTCCCGCAGGGGTCGTGCGCGGTCGGGTGGTCGAGGCACACTCTAGACGGCTAATCACACAGATGTCATTCGGGTCCTGCGACACGCCGGGGCGATCTCGGTTCCCTAGGCTCGGGTCATGGACCACGACGACGAGACGGACGCCAGGACCATCGGGTGGGGCGTGCTGGCCACCGGCAAGATCGCGCGCAAGCTGAGCACCGACCTGGCGCTGGTCCCCGGGGCCGAGCTGGTCGCCGTCGGGTCACGCACCCTCGCCTCGGCGGAGGCGTTCGCGGCGACGTACGGCGGAGCGGCGACCCGCGCGCACGGCTCCTACGAGGAGCTGCTCGCCGACCCCGCGGTCGAGGTCGTCTACGTCGCGAGCCCGCACGCGCTGCACCTCGAGCACGCACGCGCGGCGTTCGAGGCCGGCAAGCACGTGCTGTGCGAGAAGCCGCTGGCGACCAGCGTCGCGGACGCCGAGGAGATGGTGGCCCTGGCCCGTCGGCACGACCGCTTCCTCATGGAGGCGATGTGGACGGCGTGCCACCCGGTCGTGCGCGCGCTCGCCGAGGGCCTCCGGTCCGGGCGGTACGGCGCCCCGCGGCAGCTGCACGCCGAGCTGGGCTTCGTCGTCGACGCCGACCCGGACGACCGGCTGCTCGACCCGGCGCTGGGCGCGGGGGCGCTGCTCGACATGGGCATCTACCCGCTGACGTTCGCCCACCTCGTGCTGGGCGAGGCCGAGTCGCTCGCGGCCACGGCCGTGCTCTCCGAGAGCGGCATCGACCTCGACATCGCCGTGGCCGGCCACTACCCCGGTGGCGCGCTGGCGACGATGACCGCGTCGATGACCTCGCAGTCGTCGCGCGCGGCGACGATCGCGACCAACCGCGGTCGCATCGACCTCGCCGACTTCCACCACCCCACGCGGGCCACGTGGACGCCGTACGCGGACGGGGGCGACGACACCCTCGCTGCGGCCGGGGAGATCGAGGGCGTGGAGCCGGTGATCGGCGTGGGCTACGGCAACGAGGTGGCCGAGGTCGGCCGCTGCCTGCGGGCCGGGCTGCGCGAGAGCCCCCTCGTGCCGCACGCCCAGACCCTGACGCTGATGCGCCAGATGGAGGCGGTGCTCGCCTCGGTGGGCGTCACCTACGGGTGACCCGGGCGCGGGTGCACAGCAGCGCGTCGGCCACGCCGGCGTGCAGTGCCGCGCACCCGCGGGCCACGAGCGGGAGGGTCAGCAGGGCCACCACCCCGAACCCGAGCTGCAGGAGGCTCTCGTCACGGCGCCCCTCCCCCAGGCCGAGGACCTCGACCAGGGTGCGGTCCTGGTCGGGCAGCCACTGCTGCCACCACCAGTAGGTCAGTCCGCCGAGCGCCGTCACCCACCAGGTCACGAGCACCGAGAACGCCACGGTGCCGGTGACGAACGAGACCAGCGCCCACAGGGCGTCGAGCCACGACTGCGGGTCGCGCAGCGGGGTCAGCAGGCGGCGCAGCGCCCCGGCCCCGGCCGGGGCCTCGACGTACGACGCCGGGGGGACGTCGCGACCGCGCCGTACCAGCCGGTGCCGCTCGAGGTGGGCGAGCCCCCGAGCCAGCAGCAGGGTGCCGGCGAGGACGGCGAGCCCGATCCACACGACCACCAGGCCGAGACCGGCCGAGACGCCGGTGACCACCACCGCGAGGCCGACGACCCCGAGGGCGAACCCCGCGGCGACGTACGTCGTGTCCTGGCCGAGGCGGCGTACGAGCCCCGTCGCCGGGGTCCGGGTCATCGTGAGCGTCTGGTCCATGCCTCGAGCGTCCTGCGCGACGGCGGGCCCGCACGAGGGTGCAGGCACCACCATCGCCGGTGGTGCACCCCACCCCTACCGTCGTAGGCCGGGCCCGGCCGGTCCCCCTAGGGTTGCCGACGTGCCCGCTGACCTCGTGATCGTCGCCAACCGGCTACCGGTCGACCGGGTGACCCAGCCCGACGGCACCCCCGGGTGGCGTCGTTCACCCGGCGGCCTGGTCAGCGCGATCGAGCCGGTGATGCGCGCCAACGACGGCACCTGGATCGGCTGGCCCGGCGGCGACGGCAGTGGCGAGGACGATCTCGAGCCGTTCGAGGCCGACGGCATGCAGCTGGTGCCGATCGGGCTCGAGCAGGACGAGGTCGAGCTGTTCTACGAGGGCTTCAGCAACGCCACGATCTGGCCGATCTACCACGACCTGGTCGCCAAGCCGGAGTTCCACCGGGTGTGGTGGGACTCCTACGTCAAGGTCAACCAGAAGTTCGCGGCCAAGGCCGCCTCGCTGGCCTCCGAGGGCGCGACGGTGTGGGTGCACGACTACCAGCTGCAGCTGGTGCCCCAGATGCTGCGCGACCTGCGGCCCGACCTGCGCATCGGCTTCTACCTGCACATCCCCTTCCCGCCGGCCGAGCTGTTCCAGCAGCTGCCGTGGCGCCGCCAGATCCTCGAGGGACTGCTCGGTGCCGACCTGGTCGGCTTCCAGCTGCCCGGCGGCGCGGCCAACTTCGTGCGGCTGGTGCGTCAGCGCGTCGGCCACAAGACCCACCGCGACCTGGTCTACCTGCCCGACGGTCGCACCGTGCGCGCCGGCGCGTTCCCGATCTCCATCGACGCGGCCGGCTACGAGAAGCTCGCGCGCACCGAGTCGGTCGTCGAGCGCTCCGCCGAGATCCGCAAGGCCCTCGGCAACCCGCGCAAGATCTTCCTCGGCATCGACCGGCTCGACTACACCAAGGGCATCTACGCCCGGCTCCGTGCCTTCGCCGAGCTCATCGAGGACGGCCACTTCGACGTCGAGGACGCCGTCTTCGTGCAGGTGGCGGTGCCCTCGCGCGAGCAGGTCGAGCAGTACCGCATCCTGCGCGACGACATCGACCGCCTCGTGGGTCGCATCAACGGCGACCTGGGCCGGATCGGCCGCCCCGCCATCAGCTACCTCCACACGTCCTACCCGCGCGAGGAGATGGCCGCCCTCTACTCCGCCGCCGACATCATGGTCGTCACGCCCTATCGCGACGGCATGAACCTGGTCGCCAAGGAGTACGTCGCCACCCGCACCGAGAACGACGGCGCCCTGGTGCTCTCCGAGTTCGCCGGCGCCGCCGACGAGCTCCGCCAGGCCTGGCTGGTCAACCCCTACGACCTCAACGGCATGAAGTCCGCCCTCCTCGAGGCCTACCGGTCCGACGACAAGGACCTCACCCGCCGCATGAAGGCGATGCGCAAGACCATCCAGAAGCACGACGTCGCCGCCTGGGCCGACTCCTTCATGACCGAGCTCGCCGCCGTCTCCCACAGCTCGCACGCCAAGACCGTGCGTCCCGCCAAGCGTTCCTAGGCACGCCGGTCGACGTACGGGTCCCCACGTCCGTCGAGCGACCCCACGTCGGTCGAGGTGCGAAGGCCGCCAGGCCTGAGCCTCGAGACCCCCGCAGGCGAGGCACCCGACTCGATCCAGGTCTTGCCGGATCGGGGCTCTCCCCGGCGCGACACTTTCTGGGTCGGGGTGTCCGCGCGCCTAGCATTCCGGGTCTCGCCGTCAAGGACGTCGCTTCGCTCCGCCGCTGCGCGGTCGCTTCGCGATCCTTGACCGCGAGCCTCTCCCGGAATGCTCGCGGGCGCAGACAAGGGCGGGCTGCGCCGCGCCCTCGTCCAGCGCGGACACCCCATGGCCGCCGGACCTGGTGCTTCTACGACGAAGCTTCGTCGTAGAACTGGGAGGTTCGTCGACCCCCGAACGCCAGTGGGACCTGTGAGACCTCTGGGATCACGGGAGGGTCGGGCGGCGGAGCAGGCGACGGCTCGCCGTTGGTGCGCGCTGCAGCAGACCGCAGGCCGCTACGGGGGTCTCGAGGCTCGGCTCCAGCGCGCCTCGCACCTCGACCGGCGCCAGGTCGACCGGCGTGGGGTGCCCACCGACCCCCTCGGGCGTGCCGCGGGGCGCCCGGGCCGAGGTACTTTGCGAGCGTGGACCTCATCCCCAAGCCCGACCAGGTGATCTCGGCCGCGGGAAACCTCGCGCACCAGGTGGTGCACGGCGGGCTCGCCGACCTGCGGCCGATGCCGCGCACGCTGATCGACGAGGGGATGCAGCGCGAGGTCTACCACTACCGACCGTCGGCCTCGGCGCAGGAGCAGGGCGACCCGGTGCTCCTCGTGACGCCGCTGGCGGCCCCGGCGACCTGCTACGACCTGCGGCGCGGGTGCTCCCTGGTCGAGCACTTCGTGGACGCCGGGCGGCCGACGTACCTGGTCGAGTACGGCCAGGTGTCGTTCCGTGACCGCCACCTCGGCATGGCGCACTGGGTCAAGGAGGTCGTCCCGACGGCGATCCGCGAGACGTCCGCCCACGCCGGTGGCCGACCGGTGCACGTGGTCGGCTGGAGCCTCGGCGGGATCTTCTCTCTGCTCGCGGCCGCCGCCGACCCGGACCTGCCGATCGCGTCGCTGAGCGTCGTCGGCGCGCCGGTCGACGTCGCCCAGGTGCCCCTGGTCGCGCCCCTGCGCCCGCTCCTCGACGTGTCCGACGGACCTGGCCCGGTCGCCCGGGCCTACCGGGTCCTGGGCGGGGCTCCCCCGCCGATCCGGTGGGCCCTCGAGCGGTCGTCGTTCCAGCGGCTCGTCACCAAGCCGGTGGCCAGGGCGACCCACTACGACGACACCGACTACCTCGCCCAGCTCGAGGCCGTCGACCGGTTCACCGCCGGGATGACCGCCTACCCCGGCCGCGCCTTCGGCCAGCTCTACCACCGGTTCGTCCGGGGCAACGCGCTCGTCGAGGGCACCTTCGACCTGGGTGAGGTGACCGGTGACGAGGACGCCCGGGGCCACACGGTCTCCTTCGCCGACATCACCGCACCCGTCCTGGTCTTCGCGGGCGCCACCGACGGCATCGCACCGGTCGACTCGGTCAAGGCCGTGGTCCCGCTGCTCACCGGCTCGGCCGAGGTGCAGTTCGAGATCGTCCCCGGCGGGCACCTGGGGATGCTGACCGGCCGCGCCGCGCGGACGACGACCTGGGCCGTGCTCGACGACTGGGTGTCCCAGTGGTCCGACGTCGGACCCGAGCCCGCGGCCGACCCGGCTGACCCGTCCGACGACGAGCCGCCGACCCCGATCGGGACCGGCCGCCGCCGCCACGGCTCCGCGGCGTCCCGCTCCCTCTCGCGCTGACCCGTCGCCCGTTGCGGACGGGTCACCGCACATTCCTCGCTAACCCGTCGCCCGTTGCGGACGGGTCACCGCACATTCCTCGCTGACCCGTCGCCCGTTGCGGACGGGTCACCGAGGGTTATCCCGGTTTCCGCTGCGCGGCGGGGGGACGAGGGTGGAGGCATGACCCGACTGCGCGCCGTCCTCGTCTCGCTCGTCGTGACGATGACCAGCCTCGTGGCCATCACCGCCACGACCACGACCCCGGCCCACGCCGACGAGTGCTACTCGTGGGGACGATCCCTGTCGTCCGGCGCGAGCGGCGCCGACGTCGCCGAGCTGCAGATCCGGGTCGCCGGCTGGGCCGGGTACGGCGTCAACATGGCCATCGACGGCAGCTTCGGACCGCAGACCGTGGCCGCGGTCCAGGGGTTCCAGGCGGCGTACGGCCTCGAGGCCGACGGCGTGGCCGGCCCGGCGACGTACGCCCAGATCTACGAGCTCCAGGACCCCGACTGCACACCCCTCCACTTCTCGTACGACGAGGTGGTTCCCGACTGCGGGGGCACCGGCTTCTCGGGTGGTTCGGTGCCGGAGGAGACGGTCAAGGAGAACCTCAAGCGCGTGATGTGGCGCGCCGAGGCCCTGCGCCAGCGCATCGGCAACGTCCCGCTCACCGTCTCCTCCGGCTTCCGCTCGCAGGCCTGTGACGTGGAGGTCGGCGGCAGCGGCAGCGGTCAGCACACCTACGGCAACGCCCTCGACCTGATCGGCGTCCCGTTCTGCACGCTCGCCGACAACGCCCGCTACAACGGCTTCGGCGGCATCTTCGGCCCGGGCTACCCCGACCACGACGACCACGTGCACGTCGACATCCGCGCCGGCAACACGTGGAGCGCGCCCGACTGCGGGGTGTAGCTCGAGTCGGTACGTCGGCTGCGGTGGTCTCGAGGCTCGTCGCCGGGGCTCCTCGCACCTCGACCGACGTGGGAGCCGGGCTCCTCGTACCTCGCCCGACGAACGGCGAAACCGCCGTCCGGGGGCGGCTCGACGTACTAGCCTCGCGGGGTGCCCGAGACCGACACTCTCTCCCGGCGCGTGCGCGTCGGCTACGGACTGGGATCGGTGGCCACCGGCGCCTTCGGCACCGTGCCGGGGCTGATGCTGCTGCCCTACCTCACCGACACCCTCGGGGTCGCCGCCGTCGTGGCCGGCATCGTCGTGGTGCTGCCGAAGGCGTGGGACGTGCTGCTCAACCCGGTCGCCGGACGCATCAGCGACCGGACCGTCGACCCGCGCGGGCCGCGGCGACCCTGGCTGCTGCGCGCCGGGGTCGCCCTGGCGATCACCTTCGCGCTGCTGTTCGCCGGGCCCGACCTCGACTCGACGGTCCTCGAGACGGGCTACGTGCTGGTGCTGTTCCTGGCGTGCGCCTCAGCGTACGCGTTCTTCCAGGTGCCGTTCGTGGCCATGCCCGCCGAGATGACGCAGGGGTACGCCGAGCGCACGAGGCTGATGACGTGGCGGGTCGCGATCCTCGCCTTCACGATCCTGCTGGCGGGTGCCACGGCGCCGGCGATCCGCGACGCCGTCGGCGGCCGGGACGGCTACCGGCTGATGGGCGCGGCGATGGCCGTGGTCATCCTCGTCGGCGTGGTCGGGGCCTACCGCGGCACCCGCGACGCCCCGGTCGGCTCGGTCGCGCCGGGTGCCGGGTCGTTGCGCGACCAGCTGCGGGTGGTCGCCGGCGCGCGCGACTTCCGGTTGCTGCTGACGACGTGGGTGCTGCAGGCGCTCGCGACCGGCTGCATGCTCGCCGGCGTCGACTACCTCGCCGGCGACGTCATCGGCAGCGACGGCGCGTCGACCATCCTGTTCGTCTGCTTCGTCGGCCCCGCGATCCTCCTGACGCCGCTGTGGTCGGCGATCGGTGCCCGGGTCGGCAAGCGCCGGGCCTACCTCGCCTCCTCGGTCCTGCTCGGCCTCGGTGCGGCGCTGGCCGCCACCGCGCGCGTGGCGCCGAGCGGGATCGTCTTCGCCGCGGTCGCCGTGGTCGGCATCGGCTACGCCGGCTGCCAGGTCTTCCCCCTCTCGATGCTGCCGGACGTCGCCGCGGCCGACTCGCGGCGTACGGGCGAGAACCGGGCCGGGGTCTACACCGGGGTCTGGACCGCCGGTGAGACGCTCGGCCTCGCGCTCGGACCCGGCGTGTTCGCCCTGGTCCTGGCCCTCGGGTCCTATCGCTCGGGCACCGACGACGCGGTCACCCAGCCCGACAGCGCACTCACCGCGATCACCCTCGGGTTCTCACTGCTGCCGGCGGTGCTCGTCGCCGTCAGCCTGTGGTGGCTGACCCGCTACCGGCTCGACGACTCCCTGCACGCCGACGACACCGACGACGCCCAGGAGGCGCCCGCATGACCGACGACATCGCCGCCCGCCTGCGCGCGCTGCAGGCCGCCGACCTGCCGGTGCACGGCGGCCGCACCCTGGCCTACGTCTACGACTCCGGGCTCGCCGAGGTCGACGAGGTCGCCCGCCGGGCCGTCGCGTCCTTCGCCGGCTCCAACGGGCTCGACCCGACCGCGTTCCCGAGCCTGCTCACCATGGAGAACGACCTGGTCGCCGCCGCGGCCCGCCTGCTCGACGCGCCCGACACCGTCGTCGGGAGCGTCACCTCGGGCGGCACCGAGTCGGTGCTCCTGGCCGTGCAGGGCGCGCGCGACGCCCACCTCGCCACGCACCCCGACGTGCGACCCGCGATGGTGCTGCCCGACACCGCGCACGCGGCTTTCCACAAGGCCGCGCACTACTTCGGCGTCGAGGCCGTGCTGGTGCCGACCAGCGCCGACTTCCGCGCCGACCTCGACGCGACCGCGCGCGCCCTCGACGAGCTCGGTGAGCGTGTTGCCCTGGTGGTGGGCAGCGCACCGTCGTACGCGCACGGGGTGGTCGACCCCATCACCGACCTCGCCGCGCTGGCCGCCGAGCGCGGGATCCGGTGCCACGTCGATGCGTGCATCGGTGGCTGGGTGCTGCCGTACGCCGCCCGGGTCGGCCGCGAGGTCCCGCCCTGGACCTTCGCCGTCGAGGGCGTCACGTCGATCTCGGTCGACCTGCACAAGTACGCCTATGCCCCCAAGGGCACCTCGGTGCTGCTGCACCGCACCGCGGCCCTGAGGCGGCCGCAGTTCTTCGCGAGCGCTGCCTGGCCGGGCTACACGATGCTCAACTCGACCATGCAGTCGACGCGCTCGGGCGGGCCCCTGGCCGGCGCCTGGGCCGCGGTGCAGTCGATCGGGGACACGGGCTATGAGCTCCTCACGCGCGAGGTCTTCGAGGCGGTCGACGCCATCGTGGCCGGCACCACCGACATTCCCGGGCTGCACGTCGTGGCCCCGCCCGACTCGACGCTGATCGCGCTGGCCACCGACGACTCGTGCGACCCGTTCACGGTGTGCGACGAGATGGCGGCGCGCGGCTGGTACGTCCAGCCGCAGCTGTCCCACGGCGCCCACCCGGCGACCATCCACCTGTCGGTGAGCGCCGCGACCCGCCCGCACGTGCCCGACCTGCTGACC
Organism: Nocardioides plantarum; assembly: GCF_006346395.1. NCBI lineage: Bacteria > Bacillati > Actinomycetota > Actinomycetes > Propionibacteriales > Nocardioidaceae > Nocardioides > Nocardioides plantarum. The sequence continues at coordinate 1,339,146 of NZ_VDMS01000001.1, forward strand.
GCGCTGGCCGAGGCGACCCGGGCCGCGCAGGACGCCGGCCCGGTCGCGGTCGACGCCGGCGTGGCGGCGTACGTCGGGGCGCTCGACCCGACGACCCTTACCGACGACGACTTCGACGGGCTGCTCGCGGCGGCCGGTCTCGTCGGTGACACCCCGGGCGACGACGGCGGGCTCGCCCTGCCGACCCGGATGGCCGAGGTCAACGCGCTGCTCGACCTGGCCTCCCCCGCGTTGCGCGAGGCCGTGCTGGTGTCGTTCCTCGACCGCCTCCAGCGGCCGACGGGATGGCCCGCCTAGGACCCCGCCACCAGCGCCTGGACCGAGGACAGGGAGTAGTCACCGGCGTCGGTGCCGAGTCCGCGCGCGACCTGGTGGGCGGTCGCACAGCCCAGGCGCGCGGCGTCGGCCGGCGCGAGGCCGAGGGCGTGGCCGCGCAGGAAGCCGGCGCTGAACGCGTCACCGCAGCCGGTGGTGTCGACGAGCTCGCCGTCGCCGAGGGGGTAGGCCGCCACCTCGACGACATCGTCGAGCTCGGTGCCGGTCACGACCAGTGCGCCCTTCGCGCCCTGGGTCACCGCCACGCAGCCGGCACCCGCGGCGACGAGCGCGCGCGCCCCGGCCGCGAGGTCGCTCTCGCCGGTGAACCCGCGCACCTGCTCGTCGTTGGGGAGCAGGAAGTCGGTGTGGGGCAGCGCGTCGGCGATCCAGGCCAGCAGGTCGGGGTCGCCCGGGGCGAGCACGTCGACCGAGGTGGTCATGCCCTGCTCGCGCGCCCACGCCAGCAGCTCGCCGGCCGCCGGACCGCCCAGGAACTCCGGGCCCCCGAGGTGCAGGTGGGTCGAGCCGGCCAGCGCCGACCGGTCGAGGTCGTCGAGGGTGAAGGCGCCGTTGGCGCCGATGCAGTGCCACGCCGGCCGGTCCCCGTTGGCGCGCACGGGGATCACCGACGCCGAGGTCTGCTGGTCGTCCTTGCGGACCAGGCCGGAGACGTCGACGCCCTCGCGCCCGAGCAGCGCGAAGAGGACGTCGCCCAGCGGGTCGCTCCCGACGGCGCCGTACGACGCCACCTCGGCGCCGAGCCGGGCCAGGACGAGCGCGGTGCCACCCGCCGTACCGGCGGCCGACAGGCGGATGGTCTCGACGAGCTGGCCGTCCGAGCCCTCCGGGATCGACTCGATGCCGATGACGTGGGTGTCGAGCACGTGCACGCCGACGCAGGCGACCTTCATGTGTTCTCCTCGGAGGGCTGGACAATCCCGTAGTTGCGGGCCAGGGCGGTGAGGACGACGTCCTCCTGCTCGGCGTCGGTGAGCACGCGGGGCGTGCCGAGCGCCGAGGCGCGGTGGTGGAGGGCAGCGAGCCACTCGAGCAGCACGGCGTGCTCGACGGCCTTGTCGAGGCTCGCGCCGACGGTGACCGAGCCGTGGTTGCCCATCAGCGCGGCCTGCCGACCCTCGAGCGCAGTGCGCACCGAGGCTGCGAGCTCGGCCGACCCGAAGGTGGCGTACGGCGCCACGCGGACCACGCCGCCGAGGAGCAGCTGCTGGTAGTGCAGGACCGGCAGCTCGTCGAGCACGCAGGCGACGGCGGTCGACCAGGGCGCGTGGGTGTGCACGACCGCACCGACGGCGGGCTGGTCGGCGTAGACGCCCAGGTGCAGGCCGAGCTCGGACGTCGGCACGAGCCCACCGTCGACGAGGGTGCCGTCGTGGTCGACGAGGACGACCTCGTGGGGCTGGCAGTCGGCGAGCACGACGCCGGTGGCGGTGATCGCGACGAGGTCGCGCACCCGCATGCTCACGTTGCCGGCGGTGCCGACGAGGAGCCCCTCGGCGGCCAGGCGTCGGGCCGCGGCGGCGACGTCGTCGCGGGCGCTCACGGCGTGAACCTCTCGAGGTAGGAGGTGATCATCGCGATGCCCTCGGCCACCAGCGCCTGGTCGCCGTGGGCGTCGTGCTCGTAGGCCAGCTGGAAGACGCGGTCGCCGACCTCGACCGCCAGGACGACGACCTGCTCGGTGAGGTCGGGGCGGACGAGCCCGGACTCGACCGCGAGCTCGCGCATCGCCCGGGCGAGGCGGAGGTTGTGGTCGCGACCGAAGGCCTGCACGGCGGTGTTGGCGCGCCCCCGGAGGTAGATCTCGACGAAGGCGCGGCGGCGCGCGTAGACCGTGACGAACGCGCGCATCGCGGTCTCGACGAGCGAGGCCACGGTGAGGCCGCCGAGCTCGCCGGTCGCGGCCAGCGCGTCGAGGTCGGCGGCGACCTGCTCGTCCATCTCGGCCATGTCGCGCTCGGCGAGGGCGATCAGCACGGCCTCCTTGTCGGCGAAGTACTGGTAGAGCGAGGCCACCGGGACCGCCGCCGCGAGCGCGATCTCGCGGGTGGTCAGCGCCTCGACCCCACGCTCGACCACCAGCCGCTCCGCGGCGTCGAGGATCGCCTCCACCCGGCGGCGGCTCCGCTCCTGCACGGGAGCGCGTCGCGTCACCGGACCGGAGGCCGGACCGGACACCTGCTCGACCGTCGCCATCTGGCCCCTCCCTCGTCGGACGGGGACAGCGTAGGGCATCGAACCGAAACATGACACACGTTCAGGTCGTCAGGTCACGCCGGCCGACCTCCGCCGACGACCCTCACCACGACCGCTCGTACTCGGCGACCACGACCCCCGAGTCGTACGCCGTCACTGCGGACCGCTCGAAGAACCGGGGGACGTAGGAGCCGTCGAGCAGCGCCGGCCCCTTGCCCAGCACGACCGGGTTGACCTTGAGCACGAGCCGGTCGATCTCGTCGGCGAGCGACGCGGCCAGCAGTCCCCCACCGCAGAGCCAGATGCCGACCCCCTCCTGCGCCTTCATCCGGCGCACCTCGGCGAGGGGATCGGCGGTCGCGCGCACCCCGTCGGGGAGCTCGTGGTCGGCGTGCGCCCGGGTCGCGACCACCTGGTCGAGGTGCGGGTAGGGGTCGACGACGCCGTGCGGGAGGCCGGCGGCATAGGTGCCCCACCCCATGACGACGGCGTCGAACCGCGTGTGGTCGGCGGCCAGGCCGAGGGCCTGGAGCCCCGGCGCAGGCAGGGTGTCACGCCAGTCACGCAGGATCATGTCGATGTGGTCGCCCTCGACGGGAAACGCCGAGAAGTCGTCGCCTGGGCCGGCGATCCGGCCGTCGAGCGAGACAGCGACGTAGTAGGTGAGCTCTCGCATGGTCGTCTCCAATCACGACAGATGTAGTGGTTGGTTTGAATGTACGACAGGCGTAGTGGTTATCGCTAGGCTGGCTCCGTGGTTCGCAACGACGAACGTCGCCAGTCCCTCGCCGACGCCGGCATCTCCGTGCTCGCCGACGAGGGCGCCCGGGGCCTGACCCACCGCGCGGTCGACGCGCATGCCGGCGTGCCGGCCGGGACCACGTCCAACTACTTCCGGACCCGCGACGCCCTGCTGCAGGCGTTGGTCGGTCGCATCGGCGAGCGCCTCGCGCCCGACCCCGAGGTGCTGACCCGACTCGGTCGACGCAAGCCGAGCCGACGGCTGTACGCCGACTACCTGCGCGACATCGTGCGCCGACTGACCCGCGAGCACGACGTCACCCTGGCGCTCTTCGAGCTCCGACTGGAGGCCGCCCGGCGACCGGAGGTCGAGGAGGTCATCGGCGCCTGGCTGCGCGAGGGGTTCGCCGGCGACGTCGCGTTCAACACCGCGGCCGGCCTTCCCGGTGGCGCCCGCGAGGTCGTTCTCTTCCACTACGCGATCGACGGCCTGCTGCTCGACCGGATCACCACCTCGATCGACCGCGGCACCTCGACCGACGCCGTGATCGACGCCCTGGTCACGGCCCTGCTCCCGGACGCCTGACGCCGGGTAGCGTCGCGACCATGAGCGCGCTGGCCGGACTCGTCGACCGTGGACTGATGTCCCCCGACTGGGCCGAGGCCCTCGCGCCGGTCGACGACCGGGTGGCCGCGCTGGGCACGTTCCTCCGCGAGGAGATCGCCGCCGGCCGGCCCTACCTGCCGGCGGGCGACGCCGTCTTCCGCGCCTTCCGTGCGCCACTCTCGGGGGTGAAGGTCCTCGTGGTCGGCCAGGACCCGTACCCGACGCCCGGACACCCGATCGGGCTCAGCTTCGCCGTCGAGCGTGACGTGTGGCCGCTCCCGCGGAGCCTGGTCAACATCTACACCGAGCTGCGCGCCGACGTCGGCGTGATCCCGCCCAAGCACGGCGACCTGACCGGCTGGGCCGACCAGGGCGTGATGCTCCTCAACCGCGTGCTGACGGTCCGCCCCGGCACACCGGCCTCCCACCGCAAGCAGGGCTGGGAGGAGGTCACCGAGTGCGCGATCAAGGCGCTCGTGGCGAGGGCCGAGGCAGGGTCGCCGTTCGCGGCGATCCTGTGGGGCCGGGACGCCCAGTCCCTCAAGCCGATGCTCGGCAGCACCCCGTCGGTCGAGTCGGCGCACCCGTCGCCCCTGTCGGCCTCACGCGGGTTCTTCGGGTCCCAGCCGTTCAGCCGGGTCAACGCCTTGCTCACCGAGCGGGGCGCCGAGCCCATCGACTGGTCCGCGTTCGTCGAGGGCGACGCCTCCGCGCACTGACTCTCCGGAATAAAGTTCAGGATTCAACTATTCTGTCCTCGTGATCGACCGCATGCCCGCCCTCTACCTCGGCCACGGCGCCCCGCCCCTCCTCGACGACCCGCTGTGGTCGGGTCAGCTGGCCGCGTGGGCGCGAGACCTGCCCCGCCCGAAGGCGATCCTCATCGTCAGCGCCCACTGGGAGTCCGCACCGATCTCGCTGAGCGCGAGCCGGGCCCCCCTCGTCTACGACTTCGGCGGGTTCGAGGCGAAGTACTACTCGATGACCTACGAGACCCCCGACTCCTCCTGGCTGGCCGAGCGGATCGCCGCCACGATGCCGTCGACCGAGCCGGTCCACCAGCACCACGCGCGCGGGCTCGACCACGGCGCCTGGGTGCCGCTCACGATCATGTACCCCGAGGGCGACGTACCCGTGGTCCAGATGTCGCTGCCGACCCACGATCCCGTGCGGTTGATGGCGATCGGGGCACGACTGCGCGGCCTGCGCGACGAGGGCGTGCTGATCATCGGATCCGGCTTCCTGACCCACGGCCTGCCGTTCCTCGAGGACTTCCGGCTCGACGCCGCCGCTCCCGGCTGGTCGAGCGACTTCGACGCCTGGGCCGCCGACGCCATGGCCCGCGGCGACGTCGACGCGCTCGCCGACTTCCGCCACCGGGCCCCGGGCATGCCCTACGCCCACCCGACCGTCGAGCACTACTCGCCGTTGTTCGTGACCCTGGGTGCGGCCACCGACCCGAGCGCTCCCGGGGAGCAGGTCATCGACGGGTTCTGGATGGGGCTGTCGAAGCGGTCGCTGCAGGTCGCCTGACCCGGCGACCGGTCGCCCGGCGTACCCTCACCACGCCATGGACGACACCCGCCACCACCGTCTGTACGGCGTCGTCGGCCTGCTCGTCATGGTCGCGATCGCGGTGACGATCGTGGTGGTCGCCGTGCAGCGGTCGGGCCCGGCACCGGCGGAGTTCGAGTCCGACGCCGTCAGCGAGCAGCTGCGCGCCGCGACGGTCGAGCTCATCGGCTACCCGCCCGACGGCGAGCAGAGCCTCGCCGACGCGCTCACCTTCGCGCGCCGCTCGGTCGACGACATGGCCGCGCTCGACGACGCCGCGTTCCTCGAGACCTACGAGCGCAACGCCTCGGCGCAGGCCGAGCTCGTCGGGCGCTGGCTCGGCCTGGCCTCGCGCGAGCTGGGCGGCGACGACCTCGGCGAGGTCAGCCGTACGACGCTCGACCTGGTCGGGCGCACCCCCGAGGGGCTGCGCGACGTCCTGCAGGACGCCCTCGACGACGCGTCCGACGGCTGAGCCTCGCACCTCACCCGCGCTTGCGCAGGCGACGGACCTGCTCGCGCAGCCGATCGTTGTCGGCCTCCAGGCGCAGCACCTCGGCGATGCCGGCCAGGTTGAGGCCCTGCTCGAGCAGGTCACGGATCCGGTGCAGCCGCTCGATGTCGGCCGGACGGTAGAGGCGAGACCCGCCCGGCGTGCGGTCGGGGTCGACCAGCCCCCGGCGCTCGTAGACGCGGAGGTTCTGGATCTCCATCGAGACCATCCGGGCGGCCACCGAGATGGCGTAGACGCCGGGGTCGTGGCGTTCGGTCACCAGGTGATCGTAGCGGCACGGATTTGTTGACACGAGCGAATCAGTCGATCTATAACAGGTGATGCAGGTTCTTCCCTGCCAATCCCGACAATCCGATGAGGAGGACACCATGCTGCTCCGCACCACCGACCCGTTCCGCGACCTCGACCGCCTGGCCCAGCAGTTCTTCAACGGGTCCCCGGGCACGACCAACCGGCCCGTGACGATGGCCATGGACGCCTGGCGCGAGGGCGACACGTTCGTCCTCGAGCTCGACCTGCCGGGCGTCTCGCCCGAGTCCATCGACCTCGACGTCGAGCGCAACGTGCTGACCATCCGTGCCGAGCGTCTGGGCCGCAACGGCGACTGGGAGATGCTGGCGGCCGAGCGGCCCCGCGGCGCCTTCAGCCGCCAGCTGGTCCTGGGCGACAACCTCGACCTCGAGCACATCGACGCCGGCTACGACGCGGGCGTGCTGCGCCTGACGATCCCGGTCGCCGAGCGGGCCAAGCCGCGCAAGATCCAGGTCGCCACCTCCGGGCCGCAGACCGCGGCGATCAGCGCCTGACCCCCCACCTCTGACGGTCACGGGCCGAGTCGACCTCACGCAGGCCGACCGGCCCGTCGCCGTAGGGTCGCCGGCTCAGTCGCCGGCGGTGATCTCGTCGAGCTCGACGAGATCGGCCTCGGTGGGCTCCCAGCGCAGGGCCGCGGCGTTGCGTCGCACCTGGTCGCCCGAGGTCGCGCCGGCGATGACCGACGACACTGCCGGCTGCGCGGCGAGCCCGGCGATCGCGACGTCGATCGGCTCGAGGTCGCGCGCGGCGGCGTACGCCTCGAGGGCCTCGATCCGGTCCCAGTCGGCGCTCTCGAGCCACGGGGCGGGCCCGCTGCTCGCCCGCGAGCCGTCGGGTGCCGCCTGGCCCCGGCGGTACTTGCCGGTCAGCAGGCCGTACTCGAGCGGGAAGAACGGCAGGACGCCGAGCCCGTACTGCTCGCAGGCCGGCACCACCTCGTCCTCGAGGCCGCGGTCGAGCAGCGAGTAGCGGTTCTGCACGCTGACGAACCGCTCGAGGCCCGCGCTGCGCGAGGTCCACTCGGCGTCGGCGACCTGCCAGCCGGAGAAGTTGGACGAGCCGAGGTAGAGGACCTTGCCCTCCCGGACCAGGTCGGTCAGCACCGACAGCGTCTCCTCGATCGGCGTCACGTCGTCGGGCCGGTGCAGCTGGTAGAGGTCGATGTGGTCGGTGCGGAGCCGGCGCAGGCTCGCCTCGACCGCGCGCCGGACGTAGTGGCGCGAGGCCCGTACGCCGCGGTCGGCCCCGTTGGCGCCGTTCATGTCCATGCCGAACTTCGTGGCCAGCACGAACTCGTCACGTCGACCCTGCAGCGCCTCGCCGAGCAGCTCCTCGCTGCCGCCACTGGGATCGCCGTAGATGTCGGCGGTGTCGAGCAGCGTCACGCCGACGTCGGAGGCGGCGTCGAGGATGTCGCGCACGCCGTCGAGGTCGACCCGTCGGCTGAAGGCGTTGCAGCCGATGCCGACCGCGCTCACCATCAGGCCGCTGTCGCCGAGGGGCCGGTAGTCCATGTCTGCGTCGTTCGTCATGACCTCGACGCTAGCCCGTCACGCCTCGGGCGACGCGTGGTCAGCGCAGGCGCGTCCTGCGCATCATCGACAGCCCGGACAGCATCCCCTTGACGTAGTCGTCGTAGTTCTGGCCCGGGCGCGCGCCCATGACCTGCTTCTTGAGCACCGCGAGGTTCTGCACGTCGGTGTACTTGGTCAGGCCCTGGTCGCCGTGGCGGGCACCGACGCCGGACTGCTTGACCCCGCCGGACGGGGTGCCCTTGGAGGCGAACGCCGTGGCCAGGATGTCGTTGACGTTGACGTTGCCGGACTGGATCCGGCGGGCGACGGCTGACGCGGCCTCGACGTCGCCACCCCACACGGAGGCGTTGAGGCCGTAGTCGGTGTCGTTGGCCAGGGCGACGGCCTCGTCGACGGTGCGGTAGCGGTGCAGGGCCACCACCGGCCCGAAGGTCTCGCACGAGCCGGTGAGCATGTCCTGGGTGACGCCCTCGAGGATCGTCGGCTCGTAGAACGCCGGGCCGAGGTCGGGGCGCGGCCGGCCGCCCGCGAGCACGGTGGCGCCCTTGGCGACGGCGTCGTCGACGTGCGACTGCACGCGCTCCTTGTGGTCGGGCGAGACGAGGGAGCCCATCTCGGGGCCGAAGTCGTAGGAGGCGCGTACGTCGAGCCCCTTGGCCCGGGCCACGAACTTGTCGCGAAACTCGGCGTACCGGCTCTCCGGGAGGTAGATCCGCTCGATGTGCATGCAGATCTGACCGGTGTTGCCGAAGACGCCGAAGACCGCGCCCTCGACGACGTCGTCCATGTCGGCGTCGTCGAGCACGATCATCGGGTTCTTGCCGCCGAGCTCGAGGCAGGCGCCGATGAGGTTGCGCCCGGCGCGCTCGCCGATGACGCGACCCGTGGCGGTGGAGCCGGTGAACATGACGTAGTTGGCGTGGTCGATGAGCGTCGGACCGACGTCGGGGCCCTCGCCGCAGACGACCTGGAACAGGCCCTTCGGCAGGCCGGCGTCCTCGAGCATCTGGATGCCCCACAGCGGCGAGAGCGCCGTCTTGTTGTCGGGCTTGAGCACGACGCCGTTGCCGGCGATCAGGGCGGTGACGGCGTCGGAGATGCCGGTGGCGAAGGGGAAGTTCCACGGCGCGATGACACCGACGACGCCCTTGGGCTGGCGGATCGCGGTCGACCTGGTCAGGAACGGGACCGGCCCGCCCTTGGTGACCGGCGCCAGCAGCCGAGGCGCGTGCTTGATGTAGTGGCTCATCACCATCGGCGGGTCGCAGGTCTCCTCGATCGCCATCCGCCGGTTCTTGCCGCTCTCGACCTGGATCAGGTCGGCGGTCCTGTGGGCGTTCTCGACGAAGAGCGCGTGCGCCCTCTTGAAGACCTTGAGCCGCTTGGCCAGCGGCCACTGCGACCACTCCGCCTGCGCCACCCGGGCGGCCGCGAACGCCCGCTCGATGTCGGCCGGCGTCGACTGCGGGAGCTCGACCAGGACCTCGCCGGTGTAGACCTCGGTGAGCTTCCAGGTTCCACCGGCGGTCGACGGAACCCGCTCGACGAGCTGCTGGAGGAACGCGTCGGTGACCGACGCCGGACGCTGCAGGTCCTGGCTCATGCTCATCCCCTCCCGAGGATCAGGTCGGCGCCGCGCTCGCCGATCATGATCGCGGGCGCGTTGGTGTTGCCGCCGGTGATCGACGGCATGATCGAGGCGTCGGCGACCCGGAGGCCCTCGACGCCGCGGACCTTGAGGTCCGGGGTGACGACGGACAGCTCGTCGACGCCCATCCGGCAGGTGCCGACCCCGTGGTAGACCGAGGTCGCCCGGTTGAGGATCGCGTCGCGCAGCTCCTGGCCCTGGAGGTCGGTGCCCGGGTGGATCTCCTCCTTGACCGCGCCCTTGAACGCCGAGCCCGCCATGATCTGGCGGACCATCTCGGACCCCTCGCCGAGGACCTCGAGGTCCGACGGGTCGGCGAGGTACTGGAAGTCGATCAGCGGAGAGGCGGTCGGGTCGGCCGACGCGAGCCGCAGCGTGCCGCGGCTCTTGGGATAGATCAGCGTCGCGAGCACGGTCAGCGACGTACGGGGGTCGACGTCGTGGCGGATCGGCTCGTCCTGGTTGGGCGAGACGTAGGACCACGGCAGCAGGTGCAGCTGGAGGTCGGGCACGTCCTTGGCCTGCGAGGTCTTGAGGAAGGCGAGCACCTCGAAGACCGAGTTGGCCAGGAACGTCGTACCGGGGCGCAGGACCTCCTTGGCGATCCCCTTGGCGAAGTAGGGCGCGGTGCCGCGGTTCTTGCTCGACGTCGCGTGGAAGGTCAGCGCGTGGAACATGTGGTCGTGCAGGTTGTCGCCCACGGGGAGGTCGGCGACGACCTGGATGCCGTGGTCCTTGAGGTGCTGGGCGTGACCGATGCCCGAGAGCATCAGGATCTGCGCGGAGCCGACGAACCCGGCCGAGAGGATGACCTCCTTGCCGGCCCGGATGGTGCGCTTGGCGCCGCCGCCCTTCTTGCTGACGTCGGTGACCTCGACGCCGGTCGCGCGGCCGTTCTTTACCACGACCCGGGTGACCAGCACCTCGCTCTGCAGCTGCAGCGTGCGCGGGGCCAGGTTGTGGATGTAGCCGCGCGAGGCGGAGTAGCGCAGGCCGTCAGCGGCGTTCTGCTGCATCCGACTGACGCCCTCCTGGGACGCGCCGTTGTAGTCGTCGAGGATCTCGCAGCCGGTCGCGTCGGACGTCGCCTGCAGGAACTGCAGCGCGCCCTCCTGCGGGAACTTGTTGCGGGTGATCCGGATCGGACCGCCGGTGCCGCGGAAGGCGTTCTCGCCGTCCTCGAAGTCCTCCATCCTCTTGTACGCCGCATTGACGGTGTCGGCGTCCCAGCCGACGTTGCCCTCGGCGGCCCAGGAGTCGAAGTTGGCGCGGTTGCCACGCACGTAGACCATGCCGTTGATCGAGCTCGACCCGCCGACGACCTTGCCTCGCGGCACCGGCATCTTGCGGTCGAGGAGGTGCTTCTGCGGCGTCGAGTAGTAGCCCCAGTCGACGGTCCTCTTGATCTCGGGCACCGAGTGCATCGGCCCGATCATCCCGGGCTTCCGGGTCAGGAACTTCTCGTCGGTCTTGCCGGCCTCGAGCACGATCACGCTCGCGCCGGACTCCGCGAGGCGGCCGGCGATCGCGGCTCCCGAGCTCCCGGAGCCGACCACCACGTAGTCGGCCTCGTTCTGGTACTCCGGCTTCTTCGCCATGCCTGACCCGCCCGTTCCTGCTCGTCGACTGGTTCTGGGTGTGGCCCACCACACATCGGCGAAACTGTAACGCGTTCTAGTTCGTCCGAGCCAGCGTTTCGACGAGCTCGCTCGTCGAGACGCTGACCAGCGAGGAGGTCGAGGGGGCCGGTACGGCGCGAGCTTGCTCGCGCCGTACGGCCCGTCTCGAGACCCACGGGTTCACCTGAGCCAGAATCACCCTCGTGAAGATCCTGTCGATCCAGTCCTCGGTCGCCTACGGCCATGTCGGCAACTCCGCCGCGGTCTTCCCGCTGCAGCGCCTCGGGCACGAGGTCTGGCCGGTCCTCACGGTCCACTTCTCCAACCACACCGGGTACGGCGCGTGGCGCGGCCCGCTGCTCGACCCCGCCGACGTGCGCGAGGTCATCGCCGGCATCGACGACCGCGGCGTCCTCGGCACCGCCGACGCGGTGCTGTCGGGCTACCAGGGCGACCCGGCCGTCGGCAGGGTCGTCCTGGACGCCGTCGCCCGCGTCAAGGAGCTCAACCCGGCCGCGGTCTACTGCTGCGACCCCGTGATGGGCGACGTGGGCCGCGGGATGTTCGTCAAGCCGGGCATCCCGGCGTACCTGCGCGACGAGGTGGTGCCGCGCGCCGACATCGTGACGCCCAACCACTTCGAGCTCGACTTCCTGGCCGGCCGCTCGACCACCACCCTGACCGAGGTGCTCGACGCCGTCGAGGTGGTCCGCGCCACCGGCCCCCGCGACGTGCTGGTCACCTCGGTCCTGCACGCCGACTCGGCACCCGACACCCTCGACGTCGTCGCCGTCTCCGATGCCGGCGCCTGGGTCGTCACGACCCCCCTGCTGCCGATCGCGCCCAACGGCTGCGGCGACGTGACGGCCGCGCTCTACCTGGCCCACCTGACCAGCACCGGCTCCCCCGCCCGCGCACTCGAGCTCACCACCTCGTCGGTCTACTCGGTCCTCGAGGCGACCCTCACCGCCGGCACCCGCGAGATCCAGCTCATCGCCGCCCAGGACGCGATCGCGGCACCGCCGGCGCGGTTCGAGGCGCGCCAGCTGCGCTGAGTCGCCGGCGGAGCCGGGCGTTCAAGGATTGCCCCTCGGAGCCGGTGACAGGAGTCGAACCCGCGACATCGTCTTTACAAGAGACGCGCTCTACCAACTGAGCTACACCGGCATGCAGCGCCCACATCCTAGGGCCCGTCGGCCCAGGTGGCCGTCGACGGCCAGCACGCTCCCGCCGATCACCCGCGCATCCCTCGAGGCGAGGCGCACGATCGCCATACGCAACCTCGATGACGCTTGAAGTTAGGCTGGCGTCATGACGTTGACGATCGGTCAGCTGGCCGAGCGGTCGGGGGTGGCCCCCAGTGCACTGCGCTTCTACGAGGACCGCGGGCTCATCAGCTCCGAGCGCACGATCGGCAACCAGCGTCGCTACCCCGCCTCGACGCTGCGACGGGTGGCGTTCGTGCGCACCGCCCAACGCGTCGGCCTCAGCCTCGGCGAGATCCGCGAGGCCCTGGCCGACCTGCCCGACGGGCGTACGCCGACCAAGGCCGACTGGCACCGGATCAGCAACGCCTGGCGACCCCGGCTCGACGAGCAGATCCGGCGGATCGAGCTGCTGCGCGACAAGCTCGACAGCTGCATCGGCTGCGGCTGCCTGAGCCTGCGGTCGTGCTACCTCACCAACCCCGACGACGAGATGGCCGAGCGCGGCCCCGGCGCGGTCCTGCTCGAGCCCTGACCACCGCCCACCGCCGGCACGACAGGGCTACGGTGCAGGTATGGCGCTGCACATCGTGGCCAACCGGCCCGACCCCGCGCTGCTCACCCTGCCGTGGGCGACGTGCCTGGAGGACTGGACCGACGACCACGTCGTCCCCCTCCCCCGCGGCCTGTCGCGCCACGTCGTCCGGATCGTGCGCCTGCGCGACCGCACCTACGCCGTCAAGGAGACGGTGGAGGAGATCGCGTTCCGCGAGTACCGGCTGCTGCGCGACCTGCAGCGCCTCGGTCTGCCGGCCGTCGTCCCCCAAGGCGTGGTGACCGGACGCGTCGACGAGCAGGGCGAGGACCTGCCGAGCGCCCTGCTCACCGAGCACCTGCGGTTCTCGCTCCCCTACCGCAGCCTCTTCGCCCACGGCATGAACGCCGACAACCTCCCGGCCCTGGTCGACGCGCTCGTGGTGCTGCTGGTCCGCCTCCACCTGGCCGGCTTCTACTGGGGCGACGTCTCGCTGAGCAACGTGCTCTTCCGGCGCAACGCGGGCGGGTTCGCCGCCTATCTCGTCGACGCCGAGACCGGTGAGCTGCGTCCGCAGCTCTCCGCCGGGATGCGCCAGCACGACGTGACGATCGCGACCGAGAACGTCTTCGCCGAGCTGCTCGACCTGCAGGCCAGCGAGGCCATCGACACCCAGGTCGGCGCCCACGAGATCGTCGAGCTCCTCGCCGACCGGTACGCCGCCCTGTGGGACGAGCTGACCGGCGTCGAGGAGTTCGGGCTCGACGAGATGTGGCGCATCGAGCAGCGCATCGAGCGCCTCAACGACCTCGGCTTCGACGTCGAGGAGCTCGACATCGTCACCGACATCGGCGGCGACTGGGTGCGCATCCAGCCCAGGGCCGTCGAGCTCGGCCACCACTGCCGCGAGCTGCAGGCGCTGACGGGCCTCAACGTCGAGGACGGCCAGGCGCGCCGGCTCCTCAACGACCTCGCCTCGTTCACCGCCCACGGCGACCTCGGTGGCGAGGACCGGTCGCTGGTCGCCCACCGCTGGCTGACCGAGATCTACGAGCCGATCACCGCGATGGTCCCGCCCGAGGCCCGCGGCAAGCTCGAGGCCGCCGAGGTGTTCCACGAGGTGCTCGTGCACCGGTGGTACCTCTCCGAGCGCGCCGGGCACGAGGTCCCCATCCACGACGCCGCGCGCGACTACGTCGACACGGTGCTGATGCAGAGACCCGACCCCGAGACCGAGACCGAGGCCTGAGCCTCGGGGCGTGCGGCGTCCTGCGGCCCTCGACGTCGTCTGGTGGCAGGTCTTCGGGGTGTGCGGGTCGGCGCCGCTACGGACCGGGCGGTGAGCTGGCGACCGTTCCGCGTCGGGGTTCGGTCGCTATGCCACCGCCCTCAAATCGGGCGGTGAGCTGGCGACCGTTTCGTGTCCGGGTTCGGTCGCTGCGGCACCGCCGGCCTGGCCGCCTGGATCGGGCGGTGGGTGAGCCACCGTTGTGGTGCCTCGGATGGGTCGGTTCGGTGGCTGACGCACCGCTGGCCTGGCCGGTGCGTGGACCGGAGAGATTCCCGTGAACCAGGTTCACGGGAATCTCTCCAGTCGCCAGATCGCCGGCTGTCGGGGTGTCCGCGCTGGACGAGGGCGCGGCGCAGCCCGCCCTTGTCTGCGCCGTCACCATTCCGGGAGAGGCTCGCGGTCAAGGACGGCCGAAGGCCGCCGCGAAGCGGCGCGAGCGCAGCGAGCGTCCTGGACGGCGAGACCCGGAATGGTAGGCGCGCGGACACCCCGACCCCGTGAGACCTGCAGTGAAAGGGCCCCGATCCGACGGATCCTCGATCGAGGCGAAGCCTCCAGGCTGCATAGGTCCCGAGGCCGAGGCCGAGGCCGTGGGCCTAGGCCCGGGCCTCGTTGACGGCGTACAGCACCACGGAGGCGGCCACGCCGGCGTTGAGCGACTCGAGGGTGTTGGCCATCGGGATCGAGACCAGGTGGTCGCAGGTCTCGGCGACCAGGCGGCCCAGGCCGTCGCCCTCGGCGCCGACCACGATCACCAGTGGGCCGCGGACCAGCTCGCGGTCGGCGACCAGCTCGGGCAGGGAGAGGTCGCCGTCGGCGGCCAGGCCGATCACCTGGCAGCCTTCCTGCTCCTGGAACGACTTCAGCTGGCGGACCAGGTTGACGGTCTGCGCCACGGGCAGCCGTGCGGCGGCGCCGGCGCTGGTCTTCCACGCCGAGGCAGTCATGCCGGCCGCCCGCCGCTCGGGGATCACGACGCCGTGGGCGCCGAACCCGGCGGCGCTGCGGATGATCGCGCCGAGGTTGCGCGGGTCGGTGATCGAGTCGAGCACGACGACCAGTGCCTTCTCACGGTTCTTGTCGGCGAGCTCGAACAGGTCGTCCGGGTCGGCGTACTCGTAGGGAGGGATGCGCGCGGCGAGGCCCTGGTGGACGGCGCGGTCGGTGAGCCGGTCGAGCTCGCCCTTGCTGACCTCGAGCAGGCTCAGGCCCTTGTCCTGGGCGATCTTGAAGGCCTCGCGCAGCCGACCGTCGCGCTCGGCGCCCTCGGCGACGTACAGGCCCGTGATCGGGATGCCCTCGCGCAGCGCCTCGAGGACGGAGTTGCGTCCGGCGATCCACTCGGCGTCGGTGCCCTTGCGGCGCGGCCCACCCTTGGACGCGGCGCGCTTCTTGGCCTGCACGGCCTTGTGAGCCTTGTGGTATTCGCGCTCGGTGGCCTTGGGCGTGGGCCCGCGGCCCTCGAGGCCGCGCTTGACGCGACCGCCCGAACCGGCGGTGGGCTTCTTGCTCGTCTTGCGGACCGAGCCCTTGCGTTGAGAGTTACCGGGCATTAGATGAGGCTCCATTTCGGGCCGGTGGGGGTGTCCTCCACCTCGATGCCGGCCGTCTTGATCTGGTCGCGGATGAGGTCCGCGCGGGCGAAGTCCTTGGCGGCGCGCGCCTCGGCGCGCTGCTCGAGCAGGCCGGCGACGAGGGCGTCGACGGCGGCGGTGAGGGCCGCGTCGTTGCTCGCTCCCCCGCCCCAGGCGGGGTCACGGGGGTCCAGGCCGAGCACCTGGAGCATGGCCAGCACGCTGGCCGCCTGCTCGGCGGCGTCGTGACCCTCGGCGAGCAGCCGGTTGCCCTCGCGGACGGTGTCGTAGACGACCGCGACGGCGGCGGGGGTACCGAGATCGTCGTCCATGGCGGCGGCGAACGCGTCGGGCACCTCGGACGCCGTCGGCTCGGGCACCCGCTCGAGGAAGGTCTCGATGCGCCGGAAGCCGACCGCCGCCTCGTCGAGCGCCTCGAAGGAGAACTCGACATGGGACCGGTAGTGGGCGCTGAGCATGTAGAAGCGCAGCTCGACGCCGCGCACGCGCTCGAGCACCTTGGGCACCTGCAGGGAGTTGCCGAGCGACTTGCTCATCTTCTCGCCGGCGGTGGTGATCCAGGCGTTGTGCATCCAGTACGAAGCGAAGTCCTGGCCGGCCGCACGGGACTGGGCCATCTCGTTCTCGTGGTGCGGGAAGCGCAGGTCGAGGCCGCCGCCGTGGATGTCGAACGCCCGGCCGAGGTACTTGCCGGCCATCGCCGAGCACTCGATGTGCCACCCGGGCCGACCCGGGCCGTACGGCGAGGGCCACGCCGCCGTCTCCGGCTCGTGCTCCTTCTTGAAGCCCTTCCACAGCGCGAAGTCGCGGGGGTCGCGCTTGCCACGGGGATCGGCGTCGCCGGCCGCCTCCATGTCGTCGACCTTCTGACCGGTGAGCTCGCCGTACGACGGCCACGAGCGCACGTCGAAGTAGACGTCACCCGAGCCGTCGTCGGCCGCGTAGGCGTGGCCCCGGGCGATCAGCGCCTGGATCAGCTCGAGCATCTCGGGCACGTGCCCGGTGGCCGACGGCTCGTAGGTCGGCGGCAGCACGTTGATGGCCGCCAGGGCCTCGGTGAGCCTGCCGTGCATCTCGTAGGCGAGGTTGAACCACGGCCGGCCCTGCTCGTCGGCCTTGGCGAGGATCTTGTCGTCGATGTCGGTGACGTTGCGGATGAACGTGACGGCGTAGCCCTGGTGGGTCAGCCACCGGCGCAGCACGTCGAAGTTGACCGCCGACCGCACGTGCCCGACGTGGGGCTCCGACTGCACCGTGAGACCACAGACGTAGATGCCCGCCTTCCCCTCCTCGAGGGGTCGGAAGTCGCGCACCTCGCGCGTCGCGGTGTCGTAGAGCCGGATGGTCACCGGCCGAGTCTATTGACTTGCGGGCCTGGTGGCCCATCCCGGCAGCGTGGGACGGATGGGACGAATGTGACCTATCGTCGTCCTGTGCGCCTTCCCCTCCTCCTCAGCGCGCTCGTCGCGTCCTGTTACGTTGCCACGGTGAGCCCTGGTACGCCGGACGCGAGCGCCGCGTCCGTGACCTCCGAGCGCCGCATCGCCTACCAGCAGTGGGACTCCACGACCCAGCTGAAGCGCGGTCGCACGTCCGGCGTCACGATCAGCAACGGTCGCGCGAGCTTCTCCTCCGGCACCACGCGCCTGACCGTCGGCTCCGTGCGCTACGACGCCGCGACCTGGGAATCGCCGTGGGAGACGCCGGGATTCGGGTTCACCCAGCTCATCGCGTCGTGGTCGGCCACGACCCCGGGCGACAGCTTCGTCGAGGTCCGCGTCCGCGGGCGCGACTCGGCCGGCAAGCTCTCGTCGTGGGACGTGATGGGCCGCTGGGCCGCCGGCGACGCCCACATCAAGCGCACCACCATCTCCGGTCAGGGCGACGACCTCGGCAAGGTCGACGTCGACACCTGGAAGACCGTGCGGGCCCTGAAGTCCTGGCAGGTCCGCGTCGTGCTCGCCCGCCGCGCCGGCACCACCGCGCGCCCCTCGCTCGACACCGTCGGCGCGGTCACCTCCGCCCTGCCGACCACGACCCCGAAGGTCTCCGAGCCCGGCTCGGGCGCCGGCATCGTGCTCGACGTCCCCCGCTACTCCCAGATGATCCACAAGGGCCACTACCCGCAGTGGGGCAACGGCGGCGAGGCCTGGTGCTCGCCGACCTCGACGTCGATGGTGCTGGCCTACTACCGCAGGCTGCCCAAGGCCTCGGCGTACGCCTGGGTGGGCTCGAAGCACACCGATCCCTGGGTCGACCACGCCGCCCGGATGACCTACGACCACGACTACGACGGCACCGGCAACTGGCCCTTCAACACCGCCTACGCCGCCCCGCTGGCCGGCAAGGCGTTCGTCACCCGCCTGCGCAGCCTGCGCGAGGCCGAGCGCTTCATCAAGGCCGGCATCCCCCTCGTCGCGTCGGTGACGTTCGGCAGGGGCGAGCTCGACGGCGCCCCGATCAGCTCGACCAACGGCCACCTGATGGTGATCGCGGGCTTCACCCGGTCCGGCGACGTCGTGGTCAACGACCCCGCCTCCTCCACGCGCAGCGGCGTACGCCGCACCTACGACCGGGCGCAGTTCGAGCGGGCGTGGCTGCCGACGTCGGGCGGACTGGTCTACGTCATCCGGGACGCCAAGCACCCGCTGCCTTCGGGCGGTCTGGGCAACTGGTGATGCGTTGGGAAATTCTCCGCTGAAGCGGTGAAACTCCCACCGGTTCGACGAAACTTCGTGATGGAGGTGGGAGTTTCACCACCGGGGCGGAGAATTTCCCACCGGTGCACCACAGCCCCCACCTACACCCCATAACCCCCGTCGACGTCCAGCTTCTGCCCACTGACGAACCCGGCGCGGTCCGAGGCCAGGAAGCAGACGGCCTCGGCGACGTCGACCGCCGAGCCGAACCGGCGCAGCGGGATGTGGGAGCGGGTGATCTCGAGGTCGGCGTCGGACAGGTCGCCGGAGCCGATGAGCCGTTCGGCCATGCCGTCGGTGAGCATCCCGGGGCCGACGGCGTTGACCCGCACCCCGAATCGGCCCTCCTCGGCGGCCAGCGCGCGCACCAGTGCCTCGACCGCGGCCTTGGGGCCCGACGACAGGCCGTCGCGCACGGGGTAGCGCGCGGTCGCGGCGGTGGTGATCGCGACGAGCGAGCCGCGCGCGGCCCGCAGGTGCGGGAGCGCGGCGTGGGCGACCGCGAAGAAGGCCGCGGCGTCGGCGGCGAGCTGCTCGGCCATCTGCGCGGGGCTGACCCGCGACAGGTGCACCATCGGCACGTGCGGGCCGGCCGCGTGCACGAGCGTGTGCAGCCCGCTGCCGTCGTGGGCGACCTGCGCGATCACGCCGGGCACGGAGTCGAGGTCGTCCAGGTCGAGCCGGTACGCCGCCTCGCGGCCGGGCGGCCGGCGTCGGTAGGTCACCGCGACACGGGCTCCCCGCGCGGCGAGCAGGTCGGCGACCGCGGCGCCCAGGCCGCCGTTGCCGCCCACCACGAGCGCGACGCCGGTGCGTGCGGCGAAGTCGTCGTCGTACGTCACGACGCCGTGAAGCTGACCGAGTGCCAGCCGGTCGCCCCGTCGGGCAGTACGTCGGCGCGCACGCTGGTCTGCACGTTGCCGTCGGCGTCGGTCGCGCGCACCGAGACCATGTGCTCGCCCTCCTCGAGGTCGAGGGTGACCTTCCACTGGACCCAGGTGTCGAGGTTGGCGGCGCGGCCGAGGGTGGCCGGGGTCCACGGGCCGCCGTCCACCTGGACGTCGACCGAGGAGATGCCGGTGTGCTGGATCCAGGCGGTGCCGGCCACGACGACCTCACCGGCCGAGACGTCGTCGCCGTCGGAGGGCACCTCGATCGTGGAGGCCATCTTGACCGGGCCGAGCTCGCCCCAGCCGCGCTGGGTCCAGTAGGCGTCGACCTTCTCGAACGTCGTCACCTCCATCTCGACGACCCACTTGGTGCCCGAGACGTAGCCGTAGAGGCCCGGGACGATCGTGCGGACGGGGTAGCCGTGGTCGCGCGGCAGCGGGTCGCCGTTCATCGCCACGGCGAGCATGGCCTGGCGGCCGTCCATGATCACGTCGAGCGGCGTCGCGCAGTCCCAGCCGTCGACGGAGGTCTGCAGGACCGCGTCGGCACCGGCCTGGGGGCCGGCCTCGGCGAGGATCGGGGCGAGCAGCACACCGCTCCACCAGGCGTTGCCGATGAGGTCGCCACCGACCTCGTTGGAGACGCAGTTGAGGGTGATCCAGGCCTCGACGCCCTCGCGGGCGATCAGGTCGTTGTAGGTCAGCACGATCTCGCGGTCGACCATGCCGTGGATGCGCAGCTCCCAGTCCTCGGCGAGCAGCACGGGCCGGGAGAACGCGGTGTCGATGAGGTAGAACTCGTCGGCCGGCGTCTCCCACGGCTGCACGCCGTCGATGTCGAGCTCGACCCCGGGCGGCACGACCGGCTTCGACACCGGCAGCCGCAGGCTCTGCTGCTCGGCCTTCTGCTTGCGCACGTCCTGCCCGAGGAACCGGCTGGCGACCGTGGCCGCCACGGCCGCGCCGGCCACGGCGGCGATCACCGCGAAGAGGTCGCGGCGCCGTCCGCGCCACACGACGCCGAAGACGTCCTGGTCGTCGAGCGACTGCAGCCGCGACAGCCGCCGGCCGATGGCGGCCATCGAGGCGACCATCACGACCAGGCCGAGCGCGACGGCGACCAGGTCGGTCGCCTTCGCGCCGTTGACGGCCAGCACCGCGGCGCCGCCGATCACCGCGACGACCAGGTAGACGCAGGCCGCAGCGGCGATCGTCCGGCGGCCGAGACGTCCGGCCAGCGCGAAGACGGCGGCCAGGATCAGCAGGATCACCGGGATGGTGATCTTCTTGCCGGAGTTCTTGCGGGCCCAGTTGACCAGGTCGGCCGGCGAGTGGTCGCGGACGACGTCGGCCACGGCGACCACGGCGCTCGTCTGGTCCCACCACGCGGTCAGCGCGTAGTTGACCGCGAGGCCGGTGAACCCGGCCAGCACGCCGGCGAACGACCACGCCGCCACGGACCTCTTCATGGCCACATCATGTCTCAGGCATGATCCTCAGGTGACCTCCCCGCCTCCGGGCCCGCCTCCGGGCCCGCCTCCCGGCCTGCCGCGGACCGGCATCGGCGTCGACGTGCACCGCTACGCCGACGGGGTGCCCATGCACCTGGCGGGGCTGTCGTTCCCCGACGAGACGCAGGGCCTCGAGGGCCACTCCGACGCCGACGTCGCGGCCCACGCGGCGTGCGACGCCCTGCTGTCGGCCGCCGGACTGGGCGACCTCGGCTCCAACTTCGGCACCGCCGAGCCGGAGTGGTCGGGCGCCTCCGGGGTCTCCCTGCTCACCGAGACCGCGCGGCGGGTCCGCGCCGCCGGGTTCGAGGTCGGCAACGTGGCGGTGCAGGTGGTCGCCGGCCGTCCCCGGCTCGGCTCACGCCGTACCGAGGCCGAGGCGGTGCTCTCGGCCGCGGTCGGCGCACCCGTCTCGGTCGCCGCCACCACCACCGACGGCCTGGGTCTCACCGGCCGCGGCGAGGGTGCCGCGGCGCTCGCCACCGCCCTGGTCTACCCGCGGTAGTCAGGCGGCGGCAGCCTTGCGGTGTCCGACCAGCACGACACCGTCGATGACCTTGACGGCGTACGCCGGGACCGCGACGTGGGCGTCCTCGAGGCAGCGGCCGGTGCGCAGGTCGAAGGCGTGCTTGTGGGCCGGGGAGGCGACGAAGGGGACGCCCTGGCGCACCCCGACGATGCCGCGGGCGATCATCGAGGCCTTGGCGAACGGGTCGTGGTTGCCCAGGGCGTAGACCGCGTCGTCCGCGGCGCGGAAGATCGCCACCGACTGCCCGTGCACGAGGGCGGCCACCCCGCGCTCGACCTCGAGGTCGGCGATCTTGCACACGGGCTGCCACTCCTCGCGGGACGGCGACCGAGGCGTCATGCCTGGGAACGTAGATCGGCGCTCGGCACGCACACGTTTCGCCGTGTTACAGCCGTGAAAATGATCGTCGCGGCGCCGGTCTCGACGCCTGGCAGACTCGCCTCGTGCCCGCCGCCGTCATCGTCCTCGCCGCCGGCTCCGGGACCCGCGTGGGCGCCGAGGTCAACAAGGTGCTGCTGCCGCTGGGCGGCGTCCCGCTGCTGGCCCGCTCGGTCCTGACCGCGCTCGCGGTCGGTGGGGTGACCCGCGTGCTCGTCGTGGTGCGCGACGGCGAGCAGGACGCGGTCGCCGCCGCGCTCGGCCCGCACCTGGGGGTCGCCGAGGTCGCGCTCGTGGTCGGAGGTGCGACGCGGCACGACTCCGAGTGGGCGGCCCTGCGCGTGCTGCGCGACGACGTGGCGTCGGGGGCGATCGACGTCGTCGCGATCCACGACGGGGCTCGCCCGCTGGCCACGACCGGTCTCTTCGACGCCGTGCTGGCCGCGGCCCGCGAGCACGGCGGCGCCATCCCGGTGGTGCCGGCGCCGACGCTGCTGGGGCCCGGTGGCGCCGTACCCGGCCTCGGTGCGGTGCAGACCCCGCAGGCCTTCGACGCCGAGCGGCTGCTCGCGGCCTACGCCGCGGCCGACGCCGACGGCTTCGCGGGCACCGACACCGCCGCCTGCCTGGAGCGCTACGCGCCCGACGTACGGATCGCGGCCGTGGCCAGCAGCCCGGTCAACCTCAAGGTCACCTGGCCGGACGACCTAGCCCTGGCCGAGGGCCTCGAGCAGCCGGACGTCGTCGGGTCCTGAGACCCGGGCGGCACTCGGCGGCGCGGTCACCGTCACCACGTCGTACGACGCCCTGAGCACGCCCACGAGCTCGGTGAGGTCGAGGGACGGCAGGCCGGGGAGCGCGGCGACCACAGCGGCCGGCAGGACGAGGGGCGAGCAGACGACGAGCAGGTCGTCGCGGTCGACGGTCGCGCCGACGTAGCCGTCGGCGACCCGCTTCACGGTGTCGGTGACCGGCCGGGTGCCGACGACCACGGCGCCGGTCTCGGCGCTGCGCGCGACGCATGCGGCGATGAACTCGGGCGGGGTCAGCGGGCACAGGCTGTCGTGCAGGACCAGCGGCGCCTCGGCCTCGACCAGGCCCTCCCACGGCACGGAGTCGTCGGCGATCGTCACCCCGGCCTCGCCCAGCCCCCAGGCCGCGGCGGCCACGAGGGACTCACCGTGCACGAGCAGGAACGGCAGCGAGCCGCGACCGTCGGTCAGGACCGTGCCGAGCACCGTGGGTTCGTCGTCGTCGTACATCGGTCCTGACCGTAGACGAGCCCCGGACGCACGACAGCCCCGGCCGGAGCCGGGGCTGTCGAGGTGGTCTGGGACCAGGGGTCAGGACGCGAGGACCTCGTCGAGGATGGTCTCGGCCTTGTCCTCGTTGGTGTGCTCGGCCAGGGCCAGCTCGGAGACGAGGATCTGGCGCGCCTTGGCCAGCATCCGCTTCTCGCCGGCGGACAGGCCACGGTCACGGTCACGACGCCACAGGTCGCGGACGACCTCGGCGACCTTCATGACGTCGCCGCTGTGCAGCTTCTCGAGGTTGGCCTTGTAGCGGCGCGACCAGTTGGTCGGCTCCTCGACGTGCTCGGCACGGATGACGTCGAACACACGGTCGAGGCCCTCCTTGTCGACGACGTCGCGGACGCCCACGAGGTCGAGGTTGCAGGCGGGCACGCGGACCACGAGGTCCTGCTGGGCGACGATCCGGAGCACCAGGTATTCGCGGTCCTCCCCCTTGATCGTGCGCATCTCGATGTCCTCGATGATGGCAGCCCCGTGATTGGGATAGACGACCGTTTCGCCGACGGTGAAAGTCATATGTGATTGACCCCTTCCTAGGCCTCCATCCTAGCACGGCTCAGGAACCTCTCAGACGACGTTTGTGCAGGTCAGAGGCCTAGAGCGACGCTTTGGGGACCTTGACAGAAGCCCGATCGTGTGGTGGCGAGGGGTTCTCGGGGTGGCGCGGGCGCCCCCGGGCCGCGGTGGTCGATACTGCTCGACATGGCCAAGGTGCAGGGCAGGAAGCGACGCGACCGTGCCGGGGATGAGCCCGCGGAGTCGTCGGTCGACGCCCCCGCGAGCGAGCCGACCACCCAGCGGGCCGGGCGGTCGGAGGGCCCGGCCGACGCCGACGTCGTACCGGCTCCGCGGCGGTTCGCGCCCGGCTCGACCACGGCGCGGCTGCGGCTCTCGGTCCTCGACTCGACGCCGGTGCTGCTGCTCCAGGCCACCCATCCGCGCCAGGCCCTGGCCACCGGGGCCGGACTGGCGGTGGTGGCGCTGGCCGCCGGCCGCGACCCGCGCGAGGCCGCCGTCGTGGCCGCCACCGCGGTGGTCGGGCAGGCCGTGCTCGGCTGGCACAACGACCTCGTCGACCGCGCCGTCGACGACCGCCACGACGTGCCGCACAAGCCGGTGGCCGACGGACGGCTCGACCCCGGCACGACGTGGTACGCCCTGGTGATCGCGCTGCTGCTGGTCGTCCCGCTCTCGATCTCGACCGGTGTCACCGCCGGTCTCTACTACCTCGCCGCGCTCGTGGTCGGCCTGTCCGGCAACGTCGCGCTGCGCCGGGGGCGGCTGTCATGGGTCAGCTGGGCGACGCAGTTCGCCCTCTACGCGCCGTACGTCGCCCTCGGCGGCTGGGGCGGCGACGCCCAGGGCGACCCGCCCGAGGTCGCGATGGTCGTGCTGTTCGCACTGCTCGGCGTCGGGGTGCACGTGCTGCGCGCGATCTGGGGCCTGGTCGCCGACGACGCGGAGGGGTGGAGCACGCTGCCGCTGGTGCTGGGGCGGCGCCTGGGCGCGGCCCGGCTGCTGGTGGTCACGGCGGCCTACCTCGGCGTCGTCGTGGCGGCGATGGTGGTCGTGGGCGCGACCGTCGGGCTGCGCCAGTGAGCGGGCCGGGGGCGACCCCCACTAGTCTTGGCCACGCTCGTCCCCGTCTCGTCCTTGCGAAGGTCACACCATGCAGCTGCGGCGCCTCCGGTCCCACCGACTGACCCTCCTCGCTGCCGGGGCGCTGCTTGCGTCCACGCTGCTCAGCGGGTGCGGGTTCGGCTACCAGACCAACCGGATCAACACGATCAGTGCCGGCACCAACGACCGCGCGGGCACCGTCGACGTGCTCGGGGCGGTCGTCATCGCCGGCCAGGACGATGTCGGGCTGTTCGTCGCGACGCTGGTCAACAAGGACCTCCAGAACCCGATCTCTCTCGAGGGCATCGAGGAGAGCGACCGGGTCCAGCCCGAGGGCACCGAGAAGCCCCTCGAGATCGCCCCCAACGGCCGGGTCAGCCTGTTCCAGACCGGCGGCCTGGCCATCGATGGCACCTTCAAGGCCGGCCAGTTCGTGCCCGTGACGCTGACCTTCTCCAACGGCCAGGCCACCACCGTCAACGTGTCGGTCGTGCCCCCGTGCCACCAGTACTCCCTCGACAAGCTGACCGAGCTGACGCTCCCGACCGGCACCCCCACCCTCGACCCCGGCACCGGGACCGAGAGCGCGGAGCCGTCGGAGGACACGAGCTCGGAGTCGACCGAGGAGCCGTCCGAGGGGGCGTCCGAGGGCGCCGAGGAGGACACCGACGCCTACTCGTGCACGGCGCTCCCGGCTGTCGAGCACGGCGGCGGCGAGGGAGAGGGCACCGAATGAGCACCCTGGTCCTGCTCCGCCACGGCGAGAGCGAGTGGAACGCCAAGAACCTGTTCACCGGCTGGGTCGACGTCGACCTGACCGAGGCCGGCCGCGAGCAGGCCGTCGCCGGCGGCCGGCTGCTCGCCGAGGCCGGGCTGCTGCCCGACGTCCTCCACACCTCGCTGCAGCGCCGTGCGATCACGACCGCCCACCTCGCCCTCGACGCCTGCGACCGGCACTGGATCCCCGTACGCCGCTCCTGGCGCCTCAACGAGCGCCACTACGGCGCCCTGCAGGGCAAGGACAAGAAGCAGGTCCGCGACGAGTTCGGCGAGGAGCAGTTCATGCTCTGGCGCCGTTCCTTCGACGTGCCTCCCCCGCCGCTGGCCGACGACGACCGCTACAGCCCGGTCCGTCTCCCGCAATACTCCGGCTTGGGCGACGACCTCCCCCGCAGCGAGTGCCTCAAGGACGTCATCGGCCGTCTGCTCCCCTACTGGGAGTCCGACGTCGCCGCCGACCTGCGCGCGGGCGGCATCGTCCTCGTCGCGGCCCACGGCAACAGCCTGCGCGCGATCGTCAAGCACCTCGACGGCATCAGCGACGACGACATCGCCGGCCTCAACATCCCCACCGGGCAGCCGCTGGTCTACGACCTCGACGACGACCTCGCCCCGGTCACCCCCGGCGGTCGCTACCTCGACCCGGTCGCCGCCGCGGCTGCGGCCGAGGCCGTGGCCAAGCAGGGTCACTGACCCAGGCTGGCGGGTGGGTCGTCCGTCCGCTCGCTGACTCGTGCAATCGAACGAGTTGGTGGGTGATCGGGTTGCTCGCGGCGCCTAACTCGCGCAATTGAACGAGTCAGTGGCCTGATCGAGCCCCCAGCGGCACCCGACCCGTTCAATTGCACGAGTCGTTGACCCACCGCCAGAGTCAGGCGGCGAAGAAGTCCCGCCAGCGGTCGTCGATCTCGGGTACGTCGGACGCACCGCGCAGGACCAGCTGTCGGCGGATCCGGTGCAACGTCTTCTCCGGTGTCCGGTAGACGCCTCGGGCCGTGACCACGATGATCCGGTAGCCCTCGTCGTCGAACTCCTCGCGACGCTCGATGTCGTTCTCCCGGTTCTGGGGTTGAGCGTGATGCAGGCCGTCGTACTCGATGATCAGCTTGAGCGACGGGTAGCAGAGGTCGAAGCGTCGTCGCCAGGTGCCGTCGTCGTGGTGGATCCTGAAGTTCACGACCGGCTTGGGAAGGCCGGCCAGCACGATCAGCATGCGCAGGCGGGTCTCCATCGGGGAGTCGACTCCCTCACGCACGAACGACGCGGCGTTCAGGGCGAGCTTGGCGTAGTAGTCCGTGCTGCCCGCGCACGCTCGGACGAGCGCGGACGGACCGATGCCGTACTGCTTCACGAGAGCGTCGCCCAGCACGACCATGTCGACGAGGCCGAGCAGCCCGGCGCAGTCGATGAACGTCTCGATCGGGTCCGTGGTCCGGATGCCGTTGCGCTCGATCACGCGCTGGATCCGGTCGGTGACGTGCGGCTTGATCTGGGCTCGGAACCGACGGTCCTTCGCCTTCGTGACGGTGACGTGGACGAACGGCGGATCGGGCACCGGCAGACCGAGGACGATCGCTGCGGAGACGAAGCTCGCGTACGCCGAGGCCGGATGGATGAGCAGTGCCGCGCGGATGAGGGTGAACCTGTCGATCGCGACCTTGCGGACCCAGACCCACGGCATGACGCGGGTGTACTCCGGCTCGTGCAGCGTCCCGGGATTGAGCCCGGAGGCCCGGAAGCCTGCTCGGGTGAAGGGCCGGTCGACGTCGACCGGCTCCACGTCGTCGTCCGGGGAGCCGGGGCTGCTCCTGATGTCGTCGCTCATGGCAAGCCAGGCTGCCCCGAAACGCCGGGCCGCGCTCTCGTCATCCACAGGCCCCCGCGGTGGGTCCTGTGGGTCCCGTCGACAACCCGTTCAATTGAACGAGTTAGTGGCCCCGATCAGCCGATCCGACGGCCCGACCCGTTCGATCGAACGAGTTGGTCACGCCCAGCCAACTCGTTCGATTGCGCGAGTTCGCCCGCCTCAACCCCCCGCAGTCGGTCAGGGGGTCAGTCGGTCAGTGGGTCAGTGGCTGGAGACGGCGTGCGGGCTCTCGCCCGTGACGACGAAGACGACCCGGTTGGCGACCGAGACCGCGTGGTCGGCGATGCGCTCGTAGTAGCGGCCGAGCAGGGCGATGTCGACGGCGGCCTCGACGCCGTGGCCCCAGTCGTCGGAGAGCAGCTCGGCGAAGCTGGTCCGGCGCAGCTGGTCCATCTCCTCGTCGTCGCGGCCCAGGACGATGGCGGCCTCGACGTCGCGGTCGGTGATGATCTGGGCGACGCGGCGGACCATGTCCTCGGCGACGGCGGCCATCCGCTCGATGGTGGGGCGCGCGTCCTCGGGCACGGCGATCTCGGGCACGCGCAGTCGCGCGATCTTCGCGACGTGGACCGACAGGTCGCCCATCCGCTCCAGCTCGCTGACCATCCGCAGGGCCGCGACCACGGTGCGCAGGTCGCCGGCGACGGGCTGCTGCAGCGACAGGATGTCGAAGGCGGCGTCCTCGACCCGCTCGCGAGCCCGGTCGATGTCGACGTCGGCGCTGATCACCCGCTCTGCGGTGAGGACGTCGCCGGTCATCAGGGCCAGCGTGGCCTGGGCCACGGCGGACTCGACCTGGCGGCAGATGGCGGCGAGGTCGTCGAAGACGGCCTGGAGCTGTTCGAGGAACTGATCGCGCATGGGTCCGAGGGTAGGCGGACGCCGGGCCCGGCCGTGCGCGGTGTGGTGAACGGGGGATGAACAGCCGGAAGTCACACGCGCGTGGAGAAGATCACAGGGCCGATCGCCGTACGATCACAGCGTGGATCCGACGACGCAGGCGTTCCTCGCCGCGGTGATCGGGGCCGTCGTGGCCGGCGGCGCCGTGCTGGCGTGGCACATCAGCGACGGCCAGCAGCACCACCGGCAGCCGACCGACGAGCCCGCGGTGCCGGCCGCGGTCGCCGCGGTCCTCTCGGTGCTGCGCAGCAGCGCCGTCATCGTCGACGACTCCGACGTCGTGCTCAAGGCCTCCGCGCCGGCGTACGCCATGGGGTTGGTCCGGGGCACCTCGCTGGTGACGCGCGAGCTGGCCACGCTGGTCAGCGAGGTACGCCGTGACGGCCAGATCCGCGAGACCGAGCTGGTGATGCCGCGCGAGCAGGCGCCAGCGCGGCACGTCACGGTCCGGGTCGCGCCGCTCGGCTCGCGCCTCGTGCTCGCCCTCGTCGAGGACCGCACCCGCGAGCGCCGCGTCGAGTCCGTACGACGTGACTTCGTCGCCAACGTCAGCCACGAGCTCAAGACGCCGGTGGGCGCGATCCGGCTGCTGGCCGAGGCGGTCCACGAGGCAGCCGACGACCCCGAGGCCGTCCACCGGTTCTCCGACCGGATGCTGCTCGAGAGCGACCGGCTGACCGTGCTGGTCCAGCAGGTCATCGAGCTCTCGCGGCTGCAGGGCGACGAGCCGCTCGACACGCCGTTGCCGATGTCGCTCGACGAGGTCATCGGCCTGGCCGTCGACACCAGCGCGATCGATGCGGCCGCCAAGGGGATCTCGGTGGTGACCGGGGGCGAGCGTGGCCTGAAGGTCCTCGGCAACGAGGAGCAGGTCACCACCGCGGTTGCCAACCTCGTCGCCAACGCCGTGCACTACTCCGACCCCGACTCCACGGTCCTGGTCACCAGCCGCGTCGAGGACGACTACGTCGCCGTCAGCGTCGTCGACCAGGGCATCGGCATCCCCCGCGTCGAGATCGACCGCATCTTCGAGCGCTTCTACCGCGTCGACCCCGCCCGGCACCGCTCCACCGGCGGCACCGGCCTCGGGCTCTCGATCGTCAAGCACGTCGCCGCGACCCACGGGGGCGAGGTGAAGGTGTGGTCCGAGGAGGGCCAGGGCTCGACGTTCACCCTCACCCTCCCCCGCGCGGAGGCCTCGGCCCATGCCGACTCAGGCGAGACGCAGTCGGCGTCCGCCCCCACACCGAAGGACCTGACATGACCCGCGTACTCGTGGTCGAGGACGAAGAGAGCTACAGCGAGGCACTCGCCTACATGCTGCGCAAGGAGGGCTTCGAGGTCGCGATCGCGGCCGACGGCAACACGGCCCTGACCGAGTTCGACCGCAACGGCGCCGACATCGTGCTGCTCGACCTGATGCTCCCCGGCATCCCCGGCACCGAGGTCTGCCGCACCATCCGCCAGACCTCCAACGTCCCCGTGATCATGGTCAGCGCCAAGGACGACGAGGTCGACAAGGTCGTCGGGCTCGAGCTGGGCGCCGACGACTACGTCACCAAGCCCTACTCCCCGCGCGAGCTCGTCGCCCGGATCCGCGCGGTGCTGCGCCGCGGCCAGGACCCCGACCTCCTCCCCGACACCCTCGAGGCCGGCCCGGTACGCATGGACGTCGAGCGTCACGTCGTCACCGTCGACGGCCACGAGCAGCGCCTGCCGCTCAAGGAGTTCGAGCTGCTCGAGATGTTCCTGCGCAACCCCGGCCGGGTCCTGACCCGCGGCCAGCTCATCGACCGGGTCTGGGGCTCCGACTACGTCGGCGACACCAAGACCCTCGACGTCCACGTCAAGCGGCTGCGCGCCAAGCTCGAGCCCGACCCGGGCGAGCCCAAGTACCTCGTCACCGTCCGCGGCCTGGGCTACAAGCTCGACCTCTGACCCTCCCCACGCTGACCCGTCGCCCATGGGCGACGGGTCAGCGTGATTTTCGCGGTGACCCGTCCTCCATGGGCGACGGGTCAGCGTCAGGTACGGCGGCCGAGACGGGCGGCGACCCGCTCCAGGGCGGACGCGCCGGGGGCGGCCTCGACGGGCGTGCCGAGGGCGGTGCTGTCGGGGCGGGAGACCGCGAGCCCCGCGCGCAGGCGGTCGGCGGCCTCGACCAGCGGCAGGAGGTCCGCCTCGGCGCCCAGGTCGGGGGCGACGCCGAGGGCCTGCCCGAGGTCCCAGCCGTGCACGACCGCCTCGAGCACCCGGATCTCGGCGACGACCGCCGGTGCCACCGGGCCCAGCGGCGAGGGCACGGGCACGTCGGGCGGGGCGGCGGCCAGGGCCGCGCGCAGGCCGGCGGCAGCGGCGGCGTACGCCTCGGGGAGGGCGGCGGTGTCGAGGCGGCGGACCTCCGCGTCGATCGCCGCCAGGTCGTACGCCGTCCCGCCCAGCGCGGTGGTGAACGCGCGCTCGGCCGTGACCAGGTGGCGGGCCAGGTCGGCGACCGACCACCCCTCGCACGGAGTCGGAGCCGACCACCGGCCCGCGTCGACCCCGCCCAGCAGCCTCACCACACCGGCCTGTGCCCGCTCGAGAACCTCCATGCCAGCATCGTGGCAGCAATCGCCGCAACGACGTCCGATATCCGCTGGGCCCGGTGTCATCGCCGTCCGTAGGGTTCAGTCGTGACACACACGCAGGACGCACCGTCCCCCGAGACCTCGGGCACCCCCAGCGCCACCACGCCCCGCACCGCCACGGTCCCGGCCTGGCTGCCGGTGGTCGCGGTGGCGGTGACGCTCGTGCTGTGGGCCTCGGCGTTCGTCGCGATCCGCCATCTGGGCGGCGACTTCTCTGCGGGACCCCTCTCCTTAGGCCGGCTTCTGGCCGGGTCGCTCGTCCTCGGCCTCGTGGTCGCCGCCGGCCGTCGTCTCCCCCGCCCGACCGGCCGGCAGTGGGTCACCCTGGTGACGATCGGCGTGCTGTGGTTCGGCGTCTACAACGTCGCGCTCAACGAGGGCGAGCAGCGCGTCGACGCCGGCACGGCCGCGATGCTCATCCAGGTCTCGCCGGTGCTGATCGCGGTGCTGGCGGCGATCTTCCTGTCCGAGCGGTTCACGACCCAGCTGGCCGCCGGCCTCGCGCTGGCGTTCGCCGGGGTCGCGGTGATCGGGTTCGCGGGCTCGCCCGACGGCGATCGCGACCTGGTCGGGATCGGGCTGTGCCTGGTCTCGGCGATCGTCTACTCCGTCAGCCTGGTCCTGCAGAAGCCGCTCGTCGCCCGGCTCTCGGCCCTCCACGTCACCTGGCTGGCCTGCACCATCGGCGCCGTCGCGTGCCTGCCGTACGCCGGAAGCCTGGTCTCCGAGCTCGGCGACGCCCCCGCCTCGTCGATCTGGTGGCTGGCCTACCTGGGGGTCTTCCCGACCGCGATCGCCTTCACCACCTACGCGTTCGCCCTGCAGCACATGACGGCCTCGAGCCTGGGCGTGACGACCTACATCGTGCCGGTGCTCGCGATCGTGATGAGCTTCGTCTTCCTCGACGAGGTGCCGCCGGGCCCGGCCTACCTCGGCGGTGCGCTCGCGCTCGTCGGCGTCGCGGTCGCCCGGCGTACGGCGCGGACGCGCCCCACACCCCCGACGTAGGTGCCACACTCTCCCGCATGAGCATCGTGGCGGGAGTCCTGATCGGCGTCGTGGCGGCCCTGCACGTGTTCTTCCTCGTGCTCGAGATGTTCCTGTGGACCAAGCCGCTGGGGCGGCGCGTCTTCAACAACGACGTCGAGTTCGCCCGCGCCACCGCGACGTTGGCCGCCAACCAGGGCCTCTACAACGGGTTCCTGGCCGCCGGCCTGGGCTGGGGCCTGGTCTCAGGCGAGCTCGACATCCGCCTGTTCTTCCTGGGCTGCGTCGTGGTCGCCGGCCTGTACGGCGCCGCGACCGTGTCGCCGCGGATCCTCTACGTCCAGGCCGTG
The DNA here is from genome assembly GCF_006346395.1 of Nocardioides plantarum. Classification (NCBI taxonomy): domain Bacteria; kingdom Bacillati; phylum Actinomycetota; class Actinomycetes; order Propionibacteriales; family Nocardioidaceae; genus Nocardioides; species Nocardioides plantarum. The sequence goes on from NZ_VDMS01000001.1 coordinate 1,371,291, forward strand.
CCGGCCGTGCTCGCCGGGGTCGCCGCGCTGCTGGTCTGAGCCACGTCGTCCCGACGGGCTCGGCCACGGGCGGGTCGGTTAGGAGCTGCTGGGGTCCACGTCCTGCTCGAGCCATCCGCGGAACGCCTCGAGGTTGGCGGTCGACTCACCCCGCAGCTTGCGCCACTCCCACTCCTTGCGGATGGAGGAGGCGAAGCCGAGCTCGAGGATCTGGTTGAACGACTCGTCGGCCATCGCGAGCACGGCGCCGAGGATCTGGTCGAGGTCGTCGGGGGTCACCACGGCCAGCGGCAGCCGGGCGTCGAGGTAGATGTCGCCGAGCCGGTCGATCGCGAAGGAGACGGCGTAGGTGCGCAGGTTCTTCTGCAGCAGCCAGCGGTAGACCGCCTCGTGGTTCTCGTCGGGGGCGCGGCACACGAAGGCGTGCACGGCGAGGTGGTGCGTGCCGACGTCGAGGCGTACGGCGGTCTGCAGCTTCTTCTCCCCCGGCAGCGCGAACCCGAAGACACCGGCCTCGGGACCGCCCGGCTCCTCGGCCTCGAGGTCGTTGGCGGCGAGGTAGTCGCGGACGACGGCGATGACGGCGAGGTCAGCTGGCATTGAGCGACTGTCGCATGAGGGACCGGGCCCGCCGGTACACCCCCAGCGTCTGGTCGGCGGTCGCGTCCCAGGAGAACTCCTGTGCCTGCGCCACGGCACCGGCCGCGAGCCGGGCGCGTACGTCGTCGTCGCAGGCCACCCGGCGCAGCGCCGCGGCCCACGCCTCGGGGTCGTGGCCGGGGACGAGCAGGCCGCTGCGGCCGTCGCGCACGACGGTGGTGAGGCCGCCGACCGCGGCGGCGACGACGGGGGTGCCACAGGCCTGGGCCTCGACGGCCACCAGGCCGAAGGACTCGTTGTAGGACGGCACGGCGACCAGCGTGGCGGCGGCGTACCAGCGGGCCAGCTCGGCCTGGGTCACCGGCGGCACGAAGCGGACGACGTCGGCGATGCCCAGCTCGACGGCAAGGGCGGCGAGCGCGGACGGCCGGTCGAGACCGGTGCCGGACGGCCCGCCGACCACGGGCACCACCAGGCGCGCGCGCAGGCCCGGGTCGCGCTCGAGCAGCACCGCGACGGCCCGCAGCAGCACGTCGGGCGCCTTGAGGGGCTGGATCCGGCCGGCGAACATCAGCACGACCGCGTCGTGCGGCAGGCCGAGTGCCGCGCGGGCCACGGTCACGTCGGTGGGCCGGAACACGTCGAGGTCGACGCCGGGATGGACCACCTCGACCCGTCCGGGGTCGGCGTCGTAGAGGTCGATCAGCTGCTCGGCCTCGAGGTCGGTGTTGGCGACGAGCACGTCGGCGGCCTCGACGACCTGCTCCTCGCCGATCACCCGCGCGGCGGGCTCGGGGCTGTCACCGGCGGCCAGCGCGTCGTTCTTGACCTTGGCCATCGTGTGCATGCTGTGCACCAGCGGCACGCCCCACCGGTCACGGGCCAGGGCCCCGACCTGGCCGGAGAGCCAGTAGTGGGAGTGCACGGCGTCGTAGTGACCGACCGGCTGCGCCGCCTCGGTGCGCAGCACCTCGCGCGCGAACACGCAGAGCTGGCCGGGCAGCTCGTGCTTGGTCAGGCCCTCGAACGGGCCGGCGGTGATGTGGCGCACGCTGACCCCGTCGGCCAGGGGTACGACGGCTGCGTGCGACGAGCTGGTGGCGCGGGTGAACACGTCGACCTCGACCCCACGGGCGGCCAGGCGGCGGGCCAGCTCGACGACGTAGACGTTCATGCCCCCGGCGTCGCCGGTGCCGGGCTGGTCGAGGGGTGAGGTGTGCAGGCTGATCATCGCCAGTCGACGCACGTCACCCACGACAGCTCCCATGTCCGGGGCAACCACGACTCAGGACCGGTGATTCCCGCGGTGGGCCACGTCGCCCTGGTCCGGGTCCGGCGCGCGGGGCGGCCGCAGCACCGCGACGGCCACGCAGAGGGTCGCGAGCCCACCGACGACGGCCTCGACGTCGCGGTCGGGTGCGGACTCGCGCGCGGCCTCGAGGACCGCCCACCCGAGGGCCACCGAGCCCGAGCCGGTCACCAGGGTGAGCCACCACGCCCTCGCCAGCCGGGCACCGGCGACCGCCGCGGCGAGCCCGACCAGGAGCAGCCCGGCCCAGGTGAGGGCGTCGGCGTCGACGAACAGGTGGGCGACCAGCGCCACGCCGCCGAGCAGGGCGGCACCCAACGCGATGATCCGCACGCCAGCCTCCCCTGCCATCTCGTGGCGCCATCCCCGACGACGGGTCAGTCTGCCAGCCAGGGATGATGCGGGCATGACTCGCCCGACCTCGCCCACCGCCGTCGTCACCGGTGCCAGCAGCGGCATCGGCGCGGCCACCGCCCGCACGCTCGCCGGCCTCGGTTTCCACGTCGTCTGTGCCGCCCGTCGTACGGATCGTGTGGAGGCACTCGCCGCCGAGATCGGCGGCACCGCGGTCACCTGCGACGTCACCGACGCCGCGTCGGTCGCCGCGCTCGCCGAGGCCGTCGACGGCGTCAGCGGGACGCTCGACGTGCTGGTCAACAACGCCGGCGGCGCGTTCGGCGCCTCGCCCGTGGCCCAGGCCGACGCCGACGAGTGGCGCCGGATGTACGACGTCAACGTGATCGGCCTGATGCAGGTCACCCGCGCCCTGTTGCCGGCCCTGCTGCGCGCCGCGGACGGCGCCGGCATCATCTGCAACGTCGGCTCCACGGCCGGCCGGATCGCCTACGAGGGCGGCGCCGGCTACACCGCCGCCAAGCACGGCACCCAGGTCGTCTCCGAGACGCTGCGCCTGGAGCTGTGGGACCAGCCGATCCGCATCACCGAGGTCGCACCCGGCATGGTCCGCACCGACGAGTTCGCGCTGGTGCGCTTCGACGGCGACGCCGACAAGGCAGCCTCGGTGTACGCCGGGGTCGCCGAGCCGCTGGTCGCCGAGGACGTCGCCGACGCCATCGGCTGGGTCGTCACCCGTCCCCGGCACGTCAACGTCGACGAGCTGGTGATCCGCCCGCGCGCCCAGGCCGCGCAGCACAAGGTCCACCGCGTCACCGACTGACCTCGCGCCGGCCCCCGTGTCGTGGCGACGGCTGTCGTGAGGCCGTGGTGCCCGGTCACCGTGACGGGCCGGATCGAAACGTGACCCCGGGTGCGTCACCTGTGGCCACACCGGAACCGCACACTGACCCAGGGTGCGACACCTGTGGCGGCACCGGAACCGCACACTGACCCAGGGTGCGCCACCCGTGGCGGCACCGGAATCGACAACTGACCCAGGGTGGGTCACTTGGCGCTTCCGACCCTCTCCAGAACCGACGCAGGGTGGGTCACTTCGCGTTTCCGACCCTCTCCAGAACCGACGCGGGGTGGGTCACGTCGCCCACGGGCGGCCGCGCGTCAGCTCAGGTCGCCGGGGTCGGTGAGCTGTAGGTCGACGTCGTAGACCTACGGGCGGCCCGTCACGCCGACGTCCACGCCGTGATGACCTCGTCGGCGCAGGTCGACATCGACCACCTCACCACCGACACCCACCAGGCGTCCGGACCCCGCCATCTGGGCGGCCCGGAACCGGCCACGCGGCGTACGGCAGAATCCGCCTCATGCAGACGATCGGACTCATCGGCGGCATGAGCTGGGAGTCCAGCGCCGTCTACTACCAGGCTCTCAACCGAGGCGTGCAGCAACGGTACGGCGGGTTGTCGTCGGCCAAGACGGTGCTCGCGTCGGTCGACCTGGCCGAGGTCACGGCCCTGCAGGAGCAGGGCAAGTGGGACGAGGTCGGCGACATCCTGGCCGCGGCCGGACGGTCGGTCGAGGCCGCGGGTGCCGACTTCCTGCTGCTGGCGACCACCACCTTCCACCGCGTGGCCGACCAGGTGACCGACGCCGTCTCGATCCCGGTGCTCCACCTCGCCGACGTGATCGCCGAGGCCGTGAAGGCCCGGGGCCTCGACTCGGTGGGGTTCATCGCCCCGTCGTTCGCGATGTCGCACGACTTCTTCACCGCGCGGATCGCCTCGCACGGCATCGCCGTCCACGTGCCCGACGCCGCCCACCACGAGGCCGTCAACCGGATCGTCTACGACGAGCTCGTGCACGGCAAGGTGCTCAACGCCTCGCGCCGCATCATCGTCGGCCTGGTCGACGAGCTCTGGGACGCCGGCGCCAAGGGCCTGGTCCTCGGCACCACCGAGCTCGAGCTGCTGGTCAAGCAGGCCGACGTCGAGCTGCCGCTCTTCCCGGCCACGACGCTGCACGTCGACGCCGCGCTCGCGCGCGCCCTGGGCTGACCCGCCCCCACGGTGATCGGGCCGACGGGCCGGCTACGGCCCGGCGAGTCGAGATCCCGCAGCTGCAGGTCGAGTCGGGGCGCGCCGGCTGCGGGCGTCTCGACTCGCGGTGACTGCGTCCCCGCGGCTCGACGACCGTGACGTGGCACCGCCTGTGTCGCGGTCGTCACTCCCGACGAATCGCGGGGCGACCGGCCCCGCAACTAGACTCGCCAAGGCCCTCTCGACACCCGGGCTCGCACGCTTCTCCCGACCGACAGGACGTCGTACTGCTATGCCCACCACCCGCGCCGATCTCCGCAACGTCGCCATCGTGGCTCACGTCGACCACGGCAAGACCACGCTCGTCGACGCCATGCTCCGCCAGGCCGGTGCGTTCACCGCCCACCAGGCCGAGAGCGTCGCCGAGCGCGTCATGGACTCCGGCGACCTCGAGCGCGAGAAGGGCATCACGATCCTCGCCAAGAACACGGCGGTCCACTACGAGGGTCCGGCCGGCGGGGGCATGCCGATGGTCATCAACATCATCGACACCCCCGGTCACGCCGACTTCGGTGGCGAGGTCGAGCGCGGCCTGTCCATGGTCGACGGCATCGTGCTCCTCGTCGACGCCTCCGAGGGCCCGCTGCCCCAGACGCGGTTCGTGCTGCGCAAGGCGCTCAACGCCGACATGCCGGTGATCCTGGTCGTCAACAAGACCGACCGTGGCGACGCCCGCATCTCCGAGGTCGTCGACGAGACCTACGAGCTCTTCATGGACCTGCTCGACGACTCGCACAGCCAGGACGCGCTCGACTTCCCGGTCGTCTACGCCTCCGGTCGCGCCGGCATCGCCAGCCTGGTCAAGCCCGAGAACGCCACGATGCCCGAGGGCGACAACCTCGAGCCGCTGTTCAAGACGATCCTCGACACCATCCCCGCGCCGGTCTACGAGGAGGGCGCGCCCCTCCAGGCCCACGTCACCAACCTCGACGCCTCGCCGTTCCTCGGTCGGCTCGCGCTCGTGCGCGTCCACCAGGGCACCCTCAAGAAGGGTCAGACCGTCGCGTGGATGCGGCGCGACGGCGAGGTCAAGAACGTCAAGATCACCGAGCTCCTCATCACCGAGGGCCTCGAGCGCAAGCCCGGCGAGTCCGCCGGCCCCGGCGACATCGTCGCCATCGCCGGCATCCCCGACATCACCATCGGCGAGACCCTCGCCGACGTCGACAACCCGGTCGCGCTGCCGCTCATCCACGTCGACGAGCCGGCCATCTCGATGACCATCGGCACCAACACCTCGCCGCTGGTCGGTCGCACCAAGGGCGGCAAGGTCACCGCCCGCCTGGTCAAGGACCGCCTCGACTCCGAGCTCATCGGCAACGTCTCGCTCCGCATCCTGCCCACCGAGCGTCCCGACGCCTGGGAGGTGCAGGGCCGCGGCGAGCTGGCGCTGGCCATCCTCGTCGAGCAGATGCGTCGCGAGGGCTTCGAGCTCACCGTCGGCAAGCCGCAGGTCGTCACCAAGGAGATCGACGGCAAGCTGCACGAGCCCTACGAGCGCTTGACGATCGACGCCCCCGAGGAGTACCTCGGCACGATCACCGAGCTGCTCGCCGCCCGCAAGGGCCGGATGGAGGGCATGACCAACCACGGCACCGGCTGGGTCCGCATGGAGTTCCTGGTCCCGGCCCGTGGCCTGATCGGCTTCCGCACCCAGTTCCTCACCGACACCCGCGGCACCGGCATCGCGCACGGCATCTCCGAGGGCTACGAGCCGTGGGCCGGCGAGATCCGCTCGCGCAACAACGGCTCGCTGGTGGCCGACCGCAAGGGTGCCGCCACGGCGTACGCCATGACGTCGCTGCAGGAGCGCGGCGTGATGTTCCTCGAGCCGACCACCGAGGTCTACGAGGGCATGATCGTCGGCGAGAACTCCCGCGCCGACGACATGGACGTCAACATCACCAAGGAGAAGCAGCAGACCAACATCCGGTCCGCCACCTCCGACAACTTCGAGAAGCTGATCCCGGCGCGCAAGCTGTCGCTGGAGCAGAGCCTCGAGTTCTGCCGCGACGACGAGTGCGTCGAGGTCACCCCCGACGCCGTCCGCATCCGCAAGGTCGTCCTCGACGCCAACGAGCGCGCCAAGACCGCCAGCCGCGCACGCAAGGGCTCCAAGTAGTCCAGGTGGACGACGGGACCATCGGCTTCAGCTACGACGACCAGCTCACCACGCTGCTCGTCCAGGCTGTGGTGTGGCTGGTCGTCGTGGTGGCCTGCGCGGTCGCCGTACGCCGCCCGTGGGCCTGGTTCGGCCTGGCGGGCGGTGTCGTGGGCCTCGCCGTCGCGGTCACCCTGACGGTCGACGCCCTGCAGGTCCGCTCCGCCCTGAAGCAGGAGGACGGCCTCGGCGCCCACGTCTTCGACACCGAGCACGTCGACTACCCGGGCTTCCTGCTCGACCACGACATCGACGGTCTGCTCAACCTGGGCCAGACGGGCAGCCTGGCCCTGCTGGCGGCGGCCTTCGTCGTCGGCGCGGTGACGTCGCGACGTCGTGACCGCGCCACCGCTGCCTGAGCGGGCCGGTCGACGCGACCGCGCGCGACTGACGACGCTCGCGCTGCTCACCACCGTCACCGCGGTCGTCAGCAGCCTGGGGGCGCCACTGGTGCCCAGCATCGCCGAGCAGTACGACGTCTCGGTCACCTCTGCACAGTGGGCACTCACGGCGACGCTGCTCGCCGGTGCGGTCGCGACGCCGGTGCTGGGCCGCCTCGGCAGCGGTCGGCGGCGCCGTCCGACCGTACTGGTCACCATCGTCGTGGTGCTGCTCGGCTCGATCCTCGCGGCGCTGCCGCTGGGCTACGGCCCGCTGGTCGCCGGGCGCGCACTGCAGGGGCTCGCCCTGGGCCTGGTGCCGCTCGCCCTGGCCATCGCGCGCGACGCCTACTCCGGCGTCCAGCAGGTCCGGGTCCTGGCGCTGCTGTCGGTCACGTCGGTGGCCGGCGCGGGGCTGGGCTACCCGATCACCTCGCTCGTGGCGGCGTACGCCGGGTTGCACGGGGCCTACGTGTTCGGGGCCGTGCTGGTCGCACTCACGCTGCTGCGCGCGCTGCGGCACGTCCCGGCCGACCTCGACATCCCCGCCCAGCCCGTCGACCTCGTCGGCGCCGCGACCCTCACCACCGGCACCCTGAGCCTGCTGCTGGCGGTCAGCCAGGGTGGCGTGTGGGGCTGGGCCTCCCCCACCACGCTGACGGTCGCCGCGATCGGCGTCGTGGCGATGGCGGTGTGGGCCCGCTGGTCGCTGCGGGTCGCACACCCCCTCGTCGACCTGCGCCTGGCCGCCCGCCCGGGCGTCGTCGGACCGCACCTGGTCGCCCTCGTGCTGGGCATCGGCATGTACGGCCTGCTCAGCCTCGCCGTCGTCATCGTCCGCGCCGGGGGTCCCGACAGCGCGACCGGGTTCGGGCTCGACCTCGGCGTGGGCGTCGCCGGCCTGGTGCTCGTCCCCTACTCGGCGGCCAGCGTGGCCGGCGCCCAGGTCGCGCGCTGGGTCGACCGCCGGTGGGGCGACCGGCTGCTGCTGCCGCTGGGCTGCTCGTCGTTCGCCGCCTCGCTCGCCCTGCTGGCCTGGCACCACGACCACCTCTGGCAGCTGCTCCTCGCGATGGCCGTCGGCGGGCTCGGGAGCGGTTTCTCGTTCTCCTCGCTGGCCGGCCTGATCGTCCCGCACGTGCCGTCGGCCGAGACCGGCAGCGCGATGGCGTTCAACCAGCTGCTGCGCTACCTCGGCTTCGCCACCGGGTCGGCGGTCAGCGTCGTCCTCGTCGAGGTGTACGGCGGGGGGTCGTCGGGCCTGCTGCACGCGCTGCTCACCCTCGCCGGGCTGTGCCTGGTCACCGCGGTCGTCTCGAGCGGTCGCACCCCACGTCGGTCGAGGAGGTTGCGCTAGCAACAGTCTCGAGACCACCGCCCCACGTCGGTCGAGGAGGTTGCGCTAGCAACCGTCTCGAGACCACCGCAGCCGACGCACCCAGGCCTCCCCCTGCGGTTGTGTGGTCTCGAGACGGGCGTGGCCGCCCTCCTCGACCACCGTGTGGCCGCCTCCTCGACCACCTCCCTAAGACGGCTCCTACCGAGCGCCGCGCCGCAGTAGGGTCCGGTCATGCTGCTCGACGTCCAGCTCGACGCCCGTCCCGACGGTGTCGCTGCTCGCGCGCGCGAGCTGGTCGGCGCCGGGGTCGACGGACTGTTCACCTTCGAGGGGCCGCACGACGTGTTCCTCCCGCTCGCCGTGGCGTCGCAGGCGGTCCAGACCGACCTGATGACCAACGTCGCGATCGCGATGCCGCGCTCGCCGATGCACCTCGCCAACGCCGCCTGGGACCTCCAGCTCATGTCCGGCGGGCGGTTCCGGCTCGGGCTCGGTTCCCAGATCAAGGTCCACGTCGAGAAGCGGTACGGCGCCACCTGGTCACCCCCGGCCGCCCGGATGCGCGAGATCGTGCTGGCGGTCAAGGCCATCCTCACCGCCTGGCAGGACGGCACCCGCCTCGACTTCGTCGGCGAGCACACCCGGCACACCCTGATGCCGCCGACGTTCGTGCCCGGCCCGAACCCGTTCGGCCCACCGCCGGTCCTGCTCGGCGCGCTCGGCCCGTTGATGACGCGCACGGCCGCCGAGGTCGCCGACGGCCTGCTGGTGATGCCGTTCCACACCCACCGCCACGTGCGACAGCGCACGCTGGCCGCGGTGTCCGAGGGGCTCGCCCTGGCCGGGCGCCGCGAGGTCGCGATCTATCCGCAGGCCATCGTCGCGATGGGCCGCACCCCCGACGAGCAGGCGGCCGCGGACGCCGGCGTACGGGGCCTGCTCGCGTTCTACGGCTCCACCCCGGCGTACCGGCCCGTCCTGGACGTCGAGGGCTGGGGCGACCTCCAGCCACAGCTCAACGCCCTGTCCAAGGCGGGCGACCTCGCCGCGATGTTCGCGCTCGTCACCGACGAGATGCTCTCCACGCTCGCCGTACGCGGCACGCCGCAGGACTGCGCCGCCGAGCTCGGCCGCCGCTTCGGCGACCTGTCCGAGCGGGTCTGCTGCTACTTCCCCGGGTACGACGCCCCGCTCGAGTCGATCGGGGCGCTGCGGGCGGCCCTCGCCGCGGTCTGACCCCGACATCGACCGAGGGGTCGGGAACACCAGCGCTGCCACTGCCGTTCACCACTCGTGCGTATCGAGATCTGGTCAGACGTCGTGTGTCCCTGGTGCTACATCGGCAAGCGCCGACTCGAGGAGGCGCTCGCGGGCTTCGAGCACCGCGACGAGGTGGAGATCGAGTGGCGCTCCTTCCAACTCGACCCGTCCGCCCCGACGGAGCCGACCGAGAACGTGAGCGCGATGCTCGCCCGCAAGTACGGCGGCGCCGAGCGCGTGGCGCAGATGCAGGGCCAGATGCTGCAGGTCGCGGCCGAGGCCGGTCTCGACTTCAGCAAGCACGCGGAGAGCCTGCACCTCAACACCGTCGACGCCCACCGGCTCCTCCACTCCGTCGGCGAGCGCCGCGCCGAGCTGAAGGAGGCCCTGCTGCACGCCTACTTCGTCGAGGCCCGCAACCTCGCCGACCATGACGTGCTCGTCGACGTCGCGACGTCCATCGGCCTCGACGCCGACGAGGCGAGAGCAGTGCTCTCCTCCGACGCCCATGCTGAAGCGGTGGCCGCGGATGCCGCGCAGGCACAGGCCTACGGCGCCACCGGCGTCCCGTTCTTCGTCTTCGACGCCAAGTACGGCGTCAGTGGCGCCCAGCCCGTCGAGGCCTTCACCCAGGTCCTCGAGCGCGCCTGGGCCGACCGCCCCGTCGTCCAGCTCGTCACCGCCGGCGAGGCCGCCCCCGGGTGCGACGGCGACGAGTGCGCGATCTGACCTGAGGCATCCCTACGGCGGTTGAGGTGCGAGCGAAGCGAGCCTCCTGCGGTGGTTGAGGTGCGAGCGAAGCGAGCCTCGAAACCACCGCAACAACAACGCGAGTCGACCCCTCCCTGCGGAGGTCTCGAGGCTCGTCGCTAGCGCTCCTCGCACCTCGACCGACGTCAGGGCGGTGGTTGAGGTGCGAGCGAAGCGAGCCTCGAAACCACCGCAACAACAACGCGAGTCGACCCCTCCCTGCGGAGGTCTCGAGGCTCGTCGCTAGCGCTCCTCGCACCTCGACCGACGTCAGGGCGGTGGTTGAGGTGCGAGCGAAGCGAGCCTCGAAACCTCCGCAACAACAACGCGGGTCGACGTGACCCTGCGGGGGTCTCGAGGCTCGACCGACGTGGTGCGTAGGTTCGGGGCATGACGACCGTCACGCCCGAGATCGCGACCGCCCGCCAGCACGCCCTGGGTGACCTGCCCCGCCGTACGGCGCAGCGGTTCCCCGACAAGCCGGCGATCATCGACGGTGCGACGTCGCTGACGTTCGCCGAGCTCGACGCCGTCGTCGACCGGGCCGGGGCGGCGATCTCCGCGGCCGGGCTGGTCAAGGGCGACACGCTCGCGCTGCTGTCCCACAACTGCTGGCAGTTCGCGGTGCTCGACTTCGCGACGGCGCGGGTGGGCGTGGTGCTGGTGCCGGTCAACTTCATGCTCGGGGCCGACGAGATCGCCTACATCCTCGAGCACAGCGAGGCCCGGGCGTTCGTCGTCGAGGACGCCCTGGTCGAGGTGGCCGAGCGAGCACTGGCCGGGCTCGACGTGCCGGTGCGGGCCGTCGTACGGCGGCAGGGCGACGACGAGGTTCGCGACGGGTGGGTCGACGCGCAGACCTGGTTCGAGCACGAGGGCGCTCCCCCGGCGGTGCTCGTCGGCGACGACGACCCCGTCCGGCTGATGTACACCTCCGGCACCGAGTCGCGGCCCAAGGGAGCGCTGCTCAGCAGCCGGGCGTTGATGTGGCAGTACGCCAGCGCCGCGCTCGACGGTGACTACCGGCCCGACGACGTCGAGCTGCACACGCTGCCGCTCTACCACTGCGCGCAGCTCGACGTGTTCCTCGGCCCGGACGTCTGGCTCGGCACCACCTCGGTCCTCCTGCCCGGCCCCGACCCGGCTGCCGTGCTGGCGGCGATCGCGGAGCACCGGGTGACGAAGTTCTTCGCCCCGCCGACGGTGTGGATCGGGCTGCTGCGCAGCCCCGGCTTCGACGACGCCGACCTGTCCTCGCTCGAGAAGGGCTACTACGGCGCCTCGCCAATGCCGGTCGAGGTCCTCAAGGAGATCCAGCAGCGGCTGCCCGCCGTCCGGCTGTGGAACTTCTACGGCCAGACCGAGATGGCCCCGCTCGCGACCGCGCTCGGCCCCGACGAGCAGCTCTCGTACGCCGGGTCGGCCGGCCGTGCATCGCTCAACGTCGAGACCCGGATCGTCGACCCCGAGGGTGGCTCGGTCGAGCCGCTGCCGCCCGGTGAGGTCGGCGAGATCGTGCACCGTTCACCGCACGCGACGTTGGGCTACTACAAGGACGAGGCGAAGACCGCCGAGGCCTTCGCCCACGGCTGGTTCCACTCCGGCGACCTGGGCTACCTCGACGACGGCGGGCGCCTCTACGTCGTGGACCGCAAGAAGGACATGATCAAGACCGGCGGTGAGAACGTCGCCAGCCGCGAGGTCGAGGAGGCCGTCTACACGATGCCCACCGTCGCGGAGGTCGCCGTCTTCGGCGTCAGCCACCCGCGCTGGGTCGAGGCCGTCGTGGCCGTCGTGGTGCCCAAGGCAGGCGAGTCCATCTCGCCGGACGAGGTGATCGCCCACTCCCGCTCGGTCCTGGCCGGTTACAAGACCCCCAAGTACGTCGTCGTGGTCGACGAGCTCCCCAAGAACCCCAGCGGCAAGATCCTCAAGCGCCAGCTGCGCGACGACCACGCCGACCTCGCCGCCCGCTACGCCGAGTCCTGACCGCCTAGGCTGGCGCCGGTCGGCACCAGCGCCTCGACCGCCAGATGCCAGGCCACGAGGGCCTGGTCACCGGGAAACGGCTGCCCGACGGAGCAGACCCGGTCACGCAGCCCCACCGCCGTGGCGTGCAGGGCATCGACGACCGCGTCCGCGAGACGTCGTCCGGCCCTCTCCTCCAGCGCGCGGCGCAGCAGTGCACGCTCCTGCTCCAGGACGTCGGCCACCCGGAACGACAGGACCGGGTCGGTGCGCCCGAGGTCCGAGGCCGTCAGCCACACGCAGGCATCGGCCACCTCCTCCGCCGTCGACGGCACCAGCCCGGCCGGGCCTCGGTCATAGACGGCCCGCCGCACCTCGCGCAGCCAACGGTCGCCGATCTCGCTGACCAGGAGTCCCCAGAGACGGGCCCGGTTGTCCCAGCGATGGGTCAGCGCGGGCCCGGTCACGTTCAGCTCGTGGGCGATGGCCCGCACGCTGAGGCCACCGGCGCCCCTGGTCGCCAGGAGGTGGACCGCCGCGTCGCAGGCGCGCCCCAGGTCGCTCATGTCACCCCGGCCGTCCATCACGTGACCCATCCTGGCCCGGTGGGCGCCGGTCCCGCGCGCGTCGTCCACAGGCCCCGCCAGCGGGCGATCGTCGGCCCGTCCGGACCGGGTGCCTTTCCGCATTCACTCACCGGTTAGTGAACTCGAAATCCGCCACCGACTCCGAGCCGTGCAGCTCGGGCCGCGGCGCACGATCGCGGCCACCAAATCCACGGCGGCGCCCTCCCAGGTGGGAGAGCGCCGCCGGGACGAACGAGCAGCAGTCGATCAGCGAATGGCGATGTTCTTCGCGTTGACCGAGTAGAAGTAGTTGCTCGCGGCGTGGACGATGATCCGCGCCTTGCTGGTGCGCACCCCGTTGGGGAGCTTCACGACGGCGTAGCCGTCGTTGGCCGTGCCCCAGGAGAGGGTGCGGTCCCAGGTCTGACCGCCGTCGACCGAGAGGTAGAGGCGGACCTTGCTGGACAGCTTGTCGGTGCCGTTGACCGCCCAGCGCACGGCGAGCCGCGAGCCGGCCTTGGTCGACTGGCCGGTACGGGCCTGGGACTCGACCAGGAACGGGCCGGTCTTGGCGTCGATGCGCATCCGGACGTTGCGGTAGCCGACGCCGCCGCGGCCGTCACGCGCGGTGAGCCGGAAATGCATGATCCGGTTGCCATCGCCGTTGGTGCCGAGGTAGTCCTTGGTCGGCAGGAACTCGCTGAAGCACTCGACCGACTTGGCCGGCACCGGCTTGTAGGTGCCGCCGTCGGGCGTCGGGCTGACCCCGGGGCAGCGTCCGGTCCGGGCGTTGGTGTTGCCCGACAGCACCTGCGAGAGGTCGGGGAAGAAGCGGGCGCCGTTGGCCGTGGCCAGGTTGATGCCCGGGGCCGGCGACTCCAGGGAACCGTCGTCGCTCACGTTGGCGGCCTTGCCGAAGACACGGAACAGGGGACCGTAGGTCTTCTTGTTGTCGATCAGCAGGGTGCCGTCACCACCGGTGAGACCTCGGTCGGTCTGCTCCCAGAGGTAGGTCAGCTTGTCGCCGTCGGGGTCGACCGCCTTGCCGGTGAGCCGGAAGGGGGTGCGGATCGGCAGGGTGGTGGCCGAGGCGATCTTCTCGACGGTGGGGGCCTTGTCGGTCGTGGCCGCCGTGGTGCCGCCGCCGTTGTCGGCCGCGCCGCCCTTGGCGGTCTCGCCGACGATCGTGGTGACGCCGCCGGTGCCGGTGACGGTCAGCGCGTCGACGTCGGTGTGGTCGCCGGGCGCGTCGGGCGCCGCGGTGGAGGCGAAGATGACCTGGAAGCCCGTCGGGGTGAGGTCCCCGATGGGGGCCGGGTAGTCGAAGCTGCTGTAGGGGTCGTAGCCCCAGGGAGCGACGGTGACGTCCTGGCCGGTCGCGGTCTCGATCGCGGTCTCGAGAGAAGCAGCGTCGTAGTTGTCGGGGGTGAAGGACACCGGGGTGCTGCCGTCGAAGGAGACGGTGAACCCGGAGCCGGACGCGCCGAAGCCGCTCAGCGACACCGTCTGCACCTCGACGACCGGCGCGAGCTCGGCGCCGGTGTAGGCGTTGACCTCGTCGAGGGTCTTGAAGGAGAAGTACGGGTCGGTGTGGGGCTGCAGGTCGTCCTGACGGCAGATGCCGGCGTAGGCCATCACCGAGGAGCCGGAGCCGGGCTCGACCGAGGTCCCGCCGTTGCGGTTGCCGCCGGAGCAGGAGCCCTGGACGCCGTTGAAGGTGTGGTTGCCGGCGAACTGATGACCCATCTCGTGGGCGACGTAGTCGATGGCGAAGAAGTCACCCTTGGGCTCGGGCAGGCCGGTGCAGCCGCCGCCCTTGTAGTCGGCACCGACGACGCCGAGGTAGGCGACGCCGCCGCCGTTGTTGCCCAGCGCGATGTGGCCGATGTCGTAGTTGCTGGCGCCGATGACCTGACCGAGCACGAGGCGGTTGCGGGCGAGGGTGTCACCGCTGCAGAAGTCGAGGTCGCCGTAGTCGTCCTCGGGCGCACCGTCGGGGTAGATGCTCGTGCGGAAGCAGGGCTCGCCGCCACAGGGTCCGTCGGCACCGGTGGCCTTGGCGGCGGTGTCGAAGTTGAGCTTGTCGGTCTCGGGGATCAGCTGCAGCGAGATCGCGAGGTCCTCGCCGTAGATCTGGTTGACCCGGCTGATCAGCGTGGCCTTCTCGGCGAGCACGTTGTCGGAGCCGAAGTAGGCCGCGTACGACGGGTCGGAGGTCAGCGCGAGGCGGTAGCGCTTCTGAACCACCGTGCCCGAGGCGCGCGACGGGGTACCGGTGGAGCCCTTGTCGGCCTTGACGGCCGCGCGACGGACCTCGGGGGCCTCCTTCTCGGCGAAGGCCTCCTCGGGACGGGTGGTGGCGCTGCGGTAGAACGACAGGTGGGTGGTCGTGCCGCGACGGTCGTAGGCGGGGTCGACGTACCAGGCGGACTGGCCGTTGCCGCCGCGGACGGCGGCGTGGAAGCCCATCGGCGTCACGTCGAGCGCGACGGTCGTGGTCGGGTCGTCGGTGGCGTGCCCGGTGTAGGTGGCAATCTCGGGGTGGGCCTTGGCCAGCTCGGGCGCCAGCACGTCGGACCGGGTGACGGTGAAGCGCTCGCTCCCTCCGGTGGGGGTGGGGATGGCGATCTCGCCGTCGGTCAGGTCGGCGCTGACCCGGCGCAGGTCGACGCGCAGCGCGGTGAAGCGCTCCGGCGAGACCCGGACCTTGTCGCCGCTCGGCTTGAAGCCGGAGATCGGCCGGAAGGCCGGGTCGGCCGCCGAGGACGACGTGGTCGAGATGGCCGCCGGCAGGACGCCGGCCGCGAGGACGAGCGCTGTGGCGGCCGCCAATCGGGTGGTACGTGAACGCATGTGTAGGTGCTCCCTCTCCCGCCCCGACCGCTCGACCGGGGGTCCCCGAACCTTAAGCCCGGGCGCCGACAGCCACCATGCCCCTGCATCCGGCGATCTCCGGTTGTCTAGGTTGACGGACGTGCAGGTGATCTTCGGTGCCGAGAGAGACGAGCTGGACGACGACGCCGTGCTGGCGGCCTACCCGTGGCCCGAGGAGGGGCCGTGGGTGCGGGCGATGATGGTGACGACCCTCGACGGCGCGGCCGCCGGGCCCGACGGGCTCAGCGGGTCGATCTCCTCCAGCGTGGACAAGACCGTCTTCGACGCCGTACGCCGCCACGCCGACGCGGTGCTGGTGGGGGCGGGCACCATCCGGGCCGAGGGGTACGGCGCCCTGCGCGCCAAGGACGCCGACGCCGAGGCCCGCCGCGCGCAGGGCCAGGCGCAGGCCCCGGTGATCGCGATCGTCAGCCCGTCCCTCGACCTGCCGTGGGACAGCGAGCTCTTCACCGGCTCCACCGAGCCGCCGCTGGTCCTCACCACCCGGGCTCCCGACGAGGCCGCCCTCGCCCGGGCCCGCGAGGCCCGCGCGACCGTCGTCCAGAGCGACTCCGACGACCTTCCGCCCAGGTTCCTGGTCGACACCCTCGTGCAGCGCGGGCTGCGCCGCATCGTGTGCGAGGGCGGACCGCGGCTGCTCGAGGCGGTGGCCCGTGCGGGCCTGGTCGACGAGGCCGACATCACCGTCTCACCGATGTTCGCCGGCCACGCCCACGTCACCCGGACCGAGGGTCTCGACCACGTCGTCGGCTTCGACCTCGTCCACGTGCTGACGGCCGAGGGGTTCCTGATGTGCCGCTACGTGCGACCCTGACGGCCGTGATCACGCTGCGAGAGCTCGCCCGGCTGGCCGCCCAGCACGCCGACGACCTCGACCACGAGGTGGAGCCGCTGCGGATCGGTGACCGCGAGATCGACACCGACGCCCGCGCGGCGATCATGGGCGTGCTCAACCTGTCGCGCGACTCGACCTACCGCGAGAGCGTGGTGACGTCGTACGACTCTGCGGTCCGCCGGGGACGGGTGCTCGTCGCGCAGGGCGCCGACGTGGTCGACGTGGGGGCCGAGTCCAGCAACGGCACCTCGGCGCGGGTCGGCGCCGACCAGCAGGTCGCGCGGCTGGTCCCGGTCGTGCGCGCCCTGACCGAGGCCGGCGTCCCGGTGTCGGTCGAGAGCTACGAACCGCCCGTGGTCGCGGCCTGCCTCGGGGCCGGCGCCCGGGTCCTCAACCTGACCGGGTCGAGCGCCGACGACGCGATGTTCGACCTGGCCGCCGAGCACGACGCGACGGTCGTGCTCTGCCACATCCTCGGCGACCACGCCCGCGCGCTCGACGGCAGCGACGTCGACGCGGACCCGTTCCCGGCGATGCTCGACGGCTTCGGCCGACGCATCGAGGAGGCCCGGGCCCGCGGGGTCCGCGGCATCGCGATCGACCCGGGCCTCGGCTTCGGCTTCCGCCTCGGCGATCAGCGCGCGCGGGTCCGCCACCAGGCGTCGGTGCTGCTGGCGTCGTTCCGGCTGCGCCGGCTCGGCGTCCCGGTGTGCCACTCGCTGCCGCACTCATTCGAGCTGTTCGAGGACCAGTTCCGGGTCGCCGAGGGCATGTTCGCGGTGCTCGCGCACCTCGGCGGCACCGGGCTCTACCGCACCCACGAGGTGCCGCAGGTCGTCGCCGTCCTCGACGCGCTGCACACGCTCGAGGTCTGAGCAGATCGACGTCCGGCCACGTGTCCGCCGAGGCCCGCGCGCACGGCCCTTTCCGCGTTCACTAACCGGTTAGTGAACGCGGAAAGGGACGGATCACGAGCGGAGGAGGGCCCCGGCCCGGGCGGCGACGTCGGCCAACGCGGTGGCGGCAGCCGGGCTCATCAGGCCCATGTCGATGAAGCCGTGCACGAGCCCGTCGTAGCGGACCCGGACGACCGGGTTGCCCGCGGCCTCGAGCCGGTCCGCGTAGGCCTCCCCCTCGTCGCGCAGCGGGTCGAACTCGGCGGTGACGACCAGCGCGGGCGGGAGCTCCGAGAGGTCGCCCAGCAGCGGCGAGTGGCGCGGGTCGTCGAGGTCGGCGGTCTCCCCGAGGTAGTGCGCGGCGAACCACGTCATCGTCGCCATGTCGAGGAAGTAGCCCTCGCCGTTGTCGACGCGCGACGGGTAGTCGCCCGCCACGTGGGTGGCGGGATAGATCAGGACCTGCGCGTCGACCCGGTCGCGCAGCACCTGCGCCGCGACGGCGGCCAGGTTGCCGCCGGCGGAGTCGCCCGCGACGCCCAGCCGGTCCCCGCCGCCGAGCTCGCCGAGGTGGTCGGCCGCCCACGCGACGGCGGCGAGGGTGTCCTCGACGGCCGCCGGGTACGGCGCCTCGGGCGCGAGCCGGTAGTCGACGGACAGCACGGCCAGCTCACCGTCGGCACAGATGCGCCGGCAGGTCTGGTCGTGGGTGTCGAGGTCGCCGATCACCCAGCCGCCACCGTGCAGGAAGACCAGGGTCGGCACCGCTCCCCCGCCTGCCGGCCGGTAGAGCCGCGCGGGCCGCTCGGCCACCGTCAGCTCCTCCACGCTCCCCACCGGCACCTGCGTCTCAGGCGTCACCAGGTCGACCGTCATCGCCCGGAACGCCTTGCGCGCGACCTCCGGCGTCGACTCGTGCATGGGCGGGTACGGCGCCGCCTCGATGAGCTCCAGCAGGGCCGCGGTTCCGGGGTCGAGAGGCATACCGTCGACGATATCCGCGCGACGGTGACGGTGGTCTCGAGGCTCGCTCCGCTCGCACCTCGACCGACGCGCTCGACGTCGGTCGAGGTGCGAGGAGCCCCAGCGACGAGCCTCGAGACCCCCCGCAGCGACAGCTCAACCCAAGTAACCCCGCACCGCCGCCACCAACGCCTCGGCGTACCGCGCCCGCCCGGACGCCGACGTCATCACCCGCGCGTCGACCGGCGAGCGCATGTTGCCGAGCTCGACCATCACCGTCGGCACGTCGGACAGGTTGAGGGTGCCGAGGTCGCTGCGCACGTCGAGACCGTCGCCGCCGACGTACGTCGCGTAGGCGAAGCCGGCCTCCCGCAGCGCACGTCGTACGACGAGCGCGAACCGTCGCGACGAGGCGGCGATGTCGTCGGTCCAGGGGGCTCGGTCGGGTGGGGTGATCACGTGGAAGCCGTGCGCGTCGACGTCGTAGGAGCCGTCGGCGTGGATGCTGAGCTTGAGGTCGGCGCCGCTGTTGCCGGCGCGGCCACGGGCGTCGACGCACGGTCCCCACGCGCGCTCGGAGTTGCGGTCCCGGGTGAGGACGACGCGCGCCCCGAGCGCCTCGAGCCCGCGCGCCACGCGCCGCGAGACGGCCCAGGTGAGGGTGGCCTCGGGGTAGCCGGCGTCGGTCGCGGTGCCGGTGGTGTTGCAGGGCTTGCGGGTCCCGCCCGACGGGACGAGGCGGTTGACCTCGTCGGGGAAGTTGCGGTTGCCGAGCTGGTGACCGGGGTCCAGGACGACGACCCGCCCGGCGAGCGGGCGCTCCGGGGCCGGGTCAGTCGGCTCCACCGGGGTCGACGACGGCGACGAGCGGGGGGCCGAGGAGGCCGGCGCGTCCGGCTCCGGGTCACCCGAGGAGCAGCCGCCGACCAGGACCAGGACGAGCACCAGGAGCGCGGCGCCCGCCCTCACTCGTAGCCGAGGACGTCGCTGCGCCGCTCGGCCCACGCCAGCGCCGAGCCGATCGCGTCGTCGAGGGACAGCTCGGTGCGCCAGTCGAGCAGCCGGGCCGCCTTGTCGACGTTGGCGTAGGCCCCGACTGCGTCGCCGGGTCGTGGGCCGGCCTCGGTGACCGGCACGGGCGCGCCGAAGACCCGCTCGAACGCGGCCACGAGCTCGCGCACGGTCACCCCGTCGCCGGCACCGACGTTGATCACCGTCGAGGGGGCCTCGACCGCGGCCAGCACGTCGTCGAACCGCTCGACGGCCCGGACGTGGGCGCGGGCGAGGTCCCAGACATGCACGTAGTCACGGACGCCGGTGCCGTCACGGGTGGGGTGCTCGGTGCCGGTGATGGTGAACGACGGCTTCTGCCCACGCGCGGCCAGCACCAGCTGACCCAGCACGTGCGACGGCTCCTTGGCGTAGATGCCCGACTCGAGGTCGGGGTCGGAGCCGATCGGGTTGAAGTAGCGCAGGATCACCGCGCGCAGGTCGGTCGCGCCCGCCAGGTCGACGAGCACCTGCTCGATCATCCGCTTGGTCCACGCGTACGGCGACGTGGGCGCGAGCGCGTCCTCCTCGGTGACCTCCAGGTCGTCCCCGGTGGCGTCCTTGGCGGCGTACAGGCTCGCCGAGGACGAGAACAGCACGCGGGTCAGCCCGAGCGCGGTGAGCTCGTCGAAGAGCTCGAGCGACTTGGCGACGTTGTCGCGGTAGTAGAGGTAGGGCTGCTGCATCGACTCGGGTACGACGATGCGCGCGGCCATGTGGATGGTCGCGTCGAGGTCGGGGTGCTCGGCCACGATCCTGCGCAGCAGGGCGCGGTCGGCGATGTCGCCCTCGTAGAAGATCCGGTCGCGCACGAACGCCTGCGGGCCGCTGAGCAGCGAGTCGAGGACGACCGGGACGTGGCCGGCCTCCTCGAGCGCCTTGGCGGTGATCGAACCGATGTAGCCGGCGCCGCCGGTGACCAGGACCTTCACGCCACGCACGCTACCGGGGCGAGCCGAAGACCACCTGCACCCACCAGCACCGACACCCGAGCCGTTGGCACGTTCTGTCACAAATGCCCAGTTAAAAATGACGGTTCGTCGTTCAGCACCGACTGGGACCTCTAGGCTGCTCAGTGACCGACCACTGGTGCTCGGTCAGGAGACCCGGGGGGGATCTCGCCGACCCGTCCCCGACGTTCGTGGAGCACACCGTGACGTTGACCGACACCGTGACGCGGCTGCGGACCCGTCCCCGTAGTCGCGGCGTCGGCCTGATCCCCTACCTCGCGTTCGGGCTCGACTTCCTGGTGATCCTGGCGACGACACTGGCTGCCCTGGCCAGCCGCAACATGGGCTTCTTCGACCCGGCGGCCGACATCGACGACGGTGTGGGACTGGCCGGACCCCTGGTGCTGGTGGCCTGGCTCGGCCTGATCTGGCTCGTCGGCGGCTACCGCAGCGACAAGTTCGGAGCCGGTACCGAGGAGTACAAGCAGGTGCTCAACGCGGGGCTGCTCATGGCCGGCCTGCTGTGCGCGATCTGCTACCTCGGCCAGATCCCCTTGTCCCGCGGCTTCTCCTTCACCCTCTTCGCCGTCGGCATCCCCGCCCTGCTGGTCGAGCGTCGCACGATGCGCCGGCTGATCCACCGGGCCCGTGCCCGCGGTTCCCTGCTGCAACGGGTGCTCATCGCCGGCTCGGTCGAGCAGGTCGACGAGGTCGCCGCCGTGCTGCGCCGCGAGCGCTGGCTCGGCTACCAGGTCCTCGGCGCGCTCACGCCGGCCCACGACCGGCGTCCCGAGACGCCGTCCGGCATCCCCGTGGTCGGCAACGCCCACGACGTGACGGTGATGCACGGCGTCGACGTCGTCTTCTTCGCCGGCGGCTCCGACACCTCGGCGAGCCAGATGCGCTCCATCGTCTGGGACCTCGAGAGCCACGACGTCCAGATCGTGGTCGCGCCCAGCGTCAGCGAGATCAGCAGCGACCGCGTCCGGGTCCGCCCGGTGGGAGGGCTGCCGCTGATGCACATCGCGCCGCCGACCTACGAGGCCGCCGCCCGCCTCGGCAAGCGCGCCTTCGACCTGGTGGGCAGCGCCGTGCTGCTGGCGGTGCTGTCCCCGCTGTTCCTGGCCGTGAGCCTGGCGATCCGGGTGCGGGACGGCGGCCCGCTGCTGTTCCGGCAGACCCGCGTGGGTCTGCGCGGCAAGGAGTTCACCTGCCTGAAGTTCCGCTCGATGGTCGTCGACGCCGAGGAGCGGCTGCGCGCGCTGCACCTGCTCACCGGGCACGAGGCGGGGCTGTTCAAGCTCAAGGAGGACCCCCGCGTCACCAAGTCGGGTCGCTGGTTGCGGCGCTACTCCATCGACGAGCTGCCCCAGCTGGTCAACGTGCTCCGCGGTGACATGAGCCTGGTCGGCCCCCGACCGCCGCTGCCCCACGAGGTGGCCGACTACGGCGACGACACCGTGCGTCGCCTCCACGTGCGCCCCGGCCTGACCGGGCTGTGGCAGGTCTCCGGTCGCTCCGACCTGAGCTGGGAGGACGCGGTGCGACTCGACCTCTACTACGTCGACAACTGGTCGATGATGCAGGACCTCTCCATCCTGCTGCGCACCTTCGGTGCCGTCCTCGGCTCGCGCGGGGCCTACTGACCGCCGACGGCCCCGCGCCGTCCGGCCGCGCTCGTAGAGTGCGCTGCGTGCAGCGCATCCTCGTGACCGGTGGGGCCGGGTTCATCGGCTCGGCCTTCGTCCGCCACCTCGTGCAGCACACCGACGCGGTGGTCACGGTCCTCGACAAGCTGACGTACGCCGCCAGCCTCGAGTCCCTCGACGGTCTCCCCTCCGAGCGCGTCAGCCTGGTGGTCGGCGACGTCGCCGACCAGCCGCTGGTCGACCGGCTGGTCGGGGAGCACGACGCCGTCGTCCACCTCGCGGCCGAGTCGCACAACGACAACAGCCTCACCGAGCCGGGCCCGTTCATCCAGACCAACATCGTCGGCACGTTCTGCGTGCTCGAGGCGGCCCGCCGCCACGGGACCCGCCTGCACCACGTCTCGACCGACGAGGTCTACGGCGACCTCGAGCTCGACGACCCGCAGCGCTTCACCGAGGCCACGCCCTACAACCCGAGCAGTCCCTACAGCGCCGCCAAGGCCGGCGCCGACCACCTGGTGCGGGCGTGGGTGCGCAGCTTCGGGGTCAGGGCGACGATCAGCAGCTGCTCCAACAACTACGGCCCGTGGCAGCACGTCGAGAAGTTCGTCCCGCGCCAGGTCACCAACGTCCTCGAGGGCGGGCGCCCCAAGGTCTACGGCACCGGCGCCAACGTCCGCGACTGGATCCACGTCGCCGACCACGCCGCCGCCGTCTGGACGATCCTCGAGCGGGGTCGCCTCGGCGAGACCTACCTGATCGGCGCCGACGGCGAGCGCACCAACCTCGAGGTCGTCGCGATGATCCTCGAACGCCTCGGCCGCCCGGCCGACGACTACGACCTCGTCGCCGAGCGCGCCGGTCACGACCTGCGCTACGCCATCGACTCCACCAAGCTGCGCGACGAGCTCGGCTGGACCCCGGCCTACCCCGACTTCGCCGAGGGCCTCGCCGCCACCATCGACTGGTACGTCGACCACCGCGACTGGTGGGCCCCCCACAAGCACGCCACCGAGGCGGCGTACGCCCTCAGGGGCCAGGCCTGAACCACACGCCGGCTGAGGCGCGAGGACGTGCACGACCGAGGCCCGAACAACGCCGGCTGAGGTGCGAGGAGCCCCAGCGACGAGCCTCGAAGCCACCGCAGCCGACCGTCCAACAGGTGCCGCAGCCGCGGAGGAAGGCTCGACATCGCCAGACTGATGGGTGACGAGGTGTGAGCCGGCGAACGCCCTGAAGGCGCTCAGTAGGCCCGTGCGTGCCTGACCTTGCGCTTGGCGAAGCGCGACGGCGGCCGCTCGGTGTAGGTGTAGTCGTAGCCGTAGGAGTAGCCG
The DNA here is from genome assembly GCF_006346395.1 of Nocardioides plantarum. NCBI lineage: Bacteria > Bacillati > Actinomycetota > Actinomycetes > Propionibacteriales > Nocardioidaceae > Nocardioides > Nocardioides plantarum. The sequence goes on from NZ_VDMS01000001.1 coordinate 1,394,646, forward strand.
TAGCCGCGGCGTCCCCGACCCTTGGCCGGCACCATGTTCATCACGACGCCGACGCACTTGGCGCCGACCGAGTCGACCCGCTCCAGCGCGTGCGCGAGCTGGTCGCGGGTCGTCCGACCGTGACGCACGACCGCGAGCATCCCGTCGGCGCGGGCGGCGAGCAGGGCGGCGTCGGTGACCGGCAGCAGCGGCGGCGCGTCGAGCAGCACGACCGAGAAGCGGTCGCGGAGCTCCTTGATGAGCGACTCCATCTGGTGCGACTGCAGCAGCTCGGAGGGGTTGGGCGGGCGCGGTCCGCTGGTGAGCACCTGGAGCCCCGTGTCGCCGTAGGGCTGGAGCGCGTCGTCGAGGCTGACCTTGCCGATCAGGACGCTGGTCGTGCCGACCGAGTCGTCGAGGCTGAGCCGGGTCGCCATGGTCGGGCGGCGCAGGTCGCACTCGACGATGCACACCGTCTCGCCGGCCATGGCCAAGGTGATGGCCAGGTTGGTCGCCGTCGTCGACCTGCCCTCGCTCGGCAGCGAGCTCGAGATCACGAAGACACGGTGGTCGCTGTCGACCTCGACGTACTGCATGTTGGTCCGCAGCACCCGGAACGCCTCGGCCCACGGGGTCGGCTCGCCGAGCGCCTCGGACGGGACCTTGCGCACCGCGACGGTGTCGGTGTTGATGTTGCCGAGGACCGGGCGTGACGTGACCTGGGCCAGGTCGGCCGAGGTGGAGATCGAGGTGTCGAGCAGGTCGCGCAGCACGGCCAGGCCGACCCCGAGCAGCAGGCCCAGCAGGATGCCCAGGCCGACGTTGCGTGGCACGTTGGGGCTGACCGGGGTGTCGTCCGCCTGGGCGTTGTCGACGATCGACGCGCGAATCGGTGCCTTGCCGCCGCCCTGGGGTGTCTCGATCTCGGACACCAGCCGGCTGAGCTCGACCGCGTAGGCCTGCGCGATGTCTCGGGCGACCACCGGGTCGTCGTAGCGCGCGGTGATCACCATGTTGACCGTGTCGGGCACCACCTCGGCGGTCACCGCGCCGCGTACGGCGTCGGGGGTGAACTCACCGCCGAGCTTCTCGGCGACCGTCTCCGACAGCTTGCGGGTCCCGACCAGGTCGACGTACGACGTGACCCGCTGCGTCGCGAACTGGTTGCCCGCTCCCGCCTCGCTGGCGTTGGCGCTGGCGGTCGAGACGAAGATCTGCGAGGACGAGGCGTAGAGCGGGGTCGACTGCCAGGTGAGCAGCGACGCTGCCGCCGTCGCCAGCAGCACGCACAGCACGATCAGCTTCCACCGCCGACGGATCGTCAGCCAGTAGTCCCTCAGCTCCACGATGCCATCCCAGGTTTGTCTGCCACGAAGATCGTCACACTAACGGAGGCGTTTCGGAGCGACGCAACGACCGGATGGGTGCGAATTCAAGCCGGGACCCGGCCGTAGTCGTCGTCGAGACGGCAGATATCGTCCTCGCCGCAGTAGGACCCGAGCTGGACCTCGATGATGACCAGGTCGTCGACGTCCATGTTGGTGATCCGATGGGCCTGACGGGCCTCGACCCGGACCGACTCGCCCACCGCGGCGACGACCTGCTGGCCGTCGACCACGCAGGTGGCCCGGCCGGCGACGACGTTCCACAGCTCGGCGCGGTGCTCGTGGGTCTGATAGCTCAGCCGCTGCCCGGGCCGGACGACGATGCGCTTGACCTTGTAGCCGGGGCCCTCGTCCAAGACGTCCCAGGACCCCCAGGGCCGTGACTCGTGTTGACCGATCATGACAGGACCCTACCGGGCTCGGCCCGGCAGCAGGTGACGGCCGCGTGAACCTCAGCGCCGGTAGAGGCCCGCCAGGGCGGGCCGGACGTCGGCCAGGTAGACGAGGGCCGCGATCAGCAGGAAGAGCCCGACCAGCGGCAGTCCGATGACCACGAACTGCAGCACGACGCCGATGCCGAGGATCGTGCACCAGGTGGTCTTGGTGAGCTTGTCGGCGGCGGCGTAGGCCTCGGCCGAGTAGAGCAGCGAGTTGATGAAGGCGAAGATCGAGACGGCGAGCTTGGCGAAGAAGATCAGCAGCATCACGACGCTCTGGGCGTAGAAGACGTCCATGGTGGCTCCAGGCTAGTGGCTGACGGGGTCCGACGCAGGACACCCGGGCTTTCGCAGCTCGTGCCTGCGAAAGCCCGGGTGGCCTGGCGGTGCGGGAGACGGCTCAGAACAGCGCCAGCTGCTCGTCGCCCTCTCTTCAGCTGTTCGAGGTGCCGGTGCTCGCGGTGCTGGCGCTCGAGGTGCTGGCGGGCGCAGCGGCCTTCTTGGCGGGCGCCTTCTTGGCCGCCGCCTTCTTGGCGGGGGCCTTCTTGGCGGCCGGCTTGGTGGCCGCCTTGACCGGGGTGGCCTTCTTGACGGCCGGCTTGCGGGTGTTCTTCTTGGCGGCCGGGTTGGTCGTGTTGACCTTGACCTCGACGGTGGCGGTCGACGGCAGCTTGGTGCCGCGGACGACGGCCTCGCCGCGCTTGGCGAGGTCGGCGTAGGTGCCGGTGACGGTGCCGACGGCCCCGAGAGCGGCGCTCTGGCCCTTGGTCGGCAGGGCGAGAGCCTCGGCCTGCAGGTCGGCGACCCGCGACTCGATGGCGCTGCGGCGGACCTTGGCCTGCTCGAGGGCAGCGGCCTGGACCTTCTTGGCGTCGAAGGACGTGACGGTCTTCTGCACGTCGGCGACCTTGGCGGTCACGTCGGCGACGTACTCCTTGACGGCGGTGACCGCGAGGTCACCGGCACCGACGCCGGCGTAGAGGGGGGTCTTGGCGACCGCGGGGATCTCGAGGGACTTGAAGTCGATCTTGGTCTTGGCCATGGTCAGCTCTCCTGGGTGTGAAGTTGTGCGGGTGGGGTGGTCTCGTCGTCCACGGGCTGCTCTGCCACGGTGGTCGCGTTGGACGCGACGAACGACGAGTAGACATCGAGCAGTGACTGCTTCTGGCGCTCCGTCAGACCGGAGTCGGCCAGGACGGCAAGCTCAACCGACCCGACGACACCTTCTTCAGGACTGACGATCCCGGCCCGGATGTAGAGCTGTTCGGCGGAGATCCTCAGTGCCTTGGCGATCTGCTGCAGCACGTCGGCCGAGGGCTTGCGCAGACCTCGTTCGATCTGGCTCAGGTAGGGGTTGGACACGCCGGCCTGCGAGGCGAGCTGCCGCAGGGAGAGTCGCGACGCGAGTCGCTGCTCCTTGAGGTAGTCACCGAGCGACTCGACGGTCTGCCCGACCAGGTTCTTGGCCATGACCCCATGGTGCTTGCAGCAGCTAGCAAAACGCAAACTGAGCTAGCGTGCTCTTGTTCACACGCGGTCGGTGGACACCTGTCCGACGAAAGACGCCCGGACGAAACAAACCGCCGACATACTTCCGGTATGAGGAGATTCCTTCGCCACCTGCGGCGGCGGGTCCGGTGCCGCATCAAGTACGGCGTCGCGTGCCCGCACCCGCCCGGCTACCACTGACTCCTCCGCTCAGAAGGTCGCGCGGATCTCCCCCACCGGCCGCCCGCCACCGAGCAGCGTGAGCACCCCGGTCGCATCCACCGCGGCGTCGTGGATGCCGGAGCGCCGCAGCGCCGCCGCCATCAGCACGGGCCGCACCCGGGGCGCGCCGTCGTCGGTCTTGAGCGCGAACGCGCGACCGTCGGGCAGCGCCACGGCGTAGCACGACTCCGCACCGGCCTTGCCGATCGCGCCCGGCAGCGCCGTGAGCAGGGCGAGCTCGTCGCGTCGCGTCCCGGAGACGTACGCCGGGAACGCACGGATCGCGTCGGCGACACGCTTCTCGGCGCCTGCCTGCGCGACGGCCAGGGTGCGGAAGGCGGTGGCCAACCCCACCAGGGAGGTCGAGAGCAACGGCGCCCCGCACCCGTCGACCGCGGAGACCTCGACCGGCTCTCCGGTGACCTCGGCGAACGTCGCGGCGATCCCGGTCTGCAGCGGGTGCGCGGGGTCGAGGTAGCTGGCGGTGTCCCAGCCGTTGACCACACAGGTCGCGAGCATCGCGGCGTGCTTGCCCGAGCAGTTCATCGAGATCGGGTCCTTGGCCCGGCCGTCGCGGATCGCGTCCTCGCGGGCGGCGTCGTCCAGCGGCCAGTCGGGCGGCGTCTGCAGGGCGGCCTCGGTGAGGCCGGCAGAGGCGAGGATCCGGCGGGCGCCGTCGAGGTGGAAGCCCTCCCCCGAGTGCGAGGCGGAGGCCAGGGCCAGCAGGTCGTCGGGCAGGTCGAGCCCGAGCCGCACCATGCCGAGCGCCTGCAGCGGCTTGTTGCACGAGCGCGGCAGGACCGCCGTCTCGACGGCACCCACCGACCAGTCGACCGACCCGTCGGACGCCAGCGCGACGACCGAGCCGTAGTGGTGCCCCTCGACGAACCCGGAGCGGACGATCTCGGCGACGATCACGGGGGCTGGCATGAGGCCAGGCTAGGGCGTCGAGTGGAGACGCCCGGGGGAGGACGAGCGACGGGAGCCCAGAACCCGCTAACCACCACGAGGGCACCTCTCCGACTGGCACAATCTCGCCAGTGCCGACTCCCGTGCCGCAGCACTGCCCCACGCCTCGCGAGCTCGACGACCTCGAGCTGCTGGTGTCGGGGGCGCTCGCGCCACTGACGTCGTACGACGCCCCGGGCTCGCCCGTCACGCTCACACTCCCGCCCGACCTGGCCGGCGCACCGACGGTCGAGCTGGTCGACCCCGAGGGCCTGCCCCTCGCGCTGGCCCACCTGGAGGCCGACGACAGCCGCCGGGTCGAGGCGCTGACGGCCGCGCAGCACGGCCCCTTCCGACGGCTCCACCTGACACCGGCCCAGGTGCGCGCGCAGCACGCCGGGCGCACCTTCGTGCCGATCACCGGACCGGTCACCGAGACCCAGCTCGCGCAGCTGCGCGGCCTCGGGCCGGTGGTGCTGCTCGCGCTCGTCGGCCACGGCACCCCCGAGCTGTCGCCGGTCGCCCTGCTGCGCGCCACGCTGCGCGTCGCCGCCTCGCTCGATGCCGAGGTCGTCGCCGTCCCCCTGGCTGCCCACGGCGACCCCGAGGCCGACCACGCGCTCGGGGTCGACGTGGTGACGACGTACGCCGGGCCCGACCCGGTCGTCGGGCTCGTCGACGACGACGCGGACCCGCTGCCCGAGCTCGACGACATCCTCGACGCCGACCAGCCGCCGGCCGACCGGGTCGGGCTGGTGCTGTTCTTCACCGGCCTGTCCGGCAGCGGCAAGTCGACGCTCGCGCAGGCGCTGGTCGACCGGCTCCTCGAGCAGGGCACCCGCACGGTGACGACCCTCGACGGCGACGTCGTACGCCGCCACCTCAGCGCCGGCCTGACCTTCTCCCGGGCCGACCGCGAGACCAACATCCGCCGGATCGGCTGGGTGGCGGCCGAGGTCGCGCGCCACGGCGGCGTCGCCGTGGTGAGCCCGATCGCGCCGTACGACGAGACCCGCCAGCAGGTCCGCACCATGGTCGAGGAGGCCGGCGGTGCGTTCTTCCTGGTGCACGTCGCGACGCCCCTCGAGGAGTGCGAGCGCCGCGACCGCAAGGGCCTCTACGCCAAGGCCCGGCGCGGCGAGATCACCGACTTCACCGGCATCTCGGCCCCCTACGAGCAGCCCACCGACGCCGACGTCCGCGTCGACACGACCGGCCGCACGGTCGACGACGCCCTGGCCGACGTCCTCCAGGTCCTCGCCGACCGCGGCCACCTCCCCACATCGGTCGAGGTGCGAGGAGCCCCGGCAGCCACGTCGGTCGAGGTGCGAGGAGCCCCGGCAGCCACGTCGGTCGAGGTGCGAGGAGCCCCGGCGACGAGCCTCGAGACCACCGCAGCGTCACGTCAGGTCGACCACGAGCCCGTGGCTTCGAGGCTCGCTCCGCTCGCACCTCAGCCGACGTACGGGCCCTCCCCCCTGCACGTCCTCTTCGTCTGCACCGCCAACATCTGCCGCTCCCCCTACCTGCAGCTCGCGGCCCAGGCCCTCGCCGGCGACGCCGACCTCGTGTTCACCAGCGCCGGCACCCGGGGCTTCGCCGACCAGCCGATGAACCCGCCGATGGCCGAGGCTCTCCTACGCCACCACCCGGGGGCCGAGGCGGCGCTCGAGACGTTCCGCAGCCGGTCGCTGACCCGTGCGCTGGTCGACGGGGCCGACCTGGTGGTGACGGCCGAGGCGGCGCATCGCACCTTCGTGCTCGACGACCAGCCGGGCGCGTTCCGCAAGGTCTTCACGCTCGGCCAGCTCGCCGAGGCCCTGCAGCAGCTGCCCGACGACCTCGACCGCCCCGAGCTGCTGAGCACCCTCGGCGTACGCCGGGGCACCGCGGCCCCCGCGCTCGACGTCACCGACCCCTTCGGCCGCGGCCCCGAGGCCGTCGAGGCGAGTGCCGGCCACCTCGACGCGCTGCTGCGGGCCGTGCTCCCCCGGCTCGCGGGACAGACCGGACCGAGGTGACCCGACCGTGTTCCTGATGACCAACACCGTGCGCGACTACGCGTGGGGCTCCAGCTCGCAGCTGGCCCAGTTCCTGGACCGGCCGGCGACCGGCAAGCCCGAGGCCGAGCTGTGGATCGGGGCCCACGCCACGGCGCCGTCGGAGCTGCCCGACGGCCGGCGGCTCGACGCCGTGATCGCCGACGAGCCGACACCGGTCCTCGGCTCCCGGGTGGTCGACATCTTCGGCGAGCGGCTGCCGTTCCTGATGAAGGTGCTCGCCGTCGACCAGCCCCTGTCGCTCCAGGTGCACCCCAGCGACGAGCGCGCCCGGATCGGCCATCGCGCCGAGAGCGAGGCCGGCGTGCCGATCGACGCCGGGTCGCGCAACTACAAGGACCAGTCGCACAAGCCCGAGCTGATCTTCGCCCTGACTCGGTTCGAGGGGCTGGCGGGCTTTCGCGACGTGACGAAGTCCGCGGCGATGCTGCGGCTGCTCAAGGTCGCCTGGGCCGAGGAGGTCGCTGACCGGCTCGAGTCCGGTCCGGCGTTCCAGGCGCTGCGGGCCGTGGTCACCGACACCCTCGCGCTCGAGGGTCGCCGGCTCGCGCGCATCCTGCGCGACGTCGGCGACGCCGCCCGCCATGCCGGCGCCCGGGCAGCGCGCGAGGAGGGACGCCACGTCGTCCACCGCCGGGGCGATCCCCAGATCCGCGCCGAGGCGGCGCGCTCGTTCACCCGCGTCGGTCAGCTCGTCAAGGACTACCCGCGCGACCCCGGTGTCCTGGTGACCCTGCTGCTCAACAACGTGCTGCTCGCCCCTGGCGAGGCGATGTTCGTCAACGCCGGCGTCGTGCACGCCTACCTCGAGGGCTTCGGCGTCGAGATCATGGCGTCGTCCGACAACGTGCTGCGCGCCGGGCTGACCCCCAAGCACATGGACGTGCCCGAGCTGCTCAAGGTCACCAACTTCACCCCGATCCCCCCGCCCCGCTGGGAGCCGTCGGAGAAGACCCGCGACTACTGCCACATCGAGCCCCCGGTCGCCGAGTTCGCCCTCACCGTCGGGCGCACCCCGCTGCGCCGCCTCCCCCAGACCGGCCCCCGCACCGTCCTGGTCCTCGAGGGCAGCGTCACCGTCGCGAGCCGCCACGGCGGCGACCCGATCACCGCCACCCGCGGCCAGTCCGTCTTCGTCACCCACGACGACGGACCGATGGACCTCACCGGCGACGCCCGCGTCGCCATCGGCTCCGTCCCCGTCTGAACCACACGCCGGCTGAGGTGCGAGGAGCCCCGGCGACGAGCCTCGAAGCCACCGCAGCGACATACCGACCCGGCCCCTCGGTGGTCGAGCCTGTCGAGACCAGACACACCGCAGCTCACCCGATCGCCACGGGCAAGACACCCCGTCCGTATCCTCGTGAGGTGGTCGACCGCATCCTCATGACGATCGCGATCGTGACCCACACCTACCTCGCAGCGGCGTTCGTGCTCACGGACGGCCCGGCCGGCAACCCGGTCATCCTCAAGCTGTCCACGGAGCACGGCGTCCACGAGTCCGACGTCCCGGCGCTCCTGGTCTGGGCGATCGGCGTGGCCGCCGTGGTCGCGCTGTGGATCCGTGCCCGCGGCAAGTCCGAGAGCTGATCGAGCCGAAGCCCCAGGCGCCTTTCCCGCCCTTCCCGTCGTCGACCACAATGGCCGAGGCGTTGCCGACTGTGGCCCGCCACGAGGAGGCTTCGAGATGTCACACCTGCGCGCCTGGATCGTCGCCGCGGCCAGCACCGCTGTCACCGCCGCACTGATCACTCCGACCGTCCCGGCCGACGCCGCGCCGACAGCGAGCCCCGGCGTGGTCGGCGCGCAGACCGCCGGCGACTCGCTGTTCCCCCACCAGGGCAACGGCGGGTACGACGTCAGCCACTACGACCTCGACATCGCCTGGACGACGCCCAACGTCATCACCGCGACCGCCACGATCACGGCCACGACGACGCAGCAGCCGCTCGAGCAGTTCTCCCTCGACCTCGAAGGCCTGAGCGTCGACGCGGTCACCGTCGACGGCGCCGCCTCCGCTCACGCGCGCGTCGACTCCGGCGACACGTTCAAGCTGGTCGTCACCCCGGCGTCCCCGGTCAGCGGTGAGTTCACGACCACGGTCACCTACTCCGGCACCCCCGTCAGCCACACCGACCCCGACGGGTCGGACGAGGGCTGGGTCGCCACCGCGGCGCAGGAGGGTGCCGTGGCGCTCAACGAGCCGGTGGGGGCGATGACCTGGTTCCCCAACAACAACACCCCGCAGGACAAGGCGACCTTCACGACCAGGCTCACCGTCCCCTACGCCGCCGGCCTCGGCGCCCTCAACCGGGTCGCGGTCAGCAACGGCGTGCTCGTCGGGTCGCCGACAGTGTCCGGCAGCACCCGCACCTACACCTGGAACCAGCCGAACCCGCAGGCGTCCTACCTCGCCATGGTCGGCATCGGCCGCTACACCGCGTCGGAGTCGGACGTAGCGCTGACCTCGGGCACGACGCACGAGTGGTCCTTCGCCGACCCGAGCGCCACCGGCAGCGGCCGGTTCGCCACCGCGCGCGGCCGGCTGTCGTCGATCCTCAAGGGCATCGAGAAGCACTACGGCCCCTATCCCGGCAGCAGCACCGGTCTCGTCCTCGACGTCTCCTCGCTCGGCTACGCCCTGGAGACCCAGGACCGCCCCTACTTCGAGAACTCGATCGACGGAGCCACCCTCATCCACGAGCTGGCCCACCAGTGGTTCGGCGACGCGGTCTCGCCTGCGGACTGGAGCGACGTGTGGCTCAACGAGGGCCCGGCGACGTTCATCGAGACCCAGGTCGGCGCCGACCTCGGCGGCGGCACCTCGACCCACGACACCTACTACGGCGACTGGAAGTCGTCGAGCGCATCGTTCTGGGCCACCCCGGCCGCCGGGTTCACGGACGCCTCCGACCTCTTCGGCAGCCAGGTCTACGCCCGAGGCGCCATCGCCCTCGAGGCCCTGCGCACGGCGCTCGGCAACGCTGTCTTCACCGACGTGATGCGCACCTGGCTGGAGACGTACGGCGGTGGGAGCGCCACCACCGCGCAGTTCATCGACGTCGCCGAGCAGGTCTCGGGCTACGACCTCGCCGCGTTCTTCCAGACCTGGATCTACGGCACCACCAAGCCGACCGCCTGGCCCACCGCCTACCAGCCCGGGACCCTCAACCCCACCCCGACTCCGAGCATGGACAGCCTGGTGCGGGTCGGCCGGCGCGTCACCGTCGTCACGTCCGCGTGGGACCCGGGCGCGACGCTGACCTACCGCTGGTTCCTGGACGGCAAGGCCGTCCCTAACGCCTACCGCTCGTCCTACGTCGCCACCGCCTTCAGCCTCGGCAAGTCGCTCACCGTCGCCGTCACCGGGCGCCGGACCGGCTACCCGTCGGTCACCCGGACCAGCTCCCCGAGGACGGTCCTGCGCGGCTTCCAGGTCCCCATGGCAGACCCGACCGTCCGGGGCAACCCCCGCGTCGGAGCCACCCTGAGGGCCTACCCCGGCTCCCACTCCAACACGACGCTCCGGCAGCAGTGGTACGTCGACGACCGGGCCGTTGCCCGCGCGACCACCACCAAGTTCACGCTCCGGCCTCAGGACCGCAGTCGGGTGGTTCGGTTCGCCGCGCGGTGGACCCGGCCCGGCTACTTCCCGGTCGTCAAGTACAGCTCCCGCCTGCGCGTGCGCTGAGCCACGTACGTCGACCCGGCGGCTCCGCCGGGTGCTGAGACTCGTCTCAGCACGGCCCCGCCGGTCGGCATACTCGGTCCGAGCCGCACGGCCGGCACGCGCAGTTACGCTCACTCTGCCGCCCGGCACACCACCGTGAGAGGAACCCCGTTCCCCGATGACCAACACCCATGACTACCGGCTGAGCCAGCTCGACCAGCTGGAGGCGGAGTCGATCCACATCTTTCGTGAGGTCGCCGCCGAGTTCGAGAAGCCCGTCCTGATGTTCTCCGGCGGCAAGGACTCGATCGTCATGCTGCGCCTGGCGGAGAAGGCGTTCTACCCGGCCAAGATCCCGTTCCCGCTCCTCCAGATCGACACCGGGCTCGACTTCCCCGAGGTCCTCGAGACCCGCGACAACTGGGTCGACCGCCTCGGCATGCGCATCGTGGTCGCCAGCATCGACGACGCGATCGCCAGTGGCGTGGTCATCGACGACGGCAAGACCAGCCGCAACCGGATGCAGACCGCCACCCTGCTCAACGCGATCGAGGAGAACGGCTTCACCGCCCTGTTCGGCGGTGGGCGTCGTGACGAGGAGAAGGCGCGCGCCAAGGAGCGCGTCTACTCGCACCGCGACGAGTTCGGGCAGTGGGACCCCAAGATGCAGCGACCCGAGCTGTGGAGCCTCTACAACGGCCGCATCCACGCCGGCGAGCACATGCGGATCTTCCCGATCTCCAACTGGACCGAGCTCGACGTGTGGGACTACATCGGACGCGAGGGCATCGAGATCCCCCAGATCTACTTCGCCCACCAGCGCAACGTGTTCGTGCGCGACGGGATGCTGATGAGCGAGACCCCGCTCAACCCGACCCGCGCCGGCGAGGTCGTCGAGGAGCGCACCGTCCGGTTCCGCACCTGCGGCGACATCACGCTGACCGGCTGCGTGGAGTCCACCGCCTCGACGATCCCCGAGATCATCGACGAGATCTCCGTCGCCAAGCTCACCGAGCGCGGCGCCACCCGCGGTGACGACCGGTTCTCCGAGGCCGCCATGGAGGACCGCAAGAAGGAGGGCTACTTCTGATGGCCGAGACGCACATGGACCTGCTCCGCTTCGCCACCGCCGGCTCGGTCGACGACGGCAAGTCGACCCTCATCGGACGGCTGCTGCTCGACTCCAAGTCGATCTTCGCCGACCAGCTCGAGGCCGTCGAGGCCACCAGCGCCGCCAAGGGCTACGACTACACCGACCTCGCCCTGCTCACCGACGGCCTGCGCTCCGAGCGCGAGCAGGGCATCACCATCGACGTGGCCTACCGCTACTTCGCGACGCCCAAGCGCAAGTTCATCATCGCCGACACCCCGGGCCACGTGCAGTACACCCGCAACATGGTCACCGGCGCCTCCACCGCCGACCTCGGCCTGGTGCTCGTCGACGCCCGCCAGGGCCTGACCGAGCAGTCGCGGCGCCACGCGGTGATCCTGTCGCTGCTGCGGGTCCCCCACCTGGTGCTCGCGGTCAACAAGATGGACCTCGTCGACTACTCCCAGGAGGTCTACGAGCAGATCCACCAGGAGTTCACGTCGTTCGCGACCAAGCTCAACATCCCCGACCTCGAGGTCATCCCGATCTCGGCCCTGGCCGGCGACAACGTCGTCAACCGCTCCGAGCACATGAGCTGGTACTCCGGTCCCACGCTCATGCATCACCTCGAGCACGTCCACGTCGCCTCCGACCGCGACCTGATCGACGCCCGCTTCCCGGTCCAGTACGTCGTACGCCCCAAGTCCGAGGAGCACCACGACTACCGCGGCTACGGCGGCATGATCGCCGGCGGCGTGCTCAAGCCCGGCGACGAGGTCGTCGTCCTCCCCTCCGGGATGACCTCCAAGATCGCCGCCATCGACCTCTTCGACCGCGAGATCGCCGAGGCGTTCCCGCCGATGTCGGTCACCATCCGGCTCGAGGACGACGTCGACGTCTCGCGCGGCGACATGATCGCCCGCATCAAGAACGCCCCCCAACCCAGCCAGGACATCGACGCGATGGTCTGCTGGATGACGACCACGCCCCTCAAGCCGCGCCAGAAGCTGGCCATCAAGCACACCACCCGCACCGCCCGCGCCCTGGTCAAGGACATCCAGTACCGCCTCGACGTCAACACCCTCCACCGCGACCAGGAGACCAAGGAGCTCGGCGTCAACGAGATCGGCCGCGTCCAGCTGCGCACCACCGTCCCGCTGCTCGTCGACCCCTACTCCCAGAACCGCACCACGGGCTCCTTCATCCTCATCGACGAGGCCACCGGCATCACCGTCGGCGCCGGCATGATCAACTCCGGCTCCTAACCGCACCCCTCGGTGGTCGAGCCTGTCGAGACCCCCTCGCTGGTCGAGCCTGTCGAGACCGCCCCGCACGGTCATCGAGCCGCGGGGACGAAGTCACCGCAGCCGAACCTCGGTGGTCGAGCCTGTCGAGACCCACCCCCACGGTGGTCGAGGAGGTCGCGCTGGCGACCGTCTCGAGACCACCTCCCTATGCTCCACAGATGGATCAGACGCAGGTCACCGACCCGGCCGAGCTCGGCCTCGCCATCCGGCAGGCCCGGGGACAGCGCGGCTGGGACCAGGCCACGCTCGCCGAGCGCATCGGCGTCACCCGCTCCACCCTGGCCAAGGTCGAGCGTGGGCACGCCGGCAGCGTCGCCACCGCCCTGCGCGCCCTGTCCGAGTGCGGGTACGCCGTCACCGTCGCCCCCAAGCCCGACGACACCGCCGTCCATCCCTGACCGAACCGCCGGGGCTCGCCGCGAACCGCCGCGCGAGTCAGCCCCACTAGGCTGAGCCCATGAAGATCGTCGTGGTCGGCCTCGGATACGTCGGCATGTCGAACGCCGTCGTCCTCGCTCAACACAACGAGGTCGTCGCCGTCGACCTCGACGAGGAGCGGGTCAAGCTCGTCGAGCGCCGATTGTCCCCGATCGAGGACACCGAGCTCGAGGACTACCTCGCCCATCGCGAGCTCGACCTCACCGCCACGTCTGACGCCCTCTCGGCGTACCCCGGAGCCGACTACGTCATCGTCGCCACCCCGACGAACTACGACGAGACCACCAACTACTTCGACACCTCCTCGGTCGAGGCGGTCACCCGCCAGGCCCTCGCCGCCAACCCGACCGCGACCGTCGTCATCAAGTCGACCGTTCCGGTCGGCTTCACCGCACGCCTGCGCGAGGACCACCCCGGCGCCTCGATCGTGTTCTCGCCGGAGTTCCTGCGCGAGGGCCGCGCCCTCTACGACAACCTGCACCCGAGCCGGATCGTCGTCGGCGCCACGTCCGAGGCCGCCCACACCTTCGCCGACCTGCTCGCCCAGGGAGCGGAGGACGACGACATCCCGACGCTCTTCACCGACTCCACCGAGGCCGAGGCGATCAAGCTCTTCGCCAACACCTACCTCGCGCTGCGGGTCGCCTACTTCAACGAGCTCGACACCTACGCCGCCATCCACGGCCTCGACTCGGGCCAGATCATCCTGGGCGTCGGCCTCGACCCGCGCGTCGGCACGCACTACAACAACCCGTCCTTCGGCTACGGCGGCTACTGCCTGCCCAAGGACACCAAGCAGCTGCAGGCCAACTACCGCGACGTCCCGCAGAACCTGATCAGCGCCATCGTCGAGGCCAACACCACGCGCAAGGACTTCATCGCCGACGACGTCATCCGTCGCGGCCCCCAGACCGTCGGCATCTACCGCCTCATCATGAAGTCCGGCTCCGACAACTTCCGTGACTCGAGCATCCAGGGCGTGATGAAGCGGCTGAAGGCCAAGGGCATCGAGGTCCTCGTCTACGAGCCGGCGCTCACCGTGTCCGAGTTCTTCCACTCCGAGGTGGTCTCCGACCTCGAGGACTTCAAGGCCCGAGCCGACGTGATCATCACCAACCGGCGTACCGACACCCTCACCGACGTCGCCGACAAGGTCTACACCCGCGACCTCTTCGGTCGCGATTGAGGCACCCCCCGAACGCGGTGGCGTTCGAGCTGCCGTCAGGCGGTCGAGTAGACCGTCAGGTCATCGATACCGAAGGTGTCGCGGTTGCCGGAGCCCGTGGTGGCGGCCAGGGTGACCACACGCACGAAGATGGCCTGTCCGGTCGGCGGCGTGAGGTCGTCGAACGCGGCCGGTAGCGAGTACTGCTGCGCCACGTTGAAGTCTGCCGTCGTGTCGGTAGGCGTGATGGTGCCGAGCAGGACAGGAGTCCCGACGATCGCACCGGTCGCGGTGGTGTAGGTCCCGGCCTCGACACGCCAGACGGTGGTTCGGGGGCCGTTGCTCAGCAGCTGCGAACGGAACGCAGCGACGAGGGACGCCCGGCCGGCCGTGTTGGCGATCGTCAGGAAGAACGCCGCACTCGGATCACCGAAGCCGCCCGACTGGCGCACGCCGACGGCCCGGTTGGTCGAGGCGGCCTGGACGGTGCCGGTGCTGGCGGACGTGAGGCCCGTGGCAGAGGCGGAGTTCTTGAACGCGCCGGCCGTGTCGGCCCAGGCCGTGGCCGCCGTGGTGAAGGTTGCTGCGGTGCCCACGCTGGATGCGGTGGCGCCCGAGCGGCCGGTGAAGCCGGTCGGGAGCCCGCTGGCGATGCCGTTGAAGTCCGACGCGAAGATCGCAGCGCGGTAGGTGAACGTCCACACGACCTGGAGCGACGGGTCCGAGAGATCGGTGGCAGCGACGGTGTACGTCGCCCCGTCGGCGGGCTTCGTCGCCCCGAACTGCAGCACGGCCGTCGCCTGCCCGCTGGCGTCGGTCGCCGCGGACGTCGGCACGAACGTGAGCCAGGTCGTCGACTCCCCACTCGTCGCCGAGACCGAGAAGGCGATGTTCCGTCCCTGCACACCGCCGGCACTGTTGGTCACCGCGACGGTGAAGCTCTGAGTAGCCGTGGTCGGGTTCACCACGAACGACGGCGAGACCGGAGCGACACGGGCGATGACGTCGCCGCTCGCCGCGAACGCAGGGGCGGCAGAGACGACGGCGATGGTGGGAGCTGCCCACGCCGCCGTACCGACGACGGCGCGTCGGCTGATGGTCCGATGCCCGGGCCGGCTCGAGCGCGGCTGCGTGTCGAGCTCGGACCGGTCGACCATGTGGTGCTCCTTCGGGGAGGGGAGGCATCTCGAATGAGCGCTCGGGAACAGTACCCACGGCCAGGCCCGACTCGACGGATTCCCTGCCCTGGCGGCAGATGGGAGCCAAGAATTAACGCGGCCGACACCTCTGCGTTTCTCCTGGCGATCGGGCGGCCCACGATTGACTCCGACAGCGGACGACGTCGGCGACTCCGAGCAGCACTCCGACGTGATCATCAGCAACCGACATGCTGGCGCGCTCGGTGACGTGGTCCGCCAGGGCTACACGCGTGACCACGTCGGGCGCGGTTGGTTCTTGTCGTGCAGGTGCCCCTGAGATCGGCGACAGGGACTACGCGGACCGCTTCGACTGATCCCAGTACGCGCGGGCCTGGGTCAACGCGCTGAGTCCACGACGAAGACCCTGCTTGCTCTTCACACTGTGAGCGAGGTGATGAGCAGAAGCCACGGTTGCGAAGGCGGCAGCCTTGGCCGGTCGCCCCTCGTACGTCCGGTAGGCACGGTAGGTCAGGTAGAGCCGCGACGAGGCCAAGACCTGCGCATAGTCGTCGCGGTTCGACGAGGCTGGGTGGTGCTCGTTCCAGAGCAGGTCGTTGTACTCGATGCGATATCCCGCCTTGAGCGCTTGGCGCGAGATATCGATCTCCTCGTACCCGTAACGAATTCGGTCGTCGAATCTGACGTGGTCGAACAACGAAGCCGGGAACACGGTGGCATTGATGACGATCGACTTGAATTCACCGCTGGGGTCCACGCGTTGAAACCCCAGGAAGTCGGCGTTGTGCGGCGTCACCTTGCGAGGCGACGTGCTCGCAAAATTCAATTCCCAGCCGGTCATCACCGTATTGGGCTTGGTCGATGACGAGACGGACTCACGCACGAATTCATTGGAGACAATGACGTCGTCATCGACGAACGCGACAAGGTCGCCCGTCGCCAAGTCAAGGACAGAGTTGCGGTTGGGCCCCAAGCCGCGCCGCGGTCCCACTTGGTAGGTCGCTCCGAATCGTCTGGCCACTGCCTCTGCTGAACCGTCGCCGTCGTCGCTCACGAGCAGTTCGTGCGGCTGGACGGTGCCACGCCGTACACTATCGAGAGCAACGGCCAGCTCATCTGGCCTGTTCATGGTGCAAATGCAGAGGCTCAGCCTGTTGGCCATCGCTCAAACCTAGTGCATCGCATTGCCACCCGTGGTGTTGTCGACGAATGTCTTGGTCGCCAGCGCAGCTTCTTTCCGAGCCCGTTAGACGTAGCCTCTACCGTCGTGGAGGGGGCGACTTGGAACCTCTATTCGACCTGGGTGCTGTCAACGAGGCTGGGTGGGTACCCCTAGATCCACGGCACCATCGGTTGCGGCGCGCCGGGGCCTGGGGACGACAGCTCCCAGCGCCCACCCGAGTACGACGCTGGCGACGAGGCCGGACGTTGTGGCGAATATGTTTGCGGCCATAAGGAAGACGAGCAGGTACACCGTCACCCCGCTCAGTCCCATCTTGGCCACGGAGGCTCGGTCCGTCCTGGGCGGGGATGACAGGACCGACCGGACGATCGCGATGAAGACGACCGTGAACGCCAACGCCATCAGGGGGCCGAAGCTCACCAGGAGGTCGATCCAGGAGTTGTCCAGCGATCGAACCCGTGCGCCGCTCACCTGGAGCCCTGTCCCCAACGGACGAGCGAGTCCGTCGCCGACGTCGGACAGGAGACCCAGGCGCGCGTTGAGCGAACGGTCGCTACCGCTGTTGGCAATGGAGTACCGATCCGCGTCGAACACCGTCGAGTCACTGGTCGTGAATCTCGTCAACAGTGCACGCACTCCGACCACGAACGACGCCCCTAGGACCGCGGTCCACAGCAGGACAGCGACGTTGCGGTACTGGTAGGCCATGTAGATGAGCGCCACCAGGGCAGCGATGAGTGCCGTCCGCACGCCGGTGAAGAACAGCGTGCCCACCATCAGGCTGGCCAGACCGACGTTGAACATCCGCATCGCGACACTGTGTGACCCGACGACCCCGTAGACGCTGGTCACCAGGCAGGCGCCGAGGACCATCGCGAAAAGCCCCGGCGACTCCGAGGCCCCGAAGACACGAACCAGCAGTGGCTCGGGCGACCCGACACTGTTGAGCCCGGACCGGATCATCCACAACCGGTCCCAGCCGGGGAGGAAGAAGAACTGGTACAGGCCGTACAGGGCCAGCAGTCCTCCGACGATGGGAGCGGACCGGAAGACGCTCGGCCAGAGGTTGGGTAGGCGGCCTCGGGCAGCACTCCACATAGCCAAGAAGGCGGCGGACTGGATCCCCGCCGCATAGACCCCAGCAAGTGAGGGTCTGGCGACGACCACGACCGACAGGACTGGCAAGGCGACGAGGACCGAGAACGCCAGGTTGAGCGTCGTCGAGAGTGGCGCGGGTTCATCGTCCTTGTCGGAGGTGATCAGGACGAGGACCAGTAGCAGGATCGGAACCAGCACCAGAGGGTCGTAGTCGATCCGACCAGGAGAGATCAGACGCCGGATCAAGCCGAGGACGCAGACCAGCAAGATCATGACGCCGAGCACGGCCCGTCGGGGCAGCAGCATGATGGCGATCACGAGGATGCAGGCCATGATGACCGTGACCTGCGCGCGTACGGCCAACAGCCCCATGAGCACGGCCAGCAGGCCTGCGGCCATGACCATCGACGCGGTTGCTGTGCGGTTCATCTCGCACCGGCGTCTCGGGCGAGCTCGCGGTAGAAGGCGACAAGACGGCTCGCAGATCCTTCTCGTTCCATCGTCGCGACCAGTTGGCGGGCGGCGCCACGTTCGTCGTTCGCCAGGTCGGGCGGGTTGGTGAGGGCTCGTTGCACGGCCTGAGCGAGCTCCTCGGCGGAGTCCTCAACGACGAGAGGCAGGCCGTGTGAACCTTCGCCGGCGATGTAGTTGCTTCCAGGATTCGACAGGGCCACCACTCGGGTCGAGTGCGCCAAGGCCTCCAGGATGGGGATGCCGAAGCCCTCGTACGTCGACGGACTGATCAGGATCCAGGCGCTCGTGACGAGAGCGGCGACCTCACGATCGTCCAGTCCGGCGTGGTGCTCTACCCAGGGAGCCCAGTTGGCGGCGTCATCCTGCGGGCCGACCACGATCAACCGCGGAGACTGTGGCGAACGGTCGCGCAGGTCGCCCACGATCTTCTCCGCGAGCCAACCTTGCTTTCGCCCCTGATGAGCGCCGATGAAGGCCACCGTGGGTTGCGAGGACTTCCGTGCGCCTTCGACCAGTTCCGGAGCGACGAACGGCGGCATCACCGCGTGACAGTCGAACCAGTCGGCGGATTCTGGTGCTATGCCGATACGAAGGTCACTCCTTTGCTTGGAGATCCACTCCGTGCCAGCCAGCACCACGTGGTTCAGCCGCCGCAAGCCCGTCGAGCTCATCGCCTCGCCCCACGACGTTCCGTAGAACGACCTCACCAACGGAGCTTGGTGTCGCAGCGCCCAATCGTCCCCATGAGAATGGACCACGTCCGGCGCGGTCTCTCGCACCAGCTTGCGGGCCAGTACCGCTGCTGCGTAGTACCGACCGAGACGGCTCGTCGGAAGCGACATCTCCACGAACTCGACCCCGTCGATCGGACGCGGGTTGGGACCGGAGACGACGGTCAGTCGCACCTCTCTCGAGATCTCACCACCCAGACGATGCGTGTATCGACCCACCCCGCCGACGTGCTTGTCGATCGTGGGCCATTCCAGGCACAGCCACGTGACACGAAGAGCCTCGTCCTTCATGGTCTGCTCCCGTTGTCGACGGCGCGGGTGACCCCGCGGGCGGAACCATCAGCGACACGGCCGAGCCACCGAGCCATCCGCGGGCTCAGGATCTCCGCCTCGTAGCTACGCGCGCGGGCTGCGCCCGCCTCCTGCATCGCACGTCGGGCTGCGGGCTCCATGGTCAACGCCGTCTCCAGCTTCGCCGCCAGGTCGTCGACGTCATCGGCGCGCGCCAGCCAGCCCGTGACCCCATGCTCGATTGTCTCGGCCGGCCCGCCGGGCTTGCAAGCAACGACGACGCAGCCCGCGGCGAGTCCTTCGATGACGACCGCGCCGAACGGCTCGGGAAGTCTTGACGAGTGGAGGAGAACGTCTGCACCGAGCAAGAGTCCCCGGGGATCTTCCTGATGCCCGAGCATGCGGACTCGATGTCCGAGATCGAGGTCCTCGATGGTCGACTGGAGCGAGTCACGGTAGGCGTCCTCACCGAACAAGGCCTCTCCCACGATCCAGAGCTCAGCGTCATGAGTGGCCTGGATCGCCGCGAACGCGCGTAGCCCCACGTCTTGGCCCTTCCACTCGGCGAGGCGGCCCAGCAGCACGACGCGTTGGACTCCGTCGAGGCGCGGCTCGCGATCACGCTCGTCGAAGCCGAGACTGGGTGGGACCACGAGCACCGGACGGCGCCCCGAGTGCACGGTGGCTCGAGTCGCCTCGCTGTTGACGATGATGGCGTCAGTCAATCGAGGTAGCAGGCGACCGAACACCCACGAAGCCTGGCGTCCGAGGTAAGCAGGGGTCAGGAGGTCGTGGACACTCCAGACGAACGGGATGCCGAGACCCGCGGTGGCGACCCGACCATAGATCGCGGCGCGCAGGCTGCGGGCGACCACGACGTCGGGGGCGACGGAGCGTAGGGGTTGCCGTAGCCCCGCGCCGTACCGGACGAGGTCGATCCCGGCCCGCACCCGAGCGCGGATCCGAGATCCCCGACGGACCCCGGTGGAGCCAGCCTTGGTGGACTCGACCACGTGACAGTCGACACCGATCGCCTCCAGACGACTGCTGATCTCACCGGGCGCTCCGAGGAAGACCACTGCCTCGTCGTGGGCGGGCCACGCCTCCAAGGCACGCACCAGTGCGAGCTCCGCACCGGAGGCGACCGATGAGTGGATCAGGAAGGCCGTCTTGGTCACGCGAGGAGCGTCTCGTACTCGCGCACGTGTCGAGCCGCGACCAGCTTCCAGTCGAAGCGCTCCGCATGACGGCGGCACGACGCAGGATCAGGGACGACGCCACCCAGGGCGCTCAGAATTCGGCCGGCCAGCGCGTCCTCGTCCTCAGGAGGAACGACGAGGGACCCGTCGAGACCCTCGACGGCGTCGGGGAGACCCCCCACCCGGCTGACGATCGGCGCGCGACCGCTGGCCAATGACTCGAGCGCGATCAGTCCGAATCCCTCCAGACTGCGCGTCGGTATGACCGTCAGTTCGCTCTGCTCGTACCGATCGGCCAGCCCGGCGTCATCGAGCCGTCCGTGGAAAGTGACGTGGGTGTCGAGGTCGAGTGTCTCGACCAGCTCACGTAGCGCCGCCCCCTCCGTGCCCACACCGACGATGTCCAGGTGGGGCACCGAAGCAGTGTCGGAGCCACTGTCGACGACCATCCTCCACGCGCGGATGAGGACGTCGATCCCCATCCGCCGTTCGAGGCGCCGCACGCACAGCACGGACTTCGGGCCCCGGTCCCGCTCTTCTCGGATCGGAGCCACCCTGAAGCGCTCCAGATTGACCCCCGGCGGGATGACGACGACCCTCGCGGCATCGAATCCGAACTCGTGGACCAGGATCTCGCCGAACTCCTTGCACAAGACCACCGCCAGCCGTGCGCCTCGATATCGGCCACGCTCGAAGGCACGCTTCGCGGCAACCAACATCTCGGCTTGGCCAGCAGTCTTGCTCTCCAAGGACCACGGTCCCTGGAAATGGATGACCGGTGTCGAACCGGATCTCTCCACCGAGCGCGCGCCATGACCGTAGAGAGCGAAGTGCCGGTCGACGATCCCCCCCGGCTCCACCTTGGTCCGGGTCGAAGCCCAGACTCGCTTCGGCAACGAGCGGGGCACGCCCCACGATGATCCGTCTCCCGCGGGGTCACCGAAAGCATGGGCAGAGACCTGCACGCCGTTCGTGGCGGCGAGGGCGAGGTAGAGGTCCTCGAAGTATCTGTTCAGCCCACCGGGACGTGTCCTGAACCATTCAGAGCCCGCCATTTGAACCCTCATGCGCTTCGCCCCTCATTGCGCCACCACATGGCGCGGCTACTACTGTGACTGCGTGTTCTTTACCGCTGCGGTATGTAGCGTGGGCAGGCCGTCTGAACTCACCCGGAGCCTTGAGTCGCTGCAGGCTCAAGCCAGGCTCCCGGACGACATCCTAGTCGTAGCCCAGGCAGGCGATATGCCGACTCGGGAGGCCGCAGACAGGGCCGGAGTCCGAGTCGTACTGGTGGAGCATCCCGGCCTTGCGCTCGCTGTGCAGACGGGCCTCGACAACGCTCGCCCCGGACTCGTGGCGTTCCTCGACGACGACGCTGTCGCCGACCCGACGTGGGCTGACCGCATAGAACAGGCCTTTGCGGCGGCTCCCCGGCTAGGGGCCCTGGGCGGGCGGGACAACGTCGATGGCGACCGGGATGCGGGAGACGAGTCCCTGGAGGTGGGACTCGTCAGACGGTCTGGACGCGTTGTCGGGAACCACCACCTGGGGCACGGTCAGATCCGCGAGGCTTGGACCGTCAAGGGCGCCAACATGGCGTTTCGCACCGAGGCGGCGTCCGGCTTGCCGCTAGCTCGGCTGGTCCATGGTCAAGGTGCGCAGTACCGCAACGAGCTGATCCTCACCGCGCTGGTCCGTCGCCGAGGCTGGGATGTCGCTTACGACCCCCGCGTCCAGGTCGACCACTTCCCGGCACGGCGTGCCGAGGGAGACGGCCGGCAACAGTTCACCCCGGAACGCATCCGACTCAACGTGATGAACGAGCTGGTCGCCTTCAACATCCTGTTTCCGCGGTCAGTGGGCGTCTACGTCCTCCGAACGGCGGTCGTAGGCACTCGCCTGCACCCGGGACTGGTCCATATGGCGCTCGGCGTCGCCCGAGGTGACCGAGCGGTGGTGGGCCGGACAGCAGGGACCTTTCGGGGCTTGCGCGAGTTACGCCGTACGCGGCAACTCGTCGTTCGCGCGCTTCACGACACTCGGCACGGGAGCTCTTGAAGTCCCTCGAGCCACGGTTCCGTCCAGTCGGGACTAGACCTCCTCGACGTAGGACCTCTCGACTCAAGCGCCTGTTGCCGACGGACCTACCTCCTGAGCCGACTTCTGTTGCAGGAACCGGTGCACAGCAAGGCGAACGGCGTTGGCCACGACCGTCAGGCCGGCCATCGACAGCGCGGAGATGTCATCCAGCTCGTGAAGTGCCCAAGCGCCCAGTACCAGCGTCAGCAGGAACGAACCCGACGCTACCGGCAGGGACTTGGCACGCTGGTTGAGACTTGCCAGGTACACGCGCCACTGCCACTGATCTGACAACGCCTGGGTGAAAACAAGGACCGCGACCACTTGGTACAGCGAGGAGAAGTCCGGACCGAAGACGTCTTCTCCGAACACCCATACGCCCGCGACCATCCCACCGCCCAGGCCAAGGGAGAACAGCAGGAGAACCCGCGAGTGGCGTCGTGCATATGAGGCGTCGCCGCGCCGGCGCCCGTAGGCAATCACGTTCAAGGCCTGACCGACTCCACCCGTGATGGACGAGCAAGTCGTGGCCACGGCGTACAGCCCGAGCATCTCGGTGCTTCCCAGGGACGCCAGCACCAACTGGTCACCGCGGCCGCCGACGCTGTCGAATGCCGTGCCGAACCAGTAGCTCAGCGAGAAGCTCCAGGGGACTCTTGCCGGCCTCGACCACTCCGTTCTCCGCGGGCTCAGGTATCCCATTCCCAGCAGGGTCGCAGCCAGAGTGGCTGCGACCGTCACGGCGAGTGCGCTGTTGAGAGTCAGCCGCGACGCGAAGTGGAGCGGCACCATCGCGAGTGAGGGAATGACGAGCGACACGAAGCGGATCGAGTTCCACACGCGCAGGCTGCCGTTGATCGCCGCGAGCTCCGATCCCAGCTGCCCGAAGCCCGAGACGATCAAGATCGCACTGGATGCACGCAACCAGTCCGTGGCGATCGGTGAGGTGTCGAGGGCAGCGGGAGCGACGACGGCGGCCACGAAGGCACTGGCAACACCCAACCCCAACAACGACCCGACAGCGCGCAGACCTACGGCTCCACCTCGCTGGGAACCGGCGGCCAAACCCCGTGGCAGCCCGAGATATCCCACCCAGCTCAAGAGCGTGATGACAATCAGAACCTCGGCGAACTCACCGCGTCCTTGCGCCCCGAGGTCCTTGGCCACCAGGGGCGCCGAGGCCAGACTGGTCAGCGCTCCGAGGTAGGTGATCCCTGAAGTCCGGATCAGTGGGCCAGCGCGGCTGGAGAGTTCGTGAAACCTCACCAGACGCGGGGACTCCAGTCCTTTGTCTTCTCGAGACTTCATCTGTCTTCGAGCGCTGCAACGAAGTCGCGAACCGTGTCCTTCAAGGCGATACTCGGGCACCAACCGGTTTCGGTACGTATGCGAGACGAATCTCCGGAGATGGACCGCGGGTCGTTCGGACGGATGCGCGACTCGTCCGTGCTCACGGTCATCGACTCCGCCCCCATGGCGTCCAGGACCATCTCCAGCACTTCGCGGCCGGACACGGGGGAACCGCTGCAGATGTTGTAGACCGACCGATCCAGCGAAGGCGCCGACACCAGGAGCCGATACGCCGACGCGACGTCCCGCACATCGGTGTAGTCGCGGGAGGTCCCAAGGTCACCGACCATCAGGCGTAGGTCCCCGTCCGCGACGGCCTTCTGGATCCCGCGAGCGAGATCGGGGATCAGGAATCCTGGAGTCTGTCCGGGTCCTGAGTGGTTGAAGGGTCGAGCGACCACGACATCCACTCCCCGCCCGCTGAAGTAGGTTCCAATGTTCTCCATCAACAGCTTGCTGACGACGTACGGCGACGTCATGCCTACTGCCGAGCTCTCCGTCAGTGGCATCGGCGATCGCGCATCGTAGACAGCCCCGGTGCTGGCGAGCACGACTCGTCCCAGCCGAGCGCCGCCCAGTGCTGCTTCGCCGAGGCGAAGCATCATTGCTCCGTTGGCTCGAAGGTACTCATCGGGTTGCTCGAACGACGCACCGACCGCGGCCAGGCCCGCGAGGTGGATCACCCCGTCGACGTCGCCCACGTCGGGCCAGGTCTGGGTCAGGTCTGCCTGCCAGTACTCGTCCAGGTCCTCGGGCTGTACCGCCGCGTCATCGCGACCGATTCCGATCACCCGATAGCCGTGCCGCCTGAGGTCTTTGGCTACGTGACCGCCGACGAACCCGTTGACGCCGGTGACAGCGATGGCGGCGGGGTTAGAACGCTCCATCACGCTTAAGCAGCTCGATGTCGTGACGGACCATCCGCTGCACGAGACCATGGAACGAGACCTCGCGCTTCCACCCGAGCACACGCTCGGCCTTGGACGGGTCGCCCAGCAGGATGTCGACCTCGGCGGGCCTCATGAACTGCGGGTCCTGCTTGACGTAGGACCTCCAGTCGGTGATGCCGACCTCGGCGAACGCGAGCGCGAGGAACTCCTCGATCGAGTGGGTCTCGCCCGTCGCTAGGACGAAGTCATCCGGGACGTCGTGCTGGAGCATCTGCCACATGCCACGCACGTAGTCCCCGGCGTAGCCCCAGTCGCGCTTGGGCCACAGGTCGCCCAGCACGACGTGGTCCTGGCGTCCCAGGTGAATCGCCGCAACGGCGTTGGTGATCTTGCGGGTCACGAACTCGAGACCTCGACGTTCGCCCTCGTGGTTGAACAGGATGCCCGTGGACACGAACATCCCGTAGCTCTCACGGTAGTTGCGTGCGATCCAGTGTGCGTAGAGCTTGGCGACCCCGTAGGGGCTGCGCGGGTGGAACAGGGAGTCCTCGTTGTAGCCCGCGCCGGGTCGGTTGTAGTCCAGTCCGCCGAACATCTCAGACGTGGACGCTTGGTAGAACCGAGCCTTCTCGGCCATCCCGGTCACACGAACGGCTTCGAGGAGGTTCAGCACCCCCTTGGCGGTGATGTCCGCAGTCAGCTGCGGGTTGCGGAAGGAGTAGCCGACGTGACTGATCGCGCCCAGGTTGTAGATCTCGTGCGGCTCTGACGTCAGCATCGCCTGGATCAGCGAGGTCTGGTCCGTCAGGTCGGCCTCGATCATGTTGACGTAGGGGAACTCTGCCTCCAACGCCTCCTTGCGAGCGTTGCGCTGACCGCGGATGAGTCCGAAGACCTCGTACCCCTTGTCGTGCAGCAGCTCGGTCAGGTGGCCTCCGTCCTGACCGGTGATGCCGGTCACGAGGGCGCGTCGTGTGTCAGTCACGTCGCCCATCATGCCGCTGGACCCGAGTGCGTGGGTCGTGGACGCCACAGACCGAGTACGTAGTTGGTCACGGTGGCGGCGAATCGCGACTCCGAGAATTCCGCCGCGCGCGCCGCCAACACGGCCGGATCCCATGGGCGAGCCAGCGTCTCGTCGACAGCGGAGGCAATGAGCAGCGGCTCGGGTCGGTCGAAGAACACGCCGGTCCGTCCTTCCACCACCGTGTCGAGGAACCCACCCCACCTGAGGACGACCGAGGGCTTGCCGTAGGCGGCGGCCTCGATCGGGGTCAGGCCGAAGTCCTCGTGGGAGGCCGCGACCAGCGCGGTGCACCGACGGTAGACGAGGTCCATCTCGCTGTCCGACAAGCCTTCGAGCAGCGTCACGTTGGGCGTGGCGAGGTGGCGCAGCTCGTCCTTCTGTGGCCCAGCACCCACGACGACCAGGTTGAGGTGCGGGCGATCGGCGAACGCGGCCAGGATCTCCTGGACGTTCTTGTAGGGCAGCAGGCGTGAGACGACGAGGAAGTAGTCGGCCGGAAGGGTCGAGCCGAGCATCGGCTCGTCCCCACCGCGCGAGCCGACGTCGACGCTGTGCGGAGCCGGCACGACGGGCGCCTCGATCCCGTACGTCCGCTTCAGTCGATCCTGGGTGACGGTCGAGATCGCCAGGTACTGGTCCACGCTGGCCGCCGCGCGCCGGTCCCAGAGCCTCAGCGCCGGTCCCATCGCCCGGAGACCGGCCACGGTCGACCGCGAGGGCGTGTCTCCCAGGTAGCGCTCGGACTCGTAGAGCCATCGTGCCGGCGAGTAGCAGTAGACGAGCTTGCGCCCCCGGGTCCGGAACCCGTGCGCCCACCCGCTGCTGCTGGCGATCACGACGTCAGCGTCGATCCGGATGCTGGACGCCGCGAGCGGCAGTGCGGGAAGCGCCGCGCGGTGGTGACGCCTCAGCGGCGCCACCCGGTTGAGCCACGAGGTCCTGACGTCGATGTCACGGAACTCGGGATAGGTGGAGTCCGGGTCGTAGAGGGTCGTGTAGACGGGAGCGTCGGGGAAGGCGCGAGCGAGGGCGAGGACGACCCGTTCGGCGCCACCGCGCTGGGTCAGGTAGTCATGCGCGATCGCGACACGGGGACGGTCTGCTGCGCCGACTGGGTCGGGCTCGGGCCAGGTCACCAGCGGTCCTCCGAGATCTTGGTGGGTGTGCCGACCTGATGACCGGCGGCTGAAAGGTTGAGGGCGGTCGTCAGCACGCAGACGCGAAGACTCCACCGACTCGTCCGGGGGTGACCTTCGGCGTGGCCGTGAGCTCTCCCGCCTCGTCCTGGCCGGGTCCTCCCGTCATCTTCCACGTCAGGTCGACGTCCTTGGAGCCGTCGGTGACGAGCGTCAGGGTGATCACCTGACGGCCGTCGATCGTGGCGACGGTGAACCTCGGCATCTCCACGCCGTCGACGAACACCGACCCGAGCTTGCCGCCGTAAGGCGCGTAGAGCCGGACCTGCACCTGCTGGGACCCGACCTTCACGCCGAGGTCACCACCGCCGGTGATGTAGTCGGGCAGCTTGGCGGCATCGGCGGCCGAGATGGTCTGTCGGATGCTCATCGTGCCTGCGAGGTCCTGAACGCCGTTCGTGCAGGCCGTGGCACGGACCTCGGTGTCGTAGTCGAGGTAGTAGGACATCTTGGACCCGGTGGCGTCGTTGACGGTCACGTCGACGTGCGGGGTGGCGCCGTCGTCACCACTGAGCTCGCCGGCGATCCGGGTACCCCGGATCTTCGAGGTCAGGCCGTCCTCGAACGAGGCCACCATCAGCCTGCGCTCGTCGACCGCCTGGTCGACGGCCTTGACCAGCTCGGTCGGCGACGTGACGCCGGTCGTCACCGCGCCGAAGATCCGGGCCGCGACGCTGGTGAAGACCTCGTCCTGCTTCCGCGGGTCGTCGACGTCGAGATAGACCTGGTTGAGCATCAGCTGGACGACGGTCTCGGGCGTCAAGGTGTAGCCGTCGGACGTGACCGGGCCGGTCCCGCGCAGCAGGTAGGAGAGTCCGACGGTGTCGAGCGTCAGCACACCGTCGAGATCGGTCTGGGGGTACTTCGACGTCCAGAAGGCGTCGAACAGCTCGGCGGCCCGGGGGAAGTCGGGCACCATCACCGGGTCCTGGAAGTAGCGGGCGATGACGTCGCCGTAGACCGCGTTCTCCTCCTTCGAGACCGGAGCCACCGGCGCCGCGCTCACGCCGAAGTCGCTGGCGTCGCCCTGCTCCTTCAGCTCGAGGCGCCCGTTCTCGGTGTGGAGCCGAGCCCAGGAGCCGGACAGCCCACCGGTGGATCGGATCTCCGCGTTGTTCTGGAAGATCAGCAGGTAGTCGCGCGGCCCATCGGCTCCCAACATGGTCGGTGCCACCTCGGATGCGGTCCGGGCCGAGTGGAGCGCATCGGCGGTCTCGGACACGAGGTCGACGTAGTCGTCGTAACGGCTGCGCAGTGCGCCGACGTAGTCGGCACTGTCCTCGTCGGCCACCTCGGCCAGCGCCTTCTGCATCGAGGTGTCGGCGGTCGCCACGCGCCGGGACACGGACTCGAGACCGTCCAGGTCGACCCGACCGTCTGCGACCAGCCCGTCGACGTCGTCGGTGAGCCCGACGAGACCGGGTGCTGCGCCTTCGGCGATCTCGTCGAGGGAGGCACTCAGAGCCCGCACACCCCCCAGGTCGTCTCCGTAGACCGGGACGACGGTCAACGCCCGCCACCACAGCCCGCCGGTGTGGTCCTTCGCCGACCCCGCCGCGTCCTGCAGGTCGTCGAGGGCTCGCTGGGCGCCGGGGTCGTCACCGGCCTCCACTGCCGCCCGGAGGGCACGGGCGTCGGCCTCGGCGGCCCGTAGGTCGCGTTGGGCGGCGTACAGGAGCCAGGCGGTGTAGGCGGCTGCGGCGATGACCAACACGACGAGCGCAGCGATGACACGGCGGCGAGTCAGCACGATGAGGGTCCCTGAGACATGACTCGACCCCGGGGCGGGCGACGCCCCGGGGCCGTGTCAGATGGAGATGGCTACTTGATCACCAGCGAGCGAGCCTGCGACGAGTCCCGGAACACGGTGCCGTAAGCCCGGTTGTAGGTGAAGCGGATCGTGTACTTGCCCTTGGCGAGGTTGCCGGTCGAGAACGTGGCCCGCGCCGAGTTGCTGTACAGCCGGGTCACAGTCTTCGTCTGGGACTTGACGACCTTCGAGGTGGCGTACTTGGTGATGACGAACTTCACCGTGCCCTTCGGGGAGGTGTTGCCCGCGGAGCGGACCGTCACCGCGTAGACCACGGTGTTGCTGTCGCTGCGGACCCCGGTCGACGTCGTCTGGGTCGTGACGCAGTTGGTGTAGGGGCAGGACGCGGTGGCGGGCCGGGGGGTGAAGGCCACCAGCCCAGCGATGGCGAGGAACGCGGCCAGGAGGCCGACGACGATGCGCTTCAAGGGAGACTCCAAGTGGGCGGGACCGGGGCCGGTCGAGTGGGGGGTCAAACACTGAGTGAATCACACTCTGCGCCACCGGGAAGTCGAATGTCTCAGGGTGCCGGACTCGAGGGTAAATATCTGGTAAACCCTCGCCGCGGTCTAGACCGTGTCGAGGCCGCACGAGCGGCACTGGCCGAAGACCGTCAGGTGCCCGACGTCGGCGACGAAGCCGAGCTCGCTACTGAGTCGCTCGGTGAGCGCAGCGGCGACATCGGCGTCGACCGAGACCACCTCACCGCACGCACGGCACTTGAGGTGGAAGTGCTCGTGACCGGCGACCGAGTGGTAGGTCGGGGCCCGGTCGGAGAGGTGGGCATGACGCACGAGGCCGAGGTCCTCGAGGACCTCGAGGGTGCGGTAGACCGTGGAGGCGTTGACCGAGGAGACCTGTGCCTGCACGTGGGCCAGGACCTCGTCGGGGGTCGCGTGACCGAGCTCGTTGATCGCGCCGAGGATGAGCTCGCGCTGGGGGGTCAGTCGGTAGCCCTTGGCTCTGAGCTCGGCGCGCCAGTCGGTGGTGGTGCGGGGTTTGTCGGCTGCGGGGGTCTCGAGGCTCGGCCGTGGCCGGCCTCGCACCTCGACCGACGTGGGGTCTGACGTGGAGTCAGACACGCTGGAGTCGGGCCCAGAGGTGGGGCTGGAGCTCCTGGCCCATGGCCTCCATGTCGTAGGCGTAGAGCAGGTCGCCCTCGACGTTGCCGTAGAGGCGGTGGCCCGCGGTGACCTCCTTGGCGGTCTCGGTGTAGCCGACCCCCGCCGTGTGAAGCTCCATCTTGCCGGCGTCCGCGACGCCGTACCAGATCTCGGTGAAGCCGGTGTTGTGCGACAGCACCAGCTCGAGCTTGCCCTCGGGCAGGCAGCGCAGGAAGCCGGTCTCCTGCGCCGCCTCGCGGACCTTGTTGCCCTCGGCGTCGAGGATCCAGGAGCGCGAGAAGTAGTGGAAGAACGGGCGGCCGTCCTGCTGGAAGACCAGCTCCTGGCCGAACTCGTAGGCGTCGATCGTCGGGTAGTCGCCGTGGCCGTTGCCCTGCCAGGTGCCGAGCAACCAGACCACCGGTCCGCAGAGGGGGTGGAGGTTCTCGGGGATGTTGAGCATGGGTCGATCCTAGGCGGGACGGGTGCCGAGGAGGGTGCGCGCCTCGGTGGGGGTCATCGGGCGCCGTTGGGCGAGCTCGCCCATGGCGACGGCCCGCTCGACCAGCTGGCGGTTGCTCTGCACCGGTACGCCGCGCGAGAGCGTCAGGACGTCCTCCATCCCGACCCGGAGGTGGCCGCCCTTGCTCAGCGCGGCGAGGCCGACGGCCAGGGTGGTGCGGCCGATGCCGGTCGCGCCCCACGAGGTGACTTCCGGGGGAAGCGCCGCAACGCCGGCGACGAGCGCATCGGCGGTGCCGGGCATGCCGCCGGGCACGCCCATCACGAAGTCGCAGTGGACCTTGCCGCCGTAGGGCAGGCCGTGGGTCTTGAGCAGCCGGGTCAACGAGGCGACGTGGCCGAGGTCGAAGAGCTCGAACTCCGGCACGACCTCGCGCTCCTGGCTGAGCTGGTAGAGGTCGCTGATGAACGGCCACGGGTTGCTGAAGACGTCGTCGCCGAAGTTGGTGGTGCCCATGGTCAGGCTGCAGGAGTCGGGGGCCGCGTCGAGCACCTTGAGCCGCTGGTCGAGGGGGTCGTGGACCGAGCCGCCGGTCGAGAGCTGGACGACGAGGTCGGTGGCCTCGTGCAGGGCCGCGACGGTGTCGGCCAGGCGCTGGCCGTCGAGGCTCGGGGCGTGGTCGTCGTCGCGGATGTGGACGTGGATCATCGCAGCGCCGGCGGCCTCGCACTCCTGCGCGGCGGTGACCAGCTCGGCCAGGGTGGTGGGCAGCTGGGGGCAGTCGGCTTTGCTGGTCTCGGCGCCGGTGGGCGCGACGGTGACGAGCAGAGCTTCGGCGGGGACGTGCATGTCGGCATCGTGCCATCCGCCGCGTTGCTAGCCGGGAATGGTGTCGGCTCCTGCGCGCGATACGCGGCCAGGTGGCGGCGCAGGTACCGCTGGTTGAAGGCGCCCTTGCCCCCCTCGGCAGGACCGGATCGGGCCTCCTCGTAGCCACCTTCGCCTCCGCGGCGCCAACGTGACCTCGTCGAGGACCGGCGACGCGGCCCATCACACACACCGCCAGTACCTCGTCAGTGGCCTCCCCCGGCCGTCAACGGATTCCGCCTGAGCGGCGCCAACCCGTCGGCCCTTTGATGTCAGGACGGCTACCTGA
The DNA here is from genome assembly GCF_006346395.1 of Nocardioides plantarum. Classification (NCBI taxonomy): domain Bacteria; kingdom Bacillati; phylum Actinomycetota; class Actinomycetes; order Propionibacteriales; family Nocardioidaceae; genus Nocardioides; species Nocardioides plantarum. Next base: position 1,426,042 of record NZ_VDMS01000001.1, read on the forward strand.
GCTACCAGGCACGGTCGGTGTCTGCCGCGCGAGGCTGGGCGGCATCCAGGCATTCACGATCGTCGGCGCCGTCAGTCGGGTCGCCAGCACACCGGTGACGACGGGGCTGGGAAACTCGGCCGTCACGGCGTCCGCTGCCCCAGTGGGCAGCAGTCATCGGCCGTCTGATCGCAGCGGGTTGATCACGCCTAAGTTCGTCCTCGGGCCAGGCCGGGGTCGGCACGGGGCCGACGTGGGACCTTAGTGTCGAGCCGCCCGATGGGTTGAAGGCCGCCCGCGTGGACCCCGCATGACGGGGCGTGTTCCTGGAACGAGCCTGTATGTCCAGGAAGGGACAGCGGTCGTACGGGTTGGGTCGCCAAGTAGCTCAACGCTCGACTGCAGTTCCAGTCCTGGCCTTCGTCTTCACCCACCGTCTGACACGGTCAGTCTGAGCCTCGGTGGCCTGCCCGATGACCCACGCAGCAGCCATGAGCATGGCGACTGTCAGAAGAAGAAGTCCGTAGCTCGCGACAGATGGCAAGAATCGGTCATCCGAATCGGGAAGAGCAATCGCAGCGCCCAGGAGCAGCAGCGGGGCGTGCACCACGTACAGGGTGAAGGACACGGCGGAGTAGCGCGCGATCGGCGCAACAGCCGCTCGGGTCCGGCCGCGCTCGGCGAAGTCGGTGCTGAACGCCGCGAGCAACCCAACCGTCGCGAGAGTGATGAGCCCAACCGCGACGGCGACGGGCACGCGGCCGCTCTCACTGGTCGCCAACGTCGCTGCCAGAACGCACACCGCCGCCATCCGCAGAACTGTCCTCGCCGAGGGACTCAGCCGATCAACCGACTCGCGGACCAGGCCGGGCCGCACCGCCAAGGCAGCACCCGCAAGCCAGACCGCGAAGTAGAGCACGATGTCGCGGCCCACAAAGACGCCGACCACCACCAGCGCGGCCGCGGCCAAGACACGTTGAACCGGGCGCCGGCCGACGGCAACGATCAGCAGCAACGGGAACGCCACGTAATACCAGAACTCGTAGGTCAGCGACCAGAGCGGCGAGTTCGTGCCGAAGGTGTCAGTCAGGATCCTCTGGGTGAAGAACAAGTTGCCGAGGGCGTCAAGAACCGACGATCGCTCCCTGAGGTCTGTTGGTGCCAGGTCGTGGTAGGCGGGATCGCCCGTGTATGTGCCGGCTTCCCCGAACCAGGTGAGTCCGATAGCGACGCAGATAGCGGTCAACACCAGAGCGGGAAGCAGCACGACCCAGAGCCGGACAAGGCGCTGAATCGCGTAGTTCACCCAGGAGAAGCGGTCACGACGAAACGCTGCGATAACCGAGCCCCCCACCCAGTAGCCGCTCAAGACGAAGAAAATGATGACCGCTTCGTTGCCGAGAGAGGTCGCAAAGTAGATCACCGCGGCGATGGGCCCGCCAGCGGTGTCGTCGTAGTCACGGAACAGGACAGCGCGGACGTGCTCCAAGACCACCAAGACTGCCGCCGCGACTCGTAGTGCGTCCATGGCAACGTTCTCGTTCGCCTGCTTCCCGGGAACCATGACCGGGACCCTAATCCAAAGCGATCGTGGCGAACGCCGGACTGGGAACCGACTCCTATGTGCCGGGAGCGCTAAATCGCCCGTGATCTGTTCGCCCGCCACCCCGGGCTTCGCCACCAACGAAGCGTGTAACTCGAAAGCCGCGGACGACGCGGACCATGGGTGAGAACCGGACCGACCTCTACTGCCGGCCGCCGACGGTCGTGCTGCGCGAGTGGGACGCGCCGATGTCATTCAACGCGGTACCGGCACCACATGGCTCTGCTCGGTCCGCCGACACATCCCCCTCAGGAGGCCCGGAAGAGGAAGTTGTTCGCGTATCGCGGGGAGTCGGTCGGGATCGGGGTCTGGTGCCGGTCGGGATCGAAGCTCGACAGCGGCCGAAACTGCCCTTCCGCCATGTACAACGCGTCCGAGTAGTCGAGGCTCGCGAACAGGTCGGCGATACGGGCGATGCCGCCCGGGTTGTGGCGCTCCTCGATCTCGATGAAGACCGCCGGACGACTGTCGCGGATGGTCTGCATCGCCCCGCGCAGGAGAGCCTCCTCGTGTCCCTCGACGTCGATCTTGAGGAACCCGACACCGTTCAGGTTGAACGAGTCCAACGTCCTGGTGGGCACGTCCACCACCTCGGTCTCCCGGCCTAGCTCGTGGAGACTCGCCTCCCCGTTGCCGGTGGCGGGGATGTGCAGCTGGGCGGTCCCGCGGGCATCCGAGAGAGCGACGTTGTGGCAAGTGACGTTGCCGGGCGCACTGGCGCGCAAGCGATCGAACACTCGCGGCTGCGGCTCGAAGGCGTGGACCGTCGCTGCGTTCCGAGCGATCCAATAGGCGTACAACCCCGCGTTCGCACCAGCGTCCACGGCAACGCATCCCTGGGGGACCATGTCCACCAGCACCCGCGCGGGCGCGTGCAGTCCGAAGAGCGCGCGTCTGTTCTTCTCGGCACGGAGTCGCATGGCGATGCGCGGGGGGATGGCGTCCTGCACCCGCTCCCTGATGGGGGTCATGCACCGAGACCCTATCGTCGCGACGCTTGATGGTCCGGAGTTCGGCCAGCCACCGTCGAGCCTCGAATTCGACCGCTCGCTCGGTGTGGGACCTCCCTTGCGAGCAGCTGCTGCGACCGGCCTCCTCAACCGACGTTCTTGAGGACGACCACGGCGACGGTGATGGCCATCGCGACCCAGAAGATCCGCCACTGCCACGTCGAGCTACGCGACCGGGCTCGTGGCGGGGGCGGGTCCGTGGGGGCGGTGCGGTCCTCGAGATCGAGCCAGGGCGGCGCCATCCGCAGGCCCTTCCAGTCCTCGAGCAGGGCGCTCGCGTGGCTCCGGTCCATCTCGACCAGGGGGTGTGGGTCCGAGGCCGGTCGGCCGGTAACGAGGTCCCACCCGCCCCGGCGCAGATCGAGGCGCTCCCACCACCAGTCGTCGCGCTCGACGTACGTCGCGCGGTAGAGCGCCAGCGGGAGGCGGCCCCAGGGGTCCTCGCCCTCGGGGATCACCGCGTAGTAGCGAGGCTCCATCTCCCCCATGAAACACGTCGACCCGTCAGCAATGGCTGACGGGTCGACGAGGGGGTCTCGACAAGCTCGACCACCGAGGGTGAAGCTCGACCACCGAGGGGGCAGTGGTCGTCCGGGTCTCGACAAGCTCGACCACCGAGGGTGAAGCTCGACCACCGAGGGGCGGGCTCGACCACCGAGGGGTCAGACCAGCGCGACCGTCACCTCGGCGACGCTGCCGATGGAGGCGTGCACCTGCTTGTCGACCGGGTCGGCCTTGGGGGCGAGGGTGCGCAGGGTCCACTGGCCCTCGCCGGCGAAGAACCGGAAGTGGCCGGTCGCCGAGGTGGGCACCTCGGCGGTGAACTCGCCGGTCCGGTCGAGCAGCCGGACGTAGGCGTTGCCGACGGGCTCGCCGTCACGCAGCACCTGGCCCTGGATGAGGGCCTCCTTGGCGACGTTGACGCCGTCGAGGGACAGACCGCCCTCGGTCGCGCCGCACATCAGGCGTCCGCCGAGCCGGGCTCGTCGCCCAGGGCGACCGGGACGCCGACCAGGGAGCCGTACTCGGTCCACGAGCCGTCGTAGTTCTTGACGTTGGCGTGGCCGAGCAGCTCCTTGAGCACGAACCAGGTCAGCGAGGAGCGCTCACCGATGCGGCACAGGGCGATGGTGTCCTTGGAGTCGTCGATGCCGACCTCGTCGTAGAGCGCCTTCAGCTCGTCGTCGGACTTGAAGGTGCCGTCGTCGTTGGCGTTCTTGCTCCACGGCACGTTGAGCGACGTCGGCACGTGGCCGGCGCGCTGCGCCTGCTCCTGCGGCAGGTGGGCCGGGGCCAGGAGGCGACCGGCGTACTCGTCGGGGCTGCGGACGTCGATCAGGTTCTGCACGCCGATCGCGGCGATGGCGTCGTCGCGGAACGCGCGGATCGAGGTGTCCTGCTCCTGCGCGACGTACGACGTGGCCGGACGGTCGGGGACCTCGTCGGTGAGCTCGCGGGAGTCGAGCTCCCACTTCTTGCGGCCGCCGTCGAGCAGCTTGACGTCCTTGTGGCCGTAGAGGGTGAAGTACCAGTAGGCGTAGGCGGCGAACCAGTTGTTGTTGCCGCCGTAGAGGACGACGGTGTCGTCGTTGGCGATGCCCTTGCTCGACAGCAGGGCCTCGAACTGCTGCTTGTTGACGAAGTCGCGACGGACCTGGTCCTGCAGCTCGGTCGACCAGTCGAGCTTGACGGCTCCCCGGATGTGGCCCTTGTCGTAGGCGGTGGTGTCCTCGTCGACCTCGACGAGCACGACGCCCGGGGTGTCGAGGTTGTCCTCGGCCCACTGGGCGGTGACGAGGGAGTTCTCGCGGCTCATGGTGTTGCCTTTCCTTTGACGATCAGTTGGTCAGTTGATGGCCGGGGTGGCCGTGAAGCGACGGAGCAGGAGGTAGACCTCGCAGCCCAGGCAGAACCGGAAGACGGCGTTGAGCAGGGCCGCCACGAGGGCGAAGCCGACGGCGACCAGCGCGAGGGCCTCGAGGCCGACGGCGTACCCGACGAGCCCGAGGACGGCGAACGCCAGCCCGACCGACTGCGCGAACCGCGGCGGGGCGGGGTCCTCGAGGTGGTCGGGAGCGGCGAGCCGCGGTCGCACGAGCGCGCGGAACAGCCGGGCCACGGGCGTGTGCTGGACGCCGGCCAGCGCGCCCCACGCGAAGAGCACGGCCTGCACCGCGAGCAGGACGGGCGCGACCGGGGTCGGGGTCAGCAGGACCGCGACCAGCACCACCGCGGTGAGCGCGGCGGTGAACTGCGGACCGCGGGGGTCGATCCCCTGGTCGGGTGCGGGCATGACGATCTCCTGCCGGATGGCGGTGGAGGGCTGACGGACGGGACTCCGGGGACGGAGTCGTGGCGAGGGGTCAGCGAGCGCGACACAGCGCGGAGCGCGTGCGGCAGTGGTCCACCGCGCGTCGCTTCGTCAGCCAGGTCGTCGACATGTCAGGAACAGTACGGAACCGGGCTGATTCATTCCCGCGACCGTCTCGAAGAATGGACTGCCCGTCCACCATGTGGAACTAGCCGTCGACGAACGGCGCTCCGCTCAGCGACCGAGCCGACGCAGCTCGCGCAAGGCGGCCGGCAGTGCTCGGCCCGCGCGTCGCAGCCTCGCCCAGCGTGCCGCCAGGAGCTCGCGCCCGGTCAGGTCGCGGGCGCCCCAGACCAGGTAGTGCTTGTCGTCCAGCCAGAGGGCGTGCCACAGGTACGCCGGGCGTCGCCACCAGGGCGTCCGCCTGAGTCCCACGATCCACGGGAGCACCTCGCTGGTGGTGACGCTCGAGCGCAGGCTCCAGTCGGCGAGCGGGACGACCAGCGGGACCCGGTCGGGCACGACGGTGGCCCCGGCCAGCTCGAGCCAGGGCCGCAGGGTCTCCGCGGAGCCGGTGTCGGCCGCGAGCTCGGCGAGCTCGGCCACCTGCGCGGGCGACCAGTCACGTCGTACGACGGCCGCCAGCTCCTCGACCTGCAGGCTCCGACGCTCGTCGCGCAGGTAGTGCAGCGCCGCGACGGCAGCCGCGCCCACCTCGTCGCAGGCAGCGACGTCGGTGTGGGCGACCCGTACCGACGTCCGGCGGGCCCACAGCACCTCGAACACCGCCGAGGGATCGGCGAGGAACCCGGGGAACCAGTGATGCAGGTCCAGCTCGCACGGCCACAGCTCGTGGTGGTGGTTGACCGAGTGCGCAGGGACGATGCCGGGGATGTCGTAGACCCCGTCGTCGACCCAGCCGAGCTCCGAGAGTCCCGCCTGGAGCCGCGGCATCGTGGCCGGGTCGACCAGCACGTCGATGTCGACGGAGGTGCGGGGGTCCCGCAGGCCGTGCGCCGCGAGCACCGGTCCCTTGATCGCCAGTGCCCGCACACCCAGGTCCGCCGCCAGCCGCAGGACGAGCGCGTAGCCGAGGGGGACGGCTTCGTCGAGCGTCAAGGGCGCCTCGGTCATGCCCCCTCACCCCGGGAGACGGCGCCGAGCTGCACGGCGGACTCGAGGAACCGGTGGACGTCGTCCTCGACGTCGGCCGGGCTGACGACGTAGGCCTCGGCGACCGCCTCGACCAGTGCCTCGGTGCTCTGCCCGCCGGCCAGGAGGCGCCACACCACGGCCGCGCTCCCCTCAAGCACGAGCGGGTGGTCCGCCAGCCGATCCAGCCGGAGGACGACCACACGGTCCCCGGAGTCGACCCACGCCGTGTCGCGTGCGTGCTCGACGATCACGTGGTGACCTCGGCCAGGACCCCGCACTCGACGAGGTCGCGCACCGCCGCCTGCGTGGCGGTGTGGGCGTCGCCGCCATCGGGGGCTCCGAACTCCGTGACCAGCGCCGTCACCAGGTCGTCGACCAGGGTGCCGCCGACGACGTGGCGCACCATCGAGGTCGCCAGGGTGGAGAGCACGATCACCTGGTCGTCCACCAGCACCGCCGACCGTCGCCCGTCGTCGTACCAGTCCACCCAGGCGGCGCGCTCGACCCTCACGAGGCCGTCAGCATCTCGGTGACCATGGGCCGGAGCTGGGCGGCCTCGGCGTAGTGCAGCACGCGCAGGCCGCCGGTCCGGTCGAGGAGCTCGGCCACCTGGTGCAGCGGTCGGGGCATCGCGGCCAGGGAGGAGGACTCCGGCGCCAGGCGCGCGAGCGCGTCGACCGTCTCGACGTGCTCGACCCGGCCCGCCCGGTCACCGTCGCGCACGAGGATCGCGACTCCGGCGAGGTGGCAGCGCTCCGGCGCGCGTCGCAGCCGGAGGTCGTCGAGGCTGACCTGGTCCTTGAAGCGCCCGTCCCCCACGACCGACAACGGCTTGGGGTACGTCGCCACCGAGCCGTCGGGCCGGATCGCCACGGTCTCGTCGCTGACGTAGCCCAGGTCGCGGCCCAGCACCCGGGACGCCGTCGTCTTGCCGGTGCCCGACGGCGCCACCAGGGCGACCGTCCGACCGGTCTCGGGGTCGGCCAGGCCACAGGCGTGCAGCATGAGCAGCCGACCCGCCTGGTGGGTGATCGCAGCGATGGTGACCCGCGGACTCAGGCGGTCCAGGACCTCGTCCCGTGCGGTGGAGGCGAGGTCGCCGGCGGCCCGTGCCCGCTGGACGACGGCCGGGTCGTCATCGATCACGACGCGGATAGTGGCGTCGACGGTGGCGTCGGCCGGCCCGGCGTACGGCACCAGGCACCGGGACCAGGCGTGACGGAGGTCGTCGGCCAGGTCGGCTGCGAGCGTCCCTCTCACCTCGACCCGCACCCGGGTGTCCATCGCCCTAAGATCGACGCAGATGCAGTCGTCCACGGGGTCTCCGGTCACCTCGGGATCCTAGGCGGTTGCCGGACGACGGGGCCCCATCGATGGAGTTGCTGGACTACGCCAAGGCGCTACGGGCGCATTGGTTGGGAGCCCTGTTGATCGTCGCGCTGGCGGTGCTCTCCGCGGGGGCCTTCACGCTCACCCAGCCCAAGGTCTACGCCGCCGACGCGCGGGGACTCGTCACGGCCGGCGCCGCGACCGACCCTGGCCTCAGCTCGGTCAGCGACTCCCTCGCCAAGTCCCGCGCCGTGACGTACGTCGACATCGCGAGCAGCCGCGCCGTCGCCGACCTGGTCATCGCCGACCTGGGTCTCGACGAGAGCGCCTCGTCGCTGATCGGGCAGATCGCGATCGAGCAGAAGCCCGACACCGCCCTCATCAAGGTCACGGCCCGGTCGAGCTCGCCCGCCGCCGCGCGGAGCCTGGCCGACGCCTGGGTCAAGGCGCTCGCCGCGCGGGTCGCCCAGATCGAGGACCCCGACGGCGCGGGCGCGACGGGCGTCATCGGCATCGAGCCCGTCGAGGCCGCCGCCCTGCCGAGCACCCCGGTCTCCCCCCGCCCCACGCTCAACCTCGCCCTCGGCCTCCTCCTCGGGGGCCTGCTGGCGATCGCCTACGCCGTGCTCCGCTCGATGATCGATCGGCGCCTGCGGGCCGACGACGAGATCGAGCGGCGCTTCGCGGTGCCGATCGCCGGCCGCGTCCCCGTCCAGAGCGGTCGCACCGGGCTGTTGGTCTCGAGCACGGTCGACCACGGCTCCTGGGACGCCGGCGAGGCGTTCCGCAAGCTGCGCACCAACCTGTCCTACATGAGCGTCGACGACCCGCCGCGGGTCATCGTCGTGTCCAGTCCCCGACCCGAGGACGGCAAGTCGACGGTGGCGGCCAACCTCGCGGCCGCGATCGCCCTGTCCGGGCAGGCCGTCACCCTCATCGACGGCGACCTGCGCCGCCCGAGCGTGGCCGAGCTGCTCGGTCTGGTGGAGGGCGCCGGGCTGACCGACGTGCTGATCGGGCAGGCCGACCTCGCCGACGTGCTCCAGGACCACGCCGACCTGCCCCAGCTCACCGTGCTCGCCGCAGGCAGCACCCCGCCCAACCCCAGCGAGCTCCTGGGCTCGCTGGCGATGCAGGGACTGCTGCGCGAGCTGGCCCTCGAGGGTCTCGTCATCGTCGATGCCCCGCCGCTGCTTCCCGTGACCGACGCCGCCGTGCTGACCCGGCACGCCGACGGGGCGCTCGTGGTCGTGTCCCACGGTCGCACGCTCGACACCGACCTGGCCGAGTCGCTGAAGCAGCTCGAGGCCGTCCAGGGCCGGGTCCTGGGCGTCGTGTTCAACCGGGTCCCCCGGCGCCGGGGGCCCAAGGACTACTACGGCTCGCCCACGAAGGCGCCGGCGCCGAGCCCCGTGGCCGTGACTGCCGGCGGGGGCCGTCGCAAGGCCCGTTAGGGCTGGACGCGAAGGGCTCCGGCGATCTGGTCGACACAGTCCGCCAGCTGGTCCGCGACCTGCCGGTGCACCTCGAGAGACGCACCGATGGGGTCGGCGACGTCCAGGTCCGCCGTGACCCGGGCGCGTCGCGTCGCCGCCGCCGCCACGAGCGCGCGCGGCGCGAGGCCGTGGAGCTCCTCGGTGCGGATGATCTGCGCGAGCTCGACGATGGTGAACGAGCGCCGCATCAGGCGCGGCGCCATGCGCAGGACCTCGGTCCGCAGGTGCCGGGTGGCGGTCAGCACGAGGTCCTGCTCGGCCAGGACTGCCGGGGAGATCCGCCGGGAGAGGAAGCCGTCGGCGTCGCCGCCCAGGCGCCCGAGCTGGGCCGCGGCATCGGCGTCCATCGGCATCCCGGCCGGACCACGGGTGCCGGCGCTCGTGACGAGCAGCTCCGAGCCCGCCACGCCGAGCCGCGCCCGCAGGAGCCGCTCGGCCAGCGGCGACCGGCACTGGTTGCCGACGCACACGACGAGGACCCGCCAGGGCGCCGAGTCCGTCACGACGTCAGTCTGGCAGTGAGCGCAGCACCTGCTCGCGCGTAGGGGCGCCCGCCGCCCGGCCGAGCTCACGGCCGTGGGGGTCCAGGACGATCGTCGTCGGGGTGCGGGTGACGTGGAGCGCACGCACGAGGTCGAGGTGCTTCTCGGCGTCGACCTCGACGTGGCGCACGCCGTCGTGGTGGTCGGCCACGTCGGCCAGCACCACCCGGGTCGTGCGGCAGGGCGCGCAGAACGCGCTGGAGAACTGGACCAGGGTGGCGCGCTCCCCCAGCTCGGTCTCCCACGGGGTGCCGGCGAGGAGGGAGTCGGTCACGGGCTCGTCCTGTTCCGTCGGAGCGTGCTGGGTGTCGGCGAAGCGGCCGTCGGTACGGCGTCGCCACAGGCCGAAGCCGAGGGCGACCACGACGGCCGCGATCACGACGTACGCGCCGGTGGTCATGGTGGTCTAGAACGGGTTGCCGAGCTGCGTCATTCCCGCCCGGGAGACCCGTGAGCCGGATAGCGTCCGAGCATCGGGGCCACCCAGGCCGCGCGCTCGTGAACGGCCACCTCGGATGACCTCCCCCACACCCTTCACTGTCGGACGCCGTACGGCGATCGGCGCCGCTGCCTGGTCGGTGCCGGTGATCACCGTCGCCACCGCCGCGCCGGCCCTCGCCGCCTCGGCCGCGGGAGTCCTGTCGCAGGTCGATCCCGCCGCTGCGGTGTTCACGCTCGGTGGGGCACCCCGGTCGGTCCAGGCCCGCCTCCTCGACGACACGACGCCCGTGGCCGGCCAGACGGTGGTCTTCACCCTGTCGAGCACCGCCTGGGCCACGTTCCCGGGCGGAGCCGCCACGGCGGCCGTGGTCACGGACGCCGACGGCCTGGCGACGACCAGCGTCGTGCCGAGGTCGGGTGCCGGGCCCGCGCTGGGCACCGCCGTGACCGTCACCGCGAGCCGCCAGTCCTCCATCGTGCCGTGGAGCGTCGTCGACGGTCGGGTCGACGCCGTCGCGCCGGGGCCCGGCGCGTTCCACCGGCTCGCGATCAGCGGGAGCCGCGTCTACAGCTGGGGCTACGACGCCAACGGCGAGCTGGGCAACGACGGGACCTCACATCCCTCGCCCGTCCCGGTCCTGACGACGAACACCCCGATGGACGGCAAGGACATCGTCGCCGCCGCCGCCGGCGTGGAGCACTCCCTGGCCGTGGACTCCGACGGCGCCGTCTACGCCTGGGGACGCAACAACTGGGGCCAGCTCGGCAACTGGGACGCCGACGGCAGCACGCCGTTCGCGGTGGACACCACCAGCGGCAGCTCCCTGCAGGGCAAGCAGGTCACGGCCATCGCCGGCGCCTACTACCACTCGGCGGCCGTCGCCTCGGACGGCACCGTGCACAGCTGGGGCTACGGCGGCGAGGGCGAGCTCGGCGCCGCCGGCAGCACCTACAGCGGGGTCCCGATCGCCGTGGTCACCTCGGGAGCGTCGTCGATCGCCGGCAAGGCGGTCACCGCCATCGCGTGCGGCCTGTTCCACACCGTCGCCCTGGCCTCGGACGGGTCCGTGCACTCCTGGGGGATGGGACGGGGCGGCCGGCTCGGGGACGGCACGACCACCAACCGCAGCATCCCGGTCGCCGTCGACGCCACCGGAGCGTCGTCCCTCGCCGGCAAGACCGTCACCGCGATCGCCTGCGGCGAGGAGCACACGATCGCGCTCGCCTCCGACGGCACCCTGCACGCCTGGGGCGTCGGCGACTGGGGCCAGCTGGGCAACGGCGCCTACGACAACAGCCCGACACCGGTCGCCGTGGTTACCACCGGTACGTCGATCGAGTCCCGGACGATCATCGCCGTGGCGGCCGGCGGCAGCCACACGGTCGCGCTGGCCGACGACGGCACCGTGCACACGTGGGGCGTCGGCAGCGAGGGCCAGCTCGGTGACGGCGGCGGCAACGGCCGGGTCGCGCTCGCGGGCGCCGTGACCACCGCCGGCACCCCCATGGCCGGCCGGTTCGTCACCGGGATCGCGGCAGGTGCGAACACCACCTACGCGACCAGCAGCGACCGGCTCGGGTTCGCCTGGGGCGCCAACCGGTCCGCGGCCCTCGGCGACGGGACCCCCGTCGACACCCAGGACCCGTCGTACGTGCCGGTCCAGGTTGCGGCCGTCGCGTCCGTGTAGGGCGTCAGCCACCCGCGAACGGCGGCAGGAACTCCACGCTCTCGCCGGGCTGCACGACGACGGTGGCGGGGTCGAGGGACTTGACCGGGCGGTCGCCCACCAGGACCGAGCACGCCTCGAGCACCTGCGGGAGGCGGGTGCCGGCGTGGTCGTCGGCGAGGCGGCGTACGAGGTCGAGGAGGGTCACCGGGCCGTCGACGGCGAGGGACTCGGTGTCGGTGCCGGCGGCCTCGCGGGCCGACGCCCAGTAACGAACGAGGATGACCTGCGTCTCAGTTCGGTTACTCGGACTGCCTGTGTCGCTCACGTTTCGGTATTCTCCACCCTCAGGTAAACGGCCGGAACCCGACGACGTGTCCCGGTCCTACACCCGCATCGTGTGGGAGGGGACCACCATGAGCACACTTCTTCTCTTGACCAGCGCCCTGCAGCCCTCGGCCGAGGTGCTGCCGGCGCTCTCGCTGCTCGGTCACGGCGTCAAGATCCTGCCGGCCGAGGGCAGCGCGCTGCTCGAGGCGCCCGACTCCGACCTGCTGCTGGTCGACGGGCGGCAGGACCTCGCCGGCGCGCGCGACCTGTGCCGCCTGATCCGCACCACCGGCACCGACGTCCCCGTGCTGCTCGTCGTCACCGAGGGCGGCCTGTCCGTCGTCAGCCACGACTGGGGCATGGACGACGTCGTGCTCCACACGTGCGGCCCGGCCGAGCTCGAGGCGCGCATCAAGCTGGCCATCGGCCGGCTCACCGCCGCCCGCGACGCGGCCGACCCCGAGGCCCACGTCATCCGCTCCGGCGAGGTGGTCGTCGACGAGGCGACCTACACCGCCAAGATCGGCGGGCGCGCGCTCGACCTGACGTTCAAGGAGTTCGAGCTCCTCAAGTTCCTCGCCCAGCACCCCGGCCGGGTCTTCAGCCGCCAGCAGCTGCTGCAGGAGGTGTGGGGCTACGACTACTTCGGCGGCACCCGCACCGTCGACGTCCACGTCCGGCGGCTGCGCGCCAAGCTCGGTGTCGAGAACGAGACCCTCATCGGCACCGTGCGCAACGTCGGCTACCGCTTCGTGCTGCCGGCCAAGGAGAAGGAGTCGGTGGTCGCCGACGCCGCGCGGGTCACCGAGCGGGCGTCGCAGGACGCCTGACGTTCACCCGGAGTCCGGTTCGGGCTCCTAGCGTCGGGGCGTGGCCGAGACCTGCGTGACCGAGCGCCGCGCCTGGGTCGACGTGCTGCGCACGGCGCTCGTGCTGAGCGTGATCGCCTACCACGTGCGCAACGGCGCGGTCGCGGCCGGCGAGGGCGTGCCCGGGTGGGTGGACGCCACCGTCCGGGCGCTCGAGCCGGTGCGGATGCCGGTGCTGATGATGCTCGCGGGGCTGTTCCTGCCGCGCGGACTGGCCAAGGGCACGCGACGCTACGTCGCCGGCAAGGCCAGCGCCCTCGTGGCGCCGTACGTCGGGTGGTTCCTGCTCTTCTACTGCGTGCTGCTCGCCGACGACCACCGGCCGACCGACCGGTGGTGGATCGAGATCGTAGTGCCGCAGACGCCGCTGTGGTTCCTGTGCTTCCTGATCGGCTTCTTCGCCCTCGCGCTCCCCCTGCGTACGCCGGCCCGGCGGCTGGGTGCGCTCGGCGCCGTGGTGGCGTGGCTGGAGCTCGTCGGCGACACCGACTGGCACTTCGGGTTCTACCTCGGGTGCTTCCTGCTCGGCAGCGTCGTCACCGACCAGGCGCCGCGGGTGTCGGGGGTGTCGCGGCGGGTGTCGCGGCGGTGGGGGTGGGTGGCCACGGTGGCGGCGCTCGGGCCCGTGGTGTGGGCGATGCGCGAGGCCGTGGTGACCGACCACACCGACCGGACCCCGGCCTGGATCGCCATCGCCGCCTGCGCCCTGCTCGTCGGACGTGGTCTCGCGCTGCTGGTGGCTCCGACGCCCGTGGGGCGGTGGCTGGCGTCGTACGGCTCGATGACGGTGGTGGTCTACCTCGTCCACACCGCACTGCTCGCGGCGGTGCCCACGCCGGCCGGCGCGTGGTGGCCGTCGCTCGCGCTCACCGTCGCGGTCGCGCTCGCGGCCGTCGAGGTCGTGCGCCGCGACGAGCGGTGGTGGCTGCTGTTCGACGTACGGCGGGGGTGGCGGGCCTGGCGAGGCGGGATAGTCCCTGACGTAAATCAAGGATCTGCCGCCCCGGACCTTGATTTACGTCAGGGACTATCCCGACGGCCGTCAGCGCAGACGGGGCCGCACGTGGAGGCCGACCTCGGGGTCGACGACGACCTCCTGGGCGGCGGCGACGCCGTCGACCATGACCTCGGCGTCGAGGGCGGTGTTGCGCTTGAGCAGGGCCAGTGCGATCGGGCCGAGCTCGTGGTGACGCGCGCTGGAGCCGACGAACCCGACGGCCTTGTCGCCCAGCAGCACCTCGGACCCGGCCGCGGGTAGCCGGTTCTCGGACCCGTCGAGGTGCAGCAGCGTCAGCCGGCGCGGCGGGCGGCCGAGCGTGTGCACCCGCGCGACCGTCTCCTGGCCGCGGTAGCAGCCCTTGTCGAGGTGGACCGCGGGCCCGATCCAGCCGACCTCGTTGGGGATCGTGCGGTGGTCGGTGTCGACGCCGAACCGCGGCTCACCGCGCGCGATGCGCAGCGCCTCGTAGGCCCAGTGGCCGGCGGCGGGGCCGGCCGCGGCGGCGTACGTCGTCAGCTCGGCGCGCGGGACCAGCCGGTGGCCGGTGCTCGGGCGCCAGGTGAGGGCCAGCTCGTCGGTCACGTCGGTGATCTCGGCGCGCATCATGAACTTCATCCGCTCCAGGAACTCCGCGAGCGCACCCGCGCGACCCGGCTCGGTCCACACGGTGAGCGCCTCGCCGTCGTCGGTGCCACGGAACTCGTGCTCGACGTGGCCCTGCGGGCTGAGGACCAGCGCCTGGGTGAGGACGCCGGGCTGCAGGTCGGTGAGGTGCTGGGTGGTGATGTTGTGCAGCCAGGTCAGCCGGTCGGGGCCGGCGATGCGCAGCACGTCGTGGTGGGACAGGTCGACGAACCCCTCCCCCGTCTCGCGGCCCGTCTCGAGCGCACGCTGCTCGGTGTTGAACGAGCCGTAGTGGGCGGCGACCGGGGCGTCGATGCCGTTGCCGGCGACCGCTCCGGGCAGGTCGAGGAGAGGACTGCGCATGGGTTCCACTGTCGCAGAACGCTCCTGGGGGCTCGTCGATTCCGTCGGGTACGCCGGCTGCGGCGGTCTCGAGGCTCAGGCCTGGCGGCCTTCGCACCTCGACCGACGTCGGCACCCGTCGGCTGAGGTGCGAGCGGAGCGAGCCCCACGTCGGCTGAGGTGCGAGCGGAGCGAGCCCCACGTCGGCTGAGGTGCGAGCGGAGCGAGCCCCACGTCGGCTGAGGTGCGAGCGGAGCGAGCCCCACGTCGGCTGAGGTGCGAGCGGAGCGAGCCTCGAAGCCACGTGACCGCCGGTCGCCGTAGGGTCGAGGACATGCCCAGATCCCTTGCCGTGAAGCTGACCTGCGGGGCCGAGGCCGCGGAGCGGGCCAACCAGGCGCTGACCGTCGCGGCGTCCGCCGTGGCCGCCGGCGCCGACGTGTCGTTGTGGCTGACCGGTGAGGCCGTGTGGTTCGGCGTGCGCGACCGGTGCCCCGACCTCGGGCTCGAGCACGCCTCCCCCGCCGCGACCCTGGTCGAGGCCGTGCGCGCGGGCGGCTCGGTGACGGTCTGCTCGCAGTGCGCGGCCCGCCGGTCGTTGACCGAGGCCGACCTGGTCGACGGGGCGCGCATCGCCGGCGCCGTCGCGTTCACCGAGCTCGTCCTGCGCGACGGCGTGCAGGCGTTGGTCTACTGATGAGCACCCCTGATGTGCAGGAGACCATTGCCGCGGTCCGCTCAGCGTGCCTGCAGTACGACGGCCACGACCCGCTCGACGAGGCCGTGGCGCTGGCGCTCAAGCACCACGGCACCGACGGTGCGTCGGTGGCGGTCGCCGACGGCGGGTTCGCGCTGGTGCGCCACGACGAGCTGACGCTCGCGGTCGCGCCGCAGGCGCGGCGCCGGGGCCTCGCCGGACGGCTGCTGACGGAGGTCGCGCCCGCCGCGCGGGCCTGGTCGCACGGCGACCACCCGGGGGCTGCGGCCCTGGCTGCTCGCCGCGGCTGGCGTCGTACGAGGGATCTGTGGGTGATGCGCCGCCCGACCTCGATCCCGTTGCCCGAGCTCGTCGCGCCCGACGGCATCCGGGTGCGCGGCTATCGCGACGCCGACGCCGAGCAGGTGCTGGCGGTCAACGCGGCGGCGTTCGCCCACCACCCCGAGCAGGGGTCGCTCGACGCGACCGGCCTCGCCGAGCGGATGGCCGAGCCCTGGTGGGACCCCGCCGGCCTCGTCATCGCGGCCGACGCGGACGACCGGGTGCTGGCCTTCCACTGGACCAAGCAGCACGACGCGGCGCTCGGCGAGGTCTACGTCGTCGCCGTCGGACCTAACGCCCAGGGCCGCGGCCTGGGCCGGGTCGTCACGCTCGCCGGGCTCCACCACCTCGCGGGCCTCGGCGTCGCCGAGGTGCTGCTCTACGTCGAGTCCGACAACGCCCCCGCCGTGCGGCTCTACGGCTCGCTCGGCTTCGAGCACGCCGCGCGCGACACCCACGTGCAGTACTCCGCCTGAGTCGGGGCTCGCCTCCCCCTCCCTACTCACGGGCCGGGATAGTCCCTGACGTAAATCAAGGCCCGGGGCCGGAAACCCTTGATCTACGTCAGGGACTATCCCGCCGGCCGGGGCAGCGTCAGGCGCCCAGACCCGCGCGCAGCGCCGCCGCGATCTCGTCGACCGCCGCCCGCGAGCGGCGCCCGACCCCCACGATGTTGAAGAACCCGTGGATCTGGTCGGGGAACCGCTTCAGCTCGACCGTCACGCCCGCGTCGGCGAGCCGCCGGGCGTAGGCCTCGCCCTCGTCGCGCAGCGGGTCGAAGCCGGCGGTGGCGACGTACGCCGGCGCCAGCGCGTCGGCCAGGTCGGTCAGGTCGGCGTAGTGCGGCGAGGCGCGCGGGTCGCGGCGCGACTCGAGGTCGGGGGTGTAGCTCTCGGTGGCCAGGTCCATGAACCCGCTGGTGAGGTAGAACCCCTCGCCGAACAGCGCGAAGCTGCGGGTGTCCCGCTCGTAGTTGTCGGTCGCCGGGTAGACGAGCAGCTGGAAGGCCAGCGGCAGGCCCGCACGGGCGGCCTCGATCGCGACGACGGCCGCGAGGTTGCCGCCGGCCGAGTCACCGCCGACGGCGAGCCGGTCGGGGTCCGCGCCGAGGGTCGCGGCGTGCTCGACGACCCAGCGATAGGCCGCCACGGCGTCGTCGTACGCCGCGGGGAAGGGGTGCTCGGGGGCCAGCCGGTAGTCGACGGCGAGCACCCGCACACCGGCGGCCTCGGCCAGGACCCGGCACGACGCGTCGTGGCTGTCGAGGTCGCCGTAGATGAACCCGCCGCCGTGCAGGAAGACCAGCAGCGGGCTGCGCGCGGCCGCCCCGCGCGGCGTGTAGAGGCGGGCCGGCACTCCCCCGGCGGACAGGTCGCGTACGGCGCCGATCGGCTGGGTGCGTCCTGTCATCGCCGCCTGGTGCGTGATGGCCTCACGCCCCTGGACGACGGGCAGCGTCTCGGCCCCCGGGATCCGGGCCACGCGCTGCAGGCGCAGCATCAGCTGGGTCTCGGGGGCCAGGGTCTGCCCGTCGACCACCACGGGCCGGCCGGCGAGGGCCCGTTGGACCCGCTCGGGCAGGGCCATGGTGGCGCGGAGGAGCTCGGCCTCGGCGCGGCCACGGACGGTGGCGAGGATGGTCACGTCGGCAACCTACCGCCGGCGCGCGCCGGGTTTGCTCCGCGTTCACCGGTCGGTGACAGACTCGCCGCATGTCGCTCGAGATCGTCCCGGACCCCGCACGCTCGGCGGCCAGCGCCACCGGCGTTCCCGACGAGGCCTACGAGGTCGACCTGCCCTACGTGCCCGACGCCGACCTGGTGGCCGCGGTGAAGAAGTTCGACAACCGGTTCCTCGACCGCGAGCTGTCGTGGCTGAAGTTCAACCAGCGGGTGCTCGAGCTCGCCGAGGACGAGTCGCTGCCCCTGCTGGAGCGCACCCGCTTCCTGGCCATCTTCACCAGCAACCTCGACGAGTTCTTCATGGTCCGCGTCGCCGGTCTCAAGCGACGCATCGCCGCCGGGCTCGCCGTACGCGCGGCGTCGGGGATGATGCCGCGCGAGGTCCTCGAGCAGATCTGGTCGACCACCCGCGAGCTCAGCGAGCGCCACGCCCACGTCTTCCGCGACACCCTGGTGCCGGCGCTGCGCGAGCACGAGATCGAGCTGGTCCGCTGGGACGACCTCGACGCGGAGGAGCAGAAGTCCTGCAAGAAGCTCTTCAAGAACCGGATCTTCCCGGTCCTCACCCCCCTCGCCGTCGACCCGGCGCACCCGTTCCCCTACATCTCCGGCCTCTCGCTCAACCTGGCCGTCGTCATCCGCAACCCCCAGACCGGCAAGGAGCACTTCGCCCGGGTCAAGGTGCCGCCGATCTTCGACCGCTTCGTCCCCCTGGGCGCGTCCGGTACGTCGGGGCGAGGCGCCCGGTTCGTGCCCCTCGAGGACGTCATCGGGGCCCACCTCAAGCGGCTCTTCCCCGGCATGGAGGTGCTCGAGGCCCACACCTTCCGGGTCACCCGCAACGAGGACCTCGAGGTCGAGGAGGACGACGCCGAGAACCTCCTCGCCGCCCTCGAGAAGGAGCTGCTGCGGCGCCGGTTCGGGCCGCCCGTGCGGCTCGAGGTCGAGGAGTCCATCTCCCAGGGCGTGCTCGACCTGCTCAAGGAGGAGCTCGGGGTCACCGGCGACGAGGTCTTCCGGCTGCCCGGCCCGCTCGACCTGCGCGGGCTGCACGGCATCGCCGACCTCAGCCACGAGGTGCTCAAGTACCCCGCGTTCGTCCCGACGACCCACGCCCGTCTGGCCGAGGTCGAGTCGGCCTCGCCGGTCGACGTCTTCAAGGCCGCGCGGCGCCACGACGTGCTCCTGCACCACCCCTACGACTCGTTCTCGACCTCGGTGCAGCGCTTCATCGAGCAGGCCGCCGCCGACCCGCACGTGCTGGCGATCAAGCAGACCCTCTACCGCACCTCCGGCGACAGCCCGATCATCGATGCCCTCATCGACGCGGCCGAGGCCGGCAAGCAGGTCCTGGTGATCGTCGAGATCAAGGCCCGCTTCGACGAGTCCGCCAACATCCGCTGGGCGCGCAAGCTCGAGCAGGCCGGCTGCCACGTCGTCTACGGGCTGGTGGGGCTCAAGACCCACTGCAAGCTCGCGATGGTCGTGCGCGACGAGCCCGAGGGCATCCGCCGCTACACCCACATCGGCACCGGCAACTACAACTCCAAGACCGCGCGCCTCTACGAGGACCTCGGCCTGATCACCACCGACGAGTCCATCGGCGAGGACGTCGCCCACCTGTTCAACAACCTCAGCGGCTGGTCACGCAACGCCTCCTACGGCGAGCTCCTCGTCGCGCCCGACTCGGTGCGCGACGGGCTGGTCGCCCAGATCCACCGCGAGATCGCCCACCACGCCGCCGGCCGCGACTCGGGCATCCGGCTCAAGGCCAACTCGGTGGTCGACGAGGCCGTCATCGACGCGCTCTACCTCGCCTCCCAGGAGGGCGTGCAGGTCGAGCTGCTCGTGCGCGGCATCTGCGCCCTGCGCCCCGGCGTGCCCGGGCTGTCCGACCACATCACCGTGCGCTCGATCCTCGGGCGGTTCCTGGAGCACAGCCGGGTCTTCTGGTTCGCCAACGGCGGCGACCCCCAGGTCTGGATCGGCTCGGCCGACATGATGCACCGCAACCTCGACCGCCGCGTCGAGGTCCTGGTGCGCCTGCCCGACCCCGAGAGCGTCGCCGAGGTCGGCGGGCTGCTCGACCTGGCGTTCGCGCCGACCACCGACGCGTGGGACCTGGGCAGCGACGGCGAGTGGACCCGCACCCACGGCGAGGTCCACCTGCAGGAGCGGCTCATCGAGCGCCAGCGGCGGCGGCGTACGACGTCCTGACCGGGGAGTTGCCCACCCACGGCACCCACCCCCTACGCTGGTCGACGTTTGCCTCCACCTCACCAGGAGTTCACGTGGGTCTGCGCTTCCGTCCGGTCGACACGGCGTTCTACGACCTCTTCACCGAGCAGGCCCAGCACTTCGTGACCGGTGCCGGGCTCCTCGCGGAGATGCTCGCTGAGACGTCCGACAAAGCCGACGTCGCGGCGCGCATGCGTGCCGCCGAGCACGACGCCGACGAAACGACCCACGCCCTCGTGCGCCGGGTCAACAGCACCTTCGTGACGCCGTTCGACCGCGAGGACATCTACGCCCTGGCCTCCGGGCTCGACGACGTGATGGACGAGATGGACGAGGTCGTCGACCTGATCCTGCTCTACGAGGTCAAGGTGCTCCCCGCCGAGCTCTCCCAGCAGGTCGAGGTGCTCCAGCGGTGCGCCGAGCTGACCGCCGAGTGGATGCCCAAGCTGCAGTCCCCGCAAGCGCTCGAGGAGTACTGGATCGAGATCAACCGCCTCGAGAACGCCGGCGACAAGAACCACCGCCGCACCCTGGCGCTGCTGTTCTCCGGCGAGTACAAGACGCTCGAGGTCCTCAAGCTCAAGGACGTGGTCGAGTCGCTCGAGCGCGCGGTCGACTCGTTCGAGAAGGTCGCCAACATCGTGGAGCAGATCGCCGTCAAGGAGAGCTGACCACGTGTCCCTCACCCTGGCGATCGTCATCGCCGTCGTCGTCATCGCGCTCGCGTTCGACTACACCAACGGCTTCCACGACGCCGCCAACGCGATCGCCACCTCGGTCTCCACGCGCGCCCTGACCCCCCGCGTCGCCCTGACCCTCGCCGCGGTCATGAACTTCGTGGGCGCCCTCCTCGGCCAGGAGATCGCCAACACGGTCAGGGACGTGATCTCACCAGGCGACGGCAACCAGGGCCTGATCATCGTGATGTCGGGCCTGCTCGGCGCCATCACCTGGAACCTCATCACCTGGTGGTTCGGCCTGCCGTCGTCCTCCTCGCACGCGCTGATCGGCGGGCTCGTCGGCGCGGCCATCGGCGGCGGCGCCGACGTCGACTGGGCCAAGATCGTCGAGAAGGTCCTCATCCCGATGGTCCTGTCGCCGCTGTTCGGCTTCGCCGCGGCGTTCGTCGTGATGCTGTCGATCATGTGGATCTTCCGGCGCCGCAACCCCCACAAGGTGATGCGCGGCTTCCGGATGATGCAGACCGTCTCGGCCGCCGCGCTCGCCCTGGGCCACGGCCTGCAGGACGCCCAGAAGACGATGGGCGTCATCTTCCTGGCCCTGCTCACCGGCGGCTACGCCTCCGCCGGCGACGACCTCCCCCTGTGGGTCGTCATCGCCGCCGCCTCGGCCATCTCCGCCGGCACGTACGCCGGGGGCTGGCGCATCATGCGCACCCTCGGCCGCAAGATCATCGACCTCGACCCGGCCCGCGGATTCTCCGCCGAGGCCGTCGGCGCGAGCGTCCTCTACACGACGGCGTTCGTCTTCCACGCCCCCATCTCCACCACCCACACCATCACCTCGGCTGTGATGGGCGCCGGCGCCACCAAGCGCTTCTCCGCCGTACGGTGGGGCGTCGCCCGCAGCATCCTCGCCGCCTGGATCCTCACCTTCCCGATGGCCGGCATCGTCGCCTGGCTCTGCTACGAGGTGCTCACCGTCCTCATCCCGGTGTGACGTCGGCTCGGGGCGCGGGATAGTCCCTGACGTAAATCAAGGGTCTGGGCGCAGCGGCCTTGATTTACGTCAGGGACTATCCCGACGACGACGTTCAGGACGCCCGATAGCGCAAGAACCTGGCCCGCTGGTCGGGGGTCAGGGCCCGCCGCTGGTCGACGGTCGTGGTCGGCACCCACCACCTGGGCGGGGTCACGGTCCACCGGCGATCCGCCGCGGGGCTTCGCTCGGCTCGGCGGTAGGCGTCGGCGAGTCGAGCGACGAAGGCGCCGGGAGCGTGCCGATCGTCAGCCACCATCGTGACCACCTCGACGCCGTGGGCCCGGAGCACGCCCTCCCGTCGTACGTCGCCGGCCCGGACCGCCCGGTCGAGGTGGACCGCGCCCTCGTACTCCCCCGCCACGCCCGCCACGGGGTCGAACACGTCGGGGGTCGCCACGTGGCGACCGGACAGGTCGAACAACGGCGCGTTGCACAGCGGCATGGGCCGACCTGCGTCGAGGACCCAGGTCATCACGAGGTCGAGCTCCGGGGGCGACCAGCAGTTCTCGGTCGCCAGGGGCACCGCAGCCCGCGCCTGCGGAACGCCGGTCAGGGCGTTCTGACCGGGGGTGAGGAACTCGCTCATCTCCTCGATCGACACGATGTCGTCGTACGCCGCCATCGACAGCTCACGGGCGGCGGCTCGCGTCGACGGTGCGTAGCGCATCAGGTAGGAGACCGCCACGCGCGGGTCGACCATCCGAACGCCGTCGACCTCACCTCGAAGCTCGACGTGCACGGCCTCGCCGGACAGGAACAGGCCGTCGCGCGGGCGGATGTCGTGGGTGCTGATGACGATCTCGACGGGCCGTGGCATCCCGTGGGGGTCGATCCCGGTGAACCATCGCGCACGGCGCCAGTGCAGGGCTGCCCACCCGGTGATGGCGTGGCCGCCGATCATCACCATCGACGCCTCGACGATGCGCTGGGGAGTCGACTGCTCGACCCAGGCCGGGAGGTAGAGGCCACGCGACGTACGACGAACGTGCTTGCCCTGGGACTGCGACCGCGTCGGACCCGTCTCACCGCTCGGGTCGAGCCGGCCCGGGCGGTAGAGCCCGGGACGCGCGGGATGCCACGGCTCCGGTGCGAACACCCGCCCACTATCGGACGGATCGTCGACCGCGCGTTCCGTTCTCCACAGGCCCCGTCGTACGGCGTCCGGCCCGGGCCCCCTCGGGCGCGCGCCAGCGGCGCGATAGTCCCTGACGTAAATCAAGGGATCCGGCCGCGGCGCCTTGATTTACGTCAGGGACTATCCCGACGACCGACCCGGACCGACCCGGAACGGCCCGGAACGGCCCGGAACGGCCCGGAACGGCCCGGAACGGCCCGGAACGGCCCGGAACGGCAGAGGCTCAGCCGAAGCGACCCGAGATGTAGGCCTCGGTGGAGGGCTCGTCGGGGTTGGAGAACATCTTCTTGGTGGGGTTGAACTCGACCAGGTGTCCGGGCTCCCCGGTGGCCTTGAGGTTGAAGAAGCCGGTCTCGTCGGAGACGCGGGCGGCCTGCTGCATGTTGTGGGTGACGATGACGATCGTGTAGTCGGCCTTCAGCTCGTGGATGAGGTCCTCGATGGCCGAGGTGGAGATCGGGTCGAGGGCCGAGCAGGGCTCGTCCATGAGCAGCACCTGCGGCTCGACAGCGATCGCGCGGGCGATGCACAGACGCTGCTGCTGACCGCCGGACAGCCCCATGCCGGGCTTGTTGAGGCGGTCCTTCACCTCGTTCCAGAGGTTGGCGCTGCGCAGCGACTTCTCGACGATCGTGTCGGACTCGGCCTTCTTGATGCGCTTGGAGTTGAGCTTGTTGCCGGCCAGCACGTTGTCGTAGATCGACATCGTCGGGAACGGGTTGGGGCGCTGGAAGACCATCCCGATCTGCCGGCGTACGGCGACGGGGTCGACCCCGGGGCCGTAGAGCGACTGGCCGTCGACGACGACCTTGCCCTCGACGCGGGCGCCGGGGATGACCTCGTGCATGCGGTTGAGCGAGCGCAGGAAGGTCGACTTGCCGCAGCCCGACGGGCCGATGAACGCGGTCACCGCACGGGCCTTGATCGTCATGTTGACGCCCTGCACCGCAAGGAAGTCGCCGTAGTAGATGTTGAGGTCAGAGACGTCGATGCTCTTGGCCATGGTGTCTTTCCCTGCTTCCTAGTTGCCCGTCTTGGGGGCGTAGAACCTGCCGATGACCCGAGCCACGAGGTTGAGGACGAGCACGATCACGATGAGCACCAGCGCAGCACCCCACGCGAGCGGGATCGTCTCCTGGTCGGAGTTGAACGAGAAGATCTGCACCGGCAGCGTGGTCATCGCGCCGTCGAACGGGTTGGTGTTGGTCTTGGCGGCCAGACCGGCGATCAGCAGCAGCGGCGCCGTCTCGCCGATCACGCGGGCGATGGCCAGCGTGACACCGGTGATGATGCCGCCGAGCGTCGTCGGGAGGACGACCTTGACGATGGTGCGCCACTTCGGCGTGCCCAGGGCGTACGCCGCCTCGCGCAGCTCGTCGGGGACCAGCCGGAGCATCTCCTCGGTGGCCCTGACCACGATCGGGATCATCAGCAGCGACAGGGCGACCGAGCCGCCGACGCCGCCCTGGAAGTCGGCGCCGAAGAGCAGCGTGAAGAGCGCGAAGGCGAACAGGCCGGCGACGATCGAGGGGATGCCGGTCATCACGTCGACCAGGAAGGTGACGACGCGGGCCAGGCGGTTGCCCTTGCCGTACTCGACGAGGTAGATCGCGGCGAGCACCCCGATCGGGATCGAGATGATGGCCGCACCCACGGTGATGATCAGCGTGCCCATGATGGCGTGGTAGATGCCGGGCGGCTGGTCGAGCTGGGTGGCGAACAGCGAGTAGGTGAGGAACTCGGTGTTGATCACGCCACGGCCGCGGTCGACGACCGTGTAGATCAGCGACACCAGCGGCACCATCGCGACCACGAAGGTCGACCAGATCAGCCCGGTCATCATCCGGTCGGTGGCGCCGCGGCGTCCCTCGACGGCGAGCGACCACGCCGGGAGGACGACCAGGTAGACCAGGCCGCCGACGATCGCGGAGCCGACCAGCGGCCACGACATGATCTGCCAGCAGAACAGGGCGATCGCGATCGCGATGACCCCCACCAGGAGCGGCGCCTGCCGCGGCAGCTTGGCCGCGGTGATCGACATCGAGGCGCGGGGCTCCTCGGCGACGGGAGCCTTGGAGAGATCGGTGCTCATCAGCGCGCCATCTTCCGCTCGGAGCGGCCGACGATCCAGCGGGCCGCGAAGTTGACGATGAAGGTGAGGAGGAAGAGCACGAGACCGGTCGCGATCAGCACCGAGAGCAGCTCGTCGGAGCGCTCCTTGTACTTGCTGGCGATGTTGGCCGCGATCGAGGAGTTGCCGGGCCCGAGCAGGTCGAGGTTGAAGCCACCGAGCGAGAGCACCATGGCCACGGCCATCGTCTCGCCGAGCGCGCGCCCCAGGCCGAGCATGGTGGCCGACACCATGCCGGAGCGGCCGTAGGGGAAGACGGTGAGCCGCATCATCTCCCAGCGCGTGGCGCCCAGGGCGAGCGCCGCCTCCTGGTTGAGGCGCGGGGTGCGCGAGAAGACCTCGCGGGTGATCGCGGTGATGATCGGCAGGATCATGATCGCCAGGACGACTCCGGCGGTCAGGATCGTGCGACCGCTCCGGGAGACGTCGCCGTCGAAGATCGGGAGCCACGAGAAGTAGTCGTTGAGGAAGGTGAAGACCGGGACCATCTGCGGCGCCAGGACGATGACGCCCCACAGGCCGAACACGACGCTGGGTACGGCGGCGAGCAGGTCGATCAGGTAGGCCACCGGCACCGCGATCCAGCGGGGTGCGTAGTGGCTGATCACCAGCGCGATGCCCCAGGCCAGCGGGACGGCGACGATCAGCGCGATGACCGAGGCGATCAGGGTGCCACCGAGCAGCGGGGCGACGTAGCCGACGAAGTTGTCGGACCGCGGGGCGTAGACCTCGGCTGCCTGGGTGAAGCCGGGCGCCCCCTTGACGAACAGGAAGACGAAGACGCTCGCGAGGGCGAGCAGGATGATCAGGCTCGCCCCGAGCGTCAGCCCGGCGAAGATCCGGTCCCCGAGGCTGGTGACCTTGCGGGGTGCGGCTTCCTTGGCCGGAGGCCGTTCCTTGGTGGTGGTGGTGCTCACTGAGCAGTCCTTCGCGGGCGTGATGTGAAGCAGGCGGGACGAATCATGCCGGGAACGCGGGTCGGGTGGGGCCGACGTACCAGCCCCACCCGATCCGCGGCTGGATCAGGAGCCGATCTTGGCGACGATCTCCTGGGCCTTCTTGGCGGTGGCCTCGCCGAGCGGGGCGGAGCCGGCCTCCTTGGCCGCCTGCTCCTGACCGGCGTCGGAGACGATGTAGGACAGGTAGCCCTTGACGTTCTTGGCGGTGTCCGCGTCGTCGTACTTCTGGCAGGCCACGAGGTAGGACAGCAGGACGACCGGGTAGGCGCCCTCCTCGGTCGTGGTGCGGTCGAGCGCGACGGCCATGTCGACGTCGGAGACGCCCTCGGCCGGCGGCGAGGCCTCGAGGACCTTGGCGGCACCCTCGGGCGACGGGGCGACGAAGCTCTCGCCGACCTGGACCGACACCTTGCCGAGGCCCTCGGCCTGGCTGTTGTCGGCGTAGCCGATAGCACCCTCGATCGTGCTGATCTGCTGGATGACGCCGGAGGTGCCGTCAGCGGCCTCGCCCTTGACCGGGAACGCGTCCTCGGCCTCGTAGGGCCAGGACTCCGGAGCGGCCTTGCCGAGGTAGTCGGTGAAGTTCTTGGTGGTGCCCGAGTCGTCGGAGCGGTGCACCGGGGTGATGTCGGTGTCCGGCAGCGTCACGCCGTCGGCCTGCTCGTCGGGGATGTCGCTCCACTTCTTGATCTTGCCGTCGAAGATCTTCGCGATCGTGTCGGCCGAGGCCTGGACCGAGTCGATGCCGGGCAGGTTGAACGCGACCGCGATCGGCGAGACGTAGGCCGGGACCTGGATCGGCTCGGTGCCGCCGCAGGTCTTCTTGGCCGCGGTGAGCTGGCCGTCGTCGTCGTTGAGCGCGGAGTCCGTGCCGGCGAAGGCCGCTGCACCCTCGACGAACGAGGCGCGACCGTCGGTCGAGCCGACGGGCTGGTACTGGACCTCGAAGCCGTCGTTGGCGCCCTGGATGCCGATGGCCCAGGCCTCCTGGGCCTTCTCCTGCGAGGTGGCGCCGGCGCCCTTGAGGACACCGGTCAGGCCGGCGCTCTCGGGGCCGCTGGAGCTGCCACCGTCGCCGGAGTTGTCAGAGCCGCCGTCCTCGTTGGAGGCGCCGCAGGCCGAGAGGGCCAGGACGGTGAGTACGGCGATGCCGGGCACGAACGCGCGGCTGAGGGAAGTGCGAGTCACTTCGGGGTCTCCTTGTGATTCATCTTGTGAGTGGCAAGAAGAACTGTGGGGAGGCGAGGTGGACGGATCGGCCGTCGATGGTGAACGAGGGGTGAACTCGGTCCGCCCACTCGGCGACGGGAGCCTGTGACCTGGGCAACAGGTCGGTGAACTCGCTCGGCGTGACCTTGACTCAGCGCACGAGATGGCGTTCAGTGCCCGCCACGCGGCCCTTGCGCAGGTGCGCGACGAGCATCTCGCCCGGGTCGAGCCCCGGGTCCTCGAGTCCCAGCGCCGCGAACACCTCGGGCAGCACCGGCCGGTGGGTGCACACCACGGTGCTGCGTCCCTCGGCGACCAGGGCGAGCGTGTCGGTGACCACCCGTCGTACGCCGGCCGGTGACGCGCCCTCCTCCGAGAGCCGGCGTCGGGTCACGAGGTCCCAGCCGGTCATGCCGGCGAAGGGGGCCAGGGTCTGGCGGCACCGCAGGCTGGTCGAGCTGACCAGCTGCGTGACGCCGTACGCCGCCAGCACGGGCACCAGTCGCTCGGCCTGCAGCTCGCCGGCGCGGAGCAGCGGGCGCTCGGTGTCGTCGCGACGCCAGGCGCTGCGCGAGCGGGCGCGGCCGTGGCGGAGCACGACCAGGGCGTGGGTACGGCGGCGGCGTCCCAGGGCCTCGGCCAGGGTCGCGGAGTCGTGGTCGTAGGTCAGCAGGTCGGCGGCCTCGTCGAGGTCGACCCAGCGCACCGCGTCGATCTCGTCGTTGGCCCGGTAGCGGCTCACGTCGTCGTCACCGACGACCCGGCCGGTCCAGTAGTGGACGGTCTTGTGACCGGCCAGGACCCGATAGGCCTGGTCGTGCAGGGGCAGGCAGAGCCGGACGTGGAGCCCGGTCTCCTCGGCGACCTCGCGCACGGCCGCGGTCGTGGCGTGCTCGCCGGGGTCGAGCTTGCCCTTGGGGAAGGACCAGTCGTCGTACTTGGGACGGTGCACGAGCAGGACACGACGGCCGGGGCGGAAGACGACGACGCCTGCGGCACGCACGGCCTTCGCGGCGGGGGCGGGCACGACGACTACTCTCGCACCACTTCTCCGACCACGAGAAGGCGGAGCACCGGAGGAGGGGTCGCCACGTGGCACGCGCGCGGTGGAAGGTCGTGATCGCGGCGGTCGTGGCCCTCGTGCTGGTCGCGGCCCTCACGCTCGTGCTGGTCCACGTGCTCGGCGGCGACGACCACGAGGAGCGGGCCCGCGCGGCCCGCTCGGCCGGCGCCTCGTTCGACCAGGCCTACCTCCTCGCGCCCGACGACGCCCAGCGTGTGCTGTGGACCGACTGGGGCGCCGTACGCGACGAGCTCGGGGTGAGCCTCGACGCCCGGTCCTCCGCCGAACAGGTCGAGGACCTGATCTCGCGTGGCTTCGACGCCGACCTCACCACCGCCACCGCCCTCGGCGAGTCCGCCGGCACCATGCAGCAGAAGCTCGCCTTCTCCCCCGCGACCCTCGAGTGGGAGCTGTTCACCCAGTCGGCCGCGGCGGCGACCCTGACCATGCGCCTGGGCGGAGGGGTGAGCACCGACGACGTGGCGGCGGCCCTGCGCCAGCTCAAGTACGCCGAGCCCGACGACCCCGACGGGGTGTGGGCCACCACCTCCGACATCTCGATCTCCGGCCAGCTCACCCCCGAGCTCCTCTTCGTCGGCCTGGACCGCGACTCCGGCCTGGTCTTCGCCTCCGATCGGGTTGGCGGCGTCGACGACGCCCGCAAGGCCGCCGCCGAGGCCGACCCCGGAGCCGTGCCGAGCACGGTGGTCGACGCCCTGGGCAGCCCCGTCGTCGCGATCACCTACGACGCGACCTACGCCTGCAGCGCCCTGGCCATGGCCAACGCCGACCCCTCGGAGCAGGCCGCCGGCGAGGCCCTGGTCGCGCAGGCCGGGAAGGTCAACCCGCTCACCGGCTTCGGCATCGCGGCCGAGCCCGGCGGAGGCGTCCGGGTCGCGCTGGGGTTCGAGTCGTCGACGCAGGCGCGCACCAACGCCGACACCCGCGCCACGCTCGTCGCCGGCGACGCCCCGGGCCAGGGGGGCGCCTTCACCGACCGGTTCACCGTCGGCGACGTGATGGCGGACGGTGACGTCGTACGGATGGATCTCGAGCCGCGCGAGGGCGAGTACGTGATCTCCGACCTCAGCAGCGGGCCGGTGCTCTTCGCGACCTGCTGAGCAGGAGGCGACCCGGGGTCAGCTGGCGCGACGCGGGTGCGGCGGCACCGGGACGACCCCGAGGATGCGGTCGATCTCGTCGGACCCCAGCCGCTCGTCGGCCTCACTGGCCGCGATGATCAGGTTGGTGGTCAGCTCGACCTCGCCCAACAGGTCGACGTCCTCGAGGGACACGTCGAATTGGTCGTACATCCGTGGTCCCTCCGCTCCCGATCGCCCGATAGAACCGCCCGGCCATCCTACGGGGTGGGCGGTAGGGATCGAGATGGCTAAGGCGGGTGATTCGGAACCTTCCGGCGTGACTAGGGAACCTTCACGCCGCGAGGCCCCGCGTGCTACGCGCCGGGTCCGCCCGGACGCGCCGAGGCCCCGCCGTCGGGGACGGCGAGGCCTCGGTGGTGGTCTGGTGACCAGCTGGGTGTCAGACCGGGCGGACGTTCTCCGCCTGCGGGCCCTTGGGGCCCTGGGTGACGTCGAACTCGACCTTCTGGTTCTCGTCGAGCGACTTGTAGCCGTTGGTCTGGATCGCCGAGTAGTGCACGAAGACGTCGTCGCCGCCGTCCTCCTGCGCGATGAAACCGAAACCCTTCTCGGCGTTGAACCACTTCACGGTGCCCTGAGCCATTGCTCAATTCTCCTTAGTCGGGGCGAGAGCCGCCACGTCGGCGACCCACAACAGGTGCGGTGACACGTCGCTCCGACCCGTGGGATCCACCACAAACCAGAAACGCCGTTGGATCACGTACTCCTTAGGCGTCAGAACCAGCTGGAACTTGCATCTGTTGCACTGCCGACCCTATCAAGCACGACCGCGAGCGACACCCCTCACCACCCCCTCAACCGGTTCGGACGTGTGAACTTCGTACGACGGACCGGTGTCGCCCGGGCCACCGCGCGTCCTGCGATACTGGCTCCGCGGGCCCCTAGCTCAATTGGCAGAGCTGAGGACTTTTAATCCTTAGGTTGTGGGTTCGAGTCCCACGGGGCCTACTCAGGCACGAGCTCGAGCGCGCGCGGGTCACTGTCACGAGGTGGTGGCGCCCGGCTGCTCGTCGCGGTGGGCGATGCTGCTGCACCTCAGCCCGGGCGAGCAGGGACGACCGTCGACCTCGATCGCCCGCTTGTCACGTCCCGCCGATCCGGCCCCGGCCACGTCCGCCCCCACCCTCGAGCCGCGGTCGCCCCAGGGCCACGAGCACGGCGACGAACCGGCGGTCATCGAGGTCGAGCAGCTCGGCCCACGCGTCGTCGTCGTAGCCCATGACCGGGCAGGCCGAGAGGCCGAGCGCGGTGGCGACCAGGAGCGCGTTCTGCAGCGC
The DNA here is from genome assembly GCF_006346395.1 of Nocardioides plantarum. Lineage (NCBI taxonomy): Bacteria > Bacillati > Actinomycetota > Actinomycetes > Propionibacteriales > Nocardioidaceae > Nocardioides > Nocardioides plantarum. Next base: position 1,456,358 of record NZ_VDMS01000001.1, read on the forward strand.
GACACCGGCGTCGAGGTGGAGGGTCCGGTAGTGGCGCGCCGGGTAGTGCCCGAGGGCGACCCCGAGGTCGGCGACAAGGACCAGCCAGAGCGGGACACGGTCGGCGAAGGCCGGTTGGTCCAGGGACTGTGCCACGAAGGACGTGGGGTCCCCGGCGCGAACCGCGACCAGGCTCGGGACCGGGAGGCAGGGGTCGACCCGGTGCACACCCTCCGACAGGTCACCTCCGGGCGTCGTGACGAGGAAGGAGACGAGCGAGGGCAGCCCGCCGGCCCGCGGGGCGGTGCCGACGCCGTGATGGATCACGGCCGCGACCTCGTCGACGGACGGCGGACCCCCGAACCGGTACGCCGAGCGGCGTCCCGCCTGCACCGCCCCCAGGTCGCCGCCCGGTCGAAGCGGGACCTGCAGCGGCCGGCTCGACGGTGCCACGAGCGGTGGCGCCGTCCCCGGCCTCGGACGGCGAGGAACGGTCGTGCCGTTGAGGCGGCCGTGGATCTCCGCGACCAGGTCGACCGACGCACTCATCGCGCCACGAAGATCGGACGCCCCGTGACCGGGTCGTCCACCACCACGGCATCGATGTCGAACACCTCGCGCAGCATGGCCGGGGTCACGACCTCCCGAGGGGTCCCATCCGCTCGCACCACGCCGTCGTGAAGCGCGACGATGCGGTCGGCATGACGGGCCGCCTGGTTGAGGTCGTGCAGCACCATCACCACGGTGAGACCGTGGTCGTCGCGCAACCGCTCGACCAGCACCATCAGGTCGATCTGGTGCCGCACGTCGAGATGGGTCGTGGGCTCGTCGAGCAGCAGCACCCCGGTCTGCTGGGCGAGGATCATCGCGATCCAGGCGCGCTGCCGCTCCCCGCCGGACAGCGAGTCCAGGCGCCGGTCGGCCAGCGCGGTCAGCCCGGTGAGCTCGAGTGCGCGGCGCTGAGCAGCGTCGTCATGGCGGCGCAGCATCGCCCACGCCCCAAGCTGCGGGTAGCGACCCTGCTCGACGACCTCGCGCACCGTGGCACCGCTGGGCACGACGGCGGTCTGCGGCAGCACTCCGAGCCGACGGGCGACCTCGACGGAGGAACGCCGTCCGATCGGCTCCCCGTCCAGGAGCACCTCGCCGCCCTGGGCCTTCAGGACCCGGGCCAACGTCATCAGCAGGGTGGACTTGCCGGACCCGTTGGGCCCGACGAGCGCAGTGACGGTCCGCGACTCGATCGCGAGCGCGAGGTCCCGTACGACGATCGTGCGACCGTGCCCGGCGTCGAGGTGGTGGGCGGCCAGGACGGGGTCGGCAGCGGCACGCTTCATGAACGGTTCTCCCTGCGGACGAGACTGATGAGGACGGGGGCGCCGAGCAGCGCCGTGACGGCGCCGACCGGCACCCCGGAGACGTCCGTGGCCAGGCCGGGCACGTGGACCGTGATCGAGAACGCGACCAGGTCGGCCAGGCTGAGCAGCAGCGCACCGAGCGCGGCGCTCACCGGGACGAGTACCCGGTGATCGGACCCGACGAGGAGCCGTCCGACGTGGGGTGCGACCAGTCCGACGAAGGCGACCGCCCCGGCGGCCGCCACCGCGGCTGCGGCCCCTGCTACGGCGACGAGGAGGACCGCTGCGAACAGCGGTCCCGGCCGGACCCCGAGACCGACTGCGGCCGACTCCCCCAGCGCCCAGACGTTCAGCCGCGACGCGAGCAGCCACGCCACGGGCAGAACCCCGACGAGCCAGGGCCACAGCAGCGCCCAGTCCTCTGGCGTGCGCGCATTGAGGGAGCCGACGAGCCAGCGCAGCACCGTGCCGATCGGGGCCGAGTCGACGACCAGCAGCAGGGACGTCACCGCCGACAGCACAGCGCCGAGCAGCACGCCGGCGACGGCCGGCGAGCGCCGCCCCACGGCGTACAGGACCACGCCGGTGCTGACCGCGCCCGCCATCGCGGCGGCGTACGCCCACTGGTGACCGGGCCACAGAACGAGACTGGCGACGATGGCGAGGGCCGCCCCGGCGCCGACGCCGGTGGTGGACGGCTCGGCGAGCGGGTTGCGCACGACGGCCTGCACCAGCACGCCGGAGACCGCGAGAAGTGCCCCGGCCCCGAGACCGACGAGCACCCGAGGTAGGCGGTAGTCGAGCACGATGGTCTCGTACGCCGGCGCCGTGGCACGGCCGGTGAGGACCCTCACGACCTCGCCGGGCGGCAGGTCGGACCGCCCGAGCAGGAGGTGCGCCAGCACCACCCCGACTCCGGCCGCGGTGGCCGTCAGGAGGAGCCCGACCGGACCAACCCGTCCCGACAGCCCCGACCGCCGCGGCGCCAGCGGCCCGGTCATCGGGACCCCGCCAACTCGGGGGCGCGACCACGCAGCACGAGCACCAGCGAGGGCACCCCGACCAGGGTCGTGGCGACACCGACCGGTAGCTCGACCGGGTAGAGGACCAGGCGCGAGACCAGGTCGGCGCTCATGAGCAGGGCCGCACCGACAACAGGGACCGACCAGAAGACCCGCCGGGTGCTGACGCTCCCGCAGATCCGTCGCGCCAGGTGGGGCGAGAGCAGGGCGACGAAGGCCACCGGCCCGCACACCGACGCGACGGCCGCGGCCAGCACGGCCGCGACGGCGACGGCCGCGACCCGGGTGCGCACGACGGGCACACCGAGGCCGACTGCGACCTCGTCACCCAGGGTGAGGGCCTCCACGCGCCGACTGAGCAGCGCGGCCAGCGTGATCCCGACCACCAGCCAGGGCGCGACGGCCTCGACGTGGGTCCACCCTCGGGCGGCCAGGCTGCCGAGCAGGTAGCGGAAGAGGGAGACCACGTCGCCCTGGGTGCCGAGGCCGACCACGGCGACGACCAGGCCGCCGCAGGCAGCCGACACCGCCGCTCCCACGAGGGCGACGTGGTCGGGCGCGCGGGTACGTCCTATCGCCAGCAGGACCAAGGCTCCAGCGACCAGGGCGCCGGCCAGCGCGGCGTACGGGAGGACGACGACGGGCACGCCGAGCCCGAGGACGACGACCGTCGCGGTCACCACGGCCGCCCCCGACGAGACGCCGAGCAGCTCGGGACCCGCGATCGGGTTGCGCAGCACGTCCTGGAGCAGCAGGCCCGAGACACCGAGCGCGGCGCCCGCGAGGGCGCCGAGGACCACGCGCGGCGTGCGCACCTGCCACACGGCGACGTGCCAGGGGTGCCCCGGGTCCACGAGCGCGGTCAGGGCCGACCCGGGACCGAGCCTCGGCTCACCCAGGCAGAGCGCCGTCAGTCCGAGCACGGCAAGACCCGGCACCGCACACCACTTGATAATGATTATCATTTCGGTCTCAATCGAACACCACAGGAGATCCGATGCGCAAACCCTTCACCCACCCCACCCTCGTCGTGACCGCCCTGCTGACCGCAGGGCTCCTGGCGGGATGCGGCTCGTCCGACACCACCGCACCCTCGGCCGACCCTTCCGACTCGGCCGGTTCGGGGGTCTCGGGGAGCTCGACGACCACCGGCCCGGTCAGCGCCACCGACGACACCGGGGCCGAGGTCACCCTCGCCCGTCCGGCCTCGAGGATCGCCTGCCTGACGATGATCTGCGTCGACGCCCTCACCGAGGTCGGCATCACGCCCGTCGCCTACCGCGACCAGCTGGCCCTCGACGAGCACTACGCGGGTCCCGACGCCGACATGCGAGAGGTGCGGGGCGGTTTCGGCGAGGAGAACGTCGAGGACATCGCCCTGTCCACTCCCGACCTCGTCATCGGCCTCGCCGGCGCCCAGGACGGACTACGGAAGGCGGTCGAGAGGACAGCCCCTCTCTACCTCGTCGACCCGACGTCGTGGCAGGACTCCGTCGCCTTTCTGCGCACCATCGGCGACCTCACGGGAACCCGCGGGGCCGCCGACGAGAAGGCGGACGCGTTCACCGCACGGGTCGAGGCCGCAGCCGCCGAGCGCAGCAACCTCACCACCCTCTCGATGTACGGCGAGCCCGGCAGCCTGGGGGTGGACTCGGTCAAGACGCCGGTCGGTTCGCTGCTCGCCGAGGTCAGCGACTACCCATGGCCAGCGGGCAACGACCCGTTCGCGACCGTCGCCGTCGAGCAGATCGCCAAGGTCGACCCCGACGTCATCTTCGCGCAGGCCTTCTCGGCGTCCGACGACACCGACCCCCTGTCCGAGCGCCTGGCCACCGACCCGACCTGGGCCGGCCTGACCGCCGTGAAGAACGACCGGGTCGTCGAGGTCGAGGCCCCGGTCTGGGCGACCGGACGAGGCACCATCTCGCTCGGCCTCGTGCTCGACACGGTCGAGGACACCCTCGACCCGTGAGACGCACACCCCACCTTATTGAGAATGTTTCTCATTATGCGTTAACGTCCCCCTGGTGAGCCCGACCGGGCTCACGCACCCCCTGAGATGGAGAAACCCATGAACGAGCTCTTCAGCCCCGTGTCCCAGCGCCCGCAGCGCTCCACCCTCTCGACGCACAGTGCCGGTCACTCCAACGCACTGGTCGAGAACCCCTTCGACGAGGTCGAGGCCACCGAGACCGACTGACCTACCTCCGTCGCCCGCCGGCCCCCACGCGCTCGCCCCACGGAGCGCGTGGGGGCCCTCTCGCCCCAGCAGGACACCCGATGACCACTCAGCGCGCCCAGCAGTCCACCCGACTCCGTGCGGACGTCGCCCTCCACGCCACCGTTGACGGCCACGTCCTCCGCGTCGGCGACACCCACCTCCACGTCCACCTCTCGGCGTCCGACGCCGAGGCGCTCCTCGACGCCCTGGTCGCCGGCGGACGGCCCACGTCTCGTCCGGCCCGGACCGCACTCGACTCGCTGGTCGACGCTGGTCTGGTCGACGCGCCGGTGCCACACCACCACGTCATCGGCGACGGTGTCTTGGCCCAGGCTGTCGCCGGCGCGTTACAGCGGATGGGCGCCACCGTCGGTCCCGGCGGCACCACCATCGCCGTCCTCGACTCGCCGGACGACCTCGGAAGCCCCGGTCCGGCCTGCTGGATGGACGGGCACCTCGTGGTGCTCGCTCCTCCCGCCGTAACCGCCCTCGACGTGGTCGCCCGACGGCGCGCCGCGACGCGGCATCGCGACCACGACCCCCGCGTCACGCCCGTGGCCGGAGGGCGTGCGGTCACGGCACCCACATCCCGCCCCGGGCTGGAGCTGGCCGCGGCGGTGGTCGCAGCCGAGCTGCTCAGCGAGGACCGCCCCGCTCACCACGCCGTCTCCGTCGACCTTCGCACCCGCTCCGTCACCCGCCACCCGGTGCTCCCCGTGCCATCCGCGCCGCGATGAGAACGAACGTCGGCGGCCTGACCACCTACGCGTGGCTGCCCGCGCGACCACGCATCGTCCTGGTCGCACGCACGCCGTACGGCGCCGCCGGCCACGCCCCCGAGGGTGCCGCCTGGGCGGCACACGGCGTCGGCCTGGTGGTGCAGGACGTGCGGGGGCGACACGAGTCGCCGGGTACGTTCCATCCCTACACCGAGGACCACCACGAGGACGGGCCCGCGCTCCTCGCGTGGGTACGCAGCCGGTGGGATGCCCCCGTGGTGCTGCTCGGGACGTCGTACGGCGCCCACGCGGCCCTGGCCACCGCCGCGGTCGACGAACCGGACGGCGTGGTCGCGATGGTGCCCGCGCTCGGCCTCGGAGAGACCGCTCGGACACGCGGTGGAGTGCTGCAGCTGGCCTCGCGCCTCGGGTGGTGGCTGGCCCACGCCGTGACGACCCCGTGGCACGACGTCGTCACCGCCCAGCGGCGCGACGCCGAGCGAGCCGCAGCCGTCGGCACCCTGTCGTGCCCCCTGCTCGCGATCGGAGGCACCGCGGATCACTTCGCGCACGACACGGTCGACCTCTGGGCGGCGTGGGGCGGTCCGTCGTGGCTGGTGATGGGTCCGTGGGACCACGCGCTGCGCGGATCCCGACGGGCCCGTCGGGTCCTGGACTGGCTCGACGCGGTGCTCGCCGGCTCGCCGCCGAACGGGGTGGAGACCGTCGACCAGTGCGGGAACTCGTCCGACCGACCTCCTGCCCACGCCGTCGTGCACGTCGACGCCGCCCCGACCACCCAGTGGTGCGCGTCGCTGACCGCAGGAGGTCGCGAGGTCGCCCACGGGGCCGCCCGCGGCTCGGTCGTCACCCTCGGTCCCGTCCTGACGACCACGTGCCGGAGCAGCGCTCTCGACCTGCGCCTCGGCGCCGAGGACTTCCCGCGCTACGCGCGGTCACCGCATCCCCACACCCCCGTCCCCCGCCACCACCTGGAGCTCATCGCATGACCCACGGCCCCCTGACGCTCGGCCCCCTCACCGTCGACGACCTCGTCGACCCCGACTTCGGTGTGGTCCTCGGTCTGCACTCCGTCGAACACGTGGCCGGGCTGCCCGCGGCGTACGTCGGCATCACCGCCGAGGTGGCCGACTCGCGCGAGCACGGCAACTGGCCGAGCGACCGCGTCTCGCTCGGCACCACCTTCGCCGACCCGCGCGGAGCTCGCATCGCGGCGATCGGCGAGGCGGTCGAGCGCTACTGCGGCAACTACGTCCCAGAGGGCCTGCGCCGCGGCACCGCCCGACGGCTCGCCTCCGACGGACACCGGCTGCTCGGGCCCGACGACCTCCGGTTCTTCGCCGAATGGCAGCACGAGCGACCCGGCTTCCCGTTCGCCCGCTTCACCGACGACATCGAGGTCTCGTGGGTCGAGGGCCGCTCGCTGCACGACGACGGCCCCGTGCTCGTGCCGGCGTCCTGGGCGCACCTCAACTGGCGCACCGGCACTCGACGCAGGGACCCGTGGCTGCACCACGTCAACTACGCCGGCATCGCGACCGGGCAGGGCGCCGCGGACGCGACGCACCGCGGTCTGCTGGAGCTCGTCGAGCGAGACGCCCTCTCGCTCTGGTGGCACCTCGACCTGCCGGCGGCCGGTATCGACCCGACCTCGGTGCCGGGCCTGCGCGACCACCTCGGGGACTCCCGGCTCGAGCTCCACCTTCTCGCGCTGCCGTCCTGGTTCGGCGTGCCGGTCGTCGCCGCGGTGGTCCACGACCCGGCGACCGGGATCGTCGCAGGCGGCTTCTCGGCCAAGCTCGACCCGGCCGAGACCGCGGTCAAGGCGACGCTGGAGGCGATCCACAGCTGGGTCTTCACCCAAGGTCTGCTCGAACCGGACGGCTGGGTCTTCGACGCGATCGCGGCGGGCGTGCTCTCCGAGGGTCTCTACCTGCCACACCGACCCGACCGTGACTACCTCTCGGTGGCCGGAGCACAGCAGGAGCGGGTGCGCGACCTCGGCGCCCAGGCGCAGGTGTGGCTCGATCCCGAGGTCCAGCGCCGACTCCTGCCACGCTTCACCTCGCCGCCGGCGACGGTCGGGATCTCCGACCTCCCCCGGGGGACCGAGGACGGACTGCTCGCCACCTTGGCCGGCTCGGGCCATGAGGTCGTCGTCTGCGACCTGACCACGCCCGACGTCGCGCTCACCCCGCTCCGGGTCGTGCGGGTCTGCGCCCGCGGGCTCGTCCCCAACGCACCTGCCGCCTTCCCCTACTACGGATTGCCGCGGTGGGCCGAGATCGGTGGCCGCTCACCCACGCCGGAGACCCTGCTCCTGCTTCCCCCGCCGAGCCTGTGAGGACCCCACCGCCCGAGAGCGCGCTCGCCGATCCGACCTACCGGCGGTTCCTCGCTGCGCGCACCCTCGCCATGACCGGGAACGCCCTGACCATGGTCGCGCTCCCGGTGCTGGTCTACCGACTCACCGGGAGCGCTGCCCTGACCGCCTCGGTCGCGGCGGTCGAGACGGCGCCGTACCTGCTGCTCGGACTTCCGGCCGGCGCCCTCGTGGACCGCTGGAACCGTCGACGCGTGCTCGTCGTGACGGGCGCCCTCAGCGGCCTCGCGATGCTGACCGTGCCGCTCGCCGACGCACTCGGGGCGCTCACCTTCGCGCAGGTCCTCGTCGTGGCAGCCGTCGTCTCCTCGCTGTTCGTCTTCGCCGACGCGGCGTCGTTCGGCGTGGTGCCCCAGATGGTCGGCCGACACCGGGTCGCCTCGGCGACCTCGACCCTGGTGACGGTCGGCACAGCGATCGGGCTGGTCGGACCGCTCGTGAGCGGGGTGCTGGTGACGGTGACCTCCCCAGCCCTCGTGCTCGGGGTCGACGGCGTCGGCTACCTCGCCGCCGCGGCGCTGACGGGCCGGCTGCGGTGGGACGGGAGCGAGTCGGCCGCCGCCGCCACGTCGAGCCGGCGGCTGGGTGCCGAGGTGGCCGACGGACTGCGCTACATCTGGGCGATGCCGGTCGTGCGCTGGCTGACCATCCTGGGCGCAGGCAACAGCCTCGCCGGCGGGGCCGTGTCCGGCCTGCTCGTCGTCATCGGCGTCGAGCAGCTCGGACTGCCGCCCGACTCCCCCGCCCTGGGGTGGCTCTTCGCCGCGGGTGCGGTCGGCACCTTCGCCGCCAGCCTGTCGTTGCCGCGGGTGCAGGCCCGCGTCGGGGTCGGACTGATCACCACGACCGGGTACGCCGTGGCGCTGACGGTCGTGGTCGCCCTGTCCCTGACCACGTCCCTCCTGTTCGCCCTGCCCCTGCTGGCGGTCCTCAGCTTCGCCACGACCTCCCTGATCGTCAACGGCATCGTCGCCCGCCAGGTCGTCACTCCCGACCACCTCCAGTCCCGGGTCAACACCACGGCCCGCCTCATCGCCTGGGGCGGCAGCCCGCTCGGGGCCGCCCTCGGTGGTGTGGTCGCCGGAGCCGCCGGCACCGAGTGGGCCCTGCGTGTCGCCTCGCTCGGTCTGGCGGCCAGCCTGTTCGGCGCGGTCCTCGCCGGCGTACCGCGATTCCCGCGCGTGTCCGCCCTGCAGGAGGCGACCACGTCCTCGTAGGTTGCGGGCAAGGCCCGTTCGGGCCATGGCGGCACCGGATGGAGGAGACGACCGCGGAGGGATGCGAACACTCTCACTGCGAGCTCGGTGCCGCCGAGCATCGGGCCCATCGGGGTGGTCGGCCGACGTGGCGGCCGACAGCCACGTCGACCGAGGTCAGGTCCGACCGACGACTCGCGCGTCGACGTACGCGACGACGCGGTTGAACAACGAGGTCACCTGGGCGAGATCGGTGGTGCCGGGTCCCAGCGGTCGCGACAGCTGCTCGGCGACACCGTCGGCGGCCTGGACGCCGAGGTCGACGGCCACGTCGGCACACACGCGGGCCGCCTGGCGCACCGCGTCGCGCTCGACGGTCCAGACCGACTCGAAGACACGGTCGCGGTCGGGCACGGCGTGCTGGCCGGGCAGCTCCCACGCGGTGAGGGCGACCGGCAGCTCGTCGGCGTCGCAGACGACGGCCCACTCGCGGCTCATCGGGTGATCGGGCGGGAGCGGGACCGGGATCGGGCGCCCGGGAGGCAGCGGACGACGGGTGGTGGCGACGTCGAAGTCGGCGAAGACGAAGGTCGCCTCCATCGTGCGCGCCAGGTCGCTCCAGCGCGGGTTGGCCGACTCGAAGTTCCGGACCCGTTGGAAGGCGCCGAAGAGGTGGGCGTGCTGGGCGCGGGAGGCGAACTCGTCCTCGATCGCCCACGACAGGGCCAGCAGCGTCGCCTTGGTCAGCTTCTGCGGCGTGAGAGCGGGGTGGGTGTGGCGCAGCCGCGCGTAGACCGACGGCGCCCCGGGTGCGGTCGGCGTCGGGCGCTGCGCGGCGACCGCCTGCTCGATGGCGACGTCGAGGCGCACCCCGGTGTCGCGGCGGCGTACGACGTCACGGATGACGCGCACGTGCTCGTCGTCGTAGCGCCGGTGCCCGCTCTCGCGCCGGTGCGGCACCGGGAAGCCGTGCCGCGACTCCCACACTCTCAGCGTCGCTGCACTGACACCCGTGCGCTCGGCAAGATCGCCGATGCTGAGCACCGCCTCGACCTCGGACTTGGACACCGCGTTCACCTGACCCGTCTGAATCTCCACGCATTGTGAAGTTTGCTGTGGAAACTGTCCAATGAGGGTCAGCCGACCAGGGCGTGCGACCTCTCGACGTGGATGCCGTTGTCGAGGCCCCAGAGCACGGCCTGGGTACGTCGCTCGACGCCCATCTTGCGATAGGCGCTGCGGATGTAGGTCTTGACGGAGTTGATGCTCAGCTGGAGCCGCTCACCGATCTCGCGGTTGCTGAGCCCCGACACGATGAGGCTGACGATCTCGCCCTCGCGGGGCGTGAGGCCGACATCCTCGTAGCCCATCGACTCCTCGAGGCCGGGCTCCTCCTCGTCGATGACCACGACCGTCTCGTCGACCGGCGCCAGGACGACGCGCTGGCTGACCGGGGCGGTCTCGAACCGCCCCTCCACCAACCGCTCGACCGACACCACGATCTGCGAGGCCGTGAGGGACTTGGCGAGGTGGGGGTTGGTCGGGCTCGCGGGCAGCTGGTCGGGTCCGGCCCAGCTGAAGACCGCGGCCTGGGCCGCGCCCATCGACTGCAGGTCGCGCAACAGCGAGCGGGACATGCTGGTCTGGCCCATCGGTTCGTAGAGGACGACGTCGAGGGCGTCGGGGTGCGCGAGGGCGTCGCGGTTGTCGATCACGGCCACTCGGTCGGCGTACGGCGCCATCAGCGTGCGCAGTCCGGCGGCAGCCAGGTCGGAGTCGTCGACGAGGGTGATGCGAAGCGGATTCGTGCGGGCCATGTCAACTCCAGAGTTAGACGAGATGTCTAGAAATCTAGACCAAACCTCGACACGGCGTCCACAACGTCACCCCGTCGGGTGAGGAGGCAGCCTCAGCGCAGCTGGTCGAAGATCGTGGCCGGGAGGTCGAACAGCGGCTCACGGGAGAGCTCGGCCCGGGCCAGGGTGGTCAGGTGCGCCTCGTCGGGGCCGTCGAAGATGCGCATCGCGCGGTGCCAGCCGTAGAGCATCGCCAGGGGCGTCGAGTCCGTGACGCCAGCGCCACCGTGCAGCTGGATGGACCGGTCGATGACCGACAGCACCGCCCTCGGCACGGCGACCTTCGCGGCTGCGATCAGGTGTCGCGCGGCCTTGTTGCCCTCGCTGTCGACCACGTGCGCCGCGTGGTGGCACAGCGCCCGAGCCTGCTCGAGCTCGATCCGGGACTCGGCGATCCGCTCGCGCACCGCGGACTGCTCGGCCAGCGGGCCACCGAACGCGGTGCGTTGCTGGGCGCGCTGCACCATCATCGCCAGCGCCCGCTCCCCCGCCCCCAGCGCCCGCATGACGTGGTGGATGCGGCCCGGCCCCAGCCGCGCCTGGGCCGCCGCGAACCCGCCGCCCTCCTCGCCGAGGATGTGGCTGACCGGCACGCGTACGTCGGTCAGCTCCACCTCGCAGTGCCCGTGCTGGTCCTGGCGGCCGAAGACGGGCAGCGACCGCTGGATGTCGACGCCGGGGGTGTCGACCGGCACGATCACCATCGACTGCTGACGGTGGGTGGCGGCCTCCGGGTCGGTCTTGCCCATCACGATCAGCAGCCTGCAGCGCGGGTCGGCCGCGCCCGAGATCCACCACTTGCGGCCGTTGATCACGTACTCGTCGCCGTCGCGCTCGATGCGGGTCTCGATGTTGGTGGCGTCCGAGGACGCGACGCGGGGCTCGGTCATCGCGAACGCCGAGCGGATCTCACCGGCGAGCAGCGGGTCGAGCCACTCCCGCTGCTGGGCCTCGGTGCCGATCAGGTGCAACAGCTCCATGTTGCCGGTGTCGGGCGCCTGGCAGTTGATCGCCTCCGGCGCCAGCTCGTTGGACCAGCCGGACAGCTCGGCGATGGGGGCGTACTCCAGCTGGGTCAGCCCGCTCTCCGAGGGCAGGAACAGGTTCCACAGACCACGCTCGCGGGCCTTGACCTTGAGCTCCTCGATCACCGGCGGCACCGAGTGGTCCCCCTCGCCCGCCTCGACCCGGTGGCGGTCGTAGGCCGCCTCGGCCGGGAGCACCTCCTCCCGCAGGAACGCCACCATCGCGTCGTAGTGGCGGACGGCGGCCTCGCTGGGCGCGGCGTAGGCGGGGTACATCCCGGACGGCCCGAAGGACATGCTGGCTCCTGTACGTCGACGTGCTGCTGGACGTCGGCCAGTCAATCAGCCGCCCTGGCGCACGCCCGGGCTCACCCGCACCCCCACCGCCCGGGCGGTCTCGAGCCAGAACCGCTGCTTGCCGGCCCGGACGTCCTCGAGCCGACCTCCGGCTCGCTGGATCGTGCGGCGCGAGGCCGCGTTGTCGAGGTCGCACGTGAGCAGCACCCGGTCGAGACCGAGCGCCGCCGCGTGGGCGAGGCCGAGCCGCAGCGCCGACGTCGCGTGGCCCCGCCGGCGGGCTGACGGACGCACGCTGTAGCCGATGTGCCCACCCTGCTCGAGCAGGAAGTCGTTGAGCCGGTGGCGCACGGCGAGGAACCCCACCATCTCGTCGTCCTCGTCATCGCTGTCGCCGTCGAGCACCCAGAAGTACGTGCAGGACACCCGACCGTCGGGCAGCCGGGCCGCGGGGTCGGCGTACGTCAGCAGGTCGGCGACGAACGCGGCGCACCCCGCCTCGTCGAGCACGGGCGGGGAGTCGGGGTCGACCCCGGAGCCGTGCGGGTACGTCGTACCGAAGTCGCGCAGCGTCGCCGCCCACGACGCCGCGAGCCGGACGTCGGGGAGGGCCAGCGCGGTGGAGGGCATGGCGGCATCGAAGCAACCTCGCCCGCTCGACCACAACCCGATATGTCGCGGACCGGACCGTCCGATCTAGAACGTGTTCTAGGGTGAGCCGCATGACCGGTGGCTTCACGCGCGACGACCTCAGCGACGACGAGGTCGCGCGTCGAGCCGCCCTCTACGGCCCCTTCACCGAGGCCGTCCGCGGCCTGGTCGACGCCACCATCCGCACCACCGTGCGCGACGACGAGATCGACCGGGCACGGGTCGAGGTCGAGGCGATCACGGCCCGCCTGCGCCAGCAGCAGCTGCCCGGTGCGTACGGCGTCAGCTACGGCCCCGACGGACGCGGGCGCCCCTGGGGCAACTCGGTCGTCGGCCTGCGCAACCCGATCGCCCCGCCGCTGGTCACCGAGCGCCACGAGAGCGGCGACGGCCGTGTCTGGTGCGACTTCCACCTCGGGGCCGCCTACGAGGGCCCGCCCGGCCTCGTGCACGGCGGGGTCCTCGCCCTCGTCCTGGACCAGATGCTCGGCGAGTCCGCCGGCGCCGGCGGTCGTCCGGGCATGACCGGCACTCTCACCCTCCGCTACCGCCAGGCCACCCCCCTCGGCCCCCTGCGCACCGAGGCCTGGATCGACCGCACCGAGGGCATCAAGACCTGGGCCAAGGGCCACGTCGCCGGCCCCGACGGCGTGACCGTCGAGGCCGAGGGCGTCTTCATCCTGCCCCGCTGGGCCCGAGATCGCGCGAGCGTGGACCAGGGCTGAGGCGTACGCCGTCCACGCCGGTCGACCGACCGGGCAGGTCGGCGGTGAGACAGCGACCGAACCCCGGTACCGGAAGGTCGCCAGGTCACCGCCCTACCCACCCGAACAACCACCCTTACGACGACGAGATGACGTCGGTGGAGACTGCAGGGCGCAGCGGGGTCTCGAGGCTCAGGCCTGGCGGCCTTCGCACCTCGACCGACGTGTGGGTGGGCGGCTCAGCTCGAGCCGGACCCCACGCGGATCCCGCGCTGGCTCTGGTCGGTGAGCCGGACCTCCTCGGCGGCCTGGGCCTCGAGGTCGGCCCGGCGGTCGCGTTCGGCGTCCTGGTCGAGCTGGCCGGGGGCGGAGACGAGGTCGGTGGCGCCGCGGCGCAGGCGGGCCAGGGCGATCCGGCCGAAGATCTGCTGCTCGGTGGCGGTGCGCTCCGAGCGGCCGCGGCCCAGGAAGGAGACGAACCAGTGCATGACCGCCGTGAGGCGGTTCTTGAAGCCGGTGATGTAGACGAGGTGGACGGCGAGCCACATCAGCCAAGCGATGAAGCCGGTGAGGCGGATCTTGCCGACGGCGGCGACCGCGTTGAAGCGGCTGATGGTCGCCATCGACCCCTTGTCGAAGTAGTGGAACGGCTTCTGGGCGGGCTTGCCCTTGAGCCGCCCGTCGATCTCCTTGGCGGCGTACTTGGCGCCCTGGATCGCCACCTGCGCGACGCCCGGGAGGTGGTCGAGGGAGATCATGTCGCCGACCACGAACACCTCGGGGTAGCCCGGGAGCGTGAGGTCGGGGTTGACGCCGATACGGCCGGCGCGGTCGAGCGGGGCGCCGGTCTGCTCGCTGAGGGTGGTGGACAGCGGCGACGCCTGGACGCCGGCGGCCCACACCTTCGTGACCGCCTCGACGCGCTCCTCGCGGCCGTTCTTGAACTTCACCTTCAGGCCGCGCTCGTCGACGTCGGTCACCATGGCGCCGAGCATCACCTCGACACCGAGCTTCTCGAGCCGGTCCTTGGTCCACAGGCCGAGCTTGCGGCCGAACGGCGGCAGCACCTGCGGCGCGGCGTCGATCAGGACCACCCGCGCGGAGCGGGTCTCGATGGCGTGGAAGTCGCGCTTGAGGGTGCGGTGGGCCAGCTCGGCGATCTGGCCGGCCATCTCGACACCGGTGGGACCGGCGCCGACGACGACGAAGGTCAGGAGGTGGTCGACGTTCTCGCCGCGGGCCGCACCGAGCTCGGCGAGCTCGAAGGCGCCGAAGATCCGGCCGCGCAGCTCGAGGGCGTCGTCGATGCTCTTCATGCCCGGCGCGAACTCGGAGAAGTGGTCGTTGCCGAAGTAGGACTGCCCGGCCCCGGCCGCGACGATCAGCGAGTCGTAGTGGTTGACCGTGGTGCGTCCCAGGACGTGGGAGGTGACGGTGCGGGCGGCCAGGTCGACGTCGGTGACCTCGCCGAGCAGGACCCGGGCGTTCTTCTGGCTGCGCAGGATCTCGCGGGTCGGCGGGGCGATCTCGCCCTCGGACAGGATGCCCGTGGCCACCTGGTAGAGCAGCGGCTGGAACAGGTGGTGGGTGGTCTTGGCCACCATGGTGACGTCGGCGTCGGCGCGCTTGAGGGCCTTGGTGCCGAAGAGACCACCGAAGCCGGAGCCGATCACCACCACCTGGTGGCGCGCGGAGGCGGCGGGAGTGTTGCTCGGGGTCGTGGACGACATCTGGCGCTCCATCAGGAAGGGGACTGCCTGTCGGTACCCATTCTCGCCCGTGTCGCCGTACGGCGACCAATGGACGGGCGCGTCTGCTGCATCACAGGCCATCCGGTGACAGAATCTTCACTCGCTCGTGTTTGCCCCGGACTCGGTCGGGTACACCAGCCCGGAATGGCCTGCGACGGGCCCTTCCGCTCCTCGCCCCGACCGCTTCTCGCCAGACGTCCGGAGACCATCCCGTGCCGCTGAACAGGCCCGCCCTCGCGCTGGGTGCCGGTCCGCGTGGCGTCCAGGACGCCCGGCGGTGGGTCGTCGGGACGTTCCTCGACATCGGGCGCGACGACCTCGTCGAGTGCGCCGAGATGGCGGTCTCCGAGCTCGTCACCAACGCGCTGCTGCACGGGACGCCCCCCATCCAGGTCCGGATCCGCGGCACGCAGGAGCACCCCCGGGTCGAGGTGAGCGACGGGTCCCAGGAGCCGCCGGCCATGCCGTCCGCGAGCCTCGACCTCGACGCCATCGACGACTTCGACCTCGACGGGCTCGACGACCTGCTCCTCACGTTCGGCCGTGGGCTCAGCATCGTCGCCCGCGCGTCCGACGCCTGGGGTGCCGACATCGAGGACGACGGCAAGACGGTCTGGTTCACCCCGGCGGCCGAGTTCTCCGACGACGCAGGCTCCGAGGGCCTGGTCACCGGCGCCCCCGGTGACACGACCGGCGAGCACCCGGCCGACCCGACCAGGTTCCACCTGCTCGGCGTCCCCGTGCGTGACTACGTCTCCTTCCACAACCACTTCCGCGAGTTGCGGCGCGAGGTCCGGCTGCTGGCCATGGCCAACGAGGCCGACTACCCGCTGGCTCGAGACCTCGCCGAGGTCTTCGACCGTCTGGGACGGCCGCTGACCAAGGACACCGTGCGTCGCGAGGTCGACCTGGCCCAGGCCGCCGGTGAGAGCGCGATCGACCTCGAGGTGCTGATGGGCCGCGGCGAGGCCCGCGACGTCGCCCGCTTCGTCGAGCTCCTCGCGCTGACCGACGCCTTCGCCCGCGAGGAGAAGATGCTCGCGCTGGCCCGCACACCCCGCCAGGTCGCCTTCCAGACCTGGTTCCTCGGCGAGCTGGTCCACCAGGCCGACGGCGACGAGCCCCGGCGCTGGACCGAGCCCGCCGGGTCCAACGGCAACGGCGCACGCCACTCCAGCGTCTCGTGACCCCCACGCCCCGGCTCCTCGGGTGCGTCGCCGCGGGTGGGGCGGTGGGCGCCGTGCTGCGCTGGTCGACCGGGGAGCTGGTGCCCGACGGGTCCGGCTTCGCGTGGACGACGTTCGCGATCAACGTGACCGGCTCGTTCCTGCTGGCCCTGCTGCCCGCACTGGCCGTCGTACGCCGGTCACCGGCCTGGGCGGCCGCCCTCGGCCCGGGCGTGCTCGGCGGGTTCACCACGCTGTCGGCCTACTCCGAGCGGACCCGCGCACTGCTCGCCGACGACCGGGTCGCCGTCGCCGCGGGGTACGCCGCCGGCACTCTGGTCGCCTGCCTGGCGGTCATCGCCCTGGCCGACGCCCTGGCCTCGGCCTGGACGCGGGACCCGGAGTCCGGCAGGTGACGGTCCTGCTGGTCGCGCTCGGCGGCGCCGTCGGCGCACCGCTGCGGTTCCTCGTGTCGTCGCGGCTCGACGACGCGGTGCCGTGGGGCACGCTCGCGGTCAACGTCGTGGGCTCGTTCGTGCTCGGTCTGCTCGTGTCGCTGTCGGTCGACGGACACACCTACGCGCTGCTCGGGGTCGGCTTCTGCGGCGGGCTGACCACCTACTCGTCGTTCGCGGTGCAGACCGCCCGGCTCGGCTGGCGCGGGACGGCGTACGCCGCGACCACGATCGTGCTCTCGGTCGGAGCCGCGGCGCTGGGCTACCTGCTCGGCCGGGCCTGAGCGGACCGGTCGGTCCCTCGGTCGGTCTCAGCCGTAGCCGAGCTCGTGGAGCCGGTCGTCGTCGATGCCGAAGTGGTGCGCGACCTCGTGCACGACGGTGATCCGCACCTCCTCCTCGAGCTGGGCCGCGTCGTCGCAGTAGTCGAGGAGCGGGTTGCGGAACACGAAGATCCGGTCGGGCAGCCCGCCGCCGTCCATGTCGCTGCGCTCGGTCAGGGCGACCCCGTCGTAGAGCCCGAGCAGGTCGTCGGGCTCGTCCTCGGGCGGCTCGTCCTCGACCAGCACGACCACGTTGCGCACCAGCGACGCGAGCTGGTCGGGGATCTGGTCGAGGGCGCGGTCGACCAGGGACTCGAAGGCGTCGCGGTCCATCTGCATGGGCACGACGCCATGGTGCCTGACGTGTCCTGGGGTCGGGTTGGGGGCGTGGGCCGCCCGTGGCAGGAATCCCCGGGTACCCGGGTACTCCTGCACTTCTGGGGCGTTGCAACGGGCCCGAAGTGCAGGAATCACCGGGTACCCGGTGATTCCTGCTCGCCGCCAGGCCCCTCCGTCAGGAGACGAGGACGTGGATCCAGGCCTGGCTGTTGCTCACGCCGGCAGCGGTCGGGTCGCCGACCACGCGCAGGGTGCGGTCGCCGGTGTGGCCCAGGACGACGCGCACGCGGTAGGTGCCGTCGCTGCGGGTGTCGACGACGGCGCCGTTCACGGCCTTCCAGGTCGACCCCTCCCGGGTCTGTACGCGCACGACGCCCGGGGTCGAGAGCCGACCGCTCAGCACGAACTGCTCGCCCGACGACACCGAGGAGTCGGACGTGGTGACGGTGATCCGCGAGGCCGTGGCGGCGTCGGCGGTCGAGGCGAGGCCGAGTGCGCCCACCGGGACGAGGGTGGCGACGAGGGTGGCGGCGGCGAGACGACGAGGAGCGGTGCGGGGGGTCATGGGTGTGCCTTCCGGGACTGGTGCTGCTGTGGGATGCCCGCGCGTTCGGCGGACACCACGAAGACGCGGCGTGTGCCCAGGAAGTTGCCTGCGACGACGAAGGAAAAACTCGAAGGGCCCTGGCTCGGCTTGCGCCGGGCCAGGGCCCTTCGTGGTGGTGCTTGTCGTGCGACCCCGACGGGACTCGAACCCGCGGCCTCCGCCGTGACAGGGCGGCGCGCTAACCAACTGCGCTACGGGGCCAACGATCGTGCTGTGCTCCACGAGTGGAGCGCTCGGAACTCTAGCCCACGTCTCCCGCGACGACCCAATCGGTTGCCCGTCTGGTGCCGATGACGGGCCGATCGGGGTCGGTGGGCCGAGGACGTGGTACCCCCAACGGGATTCGAACCCGTGCTACCGCCGTGAAAGGGCGGGGTCCTGGGCCGCTAGACGATGGGGGCCGGACTGCCGGACCATCGTAGTGGGCGAGCCCGGTGCCCCTCACACACGTGCACCCATCGCGGGTAGGTTGCTGCCCAGCCAGCCGCACCCACTCGAGCGAGGACCACGCACGCATGATCCAGCTGACCAAGGGCACCAACGCACCGCTCGACGCGACCCAGGTGACGGTGACGGTCGACATCAACGCCACCGCCGACCTCTCGGCGATCCTGCTCGCCACCGGCGGCAAGGTGCGCAGCGAGGACGACTTCGTCTTCTACAACGCCCCCCACGGGCCCGGCGTGCAGTGCAAGGCACCCGCGGGCGGCGCGGGCTGGCAGGTCACCGTCGACCTCGCGGCCGTCCCGGCCGACGTCGAGATCGTGCGCCTGGTGACCTCGCTCGACGACGGCGGCAAGACCTTCGGCCAGGTCGGTCAGCCGGTCGCCCGCGTCACCGACGCCTCCGGCACCCCGCTCGTCGAGTTCTCGATGACCGACCTGTCGTCCGAGACGATCGTGATGCCGCTGGAGATCTATCGCCGCCAGGGTGCGTGGAAGGTCCGGGCCGTGGGCCAGGGGTACGCCGGCGGCCTGGCCGCCCTGCTCAAGGACCACGGCATCGACGCCACCGACGAGCCCACCCCGGGCGCGAGCACCCCCGCCCCGCCGCGGCCCGCCGCGGTCCCGCCGCCGCCTGCGATGTCGACCCCGACGCCGGCGCCGGCCTCGACCCCCGTGCCGCCTCCGCCGCCGGCCTCGTCGACCCCCAGCACGCCGACCTACCCCAGCGCGCCGCCGACCCCGCCGTCGTCGCCGACGCCTCCCCCTCCGCCGCCGCCGTCGTACGCCGGCCCGACGTCGACGCCCGCTCCGCCTCCCCCGGCCGCCTCGTCCGGTGGTGGTGTCAACCTCACCAAGGGCCGCCCGGTCACCCTGACCAAGGGCCAGAGCGTCAACCTCGTCAAGGACGGCGGCACCAAGCTCACGATGGTCCGGATGGGCCTGGGCTGGGACGCCATCAAGAAGGGCGGCTTCTTCGGCAGCCGCGAGGTCGACGTCGACCTCGACGCCTCCGCGGTGCTGTTCGCCGGGGGCCAGGTCGCCGACCTGGCGTTCTACAACAACCTCACCACCAAGGACGGCTCCATCCAGCACATGGGTGACAACCGCACCGGTGAGGGTGACGGCGACGACGAGGTCGTCGCGGTCG
The DNA here is from genome assembly GCF_006346395.1 of Nocardioides plantarum. Taxonomy (NCBI): domain Bacteria; kingdom Bacillati; phylum Actinomycetota; class Actinomycetes; order Propionibacteriales; family Nocardioidaceae; genus Nocardioides; species Nocardioides plantarum. The sequence goes on from NZ_VDMS01000001.1 coordinate 1,476,024, forward strand.
ACCTCACCCGCGTGCCGGTGCACGTCGACACGGTGTTCTTCATCGTCACCAGCTACCAGGGCCAGACGTTCGAGCAGATCCAGAACGCCTTCTGCCGCCTGATCGACCACCAGGACGGCGAGCTCGCCCGCTACACGCTCACCGGGGGGACCGCCTCGACCGGCATGGTGATGGCCAAGATCTCCCGCAGCGGCGGCGACTGGACGTTCACCGCCATCGGCGACGGCATCAACGCCAAGACGCCCCTCGACGCGCTGCCGCAGCTCACCAAGTACCTCGCCAAGTAGCCGGACCGCCCGGTGACCGAGCTGCGCAGCGGTGAGAACCGCCCCTGGACCGACGCGCGGGTGACGGTCTACGTCGCCGGCGCGCAGGTCGGCGCACTGCTGCTCGGCGCCGACGGCCGCGCCCTCGGGGCGTCGGCGTGGGTCGACGAGCACCGGCCGGCCGCCGGGGCCGTCGAGCACGTGCCCGGGTCGGTGCAGGGCGTGACGGTGCTGCTCGCCGACGTCGACCCCGCGGTCGCCAAGGTCCTCGTGGTCGCCAGCGCGTACGCCGCCGCGCCGACCGCCCAGCTGCTCACCACCGACGGCACCGTCGCCTTCACCGTCACCCCGGCCGCCCTGGCGGGCGAGCAGGCGCTGGTGATGGCCGAGGTCTACCGCCGCGAGGGCGCCTGGAAGGTCCGTGCCGTCGCCCAGGGGTACGCCGGCGGGCTGCCTCAGTTGGGGGCGACCTACGGGGTCTCGACAGGCTCGACCACCGAGCCGACCGGCCCGACCACCGAGCCGACCGGCGCAGTCCCACCGGCGCTGGGCGACCCGGTCCGCCAGATCGCGATGATCCTCGACGACGCCTCCCGCACGACCGCGTCCTTCGAGTCGTCCGCGGCGTTCGCCGAGCAGCGCCTCGAGCAGGACCTCGAGCAGCTGGTCGGCGACCCGTCGCTGCGCATCGGGCCGGCCGGCGACGCCGCCCGCGCCCGGGCCGAGCAGCGCCGCGACCAGCTCGTCGGCGAGGCCCGCGCCCGGCACGCCGCCGACCTGGCGCAGCTCACGGCCGAGCTCGGGGGGCTCGCGCGGGTGCTGCCGCCGTCGCTCGCGCCCTGGTCGGCCCCCGGCTGGCACGAGCAGCGGCCCGGCGCCGAGGCGGCCTGGGCGTTCCGGCTCGGCGAGATCGCCCCAGAGTCGGCCCCCGCCTTCCGGCTGCCGATGGTGCGCACGCTGCCGCTGCACCCCGCCCTGTGGGTCGAGACCGACGACGGCGGTGAGGTCGTCGCGGCCCGGATGCTGGCGGCGCTGGCCACCCGGCTCGTGGTCGCTCTCCCCCGAGCGCCGCGGCTGAGCGTCGTCGACGTCGGCGACCGCGCGCGGCTCGGCCACCTGCCGCTCTCCGAGCCACCCGCCACCGATCCCGGCACCGCGGCCCGGGTGCTCCAGGAGCACGTCGAGCACCTCGGCATGGTCTCGATGGCCCGTCGCTCCCAGGCCCTCGACGACCTGCCGCCCCAGCACCGGCCCGGACGCCTGCTGCTCCTGCCCGACTTCCCGGGCGCGCTCGACGACTCCTCGGTCGCCGCGGTGCACCAGCTCGTCACCCACGGCGCCGACTGCGGGGTGAGCGTGGTGCTCTCGGGACGTCGTACCGAGAGCCTCGGCATCCCCGTCCTCGACCTGGTCCGCGACCTGTGCCTGCGCGTGCCGAGCGCACCGGGGGGCGACCTGGTCGACTCCTACGGTGGCGTCAGCTGGACCTTCCACCCCGACCTGGGCCCCGACGACCCGTTCGTGGCCGAGCGCGTGCAGGACGCCGTACGACGCAGGGTGGCCGAGCGCGACGCTCTCTGACACCGATTCGATCGGCTCCGACGGACTCCGGTAGGGTTCTCGTCGTTCGGGGCAGGTAGCTCAGTTGGTACGAGCGATCGCCTGAAAAGTGATAGGTCGGCGGTTCGACCCCGCCCCTGCCCACCGAGCACGGCAGGTCTCACCTGCTGGAACGCCCCCGCTGCGGCGGGGGCGTTCCGTCGTTCGCGCCCCTCGCCGAGGTACGAGGGGCACGACCACCTCAAGAAGCCGGGGCCACCGACCGACAAGGTCTGCATGCTTCCGAGTCGACCCCCCGGTCCCCCCACCGTTCGCCCCCGCTCGACCACCCGCTCGACCACCCGCCCGCTCGCCCGCCTGGCCCTCGCACTGTCCGCCGTCCTCGTGCTCGGCCCGCTCGCGGTGATGTCAGGCGCCCATGCCGCCGATCCCGCAGCTCCCACGTCCGGGGTCGACCTGGGGTCCGCCGAGGCCTTCTCGGTGCTGGGCGGCGCGGGCGTCACCAGCACCGGCCCGAGCACCGTGCTCGCCGAGGACCTCGGGCTCAGCCCCACGGGCACCATCGCCGGGTTCCCCCCGGGCGTCGTGCTCGGCGCGACCCACGACAAGGACCCCGCCGCCGAGGCCGCCCAGGAGGACCGGCAGGCGGCGTACGACGCCGCGGCGGCGCTGCCGAGCACCGCGGCGTTCGCCGGGGACCAGGGCGGCCAGACCTTCAAGCCCGGGGTCCACACCACGTCCGCGGCCTTCACCAACACCGGGACGATGACCCTCGACGCCGACGGCGACCCCGGCGCGGTCTTCGTGTTCCAGGTCGGGGCGGCGCTCAGCTCGGCCGCGTCCAGCAAGGTGGTGCTGACCGACGGCGCCCTGGCCACCAACGTCTACTGGCAGGTCCTCGGCGCGGTCTCGATGGGCGCGGGCGCCAAGACCGTCGGGACCTTCCTCGCGGCCGGCGCGGTCGCGTTCGGCGAGGGGGCCTCGCTCAAGGGTCGGATCCTGACTCCCGGCACGGTGACGCTGGCCAACACCCCGGTCACCCAGCCCAAGGACGACCTCACTGCGCCCGTGGTGACGATCGACGCCGGTGCGGACCGCTCCACCAACGACACGACGCCGATGATCTCGGGCACCACCGACGAGCCGGTCGGACGGCCGGTCAGCGTCACGATCGACGGGCCCACCGGGCAGGTCCTGAGCACGAGCGTCCGCGAGGGCGGCGCCTGGGCCGTCAGTGCGACCACGCTCGCGGAGGGCCCGCACGACGTGGTCGCCACGGTCGTCGACGCCTCCCGGAACGCCGGCTCCGCGACCCAGGTCCTCACCGTCGACCTCACCGCCCCGACCGTGACCGTCACCGGCGGCGCGCTGCGGGCCACCAACGACATCACTCCTACGATCCTCGGCACGACGGACGCACCGGAGGGCACCCAGGTCACCGTCACGGTCGACGAGGTCGCGCTCGCCGCCGTGGTGGCCAGCGACGGGTCGTGGACCGTGGACGCCGGCCCGCTGAGCGAGACCGCGCACTCCGTGGTCGCCTCGGTCGACGACCTCGCTGGAAGCACCGGCTCCGCCACCCAGATCCTGGTCGTCGACGTGACGCCGCCCGTCATCGCCATCGACGGCGGCGACGAGCGGTGGACCGGCGACACGTCGCCGTGGACCTACGGGACCACCGGCGAGCAGGCCGGGTCCGTCGTGCACCTCAGCGTCGAGGGCCAGGAGCTGACCGCCGTCGTGCGCAGCGACGGCACCTGGAGCGTGAGCGCGACCGACGTGCCGCCCGGGGTCTACCCGGTCGTCGCCTCGATCACCGACGCCGCCCAGAACACCAGCACCGCGGAGCAGACCCTCACGGTCGGTGGCCCGCCGCCGGCCTCGAGCCTCGAGATCGACGGTGGCACGACCCGCGTCACGAACGACGCGACCCCGACGATCTCCGGCACCACGCAGGAGACGTCGGACGCGTCGGTGACCGTGAGCGTCGCCGGGCAGAGCCTGACGACCGAGGTGGGCCCCGACGGCTCGTGGAGCGTCGAGGCCGCCACCCTGACCGAGGGGTGCCACGCCGTCACGGCCAGGATCGAGACCGTCTCCGGTAGCACCGGCAGCGCCACCCAGGCCCTCACCGTGGACCTCACCGCTCCGGTGATCGACCTCGCGGGCGGCGCCACCCGCTCGACCGACGACCGCACCCCGCAGGTGTCCGGGACCACCGGCGAGCAGACCGGGACGACCGTGCACGTCACCGTCGACGATCGGTCACTGACCACCACGGTCCGGACCGGAGGAGCGTGGAGCGTGACCACGCCCACCCTCACGGTGGGCTCGCACCCGGTCACGGCGTCGGTCACCGACGCCGCCCAGAACACCACGACGGCGCGGCAGACGCTCGTGGTGACGGCCGAGCCGGCCACCCCGCCGGCCGTCTACCGACCGGACGCGGCGATCCGTCGTACCGGCGGGGCCTTCGTCGGCAACCAGACCTACGGCACCGGCCAGCAGGTCACCCAGCTGGTCCGGGCACGGGGCACGGTCACCTACGAGGTGCGCCTGACCAACCGCGGCGACACCAGCGAGATCCTCTCGGCCGTGGCCACCAGGTCGAGCAGCACGTTCACCGTCGTCTACCTGGTGGGCGGCAAGAGCGTGTCCCGGGCGGTCGTCGACGGCACCTACCGCACCCCGTGGCTGGCGCCGGGCCGCTCGGTGAGCCTGGTCGTCAGGGTCACCGCCACCGGCACCGCCAAGGCTGGGGAGAGCCGCGCGTTCACCGTGCGCACCGCCTCGACCCACACGACGAGCATCCGCGACAGCGTGCTCGCCGTGGCCAAGGTGACCCGCTGACCCCACGAGGGCAGCACGGAGCACGCCGGCCGGCCCCTCCCTGTCATCGCCGTCGTCCCAGTCGGCGCCGACGCGACGGTCAGGCGACCAGGCGTCTCAGCTCGTCGGTCGCGCGCCGCATCAGCTGGCTGACGCGCGACTCGCTGACCTCCAGCACCTGGCCGATCTCGGCGAGGGACATGCGCTCCCAGTAGTAGAGCGCCATCACGACCCGGTCGCGCTCGGGCAGGCCGTGGACGGCGTGGAGGAGGCCCTCGGGCAGGTCGTCGGAGGCTCCGGGGACGCCTTCGGTCGACCGGGGGGTGATCGCGTGCTCCATCAGGTGGACCTCCACCGCGCACAACGCGGCGTGGGCACCCTGGCTCGAGCGCCTGCTCAGCTCGCGCCCGGAGATGCCCAGCTCCGCGGCCACCTCGGCCTCACCAGGTCGGCGCTGCAGGCGGTGCTCGAGGTCCGCCGTCGCCGCGTGGGTGTCGCGCATCTGCTCCCGGACCAGGCGCGGCACCCAGTCCGAGGCTCGCAGGCCGTCGATGATCGCGCCGCGGATCCGCGGCTGGGCGAAGGTCCGGAACTGCAGGCCGCGGTCGAGGTCGAAGTTGTCCATCGCGCCCATCAGGCCCATCACGCCGTCGGAGATGAGGTCGTCCTGGTCCACCCCGGCCGGCAGCCCGGCCCACACCCGTCCGGCGACGTACTTGACCAGCGGGGCGTAGTGGACGATCAGCCGGTCCCGAGCGGTCCGGTCACCGGTGGCCCTGAACTCGCGCCACAGCTCCTCGACGAACGGTGAGACGTCCATGGATCTCCCTGGCTCCGGGTGGGGCGTGATCGGCTCCTCGACCGTAGCAACGAAGGTCCCAGGACATCGGCACTTTCACCTCACCCACCGGGGCCTGCGGCGTAGCGTGAGCTCCACTGCCCCTGCCGTCGCGGGAGGACCTGCCATGACCGACAAGCGACTCTCGACCCGGCGAGCCTCCGTCAGGTTCGCCGAGGCTGCCCCCGAGCTGTCGGGACTCACCCTCGACGAGCTGCGCGCCTACCGCGCCGACCTCGAGTCCGAGGAGGAGCGGGTGTGCTACTGGCGCCGTCTGCTGGAGGGGCGGGTCGACCTGCTCGAGGCGCGCGCCACCCTCGGCACGCTGGTGAGCCTGCCCGACCTGGTACGCGTCCTCGGCGACACGGGTTCGGGTCGGTCCCGACGCGCGCTGCTGCGGGTCGTGTCCCCCGAGCACCTTCCCGACCTCCCCCACCTCGACGAGCTGGGGGAGCTGTGGACGGCCGAGCCCCGGGACGACGAGGAGATCACCGATCTCGTGGCCCGCCTGCGCGACCGTACGGAGACGCTCACCGCCTACCGTGACGCCCTGCACGAGCGGATCGACGCCGCCACGGGCGAGCTGATCGTGCGCTACCGCGCCGACCCGCGGGCCGCCCTGGCCCTCATCCCACCGGAGTGACGGTGCCGGGACCGGCCGTGCTCGAGTCGGCCACGGCGGGCCCGGCCGCGCCGGGGCTCCCGTCGCCGGCCTTGCGGCCCGAGCGCCACCGCTCCCAGGCCGACGCGATCACCATCACCACGATCGCCAGCAGCCCACCGGCGAGCTCGTCGATCACGTAGTGCTCGGCGAAGTAGACGAGCGCCACCCCCATCGCCAACGGGTAGGCCAGCAGCAGCCAACGCCACCGGGTGCGCAGCCGCCAGATGCCGTACGCCGCCACGAGGACGGCCGTGCCGGTGTGGAGCGACGGCATCGCCGCGACCGGGTTGCCGACGCCGTTGAGCACGACGTTGGCCCGGTGGAGGCCGAGCTCGCCCCAGCCCCGGGAGGTGATCCGGGCCAGCGTCTCGCCCTGGTGGAGATAGCCCTCGTTGGCGGCCATCCACGGCGGCGCCATCGGGTAGAGGATGTAGATCGCCAGGCCGGCGAAGTTGAGCCCGAGGTAGCGGCGCATCCAGACCAGCCACTCGGCGCGGTCGCGGGTCCACAGGAACACCGCGAGGGTCAGGCCGACCACGAAGTGGGTGGCGTAGACGGTGGTGAAGAGCGGGTCGAACCACTGGACCGGGCCGTCGACCCGGCAGGGGTCGCTGCCGCACCATGCCTGCTGCAGCGTGGTCGAGGGCAGCTCGCCGCCGAACATCCAGCGGTCGACGTCGATCGGCATCGTCCAGTGCACGGTGACGTCGAACTCGTCGACCCAGCCCCGGCTGTAGAAGTAGACCGCGAGCAGGAGCGCCGGGATGGTCCAGTCGCGCAGGAAGCCGAGGTGGTGGCGCCACGGCGCCTCGACGTTCCAGGCGATCGTCAGCAGCCACAGGGTGATGAGCACGGCCCACGGGTCGTTGGGGATGCCGATGGTGGCCGACCAGGCGACCAGGGCGAGCACCCAGACGCCGACGGCGACCGCACGAGCACCCCGGCGGGTGACGACCGCAGAGGGAGCCGGCTCGGTGTGGGAGACCCCCGGGGCCGGTGGCGCTGTCGTCATGGACGAACTGTAATCGCCCGGTGAACGGCAGATGACCAGCCGGCCGACGAACCGGGCGAACCCTGCACGGGAGGCGCTCGGGGCGGCCATCATGTGACGATGGACACCCCGAACCCCCCTGCGTACTCGGCCGACCGGCTGACCGGGCGGACCGTGATCGTCACCGGCGCCGGCTCCGGCATCGGCCGTGCCACCGCCCTCCGGCTGGCGCGCGAGGGCGCTCGGGTCGCCGCGCTGGACGTCGTACCGGTCGGGCTCGAGGGGCTCGCCGCCGCGGCCGCCGCGGACGACACCGTCGGCGGCCGGATCACCACCGGACCCGTCGACATCTCCGACGAGCAGTCGGTCGTCGCCGCCGTCGGGGGCGCCGTCGCGGCACTCGGCGGGCTCGACGCCGTCGTCAACGCCGCCGCGATCCACTACGGCGACCACACGCACGAGGCGACGCTGGCGCGCTGGCAGCGGCTGATCGACGTCAACCTCACCGGCACGTTCCTGATGACCCGGGAGTCGATCCCGCCGCTGCTGGAGTCGGAGCACGGTGGCGTGGTCGTCAACTTCAGCTCGACCTCGGCGTTCTTCGCCCACCCCTACATGGCGGCGTACTCGGCGACCAAGGGCGCGATCATGTCCTTCACCCACGCCATCGCCCTCGAGTACGCCGACCGCGGGCTGCGCGCGGTGAGCCTGGTCCCCGGGGGCATCGAGACCGCGATCACCGGGGCGACGCCGCAGAACCTGCCCGCCGACGTCGACTGGAACAAGTTCGCCAAGCTGATGCCGACCCTGGGGCGCGGCAGGTTCGGCGGTCCCGAGGACATCGCCGGCGTGGTCGCGATGCTCGTCAGCGACGACGGCCGCTACATCACCGGCACCGAGATCCGCGTCGACGGCGGCACCCACATGTGACGTCCGCGCGACGCTGCGGGGGTCTCGAGGCTCGGGCCTGGCGACCTGCGCACCTCGACCGACGTGGGGTGGTGACTAGCCCATGACCCCGAGCGGCGTCGACGCGGCGGCCAGGCCGGGGAACACCGACGTACGGCGCCCCGAGATGGTCGGGAAGCGGTCGGAGACGACCTCCCAGAGGACCTGGCGGAAGTCGTTGCGCATGGCGAGGTCGCCGTCGAGGAGGTCCTGCTCGCGCAGGCCGGGCCAGGCGCCGTGCACGGCGCCGCCGGACACGCCGGCGCCGAGGAGCAGCATCGCGTTGGCGTAGCCGTGGTCGACGCCGCCGCTGCCGTTCTCGCCGACGCGTCGGCCGAACTCGCTGAGGGTCACGACGGTGACGCGCGAGGCGGCGCTGCCGAGGTCGGTGAAGAAGGCGGCCAGCGCGCGGGCGAAGTGGTCGAGGTGGCTGTTCATCCAGTCCGTCGCACCGAGCTTGCCGAGACCCTCGTGCATGTCCCAGTCGCCGTAGTCGATGGTGATCATCGAGGTACCGAGGTCCTCGCGGATCAGGGCGGCGGTGTTGGCGAGCACGCCGCGCAGCGGGCCCTCGGGGTAGGCCTTCTCGTGCACCTTGTCGGCGGCGCCGGCCACCAGCGGCTCGAACGCCTGCGCGGCGCCGAGCGCGAGACGGACCCCGCCCCCGAGCGGGGTGCGGCTCGACGTCCACATGGTGTCGATCGAGGACCGGCGGGTGGGGCCCGCCACGCCGAGGTCGGCGACCGCGAGATCGCCGACCTGCCCGGCCCCCAGGGCCGCGGCGGGGCCGACCAGCGAGGTCGGCAGCAGCGTGCTGCCGAGGGAGACGGCGGTCTGGGGGGCGGCGGTCTCGTCGAGGTTGATCACCCGGTTGATCCAGCCGACGCGGGCCGAGGTGCCGGGGTCGGCCTCCTCGACCTCCTCCATCGCGTCGAAGTGGCTGCGGTTGGGCTCGTGCATCCCGACGGCGTGGACCGCGCCCATCGTGCCGGCGCTCCACATCGGCAGCAGCGGCGCGAGCGCCGGGTGCAGCCCGAAGCGGGGGTCGGAGCCGAGCAGCTTGCTCTCGGGCACCACGATGTTGCGTCGGTACGACGCCAGCCGCGCGTGGTCCTCACCGCGCGGCACCACGACCGACAGGCCGTCGGACCCGCCACGCAGGCTGAGCACCACCACGACGTTGCCGCCGCGCTCGGCGCCGTACGACACCTGGCGGAAGGCGTCGCCGAACATCTGGCCGGCGGCGAGCGCGCCGCTGGCGGCCATCGAGGTGCCGAGCATCCGGCGACGGCTCATCCGGAACGAGGGGCAGCCGCAGCCGCGGGCGGTGGGGCCGGCGGGCGGAGTCGGGTCGGGTCGCGTCATCGTCGCTGTCCTCAGCGGTGCATGTGGATCGGGGAGTCGAGCAGGGAGGTCTGGATGCGCCGCAGCAACCAGTAGTCGCGCCGGCCGTCGACGTCCTCACGGGTCAGCCGGCGCCACAGGCTCATGCCGAGCAGGTGCGCGATGCCCTGGCTGATGTGGGTCCCGGGCCGCTGGCCGAGCATGCGCAGCGCGAGGTGGTCGATGAGCTGCTGCAGGGTCGCCGGCATCGGGGGCAGCAGGGAGCCCTCGGAGGGGAACGACGCCTGGTCGATCGGCCACCAGCGGCACGCGAGGTCCTGGTGCTGACCGAAGCTGGTGAGCACCCGGCCGGCGCTCGCCCACGCCGCGCTGACCTCGGGGTAGCCGTTGGGCGCGGGCCACTCGAACGGGGCCTGGCCGGCCTGGGCGGAGTGCCAGTAGAGCGCCCGGGCGAAGGACCGGTCGGTCGTCGGCTTCTGCAGCCGGATCTCGAGCGCGCGGACCGACGCGACGTAGTCCTCGATCGGCATCCGCACCTTGCCGAGCGGCGCGTTGTCGAAGTCGGGGTGGGCGACCATGGCCCGCAGCGTCGGCTTGATCGCCGTCTTGTTCGCAAGGTAGGCCTTCGCGACCGCGCTGACGATCGCCGACGACGGCGTGTCCGACACGAACTTGACGCACAGCCGACGGGCCAGCCGCTGCGCCGTCTGGGGGTGGTTGGCCAGGTAGCTGAGGTACGCCGACGTCGCGGCCCGGCCGTCGGCCGCGCTGTTGGCGTGGCGGAAGCCCATCACCCGCAGCGGTCCGACGTGGTGGTCGGTCGGGCTGTAGTAGGCCTTGAACTCGGGCCACCACAGGTCGACCCGGTAGCCGGTGAGCATCCGCGCCGACGCCTTGACGTCGTCCTCGGTGTAGTTGCCGACCCCGACGGTGTGCAGCTCGAGGAGCTCACGACCGAGGTTCTCGTTGGGGGCGGCCTTGGTCGAGAAGGCGTTGTCGAGGTAGAGACCCATCGCCGGGTGGGTGATCGTCGCCCGCAGCAGGGAGTCGAAGCTGGTCAGGGCCCGGGCCCGGATGGTCCGGTCGTAGTCCATCCGCCAGAAGACGGCGTCGTCGTGGAAGAGCGAGACGTTGAGCAGGTTGGACCAGAAGTCGGTCATCACCTCGTGGACCTGGCGGCGACTGTGGATGCGCCGGCTCGTGGTCCAGCGGCTGAGGTCCTGGGCGACCTCCCAGGAGCCCTGCACCTCGTCGCGCTGGTTGGTGAAGATCTTCTCGGGGGTCTGCAGGATCGTCGGGAACCAGCCGTCGACGGAGACCCCCGACGGATCGGAGACCGAGCCGTGCGCGAGCTGCTGCTCGAACCACTTCCGGGCACCGCCGGCCCGGAGCACGTCGGCGGCCAGGGCCGGGTTGAGGCCCCAGCTGAAGCGCCGGACGAGGTGTCGGTCGCTGCTCGACAGGGTCTTGACGGCCGGCGCGGTGTAGGCGGTGACCGTCCCGCCGCGGCGGCGTACGACAGGGGCTGTGACGGGGGCTCGGGTCACGGGCAGGCTCCAGGGGCAGGCGTCGGGTCGTGGGGGGCGATCCGACGTGGAGAGCCCACGCTAGGACAACGGGCCGTCCGGCGACAGGGGTCGGTGTCAATTCTGGCTGAACGGTCAGTCACGAGTGGTCACACCGGGCCATGGCGCCCGCCGCCCGCCGCCCATCGACCGGCCGGCCGACGCACGCCGGTTCGACGGCAGCGCCAACGGAAAATGAACACACGACACACGAGGACCTAAACTGGGCGTCACCTGACTGCCGCACTGCCGCGGCCCAGTCGCACCCACCAGCCGCGGAAGCAGGGTCCACGCGTGTCAGAGCAGCTCCCCGACGCTCCGGTCGAACCGACCCAGGACCTCGGCGAGCGCCCGGCCCGCACCCCCTGGCAGGCGATGCTCTGGGCCCAGCGCGTCTCCTGGCTCGGCGCGATGGCCTGCGCCCTGGTGCTCGAGATCTCGGGTCTCTACGACGAGAGCCGCGCCTGGTGGGAGTCGACCTTCGTCGACGGCCTGAGCTACGTCGCCGACAGCCTGGTGATCTGGCTGATCCTCGTGGTGCTGATCGGCCTGACCAACCGGGTGGTCCTGTCCCTGGGCATCGTCGTCGCCTTCACCGTGGTGATCGCCGTCGCCAACCGGGTCAAGCTCGGGCTCCGCTCCGAGCCGATCTATCCCAGCGACGTCGACTTCCTCAAGCAGCGCGAGTTCCTGCTGTCCATGGTCTCGCCCCACATGCTGGTCGTCGCCGGCGTGGGGCTGGTCGCGATCGTGCTGGCCGCGTGGTTCCTCGGCCGCAAGTTCGAGCCCCGGATGATGTCGATCTGGCCCTCCCACCTGCCCGTACGCCGCCAGCTCGGCGCCGTGGTCTTCCGCGCCGCCGTCGTCACCCTCGCCTTGGCGCTGCTCGCCGACACCGCCCACTTCAACAACCCGGGCAACCCGTGGCGCGGCATCTACGAGGTCGGCGACCAGCGCAAGTGGCGCTACTGGAACCAGAAGACCAACTACGCCGCCAACGGCTTCGTCGGCGGGTTCCTCTACAACATGCCGACCGTGGCGATGAAGACTCCCCCGGGCTACAGCCAGGAGACGATGGACGACCTGACCCAGCGCTACGAGCGCGCGGCCGCGCAGGTCAACCGCAAGCGCACCGGGTCGCTCGACGACGTCAACGTCGTCCTCGTCCTCAGCGAGTCGTTCTCCGACCCGACCAAGCTGCAGGGCTTCCAGCTCGACCAGGACCCGATCCCCAAGACCCGGGCCCTCCTGGAGTCCGGCACCTCCGGCACGATGATGGCCCAGCTCCTCGGCGGCGGCACCGCCAACATGGAGTTCGAGATGCTCACCGGCCAGTCCATCGGCCTGTTCGCGCCCCAGCTGAGCTCGCCGTACCAGATGCTCGTCCCCGACTACGACGACTACCCCTCGGCCGTCGGGTGGTTCGGCTCCCACGGGCACAAGCCGATCGCCATCCACCCCTACATCACGAGCTTCTACAAGCGTGACCAGGTCTACAAGGTCTTCGGCTTCGACAACTTCGTGCACGACACGACGATGGCCGAGCAGGACCGCATCGACGACAACGAGTTCATCTCCGACAAGTCCGCCTTCGACGAGGTCCAGCGCCAGATCGCGGCGTCCGACGACCCGCTGATGGTCAACCTGGTCACGATGCAGAACCACATCCCGGTCGACGGCAACTACCACGACCCCATCGGGGTCCAGGGCGTCGGCGGCGACGAGGCCGACCGCATCGGCAACTACGCCCGCGGCCTGGCCCACACCGACGACGCCCTGGCCGGATTCCTCGACGGCATCAAGCGGTCGGGCGAGAAGACCGTCGTCGTCTTCTACGGCGACCACCTGCCCGGCATCTACAGCGCCGACACGATCGGCAAGAACCCCGGCCTCGGCATGTACACCACGCCGTTCTTCATCTGGAGCAGCGAGGGCAACGCGAAGCGCACCCTCCCCCAGAGCAGCCCCACCCAGTTCCTGCCGATGCTCTACGAGACCGCCGACGCGCCGATCCCGCCCTACTTCGCGATGCTCGACCGGCTCCGCAAGCGCGTCACCGCGCTCGAGCAGGGCCGGATGCTCGACCCCCAGGGCCAGGAGATCACCGAGGACGACCTCGACCCGGCGGGCCAGCGCGCGCTGGCCGACGCCCGGCTGGTCCAGTACGACTTCTCCATCGGCAAGCGCTACTCCGTCGACCGGATGTGGCCCGGATCGCTGCGCTGACCGGTCGCTGACCGGTCGCTGACCGGTCGCTGACGGGGCACGGATCGGGGTGGCGACGGGGCGCCGTACGGGTGCCGGCGCCGCGCCACGGCGGGGCTCACGTGGGATCTGGCGGCCTCCTGCGCTACGGTCGGCAGCCGGCGGCCCGTCGTGGCCGCCTCCCTGACCACCACCGAGAGGACACGTCATCCCCATGAACCGCACCGAGCTGCGCGAGGCCATCGCGACCGAGACCGGTCTCAGCGGCGCCCAAGCCGACCAGGCCCTCACCGCCGTGCTCGACGCCATCACCGGCGCCCTGGCCAAGGGCGACAAGGTCACCCTGCCGGGCTTCGGCACGTTCGAGACCCGTGAGCGCTCCGCGCGCCAGGGCCGCAACCCCCAGACCGGCGAGGCCATCGACATCGCCGCGAGCACCGCGCCCGCGTTCAAGGCCGGCTCCGCGCTCAAGAAGGCCGTCTCCTCCAGCTGACGTCCCACCGCACCACGACAGAGCCGGCCGCGCGTCACGCGCGGCCGGCTCTGTGCGTCTCACGCCCCTGACCCGGGGCGTACCTGTCAAAGACGGGTACGCCGGAGCGCTCCAGGGGTCATGATGGCGACGACGGGAGGTGCACGATGGCGTACGACGACACGTTGCTGCGCCGCCTCTTCGACGCGACTCCTGACGCCCTGTGGCTGATCGGTCTCGACGGTCGGACGCTGATGGGCAACCGCCGCTTCGCCGAGCTGACCGGCTATCCCCTCGAGGACCTCACCTCGGTGACCGGGTTCATGCTGGCCGACGAGCAGGGCCGCGCCGACTTCGCCGCCCACCTCGAGCTGATGCGGTCCGGCCACCACGGCGTGGACAACGAGGACGTCCTGCTCGTCCGCCGCGACGGGACCCAGATCTGGACCCTGGCCAGCTGGGCACCGGTTCCCGACGCCGACGGCACCGGGGTGATCGGCTACCTGCACCGGATGACCGAGCAGACCGAGCGACGTCGGCTCCTCGACGAGCTCCAGGACCGCGAGGTCCAGCTCGCGACCGCGCAGCGCATCGCCAAGCTCGGCAGCTGGACGTGGGACCTCGCGACCGACGTCGTGTGGTGGTCGCCCGAGCTCTACGAGATCTACGGCGTCAGCCGCGACGAGTTCACCTGCGACTACGCCGGGTTCGTCGCGCTGATCCACCCCGACGACCGCGCCGGCTTCGGTGCCTCGGTCCTCAGCGCGATCAACCAGCAGGACCGCTTCGAGTCCGAGGGCCGCACCATCACACCGTCCGGCGAGCTCCGGTGGATCCGGGGCGTCGGCGAGGTCGAGCGCGACGACGACGGGACCGTCGTACGGCTCAGTGGCACCGGCCAGGACGTCACCGAGCGTCGCCTGGCCCTCGACGCGGCCACGACGGCCACCCAGCGGCTGTTCCTGCTGCAACAGCTCGCCGAGGCCGCCAACCGCTCGACGACGCTGGCCGACGCCCTGGTCCGCTCGGCCCAGCTGCTCGACGCCGAGAGCGGCTGGGTCCCCCTGTGCGCCGTCACGCGCGCCGAGCGTGGCGGACCCCTGTCGGCGCTGGAGCTGCCCGAGCCCGTGGCCGCCGACCTCCCGCCACCCGACCTCGAGGCCGCCGCGGAGTGCTGGCGCACCCGCGAGAAGGTGCTCACCGCCCTCCCCGGGCGACCCGGGAGCACCCTGTTGAGCCTGCCGGTGATGGCCGGGCGCTCGATGGCACTGGTCGTGCAGGTGATCGACGAGACATCCACCGACCCCGACGACGACTTCGCGTGGTCGTTGATGGACCAGGTCAGCGCCCAGCTGAGCAGCGTGGCCGAGCGCGAGAGGGCCGCCGAGGCGCTGGCCGAGGCCCGCGACCAGGCCATGGACGCCTCGCGCCACAAGTCCGACTTCCTGGCGACGATGAGCCACGAGATCCGCACGCCCATGAACGGCGTCATCGGCCTCACCGACCTGCTGCTGCGCACCGACCTCGACGACCGCCAGCAACGCCTGGCCGAGGGCCTGCGCGGCGCCGGGCTCACCCTGCTCGCCCTCATCAACGACATCCTCGACCTGTCCAAGATCGAGTCGGGGAAGCTCGAGCTCGAGGCGATCGACTTCGACGTGCGCCACGTCGTCGACGAGACCGCCACCATCCTCGCCGGACCGGCCGTCGACAAGGGCCTCGAGCTCGTCGTCGGGTGCGCCCCCGAGGTGCCCCGGCTGGTGCGCGGCGACCCGGTGCGCCTGGGTCAGGTGCTCACCAACCTCGGCAGCAACGCGGTGAAGTTCACCGAGGCCGGCGAGGTCGTCATCGACGTGCACCTGGCGCCCGACGGGCCCGGTGGAGCCGAGGACGGGACCGTCCTGCTGCGCGTCGAGGTGCGCGACACCGGCATCGGCATCGACCTCGGCGAGGACGCTGCGGGGCTCTTCGAGGCCTTCACGCAGGCCGACCGCTCCACGACCCGCCAGCACGGGGGCACCGGGCTCGGCCTGGCCATCTCGCGCCAGCTGGCCGAGGGGATGGGCGGGGAGATCGGGGTGCACAGCACTCCGGGGGCGGGCAGCACCTTCTGGTTCACCGCACGCCTCGGGGCCGTCGACGCCGATGCCCCGGCCGACGACGGAGGCCTCCCGGCCGACACCGTCGGCCGCCGGGCCGACACCGACGGCCCGCCCCTGCCACGTCGGCGGGTCCTCGTCGCGGCCGACCATCCCTCGACGACCGCGTTCCTCGTGCGGCAGCTCGCGGCCTGGCAGCTCGACGTCGGGCAGGTCGGTTCGGCCGACGCGGCCTTCACCGCCCTGACCGACGCGGCGGCCGCAGGCACGCCGTACGACGTCGCGCTGGTCGACCTCACGCCCACCGGGGTCGTCAGCCTCGAGCTGGGTCAGCGGCTGCGTGCCGAACCCGGCCTGGCGGCCCTCCAGCTCGTGCTCGTCGCGGGGGAGGGCGCGATGACCGACGTCGAGCTTGCCGCGGCCGGCTACCAGGCCCGGGTCACCAAGCCGGTGCGCACCTCCGAGCTCCACCCGGCGCTGTTCGGCGCCGGGGGCCGCGGCACGGTCGCCTCCGCGCCGGACCATCCCCGGCCCGCCGACCGCCCGTCGCTGGGGCTCCGGGTGCTCGTGGTCGAGGACAACGCCGTCAACCAGCTCGTGGCGACCGGACTGCTCGAGAGCCTCGGCTGCACCGTCGTCGCGGTCGGCAACGGCCTCGAGGCCGTCGACGCGCTGGGCGAGGGCCACGGCTTCGACGTGGTGCTGATGGACTGCCGGATGCCGCGGATGGACGGCTTCGACGCCACCCGGGCGATCCGGGCCCGCGAACGCGGCACCCGGGTCCCGATCATCGCGATGACCGCCTCGGCGACCGAGGGCGAGCGGCAGCGCTGCCTCGAGGCCGGCATGGACGACTTCCTCACCAAGCCCGTCGACCCCACCCAGCTCGCGGCGGCCGTCGCGCGTGCACCCCGGGGGGCACGCGACACCCCGAGCCTCGTCGTGGAGTCGTCTCGCCCGTTCGTCGCGGAGGGCGCGCTCGACCCGGAGCGGGTCGCCCTGCTGAGCGAGCTGGTCAAGGACGGGGTGTCGTTCTTCGCGCGGACCCGGACGTCGTTCCTGGCCCGCATCGACGGCGCGCTCGCCCAGATCAGCATCGCGGTCGCCGACGGCGACCTGGAGCGGTCCGTGGCCGACGCACACCAGCTGCGGGGCAGCGCCCTCAACCTCGGGCTCACCCGCGTCGGAGCGGCGGCCGGGGCCATCGAGGAGCTCGCCCGCACCGGCGACCTCAGCGGCGCCGACGAGCTCGTCGCCGTCCTGCGCGAGGCGGTCACCGAGGGCGTCGAGGCCCTCGTCGCCGTCGATGCTCCCTGACCGACCCCTGACCGACCTCGGCCGACCCCCGGCCGACCACCCGAGCCCGCTCGTCCGCCGCTGTCCTATCCTGGATGTGGCTCGCGTCACCCCTGCGGTCCACCTCCAGACCACCCACCCCGTGGTCGACCCCTCACCCCGAACGGACGCCATCCATGTCTCTCGATACCGACGTCTTCGACCTGGGCTCCGAGCACGAGCAGGTCGTGTTCGCCAACGATCCCGCCACCGGACTGCGCGCGATCGTCGCCATCCACTCGACCGCCCTGGGCCCCGCGCTCGGCGGCACCCGCTTCCACCCCTACGCCTCGACGTCCGACGCCCTCGCCGACGTGCTCGACCTGTCGCGCGGGATGTCCTACAAGGCGGCGCTCGCCGGCCTCGACCTCGGCGGCGGCAAGGCCGTCATCATCGGCGACCCCGCGACGCTGAAGTCCGAGGCCCTGCTGCGTGCCTACGGCCGCTTCGTGCAGTCCCTCTCGGGGCGCTACCTCACCGCCTGCGACGTCGGCACCTACTCCGAGGACATGGACCACGTGGCGCGCGAGTGCGCCTACGTCACCGGCCGCACGGTCGCCCACGGCGGCGCCGGCGACAGCTCGGTGCTCACGGCGTACGGCGTCTTCCGCGGCATGCTCGCCGCCGCCGAGTCCGCCTGGGGCAGGACCGCCGACGGCGGCGTGCTCGAGGGACGCACCGTCGGGGTCGCCGGCGTCGGCAAGGTCGGACGCCACCTGGTCGGCCACCTCGTCGAGGCCGGTGCCCGGGTCGTCGTCACCGACGTCTGGCAGCCCGCCGTCGACCGGGTCCGCGACGAGCACCCCTCGGTCCTGGCCGTCGACTCCACCGAGGCGCTGGTCGCCTCCGCCCTCGACGTCTACGCCCCGTGCGCCCTCGGCCATGCCCTGACCGACGAGGTCGTCGAGGTCCTCTCGGCCCGCGTCGTCTGCGGCGCCGCCAACAACCAGCTCGCCCACCCCGGCGTCGAGAAGGCCCTGGCCGACCGCGGCATCGTCTACGCCCCCGACTACTGCGTCAACGCCGGGGGCCTGATCCAGGTCGCGGACGAGCTCGAGGGGTTCTCCTTCGACCGCGCCCAGCAGCGCGCCACCACCATCTACGACACCACCCGCGCCGTCCTCGACCTCGCCGCCTCCGACGGCGTACCCCCCGCCACTGCCGCCGACCGGCTCGCCGAGCGGCGGATGCGCGAGGTCGGGCGGCTGCGCGGCATCTGGCTGGCCTGAGGTCGCGTACGTCGGTCGGTGCACGCCGGTCGAGGTGCGGGACCCGACGTCGGTCGAGGTGCGAAGGCCGCCAGGCCTGAGCCTCGAGACCCCCGCAGCCGACGCACCTGACCTGATCGAGGACTTGGCGGATCGGGACTCTCGACGGCGTCGGTCACACGGGGTCGGGGTGTCCGCGCGCCTAGCATTCCGGGTCTCGCCGTCAAGGACGTCGCTTCGCTCCGCCGCTGCGCGGTCGCCTTCGGCGATCCTTGACCGCGAGCCTCTCCCGGAATGCTTCATGGCGCAGACAAGGGCGGGCTCCGCCGCGCCCTCGTCCAGCGCGGACACCCCGACAGCCGGAGATCTGGACTGGAGCGAATCCCGTGAACCTGGTTCAGGGGAATCTCTCCGGTCGACCCGCCCGCCAGGTCAGCGGTGCGACCGCGACCGAATCCCGACAGAGAACGGTCGCCAGCCCACCGCCCGCCCCGGACGACGCATGACCTACGACGACAAGACGTCGCTGCGGTCGACGTACGCCTGCGGGGTCTCGAGGCTCAGCGCTAGCGCGCTTCGCACCTCGACCGGCGTGAAGGGCTCGGCGCCAGGGCGCCCGCACCTCGACCGGCGTGTAGCAGCGTCAGTCTCGAGGACGGTCGGCGTAGTCCGACCATTCCTCGGGGAGCTCGTCGGCAGCGACGGGCTCGGATGGTGTGTTCTCACCACCGTGCAGCTCTTTGGCGAGCGAATCGAAGTCCGTCTCGTGAGTACGGTACTTCAGGTCGCGCGCGACCTTCGTCTGCTTGGCTTTCGCTCGGCCGCGGCCCATAGGGTCCAGCCCCCTCGCACACTTGGGCCGGGCGCGCAGGGCGTCCCGGGCTCTCTCAACAGGATCTCGTGGGCCTAACGCTACCTGCTGCTCGTCTGTTCCGGCGCGCGGGCTCCCCCTTTGGTCCAAAAAAGGTCGGAACCCCTCACCACTCGGGGTGCTGGCCCGCCATCCGCACGGTCGCGGCCCGGTCCGGGTCGACGTCGACCTGGCCGGCGACCCAGGCCTTCAGGCCCAGGCCCTCGGCCAGGTGGAGGGCGGGGTCGACCGAGTCGGGCGGGCAGAGCACGACCATCCCGACCCCGCAGTTGAGGGTCGACTCGAGGTCGGCCTGGGTCAGGCTGCCGACGCGGCGTACGAGGTCGAAGACCGGCTGGGGGTTCCAGGTGGCGCGCTCGAGGGTGGCGCGCAGCTCCACCGGCAGCACCCGGGCCAGGTTGGCCGCGAGGCCGCCGCCGGTGACGTGGGCCATCGCGTGGATCTCGGTGTGGTCGGCCAGGGCCAGGCACGCCTTGGCGTAGATCGTGGTGGGCTCGAGCAGCTCCTCGCCCAGGGTGCGGCCGAGGTCGGGCACGTCGCGGTCCAGCGACCAGCCGGCCTCCTGCAGGAGCACGTGGCGCACCAACGAGTAGCCGTTGGAGTGCAGGCCGGACGACGCCAGCGCGATGACGGCGTCGCCGGGGCGGACCCGACCGGGTCCGAGCAGGCGGTCGGCCTCGACGACGCCGGTGGCGGCGCCGGCGACGTCGTAGTCGTCGGGCCCGAGCAGGCCCGGGTGCTCGGCGGTCTCGCCGCCGACGAGGGCGCAGCCGGCCTCGACACAGGCCTCGGCGATGCCCTTGACGATCGCGGCGATCCGCTCGGGCACGACGCGGCCGGTGGCGATGTAGTCGGTCATGAAGAGCGGCTCGGCGCCGCACACGACGAGGTCGTCGACCACCATGCCGACCAGGTCGAAGCCGATGGTGTCGTGCTTGTCCATCGCCTGGGCGATGGCGACCTTGGTGCCGACCCCGTCGGTGGACGTCGCCAGGAGGGGTCGCTCGAACCTCGTCAGCGCGCTGGCGTCGAAGAGGCCGGCGAAACCGCCGAGCCCGCCGATCACCTCGGGCCGGTTGGCCTTGGCGACCCAGCCCTTCATCAGCTCGATCGCGGTGTCGGCCGCGTCGATGTCGACGCCGGCACGGGCGTAGGCGTTCTGCGTCTCGGTCACGGGAGGGTCCTCACGGGTTGTTGAGCACCGGCAGGGCCTTGCCGTGCGTCGGCGACTGGATCGAGGTCTCGAGCAGGTGCTTGCCGAGCTGGCTCTCGTCGGGCAGCGGCACGGGGTACTCGCCGGTGAAGCAGGCCTGGCACAGCGAGCCGGTCGACTGCTTCGTCGCGCCGATCATGCCCTCGAGGGAGATGTAGCCGAGGCTGTCGGCGCCGACGCTCGCGGCGATCTCGGCGGGGCTCAGCCCGTTGGCGATCAGCTCGGCCCGGGTGGCGAAGTCGATGCCGTAGAAGCACGGCCACTTCACCGGCGGGCTGGAGATGCGCACGTGCACCTCGAGGGCACCGGCCTCCCGCAGCATCCGGACCTGCGCGCGCTGGGTGTTGCCGCGCACGATCGAGTCGTCGACCACGACGATGCGCTTGCCGCGGATCATGTGGTCGAGCGCGTTGAGCTTGAGGCGGATGCCGAGCTGGCGCAGGGTCTGGCTGGGCTGGATGAAGGTACGGCCGACGTAGGCGTTCTTGACGAAGCCCTGACCGAACGGGATGCCGGACTCCTCGGCGTAGCCGGCCGCGGCGGGGGTGCCGGACTCGGGCACGGGGATCACCAGGTCGGCGTCGACCGGGAACTCCCGGGCGAGCTGGCGACCCATCTCGACCCGCGACTCGTGCACGCTGCGGCCGCTGATGGTGGCGTCGGGCCGGGCGAGGTAGACGTACTCGAAGACGCAGCCCTTGCGGTCGGGCTCGGCGAAGTGGTGGGAGCGCAGGCCGTTCTCGTCGATCACGATCATCTCGCCGGGCTCGACCTCGCGCACGACGCTGGCCCCGATGGTCGCCAGCGCGGCGTCCTCGCTCGCCACGACCCAGCCGCGGTCGAGCCGACCGAGCACGAGGGGACGGATGCCCTGGGGGTCGCGGGCGGCGTACAGGGTGTTCTCGTTCATCCACACGAAGCAGTAGGCGCCGCGCAGCAGCGGGAGCACCTCGAGGGCACGCTGCTCGAGGGTGGTGTCGGGGTGGTGGGCCAGCAGGGCCGTGACCAGGCTGGTGTCGTTGGTCGAGTCGTTGCCCGGGCGGGTGTGCAGCTCGAGCTCGTCCTCGGGCCCCGGCAGCTCGGCGACCAGCTCGCGCAGCTCGTGGGTGTTGATCAGGTTGCCGTTGTGACCCAGGGCGATCGAGCCGTCGAACGTCGGGCGGAACGTCGGCTGGGCGTTCTCCCACGTGCTGGCCCCCGTCGTGGAGTAGCGCGCGTGGCCGATCGCGAGGTGGCCCTTGAGGGAGTTGAGCGTCGTCTCGTCGAAGACCTGCGAGACCAGCCCCATGTCCTTGTAGACGAGGATCTGGCGACCGTTGCTGACCGCGATGCCGG
The DNA here is from genome assembly GCF_006346395.1 of Nocardioides plantarum. Classification (NCBI taxonomy): domain Bacteria; kingdom Bacillati; phylum Actinomycetota; class Actinomycetes; order Propionibacteriales; family Nocardioidaceae; genus Nocardioides; species Nocardioides plantarum. Next base: position 1,497,767 of record NZ_VDMS01000001.1, read on the forward strand.
CCGACTCCTGGCCGCGGTGCTGAAGCGCGTAGAGACCGAAGTAGGTCAGCTTGGCGACGTCCTCGCCCGGCGCCCAGACCCCGAAGACACCACAGGCGTCCTGGGGTCCCTGGTCGTGCGGGTCGAGTGCTGCGGTCAGCCGACCGTCGCCACCGGGCCGGGAGCCACTGCTCTGGAAGGGCACCCGACCATCGTAGGGGCCCGCCGCGGATCCGCCGCGATCCCGGGGTCCGTGGACGTTCTGCTCCCTCGATCAGGGGGTGGCCCCTACCCTGGGGGTCTCCCCCGAACCAACGAGGTCACCGGCTTGACCGACGGCTCACCGCGCGTGCGCTCCCACATCGACGTCACCACCTGGTCCGACGCCGGGTCTCGCGATGCCCTCGACCTGGTGGCGTCCTCGGTGGCCGAGATGGTCGGGTTCGAGATCGCCATCATCAGCGTGGTCCGAGGGGACCACATGTACGCCGTCTCGGTCGAGGGCAGCAACGGGGCCACGGACGCGATGCTCGGGCTGGCGACACCCATCTCGATGGTGCACACCGAGCTCGCGCGGGCCGACGACTGGGGCCGCTTCCAGTTCGTGCCCCACGACCGGGTCGAGCTCGACGTCCAGGCCGTGGGCTGGGTCCCCGACCTCGAGCCGATCGACGCGCCCGACGCGTGGCATCCGCTCGACCTCCTCATCGCTCCCCTGCACGACGAGGCCGGGGTGATGATCGGCCTGCTCTCGATCGACGTGCCGATGACCGGACGACGGCCGGACCCCACCCAGCGTCACCTGCTGGAGCGCTACGTGCTCCAGGCCGAGCGGGCGCTGCGGATGGCGGTCGAGCGCGACGACCTCGCCGAGCGGATCCGGCTCGCCGAGGCCGCCCGGCGCGTGGTGCGGTTCGCCACGTCCCAGGACGACCTCGAGAGCGTGATCGACGACTGCCGCCACCCGCTCATCGAGGGCTTCCGAGCCGACTTCCTCGCCATCCGGATCTATCCCAGCCGTAGCGTCCCGGCCGCCGGCAGCCCTCCCACGGATCTCCCCGACGACGTGATCGAGCTCATCCGCGCCGGGACCCGCCGGGCCTGGACCGAGCAGCAGGTGGTGGTCACCGGTCCGTTCGTCGAACGCGCCGGGGTGTTCACCGACGCGGAGTGGACCGCCTCCGAGCACGCGCTCGAGATCCTCGGGCTCGGCTCCTCGATGATCGTCCCGCTGGGCGCCGGCCGCGAGAGCCTGGGCCACGTCATCCTGGGCCGCAAGGACCCCGGGCTGCGGTGGAGCCCCGACGAGCAGGCGAGCGCGCTCGACATCGCGCGCGACATCGGCCAGGCCGTGGTCAACTCGCGCAACCTGGCCAAGGAGCAGAACCTCGTCGGCGAGCTCCGCCGCCTGGCGACCTACAAGTCCGAGGTGCTCAGCACCGTCTCGCACGAGCTCAAGAACCCGCTGAGCGCCATCACCGGCCACCTGGAGCTGCTCGACTCCGACCCGACGATCACCGGCGACGCCCGGCGCTCGATCGAGGCCCTCGACCGCGCCGCCCGGCGGATGGGCCGGGTCGTCGACGACCTGCTCCTGCTCGCCGAGGTGGAGGACCCCGAGGGCGGCCGTGCGTCCGAGCCGATGGACGCCGTACCCGTCCTGCGCGATGCGCTCGAGCTCACCCGGGTCGCCGCCACGCGGCGGCGGCTGACCTTCGAGATCACCACGCCAGAGGACGAGGTGCTGGTGTGCTGCGACGCGGTCGACCTCGACCGGGTGGTGACCAACCTGGTCAGCAACGCCGTCAAGTACACCCCCCGCGGCGGCCGCATCTGGCTCACCCTCGTCACGCACGAGCGCGAGATCGAGCTGACCGTCGCCGACGAGGGCATCGGCATCTCGGCCGCCGACCAGGCCCGGCTGTTCACCGAGTTCTTCCGCTCGACCAACCCGCAGGCGGTCGCCCAGCCCGGCACCGGGCTCGGGCTGACCATCTGCCGGCGGATCGTCGAGCGGCACGGCGGCCGGATCACCGTCGAGTCGGAGCTGGGCGTCGGGAGCGCGTTCCGGGTGTTCCTGCCCCGGCCCGCCTGACCGCCGCCACCCGCTCCCGGCCCGCGGGCTCAGGCAGGCGCGAGGGCGGCCCGGGTGATGATGCCGTCGGCCACCGCGGCGGCCTGTCCGCGGATCTCGGGGATGGCGGTCGACTCCCACAGGGTGCCCTTGCGGGGCGGACCGACCGCGAAGAGGCCCGGCACCGCCCGGCCGTCGTCGCCGACGAGCTCGCCGCCGTCGAGGGTGTCGATGCCGAGCCGCAGCGGGTCGGGGGTCACCAGCCCCCGCTCGCGCAGCGCGAGCAGGAGGGGGTCGTCGCTGCGGGTGATGTCGGTCGCCGGCCCGGTGCAGTTGACCAGGGCCTGCGCCGTGACCGTCTCGGCGGCACCGAGCCCGACGAGGCAGACGTCTCCACGGTCGGCGACCGAGACGAGCCCACCGGGCAGCACGCGGAGCCGGCCGTCGTCCTGGTAGGACCGCACCCGCGCGGCCACGTCGGGAGCCATCCGGTGCCGGCGTACCTCCCAGTCACGGGCGTGGACCTCGAGGAACCGGCGCCGCTCGTCGAGCGGGAGCCGCTTCCACAGCGGCGTGGTGGCGGCCCGCAGGCCGTCGACGACCGCGCGCCAGCCGACACCCTGGGCCGCCGCTGCGCGCACCTGCTCGCGGACGTGCTCGGCCAGCAGGTCGGCGGTCAGCGGCCCCTCGGGCACGGGCTGCACCCACGCGGTCGAGAGCTGGGCGACGTGGGCCTCGGGCAGCCGGCCCCGGCGGCTGACCATCACGACGCGACGCCGCGGACCCTCGTCGAGCAGGGTGATGACGGTGTCGACGGCGGTCAGCCCGGAGCCGACGACGACGACCGTCGCGTCGGCGGGGAGCACCCGGAGGGCACCGAGGTCCCAGGGGTCCGGGAGGTACCAGGACGCCGCGGGCAGCTCGTCACCGTCGACCACCAGGGGCCGGGGACGCTGGTTGCCGTAGGCGAGGACCACGCTGTCGGCGGTGCTGGTGACGTCGCGGGTGCGGATCTCGAAGCGACCGCCCACGGGGACGACGTCGTCGACGCGCCCGGCGCAGATCGTCAGCCGGTGGTCGGCGACCTGCGCCAGCCGGTCCTGGAGGTAGGCCGCGAAGTCGAGGCGCGGCAGGAAGGCCTGCGGGTCGTGGCTGCGCCCGGTGCGCCGCGCCCACTCGATGAGGTCGGACGGGATGTCGGGGAACGCGCTCATGTGGCGCGAGCGCACGTTGAGCAGGTGCCGGGCGTCGTTGGTGGAGTAGGCGATGCCGCGGCCCACGATGCCCGTCGCCTCGTGGATCTCGACCCGTAGGCCCGGGTCGGCACTGCGCCCGAGGAGGTTGATCGCGGTGAGCACCCCGCTGGCGCCCCCGCCGATGACGGCGACCCGGTGGCGCGCGTCCGGGGCGTACGCCGCCGCGGCGGGGGTGGGCAGGTGGGTGACGACCATCGTCAAAGTCTACTGACTCTGTCGACTCAGGGGGATCATGTCCGGGTTTCGGCAGGGCCCGGGAGATCTCGAGACACGAAGGGCACCCGGCGAGCAAGCTCACGGGTGCCCTTCGTTCCTCGATCTGATGGCGCCACGGCCGCCGCGACTGCGTCGCGTCGACCTGCGTCATCACATGCGTCGTGCCCCCGCCTCGATGGCCTCGCGGATGCGGACGTAGGTGCCGCAGCGGCAGATGTTGCGGATCCGGTCGAGGTCGGAGTCGCGGATCTCGCGCCCCTCCCGGCGTACGCGCTTGACGAGCGCGACCGCCTCCATGATCTGGCCGGGCTGGCAGTAGCCGCACTGCGCGACGTCGTGGTCGATCCAGGCCTGCTGCATCGGGTGCAGGTCGCCGGGGGTCGTGGCGGCCAGGCCCTCGATGGTCGTGACGCGGTCCTTCGGCTTGAGGTCGCCGACCTTGACCGAGCAGGGGTTGAAGGCCTTGCCGTTGATGTGGGACGTGCACGCCTTGCACACGTTGATGCCACAGCCGTACTTGGGACCGGTGACCTTGAGCAGGTCGCGCAGCACCCAGAGCACGCGGACGTCGTCGTTGACGTCGACGGTGACGGTCTTGCCGTTGAGGATGAAGGTCTGCTTGGGCATGGTGTGTCCTTCTCCCTCAGCGGGTGAGCTTGAGGCCGTTGGTGGGCGACTGCGGGACGGGCGGCACGAACGACTTCGGGGTGAAGTCGATGTCGTCGTGGTTGATCGGGAAGAACGTCGGGACCTTCTTGGTGGCCCGGGCGTAGGCGCACGCGACGGCGGCGGCGGTCGAGCCGACCGCGGCCTCGCCGACGCCTCCGGGGGTGTCGGAGTCGCTGGGCATGATGTGCACCTCGACGGTCGGCGGCACGTTCCACTGACGCGTGTAGAAGTAGTTGTCCCAGCTGGCCTCGAGGAAGCGGCCGTTCTGCAGGTGGCAGCTGCTGGTGAGGGTGAGCGCGATGCCGTCCATGGCGCCGCCCTGCATCTGCGCCTCGACGCCGCGTGGGTTGATCACCAGCCCGGCGTCGACCACGATGACGACCTTGATGACCCGCGGACCGGTGACGGTCTCGGGACCCAGATCGCGCTCGACCGTCTTGGGCCGGGTGTCGATCTCGACGAGCACGGCCGTGCAGCCCTTGTACTCCTTGTGGATCGCGACGCCCTGCGCGACCCCGGCGGGCAGGGTACGACCCCACCGTCCCTCCTCCGCGACCTTCTCCAGCGCCGCCTTGACCCGGTCGTTCTTGAGCATCGAGAGACGGAACGCGACCGGGTCCTTGCCGACCTTCTTGGCGAGCTGGTCGATCGTCAGCTCGGCTGCGACGCAGACGTCGGGTGAGTAGATGTTGCGCATCGAGCCGGTGCTGAACGTGTCCTCGAACTGCAGCGGCTCGTTGAGCAGCTGCGTCACGACCCCGAAGTCGTAGGGCAGCTCCTGGGTGAGGGTGAATATCGTCTCGGCGAACCCGAGCCCGCCGACCCCGATCGGGTCGAGCTCGTCGGCCTGCGAGGTGATCATCTCGCCCAGACCGTGGCTGAAGTCGGTGGTGACGCTGGTGTGCCGCTGCTCGAAGCTGAGCACCTGGCCGGCGAGGACCGTGGCCCGGACGCGCGAGGTGGCCATCGGGTGCAGGCGGCCCTGGCGCGGCTCGTCGGCGCGGTGCCACATGAGCTTGACCGGCGCCTTCATCGCCTTCGAGATCACCGCTGCCTCGATCGCGTGGTCGCCGAACAGCTTGTGGCCGAACGACCCGCCGCCGGTCACGACGTGAACCTTGACCTTGTCCTGGGGCAGACCGATCGCCTCGGCGACCCGCTGCTGCGCCAGGATCGGCACCTTGAGCCCGGCCCAGATCGTCGCCCGGTCGCTGCGCACGTCGGCGATCGCCGAGTAGGTCTCCAGGGCCGCACTGCTGCGGAAGGCGAACGCGACGTCGGTCTCGACCGTCTGCGCGAGCACCGGCACGTCGGGCACCACCAGCGGCAGCTCGTTGGCCCGCAATGTCTTCAGCACCGTGGCGTCGGACATGCCGTGCACGGGTCCGGGGTTCCACGACACCTTCATCGCCCGGATCGCGTCGATGCACTGGCCGAAAGTCTTGGCCCGGACCGCGATCCCGGTGGGCACCTGGGCGACGTGGGTGACCCCGGGCATCTTCAGGATCGCGGCCTTGTTGGTCAGGCTCCGCGGGGTGCCTCCGTGCTCCGGCGCACGGCAGACCATCGTCGGCCGCGCGTTCGGGACGTCGAGGTCGGTCGTGAAGTCCTTGGCCCCGGTGACCGCGGCACGCGCGTCGTCGCGGTTGCGCGGGCGGCCGATGACCTTGAACTCCTTCTTCGGCCGCAGCAGCACCTCGACCGCCTCGACCACCTGGCTGGCGGCGCTCTCGGCGAGGTCGCCGTAGGTGGCCCGGTTGCCCACGGTGTCGCTGATGACACCGCCGGTCGTGGTGAGCCGGTCGGCCGTGGTGCCGAACAGGATGGCGGCGGCCTCCAGGAGGCGCTGTCGCGCGATCGCCGCCGCCACGCGGATCGGCGTGTACGTCGAGAAGGTGGTGTTGGAGCCGCCGGTGAGCTGGTTGAGCAGCAGCTCGGGGCGGGCCGGCGCGAGCGTGACGTCGACCCTGTCGACCGGCAGGTCGAGCTCCTCGGCGAGGATCATCGCGGTGGAGGTCAGGATGCCCTGACCGACCTCGGTCCGCGGGAGGGCGAACGACGCGCGGCCGGCCTTGGTGATGGTCACCGTGATCAGCTGCGAGGTGGGCAGCGCCGAGTCGGTCTGCAGGTCCTCCAGGTCGTAGAGCTCGGGGACCTGCGGCCCCGACGGTACGGCGGCGCGCGCCGGCCGGGCGCTCACGAGGTCGGCGGCCACCACGAGGGTGCTGCCGGCCATGACGTAGCCGATGAACCTGCGGCGGTCGAGCCCCGCGAAGGGGTCCTCGTTGTGCAGTTCGCTGGACGGACTGCTGGAGCCGTGACGGGACGTGGAAGCCATCGATGAATCCCCATGGATTGCGAGCGACCCGAACCTGACGTCCGAGAGAGCGGCGCTCGTGGCTCCACTGTGACAGCCGCCACTCCGCCACACCATGCGCCGCGTGCCCACCATCGTCCGGCGTGAGTTGTGCAGAGTGCACAGGATCTCACCCGCCGGGGTGGCCCAGGCCCATCCGTCGCGCCCGCAGCGCGAGGTCGAGCTCGACCGGGGGCGCCTCGTCGGCCAGCGGCTGCCCGGTCAGGTCGGCGACCCGGCGGAGCCGGTTGACGACCGTGTTGCGGTGGCAGTGCACGGACGCCGCGGTGCGCGTGGCCGAGCCCCCGTGGGCCACCCACGCGGTGAGGGTGTCGACCAGGGCACGCTGCTCCGGACCGGACAGCACGTCGAGCGGCTCGAGCCAGCGGGCGACGAGCCGGTCGGCGGTCTCGGGCGAGGCCAGCAGCAGCACCTCCGGCAGCCGCTCGTCGAGCGCGGCGAGCCCGGGCGTCGTACCCTGCGCCCGAAGGGCGAGCGAGGCCTGGCGGTGACCCTCGCCGACCGCGGCGAGGCCGGGCAGCACGGTCGAGACGCCCAGCGCGACCCGGTCCGCACGCGCCACGGACTCGAGCGCGGCGCAGGCCTCCGTCGGGCTGTCGTCGCGCAGGGCCACCAGGCCCACGACCCCCTCGGTACGGCGTACCCAGGCGGTCGCGTGCGGCGCCAGCCGCTCCTCCGCGCCCCGACGGTCGAGGTCGGCGGCCACCACGACCAGCAGGTCGCCGGACTCGGGCAGGTCGAGACGTACGGCGGCGTCGCGGGCGAACGCCACGTCGCGGGCCCGACCCGTCAGCAGGCCCTCCCACAGCTCGGCCCGCTGCTGCTCGTCGGCGCGGACCGCGGCGCGCTCGTGGCCGTGATAGGCCGTCGCGACCTGGGCGGAGGTCGCGTCGACGACCTCCCACAGCTGGGTGCCGATGTCGCGCAGCGCGGCCGCGTCGAGCACGTCCTCACCGCGCTCGACGAGGTCCTCCCAGATCAGCCGGCCGCCCACCCGGAACGAGCGCAGCACGTCGTCGAGCGGCATGCCCTGCTCGGCCCGTCGCTGCCCGGTCGCCCGCGCGGCGTCGTACGCCGGGTCCTGGTCGTTCTGGTGCGGCCGCACCCCCGAGCGCACGGCGTCGGCCAGCAGCCCCAGGACCCGGTCGACGTTGGTGACGCACGAGTGGCGCAGGTCGGCCCGCGAGACCACGTCGAGGCGGTACGACGGGTTCTCGCCCAGGATGGTGGCGACCAGTCGGTCGGTGATCGGGTCGAGACGCTCACGGCGGTGCCGGGACAGGAAGTCCAGCATCGCCGCGCGCATCACTGAGCTCCGAGCCCACCCAGGTTGCGCAGCAGGAGGGCCTCGGCGAGCACGACCTTCTCGAACTCGGCGAGGTGGAGCCCCTCGTTGGCGCCGTGCGCGCGGGTGTCGGGGTCCTCGACCCCGGTGACCAGCACGCTGGCCTCGGGGAAGGCCTCGAGGAACTCGGCGATGAAGGGGATCGAGCCGCCGACGCCCATGTCGACCGGGGCGGTGCCGTCCCACGCCTCGGCGAAGGCGGCGCGGGCGGCCTCGTAGGCCGGGCCGGTGGCGTCGATCGCGGTCGGCTCACCGGTGTCGACGACGGTGAAGGTCAGCTCGGCACCCCAGGGCACGTGCTTCTCGACGTGGGCGCGCAGGCACGCCAGCGCGTTGGCCGTGGTGTCGCCGGGGGCCACGCGCAGGCTGATCTTGGCCCGGGCCGCCGCCACGAGGGTGTTGCTGGCGCCGTCGACCTTGGGTGCGTCGAGACCGGTGATGCTCAGGGCGGGCTTGGTCCACAGCCGCTCGACGGCGGAGCCGGTACCGATCCACTCGATGCCGGGCACGGCACCGGACTCGGCGCGCAGTCGCTCCTCGGGGTAGACCACGTCGGCAGCCGGGCCGGCGTGGAGGCCCTCGATCGCGACGTCGCCCGCGTCGTCGTGCAGGCTGGCGATGACCCGGCTCAGCGCGATGAGCGAGTCGGGCACCAGACCGCCCCACATGCCGGAGTGAACGGCGTGGGTGAGGGTGCGCACCTCGATGTCGGCGCGGACCAGGCCGCGCAGGCTCGTGGTCAGGGCGGGCTCGCCGATGTCCCAGTTGCCGGAGTCGGCGATGACGATGACGTCGGCGCGCAGGGCCTCCTGGTGCTCGGCGAGCAGGGCCGGGAGGGTGTCGGAGCCGACCTCCTCCTCGCCCTCGATGAACATGGTCACGCTGACCGGGAGCTCGTCGCCGAACACCCGCAGGGCTCCGAGGTGGGCGGCGATGCCGGCCTTGTCGTCGGCGGCGCCGCGCCCGTAGAGCCGGTCACCGCGCTCGGTGGGCTCGAACGGCGGGCTGTCCCACTCGGCGTGGTCGTTCTCGGGCTGCACGTCGTGGTGGGCGTAGAGCAGCACGGTCGGCGCCCCCGCGGGCCCGGGCTTGTGGGCGATCACGGCGGGCGCGCCACCCTCCGCCGAGACGATGTCGACGCTCGCGAACCCCTCGGCCCGGAACAGCTCGGCCACGGCCTCGGCGCTGCGCTGCACCTCGCTCGCGCGGGCCGGGTCGGCGCTCACGGACTCGATGCGGACCAGGTCCTCGAGGTCCTTCCTGATGCCGGGAAGCAGCTCGGTCACTCGGGTGCGGATGGCGTCGCTCATGGCACCCAACCTAACCGGGCCCCGACGCCGAGACAGTCGTGGACCGTGCGCACGCGTGCGGAAGGTCCACGACTATCCCAGCGGCAGGTAGACCGAGAGGTCGGTGCGCTCGCCGGAGGCGACGACCTTGGCGTCGGTGAGGGCGTCGACCCAGGCCATCGAGCCGGTGGCCAGGGCGATCCAGGTCTCGGCGTCGGTCTCGACGACCGCCGGTGGGGTGCCGCGGGTGTGGCGGACGCCGGGCACCACCTGGACGGCGGCGTACGGCGGGACCCGGACCTCGACGGAGGCGCCGGGCGCCTTGTCCTCGAGCAGCGCGAGGAAGTGCTTGACCAGCAGCCGCAGGTCGGCCCGCTCGGCCGTGCCCGCGCTCAGCCGGTCGATCGCCGCGGCGACCGCGAGCGGGTCGGCGGGACGCAGTCGGGAGGGCACCTCTCGAGACTAGTGAGGTAGTCGGCCATCAGTCCGGCCGGCTGCCACCCCGTCGCGCGGGCGCGGGTCGTGTCGAGGCAGAAGGGGTGCGCCAGCGTGTCGACGGCGTACGGCGTCAGCAGCGGCTCGCGCCGGGTCACCCGGGCCAGCGCGTCGAGACCCCGCGCGGCCGCGCGGGCGACGGGCAGCGGGAGGTGGCCGACGGCCACCGGTCGGGCGAGGGCCGCCCCGAGCACCCGGGCGAGGGTCTCGTCGCGGCGTACGGGCGCCCCGTCGGCGACGTTGTAGGGCCCGGGCGACCAGCCCAGTGCCGCGACGCAGGCGGTGGCGAGGTTGTCGACGTGGGTCAGCGTCAGCTCGACGTCGGCGCCGGGGAGCAGGACGCGGCCACGGCGTACGGCGCGGAGCAGGCGCGGCAGCAGGTGCGGGTCACCGGGCCCGTAGACCGCACGCGGTCGGAGCACCACCGCGCCGGCGTCGAGGGCGAGCCGGTCGCCGCGGGCCTTGGTACGGCCGTAGGCGTTGAGGTGACCGCCGTCGGTGGGGTGGTCCTCGGTGACCAGGCGGCGGTCGGGGCGCGGGTCGTAGACGCTGGAGGAGCTGACCCACACCACCGGGCGGCGCCCCGCCGCCGACAGCAGCCGGCGCGCGCCGTCGACGTTGACCCGCTCGAACTCGCGGGCGTCGAGACCGGGGCGCGGGTCGCCGACGGCGGCGGCGAGGTGGATGACGGCGTCGACGTCGGCCAGGTCGGGCGCGTCGGTCGCGGCCTCCCAGCGCCGCCACTCCCCCACGCCAGCCGGCCGACGACCGAGGGTCACGACGTGGTGCCCCTCGGCGTCGAGCAGCCGGGCGACGGCGCCGCCGCAGAAGCCGCTGGCCCCCGTCACCGCGATCCTCGTCGCGACCGTCACCGCGCCACGACCACGAGCTCGCGCCAGGCCGGCAGGGCCGCACGCCGGTCGGCCCGGGAGCGTACGACGCGGGGCCGGACGTCGGACAGCGCGGCGAGCACGTCGTCGAGCTGGGCGCGGGCGAGGCCGGCGCCGGGACAGGCGTGCGGGCCGGCGCCGAAGACGAGCCGGGACACGGCCGCGGGCGCCGGGTCGTCGACGGACGGGTCGCGCCGGTGGGCGTCGACCGCGTGGCGCACCATCAGCAGCAGCTGGTCGTCGGGCGTCACCCGGCGTCCGCCCACGGTCGCCGGCGAGGCGGCCACCCGCGGCAGCAGCGGCGTCGGCGCGAGCACCCGGAGCAGCTCACCGACCAGCACCGCCCGCCGCTGCGCGTCGCGGCAGTCGTCCCACCACCCTTCGTCGGCGACCCACGCGACCGCACGCGGGATCGCGGCGTACGTCGTGGTGACGGCCGCGAGCGCGAGCATCTTGCCGAGCGGGTCGACCCGCCCGCCGAACGCCTCGGCCAGGTGGTCGCGATAGGCCGCGCGGCGCCAGGACGGCAGCTCGGCGGCCGCCGCGTCGGACGCCGTACGACGGGCGGCCCGGGCCAGCTCGGCGTGCTCGCCGGAAGCGAGGTCGAGGTCGAGCAGCGCGGCGGTAGTGCGTCCGGAGACCTCGTCGGCGAGCCGGCAGACGTCGAGCTGCCCTCCCGCGCGGAGCAGGGCGACGGCGTCGTCGAGGACGGTGGCCCACCGCGGTCGCAGTGCCGCGACGCCGCGCGAGTCGAGCCGTGCGGCGAGGCTCCGGCGCGAGGCGCGGTGCTCGTCGCCGGACTGGTCGAACAGCGCTCCCTCGCCCTCGTGGCGACGGATGGCACCGCCGGTCGTGCGGTCGTCGGTGCGGTCGAGCGGCACGTCGGTGAGCACTGCTCTCACTTCGTCGTGGCCGCTGACGATGATGCGGGAGCCCAGGCGGCGCAGGGGTGTGCGGCGCGCGCCGGCCATCAGGGCGAACAGGACGGGATGCGACGCGGTGTAGACCCGCCGGTCCCGCCTACGAGCGGGCGTCACCTGACGTGCACCTCCTCCGAGGTGGGCGGAGTCCAACGCCGGTCCCAGTACCAGAGCAACGTACGGCGCACGCCCCAGTCGCGCAGCCGGCGCAGGCTGGTCTCGACGACCACCTCGTCCGCGCGCACGACGTGGGCCGTGACGCGGCGGGCGCGGTTGAGCAGCTCGACGTCCTCGGAGCCCTCCTCGAGCCGCTGGCGCACGGCGCCGCCGGCCCGGAGGTAGACGTCGGCCGTGATGGCGAACGAGTGGCCGTGGGTCAGCACGTAGGGGGCCAGGTAGTCGGGCCCACGGTGCGCGCCGCGGTGGCGTCCGTAGACCGCGAGGAGCCGCTGCACCGCGGGCAGCACGAACCGCTCCGCGAAGGTCGGGTGCTCGTCGCGACGCGGCACGCTCGCCCCGGCCACCACCTCGGCGCCGCGGGCGAAGCGGTCGCGGATGCGCCGTACCCAGTCCGGTCGGGGCAGGGCGTCGGCGTCGGTGCGCGCGACCAGCCGTGCCCCGCGGTCGACCGCGAACCGCACACCCGTGTCGACGGCCGACCCGACACCGCGCTCGGTCTCGACGACCACGTGCACGGGGAACGGGGCGGTCACGGCGAACGCCTCGACGACGGCGACCGTGTCGTCGGTCGAGGCGTTGTCGACGACGACGAGCTCGAAGGCGGTGTCGTCCTGGGCCGCCAGCGCGCGCAGGGTCGCTCCGATGCCGGTCGCCTCCTGGTAGGCCGGCACGACGACCCACAGCGACCGGTCGTCGGACGGCGCCGGGCGCGACCACTCCTCCACCACCGAGGCGATGGACAGCGCCCGCAGGACGGCGCGGACCGACAGCGCAACCCAGAGCGCGGTCGCCACGAGCGTCGCGACCGCGCCGAAGACGGCGGTGCGTCCGGGCATGGTGTGCTCGAGGTAGGCGCCACCGAGGGTGCCGAGCAGCAGCACCACGACGGTCGCGCCGGCCGCGGCCCAGGCGGTGCGGGCCGGTGACGGTCGGCGCTCGTCGGGCCAGGGCAGCAGCCACATCAACCCGCCCACCAGGCCGCCGAGCAGGAGCGCCCCAGCGACCTCACCGGCGAGTCGCGACGGGAGCGACGCGACGACGGCGACGGAGGCGGTCGCGGCGGCGTACAGGGCGGCGGCGAGCCAGACGTCGCGCAGGTTGTCCAGGACGGGGTTGCCCGAGCCGTTGTCCTGCCCGCAGACCGCACGGAACGCCGTACGCAGGGCCCGGACCGAGCGGACCGACAGCCACAGCACGATCGCCGCCGACACCCAGGTCAGGCTGCGGTCGAGGTCGGCCGTCGCGGTCGTCACGACACCGGCGACCTCCCGCGGCAGGGTCCGGTCGGCGGCGCGGCGTACGCCGTCGGCGACGGTGGAGTCGTCGGTCCCGGCCCAACCGAGGACCGTGCCGACGAGCAGCAGCACCGGCACCAGCCCGACGAGCAGGGAGTAGGTCGCCGAACCGGCGAGGGCGTCGCCGTTGGCACGGGTGTAGCGCCGGTGCGAGGCCATCAGCAGCTCGCGCCACCGTCTGCTCGTAGCGCTCACGTCAGCATCCTGACGGTCGCGGCGCGGTCGGGCTTGCGCGACCGGCCGCTGGTCGGGATCGGGGCGACGACGACCTCGTCGGGACGGGCGCGACCCAGCGCGGCGACCGGGGCCCGCAGCAGCCGGCGCACGTCGGCCTCGGTGACGCCGGGCTCGGGCTCGACCACCAGCACCAGCCGTTCGTCGAGGTCGTGGCCGGGCACCCCGACCAGGAGGGCCTGGGCGACGCCGGGCACCTGGAGGGAGGGCTCGTGCAGACCGGGATAGATGTTCTCGGCGCCGCGCAGCACCATGTCCTTGAGCCGCCCGTGCAGGACGACGCGGCGACCGGAGACGGTGCCGCGGTCGCCGGTGGCCACCTCGTCGAGCGGCGGCCCGCCGAGGTAGCGGGCCGCCGTACCGGCACCCGCCACGACGACCTGGCCGTCGGCGTCGGCTCGCGCCGTCATGCCGGGCACGAGGTCGCCGACGAGGTCGCCGGGGCCGCCCTCGCGCACGTACGCCGCCTTGGCCCGGGAGTCGACCGCGGCCACCGGGAACGCCTCGGTCATCGCGTAGACACCCCACGCCTGCTGGGCTCCCGCGTCGGTGAGCCGTTCGAGCAGCCGGGCGGACACGGGTGCGGAGCCGGCGAAGACGCGCCCGGTGAGGCGCGTGCCATCGGCGAGCAGGTCACGCGCCTGGGGTGGCGTCACGTAGGTGAGCTGAGGGGCCAGCGCCTCGATCGTCCGGCGGCGGGCCCGGGTCGCGACCGGCGCACCGGCGAGCAGGGCCGGGGCCATCGCGAAGAACGTGCTGCCGACGACCGGCCGGCCCGCAGTGACGTCGGCCAGCTCGGTGACCGACGCCAGCCCGGCGGAGAGCGACGCGGTCGTGTGGACGACGGCGCGCGGGTCGCCGGTCGTGCCGGAGGTGAAGATGACCAGCGCCTCGGCGGCACCCCCGGAGCGGTCGGGCGACGTACCGTCCGGGAGCCGGCGGGGCAGCACGGCGACCGGGGCGATCGCGTCGAGCGGCGCGATGCGCAGCCCGGCGCGGCGGGCGACCGGCGCGCCCCAGCCGGCGGCGGCGCGCACCCACGGGTCGGCCACGACGAGCAGGGCGTCGGCGGCCCGGAGCCGTGCGGTCAGCAGGTCGGGCGGGACGGCGGGGTCGACCAGCGCGACCCGCACCCGCAGACGCAGGCAGGCCAGCACGACGGCCAGCGCCGCCGGCCCGGGGCGTACGGCGAGAGCCACCGTGTCGCCGTCCCCCAGCCCCCGGCGATGCAGGTCGGCCGCGACGGCGAGCGCCCGGGCGGCCAGGGCGCCCCGGGTGACGCGGGTGCGTCGCGCCGACACGAACGCCGGCTCGTGCGGGGTCGCCAGCAGCCGCGGCAGCAGGTCGTCGATCATCGGGTCCGGCATCGCGGTCAGCGCGGGTCGGGCGTCAGCCGGCCCGGCCCCTGGTCGAGGTACCAGCGCGCGGCGCCCACGACGCCGTACGCATCGATACGGCGCATGGAGTTCTCGGAGACCATCGTGCGGCGCTGCTGGATCGCCGTCGTGCAACGGCGGACGCGGTTGAGGAAGGTGCGGTCGGTGGGCGAGGGCAGCCTCGGCATCCCGCCGCACCGCTCGTAGAGGTCGGCGGTGACGGCCATGTTGTTGCCCGCGTGCATCTGGTAGGGCACGAGGTAGTCGGCACCCCGGTTCTTGGCGCGGTAGCGGCCGAACAGCGCGGCCCCGACGACCATGCCGCGGAAGGCCGCGCGGGCCAGCACGCCGTTCTCGTCGCGCCGGGCGACGAGGTGACCGCAGACGAGCTCGGCCCCGTCGGCGAACCCGGCCCTGACCTCGGCGACCCAGTCGCGACGCGGCAGGCAGTCGGCGTCGGTGCGGGCCAGGTGGGTGGCGCCACCGGCGATCGCCGCACGGAAGCCGGTGTCGACGGCGCACCCCACCCCCTTCTCGGGCTCCTCGAGCACGTGCACGACGAACGGGACGGTCCGTGCGAACTCGCGCGCGATCGCACCGGTGCGGTCACGCGAGCCGTTGTCGACGACGACCAGGGTGACGTCGACGTCGGTCTGGGCGGCGAGCGCGGCGAGCGTCTGCGGGAGCGTCGCCTCCTCGTCGTACGCCGGGACGATGATCCAGAGGTCCATGTCGGGCCCCGGCATGAATCCCCGGGTACCCGGGGATTCCTGCACTCCGGGGGCGTTGCAACGCCCCAGAAGCGGATGAGCAGGGCCCGAGGTCCGGCGGCTCACGACTTGGTCCAGAGCGTCGACATCACCGACACCCCGCCGCCCAGGCCGAGCAGCAGGGTGGTGTCGCCGGGCTGCAGGCGGTCCCACTGGCGGCTGAGCTGGAGCGGCAGGGTGGCCGAGGCGACGTTGCCGTGGGTCTCGACGGTGACGTCGAGCAGGCGGCGCGGCACGCCGGTCACCTCGCAGAAGCGGTCGACGTACGGCGTCGTCACCTGGTGCACGAGCACGGCGGCGAGGTCGTCGATCTCCAGTCCGGCATGGGCGAGCGTGGAGTCGAGGATAGCGGGGCCGATCTTCTCGAAGACCCGCTTGAGCTCCCGGCCGGCCCCGGTGAAGTAGAGCTTGTCGTAGTCGCGCGGGTAGCGGCTGCCGCCGCCGAAGATGCCGCCGACCTCCCAGTGCTCGCTGTGGGTCTCGGTCTCGGTGCGCCCGAAGCCGCCGGTCTCTACCGGCTCGAGGACGACGGCCGCGCCCGCGTCGCCGAAGGTGTAGCCGGCCACGTGCTGCGCGGCGTGCCGCACGTCGTCGACGGCCCAGCGGGTCGAGAGCGAGGGCGTCTCGCCGGTCACGACGAGAGCAGTGCTCGCGCGGCCGGTCTCGATCATCGCGCGGGCCAGGTCGAGACCGTTGAGGAAGGAGTTGCACGCGTTGGTGACGTCGAGGCAGTGGGCGCCGGCGCCCAGGGCGTGGTTGACGACGTGGGCGGTGGCGGGCTCGACGAAGTCCCGGGTCGCGCTGGCGAACAGCAGCAGGTCGACCTCCTCGGGCTCGCGGCCCGCCATGGCCAGCGCAGCGCGACCGGCCTCGATCGCGAGCGACGAGGCCCACTGCTCGCCCTCGACGACGACGTGGCGCTCGCGGATGCCCGTGATCCGCTCGAGCAGACCGGCCGGGAGCGCGAAGCCGGACGCGGCCTCGACCCGGGCCTGGAGGTCGGCGGTGCTCAGCAGGGTCGGCGGCAGGACGTGGGCGGCGGCCGTGATGCCGACCCGGGGCGCAGGGACACGAGGGGGGTGGTTCGGGGAGCCGGCCATGGGGCGAGGCTAGGTGAGCGACGCCCCCGACCGTGTGAGTACGGCTACTCCCCGGGCTCCGTGCCGCCTCCCGGACCGCCGCGACCCGGGTGGGGCTGGAGCGCGGAGAAGTAGAGATAGGTACGGCGCCCCTCGCCGTCGCCGCCCCGGGTCCGCCGCGACCAGCGGTCGACCACGTCGAGCAGCTCGTCGTTGAGGGCGCGGGCCTCGTCCTTGGTCAGGCGCAGCGTGGACTCGCCGACGCTGCGCATGCCGTCGTCGCCGCGCTCACCCAGGTGGGCCTGCTGGACGACGTACTGCGCCCAGGCCACGGCGTTGCGCTGGTAGACGTCGAGCGCGGCCGCGCCGCCGGGCTGGTCGGTGAAGTCGTCGTAGCTGATCGACAGGCCTCCCTCGTGGGCCACCCGCCAGACCCGGTCGCGCTTGTCGCGCGCGGCCTCGGGGTCCTCGACCACGAGGCCGTACTTGGCGAGCTGGCGCAGGTGGAAGCTCGCCTGGTTGGCGGGGATGTCGAGCTCGCGGGCGATGTCGGCGGCCCGCATCGACCCCTGGGCAGCGAGCTCGTCGAGGATCCGGTTGCGGACCGGGTGGGCGATGGCGCGCAGCACCAGGGGGTCGTGCAGGACCGTGGGCTCGGGCATGGGCGCACGCTACCAAGATGCGCACCACTAAGTGCGCACCATGTATTGCGCATTAACTAATGCGCACCATATGGTGCGGACATGCCGTCGTACCGCCACCTCGCGCGCAACCGCGACTTCACCGCGCTGTGGGTCAGCCAGACCGTCTCCAGCCTGGGCAGCCGGATGAGCATGTTCGTGTTCCCGCTGCTCGCCTACGCGCTGACCGGGTCGACCGTCATGGCCGCGCTCGCCGAGACGGTGCACCTGCTCGGTCTCGCCGGGACCCTGCTCCCGGCGGGCGTGCTGGCCGACCGCGTCGACCGGCTGCGCGTGATGCGGTTCTCCAGCGGCACCGGCGTGCTCCTCTACGCCTCGCTCGCCGTGGCCGGGGTCGCGGGCCACCTCGGGCTGGCCCACCTGCTCGTCGTGTCGTTCCTGACCGGGGCGTGCGCCGGGCTCTTCGCGCCGGCCGAGACCTCCGCGGTCCGCAGCGTCGTCGACACCGAGGACCTCACGACCGCGCTGTCGCAGAACCAGGCCCGCGAGCACGTCGCCGGACTCCTCGGCGCCCCCGTCGGCGGTGCGCTGTACGCCGTGGCGCGCTGGCTGCCGTTCGCGGCCGACGCCGCGTCGTACGCCGTGTCGTGGCTGCTGCTCGGCCGGATCCGGACCGACCTCTCCCCGGTCCCCCTGGCGCCGGGCGAGGCACGGCCCCGCGTGCGCGACGACCTGAGGGCGGGCGCCGGCTTCGTGCTGAGCCGACCGTTCTTCCGCACCATGCTGGTCTGGTCGGCGCTGACCAACCTCGCCGTCAACGCACTCTTCTTCGTCGCGGTCCTGCGCCTCATCGCCGCCGGGGTCGACCCCGTCCACCTCGGTCTGGTCGAGACCGCCGCCGGGGCCGCCGGGATCCTGGGCGCGATCATCGCGCCCTGGATCATCGAGGGCGTCGCGACCGGGCGGCTCACCGTGGTGATCGCCTGGAGCTTCCTGCCGCTGCTGGTGCCGATGGCGCTGTGGAACAGCCCGGTGGTGGTGGCCGGTGCCCTGGCGATCGTGCTGCTGCTCAACCCCGCCGGTAACGCCGGCATCGGCGCCTACCGGATCGCCGTCACCCCCCGCGACCTGCTGGGCCGCACCCAGTCGTTCTCGCAGTTCGCCTCGATGTCGGTGATGCCGCTGGCCCCGGTGCTCGCCGGGCTGGCGCTGACGCTGCTGGGCGGGGAGGGCGCCGTGCTGGCGCTCGGTGTCCTGGTCGCCGTGGTCGCCCTGGTCCCGACCCTGAGCCGCACCGTGCGCTCGGTGCCGCGACCCGCGGTCTGGCGGGCCGAGCTGGCCGACGCCGAGGCCGACGCCCTGGTCACCGTGTAGACAGGGCGCGTGGACGCCACCGTCGCCGGCCGCACGGCCCGCACCCTCGAGACCCTGCACGCGCTCTGCTACTTCGCCCCCGAGGTGAACGACGAGCTGGTCGCGCTCGGGGTGCGCACCGGCCGGGCGACGTACTTCGCCTCCCGCTCGGCGGCGATGGGGGCCGTCGGGGGTGGCACGGTCGCGGCGACCTTCTTCGTCTTCAGCCCGTCGCTCGTGGCCAAGTTCGTCCCTGCGGTCTGGTCCGCCGCCTCGCCGGAGGCCGTGGTCGCCGCGCGGCGGCGCGCTGTCGACGCGGCGTACCGGCGGCTACTGGGCGACGAAGCGCTCGGCTCGCCCGAGGTCGCCGAGGCCGCCGAGCTCACCCGCGCGGCCGTGGCCGGCGCCGACCCCGCCGGTCGCCCGCTGTACGCCGCCCATGCCGACCTCGACTGGCCCACCGAGCCCCACCTGGCGCTGTGGCACGGGCTCACGCTGCTGCGCGAGTACCGCGGCGACGGCCACGTCGCTGCTCTCCTCGCCCACGGCCTCACCGGCCTCGAGGCCCTGGTCACCCACACGGCGACGGGCACGGGCTTCACGCAGCCGGCCGCGCAGCTCACCCGCGGGTGGTCCGAGGAGCAGTGGGCCGGTGCGGTCGCCTCCCTCGCGGCGCGCGGCCTGATGACCGACGACGGCACGCTCACGGAGGCCGGGGCGGCGCTGCGCACCTCCGTCGAGGCTGCGACCGACGAGATGGCCGTCGGCCCGTGGGCGACCCTCGGCGAGGACGGCCGCGCCCGGCTGAAGGAGATCGGCAAGCCGCTGGTGATGCGGGCCGTCGCCGCCGGCGCTTTCCCGGAGGGTGTCTTCGCCTGAGGCGTCGCCCGGCATGATCGAGGCATGCCGGAGGGGGACAGCGTCTACAAGCTCGCGCGCCGGCTCGACCGGTCGCTGCCGGGCCGCGCCGTGGTGCGCTCGGACCTGCGGGTCCCCCGGCTGGCCACTCGCGACCTGGCCGGGCGGACCGTGCTCGAGCACGCGACGTACGGCAAGCACCTGCTGACGCGGTTCTCGGCTCCGGCCGGCCCGGGCAGCGCGGGCGGCTCGGCCGACGGCGTCCCGGTCACCCTGCACAGCCACCTGCGGATGGACGGCGAGTGGTCGGTCACCGGGCCGGGCAAGGTGCTGCCGCGGCGGATGATGGACGGCGTCCGGCTGGTGCTCGAGCTCGACTCCGGCTCCACCGCCTGGGGCCTGCGGCTGCACGACCTCGACCTAGCGGCGACCAGCGACGAGTCGCGCTGGGTCGGCCACCTGGGGCCCGACCCGCTGCGCGACGACTGGGACCCCGCCGACGCCGTACGACGCCTGCGCGCGACGCCCTCCACGCCGTTCGTCTCGGTCCTGCTTGACCAGACGCGGGTCTGCGGGCTCGGCAACCTCTGGGTCAACGAGCTGGCGTTCGTCATGGGCGTCAGCCCGTGGACCCCGATCGGCGAGGTCGACGTCGAACGGCTCGTGACCCGCGCCGCGACCGCGCTGAAGCACTCGGCGACGGTGCCCGGCGCCTACCAGGTCACCACGGGGCTCTCGCGGCGCGGCCAGGACCACTGGGTCGCCGGGCGCGCCGGACGGCCCTGCCTGCGCTGCGGCACCGAGGTGCAGGTCGTGGCCGAGCTGCCGAACGACGCGGCCCACCGGCGTACGTGGTGGTGCCCGCACTGCCAGCCGGGCGTGGGTCCCGAGACGCGGGTGCCGACCTCCCGGCCGGGATAGTCCCTGACGTAGATCAAGGTCCGGTGGCAGAAATCCTTGATTTACGTCAGGGACTATCCCGCCGAGGCGGCCATCACGGAGGCGACGCGGGCGACCTCGGCGCGCAGGTCGTCGGGCGAGTCGATCTCGAACGGCGCGCCGACCTGGGCGAGCACCATCACCGGCCAGGCCAGCGAGTCGACCTTCATCGCCAGCACGCAGGCGTCGTCGCCGGTCTGCGTCACCTCGCCCCAGCGACCGACCGCCCCGCGCACCTGGGGCGCCGGGGCGGCGACCCGGACCCGGACGTCGTAGCGCTGCGGGATCCGCCGGAAGCCGGCCTCGACGAAGGCGAGCGCGTCGCCGCCGGGCAGCTCGCGCGGGCGGAACCGCTGGCCGGTGGCCACGGGCGCGGAGATGCGGTCGACCCGGAAGGAGCGCCAGTCCTGGCGGTCGCGGTCGTGGGCGACGAGGTACCAGCGCCGCCCGAGCGAGACGAGGCGGTGCGGCTCGACCCGGCGGTGGGTCACCTCGGCGCCACGAGCCGCGTAGTCGAAGGTCAGCGGCTCGTCGTCGCGGCACGCCTGGGCGAGCGTGGTGAGGATCGTGGCGTCGACGGTGGGCCCTCCCCCGCCCCACGGGCCGGGGGTGTCGGTGACGGCCTTGAGCGCGTCCATCCGGCGGCGCAGCGGCGCCGGCATCAGCGCGACCACCTTGGTCAGCGCCTGCACCGAGGTCTCCTCGAGTCCGCCGACCGAGCCGGCCGCGGCGGTGCGCAGGCCGACCGCGATCGCGACGGCCTCGTCGTCCTCGAGCAGCAGCGGCGGCAGCTGGCCGCCCGCCCGCAGCTGGTAGCCGCCGGCGACGCCGCGACTCGCGTCGACGACGTACCCCAGGTCGCGCAGGCGCTCGATGTCGCGGCGAAGCGTGCGACCGCTGACCTCGAGACGGGTGGCCAGCTCGTCGCCCGGCCAGTAGCGGTGGGTCTGCAGCAGGGACAGCAGCGAGAGCATCCGGGCGCTGGTGGACATGGCGCCACACTAGATCGGATTGAGGCCACAACCTGACCTAAGCCGGTCCTAGCGTCGACGGCATGACCCAGCCAACAACTCCCGTGATCCGCACCCGGGGACTGACCAAGACCTTCACCCGTCACCAGCAGGTCGTCGCGGCCGTCCGCGACCTCGACCTCACCGTCGAGGACGGCGAGCTCGTCGCCTTCCTCGGCCCCAACGGCGCCGGCAAGTCGACCACGCTCAAGATGCTCACCACGCTGATCGCGCCGACCTCCGGCACCGCCGAGGTCGCCGGGCACGACGTGGTGCGCGAGCAGCGCGCCGTACGCCGCTCGCTCGGATACGTCGGCCAGGGCAACGCCGCAGGACACCAGCAGCGCGGGCGCGACGAGGTCGTCAGCCAGGCCCGCGCGCACGGCCTGTCCCGCTCGGCCGCCGCCACCCGCGCCGACGAGCTGCTCGCGGCGTTCGACCTGACCGAGCACGCCGGCCGGCCGGTCTCGACGCTGTCGGGCGGGCAGCGCCGCCGCCTCGACGTCGCGATCGGGCTGGTGCACCAGCCACGGCTGATGTTCCTCGACGAGCCGTCGACCGGCCTCGACCCGCAGAACCGCGTCAACCTGCAGGAGCAGGTGCAGCGGCTCAACCGCGAGCTCGGCACCACGATCGTGCTGACGACCCACTACCTCGAGGAGGCCGACGCGATCGCCGACCGGGTGGTCGTCATCGACCACGGCCGGATGATCGCCGACGACAGCGCGACCCGGCTCAAGTCCGGGCTCGGCGACCTCGTCTCGCTCGGGTTCGCCGGGCCCGACGACGCCGCCCGGGCCGCGGAGCGTGCCCGCCGGATCGACGGCGCGAGCGTCTGCGTGGACGGGTCGGCGGTGCGGGTGCGCGTGGCCCACGGCCGCGACCTGGCACCCGGCCTGGTCACCGACCTGGCCGCCGCGGGCACGCCCGCGACCCGCCTCGAGGTCGTCGGCGCCACCCTCGACGACGTGTTCCTGCACCTGACCGGGCGCAGCCTGCGCGAGACCGACTCCACCACCCCCACCCAGACCGAAGGAGCCGCAGCATGACGACCACCGACCTGACCCCCGCGTCCACGACCACTCCCCTGCCGTCGTACGACGGACCCGACGTCGAGCCGGGCTTCCTGGCCGACACCTGGAACGTGATGACCCGCGAGCTCAAGCCGATGCTGCGCGAGCCGGCGTCGGTGCTGTTCGCGATGGTGCAGCCGCTGGTGTTCCTCGCCCTGTTCGCGCCGCTGCTGCCCGACTCGAGCGCGTTCGGCGGCTCGGCGCTGCAGTGGTTCGTGCCCGGCATCATCGCGATGACGGCGCTGATGGGCGCGTCGATGACGGGATCCAACCTGACGCTCGAGATCAACACCGGCTCGCACGAGCGGCTGCTGGTCTCGCCGCTGCGGCGCTCGTCGCTGCTGGTCGGCCGGGCGCTCAAGGAGGTCGTGCCGATGCTGGCGCAAGGCGTGCTGATCGTGGCCGTCGTGACGCCGTTCGACTTCGACCTGCACCTCGGCGGCGTGCTCGTCGGGCTCGCGGTCCTGGCACTGTTCAGCGTCGGGATCGGCGCGCTGTCGTTCGCGCTGGCGATCGTCTCGGAGGGCCAGGACTGGCTGTTCTGGACCGTGCAGCAGACGTTGATCTTCCCGCTGCTGCTGCTCGCCGGCGTCCTGCTGCCGCTCGACGGGGCGCCCGGCTGGCTCCGCTTCCTCGCCGACCTCAACCCGCTCGGCTACATCATCGAGGCCGAGCGCGCCCTGTTCGCCGGGTCGTTCCCCGTCGACACCGTCGGGTACGGCGTCCTCGCGGCCGCCGCCGTCGCCGTCCTGGGTCTGGTGGTCGGCCTGCGCACCATGCGCCGTTCCAGCTGACCCGTCGCCCATGGTCGACGGGTCAGCGAGGAATCCACGTCGACCCGTCGCCCATGGGCGACGGGTCGGCCTTGGGTCGGGCTGCTCGGTCAGTGCTCGGTCAGTAGGTGCCACCACCACAAGTGCACCCCGGGCAGGCGTTGTGACGGCGGGACACCGGGCGCAGGCTGCACGCATGGGAGTACACCGAGGGAGCAAGCAGGACCTGCGGGCACGGTGCAGGGCCACGGACGTCGGCGCGCACGGGGCGGGCCGATGAGCACGCTGCGGCTCCTCGTCTGGCACGAGTGTCGACTCACGGCGGAGGTGATCGCGGAGTCGTTGCGGGCGGCCACCGCGGCGACGTCGATCCTGGTCCTGAGCGACCTGCACGACCTGGGCCGCGAGGCGGCCCGGCTGGGCCGGTGCGTGGCCGTGGTGGCCGGCGACATCGGGGCCGCCGTCCTCGACGTCGCCGAGAACCTGTCGAGCGAGGCGCCGGGCTGCAACGTCGTCCTCGTCGCCACGCAGCCGACCCCGGCCCTCATCGACCAGGCCACCCGCGGCGGCTCGATCAGCATCGTCAGCCACAACGCCGGCATGGCCCACCTCGTCCACGCGGTGCGCGGTGCGGCGGCCGGGTGCCCGACGATCGACGTCGCCGTCGTCCGGCCGCGCGCCGCGGCGGAGGCCTCGCCGCTCAGCCGGCGCGAGCGCGACGTGATGATCCTGACCTCCACCGGCTGCCCCATCAAGGAGATCGCGGCCAAGCTGTTCCTGACCCCCGGGACCGTGCGCAACGTCAGCTCCTCGGCCATCCGCAAGGCCTCGGCCCGCAACCGCTTCGAGGCCGCGCGAGTCGCGAGCAGCCACGGCTGGCTCTAGGCGGTGACGGCGAGCGGCGCTGGGACCGGGCCCACGACCGAGGCTCTCGACGACGTCCTGGTCCTCGGTGCGGGCATCGCCGGACTCGTGCTCGCCGGGGCCTGGGCGCTGCGGGGTGGCCGGGCCACCGTGCTCGACGCCGCGGCCTCGGCCCCGGCAGCGGGTGGCGGACTCCAGCTCGCCCCGCCGAGCGTCGCGGTCCTGCGTGGCCTGGGCGTCGACCTGGCCGGCGCGGTCACGATCCACACCCAGCAGACCCGCGACCGCGACGGTCGGCTCCTCGGGAGCACCCCGCTGCACGGGTGCGCCGGACGGTACGCCGCGCCGTACCTCACGGTGCGTCGCGCAGACCTGCACGCGGCCCTGCTCGAGCGCGTCGGCGACCTGACCGACGTACGTCCCGGGACCGCGGTCACGGCGGTCGACGACCCGGACGACCCGGTCGTCACCCTGGCCGACGGACGGCGGCTCGTGGCACCGGTGGTGGTCGGGGCCGACGGCATCCGCTCGGTCGCCCGGGCCGCGCTGGCCCGTGACGCACCGGTCTACTCCGGGCTGTGGGCGCACCGTGCCCTGGTCCCGGTCGCCGACCTGCCCGTCGCCGTGCGCGAGCACCTGCGCGAACCGGTCGTCCGGTTGTGGGTGGGGCCCGGGGCGCACGTGGTGACCTATCCCGTCGCCGGTGGCCGCGAGCTCAACCTGGTGGTGGTCACGGGTGGCGACGACGACGCCGCGGACGCGCCGGCCTGGACGGCGAAAACCGACCCCGACGCCCTGCGTCACCGGCTCGCCGGCTGGGCGCCCGACGTGCGTGCCGTCCTGGACGCCGTCGGGGTGCTGCGCGGTCACGCCGTGCACGACCGTCCGCCGCTCGCGCGCCTGGCCCGTGGCCGGCTCGCGCTCGTCGGCGACGCCGCGCACCCGATGGCGCCGTTCCTGGCGCAGGGGGCCAACCAGGCCGTCGAGGGCGCGGTCGAGCTCGCCGCCGCGCTGCGCGCGGAGGACCGGGCGGCCGGGCTGGCGGCGTACGGACGACGACGTGCCGTCCGCGCCGGGGGCATGCAGCGCGGGTCGCGGGAGGCCGTCGACCTGCTGCACCTGTCCGACGGGCCGGCGCGCGACGAGCGCGACCGGGCCTGGGCCGACGAGACCGGCCTGGCCCACCGCGACGGGCTCTACGGCTACCCGGTGGCCACGCTGCTCGGGAACGCCCGGGCGAGCAGCGCGTAGGTCCGCAGCTCGTCGAGGATGCCGAGGCCCAGCCGGTTGTGGGTCATGTGGACCTGCGACGACACGATCTCACCGGGGTGCCGCTCGGGAGCGGTGGTCAGCACGTCGTCGACCAGGCCGGCGACCGCCTCGTGCCAGGGGGCGAACGGGCCGTGGTCGCGCGGGTGGACGGGTACGCCGCCGAGGGCCTCGGGCGTGACGGACGACGCCGCGCCCACGACCTCGGCGGGGTAGCCGAACTGCTCGGCCCACCGGCGCCAGGCGCCCTGGCCGATGCCGTAGAACACGGCGTGGTCGGCGGCGTCGCCGAGCGTGGTCGCGGCGGCCACGGTGGCCCGGAGCGCGGCCGCGGCCCGCTGTCCCCGGCTCGGCGAGGAGCGCAGGACCGCGGCGACCATCTGGCTGGACAGCTCGAAGAGCTCCTCGTTGGCCACCATCAGGGCGGGGCCGCCGTAGCGCTGGAGCTCGGGCTCGTAGGTGCTGGGGTGCACGCCGGGGGCCAGTACGTCGCCGGCGACCCGGTCCGACCCGGTCTCGGCGGCGGCGTGGCGGGCGGCCTCGGCGCTGAAGGCCGCGGCGTCGAGCGGGGCCTCGCCGTCGCGCAGCGTCCCCGAGGACCGCAACGACTCCTCGAGCCGTGCCGTCGTCGTCGCCACCTCCGGGGCCGTGAGACCCGCGACCCGCAGGCGCAGGTGCGGCCCGCCCTGCCAGTAGCGGATGAAGAACCACGGGCGGCCGAGCGCGACGACCGCGGGCTCGATCGTCTCGCGCAGCACCCGGTCGCCGGCGCTGGTCGCGGCCGTGCCGAGGTGGAGGTGCCAGGCGGCCCAGGCGCCGACGTACGGCGCGGGGCTCGGGTCGCTGTGGTGGGTGGTCGTCATGTCGTCTCCCTAGTGGCGCAGGTCGAGCTGGAGGCCGCCGGTCGGCGGATCGGTGCCGACGCAGACGGCGATCGAGACCATCTCGTCGGGGTCGAGGCCGAGGACGTCGGCGACGCCGGCCTCGGGGAAGGCACGCATCGGACGCGCCACGAGGCCGTGCGCGGCGGCGGCGAGGCAGAGCCCCTGGGTGATCCAGCCGGCGGAGACCTGGGCGGCGGTCCAGGCCGCCGGACCGTGCCGCCGGACCAGGTCCCGCGGGCGCACCGTGAGGAACCACAGGGCCGTCGCCGAGCCGATGCCGCACCCGACGCCGGGGCTGCGCGGATAGCCGTAGACCGCCTCGACGGCCGCAGCGAGGTGGGCCCCGTCCTGGTGTCCACCGGAGCGCTCGAGGTCGCCACCTGCGGTGAGGCGGTGCAGGCCATCGGCGAGACCGTCGACGTCCTGCAGGACGACCCGGGCGGTGGTCGCCGCGTGCACGTCGGCGAGAAGGCCGGCCGGCGGCGGGTGCCGCAGCCAGGCCACCGCGTCCCGGACGGCGGCGGCCGGCACCCGTCGGGGCAGGAGGCTGAACCCGTGCAGCCCCCGCGGCATCCGTCCGGACCCGCGCCGCCACATCGTCTCGGCCCAGGTGGTCGCGGAAGCCGGCGGCACCAGGTCGTCGGGCACGCCGGCGGGCAACGGCACGGTCGGTCCGGTCACCGGGTGCTCGGCGAGGGCGGCCGCGAGGTCGCGCAGGCACGGGTCGTCCGTGCGCGGCGGCGGTCGTCGTACGGCGGGGGCGAGGGGCGCGGGGGCCGGCACGGCACCCGCGGTCACCGTCCACGCCGGGCTCCACGAGCCCGGGTCGTCGAGATCGACGTCGGCGAGCGGGTCGGCGTCGCCCGGCGGCGTCACCCGCAGCGGTACGCCGTGCAGGGTCGCGGCGACGGCGAGCTGGCGCAGCACGATGCCGAGCTCGAGGCCGACGAGGCTGCCGCGCATCCAGCCGTAGGACTCGGGGATCGCGGTGTAGCGACCGCTCAGTGTCAGGCTCGGCGCGTCGACCGGACCTCTGGCGACCGGCCCCAGGTCGAGGGTCGTCCGGCTCTCCGGGTGCAGGAGCCCGAGCCGGCCCCCGGCCCGCTCGACGGCGCGGACGGGGAACAGGCACCGCGCACTGGGGTAGGCGCGGTGGTCGTTGTAGGGGTTGTCGGGGTCGCGCCGGACGGGGCCGAAGGTGGTGACGACGACGTGTCCCCACGCATCGAGAGGACCGGCGTCGCCTCCACCTCCGACCCCGCCTGCGTAGGGGCGCTCCGCGAGCCGCGCCGTGGCGCCCGTCGGCCAGGGCCGGCCGGGCCCGGCCGGCGTACCCCCGGCGAGGTCGCGCCCGAGGTCGTCCTCGACCGGCGCTCCGTCCTGCGGCACCGCCCAGGCCGGGGTGTCCGGGGCGACGTCACCGAGCGCCGTACGCCACCACCAGCGGTCCTGGAGGATCGGTCCGGCGTCGGCTCGACCAGTGACAAGAGCAGTGCTCTCGAGAGCGGTGCTCACGGGAACGGGTGGGGGTCGAGGAGCCCGGAGCCGAGGTCGGACGGCGGCGCGTCGGCCAGGACGGCGTCGAGGCGCGCGATGCCCTCGAGTCGCTGGTGGGCCTGGCCGAAGCACATCGGCACGGTGCCCGGTACGACGGCACGGACGGCGGCGATGCCCTGGTCGCGGTGCTCGCGGGAGGACTGGTCGACCAGCACGACCTCGGGGCAGCCGGCCGCGGCGAAGCGGTCGCCGACGAGGTGGAGCAGCCCGCGGACGTCGCCGCCGGCCTCGCGGGCGACGGCGTCGGGCCAGCCGGGGAAGGCCTCGGCCAGGGTGGTCGTGGGACCGCCGAGGCAGGCCGCGGCCCGGGGCGCGGTCTCGGGCACGGAGTAGTAGCGGACGTGGTCCTCGAGCTCGAGGACCTGCCACGGGTCGGCCAGCATCGGGGCCACGGTGTCGGGCGTCCAGTCGACCGGGTTGGTCACCAGCTGGGCGACCTCGCGCAGCGCGCTGCGCACCGCGGCGACGGGGTCGATGCCCGACCCGGCCGAGGAGTACGACGCCGGGAAGGTGCCGTCGGGTCGCAGCGCGAGCACCCAGACGACGGGGACGGCGACGTCCTGGGTGGCGACGAGCACGTGCACGTCGTAGCCGCGGCCGTTGACCAGCCGGGTCATCGCGCGCACGGCGTCGTCGTCGATGCTCGCGACCGGGACGCTCGGCAACGGGCGGCGCCGGTGCCAGGCGAGCTGGAAGGCGTCGCGCTCGGCCACCTCGAACAGGGCGTGCACCGCGGCCTCCTCCACCGACGAGCCCACGGCGCAGCCGCTGGACGACTCCAGGAAGCAGCGCCGCGGGCGCCGGTCGTCGGCCCGCGAGGCGCGGACGTCGTGACGGTGGCGGTAGTCGTACTGGTAGAACGCCAGGTCGGCCGGCACGAGGCGCGGGCGACCGGTGGCGAGGTCGTGGCCCCAGACCCAGTCGATCGGCAGGTCGGGGTCGAACGGCTCGACCCGGCTGGTCGGGTGGGCCAGCTGGGCGGCGGAGTAGCGCCCGAGACGACGCGGGTCGACGGCGTGCGCCTCGACCTCGGTGAGGCTGCGGTCGGTGACGGTGGCGACGTCGTACGGGAAGCCGGCGAGCCGCTCGTAGGCCTCCAGCACCGCCACCGAGCGGGTGCCGGCGAAGCGCAGGGACCGGCCGTGGCCCATCACCGGGGACCCCGCGACGACGGCCATGCTCATCGCGAAGGGGGCGTGGGACTCGCGCAGCACCCGGCGCACCGGGCCGAAGCGGTCGTCGACCACGCGGGCCTCGAGCGTCGTCTCGTCGAGCAGGTGGCTGGGGTGCGCGCCCCGTGAGGCGTCGGCAGGGTCGGCGGGGACCGCGGCCAGCTCGAGCGGGGACGGT
This sequence comes from Nocardioides plantarum, assembly GCF_006346395.1. NCBI lineage: Bacteria > Bacillati > Actinomycetota > Actinomycetes > Propionibacteriales > Nocardioidaceae > Nocardioides > Nocardioides plantarum. The sequence continues at coordinate 1,526,782 of NZ_VDMS01000001.1, forward strand.
ACGACGACGTCGGGCGACTCCGCGGGCGGGGCGTGGCAGATCGCGCAGGCGACGCTGCGGGCGATCCGGTGGCGGCGCAGCCCGTCGAGGCCGACGGCGAGCAGCTCGCCCGGGCGCAGCGGGTCGGTCGCGAGCAGCAGGGCGGCGCCGGCGAGCAGGTCGGGCAGGGCCGGGTGGGTCGGTGCGTCCGCGGCGGTCCTCGAGACGCCGGCGTGGGCCTCGAGCGGGTGGTCGAGGACCTGGCGCAGCCGGGCCTCGGCGCACCCGGCGCAGGCGGTGCACCCGGCGTCCGTGTCGGGCTCGTGGTGCGGGCCGACCAGGACCTCGTCGGCGGCGACGCGCACGGAGACGTGAGGACGGCCGGTCCGGCGCGAGACGTCGTGGGCGGCGCGCTCGGCGGCGAGGTCGAACCCGTGGTGGACCGTGACGTCGGCGTCGCCGTGGGTCGCGACGGCGGCGGTCAGGTCCGCCAGCGCCTCGGCCAGCGCGTCGGTGCGCCCATCGGTGCGCGCATCGGCACGCACGGCCAGGGTGGTCATCGCGCACCTGCGTCGAGGCGGACAGGCCCGGACCAGAGCGCGACGTCGTCGGGGCCGGGAAGCACGGGATCGTCCACCGCGCGCACGCCGAGCACCGACAGGCCCTCGGCGTCGCAGAGCGCGAGCACCTCGTCGGCCAGCGCGACGACCTGGTCGTCGGTGGCGCGGGACAGGGCGTCGGTGCCGAGCGGGGCGACGTACGACGGCTCGCTCGCCCGGGCAGCCCCGGCTGCCGCGGCGGCCTCGGTGGCCTCGGTGGCGGCCTGGACGAGGGCGCCGACGTCGTCCGCGGCCTCGTCCGCGCTGGGCGCCCAGGCGGCGTGGTCGTCCCGGGTCGCCAGCGTCCAGCCCGTGCCGGGGGCGGCCCGCTCGCCCAGGGCCCGGAGGGCGCCGTCGAGGAGCCAGCGGAGCCGGGTGGTCCCGGCGGCGCCGGCCTCGCCACCGGCGTCCCGGCGCATCTGCAGCGCGAGAGCGAGGGCGACCTGCTCCTGGTCGGCGCCGGCGACCACCCGGGCCGGGCCCTCGTGGGCGACGGCGACGCCGTGGCGCAGGGCGGTCGGCAGCTGCGGCAGGTCGAGGCCGCCGCGGGCGTCGTGGCCGCCGGTCCAGGGGGCGGCGGTGCTCTCGACGAGGGCGCGAAGCGTCGCGGGGTCGGGTGCGGTCTCGGGGACGGCGTCCCGCTCGAGCCGGTGCAGGTCACCGGCGGGGCGGGCGGGCGGGGGGACGACCGTCTCCGCGCGGGCCTCGCGGCCGCTCACGACGACGGCTCTCGTGTCGGCCTCCGGGTCGGCAGCGCGGAGCGCGTCGACGGCCAGCACCACGGCGTACCCGGCAGCGACGAGGTCGGCGCCCGGTCGCGGGAGCGGGCCGCGGTCGAGTCGGGGGGCCCAGGCCTGCACCCGGCGCCACAGGTCGGAGGTCGCGGCGTCGACCGGCCGCACCTCGACCAGGGCGACGTCGTCGGTCAGGCGGACGAGCACCTGGCGCGCGTCGTCGAGGACGAGCACCAGGTCGGCATCCACGCCGGAGCCGGGCGACGCAACCACGCGGCCGACCCCGGCGCGGAGCAGCCCCCGGCGTACGGCGTCGGCGGCGGCACCGTCGCCGCGCACCCGCACGGTGGTGGCCTGCAGCCGGGCGAAGGTGGCGTAGGGGTCGGCGTCGACGGCCTCGAGGTGCGCGATCGCCTCGGCGTGCTCGGCGCGGACGGCGGCGGACGGCGCGGCCACGGTGAGCGCGTCGAGGTCGAGCAGCAGGTCGTGGTCGAGCAGCTGGCTCACGAGGGCCCGCACCAGCGGCCGGGCGGGCTCGCCACCGAGCTCGCCGACCAGCGCGTCCTCGTCGGCGCCCGCGAGCAGCGTCGGCACGAGGGCGTCGAGCGCGAGGGCGAGGACGTCGGAGCCGCGCAGCGAGAGCTCGCCCGCGGCGCCGCTGACGTGGACACCGCCGGGGACGGGGGCGTGGTGCAGGCCGGGCCTGGCTCTGACGGGCATCTCAGCGCTCCTCGGTGGTGGCGGTGGCGGTGGCGGTGCCGTAGCGGAACTCGTCGCCGGGACGCTGCACGACCTCGACGACCCACTCGGTGGCGTGCGGCGACTCCTCGACGCCGGGTGCGGCCTCCTCGAGGAAGCTCACGGTGTCCTGCGCGCGGCGGTCGAGCATCCGGGGCAGGGCGTGGACGGCGACGGCGCTCGCCAGGTCGAGGTACTGCGGCTTGTTGCGCAGCCGGAAGTCCTGCGACTCGGCGGTCACGGCCGAGTCGGGACCGGTGTCGCGCGGGACGGTCTTGAGCACGACCTCGGCCGGGACGTCGTGAGCCGCGCGCCACCGGGTCAGCTCGACGAGCCGGCCCGCGTCGTCGTCGCCCCGACGCAGGGCCTCGTCGAGGTCGGGGCCGGGGTACCAGCGGCGCCGGGCGACCACGACGTCGCCGACGGTGATCCGCGGGAGACCCAGGGTGCGGTCGTGCAGCTCGGGGTGCGCGGCGTGCCACTGGTCGGGAAGGCTGTTGTAGAGCCGGCCGGTCATGGTGAGCCCGGAGGCGACCGACAGCGCCGGCGGGTAGAGCCCCGGGTGGCCGCCGCCGAGGGGCAGCACCCGCAGGCGGGCGCCGACGGCGGGATCGACGACCGCGAGGCGGCCGTCCTCGACGCGGAGCCGGAGCCGGTGCCAGTCCTCGGGGTCGAGTCCGTCCTCGAGCACGCGCGGGTGGGCGTTGACGTTGAGGCCGTGCAGGGCGCGGTCCTCGACGACGCGGGTGCGCTGGTCACCGGGCTCGTCGTAGACGTGGTGCAGGCGGGCGCGGAGCAGCGCGGTCGCCCGGCCGCCGACGGCGGCGTCGGCGCCGAGGAAGCGGGACAGCAGCATCCCGTGCCCGGGCAGGCCGTCGTTGAGCACGAGCCGGTCTCCCGTGCGCTGCACCAGGACGCCGTACGACAGCGGGGTCTGGCGGAGGACGACCGGCAGGCCGGCGAGCAGGGCGCGTACGGCGTCGGGCTCGAGCCGCAGCTCGTCGTCGCCGGCGGCCACGACCTCGTCGAGGCCGGCGTGGACCGCGGCGGTGACGTCGCGGCGCAGCGTGGTGAGCGCGACGACCACAGCACGGGTGGCGTCGTCGACGTCGCCCAGGTCTGTGAGGGCGCGGTCGACGGCGTCCGGGTCGGAGCCGGCGGCGGCCAGGGCCTCGGCCGTCGCGGTGACGTCGCCGACGATCGCGCCGGCGTGCTCGACGAGCCCGATCTCGGCGTCGGGGCCGAAGCGGCGCACGACGAGCCCGGGCATGACCGAGCGGACGTCGTGGAGCCAGTCGAACACCGACAGCAGCCCGACGGCGGGGCCGAGGTCGCCGAGGGCGGTGGCCCAGGTGTCGGGGTCGACGCGGACGGGCGGGACGACGAGGTCCTCGTGCACGGGCACCCGGGCCGGGCGCCCGCTGCGGGCGCTGAGCGCGGCGAGGCCCTGCTCGAGGCGGGCCAGCACGTCGCGCTCCCCCGGCTCGCGGTCGGCGAAGGCGGCGAGCGCGGCGCGCACCTCGGCCACGATCCCGCCGGCCCCCGGGTCGGCGGCGACGGCGCCGGCGAGGAGCCGGTCGATGTCGTCCCAGCGGTCCTCGGGGTCGGCGTACCGGCAGACGATGCCGCGGCGGGCGGCCTCGTCGAGGAAGGTCCGGGCCAGCTCGGGGTCGTCGGTGGCGGCGGCGAGCACGGCGAGCAGGTCGTCGGTACGCCGCGGACCGAGGCGGACGGCGTCGACGAGGACGCCGAGCAGGCCGGCGACGCCGACCGCCATCCGGGTGATGCCGTCGGCACCCTGGCCGAGGAAGAACAGCCGGTCGCCCTCGACGACGGCGGTGGGCGGCAGGCCGCACCAGGCGGCCTGCGGGTCGAGCCCGCCGACGAGGTAGGCGAGCATCACGCGGTCGAGCGAGGGGTACGCCGAGGCGCCGGCCGGGGTGACCGTACTCGGGTCGAGCGCGCCGTCGCCGGCCCGACCGGGCACGGCGAGCGAGACGGCGGTGAAGCGCGACAGCGGACTGGTGCGGACGGCGGCGCGGGTGAGGTACTGCAGCAGGCCGCGCTCGGACTTGCGGTGCCGCGACGTCGGCTCGTCGCCGCGGTCGAGCACCTCGCGGTAGCGCTCGGCCTGGGTGGCGACCTGCGGGGCGACGAGGTCGAGCGAGCGGCGCAGGTCGGGGTGGCCGACCTGGTCGGCGAGCACGACGCGCTCGCGCTGCGCGGCGGCGTCGAGGGTCGTGGCGACCGCGGCGACGAGCTCGTCGCGGCGTGCCCGGGCGGCGGTCCAGTCGGCGATCAGGTCGGCGGTCGTGCCCGTCGAGTCGGCCGAGGGGTTGCGGTCGCGGTGGACGGCACGACGCAGCGCGACCAGCTCACGGCGGGCGTCGGGGTCGGTGGTCTCGCCGACGAGGGCGTGGAGGGCGTCGCTGGTGGTCGCGGTGGTGGCGGAGTGGGCCTGCTCGGCGACGACGAGCGAGGCGAGGAGCGCGCGCAGCTCGGGGTCGGCGAGGCGGACCCGGACGAGCGGGTTGGTGCGCAGGAACCAGAGCCCGTCGGTGACGGCGCGGCGGTCGGCCGGGTCGACCGCGGTGGTGGTCATCGTGGCGTCCGGGGTCGTGCGGAGCTCGACGAGGTCGGGGCCGATCATCGTGCTAGCCACGGACGGCCACCATCCCCTCATCGGCCGGCTGGTCGGCGGCGCCGAGCCGGTCGCGCCAGGTGCTGCAGAGCTCCTCGTCGACGGCGCGGGCGACGGCGTAGCAGGTGTAGTAGCGCTGCATGGGCGGCACGTCGAGCACCGGCAGCTGCTCGTAGACCAGGTTGACCAGGAGCCGGTAGCCGGTGAACCAGCCGCCGTGGCTCGCCTCGACGCCGGCGGCGTGGACGGTGCGGTGGAAGTCGGTGTCGGGCTGCGAGCCGGTCGGTCCCTGGGCGGCGGCGCCGGGCGGTCCGAGGTGGCTGACGTCGTCGGAGCCGCTGACGGCGTCGAGCATCGCGCCGGTGACGGTGCCGCGCGACACGGCGCCGTCGACGACGCCGGAGCAGTAGCCCAGGGCGTTGCGCCACGAGGCGGCGACGCTGTCGGTGCTCCCGGAGATCCGGGCGCGGACGACGTCGCGGAAGACCTCGGCCTCGCCCGCGTAGCGGCGCTCGAACGCCGGACGCACGTCGGCGGTCGGCGCGGTCCAGGCGAAGAAGCCCTCGGCGTGGGAGTGCAGCGAGAAGACGCCGTACCCGATGCCGAGCGTGTGCACGTCGACCATCGCGGTCAGGATCTCCGCGACGCGGCGTACGGCGTTGCCGGGGTTGACCGCGATGCAGTTCAGGGTGGCGGCGAGGGGCACGCCGAGGGTGCTGCCGCAGACCAGCCGCAGCTCGTCGAGCGCAGGCTCGCCGGTGCCGACCTCGGCCGCGGTCAGCACCTGGACCTCGCCGTGGCGGCGCATCGGCAGGTACGGCGGCGGCACCGACTCGAGCCGGCCGAGCTCCCGCGCCATGGGCAGGTAGTCGGCCTCGGTGACGGCGTCCTCGGGAGCCGGCGCCGGGCCGGGATCCACGCTCTGCGCCAGCTGCTGGAGCCGCTCAGGCGTCGCGCCGTCGACGACCAGGTCGACGTGCGGGCCGTGGAGCCAGCCGCGCCGCAGGTGCGCCAACCGGCGTCCCCCGTCGCGTGCCTGCTCCCAGGCCGGTACGGCGTACTGCGCCAACCACGCCTGCGTGATCGGGGCCCGGCTGTAGATCCGCACCCCTCCGGGGCCGGTGTCGAGACTGGTCACTGTCGTCCTCCCGCTCCGCGGCGACCGGTCCCGGCCACCACGCTCCGATCCCGACCCTCACCGCTCGACGCCACCCTCCCGACCCGACGACCGGCGGACCATGACAGCTGTCACCCGCCCGGTGACATCCCCACGCTCGACGCCACCGCAGCCGCAGAGCCCAACCCACCCCAACGCCGGCTGAGGTGCGAGGGCCCCCAGGCCCGAGCCTCGAAGCCCCCGCAACCGGCAGCCCCAACCCCATCGAACGCCGGTCGAGGAGGCCGCCCGCGGCCGTCTCGAGACCACCGGGCCGACACGGCCGACCCACCCTGGCCACTCCCGGCCAGGCACCAACTCCCCCCACCACCGGGGTTGCACCGAGCCCCAGCACGCCTAGCGTGAACGGCATGACCCTCGCCCACCCCGTCACCCGCGTCGACGCAGCCGACCCGACCTGCACCACCCTCGACGAGGGCCTGCGGGTCCGCGGGGTGATGATCCTGTCGATCTTCGCCGTCGTCTGGACCGTGGTCGCTGCCTCGGGGCTCTCCGAGACCGACGCCTCAGCAGGAGCCATCCCCACCGTCGTCGTCGGCGTACTGGTGGCGCTCGCGCTGATCGTGACCGCCCGCCGCAAGGCCCACGACCCCGTCATCGCCCGCGTCCGCCACCTCCCCACCTGGTGGTCCCGCGGCGTCGGCGCCGTCAACATCGGCCAGGTCGTCGTCATCCTCGCCGCGGTGATCGGCCTGTCGCGCGCCGACCAGACCGCCTACATCCCAGCCGCCGTCGCCGTCGTCGTCGGCCTGCACTTCCTCCCCCTGGCCACCGCCTTCGACCAGCCCCAGTACCGCACCACGGCACTCCTGCTCGTCCTCGTCGGCCTGGCCGGCGCAGGGCTCGTGCTGGCCGGCGCCGAAAACGTCGTTGTCCAGGCCGCTGTCGGGTACGCGAGCGCCGTCGCCCTGTGGGCCTCGGCTGCACACGTCGCTACGCGCAACTGACGGAGCCTCCGGCACCGTTGGACGTCGGCGTACGCCGGCAGGTCAAACCGCCCACTACGACGCAGTTGTCGGCACGCAGACTCGCCCAGGGTTGACTGGAGTCTCCATCAGACCCAGAGCGAGGCAGTCGCTCCGACGCATGAGGAGGCGAAACCCGTCCCCGCTCAGGAGCAGACCGAATGCGGTGACGACCATCGTTCGCTCATTGCTGCTCGTTGGTTGGTTTCACGACGGTCGGCGTCGCACTCTCAGGACACGTCCTGAGAGGCCACACTCCCGTTCGTCCGATCAACTGTTCGGGACGCCGCGAACTGCCCCCCACAGACCTTCTTGCACCAGCGAAGGTAGTGAGCCCCGTGGCCCGAGGTACTCAACTGTTGATCTGAGAGTCGGGTGACGGCGGAGAATCGCGTCCTTCTCTCTCTTCTCCAGCCGGTTGACTCTACGCAGGGCCGCCGCACCTTGTCGCACGAGAGCCGGGTCCCAGTTGTTGCTCACTAGATCGACCAGTTTGTCGAGGTCACTGGCCTCCTGGCCTAGCGCGAGCAGATTCATGGCAAGACCCCGCAGATAAGCGGGGTTGTTCGCATCCCAGGCGACGCCACGCGCATAGTCGATCCACTCGGCAGGAGGGGTGCTCAACACCTCAAGCATTGCGGCTAAGAGCCAGGCCCGCTGGTAGTTTTCCATCCCGGGTTCGCTAGGACCCGCGAGGAACTTCGAAAGTGCAACCTGGACCTTCTTCTCGGAAATGAACGACCGCAGGTAGAACGCTGATTCCGGAGAGGCCACGCTCAACCTGTCCAAGCGGTCGATGAGCCGGCGGAGGACCCCGCGATCGACGAGAGTGCCAAGCCGCAATAGAGCAAACTTGGCGTGCTTGACCTTGATCTGTTTTTCTACCAACGCATCCCGGAACAGCTTCCGCAAGACGACCCTAGTTTGAGAGAGACCCTCACGGAAAAAGTAGTCCGCCATGGCGATCGGGTCGGGTGTTCCGGCCCCACGCGTCGAGATCTGCTCCACCTTGGTCTTCGCGCCACTGACGATCAACGCCCTCTCACGGCATAGCACCTCAAATCGCCGTAGCGCTCCGAGCGCCTCGATCTCGGAATCCGCAACGATCCGAATGTCGTCCATGTAGCGGAAGTAGCTGTAACCCTCGCGTTTCATGGTTTCGTCCACCCTTGTGAGGTAGAAGTTACCGAGAAGCCGTGAGGCATCGCATCCGATGGGAAGACCGTGTCCGCTGCTGCGGCGCCACTCGCGAAGCATTCGCCTGATTGTCGCAGTCGTCTTGCGGTCGACGCCGATCGCATCGAGGTCACGAAACAGCACCTCATGGCTGATGGTCTCAAAGTAGCTTACAAGGTCAGTCTCGACAATCCACGTGCTGAACAAGCTTGCGCCGGCGACGGCGCCTTGGAACGCATTCCATTGTTGAATACCTGGCTTGAAGAAGTCCGCGCCCTTTCTGGGATCGAGGCGCGAGCTGAAGACGCAGTCGTCAAGGGCTTCCTCGACGTCCGCCGCGAAACTCTCACACAGCGCGTGGTACGCCACTCTGTCCGGCAACGACATGAGGGTCCCTGCACGGGTCAGCAGATCGCCCTTGGGCACTTCGACGACTTCGACAGGATCAACGCTGCCGTCTACACACGTTTGCTGAGCGGCGCGCAGGACTTCGTCGGGGTGGGCCCGGAAGTCCTCCCAGTGGAGGATGTCAGGGATCCACAACTCGCGTCGATCCGTCCTCATAACCTGTGCCAGCGCTTTTGTGACGTCCACGCTGTGTGCGGGAGACGCTGCTGTCGGAACGCCGGTAACGGTCGGCAGCTTGTCAGCGTGGACGAGCCAACGCCCGCCAATCTTCTGTCCGGCGATACGTCCTTGGCTCAGGTGTCGTTTGACGGTGGCGACCGACAGCCCCAGGCGTAGGGCCGCCTCTTCCACCGTGATGTTCTTGGCTGCCATCGGAAGCTCCTTTGTGAGCGGTTTCGCTCACAGTAGCGCTCACGAACTCGATTGCCAACTACCTTCCGGTCTTGCTGGTCCGTCCACTCGACGCTCAACGCCCCGCCCCGCCCCCGCCCCACCCGATCGGCAACAGCTTTCGCGTGCCTCATCAGGATGCAGAACGGGCGCGGACCACGCCCGTTGCGCCAGAATGACGCAGTGGGTTCTCTCCGATCTGCCTAGCTGCCCCTAGATTGCACAGTCCCGCTAGCAGGAATCCTCGTAATTAAGTGCTGGGTCCTTCGCGGTCTTCGATCAGTCTGAAACGCGCGGCCTGCGTATTCCTCGTTGAACTGCTCAACGTGATCAGTCAGGTGCAGAACTGGCTCACTGCGAAAGGCGAAACTCGGAAAGCTGATTGGTCGGCGGCTCGTACTGGCTCAGTTGCGGGCAAGATCACCACCAGCAACAACCAACTCTTCTTCGCCATTCGATCCCAGACGTCAGAGCGACAATGGCCACGAGTAGCCGTTGTGCAGACACGCATTACGCAGGCGCAGGAAGTCAGGCCGGTCCTTCCAGTCGTCAGGCAACTCGACTGGCACGAGCGCAGTGGCCTCCAGGACCGCGCGACGGTCCCCGTCGTACAACCCCAGCTGGCGAACGATCAACGCTTGGTAGATAGCCATAAGACTGCGTGAGTCGAAGTCGACTCGCTCAGCCTCTGCCGCTGCTTCACGGTATAGCCGCATGCCCTTCTGGAGTTCGTCATGGGCCAGGCACGCCAGCCCCATCGTGGCCTTCACGACAAAGCCACTATTCATCCAGGGCTCAAGGATCTTCTTCGCCTCTAGCGGGTACCCAGCCATAGCGATCGCGTATGCAGCGTTGTTGGCCAACGACGCAGACGGCTCGATTGTCTCCAGCGCGAATCGAGCGACCTTCTCGGCCTCCTTCCAGCGCTGCAGACCGATTCCAAGAGCCAGCACCGCGGCGGAGGCCGCTGCCGGGTTGTCCTTCTCCAACTCAAACCAATCAAGCGCCGAACTGGCAGCACCCTCCGAGTCACCTTCGAGAACGGCAAGTTGATGACGAACGTATGCCCGGCGCTCTGGTGACAGCGCGGCATCGAGGTGTTCGAAGGCGCGTCGCAGTTCCGGCGCCTCCGAACGACGATGGACGACGTGGCAAAAGTTGAGAAGCACCGCGTCGTTGTCGGGAAAGCGCTTCATGAGGCTAGCGAGTTCCCGGCGCGCACTGTCACGGTCAATCTTTCCGAGGTCGTACCGCAACGTTTCGCGGTTGGCAGCAATCTCAGCCTCAAGCGTCGGGTTATTCTCAGACTTGGCCTCGGCCAGTGCATCGCCGAGTAGAGCAAGCGCCCTGGCCGGCTCCCCCGACATCAGCCGTACGCGCGCCTGGATCACTAGGGAGTGTGCGTCTGCAATGACGCCTGAGTGGTCGAGCCGTCGAATCTCGGATGCCGCTCGCGCAACATCCCCGACTTCGAGCAACATCTCCAGGTAGCCAAGAGAGAGGTCCTTTCTCCCAGGCGCTGTCCGTGAAGCGCGAAGCGCAGAAGCGATTGCCTTCTTCTTCGCCCCCATTGCGAACAGGGCGACGGCCAGGTTCATCGCAGCGTCGGCATCCTCGGGATACCCGAAGAGTGCGGAACGAAGGTGCCCCACCGCCTTCTGGTACTCCTCTCGGCTCACGAGTAGGAAGCCAATGAATGACTCGACCAGCGGTCCTTCTCGACCACTCAAGGAATCGAGAGCTTCTTCCGTACGGCCGAGCTCGTGGGCGACAGTTGCGAAAGTGATGGCGAGTGCTGTGGACTTCTCCATCGGGAGCAATGCGTCGTACGCGGACAGCGCATCGCCGTGCTGAGTAAGGATCTCGGCCGCAATCCGCACCGAGGTAGTGTCCGCAGCACTGGCAAGTGCGATGCTTGCACGAGCAGCGGAAACTGCGTTCGCGTCGTCACACAACGCGGCGTACGCCTGGGCAAGTCGCGCCCAGGTGTTGGCCGTCGGGCTCAACTCGACTCGGTGCAGAGCTCGATCCCGCATGTACTCGGCCTCGGCCGTGACGCGGTCTCCGATGGTGGTCTCGTCTAGCCGCGGAGACATCTTGCGCGACGAGGTGGCCATAGTCGGCGCCTTACTGCCTGGACGGACAGGATGTGCGCCCTCGCTGGTGAAGCGGTCTGCCGGGCGCAACTCGGCGTCCAGTAGACCAATGGCGACCATCATGCACTCCTGGTTACTTGCTTCGGGGAAGAATATCGACGACGGGGGCCGTCGCATTTCAGCATTCGGGTAAGGATGTCCGCACGTCTGAGCAGCCAGTTCAACTCGCTCGGTGATGCCTTCCTTCGGCCTGGAGCCGAACGGGGCTGCCTCAGCTCAGGAACGGGATCGCACAACTGGGTAACCAGTTCTGTTGCCGAATGTCGCAACGTGGATGGCAACTCATCGGTGAACTCCTCGATAGCGGCGCGGTACTTTGGCCGCAGGGTCGCCAAGTCACGCATTACGCCAGTCGCCAAGTCCTGCTCTCCCTGGACGAGCACCGCACGAACCGACCCCAAGGCGGCCCCTGTGATCGGATGCCCGGTGCCGAGCTCGAACAACAATGACCCAAGGCCGTAGAGGTCTGCGTTTTTGCAGTCTGCCTTCGTGTTGCCGCCCTGGGCTAGCAGATACTCCGGCGGAGCAAATGTAAGGTCTCCGCGACCTCGGAAATAGTCGGTAGGTGCAAAGCGCGGCGGCAGGATCAGGTCCTTCGCACGGCCGAGGTCACCGATCCTGGCCTCGGTCCTAGCGCCGCTGACCATCAGAAGACAGTTGCTGCTCTTAAGGTCTCTATGAGCAACATCTTTCACGTGCATCTGATGGACTCCTAGAACGACACTCCTCCAAATCGCAAGACGCTCGTGCCACGGGATTAGCGCAAGCACAGTGGAGTCCTCGATGAGTTCCTCGAGCGAGCCAGAGGCGAGGGACAGCACGTGAAAATCGATCTTCACCGGCACTGACGGCATGCCTTGACCGAATGCAAGAGGTACAATCTCTGCTCCGGTCTCGACCAAGCTGATGACACCCGAACATTTGTTAAGCTTTTTGAGGAGCTGGCCCTCGTAAACGAAGTCGACTACGTCTTCGCCACTGCTGAGGGGTAGCAGGATCTTCATAGCGAAGCGTCCGCCCGTCTGGAGGTGCGTCACCTCAAATACAAGGCTAAATGCGCCGTGCCCCAAGTAGTTGCCTATGACGTAATTGCCCAGGTTCCGCGACGGAAGTAGGTTCGCCCAAGGCGCGACATTATGCGGGAGCGTCACAATTCACCGTCGTCACTCGCGTATCTGGAGCGGAGCTCGTCGAGTTCGTCTGGGTGCTGCTGCAAGATGCGAACGATGTCCTCGGGAACCTCGCCCTGCGCCAGCGCGATAACCTCGGCAGGAACGCCGTAGTACGTTGCCAGTCGTTCAGGCATTCCATCGCCCAAGGCCCGTTGGCCTCGTTCGAGACGAGACAGTTGTGACGGCGCGACACCGATGTCGGCAGCCGCCGTTCGCAGCGACCGACCCTGATCGCGGCGGAGTGACCTCAGCAAGTTCGCTGCGCTGTCCGTCGACGTCATAGAGAGAGGTTACCTAGTGTTGCCAAATCTGGCAACACTACGCACCATCAAGTCTCGTCGCAGTGCTGGCCGTCGCCGCGTCTGCGGGATCTGCTGACGAAGATCGCCACCGGCGGGCGCGCCGGGCGGACGTCTTGATCACTATCTTGTTCACCTCAGGTGGACGGTCGCGGTGGCGAGGCAGCCCAGTCATCGAACTTGCCTCCGCAGCGTGGGATGGTCAGCCGCCTGTCTGTGGTGCGTCATTCCGCCGCCTATATCACGGGCAGCACGCCTGCACAGGCCAAAGATGGGGCGAGCAGGTTCACTGAGCGGGCCTCGCGCAGGTTTCGCCATCAGGTATGTAGAGAAGCCTGGCCCACCTACGTGTCTCCGCCGAGCGAGTGACCACCGGCCTTCGCTTCGCGCTTGGATAGCGGTGGTCTTGCTCAGTCAACGACACCTTCGTGCTCGGGATCAGCGGCCCGTCCGTCACGGAAGCCGTCACGTTGTCGACGGAGCGGAACACAGCGGGGCGACGAAACGACTACTCCACCCGACCGCGGTTGGTTGCTGTGTCCGTGGGTGACTGAGTGCGTTCTCGCAGGACTGCATGGGGCGGATGGACACGGAGACGGAATGCGGAGGCGCCCGTGATGATGGTGATGAGGACGGTGACGGTGGTGGCGCCGTGGGCGAGTCCAGCGATCAGCTTCCCCGAGTCGGCCGACCAGACCGCCCAGTCGGCAACTCCGCGCACGGACCACAGCGGCAAGAGGTGTGCGAGGAGTCGGTCGGGGTTGGTCATGAACTGCGTAGCCAAGAAGATCAGCAATGCCAGCGCACCCTCGAGTTCGCTGCGAAGCAGCAGCCCGACAGCCATCCCGAGCGGTGCGCCCACAACGACGGCGCACATCATCATCAGGGCCACGCCACCGGGCCGGGCGACCTCCTGATCAAGGAGGGCGAGAAGCAAGTATGCAAACGAGAGAACGAGACCGAAGAGCAGGACGGCGAGGAGCCTTCCAGCCAGGATCGCGCGCGCCGTGAATCCCGCGACGCGCAGGCGGCGGTCGAGCTTCAACGAGTTGACGGTGTTGAAGAGCGCGAGCGTGGCCACCGCCCACCCGACGCCGAGTGCGAGCACCACGATCGCCGAGGACGGGATGTCGCGGCGTGCGAGATAGAAGGCCAGTGGCAAGGCGATCAGCATGATGAGGGCGCCCCGGCGACGCAGCAGTTCCTGAATGCTGGCGCGGGCGATGGCGTTGGCTTGCATGTCACTCCTCGGGCGCATCGAGTTCGACGACCCGGTCGACCCGGTCCAGCTCGCCGAGCATGTGGGTGACGATCAGGACCGCGCTGCCGGTGTCACGCCAGCGATCGATCTGGGTCCAGAGATCGACGTATGCTCCGTGGTCGAATCCCTGATAGGGCTCGTCGAGCAACAGCAGCTTGGGCCGGCTCAGCTCTCCGAGCACGACGTTCAGCTTCTGGCGGGTGCCTCCGCTGAGCTGGCCAGCTGGCTGTCCCGCGGGCGGTCGCCAGCCCAGCGCGGTAGCGAGTCGAGCCCCGGTTGCGACGCCACGACCACGGGAGTCCGCACGGGCGGCGGCGAAGAGCGCGAAGTGCTCCGCAGGTGTGAGGTAGTCGGCGGTACCACCCGTCTGAGGCACGTACCCCACGTGTGCGACACGCTCGACGATCCCGCTGGTCGGCTTGGTCGTCCCTGCGCAGATCTGCAGGAGGGTGGACTTCCCACATCCATTGGCTCCCACGACCGCGACCAACTCTCCTTCGCCGACCTCGAGCGACACGTTGCGCAGCACGTGTCTGCGGCCGTAGCGCTTGGAGACGTTGGTGAGACGTAGGGCAGCTGGCGGTGCGTCAGTCACTGGGAGCGGTGTGGCGGCCGGGATCCGCAACGCCCTGGCCACCAGGTCGGCATACCTGGTGGCCGGACCGAACATTCGCTGGGGGGCGAGTCCGTGGTCGGCGGCCTGTTCGAGGGCCTCGCTCACGAGCTGTTCTGCACGAACCAGGTCGACACCCCGTTCAGAGAGTGCGTGCCTGAAGTTGGCGGACCAGCCGCTCATGTCAGCGTCCTGGTACCGAGCACGGCGTGAATGGATCGGCTGAACTCCCGCCACTCGTCTCGCCGACCATCGAGAGCACGGCGCCCCTCATCGGTCAGCTCGAAGTACTTCCGAGGCGGCCCGCTCGTGGACGGCTCACGATTCGAGCGAACCAGGCCCGTCGTCTCGAGGCGAAGCAGTGCCGGGTAGAGGGTTCCGCCGGGAACGACTCCCAGCCCGTTCTCAGCCAGCCTGCTGGTGAGCCCGAGGCCATAGTCGCGCTGCTCGCCGAGCAGCCCAAGCAGGCAGAGCTCGAGCAGGCCGTGCAGCCATGGACGGGACGTATCGTCACTCACAGTATTCAGACTATCTGGTTACCAGACCATCTAACAACCTCCACTCAAGAGCGTGTCGGAGACAGGCAACCCACGCACGGTCCCGCCATTGCGAGAGGTCACGCCCACTCGAGCGCCTGGAACTGCCGCGTCGAGGGTGCGGTCAGAAGCGTCCACCCCGCCCGTTGCATCCGCCAGACCGCCGTGTCCCGCACCTGGGCCGCACAGATCCCTGGGTGTCGGGCCCAGCGACGGAGAAGGGGTCGTAGTCGTCGTGCGTCCTGGCAGTGTGCAGGCAGAAGACGTAGACGTCTGCGTGGTACTGCCGCTCCGACGACCGTGCGTTCGTTGCCGCGTCCCAGCCATAGGCGGGTGCGACACGGAAGGTCGGGGTGCTGAGCTTCTTCTGGGCCCAGGACTGGAGGAAACCGGAGGACTTCACCTCGATCGTCGTACCGTCCGGTGCGGTGACGTCCCACGGGTCCCACTCCACTCGGGCGCCCCGCGATTCGACCGCGCGCGCGACGAGGAACTCCGCGAGATAGCCCCGCACGTTGTTGGTGCGGAGGTCGCTCATCGCATACCTCCAGAAGTCGAGGATCGAGGCATCGAGGCCGTCGAACGACTCGGTGCCGGACAGCCCGGCGGCAGCAGGTGGGTCGAAGGTCATGCGCCGATGACATCAGGCCGACTCGGTCGGCGTCGTCCTCCTGCAGAGCCGGATCGTGGCTAGCCAAGCGAACGGTCGAGGCAGGTCCCCCATGACCGGTGTCATGCCCGGCATGACCGACCGCCCCGACGTCGTACGCAACCCTTCCTGCGCGGAGCCGGACCTGACGGAATGGGTCATGGCCGCACCCGGCGGCCAGCTCACGGGCCATGTGGCCCACGACGAGAGGTAAACACCATGAAGAACGCCAACGCCTTCGCTGCCTTCGACATCGCCGAGCTGGAGGTCCTCGAGACCGCCCAGGGCATGGCGCTCCCCGAGATGGGCGCGTCGTCCGGCTCCATCGGCACGTCGAGCTCGTCCAGCTCCACCTGCTCGGCCTGCTGATCGGGTCCCTCCCGGAACCCTGTCAGCCGACGGCTGCGGATGTCGGCCCCATGATGCGTGTGGGGCACCCCGCGACCGACGTCTGAAAAACCGATGTGCCCGCCCCGTTCGGCCGAACGGGACGGGCACATCGTCATGCGTGGATCACGGTGGAGCTGGTGTCTGCCCGACGATGCGTGCCGGGCAGACCAGCAACGGTACCCCCACCACGACGTACGGCGCAGCCGAAGGGCGCACGGGGTCCCCCCGTGCGCCCTCCAGCTGTCGGGGGTGGCGTCAGCCGGTCGGCGTCCAGGCGCCGTCGTTGAGCAGCGACCAGCCCGGCGCGAGGCCGGCGTCACCGGACACCGCGGCCGCGTCGACGCTCGGCCGCGAGCCGAGGATGAAGTCGCCCACGGACGACTCGCGCAGGTAGTCCAGGCCGAAGGCCCGGGCCGCGAGGTCGGCGTCGCCGTTGCCCAGGGCGCAGGGGGCCAGGCCCATCGCGGTCGCGACGAGGTACATCGTCTGGTAGGCCACGCCCGTGTGACGCAGCGTGGTCGCGTAGGCGATGCTGCGGTACTTCCACGACACCCGCGCGAACCGCGCGGTCATCGTCACCAGCACGTCGGGCCGGGCCTCGAGACCCGTCGCCGCCGAGGCGACGTTGAGCATCAGCTCGGCGTCGCGGCCGAGGTCGCCGACGTGGACGAGGGCGTGGTCGACCGGGTCGTAGTAGTAGCGCCCCGGCTCCAGGCCGGCGCAGCGTCGTACGGTCAGGAACAGCTCGAGCTCGTAGGAGCCACCACCGCTCGGGTAGGGCCGCGAGACGCGCTCCTCCTCGGTCGGGTCGCTCGGCGCGTACGCCGCCCGGACGCGCGCGGTCCGGTAGAGGAACTCCCCCAGCTGCACCACGGTCATCGGCTCGTCGCCGTAGTCGCGGATCGAGCGCCGCGCCTCCAGCACCTCGGTGAGGGTGGGGTCGGCGGCCGAGGTGGCGGCGAGGTCCGGTCGCGTCAGCGGCACCCGCGCACCCTGCGGCACCGGACGGCGGGCGGGCAGCGGGTCGATCTCGCCGACATAGGGGTACGCCGCCCCGTGGACGGCGTCGAAGCGGCCCGAGCGCACCCGCGAGTGCATGAGCAGGTCGTGGAAGTCCCACTGGCGCAACGTCGGATCGGTCGCCGACGCGAACACCCCGTCGACATCCGCGCGCTCGACGACACCCGCTCCGACGAGATGAGCGAGCACCGCTCTCTCAACGCGATCGGTGCTCTCGTCGTCGATCAGCTCCGCGACCGGACGGGCCCGCCCCAGCAGCGGCACCAGCCGCGCGAGCACCCCGTCGCCGACCAGGAACCGGGTGGTGCCGAGCGGCGACTCCAGCACGAGGTCGTCGCCGTCGGTGCGCAGCAGCGCGAAGCGGCTCAGCCGTACGACGTCACCCGCGGCGACCGGGACCGGCGCGGGCCACGGGCCGCGGGCCGTCTGCTCGGCCGCCAGGACGACCTGCGCCGCACCGTCCGACCACCGTCGCGCGACGCGGTGGCCGAGCCGGTCGAGCACCAGCTCCAGCGCGGTCCGCCCCTGGGGGCCGATCTCCTCCTCGACCACCTCGAGGTCGAGCGGACCCGCGAGCATCCGCTCCAGCAGGTCCACCAGCGGCGCCGGCAGGGGTCGCAGCACGGTGGCCGACCCGGTGCCGGTCTCGTCGCCCACGGCGATCCCGTCGGCCAGCCGCCGTACGACGGTGCCCCGCCTCCACGCCGGCCCCGGCCGCAACACGGTCACGGAAGCGGTCACGGGCGCCGGGAACGGCGGGGCGAGGGTCACGGGCGCGCTCGGCATACGGCGACGCTGACACCCGCTCGGCCCGGCCGGGCCCACCCGACCCACCGCCATGACTTCGGTCATGGGTTGCGTGACCGCCGACCCCGCGGCGCTCGCCCACACCCCGTACGACAAAGGGGCTGCCTAGCGTCACGGACATCGCCCGATCCGTCACCCGAGCCGCAGGAGATCACGATGTCGAGCAAGGTCCGCGAAGTCGTCTCCCGCCGTCGGGCGCTCCAGTCCGGCGCCGCCCTCGTCGGCGTCGCCGCGACCCCGGTCGTGCTGAGCCGGATCGGCGGGGCCGGTCCGGCCAACGCCGCCGGTCCGCACGACCACGCCGCCATGACGGCCATGACCGCTGACGCGGGCTCGCACGACCACGCCGCCATGACCGCCGACGCCGTCGGCCCACCCCACCCGGCCGTCGCCGCAGCGGCGGCCGCCAAGTTCACCCGCGCGCTGCCGATCCTCGGAACCCAGAAGCCGCTCGCTCGGACGTCGACGACCGACGTCTACGCCAGCCGGATCGTCGACACCACCGCCGAGATCCTGCCTGGGGTGCGCAGCACGGTGCGCACCTACGACGGCAGCTTCTCCGGCACGGTCGTCCGGGCCACCCGCGGCCGTCGGGTCCTCATGGTGCAGACGAACAAGACCTCGGACCCGTCCTCGGTGCACCTGCACGGCGGCGTGACGCCGCAGCGCTGGGACGGCGGCGGGATGGCCGTCATCGCCCCCGGCAAGTCCAAGGAGTACGTCTACGCCAACACCCAGCCCGGCGCGACGCTCTGGCAGCACGACCACGTGCACCACGCGCACGCCGAGAACGTCTTCCGCGGCCTGGCCCGCCCCTACCTGTTGCACGACCCGGCCCAGGACGCCCTCAACCTCCCCTCCGGCGAGTACGACGTGCCGCTCGTGCTGCGCGACGCCCGCTTCGACAGCGACGGGCAGCTCGCCTACGTGATGGACGACGCCGAGGGCCGCTCGACGATCCTGGTCAACGGCGTGCCGTGGCCGGTCATGAAGGTCAAGGCGCGCAGGTACCGCCTGCGCTTCATCAACGCCGCCAACCTGCGCTTCTTCGTGATGGCGCTGTCCACCGGTACGCCGTTCACCCAGATCGGCGGGGACGGCGGCCTGCTCCCCGCGCCGTGGCAGGCGCCGGTCATCGCGATCTCGCCCGGCGAGCGCGCCGAGGTCGTCGTCGACTTCTCGGCGTACCCGAAGGGCACCGTGCTCACCCTCGACAACTACATCGGGCCTGGCCCGATGGAGGACGTCGGCAAGGTGATGGCCTTCGAGGTCGGCGACCCGGCGCCCGACACCAGCACCGTGCCCGCGAGCCTCGCGCCCCTGCCGGCCCTGAAGCCGGCCGCCGTACGACGCCGCTTCGAGCTGGCGATGGACGAGCCGGGCAGCGGCGGCATGGCGGCCACCATCAACGGCCTCGCCTTCGACCACGACCGGATCGACACCACCGTGCCGTGGGGCAGCACCGAGGAGTGGACGGTCGTCAACACCAACGCGACGCTGCCGCA
This sequence comes from Nocardioides plantarum, assembly GCF_006346395.1. Lineage (NCBI taxonomy): Bacteria > Bacillati > Actinomycetota > Actinomycetes > Propionibacteriales > Nocardioidaceae > Nocardioides > Nocardioides plantarum. Next base: position 1,545,997 of record NZ_VDMS01000001.1, read on the forward strand.
CAACTTCCACACCCACCTGGTGCCGTTCCGGGTGCTCAGCCGTGACGGGAAGCCGGTCGGCCTCGACGAGAGCGGCCTCAAGGACACCGTGCAGATCTTCCCCGGTCAGACGGTCGTGCTGCGGCTGACCTTCGACAGCCACCGCGGCGTCTACCCCTACCACTGCCACATGCTCGACCACTCGGACATGGGCATGATGGCGCAGATGAAGGTCGTGTGACCCCGTGACCACCGCCCTCCTCACCACGCCGGCCGAGCCCCAGGTCGCCCCTGGAGCCGCCCCGGGGATCGACCTGGCCACCGGGTACATCGCCCGCCTGCTCGCCGTCTGGGACGCCGACCCCGACCGCGACGTCGTCCTCACCGACGCGCTCGTCCTCACCGCCGGCGACCTGGCGCGGCGTACCCGCGCGCTCGCCGTCCGGCTGGGCGCCGCCGGCGTCGGACCGGGCACGACGGTCGCGCTGCTCACCGTCCCCAACGACCCCGCCATGCTCACCGCACGCTGGGCCGCGCACCGCTGCGGCGCCACCGTCGTGCACGTGCGATCGATGAACCCACGCACCGACGAGGTCGAGCTGCCGCTCGACGCGCAGGCCGACGTGCTGCGCACCACCCGTCCGCTCGTGCTGCTCACCGACGACGCCACGTCGGACCGGGCCCGGCGGCTGGTCGGCCTGGTCCCCGGCACCGAGGTCGTCGCGCTCGACGACACCGACACCCACACGGACACCCACACCGACGCCGTCCTGCCGACGCACGTCGACCCGGCCTCGCTCGCCCTGGTCGACTTCACCAGCGGCACGGTCAACGCTCCCAAGCTGGTCGCCCAGTCGTGGGCGTCGCGCGAGCGCCTCGTCGCCCGCCTGACCGGCGCCACCGACCCCGCGGGACCGACCCGCTTCCTCAGCGTCACGCCGATCAGCCACACCACCGCGCCGATGATCGACGCCGCCCTCCTCGGCGGCGGGTCCGTCGTGCTGCACCCGGGCTTCGACGTCGACGCCGTGCTCGGCGCCGTCACCGACCGGGCCGTCACCGACGTCTACCTCGCCGTCCCGCACCTGCTCGCGCTCCTCGACGACGGCCGGTTGCCGACCACCGACCTGACCGGCCTGCGCCGCGTCGTCTACAGCGGTACGCCGTCCGCGGCGTGGCGGGTCCGCCAGGCCGTGGCCGCGTTCGGCGGCTCGCTGGTGCAGGTCTACGGCGCCACCGAGACCGGGGGCATCAGCGCCCTCACCGCCGAGGACCACCTCGAGCCCGAGCTGCACGGCACCGTCGGGCGCCCGTTCCCCTGGGTCGAGGTCGAGATCCGCAACGACGACATCGTCGTGCCCGCCGGAGGGACCGGCGAGATCCACGTGCGCTCCGAGACCGTGATGACCGGCTACCTCGGCGCCGACGACCCCCACGACGCGGTGGCCGACGGCTGGGTCGCCACCGGCGACCTCGGTCGCTGGGACCGCCACGGCTACCTCGAGCTGCTCGGCCGGGTCGGCGGCGTCATCAAGACCGGCGGCCTGAAGATCTACCCCGCCGCGGTCGAGGCCGCCCTCACCCAGCACCCCGCCGTCCGGCAGGCCGTCGTCGAGGGGCGCCGCTCGTGCGACGAGCGCGAACACGTCCACGCCACGATCTCCTGCGCGCCCGGCAGCTGCACGCCCGCGGAGCTGCACGACCACGTGGCCGTGCTGCTCTCGGAGTCGCACGCGCCGACCGAGTTCACCTTCTGGTCCGGCATCCCGCTGACCGATCGCGGCAAGCCCGACTACCAGGCGATGCGCGCCGCGGACGGCGGGCTCCGATGAGCGGCCGCGCGCTCCGCCTCCAACGGCTGCACCGGCACGGCCAGCGCCTGCTGGTCGCCCCGCTCGACCACCCGCTCGCCATCGGTCCCCTGCTCCCCCGCGCCGCCGGCCTCGACGACCTCGTCGGCAGCCTCGCCCGCGGTGGCGCCGACGCCGTGGTGCTCCACAAGGGCGCCGTACGCCGTGTGGCACCGCACCGCTGGGCCGACCTGTCGCTCGTCGTCCACCTCAACGCCAGCACCCCGATCGGCGGCGAGCCCGACGAGAAGTACCTCGTCTGCTCCGTCGAGGAGGCCCTGCGCGCCGGGGCCGACATGGTCAGCGTGCACGTCAACCTCGGCGCCCGTACCGAGGCCCGCCAGCTCCAGGACCTCGCCGATGTCGCCGCCGACTGCGACCACTGGGGCGTGCCGCTGCTGGCGATGGCCTACCCGCGCGGCCCCTCCGTGGTCGACCCCTACGACCCGGCGCTCGTGCAGCACGCCGTGACGGCGGCGGCCGAGCTGGGCGCGGACCTCGTCAAGACCGTCCAGGTCGCCGACCCCGCCGACATGCGCGCCATCACCGCGTCGTGCCCGGTCCCGGTGCTCGTGGCCGGCGGCGCTCCCCGCGAGCGCGACGGCGACCTGCTGCGTGACGTCGAGGCCGCGCTGTCCGGTGGCGTCGGCGGGCTCGCCCTCGGCCGCTGCCTGTTCCAGGCCGACGACCCCACCCAGATCACGCGCGCCGTCGCGCGTCTCGTGCACCGGCCCAGCCCGTGGGCCGTGACTCCCCAGGAGGTAGACCATGACCGTCCCCAAGCTGTGCTGGCTTGACCTGCGTCAGGCCGACGACGTCGGCGCGGTCGTCGAGGAGGCCCTGCACCAGGGCATCGACGCCGTCCTGACCGACGACCCGCGCGTGCTCGACGGCCTGCCGCCGTCGGTACGCCGGGTGCTGGTCCTGCCGGCCGTCGACACCGACACCGACCTGGGGGTCGCCGACGTCGTCGTGCTACCCGACGGCGTCGACCCCACCGTCCTGCGCGACCTGCACCCGCAGGTGCAGGTCGGCCGCTGGGTGGAGATCACCGACGCCGACAGCCTCGAGGTCGCCTGCCAGGCGGCGCGGCAGGAGGACTGGAGCGTGCTGCACTTCCACGACCCGACCAAGATCCCGCTCGAGATCGTGATCGCGGCCGCCTCCGGCTCGACCGGCTCCATCATCACCACCGCCGCGGACCCCGAGGAGGCCGAGATCGTGTACGGCGTCCTCGAGCTCGGCTCGGACGGCGTCCTGATGGCCGCGCGCAAGGTCGGTGACGCCACGGCCCTGCGCCGGGCCGCCGAGGGGGTCAACGGCGAGGTCGCCCTCGTCGAGCTGACCGTCACCGCCACCTCGCACGTCGGCATGGGCGAGCGTGCGTGCGTCGACACCTGCACCTACTTCGACAAGGACGAGGGCATCCTGGTCGGCTCGACGTCGAAGGGCATGGTGCTCTGCGTCAGCGAGACGCACCCGCTGCCCTACATGCCGACGCGGCCGTTCCGGGTCAACGCCGGCGCGATCCACTCCTACACGCTCGCCGCCGACGGCCGTACCAGCTATCTCAGCGAGCTGCGCGCCGGCAGCCGGATCACCGCCGTCGCCGCCGACGGCCGCACCCGCCTGGTCACGGTCGGCCGGGTCAAGATCGAGACCCGTCCGCTGATCAGCGTCGACGCCGTCGCCCCCAACGGCCAGACCGTCAACCTGATCCTCCAGGACGACTGGCACGTGCGGGTCCTCGGCCCGGGCGCCGTCGTGCTCAACAGCACCGAGCTGCGCCCCGGCGACACCATGCTCGGCCACCTCCCCGTCGCCGACCGCCACGTCGGCTACCCGATCGACGAGTTCTGCCGCGAGCAGTAGCCCTCCCCCGCCTCCTCGATGCCGAGCCGCCCACCGGGTGGCTCGGCATCGTCGTGCGGCCACGACGCAGCCACGTCGGCTGAGGTGCGAGCGAAGCGACCGCCACGTCGGCTGAGGTGCGAGCGAAGCGAGCCTCGAAGCCACGTGCCAGTCCGACGACCGACGGCCGAGGGCTGGGCGGATCGGCTACGGGGGCTTCGAGGCTCGTCGCCAGGGCTCCTCGCACCTCAGCCGACGTGAGGTCGGCCTCGAGCTCCTGGCAGCTCAGCCGGCGTGAGGTGGGCCGACGTCAGGACCCCCGCACCCAACGGGTGCGGGGGTCCTGACGTCGTACGGCGAGGGGCTCAGGCCTGCTCGCGGCGGAAGGCCGCGGTGCCCCACCAGAGCGCCAGGACGCAGAGGCCGGCGGCCCAGCCGGTGCCGGCGGCCAGGGTCGAGGCGGAGACGTCGCCGGAGAACGAGCCCCGGACGGCGTCCACGACGTAGCGGATCGGCATCAGGTCGCTGGCCGTCTGCAGCCAGGCCGAGCCGATGCTCATCGGGAGCAGGATCCCCGACAGCAGCAGCACGGGCATCATGACCGTGTTGATCACCGGGGCGAGGAGGTCCTCACGGCTGGTTCCCATGGCGAGGGCGTTGGACCCGGCGGCGCAGGCGGTGCCGATCAGCAGGGTCAGGACGACGCCCGTGGCCACGCCCGTGACCGGTGCCCGCAGACCCATCGCCCACCCGAGCAGCACCAGGATCATCACCTGGGCGAACAGCTGGGTGATGTCGCGGCCCAGCCGGCCGACGAGGAGCGCGGTGCGGTTGGCCGGCGTGACCCGCTCGGACTCGAGGACGCCCTCGCGCTTCTCGCCGATCAGCGCGAAGCCGGCGAACAGGGCACCGAACGTGCCGAGCTGCACGAGCAGGCCGGGCACGAAGAACACGTAGGCGTTGTCGTAGCCGATCCCCGTGGCGATCGGCCCGAGGAGCGGCGCGAACAGCACCAGGTAGAGGACCGGCTGCAGCATCCCGACGACCACCCAGATCGGGCTGCGCAGGCTCATCCGCATCTGGCGGCGCCACACGACGAAGCACTGGCGCAGGAACGTCATGACGACACCCCGACCGGCTCCGGCTCGACGGCGAGCGGCTGGGCGCCGTCCTCGCGCAGCGAACGCCCGGTGAGGCTGAGGAACACGTCCTCCAGCGTCGGGCGGCGCACCTCGAGCGAGGCGAGCACGATGCCGTGGTCCTGCAGGGCCCGGGTGATCCCCGGGATCTCGGTGGCCGCTCGGGGGATCCGACGGCGCACCCGGGCGCCGTCGACCTCGACGGTCGCGCCGTGCAGGGGGCCGGCGGCGGCGAGCACGGCAGCGGCGCGGTCGGCGTCGCGCGGGTCGAGCACGCCGACGTCGACGAGGTCACCTGCGACCGACGCCTTCAGCGCGTCGGGGGTGTCGTCGGCGATGACGTGTCCGGCGTCGACGACGACGATCCGGTCGCACAGGGCGTCGGCCTCGTCGAGGTAGTGCGTCGTGAGCAGCACGGTGGTCTCGTGCTCGGCGCGCAGCCGGCGCACGTGCTGCCAGAGGTTGGCCCGCGACTGCGGGTCGAGGCCGCTGGTCGGCTCGTCGAGGAGCACCAGGTCGGGCCGGTGGATCAACCCCATGGCCAGGTCGAGGCGCCGGCGCTGTCCGCCGGACATCTCGCGCGGCGTCCGATCCCACAGGCCCTCGATGTCGAGCTCGGCGAAGAGTCGTCGCGCACGCGGCTCGACGTCGCGGCTGCGGCCGCCGTACAGCAGTCCGCGGTCGACGACCTCGTGGCCGGCCCGCGCCATGCTCGACACCCCGCCGGACTGCGAGACGTAGCCGATGCGCCGACGGATCTGCGCCGGCTCGCGGACGACGTCGTGGCCGGCGACGACCGCCGTCCCGCCGGTGGGACGCAGGCTCGTGGTGAGCATGCGCATGGTGGTGGTCTTGCCGGCCCCGTTGGGGCCGAGGAGGCCGACGATCTCTCCGGGACGGACGTCGAGGTCGACGCCGTCGACCGCGCGGACCTCCCGGCGATTGCGGCCGCGGCCGGACCGGTAGAGGTGGGCGAGCCCGCGCGTGTGGATCATCGTCGGCCCGTCGCCCTCACCAGCAACCGATGCAGGGGACGTGGATGACCGGCACGGCCGACTCGTTCCCCTGCTCGTTGCTCACGGAGCCGTCCGCCGTCGCCGTCGCCGTCGAACCTGTCAACAGCGTCATTCCCAGCACGATCGTGGAGACGATGAGTCGCATCTGCCTCACCCAGCCTTTCTTCCCTCAGTGGAGCGGTCCCGAGTGGCCGCCGTCCTCACCTTCGTCCGCCCCCTGGGTGGTGTCACCACTCGGCGCGGCGTCACTAGGTGCCATGACCTCTACTGCCCGCTCGCCGGGCGACCATCGGGCCGCCGTCGGGCCGCGATCTGGGCGCGCATCACCAGACGGGCTGGGGGTCCCCCGGCAGGCGCGGTGAGTGACAGGCCCAGCAGCCCTCGACCCGGTGCTCGGCCGCGAGATCGGCGATGAGGTGGTCGACGCAGGAGCGCAACGCCGTACGCGGCCGGTCCACGCCCTGGTGCAGGACGACGGCGACCTCGACCAGCCGTGGCCGCGTCGTCATCACCGTGGCGTGCCCGACCACGTCGGGGAAGCGCTCGGGCAACAGGGCGACGGCCAGTGCCGCCACCTGGGCACCGTCGGTCGACTCGCGGTCGGTGGCGTGCAGTCCCACCAGGAGCATGGACATGCTGCCTCCTTTCTGTAGGGCTGCGCTGGTGTTCGTATGCTGGCGGTGCCGCGCAGGTTCGTACACCTCTCGGGAGGGGCAACAGCAGGTCATGGCAGGTACCGCACCCGGCTTCGACCCAGCCGTCCGAGCAGAGCTCGCCACCCAGATCAGCGGTCTGGGCATCACCCCCGACACCGTCCGGGTCTACCTCTTCCTCCTCTCCGAGGACGACTGGTCGATCGAGCGCATCACCGCCGACCTCGGCGAGTCCGAGGACGTCGCGCGGTCCGCGCTCGACGAGCTCGTCCGGCACGGCCTGATCGTCCGCGCCGACTGCGGCGACGTGCTCCACGCCGTACGCCCCAAGGTGGCGCTGGGTCGGCTGCTCGCCCAGGAGAGCACCCGGGTGCGCGAGGCCGAGCTGGGCCTGGCCGAGGCCCGGCGCGCCGCTGACACGCTCACCGAGCTCACCGGCGACCTGGTCACGCTCGACCCCAGCAGCCTCGAGGTGATCGCCGGCCGGTTCGCGGTGACCGACCGGGTCGCCGAGCTGATGCAGTCGGCGCAGACCGAGGTGCTCACGATGCTGACGCGCCGGCCCGGCCCGGGTGCCATCGAGCACGCCCGGTCCAACGACGCCGAGCTCCTCGAGCGGGGCGTGCCCTGCCGGGTCCTCGTCCTGGAGGGGCAGCTGCGCGGCTCCCCCGAGCTCGCCCAGCACCTGCGACACCTCCACAGCCTGGGGGCCGAGGTCCGGGTGGCGGCCTACCTGCCGAGCCGGATGATCGTCGTCGACGGTCGCGCCGCGGTGATCCCGCACAGCTTCGACGCCCCCAGCGACGGCGCGGTCCTCGTCACCCACCCCGTGGTCGTCTCGCTGCTGGCCCACGTCTTCGAGCGGATCTGGGAGGGCAGCCGGCTCCTGGTGGGCGGCTCCGTCGACGACGCCGACGGCTGGACCCCCTCACCGCTCGACCGCGAGGTCATCCGGCTGCTCGCCGAGGGCCACAAGGACGAGTCCGTCGCCCGCAAGGTCGGCATGTCGCTGCGTTCGATCCGTCGCCTCATCGCCCACCTGTCCCAGGAGCTGGGTGCCGAGAGCCGCTTCGCCCTCGGCGTCCGCTGCGCCGAGCAGGGCTGGGCGCGCGACGCGACCCTGCCGGCGACCGACGGGGCCGGCTGACCGTCGCTCCGGGCCCGGGCGCCCCGGCGCCCGCGATCAGGCCGGGGCGATCCCGTCGAGGATCGCGAGGGTGCGCGTCCAGGCGTCGGACGACACGTCGATGACCGTGAAGTGGTCGCCGTCGACCTCGACCACCTCGGCCGTCGCACCCGCGGCGGTCGCCCGCTCGACGTAGTCGACGGACTGGGTGAGCGGCACGATCGTGTCGTCGCCGCCGTGCACGCACCACAGGGGTACGTCGAGGGGCAGCTGCTGCGCGGGGTCGTAGCGCTCGTCGGCGACGGTCGGCTGGTGGCCCAGCAGCATCCGGGCGGCCCCGCCGCCGAGCCCCTCCTCCTCGGAGGCCACCAGGTCGAGCACGCCGGCCTGGCTGACGACGTGGGTGACCTTGACCGTGTCGGGCCAGTCGTAGCGGCCGCGCGCGGCGGCCCAGGTCGCGAGGTGGCCGCCGGCGCTGTGGCCCAGGGTCACCACCGTCGAGGTGTCGACGCCGAGGTCGGCGACCTTCTCGATGCCGGCGGCGACGTCGTCGAAGGTCTCCGGAGCACCGCCGCCGTTGCCGACGCGGCGGTACTCGAGGTTCCACGCCGCCCAGCCCTCCTCGGCGAGCGACGCGGCCAGCGGCTGGCCGAGGTCGGCGGCGTACTCGGCCCGCCAGAAGCCGCCGTGGATCACCACGACCAGGCCGCGGGGCTCGCCCTCGGGCAGGAACAGCTCGCCGTACTGGCTGGGGTCCTCGCCGTAGGTCACGCGTCGTCGCTCGGCCTTGGACACGTCGGGTTTCTCCTCGCCACAGGCGGTCAGGGACAGGCCGGCGACCCCGAGCACCCCGAGAGCGGGGAGGCGAAGCAGGGTCCGGCGGTGCATGCCTCGATCCTCCCACCCGGGTGGAGCGGCCCGGTCAGCGCTCGACCAGGCGCTGCGGCACGACCTCGATCGGGAACGGCCGATCGAGCACCAGCCGCGCCTCACCGTGCACCTCGGCCACGGTCTCGTAGTCCGCGAGCTCGCCGTGGCCGACCAGCCGCCACGCGGTGACGGAGGGCTCGTCGACGTCGACCACCCAGTAGTGCGCACACCCGGCACGACGCAGCCGGTCCTTCTTGACCAACAGGTCGAAGGCACGGGTGCTGGGCGAGAGCACCTCGATCGCGAGGAGCGGCGCGGTCGGGAGCCATCGATCGGTGAGGTCGGCGTCTCGCGCCACGATCAGGTCGGGCACCAGCACCGTGTCGTCCGCGAGGCGCACGTCGTAGGGCGCGAAGAGCACCTCGTGGTCGGCGGGGCACGCCGCGGCGAGGAGCAGGTAGAGCTGGGCCACGGCTCGCTGGTGCAGCCGCCGCGGTGACGGGCTCACGAGGAGCACGCCGTCGATGAGCTCGTAGCGGCGCCCGTCATCGGGATAGTCCGCAAGGTCCTCCACGACCAACGGCCGCCCGACGGGCAGCAGCAGGGCGTCGGTGGTCATGACCGTCATCGTACGTCTCCTCCCGGGGCATGACCCCAGCCCAGCAGGCCCCGCCGACCCTCGGGAGCGGGCGACGTACGGCCTGTGGAGAGCTGCCTCGACGACCGCCCTGTGGACGACTCGTGGTCGGGTCAGGCCATGGCCGCCGGCAGCGTCGCCATCCAGGTGGAGCGCAGCTCGAGCAGGTTGACGTCGAACAGCGCCTCGTCACCGGCCGTCACCGCGAGCACGTCGCCGCCGGTGCGGCCGATCTCGGCGACCGGGACGCCGTGACGTCCGGCGAGCTCGGCGATGCGCGCCACGTCGCCCTCGGCGACGGTGACCAGCACCCGGCCGGCCGACTCGGCGAACAGCGCGACGAACGGGTCGGCGTGCACGTCGTCGAGGGACACCGTGACGCCGCTGAGGTGGCGCAGCGAGGCCTCGACCAGCGCCTGGGCCAGGCCCCCGTCGGACAGGTCGTGGGCCGAGGTCAGCAGGCCGACCCCCTCGTGGAGCAGCTCGGCCAGGCGCCGCTCGCCGGCCAGGTCGACCACGGGCGGGAGCCCGCCGACGTGACCGTGCACGACGTGCGCCCACTCCGAGCCGCTGAGCTCCTCGCGGGTCTCGCCGAGCAGCAGGACGCGGTCGCCGACCTGGTCGCCCTCGACGGACGCCCAGGCGGACGGCGTACGGCGGGTGACGTCGTCGACCACGCCGAGGACGGCCACGACCGGGGTGGGCAGGATCGCCGTCTCGCCGGTCTGGTTGTAGAGCGAGACGTTGCCGCCGGTGACGGGGATGCCGAGCTCGAGGCAGGCGTCCTTGAGGCCGCGGCAGGCCTCGGCGAACTGCCACATGACGCCGGGGTCCTCGGGCGAGCCGAAGTTGAGGCAGTCGGAGACGGCCTGCGGGACCGCGCCGCCGGTGGCGACGTTGCGGTAGGACTCGGCGAGCGCGAGCTGGGCGCCGACGTAGGGGTCGAGCAGGGCGAAGCGGCCGTTGCAGTCGGTCGAGATCGCGACGCCGAGGTTGGTCGTCTCGTCGACGCGGATCATCCCGCTGTCGCTGGGCTGGGCCAGGACGGTGTTGCCACGCACGTAGCGGTCGTACTGGTCGGTGATCCACGACTTGTCGCACAGGTTGGGGCTCGCGGCCAGGCGCAGCAGGGTCTCGCGCAGCTCGGACCCGGTCGTCGGTCGTGGCAGCGACTCGGCGCCGTCGGCCTGCAGCGCGTCCTGGCTGTCGGGTCGGGCGTAGGGCCGGTGGTAGGTGGGCCCGTCGTGGGCGACCGACCGCGGGGGTACGTCGACGACCCGCTCGCCGTGCCAGTCGATCTCGAGGCGGCCGGTGTCGGTGACCTCGCCGACCACCACGGCCTCGACGTCCCACTTGGCGCAGATGCCGAGGAACGTCGCGACGTCGTCGGGCTCGACGACCGCCATCATCCGCTCCTGCGACTCGCTCATCAGGATCATCTCGGGGGCCAGGGTCGAGTCGCGAAGCGGGACGCGGTCGAGCTCGACGTGCATGCCCCCGTCGCCCGCCGAGGCCAGCTCGGACGTCGCGCAGGACAGCCCGGCGCCGCCGAGGTCCTGGATGCCGGCGACGACGCCGGCGGCGAAGAGCTCGAGGGTGCACTCGATGAGCAGCTTCTCCATGAAGGGGTCTCCCACCTGGACGGCCGGGCGCTTGGCGGGACCGTCGGCGTCGAACGTCTCGGAGGCGAGCACGGACACCCCGCCGATGCCGTCGCCACCGGTGCGGGCGCCGTACAGGATCACCTGGTTGCCGGTGCCGGAGGCGTTGGCGAGGTGGAGGTCCTCGTGGCGCAGCACGCCGACGCAGAGCGCGTTGACGAGCGGGTTGCCGAGGTAGGTGTCGTCGAAGACGGCCTCGCCGCCGATGTTGGGCAGGCCGAGGCAGTTGCCGTAGCCGCCGACGCCGGCGACGATGCCGGGCAGCACGCGCTGGGTGTCGGGGGCGTCGAGCGGGCCGAAGCGCAGCGGGTCCATCACCGCGACCGGCCGCGCGCCCATGGCGAGGATGTCGCGGACGATGCCGCCGACGCCGGTCGCGGCGCCCTGGTAGGGCTCGACGTAGGACGGGTGGTTGTGCGACTCGACCTTGAAGGTCACCGCGTAGCCCTGGCCGATGTCGATGACCCCGGCGTTCTCACCGATGCCGGCGAGGGTCTTGCCGATCGGGGTCGCCTGCGGGATCTCGGAGAACTGCTTGAGGTGCACCTTGGTCGACTTGTAGGAGCAGTGCTCGCTCCACATCACCGAGTACATCGCCAGCTCCGACGACGTGGGCCGCCGGCCGAGGATCTCGCGGATCGACTGGTACTCGTCGGCCTTCAGGCCGAGGTCGGCCCAGGGCTGCTCACGGCCGGGGTCGGTCGCGGCCACGGCCACGGTGTCGAGGTTGGTCGAGCTGGACGTCGGAGCAGCGGGCTCGGTCACGGGTGAAATCTACCGGGCTGGGGCGGCGCGGAGGCGGGCGGGCGCACCTCGTGGGAGATTCACCACCTAGGTGGTGAAACTCCCACTTCTACGACGAAGTTTCGTAAGAGACGTGGGAGTTTCACCACTGACGTGGTGAAACTCCCACCGGGGTGGGCCACCCTCAGACGTCGCGGGCGAGGGCACCCATGGGGTCCCAGGCCGGCAGCACGATGGGCTCGGAGTCGAGCGCGGCGCGCAGGTCGGGCGGCAGCGCGTCGCGGCGTACGGCGGTCTCGAAGACGTACTCGTCGAACCAGCCGTCGGTCATCGTCCAGAAGCCCTTGTCGCCCTTCTCGTCGCCCCACGAGTTCTCGACGCGCCAGCGCCGGGCGCGGCCGTCGACGACGTCGACCCCGGTGAGCAGCATCGCGTGGGTCATCGCGGTCGCGCCGTGGAGCAGCCGGTCGGCCTTGTCGAGGTCGGTGCGGGTGCCGTAGACGCCGTCGTAGTCGAAGAGCTCGGCGTCCCAGGAGCCGGAGTCGCCGTGGTGCATCTGGTCGACGTCGCAGCCGAACCAGACCGGCTCGCCACCGACGATGGCCTCCTGGGCCCAGGTCTTGATCTGCGCGACGTCGACGTTGAGGTAGACGACCGGAGGCGCCCCGACGACGTTGCCGAGGTGCTCGACGGTGAAGGTGCGTCCGACCGGGCTGCTGGGGCGCGGGTCGTGGACCACGCACACGTAGTCGTCGAGCGGCAGGTCGACCCACCGGGCGGCGAACTCCTGCGGGGTCGTCTCGGGCTCACGGTGGAAGACGTCGTCCTTGTCGGTCCACTGCCAGGTGAAGCGCTCCGGGGGCGTCCCGAGGTGGAGCGAGAGCATGCGGTGCACGACGTCGACGGTCTCGGTCTTGCGCTGGCGCAGCTGCTCGAGGTCGTCGCCGGCCGCCGCCGCGGCCCGGAGGTCGCGGGCCGCCTGGCGCAGCACCGCCGCCAGCCGCAGGTTGAGCTGGTGGGTCGCCCCGGACGAGGCCGTCTCGGGCATGACCGACTGCGGCACCAGGCCGTGCTTGCGGACCAGGGCCACGAACATGTTCCACTGCCCGCCGTCCTCGGTCGGGCTGGCCATCAGGTGGGCGACGGTGCGGTCGTCGACGTCGCGGTCGGCGAGGGTGATGACCGCCTCGAGCCAGTGGTTGGCCTTCTCGAGCTTGTCCCAGAACAGCAGGTGGTTCTGCGAGAACTCGAAGTCCTTGAGCCCCATCTGCCTGGCCGCCCCGGGGCGCACGAGGTTGAGCCCGGCGAAGAGCCAGCAGCGCCCGCTGCGCTTCTGGTTGGTCACCGACCACGCGTCGAGCCGGTGCGACATCGACCGGTCGACGGCCAGGGCACGACGCCGGTCGAGCGCCACGGTGTCGACGAGGTGGGCGGTGAGCGCGTTCTGCCAGAGCTGGTGCTGGGGGTCGGCACCCCGCTCCTTGGCCAGCGTCTCGAGCAGGTCGGGTCCGAGCTCTCCTGGGTTCACGCCGACGACGGTACGCCGGGGCCGTGAACGACCGGGGCACAGCATCAGGACCGCGCGAGCATCCCGTCGGCGACGACCTCGAGGAGCGGGCGTACGGCGTCGTCGTCGAGCCCCGAGGAGTCGGCGACGGACGCGACCCCGCCGACGAGGCGGCAGACCTGGACCGCGTCGACGCCCGGACGCAGGGCGCCGCGCTCGCCGAGGGCGTCCATGACGCGGCCGGCGGCACCGGAGAGCACCTGGCACTTGCTGCGGATGGGCGACTCGGGGTTGCCCATCGCGGTGGTGATCTTGGCCGGGCCGCCCTTGTGGAGGCTGATCAGCTCGACGTAGGTCTCGAACCAGCGCAGCAGGAGGTCACGGTCGGAGCCCTCGTAGGCGAGCACCTTGTCGGTCGACTCGGTGACCCGGTCGACCCAGACCTGCATGATCGCGTCGATCAGGTCGTCGCGGGTCGGGAAGTGGCGGTAGAGGGTGCCGGCGCCGACCTCGGCGCGCTTGGCGATCAGGTCGAGGGAGGCCTCGTAGCCCTGCTCGCGGAAGACCTCGCGCGCGACCTCGACGATGCGGTCACGGTTGCGCTGGGCGTCGGCGCGCACGGCGGGCTTCCCTTCTGGTCACGATTCGCACTTGCTAAACGGAGACCGTCTCCGTATCGTTCTTCTCGAACCGGAGAACGTCTCCACTATACGTCCACGTCGGCGGTCTCGCCAGAACGGACCAGATCCACTCATGTCTCAGCAGACGATGTCCTCTGCCCCCTCGGGCAGCACCACGCTCCCGGACGAGCTGCCCCCCAACGCGACCAAGGCCGCCGCCGGCATCGCCCTCGTCCTGGTCGCCCAGCTCATGCTCATCCTCGACGCGACCGTCGTGAACGTCGCGCTCCCCCACATCCAGGACGACCTCACCTTCGGCCCCGCCGGCCTCTCCTGGGTCCTCAACGCCTACACGCTCGCCTTCGGCGGACTGCTCCTGCTCGGCGGCCGGCTCGGTGACGTCTTCGGCCGCCGCCGGATGTTCGAGGCGGGCCTCGCCCTGTTCACCCTGGCCTCGCTCGTCGGTGGTCTCGCCCAGACCCCCGGCATGCTCGTCGCGGCCCGCGCCGCCCAGGGGGTCGGCGCCGCCCTCGCCGCGCCCGGCGTGCTCGCCCTGCTCACCACCAGCGCACCCGACGACGCCGCGCGCAACCGCGCGCTCGCGCTCTTCGGCGCCGTCTCCTCCGGTGGCATGTCGATCGGCCTGCTGCTCGGCGGCGCCCTGACCGACCTCGGGTCGTGGCGCTGGACGATGTTCATCAACATCCCGATCGGCCTGGTCGTCCTGGCCCTGACCCGGCGCTACCTCGACGAGACCGTACGACGCCCCGGACGCTTCGACGTCGTGGGTGCGATCGCCGCGACCGGCGGCGCCGTGTCGATCGTGTGGGCGCTGATCCAGGCCCCCGAGCACGGCTGGACCTCGGCCCGCGTCATCGGCGGCCTCGTCCTCGGCGCCGCACTCATCGCCCTGCTGGCCCGCACCGAGCTGCGGGTCGCCCACCCGATGCTGCGTCCCGAGCTGCTGCGCGACAAGCGCCGCGTCGGCGGCCTGGCCGTGATCGCCCTCGTGGTCGGCGGCCAGCTCTCGATGTTCTTCCTCGCCGTCCAGTTCATCGAGGACGAGCTCGGCTTCGGCCCGATGGAGTCCGGGCTCGCGTTCCTGCCCCTGACCCTCGGCATCTTCGGGATGTCGCGGATCACCCCGCGACTGCTGGCCCACTTCGGCCCGAGCCCGATGATCATGGCCGGCGCCGTCGGCCTGGCCGTCAGCTTCGCCTGGCTCAGCACGCTGTCGGCCTCCGACAGCTACCTGTCGGGGCTGTTCGGCCCGATGCTGCTCAACGGACTGTCGGCCGGCCTGGCGTTCATGCCGATCACCTCGATCGTGCTCACGGGCGTCGAGCCCGAGCACGCCGGCTCGGCCTCGGGCTTGCTGCAGACCTTCCAGCAGCTCGGCGGTGCGATCGGGCTGTCCGTCATCGTGTCGGTCTACGCCGTGGGTGCCGAGCCCGGCCAGTTCCTGCCCGGGGCCCAGGCCGCGTTCCTCACCTCGGCGTCGTTCGCGGCGCTCGCCCTGCTCGTCGGCACCGCGCTGCACGTGCACGCCCGGCGCACCCGCGTGCAGGTGGCACTCGCGGCCTGACCACCCTGACCGCCTAACCGGCGGACACCTCAGCGCGGGCGGGAGTCCTCCGACTCCCGCCCGCGCGGCGTACCCGGGGTCGTCCGGGGCCCGGAACGTATAGGTTCTCGCGCATGGTGAACTACTGCGGCTCGTGCGGCGCCGCCAACGAGGCCGGGGCCTACTGCTCCACCTGCGGGCGGGCCCTGGTCCCCTCCTCCCACCCGCCGGCCGACCCCACCCGGATCTCCTCGGCACCCCCTGTCCAGCCGGTCCAGCCGGTCCAGCCGGTCCAGCCGGCCCAGCCCCCGGCCCAGCCGCCGCCCCCGCAGGGCCCCCCGCTCGGCCCGCCCCCGGGAGCCCCCCAGGGCTACCCGCCGGCCCAGGCCGCACCGTCGGCGTACCCGCCCCAGCAGGGCTACCCCCAGCAGGGCTACCCGCCCCAGCAGCCGGGCCACTACCCGCCCCAGCAGGGCTGGGCACAGCCGGCCGCACCCAAGGTCAACCCCTTCGTGGGCTGGCCGATCAGCGACTACGTGCGCGACGCGGCCGCCGCCCTCGCGCTGTTCTGCACCCTCGGGATGCCGTGGGACCTCAACGGCGACGACCCCGAGACCCAGCTCGACGTCTTCAACCACGCCGGCGAGCGCTGGTGGGTCGTGATCGCGATCCTGCTGTCGGTGGGATCGCTGGCCGTCCCCTACCTCGCCAAGTCGGGCGCCGTACGCAGCTGGGGACCCCCGCACTACCGGCTCCTCAAGCTCGGCCTCAACGCCCCGCTGCTGCTCAGCGTGCTGGTCGCCGTGCTGTTCGAGCTGATCCACCTCGGTGACAGCGGCCTCGACGGCACCCTGCCGGAGGGCGGTCTCGGCAGCGGCATCGGGGTGGCCCTGGCCGGCGTCGCCCTCGCCCTGCAGCCCCGGGCGGCCGAGGAGGCCCCCGACCACCGCGACGACGCGCTCTGGAACCAGGTCGCCCGCATCGTCACGGCCACCGCGGTCGGGCTCACCGTCCTGCTGTTCGTGACCTGGCTGCTGCACGGCGCGGTGTCCGACGACGTCGAGATCTTCGACCCCGTCACCGACTTCCTCGCCGTCGTCGTGGTCTTCCTGCTCGTGCCCCTGGCCCTCATGGCCTACCCCGCCTACCAGCTGCTGATGGGCGCACGCTCCGACGCGTGGCGCCGCACCCTGGCCACGGTCGGGTTCACCGTGCTGGTGATCGCCCTGTTCGCCCTCGCCTCCGACCACGCCGGGCTCTTCTACTGGCCCGAGGCCGAGAAGTGGAACGGCGCCGTCAGCCTGCTCGCCGGGCCCGCCGGCCTGCCGGGCGCCGGCATCCTGCTGCTCGGTGCGGCCGCCGCGTTCGCGGTGTCGCGCTCGCAGCAGCGCGCCACCCGCACCCCCGACGCCGTCGGGTCTTGGGCCGCGACGGTCTCCGCCGCCCTCCAGGCCTCGGCCGCCGGCTCGGCACTGACCGCCCTCGGGATCCTGCTGGTGATGATCGACGCCGACGTCGAGGGCGGGCCGATCGTGGCGATCGTGCTCCTGCTGATCGCCGCCGGCGCGGCCGGGTTCGGGGTGACGCTGGTCGGCGACCTGCGCAAGAACCGCCTGGTCCTGCTCGGCATCCTCGCCGGCATCGCGGTGATCGGCATCGTCGTGCTGGCGGTCGACAACGCCAACGACAACGCCCCCTACGTCCTGGTCAACACCGGGTACGCCGTCGCCGCCTGGCTCGCGCTGCCCGGCCTCGCGGCCTACGCACTGACCGTGCCGGCCGAGGTGCGTGGCGCGCTCGGCCCGCTCGTGTCCGGTGGCACCGGCCCCGGGGCCGGTGGTCCGGGCGGGGCGCCGTACGGCCAGGGCTATCCGCAGCAGCCCGGCTACCCGCCCCAGCAGGGCTACCCCCAGCAGGGCGGCTACCCGCCCCAGCAGGGCTACCCCCAGCAGGGCGGCTACCCGCCGCAGCAGGGCTACCCGCCCCAGGGTCCCCCGCAGCCGCCGCCGGGTGGCTGGACCCCGCCGACGCAGTAATCCCCAGCGGGGCTGGGGAAACGGCCGCGAGAACTACAGCTCTGTAGTTCACGCGGACGCCTGTTACTGGTGTGACTTGTGAGGTTAGGGTCTCGCGAACGACGGTTTCTCCGACCCTTCCCCCGGGAGCTCCGCCATGCGTACGACCCTGCCCAGCACGTCCCTCCGCACCGCCCTGCTGAGCCTGTGCGCGCTCGCCCTGGTCGTCGTGAACGCGCAGGCGGACGTCGCCGGCGCGGCGTCGCCCGGCCCCGCCACGTCGGTCACGTCGGGCACCCCGCTCACCACGGTCGCCGCCACCAGCAAGGCCGCGGCCCTGCCGCCGACCCCGGGCAACTTCACCGGCTACGGATTCGACCAGTGCCTCGCGCCCAGCCAGAAGACCATGGACGCGTGGCTGGACCGGTCGCCCTACCTCGCGGTCGGCATCTACGTCTCCGGCGACTCGCGGGCCTGCCGCAAGCAGCCCAACCTGACGCGGACCTGGGTCCGCACCCAGCTGCAGCGCGGGTGGAAGCTGCTCCCGATCACCCTCGGCCCGCAGGCGTCGTGCCAGCCGCGCTTCCCGCGGTACGACGACGACTACAAGATCAGCGCGGCCCCCGGCAGCGGCAGCTACCCCAAGGCCCGCTCGATGGGTCGTTCGTGGGGCAGCCGCAGCGCCAAGGACGCGACGGCGCTGGGCATCCCGCCGCGCAGCACCCTCTGGTACGACCTCGAGGCGTTCGACAACGGCAACACCCACTGCCGTCGCTCCGCGCTGGCCTTCCTGTCCGAGTGGGTGCGCGTGGTGAAGGAGGCCGGGTTCGCCACCGGCGTCTACTCCAGCGCCTCCTCCGGCATCAAGGCCCTCGACGAGCTCCGCGCCAGCCGCTCGGCGACGTCCTACCACCTGCCCGACCACATCTGGATGGCCCGCTGGGACGGCGTCGCCAACACCTCGTCGTCCTACGTCAGCGAGTCGGGCTGGAACCCCCGGCGCCGCGTCAAGCAGTACCAGGGCGGGCACGACGAGACGTACGGCGGCGTCCGGATCAACATCGACACCAACTACCTCGACCTCGGCAAGGGCCTGACGGCCAAGTCCGAGAGTCGCTGCGGCGGCGTCGGCATCGACTTCAGCTCCTACGGCAGCCTCAAGGCCGCCCGGGCCGGCTACACCCCCTCGCGGGGACGGGTCAACGCGCTGCAGTGCATCCTCAAGGCCCGCGGCTACTACAAGGCCTCGATCAACGGCCGCTACAACCGCACGCTCATCGCCGGCATCCGGCGCTGGAAGACCGACCGCGGTCACTCCGCGAGCGACAACTGGTCGCGCGGGGACTGGGCCGCACTGCTCTCGACCGGCGCGACCCCGGTGCTCAAGAACGGCTCGAGCGACGCCTGGGCGCCCTACGTACGCCGCGTCCAGCGCGCCATCAACGCCGCGGAGGTCGGGCTCACGTCCAACATGGACGGCACCTTCGGCATCGAGACCACGCGCCTGGTCAAGCGCTACCAGAAGCAGTCCCGACTCCCCCAGAGCGGCATCGTCGACGCGCGGACCTGGGCCCGACTCCAAGCCGGCGGGGTCTGATCGGGCCACGTCCTGGGGCCTGTCTCTAGGGTCGGCTCGTGGCCAACGAGGAGATGCGGGCGACCTGGACCGACAGCGGCACCGGCTGGGTCGAGCAGGAGGCGGTGTTCGACGCGACGTTCGCGCCGATCACCGACGCCCTCCTGGCGGCCGCCGACCTCGCGCCCGCCCACCGGGTCCTCGACGTCGGCTGCGGCTCCGGCACCCTGCTCGCCGCGGCGGTCGCGTCGGGTGCCGAGACCGTGGGGGTCGACCTCTCGTCGACCATGGTCGAGGCGGCCCGTCGCCGGGTCCCCGACGCCACCGTGCTGCTGGCCGACGCCCAGACGACCGACCCGCTCGCGGCCGCGCCCGGCCGGCCGTTCGACCGGGTGGTGTCCCGCTTCGGCGTGATGTTCTTCGACGACCCGGTCGCCGCCTTCCGCCGCCTCCACGAGGCCGCCGCCCCCGGCGCCCGCCTCGCCTTCGCGTGCTGGCGCTCGTACGCCGAGAACCCGACGATGAGCCTGGGCCAGGACGTCCTCGTCGAGCGGCTCGGCGAGGAGCCGGCACCGGTCGCGGCCGACGCCCCCGGGCCGATGGCGTTCGCCGACCCCGACCGGACCCGGGCGGTGCTCAGCGGCGCCGGCTGGACCGACGTCGTGGTCGAGCCCCTCGACGTCACCCTCGACTACGCCTACGACGGCAGCGACGGCGTCGACAACCGGCTGGCCACCGTGCTCGCCACGACGACCGGGCGTCGCGCCCGGGCCCGGCTCGAGCCCGAGCTCGGCCCGGCCGGCTGGGCGAGCCTGCTCGACGACGTACGCCGGCACGTCGCGGCGGCTCGGGTCGACGGCGCGCTCCGACTCCCGGCCGCCACCTGGATCGTCACCGCCACCGCCTGAGCGGCCCCGCGCCGGTCAGGA
Organism: Nocardioides plantarum; assembly: GCF_006346395.1. NCBI lineage: Bacteria > Bacillati > Actinomycetota > Actinomycetes > Propionibacteriales > Nocardioidaceae > Nocardioides > Nocardioides plantarum. The sequence goes on from NZ_VDMS01000001.1 coordinate 1,565,734, forward strand.
GCTGGCGGGCGGGCCGACGAGCAGGGCCAGCCCGGTGAGCACGGCGACGACGACGAGCGCGGCGACCAGGCCGAGCAGCGGGTTGCGCAGCATCCACGCCACCGGTCGGTCTGCGGCGCGAGCCGGCTCGTCGACGGTGAGGCGCCAGGGCCCGAAGGCGCCGGCGCGCTCGGCGAGCAGGTCGAAGAGCAGCGTGAAGAACGGCGGGATCGACGACAGCACGCCGATCGCCGTACGCCGGGCGGTCCAGCGCTGGTCGATCGCCACGACCACGGTGGTGACGCAGTAGGCGACGAACACGACCCCGTGGATCGGCCCTGCGATGCGGACCCCGACCTCGGTGGTGTCGGTGACGTACTTGAGGAACATGCCGACCAGCAGCAGCGCCCAGGTGATCGCCTCGGCGATCGCCACCCGACGGAAGAGGGCCTGCGGTGTCATCGCGAACGCCTAGGCGAAGGCGGCGGCGGCGAGCGAGGTGAAGAACCCCAGCCCGTCGGTGCCGGCACCGGTCAGGTCCTCGACCGCGTGCTCGGGGTGGGGCATCAGCCCGACCACGTTGCCGCGCTCGTTGGTGACCCCGGCGATGGCGCGCATCGAGCCGTTGGGGTTGTCGCCGACGTAGCGGGCGACCACCTGACCCTCGCCCTCGAGCCGGTCGAGGGTCTCGGTGTCGGCGACGAACCCGCCCTCACCGTTCTTGAGCACGATCGTCACCTCCTGGCCCTGGGTGTAGGAGGCGGTCCAAGGCGTCGCGACGTTGTCGATGCTCAGTCGCTGGTCGCGGCAGGCGAACTTGCGGTGGTCGTTGCGGATCAACGCGCCGGGCAGCAGGTGGGACTCGCACAGGATCTGGAAGCCGTTGCAGATGCCGAGCACGGGCATCCCCTTGCCGGCGGCCTCGATGACCTCGGTCATCACCGGCGAGAAGCGCGAGATCGCGCCGCAGCGCAGGTAGTCGCCGTAGGAGAAGCCACCGGGCAGCACGACGGCGTCGACGCCGTGCAGGTCGTGGTCGCCGTGCCACAGCGCGACGGCCTCGTGGCCGCCGATGCGCACCGCACGCTGGGCGTCGACGTCGTCGAGCGAGCCGGGGAAGGTGACGACGCCGACCTTCACGAAAGGACGTCCGGGGTGTCGGCGACGGCCTCGTCGACGTGGACGGTGAAGTTCTCGATCACCGGGTTGGACAGCAGGGTCGCGGCCATCTCGTGGACCCGCGCGAGCACCTCGTCGGTGACCTCACCGGCCACCTCGAGCTCGAAGCGCTTGCCCTGGCGGACGTCGGTGACACCGTCGAATCCCAGGCGGGGCAGGGCTCCGAGCACCGCCTTCCCCTGGGGATCGAGGATCTCGGGCTTGGGCATCACGTCGACCACGACCTTGGGCACGAGCCGATCCTATTCGTCGTCGCTGTCGGCGACGTCAGCGGGCGTGGCGGGGTCGGCGGCGGCCGAGGAGTCGGCGTACGACGTCCCGCCCGACGCCTGCTCGTCGAGCCCGGCCTGCACGGCCATCGCCAGCACGGCGGCCGAGGCCGACAGCCCGGCGGTCACGAACACACGTCGACGTCTCCTCGGCTCGCTCATGGCACCGAGGATGCCGGAGCGACCTGAGAGCACCCCATGGAGAAGCAGGGCACACTGACCCCATGAGCATGACCTCCCCCAGCAGCCGACCGGGCCGCGCCGGCCTCAACCCGATGCGGCTGGAGTTCCCCCAGTCCCTGGCCGTCTACGACGACTACGCCCAGGCGCAGAAGACCGTCGACTTCCTGTCCGACGAGGAGTTCCCGGTCGAGAACTGCATGATCGTCGGCACCGACCTCAAGCGCATCGAGCGGATCACCGGCCGTCTCACCACCGGCCGTGTCGCCGCCGGTGCTGCCGCGTCGGGCGCCTGGTTCGGGCTCTTCATCGGGGTCGTCTTCACGATCTTCACCGACGAGAACGCCCTGACGACCATCTTGTCGACCGTGCTGTTCGGGGCGGCGTTCTTCGTCATCTGGGCGCTGCTCGGCTACGCGATGACGCGCGGGCAGCGCGACTTCCAGTCGGTCACCTCGGTGGTCGCGACGCGCTACGAGGTGCTGGTCGAGCACAAGGTCGCCGCCCAGGCGCGCGAGCTGCTCACCAAGCTGCCCGGCGCCCTGCCCAACCCGTTCGAGTAGTCGGTCTCACCCGCGGTCGGGCACCCGCACGGTGGCGAACCCGAGCGCGATCCCGCCCAGCACGCACCCGGAGACGACCAGGCCCGCACCCCAGCCGACCGTGTGCGCCGAGACGCGCGCGAGGAGGGTGACGAGCAGCAGCCCGGTCGCGGTGCCGGCCAGCCAGAGCAGCACCCGCGCCGCCATCGCCCCGCCGCCGCGCAGGGGTGCGATCCCCAGCAGGAGCAGGGCGATCGCGGGCAGCAGCAGGACGGCGTACCCCGTGATCGACGGTACGCCGAGCACGCCGGCGCGCAGCAGGGCCGCGACCTCGATCGGCGTCGTCGACGACGCCACACCGGCGCGGAACCACGGCACCAGCATCGCGGCGACCCACGCCACGGCAGCCGCCGCCCACAGGCCGACGCCGACCAGCTCGCGCCCCCGCCGGCCGCTGCTCATCGGGCCGGTCCCAGCAGGCCGTCGGCGCTGGCCTCGAGACTGACGTACCAGCGTCCGTCACGCTCGACCGCGACCAGGAAGGGCTCGATCGGCTCCTCCCGGTCGCGGACCCACCCCTGCGCCAGCGGCATCGAGTAGGAGGCCTTGCCCAGGCCTGCTCGGGACTCGGGCAACCGGTCGGGGTCGAGCGTCACGTCGAGATCGCCGGCGAGGACGAACACCCGCCGCGCGCCGAGGTCGTCGGGGTCGGGCACGGACCGCAGGTCGAGCCCCTCGAGCTCGAGGTCGAGCGCGGCGACCGTGGCGACGGCGGTCAGGTCGACCGAGCCGTCGAGCTGGCTCTCGGCGGCGGCGAGCACGGCGGTCACGTCGAGCGGCGGCGCCTCGCCCTCACGCAGGAGCCGCTCCCCCAACCGGTCGTACGCCGCCCCGGCGCGTCGCGGGTCGTCGGCCTCCGCCGGGTCGATCGCGGCCACGATGGCGACCGGGTCGGTGTCGGCGATCCCCTGCAGCAGCCTGGCCACGGCGGCCTCGGGCGTGTCGGCGCCGGTGGGCTCGGACCTCAGCAGCGAGACGAGGAGCACCACGGCCAGCAGCGCCGCCGTGCCCCAGCAGCCGACCAGCAGCCCGGTGCGGGCGACCACCCCACAGCGCACCCGGCGGGGGCGACTCGCGAGGGTCTCGGCGGCGCGACCGTCCGACCTCGGCCGGCACGGCGTAGTCGACGTCGCCCGGGCCGTCCTGGGGGTCTGCCGCCATCCCTGCAGGCTACGGACGGGGTCGCAACGACACGATGCCGAGCGCGACGCCGAGCCCGGCGACCAGGGCTCCGACGCCGGCCAGGGACTCCTCCGGGTCGCCGGTGCCCCACCAGCCCAGGCCCTGGCCGGCCCACAGGACACCGGCGACGACCAGGAGGGCGGCGAAGGCGAGGACGAGCAGTCGGACGAACAAGTCAGGAGAGCTCGCGCTTGAGGATCTTGCCGGTCGCGGTCATCGGCAACTCGTCGACGAACTCGACGATGCGCGGGTACTTGTAGCCGGCCATCTCGTCCCTGGCCCAGGCGACGAGCTCCTCCTCGGTCAGGCTCGAGCCCTTCTCGAGGATGACCACGGCCTTGATCTCCTCGCCGTGGCTCTCGTGCGGCACGCCGATCACCGCGGCCAGCGAGACGTCGGGGTGCGTGAGGAGGTGCTCCTCGATCTCGCGCGGGTAGACGTTGAACCCGCCCCGGATGATCATGTCCTTGGACCGGTCGACGATGTAGTACCAGCCGTCCTCGTCCTTGCGGGCCAGGTCGCCCGAGCGGAACCACCCGTCCTGGATGGCCTCGTCGGTCGCGTCCGGGCGGCCGTAGTAGCCCTTCATCACGTTGTGGCCCTTAATGGCGATCTCGCCGACCTCCTCGTCGGCGCCGATCTCGTCCCAGCTGTCGGCCTTCAGCAGCTTCATCTCGACGCCGGGGATCGGCGTACCGATGGAGCCCACCCGCACGTCCGCGCCGTACTTGGAGAAGCTGGCGACCGGCGAGGTCTCGGACAGCCCGTAGCCCTCGAGGATGGTGACGCCGAACTTCCTCTCGAAGCCCTTGTGCACCTCGACCGGCAGGGCGGACCCGCCGGCCGCGGCGACGCGGAGGTTGTCGGCGATCGAGCTGATGTCGACGCCCTCCTCGAGCGCGCCGAGCAGGCCCCAGTACATCGTGGGGACGCCGGCGAAGAAGGACACCTCGTTGGCGAGCATCAGGTCGAGCGCGGCCTTGGCCTCGAAGCGCGGCAGCATCACGACGGTGCCGCCGAACGCGAAGGCGCCGTTCTGGATGACGGTCTGGCCGAAGGAGTGGAACAGCGGCAGCACGCACAGGTAGGTGTCGGGCTTCTCCGCGTCGGCGCCGAAGAGGTCCCGACCGGCCCGGGCGTTGTCGCGCATGTTGCGGTGGCGCAGCTCGGCGCCCTTGGGCTGACCGGTGGTGCCGGAGGTGTAGAGGATGACCGCGGTGTCGTCCTCGTCGGTGACGACCGTGTCGAACGTCGGGGGCTGCCCGGCGACGGCCCGGCCCAGCGTCTCGGTGCCCCCGACCGGGCTGTCGGCCGTGGGGTCGGCGGTGATCATGAAGAAGTGCTCGCAGCCGTCGGTCTGCTCGAAGCCGGCGTGGCCCTCCCTGCCGATCGCGAGCTCGGGCGTGCCCTGGAAGCAGAAGTAGGCCTTCGCGTCGGAGTCAGCCAGGTGGTAGGCGACCTCGCGGCCCTTGAGCAGCACGTTGAGGGGCACCACGGTGCCGCCGGCCTTGAGGATGCCGAAGTAGACGATGGTGAAGTAGGGCAGGTTGGGGCAGCTCAGCGCGACCTTGTCGCCGCGCTCGATGCCGCGCGAGACGAGCAGGTTGGCCACCTGGTTGGCCGCGCCGTCGACCTGCGCGTAGCTGAGCCGGGTGTCGCCGAACACGAGGGCCTCGCGCTCGGGGTGCTCCGCTGCGGTGTCCTCGAGAAGGCTGGCCAGGTTGAAGTCCGTCACGCGCCACAACCTACGCGTCGGTAGGTGACCGCCGCCACGGCCACCAGCCCCGACCTGGCGCACCATCGTCACGACGCCCCCGCCGGTGGAGGCGTGCTCGCACGGGGGAGAACCGCACGCGACCCTGAGGGTCCTCAGTCCCGGCGGGAGAGCGGACCCGGCCACCAGAACCGCCGCCCGAGCAGGGCCACCAGTGCCGGGACCAGCACGCTGCGCACGAGCAGGGTGTCGAGCAGGACGCCGAAGCCGACGATGACGCCGATCTGGGTGAGCACGATGAGCGGCAGCACTCCCAGGACCGTGAAGACCGCGGCGAGCAGGATGCCGGCACTGGTGATCACCCCGCCGGTGACCGACAGCGCGACCCGGATCGCCTCGGCGGTGTCGGTGCGCGCGGCCTCCTCCTTGGCCCGCGTGGTGAGGAAGATGTTGTAGTCGACGCCCAGGGCGACCAGGAACAGGAACGACAGGAGCGGCACGCTCAGGTCGAGTGCCGGGAACCCGAACCAGTGGCTGAAGGCGAACCAGCTGGCGCCGAGGCTGCCGACGTAGGTCGCGACGACGGTGAGCACGAGCAGCACCGCGGCGACCACCGAGCGCAGCAGGACGAGCAGCACGACCAGCACGACCAGCAGGATGAGCGGGACGATCAGCCGCTGGTCGCGGTCGGCGGCGTCGGAAGCGTCGAGCGCCTCGGCGTCCGGCCCGCCGACCAGGACGGCGCCGTCGATCTCCTGGGCGCGGTCGCGGATCTCGCGGACCGTCTCGAAGGCCCGCTCGGAGGCCGGGTCGGCGGTGAGCACGACCGAGAGGACCGAGGTGCCCTCGGCGCGACCCGACGCCTCGACGCTCTGGACCCCGTCGACCCGGCCCACCGCGGCGGTGACCTCGTCGACCTCTCGGGTCGGCACGACCACCGTGGTCGGCTGGGACGAGCCGGCCGGGTAGTGCTCGGCGAGCACCTCCTGCCCGGTGACCGACTCGGGGGTCGCGCGGAACTGCTCGGTCTGGGAGAGACCCACCTTGAGCCCGAGCAGCGGCAGCGCGAGCACGGCCAGGACCACCACGCAGGCCATCACGACCGCGACGGGCCGAGCGGTCACCGCGGTCCCGACCCGGGCCCAGACGCCGGTGCGGGCCGGGTCGTCCTGACCGCCGCGCGGCACGAACGGCCAGAACAGCGCACGCCCGAAGACGGTCATCGCGGCTGGCAGGACGACCAGCGCGTAGACGACGGCGGTGACGATGCCGATGGCGCCGCCGAAGCCGATGTTGCGGCTCGTGGGGTTGTCGGCCAGACCCAGGCAGAGCAGGGCGAGGACCACGGTGCCGGAGCTGGCCAGGATCGCGGGGGCCGCACGGTCGAGCGCGTGCCGCATGGCGTCGTACCGGTCGTCGGTGCGGCGCAGCTCCTCGCGGTAGCGCGCGATGAGGAGCAGCGCGTAGTTGGTGCCGGCACCGAACACGAGCACCGACGTGATGCCGACCGAGGCGCCGTCGGTGGAGAAGTCGAAGATCTTGGTGCCGACCCCGACGAGCTGGGCCGCGACCTGGTCGGCGACCCCGACCACGGCGAGCGGGACCAGCCACAGCCAGGGGCTGCGGTAGGTCAGCAGCAGGAGGAGCGCGACGACCGATGCGGTCACCACGAGCAGGCGCACGTCGGCGCCCTCGAAGACCGCACCGAGGTCGGTCCCGAACGCCGGGCCGCCGGTCACCTGGGCCCGTAGCCCGTCGGGCAGGCCGGTGGCAAGGGCGTCGCGCAGGTCTCCGACGACCTGGTCCCGGTCGTCCTCGGAGAGGTCGGCGGAGATCGGGATGCCGACGAACGCCGCCTTGCCGTCCTCGGCGGGGACCGAGAACGTCCTCTGGCCCTTGGCGGAGTACTCGGCCAGGCTGCCCGTGAGCCTGTCGACAGCCGTTCGGTCCTGGGCCGTGAGCGACGCACCGTCCCGGTCGAGCACCACGATCGCCGGGGTGAACTCGCTGGTGCCCAACCGCTCCTGCAGCCGGGTCGCCTGCGCGGACTCGGCGTCGGTGGGCAGGTTGGCCGCGGCGTTGTCGGTCGTCTCGGCCTCGATCCCCGACCCCAGCAGGACCCCGGAGAACAGGATCGCCACGACGACCACCAGCCAGCTCGTCCGGCGGCCGATGAGGTGCGGGACCCGTAACTTTCGACCGGTGAATATTTCCATGGTCGAAATAGTAGGGTGTGGTCGTGCCAAACGCCATCCCGCCGCCCGACCCCGGCCGCAGCGACGGCGCCCACCGGGTGGTCCGGGCGCTGCGGCGCTACACCACCGAGTCCGATCTCTACGTCGCCACCGCGAGCCGCGAGAGCGAGATGCACCGCACCGACCTCAACGGGCTCGCGCTGATCATGGACTGGGGCCTGCAGGACGAGCCGGCCACGCCGGGCCGGCTCAGCGCGGCGATGCACCTCTCGGCTCCCGCGACCTCGGCCATGCTCGACCGGCTCGAGAAGCACGGCCACGTCACCCGCGCCCCCCACCCCGGCGACCGCCGATCGGTGGTGGTCGAGGTCACCGAGCACGCGATCGCCGTCGGCTCGAGGATGTTCGGACGCCTCGGCGCCCACCTCGCGCCGGTGCTCGACCGCCGGACCGACGAGGAGCTCGCGCTGATCGCTGCGTTCCTCGAGGAGGCCGGCCTGGCCACCATCGCCGCCCGGCGCGAGGTCCCGCCGGCGTAGGGGTCAGCGCCGCGCGAGGATCTTCGCCGCGCGGCGCAGGTCGGACCGCACGGTGACCGGGGCGACCCGGTTGGCGGCGATGCCCAGCGGACGCGCGAGGCCGGAGGCCGTGACGTGCATCGAGACGCAGACGTCGCAGGACGAGCCCACCGGCGTGAACGTCAGCGTGAGGACGGCGCGGAAGCCGCGCCAGGTGCCGTGCTCGGACCAGCGGTGCGGCCGGTCGGCGTCGGTCAGCTCCATCCGCGGGCGGATGCCGACGGTGGTGACGTCGTCCCAGCTCTGGCCCACGACGCCGTCGGCGCCGTCGACCTCGGCGACCGCCTTGAGGCTCGACTGCCACTCGGGGCGGTTGGCCGGGGCGACCAGGTAGTCGTAGGCGTCCTCGCAGGACACCTCGAAGCGGACGGGTGCGGCCACGGCTACCAGCGCTCCCCGGTGAGCAGCTCGAACGCCTCGACGTAGCGCGCGCGGGTGCGGTCGACGACCTCGGGCGGGATCGGGGGCGGAGCCTCCCCGGAGGCGCGGTCCCAGCCGGACTCGGGCGACAGCGCCCAGTTGCGCACGATCTGCTTGTCGTACGACGCCTGCGGGCGTCCCGGGGTCCACGCGTCGGCCGGCCAGAACCGCGACGAGTCGGGCGTCAGGACCTCGTCGCCGAGCACCACCGTGCCGGGCCCGTCGAGGCGACGGCCGAACTCGAGCTTGGTGTCGGCCAGGATAATGCCGCGCTCGCGGGCGACGGTCTCGGCCCGGGCGTAGACCGCGAGGGTCAGGTGACGCAGGGTGGCCGCCGCCTCGGCGCCCACCTCGTCGACCACGGCGTCGTAGGAGACGTTCTCGTCGTGGTCGCCGAGGTCGGCCTTCGTCGCAGGGGTGAAGATCGGCTCGGGGAGGCGGCTGCCGTCGACCAGGCTGGCCGGCAGCGGGATGCCGCAGACCTCGCCGGTGGCGGCGTAGTCGAGCAGGCCGGACCCAGAGAGGTAGCCACGGGCGACGCACTCGACCGGGAACATGTCGAGCCGCTCGCAGATGACCGCCCGGCCGGCGACGGACGCGGGCACGTCGGTCGAGACGACGTGACCGGGCACCAGGTCGGCCAGCTGCTCGAACCACCACAGCGACATCCGGGTCAGGATCTCGCCCTTGTCGGGGATCGTCGTGGCGAGCACGAAGTCGAAGATCGAGATCCGATCGCTGGCCACCATCAGCAGGTGACCGTCGTGGGGTCCGCCCTGCAGCTCGTAGAGGTCGCGCACCTTGCCGGAGTGGAGGTGGGTCGCCCCGTCGATGGCGGGCGCCTCCGGGATGTTGAGCACGACCTGATCCTAGGACCTCCCCCGATCACCCCTCAGAACCGCGGGCACGGCAATGTGTTGTGATCTAGTCTTGTTTCATGCCGCGCGACCCCGGACCCGACTTCCTCATCGTCGGAGCGCCCAAGGCCGGCACGACCGCGCTGCACACCGCCCTCACCCAGCACCCCGACGCGTTCCTCACCCGGCCCAAGGAGCCGAAGTACTGGCTCTGCGACGACGCCCCGCCGCCGCACTGGAGCGGCCCCGGCGACCGGCACTCCCAGCAGGAGTGGATCTGGCGGGCACGCGACTACGCCGAGCTCTTCACCGGCGCGCGCGACGACCAGGTGCGCGGCGAGAGCACGCCGTTCTACCTCTGGAGCCGGTCGGCCCACCGCCGCATCGGGGAGGCGCTGCCCGGGGTCAAGATCATCGCCGTCGTCCGCGACCCCGTCGACCGCGCCTACAGCAACTGGATGCACCTGTGGTCCGACGGCCTCGAGCCCGTGGCCGACTTCCGCCGGGCCTTCGAGCTGCAGGACGCCCGTGCCGAGCGCGGCTACGCGCCGTTCTGGCGCTACCGCGAGCTGGGGCTGTACGGCGAGCAGCTCGAGCACCTCCTGCGGCACGTGCCGGCAGAGCAGGTGCTGGTGATGCGCTACCGCGCCCTCGTCGACGAGCCGGCCGTCGCCGTCGACACGGCCTGCCGCTTCCTGGGCATCCGCGAGGGCCAGGTCTCCTCGATCCCCCGCGACAACGCGCGCACGTACGCCGAGCCCGGCTGGCGCACCGCGGCCCTGGGTCCCGTCGTGCGCGCGGGTGCGGCGCTCGGCCAGTTCGTCCCGCCGCAGGTATGGCGGCGGGCCAGCGCACCGCTGGTGGCGCGGCTCAGCGGCCGCGACGGCCACCGCCCCCACCTCGACCCCGCCCAGCGCGCCGAGCTGATCCAGGTCTTCGCCGACGACATCGACCTGCTCTCCCGCCTGACCGGCGAGGACTTCCACGACTGGCTCTCGCCCGTGTCACGCGGGAGCTTCGACGAGCGCGCAGCGGCGGGCGAGGAACGAGCCCGGCGCGTGGCGCGCGAAGGTTGAGCGAGCGACGCGGGTGAGGGACGAACCCGCGTCAGGCGAGTCGAAACCACCGCAGCATCACGCTGACCCGTCGCCCGTGGGCGACGGGTCACCGCGGATTCCATGCTGACCCGTCGCCCATGGGCGACGGGTCAGCGGACGACGGTGACCAGGTCGTGGGCGCCGTCGGGGCGGGCGGCCTCGACGTAGAAGCGAGTGCGCCCGTCGGGCAGCGCGACCGCGGTGGCGTAGCGCCAGGCACCGTCGGAGTCGGGCGAGGCGATCGGGCTGACGGTGTCGTCGGGCACCAGGCGCTCGCCGTCCCACACCGCCAGGCCGGTCGTCTCGTGCCAGTTGGAGGCGGCGTCGGCGCGTCCGTCGTACAGGACGCGCAGGGGGGTGCCGGGCTCGCCGGGGAGGACCGCGGTCACCCGGGCGCCACGCTGGTCCCAGGCACCGGGGCGTCCCACGAGGACCTCGCCGCGGTCGGTCCAGACGAGCCCGTCGGGGCTGGTCAGGTGGCGGGTGGTCATCCGGTCCTCGTGGCCGGGGTCGGCGAGGGGATGGCAGCACAGCCACAGGTCCCACCCGTCGAGACGGTCGGGGTCGTGGGTGATCACGGGGTCCTTGACCGCCACGCCGTGGGCTCCGGGGTCACCGGGCAGCACGACTCGGCGCTCGCCGCCGGGCAGGTCGGCCGGCGTCGCCGCGGTGAGGCTGTCGACCCACCAGTGCTTGGAGTCGTAGGTCGCGCACGAGAGGTAGAGGCGCCACCCGACGCCGGGTACCGGCACGAGCACCGGACGCTCGAACGACTCGCAGCCGAACGCGTCGCGGTGCACCTCGGCGACCGGCTCGAACCGCACGCCGTCGGTCGAGGAGGCCACCACCACGGTGACGCCACGACCCTCGGCGAGCGGGCGACGTACGCGCCAGGTCAGCCAGAACGTGCCGTCGACCAGCACCGCGCTGGCCGCACCCGACCAGTTGCCCGGCCCGGGCCCCGGCGCGGGTACGACGACCTCGGCCCCGTCGGGTGTCGGGAGGGCCGTCGTGCCGAGCGTGCGCATGGGCCCACCTTAGTCGAGCGGGCTGGTCGAGAATCCCGTCTCAGCAGCCGCAGGTGTAGAAGGTGACGTCCCAGTGGTTGCCCTCGTCGGCGTACAGGTTGCCCGAGCCGGCCTTGTAGAGCGGAGCACCGTCGCCGCGCAGGCCCTGGTAGCTGTAGGTGTTGTGGATCCAGTTCGTCAGGCACGTGGTGCGGGCGAAGTCGAACTTGTAGCCGGTCTCGTGGCTGTAGGTGCCGCCGGCGTGGCCGACCTCGGTGCCGCCGGTGATGTTGAGGGCGCAGCCGCTGGCGCTCTTGAGGGTCTTGGCGCCGTCGATGGTGGCCTGGCGGACGCCGGAGAACGACGTGCAGGTCGAGTTGCTCTGCGTCGTACAGCCGCCCGACGACGACCAGGTGATGCCGGCGGCGCTGAGCTGCGCGGCCGCGTCGGCCTGGGTGACGGCCGAGGCGGCCCCGCCCGTGAAGATCAGCCCGGCCAGTCCGGCGACGAGCGCGGCGAGCAGCGTGGTGGTCCGAGAGAGAGTGGTCATGGCCTCACGCTTACACGAGGGACCGCCCACTGGCATCGGGGAAGACCCTCGCGTCCGGGCCCGGAGGATGGATGGCAGCATGTGGCCATGCCGGAGCCCGCAGAGGACGTCCACGCCCGCGCCGTCGCCGCCGCCGGGGAGTCCGGCCGGCTCCCGGCGTCCGCCGTCTCGGACTGGGAGGTCTTCCCCTGGGAGGCCGAGGACGGCGCCGTCGTCCCCGCGCGGTTGCGCGCCCCGGCCGACGAGCCGCCGCGGTGGGGCGAGTCGCCCGACAAGCCCTGCGGCGCCTGCGCGGGCTTCGACCCCGACCGGGTGGTCTGGGAGGACGACGTCTGGGTGCTGACCCACCACGGCGCACCGTCCGGGATGCCGCTCGTGCTCGTCCTCCACACCCGCGAGCACCTCGACATGGGCGAGCTCGACGACGACCAGGCCTCCCAGCTCGGCCGCATCACCAACCGCCTGGTGCGGATCATCGAGAACCTCCCCCACATCGGTCGCGTGCACGTCGACCGGTGGGGTGACGGCAGCGCCCACTTCCACCAGTGGTTCTTCGCGCGCACCGCGCGGCTCCCGCAGATCATGGGCTCCTACGCCGTCGAGTGGGACGACATCCTGCCGCCGGGCCCCGAGGACGTCTGGCGCGCCGACCTGCACCTCGTCGCCACCAAGCTCGCCAACTGGGGCGGCGACGCGCGGGCCTGACCCCCGCCGTACGGCGGTGGGCCGGGTCAGCCGGCGGGCTGCAGCCACCACTGCAGCCGGCGCGTGATCCACGGCAGCAGCACGTAGGTCATCAGCGGGGTCATCACGAGCACGGTGACCAGCACGCGCAGCGGCAGCAGGACGTCGCCGAGCAGCTCACGACCGGCGTAGTTGGCCAGCACGCTGAGCGGGAAGAACACGATGAAGATCGTGACCGCCTGCTTCCAGCGGGGCGGTGGCGTGGGCGCGGACGCGCCGGACTCCAGCACCGTCGAGGACGGCACGTCGAACCAGCCCTCGATGCCGGAGCGCTTCTCCACCCGTGCCTCGACGACGCCGAGACCCGAGGCGGCCGAGCGCCACCACGCGCGCTGCGGCGAGTGCTCCCACTGGTCGAGCGACTGCTGGTCGGCGAAGCGGTAGAGCATGTGCCACTCCTCCGACGCGGACTCGGTGCGCACCCAGCCCGCACCGAGGAACCCCGGGAACTTCTCGGCCAGGGAGATGCCGGCGTTGAGCCAGCTCATCATCTCGGGCTCGTGGCCGTTGGGGAGGTGTCGCGTGATCGCGACGGTCACGGGGGCGTTCATGGCTCCATCGTCCCGTGTCGTGCGACCCGGTCACCGTCCCCGGCGTGAGTGATCGCTCACGCCGGGGACGTCCAGCCGGGCTCAGGCCAGGCGCGCGGGCGTAGCCGAGGATCGCGTCGGCGTGGTCGGCGTACAGAGCGCGGAAGGCCCGCTCTCGGTCAGGGGTCATGCCCCGCTCATGTCCGGCACCCCGCCGAGCGTTGCACCGCCAGGTGTGGCGAGTGCTAGAGAATCGCGCCCGGCGAGTACGCCGCCGCCCGCGGGTGCCGCTGGGCCACCTCGGCGACCAGGCGGCAGACGGCCTGGGTCTGGGCGACCGCGGCACCGGTGAAGGTGATCGGGTCGGCGACGAGGCTGGCCAGCTGGTCGGCGGTGAGACCGAGGCGCTCGTCGGCGGCCAGCTTGGCGAAGACGTCGTTGTCGGCCTGGCCCTGGCGCATGGCCAGGGCGGTGCCGACGGCCGCCTCCTTGATCGCCTCGTGGGCGGCCTCGCGGCCGACCCCGTTGCGCACCGCGGCCATCAGCACCTTGGTGGTGGCCAGGAACGGCAGGTAGCGGTCGAGCTCGCGCTGGATGACAGCGGGGAACGCGCCGAACTCGTCGAGCACGGTGAGGAAGGTCTGGAACAGCCCGTCGGCGGCGAAGAACGCGTCGGGCAGCGCGACCCGGCGCACGACGGAGCAGGAGACGTCGCCCTCGTTCCACTGGTCGCCGGCGAGCTCGCCGACCATCGAGAGGTAGCCGCGGGTGACGACCGCCAGGCCGTTGACCCGCTCGCAGGAGCGGGTGTTCATCTTGTGGGGCATCGCCGACGAGCCGACCTGGCCCTCCTTGAAGCCCTCGGTGACGATCTCGTTGCCGGCCATCAGCCGGATCGTGGTGGCGAGGTTGGACGGTCCGGCCACCAGCTGCACCACGGCCGACAGCACGTCGAAGTCGAGGCTGCGGGGATAGACCTGCCCGACGCTGGTGAGCACCCGGTCGAAGCCGAGGTGGGCGGCCACGCGGCGCTCGAGGTCGTCGAGCTTGTCGGCGTCGCCGTCGAGGAGGTCGAGCATGTCCTGCGAGGTGCCCATCGGACCCTTGATGCCGCGCAGCGGGTAGCGGGCCAGCAGCTGCTCGACCCGCTCGACGCCGATCAGCATCTCGTCGGCGACGGTCGCGAAGCGCTTGCCGAGGGTGGTCGCCTGGGCCGCGACGTTGTGCGAGCGCCCGGCCATCACGGTGGTCTCGTGCTCGGCGGCCAGCCGGGCCAGCCGGGCCAGGGTGGCCACGGCGCGGTCGCGCAGCAGCTCGAGCGACTGCTTGACCTGCAGCTGCTCGACGTTCTCGGTCAGGTCGCGGCTGGTCATGCCCTTGTGGACGTGCTCGTGACCGGCGAGGGCGCCGAACTCCTCGATGCGCGCCTTGACGTCGTGACGGGTGATCCGCTCACGCGCGGCGATGCTGGCCAGGTCGACCTCGTCGACGACGTCCTCGTAGGCCTCGACCACGCCGTCCGGCACGTCGACCCCCAGGTCGCGCTGGGCCTTGAGCACCGCGATCCACAGCTGCCGCTCGAGCACGATCTTGTGCTCGGGCGACCAGATCTCGGCGAGGTCGGCGCCGGCGTAGCGGGTGGCCAGGACGTTGGGGACGGTCACCTGCCCATTCTCCCGCCGGGATAGTCCCTGACGTAAATCAAGGTCTCGCGCCGCAATTCCTTGATCTACGTCAGGGACTATCCCGACGGCGGGACCGGGACGACGTCGCGCAGGTCGAGCGGCACCGTGCCGTGGGCGCCGACCACGACCTCACCGGTCGGGGTCGCCTCGTCGAGGCGCAGGACCCGCTCCCAGTCGCCACCGGCCGCCTCGAAGACGTCGATCGCATGGGCCTCGGGGTCGACGATCCAGTACTGGAGGATCCCCGCGGACAGGTATTCGCGCGACTTTCGCATCGTGTCCTCCGAGCGGGTGCTCGGGGAGAGCACCTCGACCACGAGGACGGGCGTCTGGGTCACCCACCGGCCCTCCGGCCTGCGGTCGACGACCATCAGGTCGGGCGCGCGGACCCGGTTGCGCGGCAGGTGGACGCCGACCTCGGTCACGGTCCGCAGGTCGGGCAACGCCGTACGGAGAGCGACCATCAGACCTCCGACAGCCTCACCGTGGTCGAACGACACCGGCGGGCTCACCACGACCTCGCCGTCGACCCACTCGGCCTTCGGCTTCTCGGGGAGCAGGAGGTAGTCGTCCCACGACATGCGCAGTCGCTGCAGGCCGTGCTCGGCGACGGACATCGCAGCTCCCAGGATCGGCTCGGACACATCGGTGCTCCCTCCAGTGTGGACCCGCGAACAGGTCGGAGCCACCCTGGCGCAGGTCACCGACGGCGACCGACGGTCATCTACAGCCCCCGCAGCGGTCAGATGCCCGCCGCGATGTCGGTGCGGTGCTGGGCGCCGTCGAAGGAGACCGCCGCGACGCCGTCGTACGCCGCCGCGCGGGCCTCGGCGACGGACCCGCCGGTCGCGATCACGGCCAGCACGCGGCCGCCCGCGGTGACCAGGTCGCCCGAGGCCGAGAGGTCGGTGCCGGCCTGGATCACGTGCACGCCGTCGACCTTCTCGGCGGCGGCGATGCCGGTGATGACGTCGCCGGCCGACGAGGTGGCGGGGTAGCCGGCCGAGGCCAGCACGACCGCGACCGCGGCGCCGGGCTTCCAGGTCGGGGGCGGTACATCGGCCAGGGTGCCGGTGGCGGCGCCGAGCAGCAGCGGGAGCAGGGGCACGTCGAGGAGGGCCAGCAGGGGCTGGGTCTCGGGGTCGCCGAAGCGGGCGTTGAACTCGATGACCCGCACGCCGCGCGAGGTGAGGGCGAGCCCGGCGTACAGCAGGCCCGTGAAGGGGGTTCCCCGGCGCGCGAGCTCCTCGACGGTCGGCTGGAGCACGTCGCGCAGGACCTCGTCGACGAGGCCGGCAGGCGCCCAGGGCAGCGGCGTGTAGGCGCCCATGCCGCCGGTGTTGGGCCCGGCGTCACCATCGCCGATGCGCTTGAAGTCCTGGGCGGGCTGCAGCGGGTAGACGGTGCACCCGTCGGCCTCGCGATAGCTGCACAGCGCGAACAGCGACACCTCGGGACCGTCGAGGAACTCCTCGATCACGACCCGCTCGCAGCCGGCGGCGTGGGCCAGCGCCTCCTCGCGGGAGTCGGTGACCACCACGCCCTTGCCGGCGGCGAGCCCGTCGTCCTTGACGACGTACGGCGCCCCGAGCTCGTCGAGCGCAGCCGCGGCCTCGTCCGGTGTCGTGCACACCCGCGCCGCCGCGGTCGGGACACCGGCCGAGGCCATCACGTCCTTGGCGAAGGCCTTCGACCCCTCCAGCCGGGCGGCGGCGCCGCTCGGACCGAAGACCGGGATGCCGCGGGCGGTGACCGCGTCGGCCACGCCGGCGACCAGCGGCGCCTCGGGCCCCACGACGACCAGGTCGGCGCCGAGCACCTCGGCCAGGGCGGCCACCGCCTCGCCGTCGAGCGGGTCGACGTCGTGGAGCGTGGCGACCGCCGCCATCCCGGGGTTGCCGGGGGCACAGTGCACCTCGCTGACGCCGGGGTCGAGGGAGAGCGCCCGGGCGAGTGCGTGCTCGCGGCCACCGGTGCCGATCACGAGGGTCTTCACGGGTCGGCAGCCTAGAGGGCCCGCGGTGGGGCCGGGCAGCCGCACGAGTCGCGACGTCGCCGGGTCACGCCGAGGCACCCCGGGACACGCTGGGGCACAATGTGCCGCGATCGGCCCCGTCCGGGGAGTCGAAACGCACCCGGCGGGGAAGGGACCAGCCATGGCGCTCCCCCAGGTCGGTCAGGTCTTCGGCCGCTACCGCATCGACGACGTGATCGGGCGCGGCGGCATGGGCGTCGTCCTCGGCGCCACCGACACCGGTCTCGGGCGCCGCGTCGCGCTCAAGGTGGTGGCCGCCGACCTCGGCGGCACCGACGAGTTCCGGGCCCGGTTCGAGCGCGAGGCAGCGACCCTCGCCCGCCTCGCCTCGTCCCACGTCATCGCGATCTACGACTACGGCACCCAGGACGACTGCCCCTACATCGCCACGCAGTACGTCGCCGGCGGCGACCTCGGGGCCCTCCTGCACGACCGCGGTCCGATGACCCCCGCCGACGCGCTGCGGGTGTGCGCCCAGGTCGCCGACGCGCTCGACGACGCCCACCGGGTCGGCGTCGTGCACCGCGACGTCAAGCCGACCAACGTGCTGGTGCGCGACCGCGAGGCCGACGAGCCCCACGTCTACCTCTGCGACTTCGGCATCGCCCGCACCGGAACCGACGGCCTGACCGCGGTCGGCGCCGTCGCCGGCACGTGGAGCTACCTGGCCCCCGAGAACGGCCGCGGGGTCCCGGCCACGACCTCCTCCGACCTCTACGCCCTCGGCTGCCTGCTCTGGGCCTGCCTGACCGGGCACCCGCCCTACCGCGGCACCGACGTCGCCATCGCCCTGGCCCACCAGCGCGACCCCGTGCCCCAGCTCCCTGGCGACTCGACCCTCGTGGCGGCCGTCAACGAGATCCTGCGCCGGGGCATGGCCAAGGACCCCGCCGACCGCTATCCCGACGCCGCCGCCTTCCGGCTCGCGCTGCTCGCCGCCGCCGACCTGCCCGGCTCCGGCACGAGCCTGCCCGTCGTGCTCGACGACCCGACCGTCCTGCCCCACACCGGCGTACGACCCCCGTCGACCCCCGCCCCGTCCGGTAAGCCGAGCGTGCCGCCCACGTGGCGCCCCCCGTCGTACCCACCCGCCCAGCCGACACCCACCGGCCCACCCACCGGACCGGCCGGGGACCGCCGGGGCCGCGGCCGCCTCGTGGTCGCCGCGGTCGCCGCCCTCGTCCTGCTCGGTGGGGGCGCGACGGCCTTCGCGCTCACCCGGGGCGGCGACGAGCCGGACCCGAGCCCCACGGCCGGCCCGACGGACGCTGCGCCGTCGTCCGGGACCACCGACCCGACCGGCACGCCCTCCCCGGGTGCCGACCTCACGGGACCCATCACCGGCGACCTCGACGGCGACGGGCTCGGCGACCTGAGCTTCGACTACGACCCGGCCGACGGCAGCACCCTGCTGAGCACGACGTGGCGGTCGGACAGGACGGAGTTCGTCGGCGAGGACACCGTCGAGCTCGGCCCGCGCAAGGGACTGCCGACCTGGCGGCTGCGCGGCGACCTCGACGACGACGACACCGAGGACGTCCTGACCTTCCGGCAGCCGCAGGGCAAGGGCCCGACCGCCGTCACCGCCTCCCTCAGCGGCGGTGGCGAGGTCGACACCGAGCTCGACACCACGGGCGCCGCCAGCGGCAACGACGCCCTGGCCGACCTCGACGGCGACGGCGACGACGACCTGCTCCACCTCGAGCTGGTGGACAAGAGGATCGTGCTGTCGACCCGCACGTTCGACGGCACCACGTTCGGCCCCCAGGAGGAGCGGCTGACGCTCGACGACGACCCGCAGTACCTCTGGGTCCGCGCCGGCGACTTCGACGGCGACGACAAGGTCGACCTCGCGACGCTGGTGCTGAGCGACACGCCCGACAACGGCTACGACGGGGTGGTCGACATCCGGCTCGGCGACGGCGAGGGCGGGTTCGCCGAGCCGGTCAGCTCGTCGGTGTCCTCCGCCTCCGGCAACCTGTCCCTGCTCGCCGGCGACGTCGACGCCAGCGGCGACGACGAGCTCGTCGTCCTCGACGCCGACCTCCGCCTCGTCGTGCTCGAGGTGTTCGACCTCACCGACGGCACGATCACCACCGACGGCAACGCCGGCAGCGTCCGCTACATCAACACGGCCCCGGTCGCGTTCTCGATGAGCGACGTCAACGGCGACCGCCGCGACGACGTCGTCGCCTTCGGCCTGCAGAAGACCGGGGGCACGGCCCGGGTCCAGGTCGCCGTGGCCAACGGCGCCACCTTCACCAGCAGCCGCTGGCTGGCCTGGGACCGACGCTTCGCCGCCCGAGACAACGCAGACACCCAACGCTTCGAGATCCTGGAGGACGCACGATGGTGACCCCCACCGCCCCGCCCCCTGCCCCCGGTTCCGACTTCGGGCCCTACCGCATCGACTCCGTCATCGCGACGGGTCGCACCGGCGTGCTCTACCTCGCGACCGACCAGCGCCTCGGGCGCCAGGTCGCCCTCAAGGTGGTCGTCGGGTCGCTCGCGGCGTCGCCCGAGTTCGTCGACCGCTTCCAGCGCGAGGCCGCCACCCTGGCCCGGCTCGAGTCGCCCCACGTCGTCCAGGTCTTCGACCACGGTGTCCAGGACGGCCTGCCGTTCATCGCCACCCAGTACGCCGCCGGCGGCGACCTGGGCGCGCTGGTGGGCCGCCTGGGACCCATGCCGCTGCCGCTCGCCGCCCAGGCCGCCTCCCAGGTGGCCGAGGCCCTGCGCGACGCCCACCGCGCCGGCGTCGTGCACCGCAACCTCAAGCCCAGCAACGTGCTGCTGCGCGACGACCGGCTCGACCGGATCCACGTGCTGGTCTGCGACTTCGGGGTCGGGCCCACCGAGGGCAGCGCCGCGACCGAGCCCGCCTCGGCCGCCGGCGCCTGGAACTACCTCGCCCCCGAGCGCCTCCAGGGACAGCCCGGCTCGGAGTCGGCCGACGTCTACGCCGTCGGGTGCCTGCTTCACGAGACCGTCACCGGCCGCCCGCCGTACGCCGGGACCGACGTCGAGGTCGCGATGGCCCACCTGGACGGGCCCGTGCCGCAGCTCCCCGGCAGCGACGACGCGACCCGGCGGCTCAACCAGATCCTGTCGCGGGCCCTGGCCAAGGACCCCGCCGAGCGCTACGAGTCGGCGTCCGCGCTGCGCGACGACCTGCGATCGTTCGCCGGCATCCTGTCCTCGCCCGCCTCGCCGTCCTCGCCCCCTGCCCCGCCGGTACCGGCCGGCCCGCCGCCCGGCCACGCGGCGCCGACGATGGCGCCGACCGGGCCCCCACCGCCGGCGTACCAGTCGGCGAGCTTCCCCCCGGCCCCGCCGTACGGCCCGGGTGGCCCGGGTGGGCCGGGTTCCCCGGGTGGCGGTAAGGGCTCCAGCAGGAAGCCGCTGGTCCTGGTGGCGGCGGCGGTCGCCCTGCTGCTGGTGATCGGCGTGGGGGTCGCGGTCGCGGTGAGCTCCGGCGACGACGACGAGCCCCAGGCCGACCCGAGCAACCCTGCTGCCCCCACCAGCCAGAGCGACCCGAGCTCCTCCGGCGTCCCCGACCCGACCGGGCCCCCCGACCCGACCCAGCCGACGGAGTCGACCGATCCGGGCGAGCCGATCGTCCCCGACACCTCCGGACCGGTCGCCGGCGACATCGACGGCGACGGCAAGGGCGACCTGTCGTTCCTGACCTTCGACGGCCTGCAGACGCTGCCGTCCACCGGCGCGAAGTTCGGCGAGATCAAGCGGCGCGGCAACCTCTCCGGCACCTCCGCCGTCCTGGGCGACGTCGACAACAACGGCCGGCTCGACGTGGTGCGCATCT
The DNA here is from genome assembly GCF_006346395.1 of Nocardioides plantarum. Classification (NCBI taxonomy): domain Bacteria; kingdom Bacillati; phylum Actinomycetota; class Actinomycetes; order Propionibacteriales; family Nocardioidaceae; genus Nocardioides; species Nocardioides plantarum. Next base: position 1,586,363 of record NZ_VDMS01000001.1, read on the forward strand.
CCGGCGAGCCGCCCCGGTTCTCGGCCATCACCTCGATCAAGGGCGCCCCGATCTCGCCGCTGAAGACGCCCGCCAACCGCGACCTGACCTCGGCGCTCGACTACCCCGTCGTCCTCGGCGACGTCTCGGGCGACGGCAACCTCGACCTGATCGTGTTCACCCCGCTGAGCGCGTCCAGGTCGCAGGTCGACGTGGCCCTCGGTGACGGCAAGGGCGCCTTCGCCGCGACCAAGACCTGGTTCTCCGGCGACGCCGGCGAGACCGAGGGCGGCACGCTCCTCGTGGTCGACGCCGACGACGACGGCACCAACGACCTCGTCCGCGTCACCTTCGGCCGGGCCACCGACAACAGCCCGCAGGCCATCCTGCTGAAGTCCGACGGATCCGCGGCGTTCACCGTCACGGGCGAGCCGACGACGGTCGACGCGGCCGGCTTCGCGGTGGGCACCGTGGTGGCCGGCGACTTCGACGGAGACGGTGCCGACGAGATCGCGGGGACGACCGCCGACGCCCGCAAGGTCAACGTCTGGTCGTGGAACGGCACGACGTTCGACCAGACACCCTGGTACGACGACTCCGACAGCTTCGACCAGCTGCCGATCACCCCCAGCGACGTCACCGTGAGCGACGTCGACGGCGACGGGTTCGACGACATCGTCGTGCTCGGAGCCCGCCGCGAGGACTTCACGCCCTTCGTCGACAAGGTCTACCTGAGCGACGGACGCGCCTTCACGCCCGACGAGAAGTGGCGCCGCTCGACGGTCCTGCAGGGCAAGCGCAACACCAGCATCATCCCGCTGGGCCCGGTGACCAACACCAAGCTCTGAGCCCGGCCGGCGTGCCCGGTCGGGCAGCCGGCCGGGCCGCCGTCGCAGCCGTCAGAGCAGCTCGTGCCGCACGATGGTGGCGGCGCGGGACGGGCCGACCCCGACGACGGAGATCCGCGCGCCCGACATGGCCTCGACGGCCTCGACGTAGGCCCGGGCGTTGGCGGGCAGCTCCTCGAAGGTGCGGCACTCGGAGATGTCCTCCCACCAGCCGGGGAGGTAGTCGTAGATCGGGACGGCGTGGTGGAAGTCGCTCTGGTTGACCGGCATCTCGTCGTGGCGCACGCCGCCGACGTCGTAGGCCACGCACACGGGGACCTGCTCGAGGCCGGTGAGCACGTCGAGCTTGGTGAGCACGAAGTCGGTGACGCCGTTGACCCGCGCGGCGTAGCGGGCGATGACGGCGTCGTACCAGCCGCAGCGGCGCGGACGGCCGGTGGTGGTGCCGTACTCGGCGCCGGTCTTGCGCAGGTGCTCGCCGGCGTCGTCGAACAGCTCGGTCGGGAACGGGCCCTCGCCGACACGGGTCGTGTAGGCCTTGACGATCGCGATGACCTGGTCGAGGCGCATCGGCGGGATGCCGGAGCCGGTGCAGGCCCCGGCGGCCGTGCACGAGCTCGACGTCACGAACGGGTAGGTGCCGTGGTCGACGTCGAGCAGCGTCGCCTGACCGGCCTCCAGCAGCACGGTCTCGCCGGCGTCGAGGCGCTGGTTGAGGAACAGACCGGTGTCGCACACCATGGGCGCGAGGCGCTCGGCGTAGGCGAGGAGCTCCTGGACGATCTCCTCGATCTCGGGCGCGCGGCGGTTGTAGATCTTGGTCAGCACCTGGCCCTTGAGGTCGAGGGCGCCCTCGACCTTCTTGCGCAGGATGCTCTCGTCGAAGAGGTCCTGGACCCGGATGCCGATGCGGTTCATCTTGTCGGCGTACGTCGGCCCGATGCCGCGTCCGGTGGTGCCGAGGCGACGCGAGCCGAGGAACCGCTCGGTCACCTTGTCGACGGCCTTGTTGTAGCTCGGGATGACGTGGGCGTTGGCGCTGACCTTGAGCCGGCTCACGTCGACCCCGCGGGCGGTGAGGGCGTCGAGCTCCTCGAACAGCACCTCGACGTCGATGACGACGCCGTTGCCGATGACGGGGGTGACGTTGGGCGACAGGATGCCGCTCGGCAGCAGGTGCAGGGCGTACTTCTCGTCACCGATCACCACGGTGTGGCCGGCGTTGTTGCCGCCGTTGAACTTCACGACGTGGTCGACGCGGCTGCCGAGCAGGTCGGTCGCCTTGCCCTTGCCCTCGTCGCCCCATTGGGCACCGATGATGGCGATCGCGGGCATGTGCCAACTCCCAAGCTGTGAGAAAACGGAAGGAACCCCGGGCAACAGCACCGGGGCTCTTGCGTCGGTACGTTACCAAAGCCGGGTCACGGGCCGTGAGTTACGTTGCGTGCGTGGACCCCCTCCTCGTGATCACCAACTCCGGCGCCGGCACCCACGACGAGGAGAATCTCGAACGGGCCCTGGCGGTGCTGCGACCGCACACCTCGGTCGAGGTCGAGGCGACGTCGGAGCCGGGTGAGCTCGACGGGGTCCTGCACCGCGCCGGCTCGCGCACCATCGTGATCGCCGGCGGCGACGGGTCCCTGCACGCGGTCATCTCGGCGCTGCACCGGCGCAACGACCTCGGCCGCAACGTGCTGGCCCTGCTCCCCCTCGGCACCGGCAACGACTTCGCCCGCAACCTCGGCCTCCCGCTCGACGTCGAGGCCGCCGCCCAGGTCATCGTCGACGGCACCCCGCGACCGATGGACCTCATCGTCGACGAGGTCGGCCAGATCGTGGTCAACAACGTCCACGTCGGCGCCGGTGCCGCCGCCAGCCGGCGGGCCCACCGGTGGAAGGGGCGGCTGCACAAGGTCGGCGTCGGCAAGGTCAACCTCGGCAAGCTCGGATACCCCATCGGTGCCGCCATCACCGCCTACAACCCGCCGGTCATCCGGCTGCGCGTCGAGGTCGACGGCAAGGTCGTCACCGACCTCGACACCCAGGTCCTCCAGGTCGCCGTCGGCAACGGCTCGTCGGTCGGCGGCGGCACCGAGCTGATCCCCGACGCCGAGCCCGACGACGGCCGGCTCGACGTGATGGTCTCGCGCGCGACCGGCCCCGTCGCACGCCTGCGGTACGCCGCCCGCCTCGCGATGGGCACGCACCCCGAGCACGCCGAGGTCGACTACCTGCACGGCCGGTCGGTCACCGTCACCGGCGAGGAGTTCTGGATCAGCGCCGACGGCGAGCTCTACGGTCCCGAGCGGCACCGGTCCTGGCGACTGCAGCGGGCGGCGTACTCGATGGTGCTGCCGGTATCCCACTAGCGCGGTCTCGATAGCGTGGCGCCATGAGTGACGACCCCGCTGCCCCGGCCGACACCACGGCCGACGACGACCTGTCGCAGGAGGCCGTGCGCCGCGAGAAGCGCGAGCGGCTGCTCGCCGACGGCCTCGAGGCCTACCCCGTCGCCGTACCCCGCACCCACACGCTGGCCGAGGTCCGCAGCCGCTGGGCCAACCTCGAGACCGGCGAGGAGACCCAGGACGTCGTGGGCGTCGCCGGGCGCGTCATGTTCGTGCGCAACACCGGCAAGCTCTGCTTCGCCACGCTGCAGGAGGGCATCGGGACCCGCCTGCAGGTGATGCTCTCGCTGGCCGAGGTGGGCGAGGAGGCGCTCGAGGCCTGGAAGCGCACCGTCGACCTCGGCGACCACGTCTTCGTCGAGGGGCGCGTCATCTCCTCGCGCCGCGGCGAGCTGTCGGTGATGGCGTCGTCGTGGCAGATGGCGTCCAAGGCGCTGCGGCCGCTGCCGGTGCTGCACAAGGACCTGTCGGAGGAGGCGCGCGTCCGCCAGCGGTACGCCGACCTGATCGTGCGCCAGGAGGCGCGTGACATGGTGCGGCTGCGCTCGGCGATCACCCGCGCCGTACGCACCACGCTCGAGCGGCAGGGCTTCCTCGAGATCGAGACCCCCGTGCTCCAGCTGGTCCACGGCGGCGCCAACGCCCGGCCGTTCCACACCCACCACAACGCGTTCGACCAGGACATGACCCTGCGGATCGCGCTCGAGCTCAACCTCAAGAAGGCGGTCGTCGGTGGCGTCGACCGCGTCTTCGAGCTGGGCCGGATCTTCCGCAACGAGGGCGCCGACTCCTCGCACTCCCCCGAGTTCACCATGCTCGAGGTCTACGAGGCCTACGGCGACCAGCACACGATGGCCACCTTGATGCGCGACATGTTCCTCGCCGCCGCCGACGCCATCGGCTCGCGCCGGGTCGAGACCGAGCACGGGACCATCGACCTCGACGCCGAGTGGGCGTGGCTCCCGGTCTACGACGGGGTGTCGGCCGCGGTGGGCCGCGAGGTCACGCCGTCGACGTCCGCCGACGAGCTGCGGGCGCTGGCGGCCGAGCACTCGGTCGAGGTCGACCCCGCCTGGGACGCCGAGAAGCTCGTCCTCGAGCTGCTCTCCGAGCTCGTCGAGCCGACCCTGATCCAGCCGACGTTCCTGTGCGACTACCCGCCCTCGGCCCAGCCGCTGGCCCGCCCCCACCGCTCCAAGCCCGGCCTGATCGAGGCCTGGGACCTCATCATCGGCGGCGTCGAGCGCGGCACCGCCTTCTCCGAGCTCGTCGACCCGGTCATCCAGCGCTCGGTGCTCGAGGCGCAGTCCCTCCTGGCCGCCGGCGGCGACGCCGAGGCGATGCAGGTCGACGAGGACTTCCTGCGCGCCCTCGAGTACGGCGCCCCGCCCATGGGCGGCCTCGGCCTCGGCATGGACCGGATGATCATGTTCTTCACCGGCGTCGGCATCCGCGAGACCATCCTGTTCCCGCACCTGCGGCGCGAGACTCGCTGATCGGCCTGGGTCGGCAGGCTTGTTACTGACCGTTCGGACTTCTGGCATGCGCGTTGAAGCGCATGGAAGCAGTCCGAACGGTCAGTAACAACCCCGGTTCCAAGTTCCCCTCGACTCAGAGCCAGCCCCGCTCACGCCCGGTCCCGCCATCCCTGCTCCAGCCGGATCCGTGCGGCCTCGGCAGCGAGTCGCGGGTGCAGGTCCGCGCCGTGGCGCCTCTCGGTGGCGGCGTACTCGGTGCGCAGTCGGCGAAGAGCCTCGGAGCGGCGGTCACCCCAGAAGTCCTCGTAGAGGAGCTCGGACAGACCCAGGTCCTCGGCTCGGATGAGCCGGGACCGCTTCTTCTCGTCCCAGACGACCTCGGCGACCGGCCGCTGCGCGACACCGCCCTCGGCAGCCGTCTGGTACTTGATCTTGCCCTGCACCTCGAACACGTGGTTGCCGACGCGCAGGTCGCACCACCGGACGCGGCCCTCGAGTCGCAGCGGGAACTGGACGTCGACCGGACCCACGCCGAGCTCCTCGACCAGGTCGCGGCCCAAGGTCTCGGCCAGGCTCTCGGCGCGACCGTCGGCGCGACCGATGACCGAGCGGACCGTGACGATGCCCGGCCAGTAGGTCATGGACAGGCACGCCTCGAGCAGTGCGCTGCGGGCGACGCCCTGCCTCAGTGCCCAGTCGCAGGCGACGAGCCCGGGGAGCTCGCCGTGCTGGCGAGCGATGTCGACCGCCGTCCGAGCCACGTCGAGGTGACGGAAGCCCTCGCGGCTCGTCACGACCTGACCGGACTGGAAGCGGGCGTAATGGTGCGAGACGCCGGCGCGGGTCCACGCGCTGGTGAATCCGGGACGGGTGACGTGCACCAGACTCTCCGCCGGCCGGATCAGCGGCATCTCGAGCTCGAACGCCGACGAGTCGTGGCTGAGCACCCAGGCGCGATCGAGCTGGAGCAGCGCCGCGCGGATGCGCAGGAGGGGACGACCGCGGAACTCGTCGAGCGATCGCCACAGCTCGCCGTCGGCGTACACCCCGCGGCGCAGGATGACGAGCGACTCGTCCTTCACCAGGGCCGTGATGCGAGACGGAGTCAGGCCGGTGTCGAGGACCTGGGCGCGCTGGACCAGTCCCCCTTGGGCAGCGAGCTGCTGGGCGAGGGGTGCGAACATGCCAACGACGGTCCCGTCGCCGTACGCCGGACAAACCAGGCGGCCCCGCGCCTGTGGACGGCCGCGTGGGGGTGCTGCGGTGGGGCTTGCCGAAGCTGGATTGTTACTGACCGTTCGGACTTCTGGCATGCGCGTTGAAGCGCATGGAAGCAGTCCGAACGGTCAGTAACATGCCCGGCCCGCCGCCACTAGACGTCAGGCCAGCAGCTCGGCGTACGCCGTGGGGCTGGCGTCGCGCAGGAACTCGGAGCAGCGCACCCACTCCTCGTCCTCCCCGATGGCGCGGGCGGCCTTGGCGAGCAGGGAGAGGCAGACCAGGAAGCCGCGGTTGCCCTCGTGCTCCCACGGGACGGGGCCGTGGCCCTTCCAGCCGTTGCGGCGCAGGAGGTCGAGGGAGCGGTGGTAGCCGACGCGGGAGTAGGCGTAGATGACGACGGCGTCGGCCTCGGCCGCGACCGACTCCGAGGCGAGCGCGGCCCAGGCGACCGGGGAGGCGGGGAAGGCGCGCACGGCGTCGACCGGCGAGGTGCCGGAGGACAGGGCGTCGGAGGCGGGGTCGGGGGGCAGGTGGGTCGGCGGGGGGCCGGCCATCAGGTCGTTGAAGGAGCTCATGCCTCCACTATGACGGGCCCCTCGCGGCCGGTCCGCCCCGCCCGCGCAGCCCGCCCGCTCAGCCCAGCGACTTGCCCGAGGAGCGCAGGTGCTCGCACGCCTCGACGACGCGCGCGGCCATGCCGGCCTCGGCGGCCTTGCCCCAGGCACGGGGGTCGTAGACCTTCTTGTTGCCGACCTCGCCGTCGATCTTGAGCACGCCGTCGTAGTTGGCGAGCATGTGGCCGGCGACCGGGCGGGTGAAGGCGTACTGGGTGTCGGTGTCGACGTTCATCTTGACCACGCCGTAGTCGAGTGCCTCGGCGATCTCCTCGGGCGAGGAGCCCGAGCCGCCGTGGAAGACGAGGTGGAACGGCTTGCTGCCCTCGTCGAGCCCGAACTCCTGGACGACCGCGGCCTGCGCGTCCCGCAGGACCGAGGGCCGCAGCTTGACGTTGCCGGGCTTGTAGACGCCGTGCACGTTGCCGAAGGTGAGCGCGGTCATGTAGTAGCCCTGCTCGCCGTAGCCCAGCGCCTTGGCGGTGGCGATCGCGTCCTCGGGCGTGGAGTAGAGCTTGTCGTTGATCTCGGCCTCGACGCCGTCCTCCTCGCCGCCGACGACCCCGACCTCGATCTCGAGGATGATCTTGGCGGCGATGCACTTCTCGAGCAGCTCGGCCGCGATCGCGAGGTTGTCGTCGAGGGGGACCGCGGAGCCGTCCCACATGTGGGACTGGAAGAGCGGCGCCTGGCCGGCCTTGACCCGCTCGATCGACAGGTCGAGCAGGGGGCGGACGAAGCCGTCGAGCTTGTCCTGGGGGCAGTGGTCGGTGTGCAGGGCGATGTTGACGGGGTAGTTCTTGGCGACCTCGGCGGCGTACGCCGCGAAGGCGACCGAGCCGCTGACCATGTTCTTGACCTGCGGGCCGGAGAGGTAGTCGGCGCCGCCGGTGGAGACCTGGATGATGCCGTCGCTGCCAGCCTCGGCGAAGCCCGCCAGGGCCGCGTTGAGCGTCTGCGAGGACGACACGTTGATGGCCGGGAACGCGTAGGCGGCGCCCTTGGCGGCATCGAGCATCTCGGCGTACTTCTCGGGGGTCGCGATAGGCATGCCCGAAACCTTAATCGCATCCGCCGACATCGGCGCCGGTCGATCAGCCCCGCGTAGCCTCGCGGCATGCGCCGCGCCCGGACCCTGCACACCTCGCGACGCTCCGCCGTCGTCCCGCTCGGCCCCGCCGCGACGTGGGACGTCGTCGCCAGCGGCCGGAGCGGACACCGGTGGTACGTCGACGCCGCACCCCTCGTCGTACGCCGCTGGATCGACCGCCTGGCGCTCGGCCCCGCGCTGCGCCGCGAGCCGCCCGGCCGCCCGCTGCTGGCGGCCGGCGACGAGGTCGGGTTCTGGAAGGTCACCGACGCCGACCGGGCGACCCGACACCTGGTGCTGGTGGCGCAGGTGCGCTCCCCGGGGCGGGTGACCCTCGAGGTCCGCGCCCGCCCCCACCACGAGGGCACCGAGGTCGAGCTCAGCGTCACGCTCAGCCCGCGCGGTCTGGTCGGGCGTGCCTACGAGCTCGTCGACCTGCCGGCGCGCGAGGCCGTGAGCGAGCTGCTGATGCTCCACCTGCTGACGATTCTCCGACGGCATGACAACCCCGGGGCCGCAGGGACCGTAGACCAGGTGTGAACGACACTCCCCCGTCTGACGGCCTCCGGGACCTGCTCGACTCCTCCTTCGGCGACGGCCCGGCCCATCGACCGCTCGACCAGGCGCTGGCCGGCGGGCGGCGTCGGCTGCTGCTGCGCCGGATCGCGTCCGGCGTGGCCGGGGTGGCGGTCGTGGGGGTGATGACGACGTCCGTCGCGCTCCTGGCCGGGGGGTCGCAGCCCTCTGCCGGCACCGACCCGGCGGCCTCGAGGTCCCCGAACCCCGGTGCCACGGACTGCCAGGACCTCGTCCCCGACTCGGACTGGTCCATGAGCTGGGACGACTCGTCGTCCTCGAGCGGCTCCGGATCAGCCTCGACGAGCACGACGGGTCCTGCCACTCACGCGCCCTCGCCGGGCACCGAGGAGCAGCCCCCTGCCTACGGGAGCGAGCTGTCGCTCGGTCCCACCGAGGTCCCCACCTACGCATCGACGTCCGTGCCGGGGATCGAGGACATTCCCGAGGAGTGCCTCGAGCTCTTCACCACGACGGCGGGCACCTCCTCCTCGACGACCGGCTCGGTCTCGGAGCGTCACGGGCGCTCGGGCGACCTGGGAGCCGACGTCGACCTCGACAGCCACGGACGCCTGCACCACGCTGCCGGCGTCACCATCGAGCGCACGATCGACAACCCGCTCGACTGGACCGCGCCCGACCACTCGGCCGCGGTCGAGCTCAGCGTCGACGGCGAGCCCACCTGGGCGCTGCTGACCTTCGTCAGGCTGACCGACGGCTGCGGCTCCTGGACGACCTCCACCGCCTCCCCTCTCGAGGGCGAGAGCCTGGAGGACTGGGTGGCCGAGCGCCGGCAGGACGTCGAGGCCGACGGGGCCCACGAGGCCGATGGGGCCAGCTGCTCCTCCTCGGTCACCTCGACCCGGGGCACGTCGAGCCAGCCCGAGCCCGCAGCGGAGCCGACCCCATGAGCACCACCCGCGACGCCGAGTTCACCGAGTTCGTCACGGCCCGCCAGACCCACCTGCGCCGCATCGCGTACGCCGTCTGCGGCGACTGGAACCGCGCCGACGACGTCCTGCAGACCGCGCTCACCAAGCTGTACGTCGCGTGGCCGCGACTGCGCCGAGACGGGCGCGAGGAGGCCTACGTGCGCCAGATCATCGTGCGGACCGACATCGACGAGCACCGACGGCCGTCGCGGCGCGAGCAGCCGGGGCTCGACGGTCACGACGGCGCAGCCCGTGCGGAGCTCCCGGTCGAGGAGCGCAGCGCGCTGTTCGACGCCCTCCAGGCGCTCCCGGTGATGCAGCGCAAGACGGTGGTGCTACGGCACTGGCTGGGGCTGTCGGTCGAGGAGACGGCCGCCGAGCTCCGCATCTCGACGGGCACCGTCAAGAGCCACACCTCGCGCGCGATCGCGGCTCTCCAGGTCGGGCTCAGCAGCAGCGAGGTCTGAGACGCCAGTCACCTTCGTACGACGATCGCGCGGTTCGGCTGCGCGGGTCGGCGGTCCTCACTTACGGTCCGCTCAATCCCGGACCGACCTGAAGGACATCTCGTGACCCGCTCCCCCCTGCGCGCCCTCCTCGGCGCGCTGCTCGCCGCTGCCGTCACCGGCTCGGTGCTCACCGCCTCGATCACCTCGCCCGCTGACGCGGCGACCCCCCAGCCCGAGGTCGGCGACTGCCACTCGCTCACCCTTGCCGAGTCGGAGTACGTGACCGACCCCGACCCCCGGACCTCCTGCGAGCGTAAGCACACCTCGCGCACCTTCGCCGTCAAGACGGTGAAGGCCTCGGCGTTCCGCGACAACGACACGATCCTGTCGACCAGCGTGCGGGTCTGCAGCCCGGCCTTCGCCCGGGCCACCTCGGCCTCGGAGAACACCCGCGAGATGTCGGCCTACAGCTACTCCTTCTTCGCCCCCACCAAGGCCCAGATCAAGGCCGGCGCGCGCTGGATCCGCTGCGACATCGTGCTGCGCGGCGGCACCAGCCTGCTCGCCCTGCCCACCGACGACGAGCCCGCCCTCACCACCGCCAAGCTGCCGTCGAGCGTGGCCAAGTGCCTGCAGCTCACCGACACGGCCTACCGCATCACGGCCTGCACGGTGCGCCACAACTACCGCGCCCGCGGGACCGTCAAGGTCGCCGGCGACGACTACCCGGGACGCGGGCACCTGAACCGCATCGCCCGCAGCCGCTGCCCCGGCGTCGCCGGGACGAAGTACTGGTACGCCCACTGGCCGAGCAAGGTCGGCTGGCAGGTCGGCGGCGAGCGACGCATCGTCTGCTTCGGCTACACCAGCAACTAGCCACCAGCCCCCACCACCAGCCACCCGATCTCAAGGACATCTCGTGACCCGCTCCCCCCTGCGCGCCCTCGTCGGCGCGCTGCTCGCCGCCGCCGTCACCGGCTCGGTGCTCACCGCCTCCCTCACCTCGCCGGCTGACGCCGCGACTCCCAAGCCCGAGGTCGGCGACTGCCACTCGCTCACCTACGTCGAGAGCCGCCAGGCCAGCGACACCGACCCGCGGATCTCCTGCGAGCGCACGCACACCTCGCGCACCATCGCGGTGAAGAACCTCCCGGGCTCGTCGTTCCACGACGCCACGACGCTCGCCAAGGCGGGCTACCGCGCCTGCGCGCCCGCGCTCGCCACCGAGCTGGGCAGCTCGGCCTCGGCGCGCGCCCAGTCGGCGTACGACTTCGTCTACTTCGCCCCGACGAAGGCGGAGATCAAGGCCGGTGCCCGCTGGGTCCGCTGCGACGTCGTGCTGGTCGGCGTCAAGACCTTCCTGGCTCTCCCGGCCGCGAAGACGCCGGCGCTGGGCGCGGCGCCCCACACCGCCAGGCTCGCCCGGTGCATCCGGGCCACCAGCAAGGCCGTCGACTTCACGGCCTGCAGCACCACGCACAACTACCGAGCCCAGGGCACCGTGACGGTCTCCGGCTCGAAGTACCCCGCCCGCAGCCGCTTCCTCAAGATCGCGGCCCAGCGCTGCCCCGCCATCGCCGGCGAGGGGTCGTACTCGAGCTGGCCGAGCCAGTGGGGCTGGGTGCTCGGCAAGGAGCGCCAGCTGGTCTGCTACGGCCGCGACTGACGGTCGAACCCGCTAGCCACTAGCCCCGCCAGGCGTCGCCGCCGAGGTCGGCGTGCACCCGGATCCACGAGTGCATGGCGATCGCGGCGGCGGCCGAGGCGTTGATCGAACGGGTCGAGCCGAACTGCGCGATCGAGAACGTCCCGGCGCACACCTCCCGCGCCCCGTCGGAGAGGCCCGGTCCCTCCTGCCCGAACAGCAGGCAGGTCCGGCGCGGCAGCACCGTCGTCTCGAGCGGCTGGGAGCCGGGCAGGTTGTCGATGCCCCAGAGCGCGGTCGGCTCCGCCAGCGTGTCGAGGTACGCCGCCAGGTCGGCGACCGTGGGGTGGTGGCGCACGTGCTGGTAGCGGTCGGTCACCATCGCGCCGCGCCGGTTCCAGCGTCGCTCCCCGACGATGTGGACCTCGGCGGCCAGGAACGCGTTGGCGGTGCGCACGATGGTGCCGATGTTGAAGTCGTGCTGCCAGTTCTCGATCGCGACGTGGAAGTCGTGGCGTCGGGTGTCGAGGTCGGCGCGGATCGCGTCCATCGTCCAGTAGCGGTAGCGGTCGACGACGTTGCGCCGGTCGCCCTCGGCGAGCAGCGCGGCGTCGTACACCTCGCTGCCCGGTCCGCTGGGCCAGGAGCCCGACCAGGGGCCCACCCCGACCTCCACCGGTCCGTGCGGCATCGGGTCGTAGGGGGCCCTCACCTCAGGGTCACCGGCCCGGGTGCTCTCAGGGTCGGTCGCCGCCACGGCCGCACCTTACGGGAGGTACCGTTGGGGAGTGGTGATCCCCGGTGTGGCCGAGCTGACCCCGATGCTCCTGGGGATCAAGTGGCTCGATCCCGAATGGCTGCAGCACGAGTACGGCTCGGCGTTCATCTGGATCGCGCTCGGCATCGTGTTCGTCGAGTGCGGCCTCTTCTTCCCGTTCCTGCCGGGTGACACGCTGCTTTTCGCCCTGGGGCTGTTCATCGCCGGCAGCGACGCCACCGGCTACTCGGTGTTCGGCATCAGCAACGAGCCCGTCGAGCTGGTGATCGCGATGCTGCTGCTCACCGTCTCGGCGTTCGCAGGCAACGTCGCCGGCTACGAGATCGGCCGCAAGCTCGGGCCCCCGCTCTACGAGCGCAACGGCCGCATCCTGAAGAAGAAGTACTTCGACAACACCAGCGCCTTCTTCGAGAAGCACGGCAGCAAGGCCCTGGTCATCGGCCGGTTCGTGCCGTTCGTGCGCACCTACATCACCGTCGTCGCCGGGGTCACCCAGATGGAGCGCCGTCGCTTCTTCGTGTGGAGCGCGATCGGGGCGGTGCTGTGGATCCTGTCGATCACGCTGCTCGGCTACTTCCTCGGTGCGGCGTTCCCGTGGCTCGGCAACAACATCGACTACGTCACGGTCGCGATCCTCGCGTTCACCGTGGTGCCGCTGGTCTACGAGTGGTTCAAGCACCGCCACCACCAGGACGACCACCACGACGACCACCAGGTCGCCGACCCGATCGCCGACGAGTTCCCCGGGACCGTCGAGGCCTGATCAGCCCCGGGCCACCGCGTCGAGGTCGGCGCGGGTGAGCACGGCACGCACCTCGAGGCCGACGTCGGCCAGCGGGTTCTCGCCCTCGGGCGAGCGGTCGATCGCGCACACGACGACCTCGACGATCGCGCCGCCCTCGCGCAGCGCCCGGGTGGCGTCGCGCACGGCGCCGCCGGTGGTGATGACGTCCTCGATCAACGTGACCCGCCTGCCGTCGTACGACGGGCCCTCGGCGAGCTTGGCCGTGCCGTAGGTCTTGGCCTCCTTGCGCACGAAGAGCGCGGGGGTGCCGGTGATGCCCGAGACCGAGGTGGCCAGCGGGATGCCACCCATCTCGAGGCCGCCGAGCAGGTCGGTGTCATGGGGGACGAGCTGGATCATCTCGCGCGCGACGCGCGCCAGCAGGAGCGGATCGGCCTCGAAGAGGTACTTGTCGAAGTAGGTGTCGGAGACCTGCCCGGAGCGGAGCGTGAACTCCCCCGTCAGGCGGCACGTGGCGTCGATGTCGGCAGCGAGCGAGTCGTCCGTGGTGGTCACGCCTGAGAGGCTAGCGAGCATGGTCGCCTCCCGCCTGCACGGCATCCCACCGACGGTCTTCGCCGAGATGTCGGCGCTCGCGCTGCGCACCGGCTCGGTCAACCTGGGCCAGGGCTTCCCCGACGAGGACGGACCTTCCGAGGTCGTCGCGGCCGCCGTCGCGGCGCTGGAGGGCGGCGCCAACCAGTACGCCCCCGGCATCGGCGTCCCCGCGCTGCGACGGGCGGTGGCCGACCACCAGCGTCGCCACTACGGCCTCGAGCTCGACCCCGACACCCAGGTCGCGATCACCACCGGCTGCACCGAGGCCGTCGCCGCCGCGCTGCTCGGCCTGGTCGAGCCGGGCGACGAGGTCGTCGTCCTCGAGCCCTACTACGACTCCTACCCGGCGATGCTGCAGATGGCCGGCGGCGTACGACGCCCGGTCACCCTGCGCTCGCCCGACTTCCGCATCGACCTCGACGAGCTCCGGGCGGCGGTCACCCCGCGCACCCGGTTCGTGCTGCTCAACACCCCGCACAACCCGACCGGCACGGTGCTGACCCGCGCCGAGGTCGAGGCGGTGGCGGCGCTGGCGATCGAGCACGACCTGACGGTCATCACCGACGAGGTCTACGAGCACCTGGTCTTCGAGGGGTCCGAGCACGTGCCGATCGCGACGCTGCCGGGCATGGCCGAGCGCACGCTGACCCTGTCGAGCATCGGGAAGTCCTACTCGTTCACCGGCTGGAAGGTCGGCTGGGCGACCGGGCCGGCCCACCTCGTCAGCGCGGTGGTCGCGGCCAAGCAGTGGCTGACCTTCACCTCCGGCGCCCCGCTGCAGCCGGCGGCCGCGGTCGCCCTGGCCGAGCACCCCGGCTGGCCGCTGGCCCTGCGCGACGACCTGCAGCAGCGCCGCGACCTGCTCGTCTCCGGGCTCATCGCCGCGGGCCTGCCGACCACGACCCCGCAGGGCACCTACTTCGCCACCTCCGACGTGCGCGACCTCGGCTGGGACGACGGCCTCGCGTTCTGCCTGGCCCTGCCCGAGCGCGCCGGCGTGGTCGCCATCCCCGCCCAGGTGTTCTACGACGACCCGCACGGGCCCGGGCGGCACCTGGTGCGATGGGCGTTCTGCAAGCGGCGCGAGGTGCTCACCGAGGCCGTGGCGCGACTGACGGCCGCCGACCTCGACCGCTGATCAGGGTTGCTTGCGCCCGGCGAACCACGCGGCCGCGTCGCCGCGCAGCAGGAGCACCGCGACGGCGATGCACGCGCAGGTGACGACGACCGGAAAGACGGCCAGGACCGCCACGAGGCTGACCAGGGCGGCACCGATCGCGGACACCACCAGGGCGATCCGGGCACCGTTGCTGCCGCGCACCGTGAGCACCGCGAGCGCGATGGCGGCCAGGCTCCACACGACGCACAGCACGACGGCACCGATCAGCACACCGGTCACCGACGAGGCCTCGACGTCGCCGTACGCCGGCTGCGAGGCGAGCTCGTCGGCGACCTCCTTCTCGAAGGCCGACCGGTCGCCCAGCACGAAGAGCAGCACGACGCTCAGCACCGACAGCACGATCGCCGAGCTCACGACCGTGACGATCGCGGCGCCGGTGACGACACCGGGTCGCGCGGCCCTGGCCGCGGGCGCGGGCTGGTAGGGGTGCGGCCACGCGGCCTGCGGCGGCGGTGCGTACGACGCGATGGCGGCCGCCCGGGCCGGCGCCTCGGGCGCGGCGGGAGGAGCCGGCGGGGACGACGGGGCAGCGGGCGGCTGCTGGGCCGTGCGGCCGGGCCGGCGGTCCGGGACCGGGGCGACCTTGCCGTCGAACCACTCCCTGGTCGGCGACCGCCACAGCAGCAGGACGGAGACCGCGAGGACCCCGGGCAGCAGCGCGGTCACCGCGTAGCCGGCCAGGAGCGCGATCGGCGCGAGCACGCTGAGCGCGAGCCGCGCACCCCGGTCGCGCTGGAGGACCCGCCAGCCGAGGTAGCCGGTCACGACGCTCAGGGCGGCGGCCACGATGCACAGGATCCGCAGGGTGGTCTGCCAGCCGTCGGCGGTCAGCCCGATCCAGGACCCCTGGGTGTCGACGAAGCGCTGCGCCTCCTCCTGGGCCTCGATCGAGCCGAGCGAGGAGGTCCGGTCGAACGCGAGCAGCAGGATCATCACCGAGGACACCAGCACCGCCCCGCCGAGGAAGGTCGCCTGGGGTGGTCGCGGCAGTGCTGTGTCGCTCACGCCGTCCAGTGTCCCAGGCGCCCCCCAACCTCGGGCAGGCGGTGATCAGGCGGTGATCGTCAGCCCGCCCTCGGGGGCGACGTCGACGCGCACCCGGCCGCCGTCGACGACCTCGCCGCCGATGAGCAGCCGCGCCAGCGGGTCGCCGATGGAGCCCTGGATGAGCCGACGCAGCGGCCGGGCGCCGTACGCCGGGTCGTAACCGACGTCGGCCAGCCACTGCTTCGCGGCGTCGGTGACGTCGATCGAGATACGCCGCACGGCCAGCCGCTTCTCGAGCAGCGCGAGCTGGAGGTCGACGATGTGGGTGAGCGCCTCGCGGGTCAGCGCCTCGAACTGGACGATCTCGTCGAGCCGGTTGAGGAACTCGGGCTTGAAGCTCTGACGCACCACGGCCAGCACCGACTCGCGCTTCTTGTCGGCGTCGAGGGTGGGGTCGACGAGGTAGGACGAGCCCAGGTTGCTGGTCAGGATCAGGATCGTGTTGCGGAAGTCGACCGTGCGGCCCTGACCGTCGGTGAGCCGACCGTCGTCGAGCACCTGCAGCAGGATGTCGAAGACCTCGGGGTGGGCCTTCTCGACCTCGTCGAGCAGCACCACGCTGTAGGGGCGGCGGCGGACGGCCTCGGTGAGCTGGCCGCCCTCGTCGTAGCCGACGTAGCCCGGAGGCGCTCCGACGAGCCGCGAGACCGAGTGCTTCTCGGAGTACTCGCTCATGTCGATGCGCACGATCGCCCGCTCGTCGTCGAACAGGAAGTCGGCCAGTGCCTTGGCGAGCTCGGTCTTGCCGGTGCCGGTCGGGCCGAGGAACAGGAACGAGCCCGTGGGCCGGTCGGGGTCGGCGATGCCCGCGCGCGAGCGTCGTACGGCGTCGCTGACCGCGATCACGGCGTCGCGCTGGCCCACCAGCCGCTCGCCGATGACCTCTTCCATCCGCAGCAGCTTGGCGGTCTCGCCCTCGAGCATCCGGCCGGTGGGGATGCCGGTCCAGGCCTCGACGACCTCGGCGATCTGCTCGGCGCCGACACTGTCGCCCACGAGCGGCTCGAGGCCGTCGGTCGAGACACCCTCGGTGGTCGAGCTTGTCGAGACCGCGTCGGCGATCTGCTTCTCCAGCGCGGGGATCCGGCCGTAGAGGATCTCGGCGGCCGCGCCGAGGTCGCCCTCGCGCTGCAGCCGCTCGGCCTCGCCGCGCAGCTGGTCGAGCTGCACGCGCAGCTCACCCTCGCCCTCGCGCGACGCCTTCTCGCGCTCCCAGCGGGCCTCGAGCGCGCGCAACGCCTCCTGCTTGTCCGCCAGGTCCGCGCGCAGCACGGCCAGCCGCTCGACGGAGGCGTCGTCGGACTCGTGGTCGAGCGCGAACTCCTCCATCTTGAGCCGGTCGACCTGGCGGCGGAGCTGGTCGATCTCCTCCGGGGACGACTCGATCTCCATCTTCAGGCGCGAGCTCGCCTCGTCGACGAGGTCGATCGCCTTGTCGGGCAGCTGGCGCCCGGTGATGTAGCGGTCGGACAGCGTCGCGGCCGCGACGAGCGCGGCGTCGGTGATGCGGACCTTGTGGTGCGCCTCGTACTTCTCGCGGATGCCGCGCAGGATCTGGATGGTGTCCTCGACCGAGGGCTCGCCGACGAACACCTGCTGGAAGCGGCGCTCGAGGGCGGGGTCCTTCTCGACGCGCTCGCGGTACTCGTCGAGGGTCGTCGCGCCGATCATGTGCAGCTCGCCGCGCGCGAGCATCGGCTTGAGCATGTTGCCGGCGTCCATCGCGGAGTCGCCGCCAGCGCCGGCACCGACGACCGTGTGCAGCTCGTCGATGAAGGTGATGACCTGGCCGCCGGCGTCCTTGATCTCCTCGAGCACGGCCTTGAGCCGCTCCTCGAACTCGCCGCGGTACTTCGCGCCGGCGACCATCGCGGCCAGGTCGAGGCTGAGCACCCGTCGGCCCTTGAGGGAGTCGGGCACGTCGCCGTCGACGACCCGCTGGGCCAGGCCCTCGACGACGGCGGTCTTGCCGACGCCGGGCTCGCCGATGAGCACGGGGTTGTTCTTCGTACGACGACTCAGCACCTGGATGACGCGACGGATCTCCTGGTCGCGGCCGATGACCGGGTCGAGCCTGCCGTCCTCGGCCGCGGCGGTGAGGTCGACGGAGTACTTCTCCAGCGCCTCGTACGTCGACTCGGCGTCCTGGCTGGTGACGCGGCGGTTGCCGCGGACCGCGGTCAGCCCCTCGCGCAGGCCCTTCTCGCTCAGGCCCGCGTCGGTGAGCAGACGCTGCGCGGCCGAGTCGGTGCCGGCGAGTGCGATGAGCAGGTGCTCGGTGGCGACGTAGTCGTCCTTGAGGCTCGCGGCCAGGTCGAGGGCGCCGGCCAGCACCCGCGTCAGCGCGGGCGAGGAGGTCGGCGTCTTGACGGTCGAGCCGCTCGCGCGCGGCAGCGACGTCAGGGCCGCCTCGGCCTGCGCGGCCAGCAGCGCGGCGTCGACGCCCGACTTGGTGACCAGCGTGCGGGCGGCACCCTCGGGGTCGCGCAGCAGCGCGACGAGCAGGTGCACGGGCTCCACGGTGCTGTGGCCGGCCGTGGTCGCGGACAGCTGCGCGGCCTCGATGGCCTCACGGCTGCGGGTGGTGAACTTCTCGGCACCGAACTGGGACATGGGGGTGGCTCCTGGGTCGTGCGTGGGTCGGCTTACGTGTGGCTCAACGTCGGCAAAGTTGAGTCTGTTCCACTCAACTTCCCTCATGCTAGAGGGGTGGTCGGGTCGCCGGCGCGCGGACCCGACCCGACCACCGACCTCGGGAGGCCACCCGCTACCCCTAGGCTCGAAACCATGGCTGTCGACTGGACGACGTACCGGGCTGTGCTCTTCGACCTCGACGGGGTGATCACCCCGACCGCGGAGGTGCACATGCGCGCGTGGGCGACGATGTTCAACGAGTTCCTGGCCACCCGGGAGGGACAGGCGCCCTACACCGACGCCGACTACTTCGAGCACGTCGACGGCAAGCCGCGCTACGACGGCGTGCGCGACTTCCTCGCCTCGCGCGACATTCGTCTCGACGACGGCAGACCCGACGATCCCGCCGATCAGGCCGCGGGCAGCGAGACCGTGTGCGGGCTCGGCAACCGCAAGAACGACGCGTTCGGCGAGGTGCTGCGCCGCGACGGCGTCGAGGCCTACCCGGGGTCGGTGCGCCTGCTCGACCAGCTGCGTGCGGCCGGGATGCCGATGGCGATCGTGTCGTCGTCCAAGAACGCACCCGACGTGCTCGCCGCCGCCGGGGTCACCGACTACTTCGCCACCGTCGTCCACGGCGGTGTGGCGACCGAGAAGGGCCTGAAGGGCAAGCCCGCCCCCGACATGTTCGAGGAGGCGGCCCGCGAGCTCGGCGTGCCCGACGACAGCGCCGTCGTCGTCGAGGACGCGATCAACGGGGTCAAGGCCGGCGCGGCCGGAGACTTCGCGCTGGTGATCGGCGTCGACCGCGGCGCCGGCCACGAGGCGCTGACGGCGGCCGGGGCCGATGTCGTGGTGACCGACCTGCAGGAGCTGGTCCAGGAGGGCACCGCATGAGCACCGTGGACCCCGAGTTCGAGGACCGCCACGGCGCGAGCCACGAGGCCCCTCCGGCCGTCGACCCGCTCGACCGGGACCGGTTCCCGATCGACGAGTGGCGGCTGGTCGAGACCCGCTTCGACGACTCCGACCTCGGCACGACCGAGTCGGTGTTCAGCGTCGGCAACGGCTACCTCGGGCTGCGCGGCAACTACGAGGAGAGCCGCGACTTCCACGCCAACGGCACCTTCATCAACGGCTTCCACGAGACGTGGCCGATCCAGCACGCCGAGGAGGCGTTCGGCTTCGCCAAGGTCGGCCAGACCATCGTCAACGCCCCCGACGCCAAGGTGATCCGCCTCTACGTCGACGACGAGCCGCTGGAGCTGTCGACGGCCGACATCGTCGACTACGAGCGCAGCCTCGACTTCCGCACCGGCATCCTCAAGCGCCACGTCGTGTGGCGCACCCCGAGCGGCAAGCGGGTGCAGATCGACAGCACCCGGATGGTGTCGTTCCACCAGCGCCACGTGGCGGTGATGACCTTCGAGGTCACCCTGCTCGACGAGGCCGCGCCGATCATCATCAGCTCGCAGGTGATCAACCGCCAGGACGCCGACCGGGGCGCCTCGGTCGAGATGGCCAAGACCGCGTCCGGCGGCGGGTTCGACCCGCGCAAGGCCAGCGACTTCGCGCACCGGGTGCTCGAGCCCGAGGGCGACCACGCCGCCATGCCGCACGACCGGATGGCGCTGCGCTACCGCTGCGCCAACTCGGGGATGTCGGTGGCGATCGCGGTCGACCACGACCTCGAGACCGTCGACACCCACCACCACGAGCTGCAGCGCGGCGACGACCTGCTGCGCGCGGTCTACACCGTCGACGCACAGCCGGGCAACACGATCACGCTGACCAAGTCGGTCAGCTACTACACCGCACGCGTGGTGCCCACCGCCGAGCTGCTCGACCGCTGCAACCGCACCCTCGACCGGCTGCACGCCGAGGGCCTCGAGAGCCTGCGTCGCACGCAGCGCGAGTGGCTCGAGGCGTTCTGGGAGCGCTCCGACGTCGAGATCGGCGGCCAGCCCGGGCTGCAGCAGGCGGCGCGCTGGAACCTGTTCAGCATCGCGCAGGCCTCGGCGCGCGCCGACGGCGCCGGCATCCCGGCCAAGGGGGTGACCGGGTCCGGCTACGGCGGTCACTACTTCTGGGACACCGAGATCTACGTGATGCCGTTCCTCACCTACACCAACCCGTGGGCGGCCCGTAACGCCCTGCGCTTCCGACACGGGCTCCTCGAGTCGGCGCGCGTGCGGGCCCGGGCGCTGGCCCAGCGCGGCGCGCTCTACGCGTGGCGCACCATCAACGGCGAGGAGGCCTCGGCCTACTACGCGGCCGGCACCGCGCAGTACCACATCGACGCCGACATCGCCTTCGCGCTCAACCAGTACGTCGAGGCCACCGGCGACTACGAGTTCCTCGACCGCGCGGCGATCGACATCCTCGTCGAGACCGCCCGGCTGTGGGCCGACCTCGGGTTCTGGCGCGACGAGAACGGCGGCACGTTCCACATCCACGGCGTCACCGGGCCCGACGAGTACACCACCGTCGTCAACGACAACCTCTACACGAACGTGATGGCCCGCTACAACCTGCAGCGCGCCGCCGAGGCCGTGCGGTTCATCCAGCGCAAGCGGCCCGACAACTATCGCGCGATGGCCGCGCGCGTCGAGCTGCGCGACGGCGAGGTCGCCGAGTGGGAGCGCTGCGCGGCGGGGATGATGATCCCCTTCGACGAGCACCTCGGCATCCACCCGCAGGACGCCCACTTCCTCGAGCGCGAGATGTGGGACCTCGGGCACACGCCGGTCGAGAAGCGCCCGCTGCTGCTGCACTTCCACCCGCTGGTCATCTACCGGTTCCAGGTGCTCAAGCAGGCCGACGTCGTGCTCGCGCTGTTCCTGCGCGGCGCCGAGTTCACGCTCGAGCAGAAGAAGGCCGACTTCGACTACTACGACCCGATCACCACCGGTGACTCGACGCTGTCGGCCGTCGTGCAGTCGATCGTCGCGGCCGAGGTCGGCTACCACGACCTCGCCCTGCGCTACTTCCACGCCTCGCTGTTCGTCGACCTCGCCGACCGGCACGCCAACACCTCCGACGGGGTCCACGTGGCCTCCACCGGCGGTGTCTGGAGCGCGCTGGTCGCCGGGTTCGGCGGCTTCCGCGACCTGGGCCAGGGCCACTGGTACCTCGACCCGCGCCTGCCCGACGGCTGGGACCACCTCACCTTCCGGCTCACCCTGCGCGGCACCCGCGTCAAGATCGTCGTCACCGAGGACGAGGTCGACCTCGTCGTCGAGGACGGCGACGGCACCCTGACCTTCGACATCCGGGGCACCGAGGTCGAGGTCGCTCCCGGCGCCCCCGCCGTCGTCTGGCCCCTCGACGGCCACGGCCCCCGCATCGACGGCGAGCCGCCCAACCCGGTCGGCACCCGCCGGGCCGACGGCACCGTCATCACCGCCACGGTGCCCTCGGGAGACTGAGGGTCGCGGTCAGGCCGGTCCGACCGCCTCGCCATCGCCGGGGGTGGCGTGCTCGGGGAAGTCGGCGGCGGCAGCGTCCTCCTCGACCAGGCAGGTACGGCAGAAGTCCTCGCCGAACGGCGTGAGGTGGATCGAGCGACGCACGACCTTGGCGAACTTCACCGAGTGCATCGCGGCCAGGACGTCGGGCTGGGCCTCGACGACCTGGTACTCCAGCGGGTCGCGCAGGGACTCGCGCGAGAACCAGACCAGGCCGAGGCGGAACAGGTTGTTGAGGTAGGACGGCACCTGGTCGACGTAGCGCAGCCCGGCGCGCGCCCCGATCATCGTGAGCCCGGGTGCGATGAGCTGCGACGACACCATCCCGACCGGCCCGCCGGTGCGGACGTCGACGCTGGGCTGGGGGCCGTGGTTGAGCAGCAGCATCAGGATGCGGGCCTCGTCGGGCGCGACCTCGTCGAGGATACGACCGAAGGCGGGGTGCCCCTGGTCGGTGCTCCAGACGTCGCGCGACCGGACGAGCAGCTCCTGGCCGCGCTCGCGCAGCGTGGGCTCGGGCGGCTCGGGCCGGTGGGTGACGGTGCGCGACGCCACGACGTGGCCGTTGACCGCGTCGGTGACCGGCTCAGGCACGAGGCCGCCGAGGGTCGCGCCGGCGTTGACCAGGGCCTTGCCCAGCGGGGTGCCCTGGGACGCCGCCCGGGCGAGCTCGCCGACGGCGGCGATGGCCTCGCCGGCGTCATGGGCCAGGGCGGCGGCCTCGTCGCGGTCGGTCGCGGCTCGGCCGACCCGTCGCGCTCCCCTGGCCGTCGTACGCACGCCCCAGCCGGCGGTGTGCCAGGCGGCGGTCGCAGCCACACGGGCCAGGGCGGAGGCAGACTCGGGCAGCGACTCACCGGGCTTGCGGATCTCACTCACGAGATCAGTGTCCCTGAGTGCCGAAGACCGCGAGGTGCAGGAACCCCCCGGCGGCTCCCATGATCGCGCCGTGGGCGTAGAGCATCCACTCGTCCTCCTTGATGGCCGAGCGCATCATGTCGACGAAGTCGCGCGGCGGCAGCTCCTTGGTGCGGGTCGCGATGAGCCCACGGATCCGGCCGGCCTGGCGGGCGCTGAACTCGGGGTCCTGGAACGGCGTGAGGGTGCGGCCGACGGCCTCGCTGGCCACCTGGTCGCGGATCGCGTCGAAGCGGGCCCCGCCGATGGCGACGCGCAGGGCGCCGCGGGCCGGCCCGGCCGCCTGGTCGATCGCGGGCCGCAGCGCGGTCGCCAGCATCTGGCGGGTGCGGTCGCCGCGGGGGCCCTCGAGGAGGAAGGTGCCGATCCGCTCGAGGGTGATCACGTCGTCGGCGATGATCTTCGCGTAGACCTCGGCGGCCTCGCTCTGCCGCTTGAGGAACAACCCGTGCCAGGTGATCCCGAGGATCCGCCGGGGCTCCGGCGGCTCGAAGATCAGCCACATCCCGAGCGCGTTGGTGGTCCAGCCGACGACCACGCCCAGCACGGGCAGCAGCCAGCCCTGATGGCCCACGCTGTCGATGACGGCGACGGGGATGCCGAGCAGGAACCCGAAGACGAAGCCGAACCGGACCATCATGTCCAGCTCCTTCTGGCCGAAGTCGCGGAAGATCCGCACCACCAGGTCGGGGTTGTCCTGGAAGTGGTCGATCACCATGATCTTCGGGTCGAGCAGCTGGTCGATGTGGATCCCGATCTCGGTGGTCACCGTGCCGACGACGCTGGGCAGCTGTGCCTGCACCCGGTGGTAGACCGCCTCCTTGAGCGGCTGCGGCAGGTCGCGCCACAGCCGCGGGCTCTCGGCCGTCAGCACCCGGTCGACGAGCTCGGGGACCTCGGGACGGAAGACCGTGACGATGTGCTCGGCGATCCGGTCGGGCTCGAGCTGCTGGTAGAACTCCGCGGGCGTGCCGAGCTTGGCGATGGCCTTGTCGACCGCGATGCTGCCCATCTTGGCCGCACGTGCGGGGACGATGCCCTGCCAGCCGATGCCGCCCTGCAGCACGCCGGGCATCTCCTGGAGCTTGCGCGGCAGCACCGTGGCGAGCTCCTTCATGCCCGGCACGCGGACGCCGTGGAAGCGCAGCGGCGCGAACAGCATGATCAGGCCCGACCAGTTGATCAGCCAGCCGATCACGCCGGTGAACAGCGGGATGGTCAGGAACGCCAACCAGTCGAGCCCACGGACGTAGTCCCCGAGCCAGTCGCTGAGCCAGTCCACCCGCGAAGACTAGTCAGATGGCCAGCAGCCCGACCGTGACGACGACCGCCAGGGCGAACAGACCCAGGGCGACCTGGGCGGCGTACAGCAGGCGCGGGACGGCGCCCTCGGCCCGCGGCACGTCGTCGTGACGATCGCGGCGGATCGACCAGAGCAGCGCGGCGCCGAGGCCGAGCAGCGGCGCGAGGGTGGTCCAGTAGCGCGGCCCGGCGATGTGCACGAACGGCTGCACCATCAGGGCGAGGATGCCGACCTTCAGCAGCACCAGCTGCAGCTGATGGTCGAACGACCGTCTCGTCCACGCCCCGAGCACCACCAGGATCAGCAGGCTGAAGGGGTAGAACAGCGCGTTGGTGCCGATCTCGGCCACCGGCACGATGTCGACCGGGCCGTCCTTCCAGCGCAGCAGCGTGGCGAAGCGGGCGGGCTTGCCGAAGTAGCGGCCGGTGTTGATGGCGACGTCGCGGGCGTAGGACGTCGAGGTGACGTCGCGACGGGCGTAGGCCGACATCTCGTCGGCGATCTCGACCTCGCTGAGGCCGGTGGCGCGGGCGTGCTCGCGGGAGTAGCGAAGCGGGGCGAACCAGATGCTGCTGCCGGCGTCGCACTCACCGAAGCAGAGCAGGTCGCGGTCGCCGAAGGTGTTGGCCCGCACCGTGGGGACCGACACGGTCGTGATCACCCGGGCCTCGAGCGCCGCCGACGCGCCGAGGCTCCACGGGGCCAGGATCGCGAGGAACGCGATGCCTGCGGCGACGTAGGAGACGACGACCCGGCCGCGCTCGGGGCGGGCGGCGAGCATCATCGACACCACGAACGTGACGCCGAGGACGCCGACGACGAGCAGGCTCACGCTGGAGCGGAAGTAGACGGCGACGATCGCCAGGGTGCCGAGCGCCACCCCCGAGCGCCACGAGATCGTGCCGTGCTCACGCACCCGGCGCAGCATCTCGATCGCCTGGCAGAGCATCAGCACGGCGACCAGGCCGGCGGCACTGTCCCCCCACCCGGCCGCGCCGAAGGCGGCGTACGTCGGGACGAGGCCGGGGTAGACGAGGATCGCGCCGGCCGGGGCGTTGCCGAGGGTACGGCGGACCCGCAGGACCGTGACGAGCAGCAGGATCGTGGTGAAGACGGCGAGGTAGGCCCGCGCGCCGGCCACCGAGGCGCCGGGGACCAGGAGGTAGAGGGGGGTCAGCGCCACCGACATGCCGGGCATGAACCAGCCGCTGCCGACGACGATGCGGTCCATCTCGGCCGTGTCGGGGCCGCGCAGCCAGACCACGTCGCGCACGGCGTTGGACAGCGCCCGCCCGGAGTCGAGGTAGTAGGCCTCGTCGCCGACCAGCACGTCGCCGGCGACACCGAGGTAGACGTAGGCCTTGAGCACGACGGTGGCCAGGAAGAGCCAGACCAGGACCCGCTCGGGACGACCGAGGTCGCTCCAGCGCTGACGGAGCGCGCTCACGAGCGGTCCAGGAGATCGGGGGTGAAGCGCTTGGTCGAGTTGGGGTCCTCGCAGACCGGGTCGTCGGACTGGACGCCGATCGAGGGCAGGTCGAGGGTCATCTCGCCGCGCACGACCGCGTCGTCGGGCACGTCGGGGAAGTCGCGGGCGCGGACGGTCACGTCGTCGGCCACCCCGGCAGCCGTCAGCTGGGCGGTGATGGTCGAGATCGCCTCGTCGGCGTCGACCCGGTCGAAGTGGAGCACGACCCGCCGGTGGATCCCGTGGGCGTCGACGGTGTCGCCGTCGTGCCGCAGCACGTAGTCGAAGTCGGGCACGACCCCGCCCGGCAGCGGGTAGCAGCCGTTGGTCAGCCCGTCGGGCGGCAGCTCGGGGCGGTACTGCCCGCTCACGTCGGCGCGCCCGAAGGTCGGGCTGAGGAACAGCAGCACCAGCGCGACGAGGGCCCCGAGGACGGCGACCCGGTGGCGGGGGCGGGTCGGGACGAGTCGGCTCATGGCGGCACCATCCTAGGAAGGTGGCCACAGATAGAGTCCGCCGCATGCTCGCTGGCGCTGTGCGGTCCCTCCGCGCGTGGGTGCCGTCGGCGGTCGCGTGGGTCGTCGTGGTGGTCCTCGCGGTGGCGACGACGGCCGGGCTGGCGGCCCGCTACCTGGCCGACGACGGGTCGCCGTACCCGCTGCTGACCCGCGAGGTCGGCGACCACCCGGTGCTCGCCGCGCTGTTCCTGGTGCTGTCGCTGGCGGCGTACGCCGTGGTGTTCCTGGGCCTGCGGACACTGCTGTCCCGGGACCGGTCGGAGCCGGGGACCGACCCGGCGCCCGGGGTGCCGGCGCGCCTGGCCCGGCTGGTCGGCCTGGTCGAATGGACCTACGCGCGATGGTGGCGGGTGTCGCTGGTGCTCGCGGTGCTGTGGCTGCCGTGGTTCCTCAGCTCGTTCCCCGGCCAGCCGAGTCCCGACCCGTCCAACATGTTCACCGAGTTCGTGTCGCGTCGCTCCGACTTCGCCGGGAGCTCGCCGTTCGCCGACGGCAGCGGCACGATCCCCTACGTCGACTACCCCACGTCGTCCTACCTGGTCACCGACGGCGACAGCCTATGGTCCAACCACCACCCGTTCTTCCTGATGCTGGCCTACGGCTCGGTGAGCTCGGCGAGCATCGCCGTCTTCGACAGCCTGGTGCCGGCGCTGCTGGTGATGTCGGCGGCCTCGGCCCTGCTGACCCTGGTGGCCTTCGGGCGGGCGCTGGCGATCCTCGGCACGCTGGTGCCGGGCTGGCGGCCCCGCACCGCCGCCCTGGCCGTGCTCGCGCTGAGCCCGCTGATCGCGCTCTGGAGCCTGGCCGAGCACAAGAACCAGCTGTTCTGCGCAGCGTTCGTGTGGTGGCTGGCGCTGCTCGCGCGGCTGCTGCACTCCGACGGGGCGGTGCGGGCGCTCGGGCGACGCTGGTACGTCGAGACGTTCGTCGTCTCGCTCCTGATGGCCGTCACGGTGCAGTTCGGGTGGATCCTGCTGGTCGCGCAGGCCGTGGTCATGGCGTTCCGCAGGCGGGAGCGGGTCGCGGTGCTCGTCGCGGTCGGCCTGCCCGCGGTGCTCGTGCACGGCGCGATCATGGCGCTGACGTCGGCCGGTGCGCTGATCCCCTCGGACCCGATCGAGACCAAGGGGGTGCAGCTGCAGGTCCTCGCGCTGATGCTCAACGAGCACCCCGACGCGCTCACCGCCGACCAGCGCGAGGACCTGTCGCGGATCTTCGACCTCGACGCGTTCGTGGCCAGCTTCGACCCCTCGACGTCGGACCCGCTGAAGTCGACCGGGCCGCTGTCGCGCAAGACGTCGAGCTTCCGCTACGAGACGGTGCAGCCCGAGGACTGGGACACGTTCGACGCGATCGTGCTCGACGTCGCGTCGCGCTATCCCGGGGCCTTCGTCGACGGCCTGTTCCTGAAGTCCTACCGCTACCTCGACCCCTTCGACGAGGGCACCGACTGGTACCCGCCCTGGTCCCCGGCGTACGACCGCACGATCGACGGCCACCGGGTCGCGCCGTTGGAGGTCAACCAGACCGCGCGCGCCTGGACCCGCGACCGGGCCTTCGACTGCTACCAGGTGTCGGCGTGCCGGCCGGTGCTGTCGCACGGCGTCCGCACGATCGTCGTGGTGCTGCTGCTGGTCGCGGCGATCGCCGCCCGCCGTCGCTTCGCCTGGCTGTGGGCGTTGCCGTTCGCGCTGCAGCTGGCGATCGCCGGGGTCTCCCCGCTGAGCGCGGGCGGGCGCTACGTGCTGGCCTTCACCTACGGGTTGGCGATCGTGCTGCTGCTGCTCGCGGTCGAGGACCGGCCATCGCCGGAGCCGGCGCTCGAGCCGAACACCCAGCGGTAGCCGAGGAAGTTCGACACCATCCCCACCCCCATCGCGACGACCTTGGCTCCGGGTTTGACGACCTCGTCGGGCAGGTCGGGGACGACGCCGTGGGCCGCGGCGATCACGCCGAGGATGACCAGTGACTGCAGCACCAGTCCCGAGAAGAGCGTCACCGAGACGAACCCGACGGCAGCCTTGATCCCGGCCGACTCGGCACGGAACACCCACGCCCGGTTGACGAAGAAGCTCACCGTCATCACCGCGACGGTCGAGATCACGTTGGCCGGCACGGCGGGGACGTCGAGCACGACCGCCATCAGCGAGAACAGCAGCAGGTCGAGCGCGGTGTTGGCCAGCCCCACCACGAGGTAGCGGTGGGCGCTGTTGTCGAGCAGGGCCACCTCAGCTGCGCGCGTGGGTCGCGGGCCGCTCCGCCGACATGGCGGGCAGCTGGAGGTAGAACAGCCGACGGGTCTCGCGGGTGCCGCGCAGGACGGCGTTCATCACCATGCCGACGCCGACGAGCAGCGCCGCGAGCACCATCAACGAGGACGCCAGGAACGCCGTGGGGAACCGCTCGACGAGCCCGGTGTCGACGAAGTCGAGGATCACCGGCACCCCGAGGATCAGGCTGACCACGGCGCTGAGGAGTCCGGCGTAACCCATCACCAGCAGGGGACGCTCGTGCAGCAGCAGGTGGCCCAGGAGCCCCAGGATCTTGAAGCCGTCGCGGAACGTGCGCAGCTTGGACTCCGAGCCCTCGGGTCGGTCCTTGAACGCGATCGGCACCTCGGCCTGCGGCACCCGGAGGTTGGCGGCGTGGATCGTCAGCTCGGTCTCGATCTCGAACTCCTCGGAGTTGGCCGGGAACGACTTGACGTAGCGCCGCGAGAACGCGCGGTAGCCGGACAGCATGTCGCTGACCTGCTCGCCGAACATCAGGGTGGTGACCTTGTTGAACGCCGCGTTGCCCATCGCGTGGCCGGGTCGGTAGCTGCCGTCGTCGACGTTGCTGTCGACGCGTACGCCGACCACGTGGTCGAGCGGGCCGCTCACCAGCGTCTCGATGAGGCGGGGCGCGGCCGCAGCGTCGTAGGTGTCGTCGCCGTCGATCATCAGGTAGACGTCGGCCTCGATGTCGGCGAAGGCCCGGCGTACGACGTTGCCCTTGCCCTTGCGGCTCTCGAAGCGGACGATCGCGCCTGCCTCCGCGGCGACCTGACTGGTCCTGTCGGAGGAGTTGTTGTCGTAGACGTAGATCTCGGCGTGGGGCACCGCGGCGCGCAGGTCGGCGACGACCGTGCCGATCGTGAGCTCCTCGTTGTAGCAGGGCACGATCACCGCGACGCGGAACTCATCGAGTGTCATAGCCCAGGACTGTAACGAGGGCGGTGGGTCGGCTCCGATTCCGCGCAGGCCCGGAACGCGGGCTCAGAGGCCGTAGCCGTAGGCGTCGACGGCCACAGGACGGGCGGTGGTGGCTCGCACCGTCAGGGCGCGCCCCGTCGTACGGACCGCCACGACGCGGACGCCGGAGCGGGCCGACGTGGTACGGACGCTCATCAGCCGACGACTGCCGGCGAAGACGGCGGCGTTGCCGAGATTGGGCCCGGTCCGCAGCCAGAGGTACGTCGTCTTGCCGCGGCCCGCGGGTACGGCGACACCGGGCCGGGTGCCGCGAACCACCGTGGCCGACCCTCCCAGGTAGGAGGCCGCGCGGGCCCGGGTCGCCGACCCGGTCACGCGCAGCGCCGTGTCGTCGCGCGGGGCGAGGGAGCACGCGGCGCCGGCGGTGGTGCTGTTGCCGGTGCGGTCGGCCGCGACCGTGCGGAAGCACCACTCGTCGCCCGGAGCGGTCGCGACGCTCACCGCGCCGTCCGAGGAGCCGGAGAGCGTGGACCACGTCCTCACGACCTTCCCGTCCCTGGTCCGTCGGGCATCCACCCTGATCGTGACGGCGCCACCGTCGACCGAGTCGGTCGCCGTCGCGGCGTAGTCCAGGCGGCCCGGACGGACCGTGGCGACGTACGTCGGCAGGCGACGGGTCGTCTTGATCACCGGTGGCTGCCGATCGGCCAGGCCGCTGCTGTGAGCGATCCGGATCTGCCCGGCCGGGTCGACGTAGATCGGGTCGCCGTCACCGGTCGCGTCGACGGCGAGGTCGAACGTCTCGGACGAGAGCGGGCCGTAGACGCGCTCGAGGTGACGGGCGTCGAGCGTGGTCACGACGACGGCGTAGCGGCGGTCGGACGGCGCACTGCCCTCACCCACGAGGGAGAGGACGTGATCGGCGCCCAGCAGCGACCCGAGTCCCGGCAGGCGGTGGGGAGCCAGCACGCCGTGGCGGTCGGTCACGTAGTGCTCGGTGCCGGCGCACTTTTCGAGCTGCCAGCGGCCACGGACGTCGTCGACCTTGGGCACGGCTCCGTCGGCGCAGGTCGCGATGGGCGCGCTCGGCGGGTCGGGCGGGAGCACGGGCGGGGGCGTGGACGCGTCGACGGGGGTCCAGCGGCGCCGGAGGGCTCCGAGGTCGAGCTCGGCCTCGCCCGCGCTGCCGCCGTTCTCGCCGAAGGCCGCCCGCACGATATTGCCGGCGCGCGTGATCCCGCGGGCCGCGAGCAGGCTGGGGGTCGGGCCGCCGAGCGTGCGCACCCCGTCGGCGGCGACTGCGACCAGGTCTCCCTCCGGAGCCGGACCCACCGAGACGACCAGCTCGTCACCGGCCTGGACCGTCGGGACCCCGACGATGGGAGCGTCACCGCTGGAGAATCCGGCTCCCGCGTCGGGGACCAGGACGGGGCCGGCCCGCCCGGTGACGGGGTCGATCTCGGAGATCCACCGGGCACCGTCGGGACCCAGCAGACCGAGCAGGCGGTCGCCGGCGAGTCCGCCGGCGCTCGGCACCAGGTCGCTCGGCACGTCGGTGCGGCCCGCGTCGTGGGCCGGGTCGGTCCAGCGCACGAGGCCCTCGGCGTGACGACCCCAGAGCACCGGGTCGGACCCGCCCCGCGCCGCCAGCACCCGGATCCGCTCGGAACCGTGCTCGACCTCGGTCACCAGCCCGGTGCCGGGCGTGACGACGACCGGGTCGCTTCCGTCGTCGGAGCTGAGGACGGCCAGGTCGGAGTCACCGAGGACCTGGCGGGTCTGCACGTGGTCGTCCAGTGACGCGGAGAGTGCGACAGGAGGACGTCCGTCGAACCAGAAGACCTGGTCTGCCGTCATGACCCACTCGTCGTCGACGGCGACGACGTCGACCAGGTCGTCGATGGACCCCGCCGGGTCGCCGGTGCGGGCCTCCTCGCGGGTCACGTCCACCTCGTTGTCGGAGGACGCACGGCTCGTCAGCACGTAGCCGTCGGCGTACCGCACCGTGAACGATCCGGCCTGCTCGAACTGCCGGACGGGGATGCCGTCGAAACGCGTCGCGAGGGTGAGCCCGAGCTCGCCGGTGGTCGGGTCGAGGTGTCCGGTGTTGTAGAGCACGTAGCTCTCGTCGGCTCCCAGGAACCGCGCACCGTTGGGCAGTCGCGGTCGACCGGGCAGCAGCGAACCGGGAACAGGAGCATCGAGGTCGATGTCGGAGGCGGAGGTGGACGCCGTCGGCGCGAGGTCGGAGAAGGCAGGCGCAACCGGCATCGAGAGCGACGACACGAGCGTCCCGAGAACGACTGCGGCCACGGGAAGCGGGCGCATGCGAGGACTCTAGGTCATCCGACGACGTCATGATCGCGGTTCGTCGTCATCGCTGGGGGGCCTTGATCACCGGGCACCCAGCGGAGCCGGTGGGGTCGGTCGAGAGCGACGCCACTCGCGCTCGAGCAGCCCGTAGACCCACGAGTCCGACACCACGCCGTCGACGACGCAGTCCTCGCGCAGCGTGCCCTCGAGCACGAACCCGAGCTTCTCCAGCACGCGGGCCGACGGCACGTTGCGGGTGTCGGCCTCGGCCTGGACCCGGTTGAGGTCGAGCGTCGCGTAGGCCCAGGTGAGCAGGGCTCGCGCGGCCTCGGTCGCGTAGCCGTGACCCCACGCCGCCTCGGTGAGGCAGTAGGTCAGCGAGGCGCTGCGGAAGGCCGGGTTCCAGCCGGAGATGCCGCACCAGCCCAGGAAGGCTCCGTCGGCCCCGCGCTCGACGACCAGCCGCGCCCCGCTGCCGTCGACGGCCAGCTGACGGCTGGTGGCGAGGAACCGGTCGGTCCGGGCGGAATCGGTCCAGGGTGGTGAGTCCCAGTAACGGAGCACGACGGCGTTGCTCTGCAGCGCGAAGAGCGCGTCAGCATCGGTGTCCTCGAACGGCCGGAGCCGGAGGCGGTCGGTGGTGAGCGTCGGGGTGGTCAGGGACACGCTCGCGATCGTGCCTCATCGGCCGCCGTCCGGCCCGTCCGCCGTGGTGACTAGATCGTGAGGAGCAGCGGGTCCCACCCGTTGTCGATGGTGCCGACGGGCCAGAGCCGGAGGGCGAGCCGCCCGTCGGCGTCCGGCGTACCGGTGAGAGGGCCGGCCACCTGACGTCCGACGTTGCGGTCCGTGACCGTCAGGGTCACCTCGCGGCCCGGGGCCCAGCCGGTCAGGATGGCCGTTCGCTTGTCCTCCGACAGGGTGATGGCAGGGTCGTAGCCCGCGACGCCGGTGACGACCACCTCGACGAAGTAGGTGCCTTCGCTCCGCCACTTCGCGTCGGTGACCTCGACGCGGTAGACGCCTTCGGCGAGTTCTCTGCGCCCTCGGGATAGGGCTCCGTGGCGGGAACGAGGGTCACGTGGATGTCGCCGTCCGGGTTGAGGACCTCACCCGTGATCGGCTGGCCCGGGGCCACGACGCGGTGGTCGCCCGTGGCTCCGAGAGCGGTGTCGCCGAAGGAGGTGAGACAGCTCGCGAGGGCGACCAAGCAGATGATCACGGCCATGGAGGAGGTCACGTCACGAGGAATCGCAGCACGGGCCGCACGATAGGTACGACATCGGTCAACGGGATGAGCCCGACTACTCAGTCCGGCTCCGGCTGAGCGGCCGGCAGCGCACTCGGTGCGGTCGCCTCCCGTTGTCGGTCGACGACGGACGTGCCGGCGTGGTCGCGCAGGTAGTGGAACCCGTGGGGGTCGGTCCACAGGAAGAGTCGGGTGTCGAGGCGCCGGTAGGTCCAGGCGGTGTGGGTTTTCAGTCGGTGGTGATGTCGGCACAGGGGGGCGAGGTTGTGCGAGCAGGTCGCCCCGCCTTGGCCGGGTTCGGTCGACCAGGCGTCGATGTGGTCGCAGTCGCAGCGTCGCGAGGGGCGGGTGCACCAGGGGAACACACAGGTGGGATGCAGGAGCTGGGTCTGCTCACGTAGCCGGGTGGGGATGGCGTAGGACTCGGTGTGGAGGTCCTCGGCGAGGTCGAGGACGGGCTTGACCACGACGTGGGTGTCGGTGCGGGCCAGCCAGTCGCGGACCTGCTGGGCGAGCATGGCGTGGCGGGTGGTGTCGTTGAGGGCGACGGGGTCCAGGCCGAGCAGTCCGAGGTCGGTCAGGTGGAGGAAGAGCACGGCCTGCTTGGACGGTGTGGGCGCCTCGGCACCGTTGAGCAGGGCGAGGGCTTGGGCGGGGTCGGCCAGGACACCTAGGGCGCGGGCGCGGCGTACGTCGAGGTCGGTGTCGTCGCCGGCGGCCTTGAGGGCTGCAGCGACGTGGGTGAGGGTCTGGTGGAGGTCGTGGAGGTCCTTCCAGTCCCCGCGGGCGAACAGCTCGGCGGTGCCGTCGGGTTGGGCGTCACTGTGGAAGCGGACCTCGTGGGACTCGGTGGCGCAGGCTTGGTCGGCTTCGCGGGCCTCGGCGTGCAGCAGCATCATCGCCTGGTCCACCACGTGGTCGAGAGTGACGGTGCCGATGGTGCCGACCACGGGGGCGATCTGGTCATCGACGTAGGCCACCACGTCGGCCGGTGCGGCCAGGACGGCATCGGCGACCCGACGGGCCCGCCAGGCGGGGACCTCACCACCGGTGACACGCGCCCAGGTCCTGGGCAGACGGTGGTGCAGGATCAACGCGTCACGGATCAGGCGTTTGCCCGAGGCGGTGGACATCTTGTTGGCCGCAGCGAACGCCGCGGGGGCATCCCAGGCCACCGGCGGGATGCCGCACCACTCCACCAGATCCTCGCTGGCGGGGTCGGCGGGGTCCAACGCCATCGCGGTCCCGTCGACCTCGGCGTAGGGCACCCCGGTCGCGGTGGTGATCTGCCACCCCTCACCACCCTCGAGGACGGGGTGGGCGTGAGCCCACTCCACGGCCAGCTCCATGATCCGGGCTTCGGCGGCCTCGGCCGCAGCGCGGGCACGGCGGACCTCGTCGAGCAGCAACGCCGGGGTCACGGCGGTGTCGGCGAGGGCGGCGGGCATGCCCCTAGGATACTAGAACACATGTTCGAATGAAAGCCCTGACGGCATCCTGTGCACAGACTCGGACGAGCTCCTCAAGGCTGGCCGCTGGGGCCGAAGCTCGACCTCCGGGCGGAGGAGAGATGAGTCCGTGCGGCCGCCCCGGTCGACACGCGCATGACTGCGACCTACACCTTCGACATCTTCTCCAGCATCGACGGCTTCGCCTCCTACGACGCCCCGGGCGACTGGGGCGGCTACTGGGGCAAGCAGGGCCCGGAGCTGCTCGCCCATCGGCTCGCGGCGTACGACGGCGAGCAGCGGATGGTCTTCGGCGCCCACACCTACCGCGCGTTCGCGCGGATGCTGGCAGCGAGCAGCGAGGGCGACGACGTGCGCGACCCGTGGGTGGACCGGATGCGGAGCCTGCCGACGTACGTCGTCTCCTCGACCCTGGCGGACCCCCTCGACTGGCCGGACGCGACCGTCGTCAGCGGGGACCCGGTCGAGACCGTGGCGAGGCTCAAGGCAGAGTCCGACGTGCCGTTGCGGTCGCACGGCAGCCTGACCCTCAACCGCGCGTTGCTGGCCGCCGGACTGGTCGACCGCGTGCAGCTGACGCTGTTCCCGGTGATCTCGGGCCAGACGGGGGCCGAGCCGATCTTCGCCGGCGCGGGAGACTTCGACCTGGAGCTGCTCGAGAGCCACGCCCTGGACTCCGACACCCTCGAGCTCGTCTACCGGCCGAGCCTGCGCACGTGGGACACCCCCTAGCCACGCGTGCCGCGGGCTCAGCCCACGTGCCAGTAGCGGCGGACGAGGTCGGAGCGCGCCTCCTCGTCCTTGGCCACCTTCTTCATCAGCTTGGCCCCGCCCGCGGCGCGCAGCTCCTCGAGCACCTGGTCGACGAGCGAGGCCGGGAAGACCCCGTCGGCCTCGAAGACCTTCCGCTGCTTCTCCAGCTCGTCGGCCGACTCCTCGCACGACGTCGGCAGCTGCTCGAAGCGGCGGTGGGCGTCGGTGCCGAGGCGCTCGGCCTTCTCGAGCGCGTCGGGGTCGGCCAGGCCGACACGGGCCGCGACGGCCATCCCGGCGAGGAGCAGGTGGACGTCGGCCGACCCGTCGCCCAGACGCAGCTCGATCGTCTGCGGGTGTACGGCGGGCTCGTGGCTCGGCACGTCGCTCTCGGGGGTGCCGGGGTTGGCATGGGCGATCATGTCGGGCAGCACGTCACCGGTCCAGGCGAGCGGCACGCGGACCAGGCCGGTGCGGTCGGTCTCGCCCCAGCTGATCCCCTCCGGCGACTCGTCGCCGTCGGTGAACCGCAGGTAGGACGTCGGGACCGTGTTGCCGAAGGCCGTCAGGGCCTTGGCATGGGTCAGGTAGCCGGCGATCAGCCGGCGGCCGGTGTCGTTGAGGCCGTCGTCGACGATCGCGCTGGCGTCGTCGCGCACCAGCCGGCTGTGCACGTGCAGCCCGCTGCCGGCCCCGTCGGGGCTCACCGACGGGGCGAAGGTCACCTCGAGGCCGTGGGAGGCGGCGACCTCGCGCACGACCCACTTGGCGAGCACGAGCGCGTCCGCGGCCTGCTCCACCGGCACGGGCCAGAGCTCGATCTCGTGCTGCACCAGCTGCCGGTGCTCCTCGAGGATGTTGCCGACCTCGCCGTGCGCGTACTTCAGGCGGACGCCCATGGAGGAGAGGTGACCGAGGACCTGCTCGCGGACCCGCTGCCCCTTGGAGAACGGCGCCGACTCCTGGTAGCCGCGCTCCTCCTCGACGGGGAAGACCCGGTCGGGCTCGCCGACCAGGTAGTACTCCAGCTCGCCGAACGCCTCGAGCACGAGACCGGTCTCCCGCACGAGCGCGTCGGCGGCGCGGCGTACGACCTGCTCGCGGGCGTAGGACAGCGGCTGGCCGTCCTGGTCGTAGAACGAGCAGAGCACGTCGAGCGACCTGCGCTCGCCGAACGGGTTGAGGAACGCCGTGCGGTGCCGCGGGACGATGTAGACGTCGCTCGCCTCGGTGGCGGCCCCCGGGAAGATGCTGGAGCCGTCGACCCGCTCGCCCCGGGCCAGGACCCCGACCAGGTGCTCGCGCGAGGTGATCGGGAACGCGATCGTCTTGAGCCGACCGTCGCCGCCGACGTAGCGCAGGTTGACCTGCTCGAGCCCCAGCTCCTCGACCGCGCGGACGAGGTCGTCGACCGTGAACGTGTGCGCCGGCTTGTCGAGCAGGCGGACGAGCGGGTGGGGTTCGAGGACGTCGGTAGCCATGCCCAGTTGTAGCAGGGCCTCACCAACCCGGGTCTTGTGGACTCAGCGCCCGCGTCGCCACACGACCAGCGCCTGGCTGGCGGTGGGGTCGCGCAGGGCGGGCAGTCGTGAGGGCGGCCCCTCGGCGGCCCGGGCCGTCATGGCTTGACGCAACGCGTCGCGCGTGGCGGCGAGCTCGTGCTGCAGCTCGTCGTTGCGGGCCCGGAGGGCCAGGACCTGGTGCTCGAGCTCGAGGATGCGGCGGACGCCCTCGATGCCGATGCCGGAGGAGGTGAGCTCGGCGATCGAGCGCAGCAGCTCGAGGTCGTGGTGGCTGTAGCGACGACCGCCCCCGCCGGTGCGGCCCGGGGTGATCAGGCCCATCCGCTCGTAGGTGCGCAGGGTCTGCGGGTGCAGCCCGGTCAGCTGGGCGGCGACGCTGATGACGTAGATCGGCGCGTCGGGGGGCGGCGTCGTCGGGTTGTTCACCTGGCGTCCTCGAACAGCCCCGCTCGCAGCGGCTTGCCGGCGGTGGCCTCGCGGTAGGCCTCGACGGCCTCCCGCGCAGCCTGGTCGAGCACCGCCGGCACGTGCACCTGCACGGTGGCGAGCAGGTCGCCGCGGGTGCCGTCGGCCTTGGTGGCGCCGCGCCCCCGCACCCGGAAGGTCCGCCCGTTGGGGGTGCCGGCCGGGATGCGCAACGTGACCGGGGCGCCGTTGAGGGTGGGGACCTTGATCTCGGCGCCCAGGGCGACCTCGTCGAACGAGACGGGTACGTCGAGGGTCAGGTTGTCGCCGGACCGCGCGAACACGCGGTGGGGCGAGACCTTGACCACGACGAACAGGTCGCCGGCCGGGCCGCCGTTGTCGCCGGCCTGGCCCTTGCCTCGCAGCCGGATGCGCTGGCCGTCCTTGACGCCCGCGGGGATGCGGGCCTGGATGGTGCGTGCGGAGGTGCCGCGCCCGCTGCCGTGGCAGGTCGGGCACTTGTCGTCGTAGACGAGCTGGCGGCCGCCGCAGCCGGGGCAGGTCTCGTTGATCGAGAACGCCCCGCCGACCCCGGCGACGACGTAGCCGGCGCCGTCGCACTCGGGACAGATGTGCGGCTTGGTGCCGGGCTTGCCGCCGGTGCCGGAGCAGGTCGGGCACGGCGCGTCGGACGAGAGCCGCAGCGAGATGGTGACGCCCTCGAGGGCATCGACGAACGAGATCGTCGCGCTGGTCTCGACGTCGCCGCCCTTGGCGGGCCGCCGCGGCTGCTGGGTACGCCGGGCGCCCGCGCCGCCGAAGAGGTCGCCGAACATGTCGCCGAGCCCACCGCTGCCGCCGGCCCCGCGGGCCCGGTCGCCGAACAGGTCGTTGAACCCGCCGCCACCGCCCCCGCCGAAGCCGGAGGGCGCGCCGGAGCCGTAGAGCCGGCGCATCTCGTCGTACTTGGCCCGCTTGGCGGTGTCGCCGACGACGTCGTAGGCCTCGGCGACCGCCTTGAACTTCTCGAGGCGCTCGTCGTCACCGGGGTGGGTGTCGGGATGGTTGTCGCGCGCCAGCCGCTTGTAGGCCTTCTTGACGTCGGCCGCGGGGGCGTCCTTGCCCACGCCGAGCACGGCGTAGAAGTCCTTCTGGGCCCACTCGGGCTTGAAGCCGTCGTTGTCAGCCATCCCTCCTCCTCTCCTGGGTCTGCTGCTACTCGGGGTCGACGACGAGGACCTGCGCGGCGCGCACGACCCGGTCGCCGATCTTGTAGCCGGCCTTGGCGATCACCTTGACCGTGGTCACCGTGACCTCGGGGTCGGGCCCGAGGTGGCTCAGGGCCTCGTGGACCGTCGGGTCGAACGCGTCGCCCGCCGCGCCGAACTTGACCAGGCCGGCCGTCGCGACGACCCGCTCGAGCTGGTCGGCGACCGACTTGAACCCGGGGTCGAGCTCTCCGTGCTCCTTGGCGCGGTCGATGTTGTCGAGCACCTCGGTGATCGGGGCGAGCGCGGTGAACTTCGCGTTCTGGACCACGAGCTCGCGGTCGCGCTCGACCCGCCGCTTGTAGTTGAGGTACTCGGCCTGCAGACGCTGCAGGTCGGCGAGCCGCTCCTCGGCGAGGCGCTCGGCCACGACGAGACGGTCGCCCGGGGACTCGGCCACCTCGGGCTCGGCGGCAGGCTCGAGCGGGGCCTCGACCTCGGTCTCGTTGGCCATCTCCCCGTCGGGGAAGGGCGTCTGCTCGACGCCCTCCCCCTCCGGCGTGACGTCTTCGGGACGCTCGGTCACTTGTCGTCCGCAGGCTTCTCGTCGTCGACGACCTCGGCGTCGACCACGTCAGCGTCGACGATGTCGTCGTCGCCCTCGCCCGTGGCGCCGGTGGAGCCACCCGCGGCGGCCTGGTCGGCCTCGGCGGCGGCGTACATGGCGGCACCCATCTTCTGCGAGGACTCGTTGAGCTTGCTGATGCCGGCGGTGATCGTCTCGGACGACGCCTCCGCGTCCTCGAGGGTGGCCTTGAGGGCGTCGAGGTCGGCCTGCACCTCGGTGGTGACGTCCTCGGGGATCTTGTCGCCGTTGTCGGCCAGGAACTTCTCGGTCGTGTAGACGAGCTGGTCGCCCTGGTTGCGGGTCTCGACGGCCTCGCGGCGCTTGGCATCGTCCTCGGCGTACTGCTCGGCCTCCTTGACCATCCGGTCGATGTCGTCCTTGGACAGCGCGGAGCCGCCCGAGATCGTCATCGACTGCTCCTTGCCGGAGCCCTGGTCCTTGGCGGTGACGTGCACGATGCCGTTGGCGTCGATGTCGAAGGTGACCTCGATCTTCGGTACGCCGCGCGGTGCCGGCGGCAGGCCGGTCAGCTCGAAGTTGCCGAGGGGCTGGTTGTCGCGCCAGAAGGGGCGCTCGCCCTGGGCGACCTTGATCTCGACCGACGGCTGGTTGTCGTCGGCGGTCGTGAAGATCTCGGACCGCTTGGTGGGGATCGTGGTGTTGCGCTCGATGAGGTTGGTCATCGCGCCGCCCTTGGTCTCGATGCCGAGGGACAGCGGGGTGACGTCGAGGAGCAGGACGTCCTTGACCTCGCCCTTGAGCACACCGGCCTGCAGGGCCGCGCCGATGGCGACGACCTCGTCGGGGTTGACGCCCTTGTTGGCCTCCTTGCCGCCGAGCAGCTCCTTGACGACGTCGCTGACCGCGGGCATCCGGGTCGAGCCGCCGACGAGCACGACGTGGTCGATCTTGTCGACCGCGACGCCGCCGTCCTTGAGGACGTTCTTGAACGGGGTCTTGGTGCGGTCGAGCAGGTCGGCCGTCAGCTTCTGGAACTCGCTGCGGGTGAGCTTCTCCTCGAAGTGGAGCGGGCCGGACTCGCCGTGGGTGATGTAGGGCAGGTGGATCGTGGTCTCGCTCGAGGAGGACAGCTCGATCTTGGCCTTCTCGGCGGCCTCCTGCAGACGCTGCTTGGCGATCTTGTCGGCCGCCAGGTCGACGCCGTTGGCGTTCTTGAACTTGGTGACCATCCACTCGACGATCTTGTTGTCCCAGTCGTCACCACCGAGGTGGTTGTCGCCCGAGGTCGCCTTGACCTCGACGACGCCCTCGCCGATCTCGAGGAGGGACACGTCGAACGTGCCGCCACCGAGGTCGAAGACGAGGATCGTCTGGTCGTCACCCTTGTCGAGGCCGTAGGCCAGGGCGGCGGCGGTGGGCTCGTTGACGATGCGGCTCACGTTGAGGCCCGCGATCTCGCCGGCCTCCTTGGTGGCCTGGCGCTGCGAGTCGGAGAAGTACGCCGGGACGGTGATCACCGCGTCGGTGACCGTCTCGCCGAGGTAGGCCTCCGCGTCGCGCTTGAGCTTCTGCAGGATGAACGCGCTGATCTGCTGGGGGGTGAACGACTTGTCGTCGACCTGGACCTTCCAGTCCTCGCCCATGTGGCGCTTGACCGACCGGATCGTGCGGTCGACGTTGGTGACGGCCTGGCGCTTGGCGACCTCGCCGACCAGGACCTCGCCGGACTTGGCGAAGGCCACGACCGAGGGCGTGGTGCGCGCACCCTCGGCGTTGGCGATGACGGTGGGCTCGCCGCCCTCGAGGACCGAGACGACGCTGTTCGTCGTGCCGAGGTCGATGCCGACAGCTCGTGCCATGGTGGTGTTCCTCCGTGCTTGGTGGGATCAGGATCGGTGTGGTGCGGTGGTTGTGCGGTGGGGAGTCAGAGAAGTTGAGTCCCGATGGCTCAAGTCTGACACAGGGTTCAACCCCGGCCCCACCGGGGTTGTTCCCGGCACCGCCTAGGGTCGTGGCGTGACCGCAGCCGGCAGCTACGTCGACTTCTTCTCCGCCCTGGCCGGGCCCGAGGCCACCGACCGCGACCCCGACGTCGTGATGCGCGAGGTCCAGGCCCGTCTGGGCCGGTTCCGCCAGCAGTACAAGTTCGGCATGGACGAGGTGCTGACCAAGATCACGATCCTGCGCGAGGAGTTCGAGGAGACGCAGGGCTACGGCCCGATCGAGCACGTCAAGACCCGGTTGAAGACCCTCGACAGCCTGCTGGCCAAGGCGACCCGGCTCGGCGTGCCGCCCGACCTCGAGGCGATCCGCGGCACCATCCGCGACATCGCCGGCATCCGGGTGACCTGCGCCTTCGTCGACGACACCTACCGCCTGGCCGAGATGCTCACCCGACAGCCGGACCTCACGGTGCTGCAGACCAAGGACTACATCGCCTCGCCCAAGGCCAACGGCTACCAGAGCCTGCACCTGATCGTGCAGGTGCCGGTCTTCCTCTCCGACCGCACCGTGCAGGTGCCGGTCGAGGTGCAGATCCGCACCATCGCGATGGACTTCTGGGCCTCGGTCGAGCACCAGGTCTACTACAAGTACGACGGCGCGGTGCCGTCCCACCTGCGCGAGACCCTGCGCCAGGTCGCGGCGATCGCCACCGACCTCGACGACCAGATGGGGCGCCTGCGCGAGGAGGTCCGGACGCTCGGTCCGACCTGAGTCAGCCGGCGACGACTGCCAGCCGCGCGACCAGCGCGGCGGTCGCCGGTACGGCGTCGGCCCCGGGCCGGAAGGCGAGCCCGACGTGCCGGCGACCGAGCGAGGGCATCGGCACGACGCGTACGTCGGGGTGCCGGTAGGCCGCCAGCGCCGACGCCGGGAGGACCGTGACGCCCAGGCCGCGGGCGACGAGGTTCTGCACCACCACGTAGTCGTCGGTCGTGTGACGGACGGTCGGGGTGAAGCCGGCGTCCTCGCAGCAGGCCACGAGGTGGGTGCGGCAGCGGACGCAGCCGCCGATCCAGTCGGCGTCGGCGAGCGCGGCCAAGCCGCCGCGGCCGGGACCGCGCCGCCCGGGCGGGACGACCAGGTGCACCGGCTCGTCCAGCAGTCGCTGCCAGACCAGGGCGCCGAGACCGAGCGGCGGGCCGTCGTACCCGAAGACGAGCGCGAGGTCGGCGTCGCCCGCGGCCACCGCAGCCAGGGCCTCGGGCGGTTCCGCCTCGTCGAGGCCGACCTCGACGTCGGGGTGGTCGGCGGCCAGGGCCCCGATCGCGTCGGGCACCAGGGTCGCGGCGGCGGACGGGAACGCGACCAGGCGCACCCGGCCCGCGCGCAGGTGGGTCAGCGCCGCGAGCTCCTCCTCGGCGGCGTGGAGCTCGGCGGCGACGACGTCGGCGCGCCGCAGCAGGACGCTGCCGGCCTCGGTGGGCGTGACCCCGCCGGGGCCTCGCAGCAGCAGCGGGACGCCGGCCTCGCGCTCGAGACGGGCCAGGTGCTGGCTGACCGCGGGCTGGGTCCAGCCGAGCTCCCGGGCGGCCGCGCTGATCGAGCCCGCCCGGGCCACGTCGCGCAGGATGAGGAGGCGACGCGGGTCCAGAGCCATAAGCAGATGCTATGCCTCGCCCTACGAGGACGGGTCTTCCTAGGGGGCCGTCGAACGGCGATGGTGGGAGCATGAAGACCATCGGCCTCGTCGGCGGCATGTCCTGGCACTCGACCGTGACCTACTACCGGCTGATCAACGAGCAGGTCGCAGCCCGCCTCGGAGGTCACGCCTCGGCGCGGATCTCCCTGCAGTCGCTCGACTTCGCCGACGTCCGCGACTGCCAGGTCCGTGGCGACTGGGCCGGCTCGGCCGAGCTGCTCGCCGACGCCACCCGCCGCTGCGTCGCCGGCGGCGCCGACCTCGTCGGCCTGTGCACCAACCTGATGCACAAGAACTTCGCGGCCCTCGAGGGTGCCGCAGCCGAGTCCGACGTGCCCGCCGTCCACATCGCCGACGCCGTCGCCGCGGTCGCGCAGCGCCACGGCTGGACCACCCTCGGCCTGCTCGGCGCCCGCTGGGTGATGGAGGAGACGTTCTACGCCGAGCGCCTCGCCACCCACGGCATCTCCGTCGTCGTGCCCGACGCGGCCGGCCGCGAGCTCGTCGACCGTGTGGTCTTCGACGAGATCACCCAGGGCATCTTCCGCGACGAGTCGCGGGCGGCGTACGTCGACGTGATGCGCGACCTGTCCGCCCGCGGTGCCGACGCGGTCGTGCTGGCCTGCACCGAGATCGGGCTGCTCGTCGACGCCGCCGACGCACCGCTGCCGGTCATCGACTCCGCCGTCGCGCACGCCTCGCTGCTGGTCGACCTGGCCCTGGACGACGCGGCCCTCCCGGTCGGCTGACGCTCCCCCAGAGCGCGGCTACGTCTTCTCGAAGACGAGCACGAGCGCCATCCCGAGGAACTTGAGCGGCGACCGCTCGACCCGGTCGGTCACGGTGCGGATCCGGCCGCCCACGCCGGACCGGTCGAACGGCGGCATCATGTAGTCGGAGCCGACCAGGTACAGACCCTGCGCGGCGGCCTGAGCCGCCAGGCCCGATCTCGTGAACGTCCTCGCGTCGGCCATCCGACGGTGCAGCGGCGGGACCCAGGTCAGGAACGGGCCGTACTGCGGCGGACGGCGCTTGCCGCGGAAGAAGAACCCGTGGGTCTCGAACGGGAACCACGTGTTGGGCGTGGTCACGAGCAGTCGTCCGCCGGGGACGAGCACCCGGCGTACCTCGGCGAGGGTCTCCTCGACCGACGCCACGTGCTCGATGACCTCGATCATGGTGACCACGTCGAACGACGCATCAGGGAGGTCGAGGCGCTCGCCGGGCATCTGGTGGATGACCAGCTTGTCCTCGAGGGGGGTGCCGGCCACCTCGGCACGGAACATCGCGAGACGCTCCGGCTCGACGTCGACGCCCGTGACGTGGTCGAAGCGGGCAGCCAGCCGCCGGGTGTAGGTGCCGTCACCGCACCCGAGGTCGAGCAGGCGGGTGCCGCTGACGTCGGTCAGCCCGCCGAGCGCCGCGAGCCGCTTCTCGACGCCCCGGTCGCCCTTGTTGGACCGGACCGCTCCGCGCCCCAGCTCGCGCGTCTGCGGTCGACTGCTCACGGTCCTCACCTGCCTCCCCGCCACCGGCGTCGCGTGGACGCATGGTGCCCCGCCGGCCGGTGGCGCAGGCAGGCGCTCGGACGACTTCCCCAGAACTGGGGACGGCC
Source organism: Nocardioides plantarum (assembly GCF_006346395.1). Lineage (NCBI taxonomy): Bacteria > Bacillati > Actinomycetota > Actinomycetes > Propionibacteriales > Nocardioidaceae > Nocardioides > Nocardioides plantarum. The sequence goes on from NZ_VDMS01000001.1 coordinate 1,630,219, forward strand.
AGCGTGTGTCCCAGGTCCCATCCCCACGGGTCTGGGAACAATCGGGGCCCGCGTGGTGTGGTCCTAGGTATGGCTACGACAGTTCCGACCCTGACCCTCAACAACGGCACGACCATCCCCCAGCTGGGATTCGGCAACTACCAGGTCCCCCCGGAGCAGACCGCCGACGTCGTCAGCAAGGCCCTCCAGGCCGGCTACCGACACATCGACACCGCGCAGATGTACGGCAACGAGCAGGAGACCGGCGTCGCGATCGCCGCGTCCGGCATCCCGCGCGACGAGCTCTTCGTCACCAGCAAGCTCAACAACGGCTTCCACCGGCCGGAGGACGCCAAGCGCGAGTTCGGCGAGACCCTGGCCAAGCTCGGCCTCGACCACATCGACCTGTTCCTCATCCACTGGCCCCTGCCGACCCTGTACGACGGCGACTACGTCTCGACGTGGCGCACGCTGACCGAGTTCGTCACCGAGGGCCGCGCCCGCGCGGTCGGCGTCTCCAACTTCCAGCCGGCCCACCTCGACCGGATCGTGGCCGAGACCGGCGTCGTCCCGGCCGTCAACCAGATCGAGGCGCACCCCTTCTTCCTCAACGACGAGGCCCGCGCCGCGACCCACCGCCACGGCGCGCTGGTCGAGGCCTGGTCGCCGATCGCGCAGGGCGCGGTGCTCGACGACGCGACCATCGCCGAGGTCGCCTCGGCCCACGACAAGACGCCGTCGCAGGTGACCCTGCGCTGGCACGTGCAGCGCGGCGACATCATCTTCCCCAAGACGACGTCGCCCGAGCGGATGGCCGAGAACTTCGGCATCTTCGACTTCGAGCTCACCGACGCCGAGGTCGCCTCGATCAGCGGCCTCGACAAGGGCGAGGAGGGTCGCACCGGCCCCAACCCCGACGCGTTCGACTACGTGCCCGGCTGAGGTTCGACACGAGCCCAGGTGACAACTCGGCCAACTCGCAGACGCCTAGCGTCGAGGGGTGCTTTCATACGGGGTGCTCCTCAAGCCTCGGGTCCTCGGGTGTGTCTTCCTCCTGGTCTCCATCGCCTCCACCTTCCTCCCGTCGATTCCCTCGGAAGCAGCCGCGGTCGACCCCAGCGCTGCCACCGACTTCTCCGTGGTCCTGTTCAGCGAGCCCGACCAGCCCATCGGCGGTGGCGCGAAGCGTGTGTGGCGCACGGGTGCGGGTCAAGTCGAGGTCTTCGGATCAGTAGCCGAGGGTCATCTCTTGCTGCTCGCATCTGACAATCCCTCGAGGGACCGGCTCAACCTGACGTTTGGCACCGGCACGGGCGCGCCGTTGGCGCCCGGTCACTACGACAGCGGCGACGACCTGGAGGGGACTCACCCCTACATCGACATCTCAGGTCCGAATGGCTGCGGCGAGACCACCGGCTCGTTCGACGTCCATCAGGTCGCGGCCGACCTGTCGAGCCTGTGGATCTCCTACGAGCAGAGCTGCCAGGGCGGGCGATCGAAGGTGTTCGGAGAGGTCCGGGTCAACGTCCCACAGGATCCGGGCGCCGTCGTCCTGTCGAGCAGGGTCGACTGGCCGGTCAAGGAGGTGGGCCGCTCCGGGCTGACCGTACCGGTCGAGGTGGTCAACACGTCCGGCTCTGCCTACTCGACCGGCACACCCACGATCAGGGGGACCGACTTCTCGATCGTCGACAACCACTGCGGCAGGACCCTCAACCCCGGGGAGGGCTGCGACGTCCTGGTCGGTTTCCGACCCACCGCCGGCGGCCTGCGGGAGGGCGTCCTGAGGCTCGTCCTGGACGGGCGCACCCGTGCCGTGCCCCTCACCGGGCGGGGGAACGACGGTGACATGCGGTGGCAGCTCGGCAGCGAGCAGGGCGACGAGGTCGGCCAGGGGCGGGCCTACCGCTTCGGCATCGCTGACGATGTCAATGCCTACCGGTGGGACGACATCATCGAGGCGCAGGTCGGATCCGACTGGTACGCGCAGTTCCAGTCGCCCGACGGCGGCCGGCTGCTACCCGGCACGTACGCCGGAGTGGGACACACCACCAACAGACCCAGCGGCGTGGCGGGCCTCTCCGTCTCCAGCCCCTACGGCCAGTGCCTCGAGCTGACCGGATCCTTCACGGTGCACGAGGCGACGTACGACGCGGGCGGCAGCCTCACCGCTCTGCGCGTCACCTTCGACCAGACCTGCCAGGGCGCTGCGGGCGCCCTCCGCGGCGAGATCGCGTGGCGGGCGACCACGGCAGAGGACCCGAACTACCCCGTCTTCCCTCCGGGTGTCAGGCTCGTGCCGGCCCGGGCCAGCTACGTCTACGGACAGACGATGTACCTCACGGCCGTGACCACCGACGCGATCGGGCAGGGCATCACCGTCTCGGTCATCGATGGTTCCGGAACGCCGCGGATCGTGCGGAGCGGAACCGTCGGCGACGACGGCCGCTTCCGCACGACCATTCCCGCCACGCGCGACCGCCAGCTGGTCGCGACGGTCGGCGACGTGACGTCGACATCGGTCGCCGTTCCCGTGCTTTCGCGCGTGACCCAGAAAGTGAGCGGGCCCTACCGGCGTGAGGGGAGCTACCTCGCCATCCGGTCCCCACACACCCACCGGGTCACCGTCTCCGGGGCGCCGAGCGCCGCCTACGGCTGCTTCGTCTTCGAGCGCTCCAACCGGACCAGCACCGGGTGGTCGAGAACCGGGAGGAGTCAGTGCATCTCGAGCGGCACCGCTGCCCGAGCGTCCTACCCGCTTCCGCGCAACCTCCGACCAGGGGCACGCCTCCGGGTCCGCACCGCGTTCCTCACCTACTACGGCAGTCCCACCTCCAGCAACACGACCGGCTGGACCTACCTGCACGTCGTGAAGTAGCCCCACCTCAGCCGTCGAGCGTCCGCCCCCACGACTCGAGCAGCCCGGCGAGCACCGCCCTCTCCTGCGCCGTGAAGCCGGCGAGGAGACGGTGCTCGTTGGCCACGTGCCGAGGGACGAGGTCGTCGATCAAGGCCACGCCCGCCTCGGTCAACCGGACCCGTCGCGACCGGGCGTCGTCGGCGGAGACGTAGCGGTCGACGTACCCCTGGGCGATCAGCCGGTCGACGCGCTTGGTCACCGCGCCCGAGGTGATCATCGTGCTGGCGCCGAGCTCCCCCGGCGTCAGCTCGTACGGCGCCCCCGCGCGTCGCAGGGAGGCGAGCACGTCGAAGTCGCCGTCGGTGAGCCCGGCCTGCGCGAAGACCACGCGCAGCTCGGCGTCGAGCCGGTCGGCCAGCCGGTGCAGGCGGCCGATGATGCCGAGCGGCGACATGTCGAGGTCGGGACGCTCGACCCGCCACTGCTCGAGGATCCGACCGACGTGGTCCGGCTCGGGTTCATTCATGCCTGGACAATATCTTACCCGGAAGATAGTTTGTCTTCCGTGGAAGACAACCGCCTGCGGACGCTGGGGATCACCGCGATCGCCCCGCTCGCCTGGGGCACGACCTACCTGACGACCCAGGAGCTGCTGCCGCCCGACCGTCCGCTGTTCTCGGCCCTGATGAGGGCCCTGCCGGCCGGCCTGGTGCTGCTGGCCGTCTGTCGCCGCCTGCCCCGCGGCGACTGGTGGTGGCGGGCGGCGCTCCTCGGGACCTGCAACATCGGCCTGTTCTTCCCCCTCCTCTTCCTCGGCGCCTACCACCTGCCGGGCGGACTGGCCGCGACCACGCAGGCCGCCTCGCCGCTCGCGGTGATGGGGCTGGCGTTCGTCCTCCTGCGCGAGCGTGCCACCTGGACCCGGGTCGTCGCCGCGCTCGTCGGCCTGTCCGGCGTCGCCCTGCTGGTGCTGCGCTCCCCCGACGGCGTGACCGCCCTCGGCCTGGTCGGCGCGTTCGGGTCGGTGCTCGTCTCAGGGCTGGGCTTCGTGATGGTCAAGCGCTGGCCCCGCCCGGACGGCGTCTCGATGCTGACGCTCGTCTCGTGGCAGCTCGTCGTCGGCGGGCTGGTCCTGCTGCCCCTCGCCCTGGTCGTCGAGGGGGCTCCCCCGGCGATCGACCTCCCGGCCCTGGGCGGCTACCTCTGGCTCGGCACCGCCGGCACGATCCTCGCCTACTGCTGCTGGTTCCACGGGCTCAGCCGGATGCCCGCGGGCGCGGTCGCCCTGGTCGGCCTGCTCAACCCCGTCACCGGCACCGCCCTCGGCGTCGTCGTCGCCGGCGAGGCCTTCGGCTGGCCCCAGGCGCTCGGCATGGCGCTGGTCCTCGGCGGCGTCGTCGCCGGGCAGCACCGCACGCCGCCCGCTCCCACCCCAGCACCTGCCCCCACCCCGACGGACGACGCCGCCGTGACAGGCTCCACGACGTGGAGGGCGAGTTCCGGCTGCGCGACGTCGCCCTGACGGCGTACGGCCCGACGATCGTCAGCTCGACGGGCCACGGCGCCGTGATGCCGATCCTGGCGCTGCGGGCGCGCGACCTCGGCGCCGACGTGAGCACGGCCGCGGCGATCGTCGCAGCGCTCGGCATCGGCATGCTCGTCGCGTCGCTGCCGGCCAGCGCGGTGGTGGCCCGCATCGGGGAGCGTCGCGCCCTGGTCTACGCCGGGGTCCTCGACGCCGCCGCGATGCTGCTCGGCGCGGTCGCCGGGTCGGTGCTGCTGCTGGGTCTCTCGGTCGTGGTCAGCGGGATGACGTGGACGACGTTCCTGATGGCCCGGCAGGGGTTCATGATCGAGGTCGTCCCCCTCAGCCACCGCGCCCGGGCCCTGTCGACGCTCGGCGGCTCGCACCGGGTCGGCGTGTTCGTCGGGCCGCTGATCGGCGCCGCCCTCATCGCGCTCGGCGACCTGAGCACGGTGTTCGTCTTCGCCGCCGTCGCCGCCCTCGGCGCCGCCGCGCTGGCGTGGACCATGCCCGACCTCGGCTCCGAGCGACGAGACGCCGAGCGCGAGCGCGGTCACCTCGGCGTGTGGCAGGTGCTGGCCCAGCACCGGTACGTGCTGCTGACCCTGGGGGTCGTCGTCGTGGTCATCTCGGCGTCGCGCTCGGTGCGCACCGGACTGCTGCCGTTGTGGGCCGACCACGTCGGCATCTCCGCGACCACGACCTCGCTGATCTTCGCGCTCGCCGGCGCCGTCGACATCGTGTTCTTCTACCCCGGCGGCTGGCTGATGGACCACCGCGGCCGGACGGTCGTCGCGGTCCCGGTGGTGCTCTCGGTCGCCGTCGCCGCCCTGCTGCTGCCGCTGGCCACCTCGTCCTGGTCCGTCGCGGCGGTCGTCGTGCTGATCGCGATCGGCAACGGGCTCGGCTCCGGCATCGTGATGGTGCTGGGGGCCGACGCCGCCCCGGCCGACGGGAGGGCGCAGTTCCTCGGCGGGTGGCGCCTGTGCGGCGACATCGGGCTCTCGGGCGGGCCGCTCGTGGTGGGCGCCATCGCGCTGGTCGCGCCACTGGCCCTCGCCTGCGTCGTGATCGGCGTGCTCGGGCTCGCCGGCACCGCCTGGACGGCGTACTTCGTCGCGCAGGTCGACCGCGACGCGAGAGCGGCTACGAGATCGTGACGACGACCTCGTCGGAGGTCTTGTCGGAGTCGGTGTCGACCACGCGGAAGCGGTTCTCGCCGAGCTGGCCGGCCTGGATGAACGTGGAGAACTGGTCGCCGCTGACCGAGACGTTGACCGGGAAGTCGGACCAGCCGCCGTCCTTGTACTGCTGCACCTGCAGCACCGCGCCGTCACCGCCGGGGTAGGTGCCGTTGAGGTAGATCTTCTCCATGGCGCCGACCTGGGTCTGGTCGCTGGACAGCGTGATCTCGGACTTGGGTGCGGCCGGGGTGTCGGAGTAGGTCGACGACGGCAGCTCGGGCTCGGTGCCGTTCGACAGGGTGATCGGCGGGGAGGAGCCGACCTCGGAGGGCGTGGGCAGGTAGAGGGTCTCGCCGCGCTGCGTGGAGTTGGACGTCGCCTCGCCGTCGCTCGCGAGGCCGGTGGCCTTGGTCGCCAGGCTCGCGCCCACGGCGAGCACCCCACCGACGATGACCGCCACGGCGACCAGGGCCAGCACGCCCCACAGCACGGGAAGCGCGCGGTTCTCGGGCTGGTCGGGCTCGTCGGGCAGCTGGTCGCTCACGCGGCCCATTGTGGGCGACGGCGCAACCCGGGCCAAATGTCAGCCGGCGGTCGACTCCCGGTCACCGCGGTTCGAGCACCACCACGGGGATGACCCGGTCGGTCGTCGCCTGGTAGGTCTCGAAGTCGGCGTACAGCGCGACGAGGCGTGGCCACAGCGCCGTTCGCTCGTCGGGCTCGGCGACCCGGGCGCGCACCGGACGGGCCCTCTCGCCGCGCAGGTGGACCGTGGTGTCGGGGTGGGCCTGCAGGTTGCCGACCCACTGCGGGTCCTTCGGCAACCCACCCTGCGAGCCGACGACGACGAGGTCGGGGCCGTCGGCGAGGTAGAGCAGCGGCGTCGTGTACGGCGTCCCGCTCTTGCGCCCCACGTGGTCGAGCAGCAGCGTCGGCACGGGCTTGCGGAAGCCGGCCCCGATGCGCCACCTCGAACCGATCCGGCCGTTGGTGAGCCGGAAGACCTTCACCTGCCCACGCGCCATCCACTTGATGACCTTCGCGGCAGCCGGGGCGGCCAGCGCCTTCTGGCGCCTCGCACGCTGCTCGGGAGTCAGGTCGGGCACCTACAGACCACGCTTCCAGACGACCTGCTCGTGCAGCCGGCGACTGCGCCAACCGTACGGCGTCCGCACGACGTCGTGGTGGTACATGCCGCCCACCTCGACGATCCTGGTGCCACCGTGGCCGTCGTCGAGCGGCATCGGGTTGTCGAAGTAGGCGCAGACGGCGGCCTCGTCGGCGCCGTCGAACGTGATCTCGACCTGGCCGATGGTGTGCATCCGCTGGGGGAAGAACGCCGGCAGCATCTCGGCCAGCCACGGCTTGACCTCGGCGTACGGCGCGTTGATGCCGCCGGACTCGGTGTAGTCGATCTGGGCGTCGTCGGTGAAGACGGTGTCGAGCTTGTCCCAGTCGCCGGAGTCGATGGCCCGGGTGTAGCGGGTGATCACCTCGGTGATCTCCATGCGGTCGCTGATCTCCTGGAGGTCCACGGCGGCCACTCTCGCAGACCTAGCCGGAAACTGGAACACGTTCTAGTCTGTCGCCCGTGAGGTTCTCCTACGCCGAGGCGATGACCCAGGCCGGCTACTACGCACCGCTCGCGCAGGCGGCCGAGGCCGCGGGCTACACGTCGATGACGGTGGCCGACTCGCTGATCTACCCCAAGGACTCGGACTCCAAGTACCCCTACACCGACACCGGCGACCGGGAGTTCCTCGACGGCAAGGAGTTCATCGAGACCATGATCCTCTGCGCGCACCTGTTCGCGGTGACCACGACGCTGCGCCTGACGCCGTTCGTGCTCAAGCTGCCCGTGCGTCCTCCCGTGCTGGTCGCCAAGCAGGCCTCGTCGCTGGCGTTCCTGTCCGGCAACCGACTCGGTCTCGGCGTCGGCATCTCGCCGTGGCCCGAGGACTTCGCCAACCTCGGCGTCGACTGGGCCAGGCGCGGCAAGCGGATGGACGAGTGCATGGACATCCTGCGCGGCCTCACGACCGGTGAGTTCTTCTCCTACGACGGCGAGTTCTACGAGGTCGACGAGCTCAAGCAGTGCCCCGGCGCCACCGAGAGGATCCCGCTGCTGGTGGGCGGTCACGTGGACGCCGCGCTGCGCCGCGCCGTACGCAAGGGCGACGGCTGGATGCACGCCGGCGGCGACGGCGAGGAGCTCGACCGGCTGCTCGTCCGGCTCGCCGAGATCCGCGAGGAGGAGGGCGACACCCGTGACGACTTCGAGGTCCACGTGATCTCCTACGACGCCTACACCCTCGACGGGGTCAAGCGGCTGGAGGACAAGGGCGTCACCGACTGCATCGTCGGCTTCCGGGTGCCCTACATCAAGGGCCCCGACACCGAGCCGCTCGAGACCAAGATCAAGCACCTCGAGCAGTACGCCGAGAACATCATCGCGAGGGCCTGACGTGTCCGACTCCCTCGACCTCACGAAGCCCCTGCAGGACGCGATCGCCGAGGCCGAGGAGCTGATCGCCAACGCACCGTTCATCCGCACCGAGGCCGACCGGCTCGAGGGCTACGACTACCTGTCGGGCCGCATCCGGATGGCCATGCAGATGGCCTTCGACCACGACCTCGACCGACCGCTCTTCATCAACCCCACCCACCAGTTCTCCCGCCAGGGCCTCGACAACCCCGACGCGATCTACTTCAACGCCTACCTGCGCGAGGGGGTCGAGTACGTCGTACGCGGGCGGCGCGGGACGTCGGCCGACCTCAGCTTCCAGGTCATGGGCGGGGCCTACTCGGCCACCTCGGCCGCGACCAGCCTGATGGCCTTCGACGACCGCGAGCTCGAGATCGCCGACGACGGCACCTTCGAGTTCACCTACGTCGCCGAGCCCGGCGCCAAGACGCTCATCGTGCGCGAGGTCTTCAACGACTGGGACACCGAGGAGCGCGGCACGCTCACCATCGAGCGGCCCGACACGCTCGGCCAGCCCGCCAGGCCGCTGACCGAGGCGCTGCTGCGCAAGAAGTACGAGGTCGCCGCCCGGTCCCTGACCGGCTCGATCCTCACCTGGTTCGAGTTCCCGAAGTGGTTCGAGCGCCAGGAGCCGGTCAACACGCTGACCGCGCCGCGGTCGACGCCCGGCGGGCTCGCCTCGCAGCGCTCGTCGATCGGTCACTACGAGCTCGGCGACGAGGAGGCGATGATCCTCACCGTCCCGCGCTGCGACGACGCGAGCTACCAGGGCATCCAGATCGGCTCGGACTGGTACGCCTCGACCGACTACGAGACCCACCAGACCTCGCTCACCAAGGCCCAGGCCGTCACGGACCCCGACGGCCTGATCCGCGTGGTCGTCTCCGAGCGCGACCCCGGCATCGCCAACTGGCTCGAGACCACCGGGCACCGCACCGGCTCGATGATGCTGCGCTGGCAGCGCCTGACCCGCGACCTCACCCAGGACGCCGACGGCCCGACCGTCGAGGTCGTGCCGTTCGACGACGTACCGAAGCACCTGCCGTTCCACACGCCCGTCACCCCCGAGGAGTACGCCGCGCGGATCGCCGCCCGGCAGCGCTCCGTGGCCCGAAGGATGATCTCTTGAGCACTACCGCCGCCGCGCACCTGACCCCGGTCGCCGACGCCTACGAGCCGCTGCCGCTGCTGAAGGGCAAGGTCGTCGTGCTGTCGGGGGTCGGGCCCGGCCTGGGCCGCTCGCTCGGCGAGGAGGCGGCCAAGATGGGTGCCGACCTGGTGCTGGTCAGCCGGACCCGGAAGCGCCTGGAGAAGATGGCGGAGGTCGTGCGCTCCTACGGGACCCGCGCGCTCGTCGTCCCCACCGACATCACCGACGAGGACGCGCGCCGGGCCCTGGTCGAGGCGTCGCTGGCCGAGTTCGGTCGGGTCGACTGCCTGATCAACAACGCCTTCGGCATCCCGCCGATGGACCCGATCAGCACCCTCGGGCTCGAGGCCCTGCGCGCCGCCAACGAGACCAACGTCTTCGCCCCGCTGCGACTCACCTCCCTGTTCGCCGACGCCCTAGCGGCGACGCACGGCTCGGTGATCATGCTCAACAGCGCGGTGCAGTTCAGCAGCCAGCCCGAGTACGCCGGCTACAAGCTCTCCAAGGGCGCGCTCGCCCACCTCGCCCACTCGCTGGCCACCGAGCTCGGCCCGCGGGGCATCCGCGTCAACAGCGTCGCCCCGTCCTACATCTACGAGGACGTCAACAAGGGCTACTTCGACTGGCTCGCCTCCGAGGCCGGTGTCACCCACGACGACGTCTACGCCGAGAAGGCCGCACCGACCGACCTCCAGCGGCTCGCCTCGCCCGAGGAGGTCGCCCGCGCGACGCTCTTCCTGGCCTCCGACCTCGCCTCGGCCGTCAGCGGGCAGACGCTGACGGTCGACTGCGGCGAGTTCCACAGCTGATCCATGACCGACAACGTGATGACGCGCGAGCGTCCCGACGTCGGCTCCTACGACGACATCGTGGCCGCCGCCCAGCGCACGACCGGGCTGACCGACTTCGGCGGCACCGCCCACGAGGAGGGGCTGCGGGTGCTCGCCGACGACCTCGCCTCGCCCGAGGCCGGCCTGACGCCGCGCGGCAACTACTTCCACCGCTCCGAGGTCAAGAGCGCGCTGGTCGGGGTGCTGCTGACGCACGCGGCGTTCCAGCGCTTCCCCCAGCACGCCGAGGTGCCGATCGAGCGGCCGATCTTCGTGATGGGCCTGCCCCGCACCGGTACGACGGCCCTGCACCGACTGCTGCACGCCGACCCCTCGGCGCAGGGGCTCGAGATGTGGCTGACGCAGTACCCGCAGCCGCGGCCTCCCCGTGACACCTGGGACGACGACCCGATCTTCGCCGCGATGCAGCAGGGCTTCGCCGCGCACCACGTCGAGAGCCCCGACTACATGGGCATCCACTACATGGATGCCACCACGGTCGAGGAGTGCTGGCGGTTGCTGCGCCAGACCGGCAAGTCCAACTCCTACGAGTCGCTGGCCCGCGTGCCGCGCTACGCCGAGTGGCTCGCGCGCCAGGACTGGACCGACGCCTACGCACGGCACCGCCGGAACCTCCAGCTGGTCGGGCTCAACGACCCCGAGAAGCGCTGGGTGCTCAAGAACCCCAGCCACATGACCGCGCTCGACGCGCTGATGACCGTCTATCCCGACGCGCTCGTCGTCTACACCCACCGCGACCCGGTCGTCTGCATCGCCTCGTCGTGCTCGCTCTCCGCCGAGACCACCGTCGGCCACTCCACGACGTACGACGCCGCGGCGATCGGACGCACCCAGCTCGACCTGTGGTCGCGCAGCTACCACGCCTACCACGACGCGCGTCCGGCGTACGTCGACGAGCAGGTCGCCGACGTCGCGTTCCGGGACCTGGTGACCGACCCCATCGGCACCGTCCGCGGCATCTACGAGCACTTCGGGCTCGAGCTCACGCCCGAGGCGCTGGCCGCCGTCGAGGAGATCGACCGCGAGCAGAAGCAGGGCGGCAAGGCGCCGTCGCACCGCTACGACCTGGCCGACTACGGCCTCACCGAGGACGACGTGCGGAAGGCCTTCGACCGATGAGCATCCCCGCGCAGAGGAAGCGGGTCGTCGTCTGGGGCACCGGCGTCGTCGGGTCGATGGTCGTCGCCGAGATCCTGGACGACCATCCCGTGTTCGAGCTGGTCGGCGTCGGCGTCAGCAACCCCGCCAAGGTCGGCAAGGACGCCGGCGAGCTGGCCGGGCTCGACGTCACCACCGGCGTGCTCGCGACCGACTCGGTCGAGGAGCTCGTCGCGCTGCGGCCCGACGCGCTGGTGCACTACGGTCCGACGGCGCAGTTCGCCGACGAGAACATCCGGGTGATGAGCGCGTTCCTGCGCGCCGGCATCGACGTCTGCTCGACCGCGATGACCCCGTGGGTCTGGCCGACGATGACGCAGAACCCGGCGGCATGGATCGACCCGATCACCGAGGCCTGCGCCGCGGGTGGCGCGAGCTGCTTCACCACCGGCGTCGACCCCGGCTTCGCCAACGACCTGTTCCCGATGACCCTGATGGGGCTGTGCGGCCGGGTCGAGTCGGTGCGGGCCAGCGAGCTCGTCGACTACACCGACTACGAGGGCGACTACGAGGACGAGATGGGCATCGGCCGCCCGCCGGAGTTCACGCCGCTGCTCGAGATCCCCGACCTGCTGGTCATGGCGTGGGGTGCGACGGTGCCGATGATGGCCGCGGCCGTCGGCATCGAGCTCGACGACATCACCACCACCTGGGAGAAGTGGGTGACCCCCGAGGACCGCACGACCGTCAAGGGCGTCGTCGAGGCCGGCAACGTCGCCGCGATCCGCTTCACCATCAACGGCGTCTACCGCGGCCGTGAGGTGATCGTGCTCGAGCACGTCAACCGGATCGGTCTCGACGCCGCCCCCGACTGGCCCACCGGCAGCGCCGACGACGTCTACCGCGTCGAGATCGTCGGCTCGCCGTCGATCACCCAGGAGACGGCGTTCCGCATCACCGACGGGAGCGGGCGTGCCCCGGCCGTCGCCGGCTGTCTGGCCACCGGCCTGCGCGCGCTCAACGCCGTGCCCGCCGTCAACGACCTGCCGGCCGGCTGGGTGACCGCCCTCGACCTGCCGCTGGTGCCGGGGGTCGGCACCATCCGCTAGTCGCTGGGCGCAGCCGCGGCAGGCGGTCGTCCACAGGCCGACCGGGCCCTCGTTTGTCCCCAGGCGGGTCGCGAGCACAGGTGGCGCATGACCACGATCACCCGCCCCGGCCTGTCCGTCTCCGTCCCGTCCTCCTGGCGCCGCCGCCGCGGCGACCCGGCCCACGGGGTCGTCGTCTCGGCGCGGGCTCCGGTGCTGCCGCCCAGCGGCGTACGCCCCGAGATCGTCGTGCGGACGACGACCGTGGACCACGACGACGTCGTCGCCTGGCGGCGTGACGCACTGGCCGGGCTCGCCGACGTGCTCGACGACCTCGCGGTCGAGGACGACGACGTCTACGACCTCGACGGGCACGAGGTGCGCTACCAGCGGTTCGCGCACCGCGTCGGCAGCGCCGACGTCCTCTGCGACCAGTGGGCGTGGCTGGTCGGCGGCCTCGCGGTGACCCTCACGTGCTCGGCCGCACGCGACGACTACCCCGACTGGTGCGACGTGTTCGAGGCCGTCGCCGAGACCGTCGACGTCGGGCCGGGCTGACCGCGGTCGCGCCACTGCCGGGGCGACTCGCCACGCTGCCGGGTGAACGCCGCACTCAGCGCGAACGGTGAGCCGTAGCCCACCCGCCGGGCCACCGACGCCACCGTCGACCCCGGCTCGAGCAGCAGGTCGGCGGCCAGCTCGAGGCGCCACTGGGTGAGGAACCCCATCGGCGGCTGGCCGACCTGCTCGTGGAACCGCCGCGCGAACGACGCCCGCGACACCCCCGCGACCTCGGCCAGGCCGGCCACGGTCCACGGGTGCTCGGGGTGGTGCTGCATCAGCCTCAGCGGCGGCCCGACGACGGGGTCGGCCTGCGCCGTCCACCAGCCCGGCGGCCGGGTGCCCGGCCGGGCGAACCACGCCCGCAGCACCGCGATCAGCAGCAGGTCGAGCAGCCGGTCGAGCACCGCCTGCTGACCCGGGGCGTCCCGCACCGTCTCGACGGCAAGCAGGTCGACGAGAGGGCCGTCGACCTCGTCGGCGCGCACCACGACGACGTCGGGCAGCGCGCGCAGCAGGCGGGTGCCGACCTCGCCGTCGACGGCGTACGCCCCGGTCAGCAGCACCGTCTCGCCGACCGCCGCGTTGCCCCAGCTGCGCACGCCCTGGTGCATCTCCTCGGCGAGCTCGCGCCCGTCCGGAGTCCGGCAGACCTGGCCCGGGTGGATCACCGCCTGGACCGGCGTCGCCGGGTCGTCGGCGATGACGGCGTACGCCGCCCCCGCCCGACCGCGCAGCACCGCCAGGTCGCCCGGCTCGAGCCGGCTGGGCTCGCCCCCGGCCGGCAGCAGCCACGCGTGACCGCGGACCACGGCGGTCACCGAGAGCGGCGCGTCGTCACGCAGGCCGACCGACCACGGCGGGTCGAGCAGGCAGCGCAGCAGGAACGCGCCGCGAGCCCGCGGGCCGTCGAGCAACCCGGAGAGCTCGTCCACGACGGCGATCCTAGACGGACGCGCATGCGTGGGCGACGAATCGCCATGGATCGTCTCGTTCACCGGTGGTGAGGTGGTCCCATGATCGATGCCCTCGAGTCCGCCCGCACCCCGCTCCTGCTCGCCGCCCTGGTCGCCAGCGGTCTGCAGGCGGGGACCTACTACACCTGGGCCAGCGGTGTGATGCCCGGCCTGGCCGACACCGACGACGCGACGTTCGTGTCGGCGATGCAGCACGTCAACGTCGCGATCGTGAACCCGGTGTTCCTGGCCAGCTTCCTCGGCGCCCCGGTGCTGGCGGCGGCGGGAGTCGTGGCCGCCGGCGGGCCGGCGCGGCCATGGGTGGTCGCCGGGCTGGTGCTGGCCCTCGCGACGGTGGCGGTCACCGCGGCCGGCAGCATCCCGCTCAACGACGCCCTCGCCGCGGTGGACCCGCGCTCCGACGGGTCGACGCTCGCCGCAGCGCGTGAGACGTTCGAGGGGCCGTGGGCGCGCTGGAACGTCGTACGGACCCTCACCTCGACCGGCGCACTGGCCTGCCTGGGCTGGGCGATCTCGCGCTGACCAGCCAGCCTCAGCCGAGGACCTGCGGGTTGCCCTCGTCGTCGGTCCAGTCCTCGTCGACGTCGTACTCGTTCTCGCGCGAGGTCTCCTTGCCGTCCTTGGACCGGCCGCCACGGCTGCCGACGCCGCCAGCACCGGCACCACGCCCGCCGGCGCCACGTCCACCGGCGCCACGTCCGCCACCGCCACGCGTGCCGGTGCCGCCAGCACCGGCTCCACCGCCACGTCCGGCACCCCCGCGGCCGGTGGACTGACCACCGGCGCCGGCCACGCCGCCCCGGGAGCCGAGGACCCCGCGTGCGGACGGCCGGGAGCTCGCCCCCAGGGTGCCGCCGGTCGCGCCGCCGCGGCCCAGCGCGGCGTTGCCGAGTCGGCCCAGGACGCCCTTGGCACCGGCCCCGGCGATCAGCCCCGCGCCTCCGAGACCCAGCGCCGCACCCGGGTTGATCCCGCCGCCACCGCCACCGTCGAGGACGGGGGTCGGCGCGGGACCGGGCCCGGGGACCAGGGACGGGTCGGTGCCGGTGCCCGTGCCCGTGCCCGTGCCCGTGCCGGGGTCGGTGGGGTCGGGGGTCGGGTCGGGGAACGTCGGGTCCCGGATCGGATCGGGGAACTGCGGGTCGGGGAAGGGCGTCGGGTCGGGGTGGGGGTCGGGGTGGGGATCCGGGTAGACATGGGGGGGCGGCATCGTGGTCAGCCCCGGGCCGGGGTCGCGGACCGTCGTGCCACCACCGCCGCCGCCCGAACCACCCGATCCGTCGTCGCCATCGCCATCGCCGCCACCGTCGTCGACGGGCTCACCGTGGATCTTGGCCATCACCTCGGCTGCCTCGGTGTAGGTCTTGTTGAGCGCCTCGACCTGCGTGCGGGCGTCCTCGTCGGCGTTGCCGTACTTGGTGACCTGCTCGCTGTGGGCGCGGGTCTTGTTGGCGTAGATCTTGAGCGCGGTGATGTCGTCGGCCGTGTCGCCGGCTCCCCCGGTGTACTTCGGGGCCGGCCCGGGCGCCGAGGTCGGCATCTGGGACGCCTGGTTCTTGCTGGCCTCCATCGCGGTGCGGACGCCCTCGAGGGCCCCGCTCGCCGCGGTCATGTCCGCGAGCCGCGGCTCGATCACCTGCGTGCGCATCTGGAGCAGGACGTTCTTGGCGGCATCTCCGGACCGGGAGTCCTCGCCGAACCCGATCTTGACCTGCTCAGCGGCCTGCTCGAGGGCTCGGGAGACCTTCTCCAGCGCGGTCTTGCCGTCGTCCCAGGCGTCGCGCGACGTGGTGACGTCCTCGACGTTCATGCCGGCGACCGCGGCCGTCAGCCGGGCGATGTTCTGGCCGGACATCAGAGGTCCTCCCCGCCGGTGGTGTCCTGGTCCTGCTGGGCCTGCTGGTGGTCCCAACGGCCCTGGTGCTGGTCGGACCCCGCCTCGAGCGCCTCGATCGCGGTCCGGGTCCGGTTGTACTGGTCGGCGGAGTCCTCGTCGGCCAGGACGATCTGCTGCTTGGCGGTGCGGCAGGCCTCCTGGAAGGCGACCAGGTCCGACTTCACCCCACGCAGCGTCTTCCAGGTCACCTCGTGGGCGCGGGTGTAGTGGAGAGCGAGATTGGGGGCGGCGTCGGCGCCGCCGAAGGACACGCTCTGGATCGTGCCGGCAGAGGCGAACTCGTTGGGTTGCAGCAGATCCATCTCCGCCTCGATCCTCTTGATCACGTCGTCGATGGCCTCGACCGCGAGGTCGAGGCCCTGCGGAGCTGACGACGTGGTGGGGACCACGTCCAGGAACTGGCTGAGGTTGAGGCTGAAACCCATGTCGAGAGCGCACCCATCGTGTCGTCGAACGGTCTGTCGCCGCCTACCCCGTCGTCACCGCCGCAAACCCGAGGATGTTCGGGACAGACCGGGGAGGGTAGCGTCCGGCCATGCGCTCTCGGGCCCCGATCGGGGTTGCTCTGCTGCTGCTCGGCCTGCTGATGGGGCTGCTCGAGGGATGCTCGTCCGACTCGCCGGACGACGAGCCCACCCGGTCGGCCGACCCGTCCAGCACAGTCCCCTCGCCCACGACGTCGGCCCCGACGTCCTCCGCGCCGACCGAGACCGAGCCCGCCTCGCCCACCCCGACGCCGGCCACCGGGCCGACGATCACCGCCAAGGACCTCGGCAAGACCCTGCTGAGGATGCGTCTCCCCGGCGACGTGACCTGGCGGCCCCAGCCGGGGGGCGACAACGCCTCCACCAACAACAGCGACGGCGCCTTCGTCGACATCGCCGTCTCGGCGCTCGGCACCGTCCCGGGCAAGACGCTGGGCTACTACGCCCAGCTCACGATCAACGGCGGCAAGGACATCGTCTATCCCAACCTCGAGCGGGTGCAGGGTCGTGAGGTCGCAGGGGTCACCGGCTACGTCGCGGAGGGCACCGCCGACAAGTTCAGCTACGTCTTCGGGGCGATCTACCAGGACTCGCTGGTCCAGATCGCCTTCCAGTTCCCGCAGGACGACGCCGAGGCCCGGGAGTGGATCGAGTCGGCCCTGGCCAGCGTCGAGTGGCTCTGACCGGTAGTCGCCCCACCCGCACCCAATCCCGATAGTCCCTGACGAAATGGCCCCTGATCCGACCGGATCGGGGCCAGATCGTCAGGGACTATCGGTCAGGCGGTGCGGTGGCCGAGGAACCGGCGACGCTGCTGCGCCGTGAGCGCGCGACGTTGCTCGACCGTGTCGACCGGGACCCACCACGCGGGCGGCTCGATCGTCCAGGTCCGGTCGCTGACCTGCCGCCGCGCGGCGCGCCGGTAGGCGTCGTGCAGCCGGCCGACGAAGGCACGCGGGTCGTGCAGGTCGGGGGCGGTCGCGTAGACCAGCTCCAGGTCGTAGTGCCGAAGAGCTCCGTCGCGACGCAGGTCGCGATCTCGTTGACCCCGGTCGAGGTGGAGCTCCCCGTCGTACTCCCCACCGACACCGGTCACCGGGTCGAACAGGTCAGGGGTGGCGACGTGACGCCCGGCCAGGTCGAAGATCGGCCGGTTGCAGAGCGGGCGCGGACGGTCGGCCTCGACCTGCCAGAGCAGCGACATCGGCAGCTCGTACGGCGACCAGACGTTCTCCTCGGCCCAGCCGAGAGCCCGGCGGGCCTGGGGCACGCCCGTCATCCCGTTCTGCCCGGGGGTCAGGAACTGCGTCATCTCCTCGATCGAGACGAGGTCGTTGTACGCCGCCTTCGACAGCTCGTTGGCGGCCGCGCGCCAGCTGCGCGCGTAGCGCATCTGGAAGGCGACGGCGTAGCGCGCGTCGATCACCGGGACGCCGTCGACCCACTCGACGAGACGCGGGTCGAAGGCCTCGGCACTCAGGGCGATGCCCGGCTGCGGTCGCACGTCGTGGCTGCTGATCACGATGCCCACCGGCAGCGGCTCGCGGGCCGGGCCCAGTCCGTCGAACCAGCGGCCGCCCCGCCACCTCAGGCTGGCCCAGCCGTTGATCGCGCAGCGCGGCGGCACGACGACGGACGCCTCGACGATCCGCTGGTCGACGCTGTCGGTCGGCACCGAGCTGGGCACGTAGAACCCGTGACTCGTCCGTCGCCAGTGGGGTCCCCGGGCCTGCTTGCGTGTCGGGGCGCCGTGGGCGCGCACCGGGCGGGTGCAGCCGGCGCGCAGCGCTGGTGGTCGCTCGTCCTCGTCCGGCATGCCAGCCAGGATGACGCCGTACGTCGACCTCTGCCGGCGTCATCCACAGGCCCCGACACGGCCCGATAGTCCCTGACGAAATGGCCCCCGGTCCGGGGCGGACAGGGGCCAGAACGTCAGGGACTATCGGCGGCTAGCGGCGTTGACGGTGGGTGGCGCGGACGCCGTCAGTCGAGCATCCCGCGGCGCCGGGCGATGGCGGCGGCCTCGGTGCGCCCGGAGGCGTCGAGCTTGGCGAGGATGTTGGACACGTGCACCGAGACCGTCTTGGCGCTGATGAACAGCATCCGGGCGATCTCGCCGTTGGTGCGGCCGTCGGCGACGTGGCCGATGATCTCGCGCTCGCGGGCCGTGAGGGTGGCCGTGGTCTCGGCGGCCCTGGCAGCCGGCGCGGAGCCGATCGCCTGGAGCTCGTCGAGCAGCGGCCGTGCGCCGAGCTCGTGGGCCGCGGCCCGGGCCAGGTCGCCCAGCTCGCGCGCCCCCGCAAGGTCACCGGAGGCCCGCAGGATCCCGGCCAGGCGGGTCCGGACGACGGCCAGCTCGTGGACGTGGCCGAAGTCGGCGAACAGCGTCTCGGTCTCGCGCCAGGTCTCGACGAGCACCTCGAGCGGCGGCGCGTCGAGACCCGACCGCCAGCGGGCGCGCAGGGTCTCGGCGTCGAGCCGCTTGACCCACGCACGACCCTCCGGACCCCAGTGCCCCGAGGGGTCGGTGTAGCGGTCGAGCACGATGTGGCCGTCGGTGTGGAGGCGGTCGACCTCCTTGACGAGGACCTCGCGCTCGGCGCCGCTGCGGTGGGCCATGGCGTCGGCCAGGACACCGATGGTCACCGCGGCCAGCCGGATGCGGGCACTGAACCACTCGTGCCAGATGCGGGAGAGCACCGCCACGGCCTCGTCGTACGACGCCACGGCGGCCTCGGGCTCGTCGCGGCGGCCCGCGCCGATCATCTCGATCGCGGCCGCGTGGATCGCGACGGCGCCCTCACGCCGCCAGAACGGACGGAGCCCACCGACGCGCGCGGTCACGTCGTCACCGCGGTGCTGCAGGATCTGCAGCCGCATGGAGTTGAGCATCGCCCGCGGGATCGGCGGCGGGACCGGCCCCTCGACGACGAAGAGGTCGAGGGCGCGGTCCCACTCGCCGCGCACCAGGTGGATCCACGACAGCTGCCAGCGCGCCTCGAAGCCGTAGGGCGCCCACGGCACCCCGGCGTCGGTGGCGCGCTCGATGCCGCTGGCGAACCAGCGCTCGGCCTCGTCGAACTCGCCCCAGTCCTCGTAGGAGCGGCCCAGCAGGAACCGGCCGCGCAGCTCGGCGTCGAGCGCCTCGGACTCGACGGCACGGTTGATGGCCTCCTCGAGCGCGGCGCGCAGCCCCTCCTTGGGCCCGGCCTTCTTGAGCCCGGACAGGGTGGTGATCGCGTCGCTGGCGAGCTCGTGGAAGTCGAGGCGCTCGGCGATCTCGAGGGCGTCGACGCCCGCGGTCTCGGCCTCGTCGTAGCGGCCGTAGGCGGCCAGGATCTTGGCGTGGTTGGCCAGCACCCGGGCGCGCAGGCCGTTCTCGCCGAGCGGCGCCAGGGCCACGGCCTGGGCCGAGAGGATGACAGGGTCGATCTCGTTGTCGACCTCGGTGATGTAGATCGCGGCCGCCTGCGCGCTCAGCATCCGGGCCCGCCAGGTGTCGGGGGCGTCGGTGGGGAGCCGCTCGAGCTGCTCGCCGATGACCGCGATCGCCCGCTCGGGGTCGCCGGAGGTGACCAGGGCGTCGGCGGCCTTGACGACGAGCTTGGACAGGTCGATGCCGTGGTCGCCCAGGTCGCCGCCGTCACCGCGCGCGAGGTCGCCGCTGAGGATCTCGAGCGCCTGCTGGTAGTGGTAGGCGGCCTCGTCGGGCCCGCCGACGGCGCTGGCCTCGTTGCCGGCGCGGACGCTGGCCTGCAGCGCGGTGACCCGGTCCATCGCGAGCCGGGCGTGACGGGCGAGCTCGGCAGCGGTGCCGCGGGCGCTGCCGTCACGCAGGACGGCTACGTAGCGCGCGTGCAGCCGGGCCCGCTCGCCGGGCAGCAGGTCGTCGTAGACGGCCTCGCCGAGCAGGGCGTGCCGGAAGGCGTAGGCGCCGCGCTCGGCCACCAGGACGTTCATCTCCACGGCTCCACGCAGGCCGTGGTCGAGCGCCTCGGCGGACAGCCCGGACGTCGCCTCGAGCAGGTCGTGCGAGACCCGGCGGCCGCTGGCGCTGGCGGCCCGGACGACCTGGCGGGCGTCGTCGTCGAGCCGGTCGAGCCGCACCAGGAGCACGTCGGCGAGGTCGGCCGGGATGAAGGTGCCGGGCTCGGCGGCGGCGCTGACGAGCTCCTCGACGAAGAAGGCGTTGCCCTCGGCGCGCGCGACCACCGCCGACAGCTCGGACTCGGGCAGGCCGCCGGGCACCAGCTGCTTGACCAGCGAGCGCACGTCGTCGTCGGCCAGCGGGGAGAGGTTGACCCGCTCGACGCCGCCCAGCCGGGACCACTCCGCGACCTGACGGCGCAGCGGGTGGCGGCGGTGGAGGTCGTCGGAGCGGTAGGACGCCACCACGGCGAACCCGCCCGAGTCGACACGCGAGAGCAGGAAGCTGAGCATGTCGCGGGTCGACTGGTCGGCCCAGTGGGTGTCCTCGATGACCAGCAGCAGCGGCGCGCGGCGGGCGGCGGCCTCGAGCACCGCGAGCATGGCGCGGAACAGGTCGGCGCGGTCGAGGGCCGACCGAGCACCTCGGAGAAGGGCAGGTAGGGCAGCGCGCTGTCGCCGAAGTCGAGGCAGTGTCCGGCGAAGACCTGCCAGCCCTCGTCGAAGGCCAGGTCGCGCAGGGCGCGCAGCAGGCGCGTCTTGCCGACGCCCGCGTCGCCGGCGAGCAGCACGTCGACCAGCTTGTCGGCGGGGCGCGGCGGGCGGACGCCGAGCGCGTCGGCCAGCTCGGCCAGCTCGTCGTCGCGGCCGACCATCGTCGTGCTGGTCTGGGTCACGGGCTCCATTGTGTTCCTCCTGGCCGTCGGACGTCAGCGGTTGGTGCGGGCGCGTCCCTCACGGGTGCCCTCGGCGGCCCCTCCCGGGAGGAACGGCATCGTGCGGCGCGACCGGCGGCGCCGGACGGGCCGGCCCCTCGTGGCGCGCTGGCGGTAGTCGCCCTGGGCCTGGATCAGCTGGTCCCACATGGTGGTGCTCCCGTCCTGGCGGTGCCGGGCCCTGGACGGGCGCCGGCGGCGTACGACGAGCCTGGGCTCCTGAGGTAGCGGTCGGGATCGGTCGTCATCCCTAGATGGGGGGGCGTCGCGAGTCATGTGCCAAAAACGACGGACGCCGAGCGACTGGTGTCAGCTCGGCGTCACGTGGTGCCGTGAGGCGGGTCGTGCGGGGGTGTCGGGGGCGACGCGGGGCCGCTCCCGGCGGCCGGGGTCAGCGGACTCGCCTGTTCACCTGGTCCCCGAGGAACGGGATCCGGGTACGGTCGCCGCGGCTCTTCTTGGTGGACGCGCTGCGGGCGAGCCGCTCACGCTTGTAGGCGACCTCGGTCTGGACGGTCAGTCGGTCGTACATGGGGAGCTCCTCGCTACCTCAGGGCCGGCCTGCTGCCGACCTCGTAGGAAGAGATTCGCTCCCTGAGGTAGGCCCGCACATCGGGCGGGAGCCCTAGGTGTCCGGGGAGGTACCTCAGAGGCTGGTGACGGGGCTCACGCGACGGGCCGGCCACCGACCCAGGTGGCGGTCACCAGGGGCACGCCGGGCCGGTAGGCCAGGTGTCGGTGGCTGGGCGCGTCGAGCACCGCGAGGTCGGCGCGGGCACCCACGGTGAGGCGACCGACGTCGTCGCGGCCGAGGGCCGCGGCGCCACCGGCGGTGGCCGCGTGGACGGCCTCGGCGGGGGTCATCCCCATCTCGCGGACCGCGAGGGCCACGCAGAAGGGCAGCGACGAGGTGAACGACGAGCCGGGGTTGCAGTCGCTGGCCAGGGCGACCCGCACCCCGGCGTCGAGCAGCCGCCGCGCGTCGGGATAGGGCTGCCGGGTCGAGAACTCGACGCCGGGCAGCAGGGTGGCGACGGTGCCCGAGTCGGCCAGGGCGGCCACGTCGGCGTCGCCGAGGTAGGTGCAGTGGTCCACGGCGACCAGGCCCAGCTCGCACGCCAGCCGGACGCCGGCGCCGTACGTCAGCTGGTTGGCGTGCAGTCGTCCGCGCAGCCCGACGGCGGCCCCGGCGGCCAGCACCGCGCGGGCCTGGTCGACGTCGAAGGCGCCCTCCTCGCAGAAGGCGTCGATCCAGCGCGCGTGGGGCGCGGCGGCCTCGAGCATGGGACCCGTGACCAGGTCGACGTACGCCGCGGGGTCGCCGGGCGACCCGTCGGGCCCGGCCGGGACGACGTGGGCACCGAGGAACGTGGTCTCCTCCGTGAACTGGCGCGCGATCGCCAGGCTGCGCGCCTCGTCGCGCACGGTCAGCCCGTAGCCGCTCTTGATCTCGAGGGTCGTGGTGCCCTGGCGGCGCATCTCGGTGACCAGGGCGGCGACCCGGGCGGTGAGCTGCTCGTCGGTGGCCGCGCGGGTGGCCGCGACGGTGGTGCGGATGCCGCCGGCGGCGTACGGCGTGCCGGTCATCCGGGCCTCGAACTCGGCCGCGCGATCGCCGTCGAACACCAGGTGGGAGTGGGAGTCGACCCAGCCGGGCAGCACCGCGCGGCCGCCGACGTCGACGGCGGTGTCGGCACTGGGGGCGGCGTGGGCGGGACCGGTCCAGGCCACCCGGTCGCCGTCGACGACCAAGGCGGCGTCGGTGCGGATCGGCTGCTCGTCGTCCCAGGTCACGAGCTCGGCGATGCCGGTGACGAGCGTGCTGGTCATCGCAGGACCTCCCGGATCGTGCGGTCGAGGTCGCGCCCGATCGCCTCGCGATCGAGGTCGACGGGTCGGCCGTCGACCAGCACCGAGGTGACGTCGGCGGCGCTCGCGGCGTAGACCGCCGTGTGCTCGTCGGCCCCGGTGCCGGCCGTGCGCGGCGTGGTCGTGTCGATCGTGACGAGGTCGGCGCGATGACCGACGGCGATCGCGCCGACGTCGTCGAAGCCGAGCACGTCGTGGGCGGTGCCGACGTCGAGCAGCTCGGCGGCCGTCCAGTGGCCGCGGCGCCGGGTGGCGAGCCGCTCGTCGAGCTCGAGGGCGCGCAGCTCCTCGAACGGGTCGACGACCGCCTGGCTGTCGCTGCCGATGCTGAGCCGGCACCCGGCCTCGTGGAGCCGGCGCCCGGGGCCGATGCCGTCGGCGAGGTCGCGCTCGGTGGTGGGGGTGAGGCAGACGTGGGTGCGGGTGGCGCCGAGCAGGGCGACGTCGTCGTCGGTCAGGTGGGTGGCGTGCACGACGGTCGTGCCCGGGCCGAGCAGGCCCTCGTCGTGCAGCAGCCGGGTCGGGGTGACGCCGTACGCCGCCAGGCACGCCTCGTTCTCGGCCGGCTGCTCCGAGAGGTGGACGTGCAGGGGGCGACCCTGCTCGAGCACGGCCCGGAAGACGGCGAGCTGGTCGCGGGGCACGGCGCGCACGGAGTGGACGGCGGCGGGTCCGGCGGCTGCTCGTGCAGCCCAGGCGTCGGCCGTGCCGTCGCTGTAGCGGACCTGGACGCCCTCGGGCGGGGCCCCGAACCCGCTGCTGAGGTAGCAGGTGTCGAGCAGGGCGATCCGGATGCCGGCGTCGGCGGCGGCCTGCCGCAGGGCGTCGCCCATCGCGCCGGCGGGCGCGTACGGCGTGCCGTCGGGGCGGTGGTGCAGGTAGTGGAACTCCCCCACGCTCGTGTAGCCCGCGGCGAGCATCTCGCGGTAGGCGGCCGTCGCGAGCCGGAGGTAGGAGTCGGGGTCGAGCCGCGCGGCCACGGCGTACATCTGCTCGCGCCAGGTCCAGAACGTGCCCTGGCCGCGCTGGGTGCGCCCCCGCAGGGCCCGGTGGAACGCGTGGCTGTGCGCGTTGGCGAGGCCGGGGATGGTGAGGCCGGGGAGGGGGGTGCCGCCGTGGCCACCGACCTCCACCGACGCGAACCGGCCGTCGACGACCTCGACCAGCACGTCGTCGCGGACGGCGCCGCCCACCCACGCCCGCTCGAGCAGGTACGCCGTCATGCGGTCGTCCCGCCGGCCAGCCCGCCGGCCAGCTCCCCCAGCACGTCGGCCAGTGCGACGACACCGGCGTGGCAGTCGGCGATCTCGGCGTGCTCGGCCGGGGAGTGCGAGACGCCCGTCGGGTTGCGGACGAAGAGCATCGCGGTGGGGATTCCGGCCGCGGACAGCACACCGGCGTCGTGGCCGGCCTGGGTCGGCAGCACCGGCCAGGGCCGGCCCCGGGTGAGCGAGGGGTCGAAGGACACCGACGCCGACACCGACTCGGCCGTGACGACGACCGCGGTGCCGTCGCGCCCGGCCCGCTCGACGGCCTGCCGCTCGATCGTCGCGACGAGCTCGGCGACGGCCGCGTCGGTGTCGCCGCGGGCGTCGAGCCAGGCCGTCACGCGGGAGGGGACCGCGTTGGTGCCGTTGGGGGCCACCTCGATCCGCCCGAAGGTCGCGCGCTGACCCGACACCCGGGCCTGCTTGTTGGCGGCCAGGGCGGTCATCGCGTAGGTCAGCATCGGGTCGGCCCGGTCCTCCATCCGCGTCGTCCCCGCGTGGTTGGCCTCGCCGGAGAAGTCGAAGCGCCAGCGCCCGTGCGGCCAGATCTCGCTGGCCACGCCCACGGCCTCGCCGCGGTCGACCAGGTCGCGGCCCTGCTCGACGTGGAGCTCGACGTACGCCGCGACGTCGCCCAGCCAGCCGCCCCCGCCGATGGCCGACGGTCCCCCGTCGACGACGTCGCCGAGCGCGACCCCCGCACGGTCGCGCAGCCCACACGCCTGCTCCCAGGTGGTCGCCCCGGCCGCGAGCCGCGAGCCCAGGCAGGCCTGCCCGAACCGGGAGCCCTCCTCCTCGACGAACACCGCCACGCCGATCCGTCGGCGCGGGACGAGCCCGCGCTCGCGCAGCAGGTCGACGGCGGCCAGGGCGGACACGACACCCAGCGGGCCGTCGTACGCGCCGCCGTCGAGGACGGAGTCGAGGTGGCTGCCGGTCAGCACCGCGCCGGTCCCGTCGTCCGAGCCCCACCAGGCGACCTGGTTGCCGAAGGCGTCGGTCTCGACGGGCAGCCCGCGCGCGTCCGCCTGCTCGGCGAACCAGGCCGCGAGCTCGCGCTCGGCCGGCTCGAAGGGCTGGCGGAAGTAGCCGCCGGACGCGGCCGACCGGCCCACGGGGGCGAGGTCGGCCCACATCCGCTCGAGGTCGTCGGCCACGAGGTCACTCCCTAGGATCGGCGGATGGAGTTCCAGGACGTCGTCCGACGTCGCCGCATGGTCCGCAACTATGCCGACCGTCCCGTCGACCCCGCCATCATCGACCGTGCGCTCGACAACGCGACCCGCGCCCCCAGTGCGGGGTTCAGCCAGGGCTGGGCGTTCCTCGTGCTCGACCGGCCCGACGACGTACGCCGGTTCTGGGAGCTCAGCACCGACGCCGTCGACGAGCCCAGCCCCTGGCTGGAGGGGATGATGCGCGCGCCCGTCGTGGTGCTGCCCTGCAGCAGCAAGGCCGCCTACCTCGACCGCTACGCCGAGCCCGACAAGGGCTGGTCGGACCGCGACGAGGCCCGCTGGCCGATGCCCTACTGGCACATGGACGCCGCCAAGGCCTCGCTGCTGATCCTGCAGACCGTCACCGACGAGGGCCTCGGCGCGTGCTTCTTCGGGCTCGTGCCCGACCGCGAGCCGGCCCTGCGCGAGGCCTTCGGCATCCCCGCCTCCCACGACCCCATCGGCGTCATCACCATCGGCCACCCCGTGCCGGGCGGGTCCGCCGGCTCCCCCGCGCGGCGTCGTCGTACGCCGTGGCAGGACGTCGTGCACCGGGGGCACTGGTCGTCGTGACCCGACGTCGGTCGAGGAGGCCGCCCGCGGCCGTCTCGAGACCACCCGACCCGCAGCGTCAGTGCAGCGTGCGCGCGAACAACGCCTGCAGCTCCTCGAAGTGCCGCTCGGTGGCGGCCTCGTCGTAGACCGACGTGTCGGACATCGAGTAGCCGTGCGCGGCGCCGGGATAGACCTCGTTGCTCGCGACCAGGCCGTGCTCGGCCAGCTCGACCCCGAGCGCCTCGATCGCCTCGGCCGGCATCGAGGGGTCCTGGTCGGCGTGGCCGAAGACGAACGCGGCGCGCGCCGTGACCAGGCCCGCGTGGGGGCTGTCGGGCTGGTCGGTGACCAGGCCCGCACCGTGGAAGCCGCCGCACGCGGCCACGTCGGCGGGGTGGCCGGTGGCCGCCCGGACTGCGAGACGGGCGCCCATGCAGTAGCCGGTCACGCCGATCGGGCCGTCGGTGACGCCGTCGACCCCACGCAGGGCGTCGACGTACGCCGCGATGTCGGGGACCGCCAGGTCGGTGGTCAGGGCCCCGATGCGGGGCATCGCCTCCTGGAAGAAGGCCTCGCGCTCGCCGGGCTCGCGCAGGTCGGCGTGCGGACCGACGGCCTCGACGTCGCCCGCGCGGTAGAACACGTTGGGGGCCAGCACGACGTAGCCCCACGAGGCGATCCGGTCGGCCATCTCGGCGATCCGTGGGCGCAGCCCGATCGCGTCCATGAAGAAGAGCACGCCCGGACCGGTGCCGGACTCGGGGCGGGCGACGTAGGCCTCGGCGGTGCCGTCGGCGGCGGGGATGTCGATCAGGTCCATGCCGGCGACGTTAACCGGGGACCTTTAACCTGGAGGGGCGAGGTGATGACCGATGCCCGACCGACCCGACCGACCCGACCCACCCGACCCACCCGGCCGACCGCGGCAGGGACCCGAGCGCGACGAGCGCACCGGCGAGGCGGCCGCCGCCGCCCGGATGGCCCGCAAGGACCGCTGGGTCGAGGAGCAGATCCGGGTCGCCATGGAGCGCGGCGACTTCGACGACCTGCCCGGTGCGGGCAAGCCGATCGAGGGCCTCGGCGACTCCCACGACCCCGACTGGTGGCTCAAGAAGCTGGTCGAGCGCGAGAGGATCACGGTCCTCCCGCTGACCGTCCAGCTGCGCCGCGAGGACGCCGAGCTCGACGCGCGGCTCGACGCGATCGGCTTCGAGACCGAGGTACGCCGCGTGGTCACCGACTTCAACGAGCGGGTCGTCGCGGCCCGCTACCGCGCCCCGGAGGGCCCGCCGCTGGTGACCATGCCGCGCGACGTCGACACCACCGTCGCGGCGTGGGCCGAGCGTCGCGCCACCCGCCGGGCCGCCCGGGTCGCCGCCCAGGCCGCGGCCGAGGCCGCCGCTCCCCCGCGGCGCTGGTGGCAGCGGCGTACGACGCGCTGAGCGGGGACCGGCGAGAGATCGGTCATACCGCGCCCGGTTAAGGACTGCTAACTTCCGCGACATGCCCGCCTCCCAGAGCGCCAAGGACTTCTTCCGGCCCCTCGCGGTCGGTGCGCCGACGCCGCTGACCGAGATCCCGTTCCGACCCAGCCGCGCGATCCACTTCTTCGACCCGAGCAACGCCAAGATGGCGGCCAAGATCCCGGCGATGGTCGGCACGGTCGACGTCCTGCTCGGCAACCTCGAGGACGCCGTCAAGGCCGACAACAAGCTCGCCGCGCGCGAGGGGTTGATCACGATCGGCCGGGAGACCGACTTCGGCCCCACCCAGCTGTGGACCCGGATCAACAGCCTCGACAGCCCGTGGGCGCTCGACGACCTCACCGCGCTGGTCGAGGGCATCGGCGACAAGCTCGACGTGATCATGGTGCCCAAGGTCCAGGGCGCCGAGGACATCCACTACGTCGACCGGCTGCTCGCGCAGCTCGAGGCCAAGGCGGGGCTCGACCGGCCGATCCTCGTGCACGCGATCCTCGAGACCGCCCGCGGCATGGCCAACGTCGAGGAGATCTGCGGCGCCTCGCCCCGCATGCAGGGCCTCAGCCTCGGCCCGGCCGACCTGGCCGCCGACCGCCGGATGAAGACCACCCGTGTCGGCGGCGGCCACCCCGGCTACCTCGTCCGGCAGGACCCCGCGACCGGTGACGAGGCCGGCATCAACGCCGCGCGCACGACGTACCAGCAGGACCTCTGGCACTACACGATCGCCCGGATGGTCGACGCCTGCGCGATGCACGGCATCTACCCCTACTACGGGCCGTTCGGCGACATCGCCGACGTGGTGGCGTGCGAGGACCAGTTCCGCAACGCGTTCCTGCTCGGCTGCGTCGGCACGTGGAGCCTGCACCCCAAGCAGATCGCCATCGCCCACAAGGTCTTCTCGCCCTCGGTCGAGGACATCGCGCACGCGCGTCGCGTCGTCGCCGCGATGGGCGACGGCACCGGCGCGGTGATGCTCGACGGCAAGATGGAGGACGACGCCTCGCTCAAGCAGTGCCTGGTGGTCGTCCGGCTGGCCGAGCAGCTGGCGGCGATCGACCCCGAGCTCAAGAAGCAGTACGACGCGATCGAGGTCGGCTGATGGCTGACTTCACGCCGCTGCGCTCGGTGCTCTACATGCCGAGCTCCAACGCCAAGGCCCTCGAGAAGGCCAAGACCCTGCCGGTCGACGGCGTCATCCTCGACCTCGAGGACGCCGTCGCGCCCGACGCCAAGCCGGCCGCCCGCGAGGCCGCCGCGGCGGCCGTCGCCTCGGGCGCCTACGGCCGACGCACCATGACCATCCGCGTCAACGGCATCGGCACCGAGTGGCACGACGCCGACATCGCCGCCGCCTCCGCCGCGGGACCCGCCGCGGTCGTCGTACCCAAGGTCAGCAGCGCCGCCGAGGTCCACGCCCTGGTCGCCGCGATGGAGAAGGCCGGAGCCCCCGACCACACGAAGCTCTGGGCGATGATCGAGACGCCGGTGGCGATCCTCGACGCGCTCTCGATCGCTCGGGCCTCCGAGCGTCTGACGGTGCTCGTGATGGGCACCAACGACCTCGTCAAGGAGCTGTACGCCGAGCACGTGCCCGGCCGCGCGCCCATCCTCCCGCCCCTGCACACCGCTCTGCTGGCGGCCCGCGCGGCCGGTATCGCGATCGTCGACGGCGTCTACAACGACGTGAAGGACACCGAGGGCTTCCTCGCCGAGTGCGAGCAGGGCCGCCAGATGGGGTTCGACGGCAAGACGCTGATCCACCCCGGCCAGGTCGAGGGCGCCAACACCGCCTTCGCCCCGTCCGAGAAGGCCGTCGAGGACGCGCGCGGTCTCATCCAGGCCTGGGAGGACGGCGCCGGGTCCGGCGTGGTCACCTACCAGGGCCGGATGGTCGAGAACCTGCACGTCGAGTCGGCCCGGCGCACGCTCAGCATCGCCGAGGCGATCGCGGCGCTCGAGGGCTGAACCGCCGCCTCGTTCAGGGATTGCCTGTGGACCGGGGATCTCTGAACTTCGCAGGCAATGCATTGCCTGCGAAGTTCAGGCTTCCCCGGCGAGCAGGCAATCCCTGAAGCCACCCAATCCCGGTCGCGCCGAACCCGCCCACCTGCTCGACTGGCCCCATGCACCTCGTCGTGATCTTCGGACCTCCCGCCGTCGGCAAGATGACGGTCGGGCGCGAGGTCGCGCGCCTCACGCCGTACCGGTTGTTCCACAACCACGCCACGATCGAGCCGCTGCTCGAGGTGTTCGACTGGGGCACGCCGGCGTTCGAGACGCTGCGCGAGGAGTTCCGGACCCGGGTGATCGAGGAGGCCGTTCGTCACGACCTGCCCGGGCTGGTCTTCACGTTCGTGTGGGGGCTCGACCTGGCCGACGACACGGCGTACGTCGAGCGGCTGGTCGCCCCGGTCGTCGACGCCGGGCACCCGGTCGACTTCGTCGAGCTCTGGTCGAGCCAGGAGACGCGGCTCGGGCGCGAGGGCACGCCCCTGCGACTGCAGCACAAGGCGAGCAAGCGCGACGTCGAGTGGGCCAGGGGCCACCTGCGCGAGTGGGACGCCGACCACCGGCTCAGCACCGGACCCGACCAGGCGTTCCCGCTGGCCGGGCGCTACCCGCACCACCGCGTCGACAACGACGACCTCTCGCCCACCGAGGCGGCGCAGGCGATCGTCTCGGCGCTGGGTCTGCCCCGCTCCTGATCACCTACCCCCAGAGCGCGCGCAGCTCGTCCACGTGCTCGGCCGCCTGCGCGCGACCCGCGCGCGCCGACGGCGGCCGGGCGGCCGGGTCGAGCACGTTCTTGCCGATGGCACGCAGCGAGCCCGGGTCGGGCGTGATCACGACGTGGCGCACGCCGAGCGCGGTCAGCTGCCGAGCCGCGCTGTGGATCGGGCCGACGCCGCGGTCCATGGGCGAGAGCACCACGACCGGGTCGAAGCCGTCGGCGAGGTCGGCGTTGGCTCCGGACCGGACGCCGCCGTCGATGAAGGTGCGACCCCCGATCGGGATCGGCGGATAGACGCAGGGCACCGCGCAGGACGCGTTGACGGCGTCCTCGAGCGCCACCTCGGGTACGTCGCCCCGCGGGCCGAACGTCGTGAGCTCGCCGGTCGAGGCGTCGACGGCCGTGACCACGAGGTCGCGGTCGTTCCACTCGAGACCGCCGATGCGCTGCGCGACCTGCTCGTAGCGCTCGGCCACCGTGGGGGTCCTGCCGCGCGCGGCCAGCGCCACGGCCTGTCCGCCGAGGATCCGGCCGAACCGCTCGATGTCGCCCCGGGCCCGCAGCAGCGACGTCGCGAACCGGATCGCGACCGACGCACCGATCGACGCCAGCGGCGCGGTGTCGCCGAGCGCGGCCGGCGAGAGCAGCTGCCGGCGGTAGAGCTCCTCGAGCCCGATGTCGGAGGTGATCTGGGCACCGACGATCGACCCGGCCGACGTGCCGATGACGCGGTCGGCCGTGGTCAGGTCGACTCCCGCCTCCGCCAGTCCGGCCAGCATCCCGGTCTCCCACGCGATGCCCGTGATGCCGCCGCCGCCCAGGACCAGTGCTCTCTTCGTCACGGGCCCAGTGTGGCGCGCCTGTGGAGGAGGCGAGCACGTTGCTCGCCGATTCGTCAGCATCGACCCATGACGACCGACTCGGAGGTGGGGCACCATGGACACCATGACGACGATGCCGCGAGCCAGCGACGGGCTGACCGTTGCTGACCTCGACGGCTTCCCGGACGACGGATGGCGCTACGAGCTGCTCGACGGGACGCTGCTCGTGAGCGCCGCCCCGTCGTTCGCCCACCAACGTGCGCAGATCGCCCTCGTCCTCCTCCTGGCCGACTCGATCCCGCCCGACCTGGTGCTGCTGGTGGCTCCGTTCGACGTCCTGCTCGACGGCACCACGCTGTTGCAGCCCGACCTCCTGGTCGCCCCCCGCGGGCAGTTCGCCGAGAAGAACCTCCCGGGTGCGCCGCTGCTCGCGGTCGAGATCCTCTCCCCCAGCACCCGGCTCATCGACCGCAACCTCAAGAAGGCGCGGTTCGAGGAGGCCGGCTGCCCGTCGTTCTGGGTCGTCGACCCGAACGAGCCACGACTGACCGCGTGGGAGCTGGTCGACGGCGCCTACGTCGAGGTGGCCGACCTCGCCGGAGACGAGTCGTGGACCGCCTCGGCGCCGTACGCCGTCACGATCAGCCCTTCCCGGCTCGTCGGCTGACGGCCACAGCCGGGGTCAGTCGCCGACCAGCGGACGCAGCTCGTCGGCGTACGAGACGGAGAAGCGCCGCATCACGCCGGTGTCGCTGATGGAGTACTGGCCCATCCGCCACAGCGGCGGCGAGTAGGCGTGGATCGAGACCGAGCCGTCGACCGCGCCGCCCATGCGGTGGATGTGGTCGGGGCCGAAGTCGAGGGTGCCGCCGACGGTGACGGTCTTGACGACCGGCTCGCCGCCGAGCCGCGGGCGGCTCTCGGTCAGCGCGCCGGCGGTGACCGCCACGGCTCCGGCCGAGGTGTCGTGGTCGTGCCAGCCCGTGTCGTCCTCGAGGTTCCAGCACAGCAGCCACACGTCGATATCGCTGTCGCGGTAGAGGGAGACGAAGTGGCGCCCCTCGCCGTCGTGGCGCACGTGGTCGGCCCACAGGTCGGGGCGCGAGGCGAGCTCGCGGACGAACGCGAGGAGCTCGGGAGTGGTGAGGTCGCGGCCGGGCAGGGCGGGCAGGTCGTGCTCGGTCAGGATGCTGGTGGTCCGGGACGGGGCGATGGTCATCGGGTGCCTCCGTGGAGCAGGTGGTCGGGATTGTTGACGAAGAGGGCCTGGGTGAACGCGTCGCCCAGACAGGGGTCCCGGGGAAGCGCATAGGGCCGGTCGGAGCCGTGCACGATCGGGTCGATCCCGACCACGCGGACCATGGCGTCGACGGCACGCGGACCGTAGGACGAGGTGTCGTAGTAGACGTGTCGGTCGACCGCACCGAGCTGGCCGCCGCGCGCCACCAGCCGCTCGTGGTGCAGCGGGGCGAGACCGGCGAGGGCGACGAAGCAGATCCGCAGGTCGGGCAGCAGCGCGCGGCCCGCGACGTGCCACGCGAACCAGGCCGCCGTCAGCTGCGCGGTGTACGACGTCAGCGCCGGCCACCACCCGGGCAGGTCCCCCGCGCCGGACGACCCGGACGCGGCGGCCGGACCGGGGTGCACGAGCAGCGGCAGGTCAGCCGACTCGACCACGGCGAGGACCGGCGCGAGCCGCTCGAGGGCAGCGGGGTCGAGCAGCGCGGTGGCCGGCACCTGCAGCCCGCGCACCGCCGGCACGGCGAGGGTGGTGCGGAGCGAGTCGAGGTCGGGCTCGACCAGGTTGACCGCGGCCCACAGCCCGTGGCCCGGCTCGAGGGCGTCGGCGACGCCGTGCCAGGCGTCGAGCAGCGGCGCCGCCTCCTCGGGAGCGAGGGTCTCGATGCCGAGCGGGCTCGACAGCGACAGCAGGGCGAGGTCGACACCGTCGGCCACGTCGATCGCCCGGCGATCGGCCAGTGTCGCGCGCACGCCGTCGCCGGCCACGAGCACGAAGTCCGGCTCACCGTCGAGGAGCAGCCGGTCGCCGACGACGCGGGGCGACTGCGAGCGGCGCCGGAGCTGCTCCACCAGCGCGTCCGGCCAGGCGTGCTGGTGGACGTCGGTACGGGACATGCTCGAGACTATAACTCGATTGACTTTGTATGGTTAGAGGCATGTCGCGGGTTGGTCACACCGACACCCTACGGTGGTCCGCATGGCCTCGACCCTCGCGTGCATCGGCCTCGACGTCGACAGTCTCGAGACGCTCAACCTCCACCTCGCCGCGATGCCGTCGCAGGTCGTCGGACGCATCGGGGGCGTGGAGTCCGTCCGCTACTCCGACGAGAGCGGCTCCCGGGTGGTCGTCGCCGTCGACGGCGAGGGCGACACCGTCGACCTCGTGCCGTCGTACGACGGACGGCCGGGCGCGCTGCTCACCGAGGTCGGACCGCTCGGCCCGGTCGTGCAGGCCGACGCCGTCGACGAGACCGGCGAGGTCCTCACCCGGCTCGCCGTCGACCTCGAGCAGCGCCGTCACCTGACCGGCATCGTCACCTCGCAGGCGCGCGCGTCGGTGGTGGCCCTCGGCCTGGAGATGGGCGTGCACGCCGACGCCGCGGCGTTCGCCACGTCCGACGCGAGCATCCTCGGCACTCCCGAGCCGGGCGAGGACCCGACCCGCTTCGCCGCGGAGTCGTTCGTCTCCTACGGACTGTTCCGGGGCGCCGAGGACCCCGAGCCGACCGCCTTCCTCGCCGGGACGGTCCTCGCGGCCGACACGCGCACCCACGGCGTCACCGGGCAGGTCTTCCACGTCGCGCGGGTCCGCACCGTCGGGTTCGAGGCCACCGTGTGCCTGCCCGGCTCGGAGCACCCCGTCGCTCCCGAGCCCGGCAACGTGGTCGCCGGCGCCTGCTACCTCGTGGTCGACATCGCGTCGCTGTGGACCGTCGAGCCGCCCCGCCGCAAGAAGCGCCGCGGCCGCTGAGCGACGCCGCGGCGTCTACTCGCCGCGGCGCAGCCGCTCGTCGAGCCAGATCTTCATGCTCCCCGCCACGCCCGCCACGTCGTGGACGAGCTTGCCGAGCGCGTCCTGGGAGGACTCGAAGGCGCTGGAGTAGGACTGCGCGGCGTCCCTGGCCGCGTCGGTGACCTTGGCCTCCGCGTCCTCCTCGCGGCGGGGGTAGGCGCCGGCGAGGATGGCGGCGTAGTCACCCGAGTCGACCCAGGCGCGCAGCTCGGCGGCCCGGACGACGGCGAACGGGTGGGTGGTCTTCTCGACGAGCATCAGCTTGAGGACCGAGTCGCGCAGGTCGCCGCTGTCGAGGTAGTCCTGGCCCTGGGCCATGAACGTCGCGAGGTCGAGCTCGCCCATCAGGCCGCCGCTGGCCAGCTGCATGTGGGCGCGGATGGCGGCGGCGGGGTCCTGGGTGGCGAGCAGCCCAGCGCGGTCGGCGGACAGCTCGGCCTTGCGCGACCACTCGTAGAGCGCGGCGATGATCGCGCGGACGCCGAGCCCGCCGAGCGGGATCGTGTTGAGCACGCCGGTGAGGTTGATGAGTCGGTCGAGCAGGGTGCGGTAGACCGCGTGCCCGCTGAGGGCGTGACCGAGCTCGTGGCCGATGACGAACCGCAGCTCGTCCTCGGCGAGCAGGTCGACCAGCGCCGAGTTGAGCACGATGATCGGTCGGTCGAGCCCGATCGTCACCGCGTTGAGGGTCGGGTCGGCGCGCACGTAGAGCTCGGGGACCTCGTCGGTGTCGAGCACCCGGGCCGCGTCGCGCAGCAGGAAGTGGAGCGTGGGGAACTGCCGCTCGTCGACGCGGATCGTCGTACCGAGGAGCAGCAGGCGCGTGGTGCGCTCGTTGACCAGGCCCGACATCGCCTTGAGCACCGTGTCGAAGCCCTTGAGCTTGCGCAGCGCCACGAGCGCCCCGCGGTCGGCCGGGTGCTCCCAGGCGCGCGAGCTGATGCCGGGCAGGGTGGCCCGCGAGCGGGTCGGCTGGGACGTCACGCGGTCACTGTAGGCAGTCGACCCGCGTCAGGCGGGATAGACGTCGACCTCGGTCGCCTTGACGCTGAAGAAGACCTCGTCGCCCGGGACCAGCTCGAGCTCGGCGGCCGCCGTCGGGGTGACGTCGGCCGACAGGCCGGCCAGTCCCGACGCCTGGTCGCCGCTGCGGATCCGGACCAGGTCGCCCACCGGCTCGACGGCCGCCACCGTGACCGGGACGACGTTGCGGGGGCTGCCGTGGGGGGCGCTGCGGTAGACCGCGACGGCGGTGGGGCGGAAGACCGCGACGACCGGTGCGTCGACAGCGGGCACGACGTCGCCGGCCCGGCCGGCCACGACGGTGCCGTCGTCGCGCACCACGCCGGCAGCGGACCAGCGGCCGACGACGAGGTTGAGGCCCGCGAGCCGGGCCGCGAAGGCGCTGCGCGGCCGGGCGAGGACATCGCGGGTGGGGCCCTGCTCGACGACACGGCCGCCCTCGAGCACCAGCACCCGGTCGGCGAGGAGGAGCGCGTCGAGGACGTCGTGGGTGACCACGACGCAGGTGCGCTCGGCCAGCACCCGACGCAGGGTCTGGCGCAGGGCGGGCGTGACGGCCACGTCGAGCGCGGCCATCGGCTCGTCGAGCAGCAGCAGGTCGGGCTCGGCCGCGAGGGCCCGGGCGACGGCGGCGCGCTGCGCCTGGCCGCCGGAGAGCCGGCCCGGCCGGCGGTCGGCCAGCTCGCCGATGCCGACGTCGTCGAGCCACTCCCGCGCCCGCGCCCGCGAGGCCGACCGACCGGCACCGGCGCTGCGAGGGCCGAACGCGACGTTGTCGAGGGCCGACAGGTGCGGGAACAGCAGCGGCTCCTGGGCCAGCAGGGCCACCCGCCGCCGGTGCGGCGGCAGGTCGACCCGCGGGCCGTCGTACGACGCACCGACCGACAGCAGGACCCGACCGTCGAGCTCGACGCGGCCCGCGTCGGGGCGCAACAGACCGGCGAGGACCGCCAGCACCGTCGACTTGCCGGCCCCGTTGGGGCCGAGCAGGGCGACCGTCTCGCCCGCGGCGACCTCGAAGGCGACGTCGACGCCACGCTCCGGCACGCTCGCCGCGAAGGACAGGGTCACAGCGAGGTCCGTCCGGTCCGGGCCAGGCCGATCACCAGCACCGCGACGACGACGAGCACGAGCGCCAGGGCGATGGCCGCGTCGGGGTCGGTCTCGCGCTGCAGGTAGATCTCGAGCGGCAGGGTGCGGGTGACGCCCTCCCGGCTGCCGGCGAAGGTGACCGTCGCGCCGAACTCGCCCAGCGAGCGCGCGAAGGCCAGCACCGCGCCGGAGACGAGCCCCGGCAGCGCGAGCGGCAGGGTGACCCGCAGGAACACCGTGGTCGGCCGCGCACCGAGCGAGGCGGCGACCACCTCGTAGCGTTCGCCGGCGGTGCGCAGCGCCCCCTCGAGGCTGACCACGAGGAACGGCAGCGCGACGAACACCTGCGCCATCACGACCGCGAGGGTCGAGAAGGCGACCGTCTGACCGACGACCTCGAAGGTCTCGCCGATCAGCCCGCGCTTGCCGAACGTGTAGAGCAGGGCCAGGCCGCCGACCACCGGCGGCAGCACCAGCGGCAGCAGGACCAGCGAGCGCACGACGCCCTGCCCGGGGAAGCTCGTGCGCGCCAGCACCAGCGCCATCGGCACGCCGATCAGCACGCACACGACGGTGCTCGCGGCCGACGTACGCAGGCTGAGCAGCAGCGCTGCCTGCGACGACTCCGAGGTGACCAGGCTCCAGAAGTGGGACCAGTCGACCTGCGCGACGATCGCCACCAGCGGCAGCAGGACGAACAGCGCCCCGAGCAGGGCCGGCACCAGGACCCACCGGGGTACGCCGACGGGGCGGGGTCGGGTCCGCGTCGGCACCCTAGGGACCTTAACGACGGTGGGTCACGGCGCGCCGAACCCGGCGGCCTGCAGCACCTGCTGACCCTGGTCCCCCAGGACGAGATCGACGAACTCCTTCGCCAGATCCGCCTGGTCGCTGCCCTTGATCGTGGTGATCGGGTAGGTGTTGACGACCTCGGACGACTCCGGGAACTCGATGCCGAGCACGTCGTCGCCGGCCGCGAGCACGTCGGTGACGTAGACGAGCCCCGCGTCGGCCTGGCCGGAGGTCACCTTGCCCAGCACGTCGGCGACCGACTGCTCCTCGCTGACCGGGTCGAAGGTCAGCCCGGCCGCCTCGGCGACCTTCTGGGCGGCCGCACCGCAGGGCACCTCCGGGGCGCAGAGCACCAGGTCGAGGTCGCCGGTGAGGTCCTGGAGGGTCCTCACCCCGGCCGGGTTGTCGGGCGGGGTGACGATCTCGAGGGTGTTGGTGGCGAAGTCCTGCGGGTCCTGGCCCTGCAGGTCGTCGTCGGTCAGCGTGTCCATGTTCTTCGTGTCGGCGGAGGCGAAGACGTCGGCGTCGTCGTCGGCGCCGTTCTGGAGCTGGGTGACCAGGTCGGCGGACCCGCCGAGCACGAGGTCGACGGTGACGCCGTCGTGGGTCTCCTCGAACTCGGTCTTGAGCTCGCCGAAGGTCTTCTTCAGCGACGCGGCGGCGTAGACGGTGAGGGTGGTGCCGCCGTCGCCGCCGTCGCCGCCGTCACTGCCGCCGCACGCCGCCAGGACCGGGGCGAGCAGGGTCAGGGCGAGGACCGGGACCAGGCGGCGGGGCGTCATGGGCAGGATGATGCCACCTAGGCAAGACCTAGGTACCGGTCGTCTCAGGCCTCGACGATCACCGTCGTCGCCTTGACCACGGCCGTCGCCGGGGAGCCGGGCTCGAGACCGAGGTCCTCGGCGGCCTCCCTGCTCATCAGCGACACGATGCGGAAGTCACCACACGCGAGCTCGACCTGGGCCATCACGCCGTCCTTCTTCACCGACACCACGACCCCGGCCATCCGGTTGCGCGCGCTGCTCCCCCGCGGCGCCGATGCCTCCAGCCGGACCAGGTCGGCGAGCTTGTCGGCCCGCAGCACGCGCTGGTTGCGCTGCCGCTCGAACTCGACCCGCCCGTCGGCCTCCCAGCGGCGCAGCGTGTCGACGCTGACGCCGAGGGCCGTGGCGACCTCGCCGATCCGCAGGTACTCGGGCATGCCGTCAGCGTAGGGCGTGTCCCGGGGCTCAGCCCTCGCGCATCGGCACGCGTACGTCGCGCTCGGCGGCGACCTCGACGGCGCGGTCGTAGCCCGCGTCGACGTGGCGGATGACGCCCATGCCGGGGTCGTTGGTCAGCACGCGCTCGAGCTTCTCGGCGGCCAGCGCGGTGCCGTCGGCGACGCAGACCTGGCCGGCGTGCAGCGAGCGGCCGATGCCGACGCCGCCGCCGTGGTGGAACGACACCCAGGTCGCGCCCGAGGCGGTGTTGACCAGGGCGTTGAGCACGGCCCAGTCGGCGATCGCGTCGGAGCCGTCGAGCATCGCCTCGGTCTCGCGGTAGGGCGAGGCGACCGAGCCGCAGTCGAGGTGGTCGCGGCCGATCACGATCGGCGCCGTGAGCTCGCCGGAGGCGACCATCTCGTTGAACTTGAGCCCGGCCAGGTGGCGCTCGCCGTAGCCCAGCCAGCAGATCCGCGCCGGGAGGCCCTGGAACTGCACCCGCTCCTGGGCCATGGTGATCCACTTGTGCAGGCGCTCGTTGTCGGGGAAGAGCTCGAGGATCGCCCGGTCGGTCGCGGCGATGTCGGCGGGGTCGCCGGACAGGGCGGCCCAGCGGAACGGCCCGCGGCCCTCGCAGAACAGCGGGCGGATGTAGGCCGGCACGAACCCCGGGAACTCGAAGGCCCGGTCGTAGCCGCCCTTGCGGGCCTCGTCGCGGATGGAGTTGCCGTAGTCGAAGACCTCGGCGCCAGCGTCCTGGAACTCGACCATCGCGCGCACGTGCGCGGCCATCGAGGCCTGGGCGTCCTTGGTGAAGCCGTCGGGGTCGCGGTCGGCGGCGTCCTTCCAGTCCTCGACGGCGACGCCGACCGGCAGGTAGGACAGCGGGTCGTGGGCCGACGTCTGGTCGGTGACGACATCGATCGGCGCGCCCATCTCGAGCAGCAGCGGGAACACCTCGGCGGCGTTGCCGAGCAGACCGATCGAGAGGGGTCGCCGCTCGTCGCGCGCCCGGACGGCGCGAGCCACGGCGTCCTCGACGGAGTCGGCCTGCTCGTCGAGGTAGCGGTGCTCGATGCGCCGGGTGATGCGGGCCTGGTCGACGTCGACGCAGAGGCAGACGCCGTCGTTCATGGTGACCGCGAGCGGCTGGGCACCACCCATGCCGCCGAGCCCGGCGGTGAGCGTGATGGTGCCGGACAGGGTGCCCCCGAAGCGCTTGTCGGCGACGGCCGCGAAGGTCTCGAAGGTGCCCTGGAGGATGCCCTGGGTGCCGATGTAGATCCACGACCCGGCGGTCATCTGCCCGTACATCGTGAGCCCGAGGTCCTCGAGGCGGCGGAACTCCTCCCAGTTGGCCCAGTCGCCGACCAGGTTGGAGTTGGCGATCAGCACCCGCGGCGCCCAGGCGTGGGTGCGCATGACGCCGACCGGCCTGCCCGACTGCACCAGCAGGGTCTCGTCGTCGGCGAGCGTGGTCAGCGAGCGCACCAGGGCGTCGTACGACGGCCAGTCGCGGGCGGCCTTGCCGGTGCCGCCGTAGACGACGAGGTCCTCGGGCCGCTCGGCGTTGTCGGGATCGAGGTTGTTCATCAGCATCCGCAGCGGCGCCTCGGTCTGCCAGGAGCGGGCGGTGAGGTCGGTGCCGCGCGCGGCGCGGATGGGCAGCCTCTCGTTGGTCGGGCCCACCTCGTCGGTCGGGCCCGCCTCGTTGGTCGGGCCCGCCTCGTTGGTCGAGCTTGTCGAGACCTCGTTCACTGCAATTCTCCGATCACTGCTTCGACGGCACGGACGACGGATCCGTCGGCCACCAGCTGGACGACGGTCTCGATCTCGGGGGCCAGGTGCCGGTCGGGTCCCGGCCCGACGGCCCCGGCCCCGTGGAGCAGGGCGATCACGGCCGCGGTGGCCGCCGACGGCACGAGCGGCGCCCGGAGCTCGACCCCACGGGCCGCGGTCAGCACCTCGATCGCGACGACCCGGGTGAGGCCGTCGAACGCCGTACGCAGCTTGCGGGCGGCCGACCAGCCCATCGAGACGTGGTCCTCCTGCATGGCGCTGGAGGGGATCGAGTCGACCGACGCCGGGACGGCGAGGCGCTTGAGCTCGGAGACGATCGCGGCCTGGGTGTACTGGGCGATCATCAGGCCGCTGTCGACGCCGGGGTCGTGGGCCAGGAACGGCGGCAGGCCGTGGTTGCGGGCCTTGTCGAGGAACCGGTCGGTGCGCCGCTCGCTCATCGAGGCGACGTCGGCGGCGGCGATCGCGAGGAAGTCGAGCACGTAGCCGACCGGCGCACCGTGGAAGTTGCCGTTGGACTCGACGGTGTCGCCGAGCACCACCGGGTTGTCGACGGCCGAGGCGAGCTCGCGCCCGGCCACGAGGGCCGCGTGGTCGACGGTGTCGCGGGCCGCGCCGTGCACCTGAGGGGCGCAGCGCAGGGAGTAGGCGTCCTGCACGCGGTTGCAGTCGGGCCCCCGGTGGGAGGCGACCACGCCGGACCCCTCGAGGATGCGCACCAGGTTGGCGGCCGAGGCGGCCTGACCGGGGTGGGGCCGCAGCGCCTGCAGAGCGGCGGCGAAGACGCGGTCGGTGCCGAGCAGGCCCTCGACGGACATGGCCGCGGCCACGTCGGCGGTGCGCAGCAGCCGGCCCAGGTCGTGCAGCGCGAGCACCAGCATGCCGAGCATGCCGTCGGTGCCGTTGATCAGCGCCAGTCCCTCCTTGACGCCGAGCTCGACGGGGGTGAGGCCGGCCGCGGCCAGCGCGGTCGCGGCGTCGACGAGAGCACCGCTCGCGTCACGGACCGGACCCTCGCCGATCAGCGCCAGCGCACAGTGGGACAGCGGGGCGAGGTCGCCGGAGCAGCCGAGCGAGCCGTACTCGTGCACGACGGGCGTGATGCCGTGGCTGAGCAGGTCGGCGAGCAGCTGCGCCGTCTCGGGGCGTACGCCGGTGTGCCCGGTCGCGAGCGTGGACAGGCGGAGCAGCATCAGCGCCCGGACGACCTCGCGCTCGACCTCGGGACCCGAGCCCGCCGCGTGCGAGCGGACCAGCGAGCGCTGCAGCGTGGCCCGCAGCTCCGGCGCGATGTGTCGGGTCGCGAGGGCACCGAACCCCGTCGAGACGCCGTACGTCGGGGTGGGGCTCGCGGCCAGGGCCTCGACGACTCCC
Source organism: Nocardioides plantarum (assembly GCF_006346395.1). Classification (NCBI taxonomy): domain Bacteria; kingdom Bacillati; phylum Actinomycetota; class Actinomycetes; order Propionibacteriales; family Nocardioidaceae; genus Nocardioides; species Nocardioides plantarum. The sequence continues at coordinate 1,671,483 of NZ_VDMS01000001.1, forward strand.
CGGGCCCGGGAGATGGCGGCCAGGGCCTCGGGCGCGAGCTCGACCGGTGCGCCGCCGCGGGCGACCGCGACCAGGTCGGCCGGGGCGACCGGTCCGACGCCGACGACGACCGCCGTGGGGGATGACGGAGAAGACATGGGCCCCATCCAACGCCCCCGGGCGGGCGCGGGGCCAGGCCGGGGGTACGCACCGAGGCGTTCGTTCACCGGCGACCGTCGCCGGTCGGACCTACGATGAGCCGTCCGTGCTCCCCGTCACACCCTCACCGTTCGCGAGGTCCCCCTGATGCGCCCCGTCATGAGCCGTTCTGCCGACCCCGGGACCCCTCCCGGGTCGCCCCTGCGGCGGGTGCTGACCAGCGCCACCGTCGCCCTCGCCGTCGTGGCGGCCGCGCTCGCGCTTCCCTCCTCGGCCGGCACCCGGACGGCGTCGCTGCGCGACGTCAACGAGCAGGTGAAGGCACAGGCCGGGCTCCCGCACGTCGATCCCTACGGCACCCCGCCCCACACCCACGACCCCCGGTTCAAGAACACCCTGGCCCGCAGCGGTGAGACCGGCGCCGAGACCCGCGACCCGACCACCGCCGCCGAGGCCCGCTCCGCCGCGGCCTACGTCGCCGCCGAGCGCAGCCGCCCCGACCCCCGGCTGACCCGCGTGCCGGTGCGCCAGACCCGCCGGACCACGCCGCAGGACCGCTACGCCATGGCCGGCGGGTGCTACGTGCTGAGCCCGTCCCCGGGCCGCTACCTCAAGCGTGACGGCGCCGGCTCGACGGTCAGCGTGGTGTCCACCGGCTACCAGCAGGCGACCGCGTTCCGCTTCCAGGCCACCCGCCTCGGCACCTACCTCCTCTACACCCAGGGCCGGTTCCTCGCCGTCAGCGGCGGGGTCGGTCTCGACGCCGCGCCCAGCACCGACGCCGAGCTCACGGTCCGCCTCGGCGCCCGGGGCTTCACGATCCACCTGCCCGGCGCCCGCGCGCTGACGGCGTCCGGGTCCGACCTGGCGGTCGGCACGACCCCCACCCCGTTCCGGCTGCGCCGGGTCGACTCCTGCAGCGCCTACCCCGAGGCCCACATCGACGTCACCGGCAACCCCCACGCCGGCATCACGCCGATCCAGGAGGTCCGCGGCTACGTCGACGCCCACACCCACGGCATGGCCTTCGAGTTCCTCGGCGGGCGCGCCCACTGCGGTCGGCCGTGGCACCCCTACGGCGTCGCCTACGCCCTGGTCGACTGCCCCGACCACACCCTCACCGGAGGCAACGGCGCCGTGCTCGAGGCGTTCCTGTCCGGTGAGCCGACCCACGACCCCGTCGGCTGGCCGACGTTCAAGGACTGGCCGTCGCCCGAGTCGCTGACCCACGAGGGCACCTACTACACCTGGCTCGAGCGGGCCTGGCGCGGCGGCCAGCGGATCTTCGTCAACCTGCTGGTCGAGAACAACAAGCTGTGCGAGGTCTACCCGCTCAAGAAGAACAGCTGCGACGACATGGACTCGATCCGGCTGCAGGCCAAGGACATGTACGCCCTCCAGGACTACATCGACGCCCAGTTCGGCGGTCCCGGCAAGGGCTTCTACCGGATCGTCAAGAGCCCCACGCAGGCGCGCGAGGTGATCAACGCCGGCAAGCTCGCCGTGGTCATGGGCATCGAGACCAGCATCCCGTTCGGGTGCACCTTCAAGGCGGTCGCCGGCTCCGACGTCCCGGCCTGCACCGCGGCCGACATCACCCGCCAGATCGACGAGATGCACCGTCTCGGGGTCCGTCAGATGGAGCTGGTCAACAAGTTCGACAACGCGCTCGCCGGGGTCGCCGGCGACGTCGGCACGACCGGCGTGGTCGTCAACGCCGCCAACTTCCTCGAGACCGGCTCGTTCTGGGACATGAAGACCTGTGCCGACCCGACGACCGAGGACTCCGACCGCACCCAGTACGCCCTGCCCGGCGGCACCCCCGCCGCCCCGGCCCAGGACGCGATCTTCGGGGCCATCGGCCAGCTGTTCGGCGGGCTCCTCCCGGCGATCCCGGTCTATCCCGCGCCCCAGCACTGCAACACGCGCGGCCTCACCACGCTCGGCGAGCACACCGTCCGCGAGCTGGTGAAGCGCCGGATGCTCTTCGACCCCGACCACCTCAGCGTCAAGGCCCGCAGCGCCGCGATGGACGAGATCGAGCGGCTGCGCTACCCCGGTGTGCTCTCCAGCCACTCGTGGTCGACGCCCGACGCCTACACCCGGATCTACCGGGCGGGCGGCTTCATCGCCCCCTACGCCGGCGACTCGACCGGGTTCGTCGACAAGTGGCGTCGCCACGTCGGCTGGGCCGACCGGCGCTACTACTGGGGCCTGGGGTTCGGTGCCGACATCAACGGTCTCGGCGCCCAGGGCGCCGCCCGCGGCGCCACGGCGCCCCACCAGGTGACCTACCCGTTCCGCGGCCTCAACGGCGTCGTGGTCCACCAGCAGCACGCCGGCCAGCGCACCTACGACCTCAACGTCGACGGCGTGGCCCAGTACGGCCTCTACCCCGACTGGATCCAGGACCTCACCAAGGTCGCGGGCGCCACCAGGGCCGCCGACGGCGCCGCCATCCTCGACGACATGACGCGTGGCTCCGAGGCCTACCTGCAGATGTGGGAGCGCGCGACCGGCATCAAGCCCGACTCGTGCCGCAACCCCGGCCTGCGCACCTCGGCGACCCGGGTCAAGCAGCTGGTCCGCAAGGGCATGACGACCAACCAGGTGATGCGCGCGGTCGGGCAGCCGTTCACGCGCCTCGGGTCGACGTACGGCGTGTGCGCCACGGCGTCGGGCAAGCCCAAGATCATGGTCACCATCACCTTCTCGCCCGGCGGCCGGGTCACGAAGGTCGCCTGACCTGGACGCCTGACCTGGTCGCCTGACCCGGACGCCTGCCCGATCGGCCATTTCTCCGACGCGACCGCGACGGGGATGGTCATTCGCCTGCGCGCACCCGGCTGGCTGTGCTCGGATTCAGACGTCTGCCGCTCCGACTCCCCGGGCCGCGCGACCTACCCCGATCCCGGAAGAGAACGATGCGCCTCACGCACGCCCTGTCCACCCTCGCCCTCGCGCCCCTCGCGATCGGCCTGCTGGCCGTCACCGGCGCACCGACGGCCTCCGCCGAGACCGCCCAGCCGGCGCCCGACGCCATCCGCGTCAGCAAGGCCGGCGACGTCCAGGGCGCGCACCTGCCGTCGGGGCCGCTCGCCCAGGTGGCGACGGGCTACTGGAGCACCTACGCCCTCACGCTCGACGGCCGGGTGCTCGCCGAGGGGACGCCGTACGGCGGCGCGCTCGACGTGCCGTCGTCCCTGGCCGACGAGGACGTCGTGCAGATCGACGCCGGCTACCGGCACGGCCTGGCCCTCGACGCCGACGGCGACGTGACCACCTGGGGTTGGATGGACGACGCCAAGTCGGTCCCGGCCACCGTCCCCGAGTCCGTCCAGGACGCCGACGTGACGCAGGTGGCGGCCGGCCTGAACCACGACCTCGCGCTGACCAGCACCGGCGAGGTCCTCGCCTGGGGCGACAGCAGCGAGATCGGCCTGACGACCGTCCCGCCCGAGGTCGCCGACCTCGACGTGGCCTCCGTGCACGCCGGCTACCTCAACTCCGGCGTCCTGACCACCGACGGCAAGGTCGTCGCCTGGGGCTACGCCGGCCCGGCGCCGGCGTCGCTCGACGACGAGACGGTCGTGGCGCTGTCGCTCGGCGAGTTCACCGACGTCGCCCTGACCGCCGAGGGCGACCTGGTGATCTGGGGCACCGACTACTACGACCTGAAGGACGTGCCGCAGGCCGTCCAGGACGGCGACGTGGTCGCCGTCGACATCACCAGCGGCGCCATCGCGGCCGCGACCAGCGACGGCGTGCTGCACACCTGGGGCAACCACCCCGACCTCGGGACGAGCACCGTCACCACGATCCCGCCCACGACGGGCGCGCCGATCGCCGACGTCCAGCTCGAGAGCTACCGCGCGACCATCGTCTACGCCACCCTGGCCGACACCGCGCCGCCGACGATCAGCGGCGACGCGGTCGTCGACGGAGCCTTGTCCGCCACGAGCGGATCCTGGCTCACCACGCCCGACACCTACCGCTACCAGTGGACCCGGGACGGCGAGCCCGTCGGCACCGACGCCGCGACCTACGTGCCGACCGCCGCCGACGCAGGTCACGATGTCGCGGTCACCGTGACGGCCACCGCCGACGGGGTCAGCGGCACCTCCACCTCCGCGCCGGTGACGATCGCGCACGGGCAGTTCACCACGGCCCCCCGCGTGTCGCTGGTGGGCGTCGCCCGCGTCGGTCACACCCTGCGGATGACCGTCACCGCGGCGTCCCCCACGCCGGACAAGTACCTCCGTGTCTGGTACCGCGACAGCGAGCGGCTCGAGGCGGCCGGCGGTGGCTCGACCTACCGCCTCACCAAGGCCGACCTCGGGCACACGATCAGTGCCGGCGTCGTCGCCGTCCGTGACGGCTACCAGCCCCGCGACGTCTACACCCGCGACGTCCGCGTGGCCGTCGGCGCCGCCACCTTCCGCGTCGGCACCCTGGCCAAGGTCAAGCGCGGCGGCTCGCTGCGGGTCAACGCCGCCGGCCTGGCCGCCCGCGAGACCTACACGATCACCCTGGACGGCAAGACCCTGCTCCGCTCGCGCGCCAACAGCGCCGGCCGCGTCTCCAAGGTGGTCCGGGTGCCGTGGGCGGCCCGCACCGGCAAGCGCACCCTGGTCGTCGTCGGCTCGTACGCCGACCGCACCGGGCGTCGTACGGCCACCGTCACGCGCTGAGCACAGCCTCCTCGGGGTGAGAAGTTACCTGTCGGTAGGATTCTTCTCACCCTGAGGATGCGCTGACGGGCCGTACGCCGAGCAATAGGCTCGGCGGGCCCGTGGCGTCGACCCTGGGCCGCCGACCGAGTGGAGTCCACCGCATGTTCCAGACCGTCGCCATCGTCCTCGCGCTCGCGCTGACCGCCGTGGCCGTCGTGCTCACCACCAAGGCCGTCCGCACGATGGTCGGGGTGATGAGGCAGGGCCAAGCCGTCCTCGGCCGTCGCGACCAGCCGGCGCGCCGGACGTGGAACATGGTCAAGGAGACCTTCGGCCACACGCGGATGCTGCAGTGGACCTGGATCGGGGTCATGCACTGGTTCGTCTACCTCGCGTTCATCGTGCTGAGCTCGGCCGTCCTCACCGGCTACTTCCAGCTCTTCGACCCCGAGTTCGCGCTGCCGATCATCGGCCACTTCTTCCTCTTCGAGTGGCTCAGCGAGGGCATCGGCCTGCTCGGCACGGTCGGCATCGTCTTCCTGATCGTCTACCGCCAGCTGCACCACCCGCGCAGCCAGGGCCGCAAGAGCCGGTTCTTCGGCTCCAACTTCACCTACGCCTACTTCGTCGAGGCGATGGCGCTGCTCGAGGGCTCCGCGATCCTGTTCATCCGCGGCGCCGAGTACAACCTCGGCCAGGTCGCCAGCGACCACCCCGAGGACTTCGACCGGTTCCACTTCCCGATCAGCTCGTTCTTCGGCAACCTCTACCCCGACGGGGTCGAGGGCCACGAGGGCACGCTCGAGAACATCATCATCGCCATCGCGCTGTTCAAGATCGTGCTGGCGATGGTCTGGCTGATCTTCATCTCCGTCAACCTGCGCATGGGCATCGCCTGGCACCGCTTCACCGCGTGGCCCAACATCTGGTTCAAGCGCGAGGCCTCCGGCCGCACCGCCCTCGGCGCGGTCAAGCCGCTGACCAGCGGCGGCCAGGTCGTCAGCCTCGACGACATCGAGGAGCTCGACGAGGAGTCCTCGCTCGGCGTCGGCTCGTTCGAGGACTTCTCCTGGAAGGGCATCCTCGACTTCACCACCTGCACCGAGTGCGGCCGCTGCCAGTCGCAGTGCCCGGCCTGGAACACCGAGAAGCCGCTGTCGCCCAAGCTGCTCGTCACTGCGCTGCGCGACCACGCCTACGCCTCGGCCGAGGGCGACGAGACGGCCAAGGCGCGCACCCTGATCGGTGCCGGTGACCGCGAGGCCCACGGCGACGGCTCCGACGCCCGCGTCGACGACTGGTTCTACAACCCCGAGGGCGGCGCCTTCGTCATCGACGAGGACGTGCTCTGGAACTGCACGTCGTGCGGCGCCTGCGTGCAGCAGTGCCCCGTCGACATCGAGCACGTCGACCACATCATCGACATGCGCCGCTACCAGGTGCTCGTCGAGTCCAACTTCCCCGCCGAGCTCAACGGCCTCTTCAAGGGCCTCGAGAACAAGGGCAACCCGTGGAACATGTCGTCCACGGCCCGCCTCGACTGGACCAAGGGCCTCGACTTCGAGGTCAAGGTCGTCGGCGACACCATCGAGTCGCTCGACGAGGTCGACTGGCTGTTCTGGGTCGGTTGCGCCGGCGCCTACGAGGACCGCGCCAAGAAGACCACCCGCGCGGTGGCCGAGCTGCTCGACATCGCCGGCGTCTCGTTCGGCGTGCTCGGCAACGGCGAGACCTGCACCGGCGACCCGGCCCGCCGCGCCGGCAACGAGTTCGTGTTCCAGGGCCTGGCCCAGCAGAACGCCGAGGTGCTGACCGAGGCGAAGGCCAAGAAGGTCGTCTCGACCTGTGCCCACTGCTTCAACACGCTCAAGAACGAGTACAGCCAGTTCGGGGTCGAGCTCGAGGTCGTCCACCACACGCAGCTGCTCAACCGCCTGGTGCGCGAGGGCAGGCTGACGCCCGTCACGGAGGGTGCCGGCGCCCACAAGCGCTCGATCACCTACCACGACCCGTGCTACATCGGCCGTCACAACGGCGTCTACACGCCGCCGCGCGAGCTGCTCCAGATCCTCCCCGGGGCGACGTACGTCGAGATGGAGCGCAACAGCGAGCGCTCCTTCTGCTGCGGCGCCGGCGGGGCGCGGATGTGGATGGAGGAGAAGACCGGCGAGCGGATCAACATGAACCGCACCAACGAGGCCGTCGAGACCGGCGCCGACCAGATCGCCGTCGGCTGCCCCTTCTGCCGCGTGATGCTCTCCGACGGTCTCACGATGAAGCAGTCCAAGGACGAGGCCCGCGAGGAGGTCGAGGTCCTCGACGTCGCCCAGATGCTGCTCGCGTCCGTCAAGGGCGAGCAGGCCACCAAGTACGCCCCGGGCGGCGCACCGAAGGAGGACGCCGCCCCGGCGGCCGCGCCGTCCGACGTCGCGACCAAGGCCGAGCCCGAGGCCGGCGACGAGACCATCACCGACGACACCGTGGTGGCCACCGAGGACGCCGGCCCGCTGGCCAAGGCGTCCGGCGGCTCGTCACTCTTCGACGACCCCGAGGTCAAGGACGAGCCCGGTCAGACCGCCGACAGCGCCAAGACCCCCGCCGAGGAGGCGCAGGCGGCCAAGCCGGCGTCCTCGGGCGGGTCGCTGTTCGACGTCGGTGGCGACGCCGAGCCCGAGCCGGAGAAGCCCGCGGCGTCGGGTGGCTCCCTGTTCGACGTCGGTGGCGACACCGAGCCAGAGAAGCCGGCTGCGGCGGCAACCCCGGCGTCCGAGGACGGCGACGCGACGACGCCGAAGCCGGGTGGCTCCCTGTTCGACCTCGGGGGCGACGAGCCTGCGACGACGGCTGCGCCGGCCGAGGCGGAGTCAGCCGAGGAGCCGGCGGCTGAGAAGTCGGCCGAGGCGGAGCCGGAGTCGAAGCCGACGGCCGACCTCGGGTCGGGTGGGTCGTTGTTCGACCTGGTCGCCGACGAGCCCGCCCCGTCCGCGGAGCCGACGTCGACCGAGGCCGCCTCGACGCCCGAGCCCGAGCCGAAGGCCGCGGCTCCGGCCGCCGGCCTGGGTTCTGGTGGGTCGCTGTTCGACATCGCCGCCCCGGAGCCTCCCACGGCGCCCGCACCCACGGAGCCCGCCGCTGCCTCCGAGCCCGTGGCGCATGCCGACACCGCGGCGCAGCCCGAGACCGCGGCGGCCGACGACGGGCGGAGCGCCAACGAGGCCACCCCGACGGCTGCAGCCCCGGCCGCCGAGATCCCTGCGGGCGGCTCGCTCTTCGACATCCCGGCGCCCGCACCGGCGACGTCCGCTCCGCAGGCGGCCGAGCCGGAGGTGAGGTCGGAGCCGGCGCCCGAGCCGGCGCCCGAGGTGGCGCCCGAGGTGGAGTCGCAGCCCGAGGCCACCCCGGCAGCCGTGGCCGCGACCCCGACCGCCGAGATCCCCGAGGGTGGATCGCTCTTCGACATCCCCGCGCCCACCCCGGTCGCCGCGGCTCCGCAGGCAGTGGAGCCCGAGCCGGAGCCCGAGCCGGAGCCGGAGCCGGAGCCGGAGGCAGCGTCCGAGCCCGAGTCGGCGGCCCCGTCGAACCCGGAGCCGGACCCGGAGCCGGAGCCGTCCCCGTCCGACGACGGCCAGCCCGGGACGCTGTCCGGCGGTGCCGCCGTCAGCGCGGCCGCCACCGCGATCGCCTCCGACAGCTCGCCCACGGACGAGACACCCGACGCCCCCGAGGCGGCCGTGGATGTCGAGCCCGAGGCCGCCGCCGACGCCACGGCCGACCCCGACCCCGAGCCCGCGGACGACGCCGAGCCGGAGGCCCCGACCGAGGCCGAGGCGGCTCCCCCGACCGCGCGCAGCGGCGAGGCCCACCAGCCCCGCACCGACGTCGAGATCGGCGAGGGCTCGCTCTTCGACCTCTGACGGCTCGACCAGGTCGACGGGTCGTGTGCCTGCGGGCGGTCCCGGGACCGTCGACGGGCACACGACCACCACCCCCGAGCCCGTAGGCCTGACGTCACGCGACATCAGTTGGCGTCAGAATGGTGTCACCATCGCTTGACCTGACATCATCGTGATGTCACAGTGGTGCGCATGGACATCACCCCCTACGTCGAACACCTGCGCCGCGACCTGCTCGCAGCCGCCGACGGGGCCGGCGACGAGCTGCGCACCGCCGCCGAGCGGCTGGGCTTCGCGCTCGACCCGGCCGCCCGGCTCGCGCTGATGGAGGCGATCAGCCAGGCCTGCGCCGAGATCACTGCCGAGATGCCGGCGGGGGGCGTCGACGTACGCCTCGACGGCCGCGAGCTCGCCTTCGTCGTCGACGCCGCGGTCGCCGGCCCCGCGGCTCCGCCCGTCGCGCCGAGCCCGCCGGCCCCTCCCGCTCCGCCGGCCCCGCCCGAGGACGTCGACGACGGCAGCACCGCGCGCATCACCCTGCGACTGCCCGAGTCGGTCAAGGGCAAGGCCGAGGACGCCGCCGCTGCGGCCGGGCAGTCCCTCAACACGTGGCTCGTCAACGTCGTCCGAGCCGCGACCCGGCGCGACGGCGAGGCCGCCATCAACGTCGACATCGACCTGTCGAGCCTGCCGTTCTTCGGCGGCGGCGACCCGTTCGGCGACAGCCGCAGCCGACGAGGACAGCGCCGGATGACCGGCTGGGTCTGACCACCCGGCACCACCCACCCGACACCACGAGACCTCCGGGTCCGGCCCCTGGCCGGTCCCGCGGACGAGCACACCCTCACCCGCCCCTCCCACCACACCCCGACCCAGGAGCACCCGATGACCGAGCACCACTTCGAGACCCACGAGCCGATCGAGCTCTACATCGAGAACGGCAAGGGCACCGTCGAGGTCCGCGCCCTCGACACCACCGAGACCCGCGTCGAGCTCACCGGACCCGACGCCGAGGCGACCCACGTCCACCTCGACGGCCGCCGTCTCGACGTCATCGCCCCCCAGCACCGCGGCGGCTTCCTCACCGGGGAGCGGCGCCTCGACATCGTGGTCCACCTCCCCCAGGGCAGCGACTTCGTCACCAAGCTCGGCAGCGCCGACCTCGACGTCACCGGCCGGATCGACCGGGCGCAGGTCCGCTCGGGCTCCGGCGACGTCCGCCTCGACACCGTCGACGGCGCCTGCCTGGTCGAGACCGGCTCGGGCGACGTCACCATCGCGCAGGCCACGCAGGCGCTGCGCGTCAAGAGCGGCTCCGGCGACGTCGACATCCGTACGACGGCCGCGGAGGTCTCGGTGTCCACCGGCTCCGGCGACGTCAAGATCGACGACGTCACGGGTCCCACGGCCGTCAAGACCGGGTCCGGCGACCTGCGGATCGGCCGCGCCCGGGGCGACGTCGGCCTCACCACCGGCAGCGGCGACCTCGAGATCGGCGTGATCACGGCCGGCCGGGTCCAGGCCAAGGGTGCCTCGGGCGGCGTCCGGATCGGCGTGCCGCCCGGCGTCCCGGTCTGGACCGACGTCACGACCGTCTCCGGCCGCATCCACTCCACCCTCGACGGTGCCGGCCAGCCCGAGCCCGGCGCCGACTACGTCGAGGTCCGCGCCAAGACCGTGACCGGCGACGTCGTCCTCAGCCAGGTCTGACCCGTCCGACCCCGCCCCCACCCGTCCCGCGACAGGAGATCCACCATGAACGCCCACGAGCTGCTCGACTACGAGATGCGCCGCACCCACGCCGACGCCACCGTCGACCACGACGCGCGCAACCGCGCCACCCTGAGCGCCTCCCGGCGCCGCGCCCGGCGCCACCGCCTGGCCGCCCGGGTCCGCTCGGTCGCCGACCGCCTGGAGGCCTGAGACCGGTCCAGGGCTCAGGACTTCATCGACACACCGACGCGCCAGTAGCCCATGAAGGCCACCTGGTGCCGGTCGATCCCGAGGTCCTTGACCAGCGCACGACGCAGCCCGGTGACCACCTTCGACTCCCCCGCGATCCACGCGTAGAGCCCGTCGAAGTCGTGCCCGACGACGCGCACCGGTTGCTCGACGTCCTCACCCGAGGAGGAGTGGGTGGGCGTCTCCCACAGGTCGGGGTCGACCTCGTCGTCGGCGACGGCCAGGGGCACGGGCCGGGTGCCGAGGTGCTCGAGGACCGCCGCGTGCAGCGCCCCGCCACGCGCCGCACCGTCGCGCGGCAGCCACCGCACCACGACACCCTCCGGGTGCTGCAGCGTGAGCCGGTCGGCGTCGTACGGCACCTCGAGGAACGCGTGGCCCGCGGCGTCGCGAGGGAGCTGCTCGAGGATGGCGGCCACGGCCGGCACCGCGGTCTCGTCGGCGACGAGCAGCAGCGAGCGGGCGTCGCCGGGGACGAACTCGATACCGCCGTAGGGGTAGCCGCGTCGCGGTGCCATCAGGACCAGCCGGTCACCGACCGATGCCTGCGCACCCCACGTGCCACCCGGCCCGCACTCGCCCTCGTGCACGATGAAGTCGACGACCAGACGGGTGTCGAGGCCCTCGCCCCGCACCGCACGCAGCGTGTAGGTGCGCATGTGGCCGCGCTCCTCGACCGGACGCTCCAGCCAGGTCTCGAACCACGACTCGTCAGCGCCGGCGAACGACGGCAGCGGGTGGCCCGGCTCGGGGAAGATCAACTTGATCCGCTGGTCGTAGGAGTGGGGGTCGACCCCGAGCTCGGCGAGCGCGGGCGAGGAGAGCTCCACCCGCACGAACGAGGGCGTCAGCCGCTCGACCGCGACGCACTCGACCTCCTCGATCAGCATGGGCAGGTCGGTCGTGGTCGTGCTCGTCATCGAGAGCTCCGTCGTCGTGAGGTCAGCCTTACTTAGGCATACCTTACCGTGACCCGCGGTCGGCTTGTTACTGACCGTTCGGACTGCTTCCCTGCGCGTTGAAGCGCATGCCAGAAGTCCGAACGGTCAGTAACATCCGGCCGGCTGGGCACCCCCACCAGTCCAGGTCAGATGGGCGTGCGGTGGAAGCTCTGGAACGACCGCGACGGGGTGGGGCCCCGCTGGCCCTGGTAGCGCGAGCCGTACTTGGCCGAGCCGTAGGGGTGCTCCGAGGGCGAGGACAGCTGGAAGAAGCAGAACTGCCCGATCTTCATGCCGGGGTAGAGCTTGATCGGCAGCGTCGCCACGTTGGCGAGCTCGAGCGTCACGTGCCCGGAGAAGCCGGGGTCGACGAAGCCGGCCGTCGCGTGGGTCAGCAGCCCCAGCCGGCCGAGCGACGACTTGCCCTCGACGCGGGCGGCGACGTCGTCGGGCAGCGTCACGACCTCGTACGTCGACCCCAGCACGAACTCGCCCGGGTGCAGGATGAACGGCTCGTCACCCTCCGGCTCGACCACCCGGGTCAGGTCGGACTGGTCGGCCGCGGGGTCGATGTGCGGGTAGCGGTGGTTCTCGAAGACCCGGAAGTAGCGGTCGAGCCGGACGTCGATCGACGACGGCTGCAGCATCCCCGGCTCCCACGGGTCGAGCGCGACCCGGCCGGCGTCGATCTGGGCCAGGATGTCGCGGTCTGACAGCAGCACGCGGCGAACCCTACCGGCGGCTCGTCCTCGCGTAGCCGTGCTGGTCACCCCCACCCGTCCCGAGGACCCCGAGCCCGTCGAGAATGGCCGGGTGACCCACCCCTACCGCCGCTACGTCGCGCTCGGCGACTCGTTCACCGAAGGCGTCGGCGACCCCGCGCCCGACCGACCCAACGCCGTACGCGGCTGGGCCGACCGGGTCGCCGAGGTGCTGGGCCGCGACGTGCCCGACTTCGGCTACGCCAACCTCGCGATCCGCGGGCGCAAGATCGACAAGGTCGTCGGCGAGCAGGTCGCTCCCGCCGTCGCGCTCGACCCCGACCTGGTGACGATCTACGCCGGAGCCAACGACATCCTGCGACCGCAGGTCGACCTCGACGCCCTCGTGACGTCGTACGACGAGGCGCTGGGTCGGCTCGCCGCCACCGGTGCGCGGCTGGTCGTCTGGACGGCGTTCGACCCCGGCGGGTCGGCGACCTTCCGTCTGCTGCGCGGGCGGTTCGCGCTCTACAACGAGCTGGTGCGCGAGATCGCCGACCGGCACGGCGCCGCGATCCTCGACTTCTGGCGGATGCGCGAGTACCGCGACCCGGGCTACTGGGACCACGACCGGTTGCACATGGGTCCCGCCGGGCACCAGCACATGGCGATCACCGTGCTCGACCTGCTCGGCGTGCCCCACGACCTCGAGGACCTCCCGCTCGCGGCTCCGCCGGGGGGCGGCGTGCGCGACCAGCTCGAGTGGGTCCGCGGATCGGCGGCCCCGTGGGTGCACCGTCGACTCACCGGCCGCTCGTCGGGCGACGGCCTCGACCCGCGGCACGCGTCGTACGTCCGCCTCGGCTAGCATCTGCTGCACTGCGGATGTAGCTCAGTGGTAGAGCGCGACCTTCCCAAGGTCGATGTCGCGAGTTCGAATCTCGTCATCCGCTCTCAACACCGGCCCCCGCGACGCTGTCGCGGGGGCTGGTGCGTCTCCCGGGCCGCTTGCGGGTTTCCCGATTCTGCCGCGCCGTCGGCGACGCCCGGTCTACGTTCCCGCCATGGATACCAAGAAGCGGTTCCCCCGCAGCCTGCCCCTCGTCCTCGCGCTCGTCGTCGCCCTGATGCTGGGCTCGGCCGGTGGCGCCGTCGCCGCCCGCAAGATCACCGGCAAGGACATCGCCGGCAACACGATCACCGGCGCCAACATCAAGGACCGCAGCCTCACCCTGGCCGACCTCAGCGCCTCGACGCGCACGTCGCTCAAGGGGGCCAAGGGCTCCACCGGCGCCAAGGGCGCGACCGGTGCCAAGGGCGCCACCGGACCCACCGGACCTGCCGGAGCCACCGGCCCCCAGGGCGCCACCGGCCCGCAGGGTGACACGGGCGCCACCGGTGCCGGCTTCGATGACTTCAGCTACTACCAGGCGGTCGCCACCGCCGTCCCGGCCAACACCAACGACTTCGTCGTCGAGGGTGACTGCCCCACCGGTCAGAGCATCGTCAGCGCGTTCGCCTACTGGGCGACCGACAACTCGCCCCTCCAGGTGTCGGTCGGGTTCATCAACGACACCACGATGGCCGCCGTCGCCTACAGCACCGGCGTCTCCGCCACCCAGAACGCCACCCTCCAGTTCAGCTGCGCCACCATGGCGCTGCCCGCCAAGGCTGCCCGCCGCATGCTCGACGTCAAGCGCTGAGCCAGCCGCACCCCACCACACCCAGCCGCACCCACCAGGCCGCCCGCCGTCCCGAGCCCCGGGTCGGCGGGCGGACCCGTCCCCGGGACGGCCCGGCCGCTGCGACTCCGTAAGGTCGTGACGTGCAGTTCTCCGGCTTCCCCGTCGCCGCCCTCGACTTCTACGACGACCTCGAGCTCGACAACACCCGGTCGTTCTGGGAGTCCCACAAGGCCGTCTACGACGAGTCGGTCAAGCAGCCGTTCACCGCGCTGACCACGATGCTCGCGCCGGAGTTCGGGGCGGCCAAGATCTTCCGCCCCTACCGCGACGTCCGGTTCGCCAAGGACAAGACGCCCTACAAGACCCACCAGGGCGCGTTCGTGGCGGCCGGCCCGTCGCTCGGCTGGTACGTCGAGCTGTCACCTCGCGGGGTGCGCGTCGGCGGTGGCTTCTACGAGGCCTCCGGCGCACGCCTCGGCGCGATCCGCGACGCCATCGACGACGACACGACCGGTCCGGCGCTCGAGCGGCTGCTGGCCAGGCTCGCGAAGGCCGGCTTCGAGGTCGGCGGCGAGCGGCTCAAGACGACCCCGCGCGGCTACGACGCCACCCACCCCCGGATCGACCTGCTGCGCCACAAGCAGCTCGTGGTCGGCCGGCCCTACGGCTTCGAGAAGGTCATCCACACCCCCGCCGTCGCCACGTTGGTGCGCGACGACTGGCGCGCGCTGAAGCCCTTGATCACCTGGCTCCAGCGCGCCGTCGCCGGCGTCCCCGAGGACCTCAGGATCCGCTGAACCACCGGTCGGTGAGCGCGACCCGCTCGAGCTCGGCCGCCGAGATCGGCGGCTCGTCGAGAACCGGGGACTCCTTGCCGTCGCCGTTGGTCGTCACCACGCTGACCACGTAGCCGTGCCGCCAGGCCATCACGCTCCGGGCCGTCACTCCGTCACCCGTCTCGGGTCCGTGGCGGAGCAGCTCGACACCGTCGCGCACGACGCACTCGCCGCCGGGCCGGCCGTCGGGCTGGTCGGCCGGGTCGACGAGCGCGGCGCAGGACGCCAGCGCGTCGGCGCGCTCGATCCCGAACGTCGTGTCGGTGCCGTCGTACGAGAAGTGGACGAGCCGGCGCTGCGGCAGGTCGACCGCCTCGGACCCGGTGACGGTCGAGATCGGGCCTACCTCGCCCCCGAGCAGCTCCCCGAACACCGCGGGCACGTCGCCGGCGGCGACGACCAGCCCCGCGTCGACCTCGCCGGATGGCGGGGTGGTCGGAGCCGTCGGGACGAGCGCGGTGCCGGTGGGCGCCGACGGGGCGGGTCCCGTCGCCGTGGTGACGCCGGCGTACCCGGGTCCGTCACCAGGGCCTCGGGCATCGCCGACCAGCCCCGGACCCACGCTCGCCGCGACGCCGATGACGCCGACCACGGCGGCCGCGACGAGCGAGGTCCCGACACGGCGACGCCGGCGGATCGTGCGGCCGCGGGCGATGCCGCCGCGCACGATCAGGTCGACGTCGACCGTGAGGTCGTCGGTGGCGTCGCGCAGGAGCTGGGACGCCGCAGGGTGGAGTGACCGAGGATCAGTCATGGGTGGTGCCTCTCTCGGGGACGTGCACGATGAGCGAGGTGTCGAGCAACGGTCGGATGCGCTCGAGGGCGCGCATGCTGCGGTTGCGGACCGCACCGGCGGAGACCCCCATGCGCTGGGCGGTCTCGGCGACGCTGAGGTCCTCGAGGTAGCGCAGCACCAGCACGGCACGGTCGTCGGGCCCGAGCCCGGCGAGCGCCTCGTCCAGCGCCATCCGCGTCTCCACCGCGCCGGCCATGTCGTCGGGGGCACCGGCGACGGGTCGGTCGGGCAGGTCGGCGTACGGCCGTTCGGTGCTGCTCCGACGGCGGCGGCTGCTCAGGAACGTGCGCGTGAGCGCCGTGTGGGCGTAGGCCACCGGGTTCTCGATCGGGCTCCGGAGGGTGGCGTGCCACCGCACGTAGACCTTGGCCAGGGTGTCCTGGACGAGGTCCTCGGCGAGGTGGGCGTCACCGCAGAGCAGTCGGGCAGACCTCAGCAGACCGGGGGTCCGCGCCACGGCGAACTCCTCGAACTCCTGCGTCCTGGTCGACATCTCGCTCCTGATGGTCGGTCGGCGTCACTGCTAGGACGCCGCCACCCCTCCTGACGTCACAGCCGGTGTCACACCCGGTGTCACGCCGTCGCTCGTCCCGAGCGCCTCCCCCATCCGTTCACCTCGGGATTCTCCGGTTCCTGAGTCAGGAGCCGCGCTGGTGCCTACGCTTCCGGTCGCAGGCACGACGATCGTCGTGCCGCCGCCGATCGAAGGTAACCACGTGTCTCTCACCCCCCGCCGCCGTCGGCTGCTCTCGCTCGCGATGGCAGCCACCCTGAGCCTGGGCCTGCCCGCCGCGGGCTTCTCCGTCCTGGCCGGCCCCGCCCACGCCGCCGGTCCGGCCGGCGACTGCGTCCAGCCCTTCCCGCTCTCCGGGATCGCGGCCGGTGACGAGGTCGAGGGGCTGACCGTCGTCTCGGGCACCACCCCCACCGGCTTCACCGGCGAGATCCTGGGTGTGCTCGAGGACGGCATCGCCCCCGACATCGACATGATCATGATCGACCTCGACATGCCGGAGTTCGCGCGCACCGGCGGCGTCTGGTCGGGCATGTCCGGCTCGCCGGTGTACGCCGCCGACGGCCGGCTCATCGGCGCCGTCGCCTACGGCCTGTCCAACGGCCCCTCCCCGATCGCCGGCGTGACGCCGTTCGAGGACATGAACGACCACCTCGCCAGCAGCACCGACCTGCGCACCAGCCCGAAGCGCCTGGGCAAGGCCGACGCCCGCACGGTCGCCGCGCGGGCCGGCATCAGCGTCGCCCGGGCCGAGCAGGGGTTCAAGGAGCTCCCGACGCCGATGGGCGTCAGCGGACTGTCCGCGCGCCGCCTGGCGCAGCTGCAGGCCAAGGGGCCGGACTTCATCACCAAGTCCACCTACGTCCTCGGCAAGACGTCCGGTGACAAGGCCGCCGGCCCCGAGACCATCGTCGCCGGCGGCAACCTGGCCAGCTCCGTGGCCTACGGCGACGTCGCCATGGCCGGGGTCGGCACCGCGACCTCGGTCTGCGGCGACACCGTCGTCGGCTTCGGCCACCCCCTCGCGCTCCTCGGCGCGACCACGGAGGCGCTGCACCCGGCCGACGCCGTCTACATCCAGCCCGACTCCCTCGGCGCGCCGTTCAAGGTCGCCAACCTCGCCCCGCCCGTCGGCACCATCACCGACGACCGCACCACCGGCATCACGGGCACGTTCGGCGCACTCCCGGACACCACCGACATCAGCTCTCAGGTCACCTACGGCGCCCGGTCCCGTACCGGCACGACCGCGGTCTCGGTCCCGGCGTACGCCGGCGAGGCGACCTTCTACCAGCTCGTCGCCAACCAGGACCGCGTCGTCGACGGCCCCTCCAGCGGCACGCAGCTGCTCACCTGGGCGATCACCGGCACCGACAACGGCAAGCCGTTCTCGCTGACCTACACCGACCGGTGGACCAGCACCGACCTGTCCGAGCCGTCCTACAGCGTCGCCATCCTGGTCGACGAGCTCAACGCCATCGACGGCGTCTCCGTCAAGACCGTCACGGCCAAGGCCGGCGTCACCGACAGCCTCGCGCGCCACACGCTGGTCGGCATCGAGCAGCGCCGCGGCGGTGCCGGTGGCCCGTGGGTGCGCGTCTCGGAGCGTTCGCCCATCGTCGGCAGGGCCGGCAAGCCGGTCCAGCTCCGGGTCGTCCTCGGCGGCACGGCCGGCAAGAAGACCGTGACGCTGTCGCGCGTCATCCTGCCCAGCAAGGCCAAGGGCCAGATCTTCCTGGTCGCCCAGGGCGGCGACCAGGGCGACGACGAGTTCTTCTTCGACGAGGAGGGCGAGGGCACCGACGAGGCCAGCGTGGCCGCGGTCCGCTCCGGCCTGTCCCACCAGCTCCGGCACGACCGGATCCGGGTCCAGGTCGGCACGCCCGACAAGCTCGACCTCGGCTGGTGGGGTGACGACGGGGACTACCGCCGCTCGCGCGGGGTCTCGTTCGTCCGCACCCAGACCACCCGCCCGCTGGACAGCGTCGTCGGAGGTACGACGCTCCTGCCGGTCGTCGTCCGCTGATCCCTCCCACACGACGCCCGACGCCCGGGGGCCGGCTCGCGCCGGCCCCCGGGCGTCGTGCCGTGACTGAACTAGAACACGTTGCAGTTCTCGTCGTACGATGACGGCGTGATCACCTCCGACGCCATCACCTGGCTCGCCGCCGACGACGACCACCCGGCGCGACGGGCGAGCCAGCGGTCCTACTCGGCGGTGGCCAAGGGCGACCTGGCCGAGTGGCTGACGATCTACTCCGACCAGGCGGTGCTGGAGGACCCGGTCGGCCCGTCGATGTTCGACCCCGAGGGCGCGGGCCACCGCGGCCACGCGGGCATCTCCGCGTTCTGGGAGAAGGCCATCGCCCCGATCGCGACCTTCGAGTTCACGATCACCGAGTCGCTGGCCAACCCCGGCAGCAACACCTGCGCCAACGTCGGCAGCATCCGGACGGCGTTCGCCGACGGCTCCTCCACCGTCACCGACCTGGTCATGGTCTACGTCGTCGACGACGACGGGCTGGTGCTGTCGATGAGGGCGTTCTGGGAGCCCGAACGAACGATGGCCTCGTTCACCACAGCCTGAGGCTGCGTTCATCCCACGCTCATGCGCGGGTGTCATCCTGGCGAGGTGGGCAAGCAGCGGCGCGCGTATCTCCATGTCGGGCTCGACGACGGCTCGGGCTCGGTCCTCGACGACGCCCTGGCCGCCCACGAGCACGCGCTCCTCGACCTGCACGTACGCCGCCCCGCCGACGCCCCCGCCACGTTCCGGGCCGTGCTCGACGTCCTCGACCTGCACGGCGACTGGGGCTACCAGCGCGACGAGGTCGACGGCGCCTGGACCGATCTCGTCGCCCGCGCCCGCAAGGGCCGCGACACCATCGTGATCAGCCAGTCGCTGCTGGCGCGGGCCGAGCCCGACCGCGCCCGCCGCGTCGTGGAGGCCCTTGACGGCTTCGACGTCCACGCCGTCGTCACCGCGCGCGCCCCCCGACCCGGCAGCCCGGCCGGCGGCTCGGGCCGCGACCTGGCCGAGGTGCTGCCCCGCTGGGCCGGTGCCGTCGGTGCAGCCGACCGGGTCCACGTGCTGCTCGGCGACCCGGAGGCCACCTGGAAGGCCCTCGGGCGCGTCGCCGGCTTCGGCACCGCCTCGCTGCGGGTGGCCGCGCCGACCCCCGGAGCCCCCACCCTCGTCGACCCCGAGACCGCCGCCGCCTGGCGCGCGGTCCTCGGCGCGTCGTCGTACGACGTCGTCGGCGACCCCGACGTCCTGACCGGTCCTGCCCCCGACGACTCCCTCGCTGCGGTCGCGGCCGCCCTGGCCGAGGCTCACGACGAGCTGAGCCGCCTGCGACACCGCACCACCGACCTCGAGCACCGCCTCGCCAGGGCCGAGCGCAAGCGCCGCAAGCTCAAGCGGCGCCTGTCCGAGCTCGACTGACCCACACGGGAAGCTCCGCTCCGCGCGTCCGCGCACGGGCCCGTCCTGGTGGCCCTCGGGGGCCCGGTCGACGTGGATGTCGGCGTCCTCGACCGTCTCCGGGACGGCCGTCGAGTCGGTCTGATGGTGCAGTTTCCGACCCGAGATATCTGACACACTGGCCCCATGCGCGTTTCCGCCAAGTCCGACTACGCACTGCGGGCACTCATCGAGATGGCCGGCCGCGTGGACGCCAAGGCGGTCAGTGCCGAGGAGCTCGGCCGACTGCAGGACATCCCCCACGGGTTCCTCCAGGCGATCCTCGCCGACCTGCGCCGCGGCGGCATCGTGATGTCCCAGCGCGGCCAGTCCGGTGGCTGGAGGATGGGCCGCCCCGCCGCCGAGGTGTCCGTCGCCGACGTGATCCGCGCCGTCGACGGCCCCCTGGTCTCCGTCTACGGCCTGCGCCCCGAGTCCGTCACCTACAACGAGCAGGCCGACGTGCTCCAGCACGTCTGGATCGCCGCCCGCCGCTCCCTGCGCGACGTCTTCGAGGCCGTCTCGATCCAACAGCTCGCCGACGGCAAGCTCCCCAAGGCCGTCACCTCGCGGACCGCCGACGAGGACGCCTGGCAGCCGCACTGAGTCGACGTGTCGCCGGGCGGCTTTCGGTCGGCTCGGGCTGTGGCCCGGGCGCCGGGCGTTCCGACGGAGACCCGATCACCGTCGGGCAGGCACCGCCTGGTGATGACTGTCGTCTCGGCCGATCTACCGCTCTGACCTGGGGAGACTCCGGTCACGAACGGCGGCGGGTTCTTGCGCGCCTGAGTCGGCGTACCTATCATTAAGTTACCGGCCGGTAGCAATGCCGGACCCCACGACCAGATGAAGGACCGCCGTGAGTCACTACAAGAGCAACCTGCGCGACATCGAGTTCAACCTCTTCGAGGTGCTCGGGCGCGACGAGATCCTCGGGACCGGCCCGTTCACCGACATCGACGCCGACTCGGCGCGCAGCATCCTGGCCGAGGTCGAGCGGCTGTCCCGCGAGGACCTCGCGGCGTCCTACGAGGACAGCGACCGCAACCCCCCGGTCTTCGACCCGGCCACCCACACCGCGCCGCTGCCCGAGTCGTTCAAGAAGAGCTACCAGGCCTGGATGGACGCCGAGTTCTGGCGCCTGCAGATCAACGAGGACCTGGGCGGCACCCCCGCCCCCTCGTCGCTGATCTGGGCGACCGCCGAGATGGTGCTGGGCGCCAACGCCCCCATCTGGATGTACGCCGCGGGCCCGGCCTTCGCCCAGGTCGTGCACCGCAACGGCAACGACCGCGACAAGCGCATCGCCCAGCTGATGGTCGAGCGCCAGTGGGGCTGCACGATGGTCCTGACCGAGCCCGACGCCGGCTCCGACGTCGGCGCCGGTCGCGCCAAGGCCACCGCCAACGACGACGGCTCGTGGAACATCGAGGGCGTCAAGCGCTTCATCACCTCGGCCGAGCACGACATGAGCGAGAACATCATGCACCTCGTGCTCGCCCGCCCCGTGGGCGTCGAGGGCGTCGGCGGGCCCGGCACCAAGGGCCTCTCGCTCTTCCTGGTGCCCCACCACCACTTCGACCACGAGACCGGCGAGCTGACCGGCGAGCGCAACGGCGTCTACGTCACCAACGTCGAGCACAAGATGGGCATCAAGGTCTCCAACACCTGCGAGGTCACCTTCGGCGACCCGTCGGTCGGCGACGGCGCACCGGCTCGGGGCTGGCTGCTCGGCGAGGTGCACAACGGCATCGCCCAGATGTTCCAGGTCATCGAGAACGCCCGGATGATGGTCGGCACCAAGGCCATCGCGACCCTGTCGACCGGCTACCTCAACGCCCTCGACTACGCCAAGGAGCGGGTGCAGGGTGCCGACCTGACGCAGTCCGGCGACAAGACCGCGCCGCGCGTCACGATCACCCACCACCCCGACGTACGCCGCTCGCTGATGGTCCAGAAGTCCTTCGCCGAGGCGATGCGCTCGCTGGTGCTCTACACCGCGTCGTGGCAGGACAAGATCCAGCTCGCCGAGCACGCCGGCGAGGGCCAGTCCGACGACGCCACGCTCTTCAACGCCGTCAACGACCTGCTGCTCCCGATCGTCAAGGGCTACGGCTCGGAGCGCTCGTGGGTGCTGCTCGGCACCGAGTCGCTGCAGACCTACGGCGGCTCCGGCTTCCTGCAGGAGTACCCCGTCGAGCAGTACGTCCGCGACGCCAAGATCGACACCCTCTACGAGGGCACCACGGCGATCCAGGGCCAGGACTTCTTCTTCCGCAAGATCGTCAAGGACCAGGGCAAGGCGCTCGGCACCATCGCGGCCGAGATCCAGTCGTTCCTCGACGCCGAGGGCGGCAACGGCCGCCTCAAGAACGAGCGTGCTCTGCTCGCCACGGCCCTTGACGACGCCAACGCCATCGTCGGCCACATGATCAACGAGCTGATGTCGGCCCAGGACGAGATCCGCAACATCTACAAGGTCGGCCTCAACACCACCCGCCTGCTGATGGTCCTCGGCGACGTCGTCTGCGCGTGGCTGCTGCTGCGCGGCGCCGACGTGGCACTGGGCAAGCTCGGTGGCGAGGTCTCGGCCAAGGACAAGGCGTTCTACGAGGGCAAGGTCGCTGCCGCGCAGTTCTTCGCCCAGTACAACCTGCCCAAGATCAGCGCCGAGCGCGCGATCGCCGAGGCCGTCGACAACTCCCTCATGGACCTCGACGAGGCCGCGTTCTGACCCGTTCAGCCTGACACCACGCTGACCCGTCGCCCATGGGCGACGGGTCAGCGTGTTTTTCGTGGTGACCCGTCGCCCATGGGCGACGGGTCGGCCTGGCGCCGATGTGGCCGACCATCGAACGCGTCTCGCACCACGTCGCTCAACCGGGTCAATGACTCCGACTCGAGCCGCCACCGCTGCCAGAAGAGCGGTACGTCGACGTGGTCGCGCGCGGACAGGGCGACCAGCGCGCCCGAGGCGAGGTCGGGGTCGAGCTGGGCGGCGGGGAGCAGGCCCCAGCCGAGCCCGTGGCGCACGGCCTCGTGGAAGTCGTGGGAGGTCGGCACCCGGTGCACCACGGGCGGCGGGCCGAGGCCGCGGGCGGTGAGGAGGTCGTGCTGGAGGGCGTCCTTCTCGTTGAAGACCACCAGCGGCATCCGTGCCCAGTCGTAGCCTCGCCCGGCCCGCCACCGCTCGGCGAAGGCCGGCGTCGCCGCAGGCCGGTAGCGCATCGAGCCGAGCGGCTCGACCGTGCAGCCCTGCACGGCGGTCGGGTCCGAGGTCACCGCGGCCAGCACCTCGCCGCGGCGCAGCAGGTCGGCCGACCAGCCCTGGTCCTCCACGTGCAGCCGCAGCCGCACGCCCTCCCACGAGGCCACCTCGCCCACCACCCCGCGGAACCAGGTGGCCAGCGAGTCGGCGTTGACCGCGACCGGCAGGTCGACGACGACCGGCCCCGCGTCGGCCACGGAGCGGGCCTCGTCGAGGAGCAGCGCCCACTGCCGCGCCATCCGCACCAGGGCCTCGCCCGCCGGCGTGACGGTGCAGGGCGTCGTACGACGCACGAGGACCTGGCCGGCGGACGCCTCGAGAGCGCGGATGCGCTGGCTCACCGCGCTCGTCGTGACGTGCAGGCTGCGGGCGGCGGCCTCGAAGGTGCCGTGCTCGACGATGGCCGCCAGGGCGGCGAGCTGGTCCGGCTGCATGTAGCGATGCTAAAGGCTGTGCAGATTGTTTCGCTGGCCTTCACCATGGCGCAGACCTAGCGTGAGCACGTGCTCACCTCCACCGTCGCCGGCCTCCTGACCGGTCTCACCCTGATCATCGCGATCGGCGCGCAGAACGCCTTCGTGCTGCGCCAGGGGCTGGCCCGGCGCCACGTCGGCCCGGTCGTCGCGGTGTGCGCGGTCAGCGACCTGGTGCTGATCGTCGCCGGGGTGGCGGGCATCGGCACGGTCATCGAGCAGGCCGGCTGGGTGATCGACGTCGTGCGCTGGGCCGGCGTCGCCTTCCTCACGTGGTACGGCGTCAGCTCGCTGCTCCGGGCCCGCCGGGGCGGCTCGCTGCAGGCCGCGACCGGCGACGACGCGACCCTCGGGCGCGCCGTACGCACCGCCGTCGCGCTCACCTGGCTCAACCCCCACGTCTACCTCGACACCGTCCTGCTGCTGGGCTCGGTCGCCAACACTCACGGCGACGGCGACCGCTGGTGGTTCGCGGCCGGCGCGGGCGCGGCCAGCGTGCTCTGGTTCACCGGTCTCGGGTACGGCGCCCGGCTGGCCCACCGGGCCCTGTCGACCCAGCGCGCCTGGCAGGTCCTCGACGTGCTGATCGGCCTGACGATGCTGGCCATCGCCGTGGGGCTGGCCCTCGGCGGTTGAACCGGGCGAGGTGGTTGGACACGCCGCTCGTGGGACAGGATGCGGCCATGTCGCAGCAGCCGCCGTACGGCCCCCCTGACCCCCAGCAGCCCGGCAAGCCCTGGCAGCCCCCCGGCCAGCAGCCCTACACGCCGTACTCGCAGGGCGCCTATCCCAACCCCTACGCGCAGTTCCCGCCGCCGCCCAAGAACAACACCACCCGCAACGTGCTGCTGATCGTGGGCGCGGTCGTGCTGCTGTTCTGCGGCGGCATCGTCGCGTTCCTCGCCTGGGCGATCAGCAACGCCGAGGACGCGTTCGACGACGACTACCGGGGCTCGGAGGACGACCCGATCACGGTGACCGAGGGCGAGGCGTTCTCGATCCGCGGCTTCGACTACGAGAAGGGCTGGAGCGTCAGCACCGACGAGAGCGGGTCGATCGAGATCGAGGGGCTGCGCGTCACCAACGACCGCGACGACGAGGACGCCGAGTCGCTCTTCATCCACATCGACTTCTACCAGGACGACGCCCGGCTCACCTCGGTCAGCTGCTCCGGCGGGGGCAGCATCGCCTACGGGCGCACCGCGGTCCTCGACTGCACCGGCTTCAGCGACAAGCTCACCGACTACGACGAGATCCAGGTCTACGACACCTCGCTCTACGAGTAGCGCTCGCCCTACAGTCACCGCCATGAGCGATCCCGAGGACGCCCCCCGCCTGGCCGGCTACGTCGAGACCTGGTGGCAGGCCGTCCAGGACCTCGCCGCACTCCTCGACCAGGTGCCCGACGAGCAGTGGTCGACCCCGACCGACCTCGCCGGCTGGGACGTGCGCGCCTGCGCAGCCCACACCGCCCACCTCGAGAGCGTGCTGGCGGGCCACCCCGAGGAGACCGCGGAGATCGGCGAGCCGGCGCACGTCACCGGCCTCATGGGCCTCTACACCGAGATCGGGGTCGTCAACCGGCGCGACCGCTCCCCCGCCGAGATCGTCGCCGAGATCCGCGAGGTCACCGGGCGCCGCCACCAGCAGCTCCTCGCCGACCCGCCCACCGACGCGTCCGCCCAGCCCCCGGTGATCTTCGGCGGCGTGCCGTGGACCTGGGAGGTGCTGCTGCGCAACCGCCCGCTCGACGTGTGGATGCACGAGCAGGACGTACGCCGCGCCGTCGGCCTCCCCGGCGGCCTCGACACCCGCGCGGCCCAGCACACCGCCGACTACCTCACCGAGTCGTTCGGGTTCGTCGTGGCCAAGAAGGCCGGCGCGGAGCCGGGGACCACGGCCGTGCTCGACGTCGTCGGCAGCCCCACGGTCGCCTACGCCGTCACCGACGCCCGCCGGGGCGAGCGGCTGCCGGTGGTGCCGGGCGACCCCACGGTCACCCTGCGCACCGACCGCGAGACGTTCGTCCTGCTGGCGGGCGGTCGCCGCGCGGCGGCTGCCGACGCCGTCACGATCGAGGGCGACCACGAGCTCGGCGCCCGTATCGTCGCGACGATGGCGACGACGCCGTGAGCGCCGCCGTCGACGCCTGGACCCTCGCCGACATCCCCGACCAGACCGGCCGCACGGTCGTCGTGACCGGGCCGTCGGTCGGCGGGCTCGGGCACCACACCGCCCTCGAGCTTGCCCGGCGCGGCGCCCGGGTCGTGCTCGCCGGTCGCACCCCGGCCAGGCTCGACGAGACGGCGGCGGCGATCACCGCCGAGGTGCCGGACGCGGCCTTGGAGCGGCTCGTCGTCGACCTGTCCGACCTCACCTCGGTGCGATCCGCCGGCGCCGCGGCCGCGCGGCTCGGGCCGATCGACGTCCTCGTCAACAACGCGGGGGTGATGGGCACCAAGCGGCGCCGTACGGCGGACGACCTCGACCTCCAGCTCGCCACCAACCACCTCGGCCCCTTCCTGCTGACCGGCCTGCTGCTGCCGCAGCTCGTCGCGAGCGAGGCGGCCACGGTGGTCACCGTGTCGTCGATCTTCCACCGGATGGCCGGCGCGGTCGGCGACCCGAGCCGACGGACACGTGGGATCTACCGGAAGTGGCACGTCTACGGGCAGTCCAAGCTCGCCAACCTGCTGTTCACCGCCGAGCTCGACCGTCGCTGCCGCGAGGGCGGTGTCCCGGTCCGGGCGCTCGCCGCACACCCCGGCTTCGCCGGCACCCACCTCGCCGCCAACGGGCAGTACGGCCGCTCCTCCGGTGGCATCGCCTCGGTCCTCGACGCCGCCATCCGCGCCGTCTCGCAGCCCGCCGCCGCCGGGGCCTGGCCGAGCCTGATGGCCGCCACTGCCGACCTCCCGGGCTCGTCGTACGTCGGCCCGAGCGGCCCGGGCGAGTTCGGCGGCACGCCCCGGGTCACCACCGGCAGTCGGGCCTCGCGTGACCGGGCAGCCGCCGAGAGGCTCTGGGTGCGCAGCGAGCAGATCGCGGGGATCGTCTACCCGTGACCACTCCTGGACCGCCGCCACCCGCGCCCCTGGAGGTCTTCGAGGAGGCCCTGGGCAAGCCCACGTCCCACCCCGCCGTCGCGGCCGTGATGAAGGCGCTCGGCGGTGTCTACGAGGTCGGCGACTACCTCAGCCGGACCCGCCACGACTACGACCCCGACATCGCCCGGTCGGTGCGGTGGGAGTTCACCCGCGTCCCGGCGGCCAACTACTACCCCACCCACCTGCGGGTGCTCGACGGGGTCGTGGTCTCGATGAGCCTGCACGGGGGCCTGGTCGCCGGCAGCCACCCGAAGGCCGTCACCCTCGTCCTGCCGGTGGAGGAGGAGCTGGTCTGGCTCGGCCACGAGGTCACCGACGGTAGCTGGCCCCCCAGGGTGGTCCGCCGTGGACAGCAGCACCTGCTCGACCTGACCGTCCCGCAGGGCCACTGGGACGCCCGCTACCGGTTCCCCCTGACCCCGACCCAGGTCGAGGCGCTCAGGGCGAGCCGCGAGACGTGGCAGTGGCTCTGGGACGCCCTGATCAGGATCTGCCAGTCGCGTCGCTTCCTCGACGACCCGGCCACGCTGCCCGGCGACGCGCAGCGGACCATCGACCGCTTCTGCGGGGAGGCCTGATCCTGTCCCACCCGCGGGACCTGGGAAGATTGACGCTTCAACTAGTGTTGGACCCATCATGAAGAAGAACATCGGGTTCCTGAACTTCGGCCACTGGACGCCCTCGCCCCAGTCGCAGGTGCGCAGCGCGTCCGACGCACTGCTGCAGTCGATCGACCTGGCCGTCGCGGCCGAGGAGCTCGGCGTCGACGGCGCCTACTACCGCGTGCACCACTTCGCGCGGCAGCTCGCGTCGCCGTTCCCGCTGCTGTCGGCGATCGCGGCGCGCACCAGCCGGATCGAGATCGGCACCGGCGTGATCGACATGCGCTACGAGAACCCGCTCTACATGGCCGAGACGGCCGGCGCGGCCGAC
Organism: Nocardioides plantarum; assembly: GCF_006346395.1. Taxonomy (NCBI): domain Bacteria; kingdom Bacillati; phylum Actinomycetota; class Actinomycetes; order Propionibacteriales; family Nocardioidaceae; genus Nocardioides; species Nocardioides plantarum. The sequence continues at coordinate 1,698,866 of NZ_VDMS01000001.1, forward strand.
CTGATCTCGGCCGGCCGACTGCAGCTCGGCATCAGCCGCGGGTCACCGGAGCAGGTCATCGACGGCTACCGGTACTTCGGCTACGAGCCCGCCGAGGGGGAGGACCACGCCGACCTGGCGCGGCGTCATACGGCCGACTTCCTCGAGGCGCTGAAGGGCGACGGCTTCGCCGAGCCCAACCCGCGCCCGATGTTCCCCAACCCGCCGGGACTGCTGCGTCTCGAGCCCCACGCCCCCGGACTGCGCGAGCGCATCTGGTGGGGCGCCGGCACCCGGGCCACCGCCGAGTGGACCGCCGCCCAGGGCATGAACCTGATGAGCTCGACGCTGCTGAGCGAGGACACCGGCGTCCCGTTCCACCAGCTCCAGGCCGAGCAGATCGAGCGCTTCCGCAGCGCCTGGGCGGCCGCGGGCCACGCCTGGGAGCCGCGGGTCTCGGTGAGCCGCAGCATCTTCCCGATCGTCTCCGACCTCGACCGCGCCTACTTCGGTGGCGAGTCGCGGGGCCAGGACCAGGTCGGCATGATCGACGGCGGCATCGCCCGCTTCGGCAAGACCTACGCCGGCGAGCCGGACCGGCTGGCCAAGGCCCTCGCCGAGGACGAGGCCATCGCCGCGGCCGACACGGTGCTGCTGACGGTCCCCAACCAGCTGGGCGTCGACTACAACGCCCACCTGCTGGAGTCGCTCCTCGAGCACGTCGCGCCCGAGCTGGGTTGGCGATGACACGCTCACCGGCGCTCTGACGGTCGCCGGCGGAGGCTCCGGTGTCGAAGGAGCGCGGTGTCTCAGGTCGGCCCGTCCGACGGCGTCCCGTTCGCGAAGTCCTGCACCAGGGGGCTGGGGTCGTCGGCCGCACGCCGCACGAGCGTCTCCCGCTCTCCTGGTTGCATGGCAGCGAGTGAGTCGAGCGCAGCGAGCCGAACCCGGGGGTTGATCGCCCGCTCGGTGAGGTGGTCGAGGGTGTCCATGGTCGAGTCCGAGGCGAACCAGCGTGCCAGGTGGCACATGAGCATCTGGCTGGCCGCCGGGGTCTGGACGTGGCCGGTGACCTTCTGGGACTCCAGGTCGAACCAGTACTGATCTCGCGATCCGAAGTCAGCGGACACGATCATCAGGTTGATCGACATGGAGAAGGCCGGCGGCGGCGCCTGGACGTGGATGTCGCGCGACGCGCGGTAGAACATCACCTTGCCGGCGGGAAGTGACGTGTCCTCCAGGAACTCCAGGTCGACGGTCTCGCCTGCGGTGCCGACCACCGCGCGCGGGTCGTACTCGTAGATCGAGGTCTCGTAGCCCGGGCCGAAGTAGCCGACGGTCATGAACGAGAAGTTGTGGTCGTGAGGCCGCGAGTAGGCGTAGAGGTGCGACTCCCAGTCCCAGATGTCGCGGTCGGCGCCCGTGGGCACCCACATGTTCGCCCGCACCGCGAACTTCTCGCCCTGCCCGAGCATCAGCGTCTGCGACGAGTATCCGTTGCCGGTCTGGAACTCGCTCCAGGCCAGCAGCTCGTCGTTGAACCTCGTGGCGATGAACTCGGAGTTGTTGCTCAACGCCTTCAACATGCTGGCCGACTCGAGGATGCTGTCCTCGTCGTTGAGGTCGACGGTCCGTGTCACGAAGTCGATGTACTCGTCGATGTCGATGCTGCCACTGACGTCAGCATCCAGGGTGTAGGCCACGGGATCAGCTCCTCGCTTGGACGGACAGCTCGTCGAGGTAGGCCTCGACCACCGGCAGTGCCCTGACTGCCGCATCTCGGACGTGGGGGTGCGGATCGGCAGTGGCGCGTTCGACGAAGGAGCGACCGTAGACAGCGTCCAACCGGACCATGGCGCGGATGGCGGACCATCGCACGAAGTGGTCCGAGTGCGAGGTGAGGACGGCCAGGCTCTCGGCGCTCTGGTCGTTGCCGATCTCCGACAGCATCCGTGCGGTGAACTCGAGGCGGGACGACTCCACCGAGGCAGCGATCGCCCGGCTGGGGCGTAGCGTCTCGGGGTCGTACTCGATCCTCAGCGAGCTGACGTTCTTCGTGCCGAGCGAGATCAGGAGGACCGGTGCGGAGACAGGCTGGATGGCGAACACGTCGTACCCGGCCCGCACCCTCATGACGTCGAGCGGCTGGATGACCCGAGTGCCTCGCGGTCGGAGCACCTTGTCGCGATCGACCTCGTCGTAGGGCTCGGGGTCGGGTTGCTCGAACAGGCTCACCGGGACGCCTGCCTCTGCTCCGGGCACCGCGATCACTCCCAGGAGTCCGTGCTGGGACGCGCTGTAGAGCTTGTCGGAGTAGTTCTGCTCCGGACGAAGCAGGCGCAGCGACAACACGAAGACCGGATCGACCACGAGGGCCAGGTCCGCCTCGGAACCGCCCCCGGCAGGGACGTGCGCAGCGTCGGCTGCGACCTTGCGCAGCTCGTCGGCGACCAGCTCCGTCACGAAGCCGGACGACAGCAGGCTGCGGAAGCCGGGTTCGAGCGCCCAGATGCCGTCGGGCCGCTCGGCCAGCGTCGCTGCGACCGTGCCGCAGAACTCGTTCAGCGCGGGGATGCCCTGAACTCGCTCGCGGTAGCTGTCGGCGTCGAGGGGACCTCGGTTCACGAAGGGGCGGCGAGCGTCGAGAGCTGGTGACCGCCGGACGTGAGGAACTCCCCGATGTGCTCCGACTCGAGCGCGACCCCCAGGTCGCCTGCCCGAGCGACCACCTCGTCGACGAGGCTGTTGCCGCCGTCGGCGGTGGACTGGACCAGCTGGCCGCCGGCGCGGCTCGCGACCATCTCGATGAGCGACTCGCGCGCAGCGAGGAAGCTGTGGAAGGTCGCCAGTGCGGTCGGCTCCTCGGCGAGGATGCGCCGCAGCTCGGTCTGCGCCTCCTCGGTGAACAGGTCGTCGGTGGCGCTCACAGCGCGATCACCAGGACCACGGTGGCGATGACCAGGGTGATGTTGGGTTCGACCACGTCGACGTTGGCGGCAGGCGGTGTCACAGGCTCGGACAGATCGTCCAGCCGAAGTCCGGAGAAAGCCATGTCAAGTACTCCCTTGCCTAGATTGTCAGCAAATTAGCACCGCTCTTGCCTTTCGTGATAGAGGCGGACCCCATCATTTTCTTCGTCGCACCGGTCGTCGTCGGCTGGCGTCGAGGCCGCCGCCGGATCGACGTACGGCGTGGGCCAGACTCGGCGGGTGCGCATCGAGGAGATCGGACCGGGCGGCCACCCCGAGGTCATCGCAGCGTCGTTGCGGCGCAGCCCGCACCTGACGGCCGACGCCGCGTCGTGGACCTACGACCACCCGGAGGTCTTCTCGGACCTGGTGGCCCTGGTGGCCCGCGACGACGACGGCGCCCTGCTGGGCCACGGCCGGCTCTCGCGGGCCGCGCTCCTGCCCGACGGCACCCGGCTGGTGGCGGTCAGCGTGCTCACGGAGCACGAGGGGCAGGGGGTGGGCAGCGCCCTGCACGAGGCCCTGCTCGCCCGGGTCCCCGCCGACACGACCGAGCTGCGGTCCAGCGTCCACGACGACGAGCCCGGCTCGCTGGCCGTGGCCGAGCACTGGGGGTACGCCGTCCAGCGCACCTCGATCTGCTCGCAGAAGGTGCTCGCCGACCTGCCCACGCCGGCCCCGGGTGCGGGCGTGACGCTCGAGAGCGTGCCCGACCTGCGTTTCGCGGGTGACGACGCCGACGCCGTCGAGGCGATGCTCCTGGCCAGCCAGACCAACCCCGAGGCGGCCGCCGGACAGGTCGCCACCGTCGACTCGCTGCGTGCGCTGGCCCACACCGGCGACCCGGTCGCGGTGCTGGCCCGCGTCGACGGCTCCCCCGCGGCGATCACCGTCGGCGACGTCACCCCCGACGGCACCCTGTTCATCGCCTACACCGGCGTCGACCCGGCCCGGCGGGGCCACGGGCTCGCGCGGCTGGTCAAGGAGCAGGCCCACCTCGACGGCGCCCGCCTCGGTGGGCGCGTGTGCGTGACCGAGAACGAGGCCGGCAACGCCGGGATCCGGCGGATCAACGCCGAGCTGGGCTACGAGGTGCGGTTCGGGACGCACTACCTCGTCCGCCGGCCCGCGCCTCCTGCCTGATCCGGCGCCGAGAGGTGCAGGATGTCGCCATGGCCGACCCCCGCGCTGGACAGCTCGCCGCCCCCTCCGACCTCGTCGACGTCGCCCACCTCGTGACGGCCTACTACACCGGCGTGCCCGATCCCGAGGACGTCGACCAGCAGGTCGCGTTCGGGACCAGCGGGCACCGCGGGTCCTCGCTGAAGACGTCGTTCAACGAGACCCACATCCTGGCCACCACGCAGGCGATCTGCGACTACCGCCGTCAGCAGGGCTACGACGGCCCGCTGTTCATCGGCCGCGACACCCACGGCCTGTCCGAGCCGGCGTGGGCCACCGCGCTCGAGGTCCTCGCCGCCAACGACGTGACCGTGCTGGTCGACTCGCGCGACGCCTACACGCCGACGCCGGCGGTGTCCCACGCGATCCTGCGGGCCAACGCGGGCAGGACCTCGGGCCTGGCCGACGGCATCGTCGTGACGCCGTCGCACAACCCGCCGTACGACGGGGGCTTCAAGTACAACCCGCCCCACGGCGGGCCGGCCGACACCGACGCCACCGCGGTGATCGCCGACCGGGCCAACGAGCTGATCCGCGCCGGGCTCGACGGCGTCCGCCGGGTGCCCTTCGACCGGGCCCGCCGCGCCGCCGGGTCCTACGACTTCCTCGGCACGTACGTCGACGACCTCCCCTCGGTGGTCGACCTGGCGGCGGTCCGCGAGGCCGGCGTGCGGATCGGGGCGGACCCGCTGGGCGGGGCGTCCGTGCACTACTGGGGCGAGATCGCGGAGCGGCACGGCCTCGACCTGACCGTGGTCAACCCCCTCGTCGACGCGACGTGGCGCTTCATGACCCTCGACTGGGACGGCAAGATCCGGATGGACTGCTCGTCGCCGGACGCCATGGCCTCGCTGGTGGCGCGCAGCGGCGAGTTCGACGTCGCCACCGGCAACGACGCCGACGCCGACCGGCACGGCATCGTCACCCCCGACGCCGGGCTGATGAACCCCAACCACTTCCTGGCCGTGGCGATCGGCTACCTGTTCGGGGGCGCCCGTCCCGGCTGGCCCGCGGGGGCGCGGATCGGCAAGACCCTGGTGTCGTCGTCGATGATCGACCGGGTCGCCGCCGACCTCGGCAAGCCCCTGGTCGAGGTGCCGGTCGGGTTCAAGTGGTTCGTGCCGGGACTGGTCGACGGGTCGTTCGGCTTCGGTGGCGAGGAGTCCGCCGGGGCGTCGTTCCTGCGCCATGACGGGACGACCTGGACCACCGACAAGGACGGCCTGGTGCTCTGCCTGCTGGCCGCCGAGATCATCGCCACGACGGGCCGCAGCCCCAGCGAGCACTACGCCGACCTGGTCGCGCGCCACGGCGCCCCGGCGTACGCCCGGATCGACGCGCCCGCCAGCCGCGAGCAGAAGGCGGCCCTCGCCGCGCTCAGCCCCGACGCCGTCACCGCGACCACGCTGGCCGGTGAGGAGATCACGGCCAGGCTCACCGAGGCGCCGGGCAACGGCGCCCGGATCGGCGGCCTCAAGGTGACGACCGAGTCGGCGTGGTTCGCCGCGCGTCCCTCGGGCACCGAGGACGTCTACAAGATCTACGCCGAGTCGTTCCGCGGCCCTGACCACCTCGCCGAGGTGCAGGAGTCGGCACGCGACGTCGTTTCGGCGGCGCTCGGCAGCTGACGTATCGTCGGGGACGCAGAGGGTTTCACGCGTCTCGGAGGTGGGTTCGGCGCGTCGTCCCGACGCGCTCGAAAGGCACCACCCGTGACCCCGCTCGCCTCCTACCGCCGACTCCTCCACCTGGCCGGACCGGCCTACGTCGCCGTCGCCTTCCTCGGCCGGCTCCCCCTGGCCATGAGCCAGCTGGGGACCCTGCTGCTGGTCGCGACCACCACCGGCAGCTACGGCCTCGGCGGCCTGGCCGCCGGCGCCCTGGCCGTCGCCAACGCCGTCGGCGCCCCGGTCGCCGGCTCGCTGTCCGACCGGGTCGGCCAGCGTCCGGTCGTGCTCGTGCAGTCCCTGGCCGGCGCGACCGGCCTGAGCCTCCTGGTGGCCTGCGCACACGCTGGCCTCGCCGACGTCACCCTCGTCGTCGCCGCCGCGGTCACCGGACTGGTGCTCCCGCAGGTCGGCCCGCTCGCGCGGGTGCGCTGGCGCCCGATCACGTCAGGCCAGGGGCCCCACCAACGACGCCTGGTCGATGCCGCGTTCTCCTACGAGGGGGCGGCCGACGAGGCGTCGTTCGCCGTCGGGCCGGCCCTGGTCGGGCTCGTCGCCGTCGCGGTCTCGCCCGGCGGGGCGCTCGTCGTGGCCGCCGTCCTGCTCGCCGTGTTCGGTACGGCGTTCGCGCTCGACCCCTCGGCGCGCCTCGTGTCCGGAGCTCCCACGGCCGCGTCGGGCGGACGTCTGGTCACCGTCGCGTTCGGGGTGCTGGCCCTGGCCCAGCTGTCCATCGGCACGCTGTTCGGCGCCACCCAGACCGGTGCCACGGTGCTGGCGACGGAGTCCGGGACGCCCGGGCTGGCCGGGCTCGTGCACGCCACGCTCGGGGTCGGCAGCGCCGTCGCCGGGATCGCCACGGCGTACGTCCCCGAGCGGGTCGGCCACGAGCGTCGCTCGCTCGTGGCGGCCTGCGCCCTGCTCGTGCTGTCGCTCCCGCTGCTGGTGGTCGACTCGCTGCTCGGCGCGACCCTGTGCGTGCTGGTGCTCGGCTGCGCGGTCGCGCCGTTCATGATCGGCGTCTTCTCGCTCGGCGAGCGGGTGGTCCCGCCCGGCAGGGTCGGCACCGCGATGACCCTGCTCGCCAGCGCCACCGGGGTGGGCTACGCCCTGGGCGCCGGGCTGGCCGGTCGCCTCGCCGACGCGCACGGGTCGACGGCAGCCTTCGGCGTCACCGTGGGTGCCACCGTGCTCGCCGTCGTCGTGATGGCGAGCCAGCAGCGTCGGCTGCGCCGGGCCGTCGCAGTCGCGCGGGCAGAGGAGCCTGCTGTCCCCGCGCTGGTGTGAGGGTCAGGCCGCTGCGGCGGCCTTCTTCTCGGTCCGCTGGCGCTTCTCGAGCTGGACCAGGCGGGCCTGGGCAGCACGCCGGATCTTGGGGCCCTTGGTCGACATCGCCCAGAGCAGCTTGGCCTGCGCCGGCAGGTTCTTGGGCGTCGTGGTGGCCAGGAACCCGTTGGGCAGCGAGAGCCGGACGACGCGGTGCCAGGCGCTCGCGACCTGCTTGGGCAGCGACGCCTCGTGGTAATTGAGGTCGTACTTGTCGAAGAGCGCCTCGACCTTGGGCGCGATCTCGGCGTAGCGGCTCGAGGGCAGGTCGGGGAACAGGTGGTGCTCGATCTGGTGCGACAGGTTGCCGGTCATCAGGTGCATGGCCTTGGAGCCGGAGATGTTGGCCGAGCCGAGCATCTGGCGGAGGTACCACTGGCCGCGGGTCTCGTCGGCGGGGATCGACTTGCGCTCGAAGGTCTCGACGCCCTCGGGGAAGTGACCGCACATGATCACCGAGTGCGACCACAGGTTGCGCACCAGGTTGGCGGTGAAGTTGGCGCCGAGGATCGGCAGGGTGGCGCCGAACGGCAGGCCCAGCGCGGGGTGGACGACGTAGTCCTTGGTGGCCTGCTGGCGGATCTTCTTCAGGGTCTTGGCGAGGTCGGCCTTGAAGCGCTCGCTGCGCTTCTCCTTGGGCATCGACAGGTTCTTGCCGAGCTCGAGGTCGTAGGCCGCGATGCCGTACTCGAAGAAGCAGGCGTTGATGAAGTTCCACAGCGGCTGGCCCAGGTGGAAGGGGTGCCAGCGCTGGTCCTCGTCGATGCGCATGATGCCGTAGCCGAGGTCGTTGTCCTTGCCCACGATGTTGGTGTAGGTGTGGTGGATCTCGTTGTGGGAGTGCTTCCAGCCCTCGGCGGTGGAGGCGTTGTCCCACTCCCAGGTGGTCGAGTGGATCTTCGGGTCGCGCATCCAGTCCCACTGGCCGTGCATGACGTTGTGGCCGATCTCCATGTTCTCGAGGATCTTGGCGATGGAGAGGCCGAGGGTGCCGAGCACCCACAGCGGCGGCAGGGCCGAGCCGAGGAGCACCGCACGCGAGCCGAGCTCGAGCTTGCGCTGCACGTCGACGACCTTGCGGATGTAGGCCGCGTCCTTGGCCCCCCGGGCGTCGAGGACGTCCTGGCGGATCGCGTCGAGCTCGACGCCGATCATCTCGACGTCCTCGGCCGAGAGGTGGGCGGTCGGGTTGACGTCCTGCTTGGTGATGACGGTCATCGGTATGCCTTTCGGTGATCGAGCTTGTCGAGATCTCGGTGATCGAGCTTGTCGAGATCTTCGGTGATCGAGCTTGTCGAGATCAGACCTTGATCGTGCAGGGTCCGGCGGCGGCGTTGATGCAGGTCTGGATGGCGATGCCCTCGGGGCCGGTCTCGCCGGGCACGGCGACGGTGATGGCACCGTTGCGCAGGTCGCGCACGGCGCCGGCCTGGAGCGGCAGCACACAGCCGAAGCAGACGCCGATGCGGCAGCCGCTCGGCATCAGGACGCCGACCGACTCGCCGGCGTCGAGGATCGGGGTGGAGCCGTCGGAGTCGACGACCTGACCGGACGCGAACGACACGGTGCCGCCCTCGCCGGTCTCACCGAGCACGACCGGGCGGAACCGCTCGGTCGTGAGGTCGAGGCCGCGGGCCTCGTGGTGGGCCTCGAGGGCGTCGAGCAGGCCGGCCGGGCCGCAGGCGTAGGCCAGGCGCTCGTCGAGGTCGGGCACCAGGGTCTCGAGCTCGGCGACGTCGAGCATGCCGTCGCGGTCGTCGTAGCGCTCGACCAGGCGCAGGTGCCCGGCCTCGCCGTGGGCGCGCAGCTCGTCGCGGAAGATGGCGCTGTCCTCGGTCACGTTGACGTGGACCAGGGTGATGTCGATGGCCGGGGCGACCGCGCGGGAGTAGAGGTTGCGCAGCATGCCGATGACCGGGGTGATGCCGGAGCCGGCGGTGACCAGCAGCAGCTTGGCCGGCAGCGGGTCGGGCAGCACGAACTCGCCGTCGGCCTGGGCGATCTGGATCATCTCGCCGACCCGGGCGCGGCGGACGAGGTAGCCGGAGACGAGCCCGTCGGGGATCGCCTTGACGGTGATCGAGATGCACCCGTCGCGACGCGGACCGTGGGTCAGCGAGTAGGTGCGCCACAGGCGGACCCCGTCGACGTCGACGCCGACGCGGAGGTACTGCCCCGGCACGTGGCCGGACCAGTCGCGGCCGGGCTTGATGACGAGGGTGGCGGAGTCGGCGGTCTCGGGACGGACCTCGACGATCCGCCCGCGCAGCTCGGTGCCGGCGCGCAACGGGTGGAAGACGTCGAGGACGTCGTCGAGGTCGAGCGGGGTGACGGCGGCGTCGGCGAGCCGACGCAGGCGCTGGCGCAGGCCGCGGGACTCACGGGGTGCGTCCAGGGCGGTCGAGGTCATGTGCTCCAGTATGTCGGCTCCCGGCGCTAAGATCCTGACCACGGGACGTGAAGATCCCACCCTCTTTTGTTCTCTGGAGACAGAATGCCCCCCAGGCCGCGCCGGACCACCGATCCCGGGCTGCTCCTGCCCGGCCAGGTGGCGGCCGAGATCCGCGAGGGACTGCCGGCGGTCGCCGAGGAGGTCGTCGCCGCCATCATCGACGAGGTCCCGAGCTACACCGATGCGTTCAACGGCCCGATGGGCGCTCGGATCCGCGGCGCGGTCGAGGTCGCGCTGGGCGGCTTCCTCTCGCTGGCCAGCAGCCGCCACGGCACCGACCCACGCACGCCGACCGCGCCGGCCGTCGACGGCGCCTACCAGCTGGGGCGCGGCGAGGCGCGCGGCGGTCGGTCGACCGAGGCGCTGCTGTCGGCCTACCGCATCGGGGCCCGCGTGTCCTGGCAGCGGATGGCGCAGGGCGCGGTGCGTGCCGGGCTCGATGCCGAGACGCTCGCCTCGTTCGCCGCCCTGGTGTTCGCCTACATCGACGAGCTGTCCGCGGCGAGCGTCGCCGGCCACACCGACGAGCTGGCCACCACCGGCCGGGTGCGCCAGCGTCGCCTCGAGCGCCTCGCGCACCACCTGGTCGCGCGCAGCGACGTCACCGAGGAGACGGTCCGCGCCGCCGTGGACCGCGCCGACTGGCCCGAGCCGCGCACGCTCACCGCCGTCGTGGTGCCCGAGTCGCAGGTGAGGCCGCTGCTGGCCGTCGTACCCCCCACGACCCTGCAGGCGGCCGACCCCCCGGGCCTCGACGAGGGGGTCCTGCTCCTGGTCCCCGACGTCCACGGCCGTGCCCGCGCCCGGCTGCTGCGCGCCCTACCCGAGCGCGGTGCCGTCGCCGGCCCCGCCCGCCCCTGGCTGTCGGTGCGGGCGTCCTACGAGCGGGTCCTGCGGGCCCGGGCGCTCGGCCTGGGCCACGACACCGAGCAGCACCTGACCCGGCTGGTGCTGACCGCCGACCCGGAGGCGCTGGCCGACCTGCGGGCCCAGGCCCTGGCCCCCCTGGCGGCGCTGCGCCCCGGCACGATCGACAAGCTCGCCGACACCCTGCGCCTGTGGCTGCTGCTCCAGGGGCGGCGCGACGACGTGGCGGCGGCGCTGTTCGTGCACCCCCAGACCGTGCGCTACCGCATGGGCCAGGTCCGCGAGGCCTACGGCGACACGCTCGACGACCCCGAGGTGGTGCTCGCGCTCACCCTCGCGCTGGGCGCTCCCCCGTAGCCTCGGCCAGGTGATGCGAGGACCTGTCGCCGTCCTGGCGGTGCTGACCCTGGGGCTGGTGAGCGCCTGCTCCGACTCCGACGCACCCGCCGCCGAGCCGACCTCGGCGTCGGCGTCGACTTCCCCCTCGGCGTCCGCCTCCGCGTCCGCGTCACCGTCGGGCTCCCCCACGCCCGAGGCGCCCACCGTCGGCCCGCAGTACGTCGCCCTCGGCGACTCCTACGCGGCCGCCCCCGGCGTACCCACCACCTCCGGCGCCGGGGGGTGCTTCCGCTCCAGCGGCAACTACGCCCAGCTCGTCGCGTCCGCCGCCGACCTCACCGTCACCGACGTCACCTGCAGCGGCGCGACCACCGCGACGGTGCTCGCCCAGCAGGTCACCCGGATCACCCCCGACGCCGAGCTGGTGACGATCGGGGTGGGCGGCAACGACTTCGACCTGTTCACCAAGCTCATCCAGACCTGCACGAGCCTGGCCGGCTCCGATCCCGAGGGCACGCCCTGCTCCGACACCGTCCGGGCCGAGCTCGACAAGACCCTGCCCAAGATCGACGCCAACCTCGACGGCCTCTTCGACGCCATCGCGGCGGCGGCCCCGTCGGCGAAGGTCGTCGTCGTCGGCTACCCCGACCTGCTGCCGGCTTCGGGCGGGTGCCCCGACCGGGCTCCCCTCGCGACGGGCGACTTCGCCCTCCTCAACGAGGTGACGCACGGACTGTCCGACCTGCTGCGCGGGCAGGCCGAGCGCCTCGACCTCGACTTCGTCGACCTGGAGGGTCCGAGCCGTGGTCACGACATCTGCTCGGCGACACCCTGGGTCAACGGCGCGGAGTTCGCCCCGGACGGCACGATCCCCTTCCACCCGTTCGGGGTCGAGCAGCAGGCCGTCGCCAAGCTCGTCACGGCGCTGCTCTAGGGGCCGCCTTGGTTATCGGGGGCTCGAGGGCTCGGGGTCCGGCCGACCGTGCTGGTGGTGTCGATGGCCTCGGTCAGTGAGCGAAACCCGATGCCGCAGTGCGACATCCTGATCGAGGGTAGAGACGCGGGCGTACCCGATGAGTGTCAGGGCCCGGCTCTGGCTCTGAGCGACGCTTGTCCGCTCTGCCGCGAGGGTGCGTACCTCGAGCTGGGCGCGACGATCACTCGAGCCTTGCCTCGAACGTGCAGACGAGCGACATCAGGTCGAACGCTAAATGAGCCTCATCGTTCGGCTGTGGACTGCGGAGCGGGGCGGAGCGCAGACCGCTGGGGCGTCTAGACCAGTTACCGGTTTCCCCCTTACGTCTGCGGTTGTCGGACACAAGTGTTCTTCCTTACCCATGAGAACCATGAGAGCCGCTATCGCGGCATCGTTCTGCACCGTCCTCACTGTGACCTTCGTGTCCACTGGGTCGGCATCGGGCTCCGGCTCGCCAACTGAGACGTGCCCTAGCACCAGCGACCAGGTTCTCACGGTCTCCGAGGCCGATGGGGCCTCAGCCACCGGATGCGACCTGGAGGGAATGTCCGTCGTATCCACCTCCGGGACCGTGGTGGTGCCCGAAGTCGGAGAGGCGATCTCCCTGACCGACATGATGAGCAACGGCACCGAGACCGGGCTCATCGTTGGCGTCACACCGGATGGAACCGTCGAGGTCGAGATGACCCACGAGTCTGCACCGTCAACCTCCGGCGAGGACTCGGAGGCATCGCTGGACCCGCAGGACATTGAGTTCCCGAATCGACCTCCGCCGATCGAGAGCAACAAGTGCAATAGCAGTGCCCACGCACTCACCGGGACCCGGTGGGGCGACACCTCTCCGGAGTGGCGCATCAACCAGGGAACCATCCCGACCGCGGAGGTGAGCGTGGCCGGGGCGGTGACTGCCATCAGGACGGCCTTGGGCAACGTCGTGCACCAGGAGAATAGCTGCGGCTTTGGGGACGCAACCACCATCAGCGGCACTTACCTCGGCGACACCAACGTCGTGGCGCCGATCAGCTTCGACTCCGCGGGCAATTCGGTATGTATGGCCAACAGCACCCGTGATGGCCTGAACGAGGTCCAGTTCGGCCAGCGCGGGTCGAAGCAAAACAGCATCGTGCTCGCGACCACCTGCGCGCGCCGGAACTACCGCGACGGTGTCGACCAGACCGCCGAAGTCGACATGGAGATCGCCAGCAGCTTCGCGGCTTTCGGGAGCCGGCCCGCCTTCGCGGCGGGTTGGACCATCTACCCCAACGCTTCGTACTGCGAGCAGGATCGCGACTTCGACCTCGAAGGGGTCGCGACCCACGAGTTCGGCCACTGGTACGGCCTCGCCCACGTCACGGACGACAGCCAGCTGATGTTCCCCAACCCCTCGAAACCCTGCGCGACCGACTGGCGCTACCTCGGCCGGGGAGACATCCTCGGGATGCGCGCCCTGTACTGACCATTGGCGGGCGGCCTAAGCCGCTCTGACCATCACAACCCCCAGAGCCTCCACGGCCCACCCAGAAAATACCTCGCGTACGGTGCAACGCCCGAGACCGGCCGCGACGTGTATGGGCTGTGGAGGCTCTGATGCATCAACAACAAGACGACGACCTCGGTCCTGACCCGAGCACCGGCGCCAACGACAACCGGACCGACGGCCCTACCCGATCAGCCACGAGCAGCGCCTCATCGTTCGACACTTGGGTCGACCAGCACGTCGCCTCGCTTCGCGGGTTCGCCCTAGTGGTGTGTGGCAACCCCAGCGACGCCGACGACGCACTGCAGGAGGCGTTGGTGCGCGCCTACATCAGGTGGGTCTGGATCTCGCGAACGCACGATCCCCTGCGCTACGTACGCAGGATGATCGCCAACGCCCACATCAGCGCCTGGCGCAAGCACCGCCGCCGCGAGTCCCCCATCAGCGACGTCTTCGTGCTGGTCGAGGACACAGCCTCGCGAGCCACCTCGACAGGAGGTATCGCAGAGCTCTTGTCGCAGCTCACCCCCAAGCAGCGCTTGGTAGTGGCCTTGCGCTACCTCGACGACCTGAGCTTCACCGAGATCGCCAAGACGCTCCGCATGCCGGAATCAACCGTGCGTTCGCACCACGCACGAGCCCTCAAGACCCTTCAGACCTCACCGTGGGAGAGCAAGCAATGAACAGCCAGTGGGAAGACCAGCTCCGTTCTTCGATCAAGACCGCAGGAGCACGGGCCTCCAGCAGCACCAACCCAAACCTCACTGGAGAGGTCAAGGCAATCGCGCGCCGCCGCTGGCGCAGCACGGCCCTGGCCGCGGCCGGCTGCGTGGCCGTCGCGAGCGTCGGGATCGCCGCCCTGGCACGCCCCAGTGACGCCCCCAGCCCTTCGAACACCGCGGCTGCCTCCGGCACGACTGACACCACCGGCGCGAAGGCCATCGCCTGCGGCGAGACGCTCGACGCCGTCGAGATCGCCACGACTCGCGACCTCGAGGCCGCCAGCGACGGACTGACGATTTGTCGGTGGAGCAACCCTGCCACCGGTGACCCGTATCAGGACAAAGACACCCTGAGCGGGCAGAAGCCCCTGAATGCCGAGCAGTCAGCTGATCTGCTCAAGGCCCTGCAGTCCGCCCGCAAGATCCAGTCCCCGTCCATGTGCTACTTCGCCGACAGCCCGCCTCCGCTCACCTACGAGGTACTGATCCCTACGACCGCCGGTCCCCGCGCGATCCCCGTCTCCAAGCTTTCGTGCTCTACGTTCACGCTCGCCGACGGGGCCCAGTTCTCTTCCACCAACACCCTCAAGCGACTTCACGCGCTGAGCAACTGACGCCCCTAGGGCCTAGGGGCTCAGGGCGGTCGATCGGACCGGCCCTACAGCTCCGAGGAGCGGTGGACGACCCGCCCGCCGACGACGGTCAGCGCCACCGTCGTACGACGCAGGGCGGCAGCGGCCTCCCGGGCCGACTCCGCCGGCGCGAGGGGGTCGTGGTCGAGCAGGACGAGGTCGCCGCGGGAGCCGACCCGGACGGTCGGCTGCTCGTCGACCGAGGAGGCCAGCGCCTCCCGGGGGGTGAGGGAGTGCTCGGGGTGCCAGGCGTCGCGGTCGTCGTCGACCCAGCCGCGGTGCACGGCCGCGGAGACGGCCAGCCACGGGTCGAGCGGCGAGACCGGGGCGTCGGAGCCCAGCACGAGCCGGACGCCCGCCTCGAGCATCCAGCGGAACGCGAAGGACCGGTCGCCGCGGCCGGGCCAGATCAGCTCGGTCAGGTCGCGGTCGTCGAGCAGGTGGGCGGGCTGCACCGACGCGCGCAGCCCGAGCGCCGCGATCCGGGCGGCGTCGCCGACCCCGACCAGCTGGGCGTGCTCGACGGAGCCGAGCGCACCGGTCGCGGCGTAGGCGTCGAGCGCGGCCGACACCGCGGCGTCGCCGATCGCGTGGGTCGCCACGTGCAGGCCGGACATGTGGGCCCGGGCGTGCAGGGCCTGCAGCTCGTGCGGCGGCAGGTTGGCGGCACCCGACGGGTGCGGCAGGCGGGCGCCGTCGGCGTACGGCTCGCAGCACCAGGCGGTCCGGGTGTTGAGGGAGCCGTCGCTGATGATCTTGAGCGGACCCATCACGAGCCGGTCGTCGCCCGCGACGAGCGGGGTGCCGGTGCGCAGGCCCTCCTCGATCACCGACTCCAGGCGGTCGGCGTACGACGCCATGCGCACGCGCAGCAGGTCGCAGCCCTCGGCCCAGCGCGACCGCCACTCGTCGGCCCCACCGGTGAACTCGAAGTCGACGAGGCCGACCACGCCGCGCGCGGCAGCCGCCTCGAGCGAGGAGCGGTAGGCGTCGGGTCCGTCGCCGGGGGCCCCGGTGAGCCGGGTCAGCAGCTCGTAGGCCGCGAACCACTCGTTCTCGCGGACCACCTCGTCACGGGCGCCCAGGCCGAGGGCGGCCAGCGCGACGCTGTTGAGCCACGCGTGGTGGGCGTCGCCGGCGATCAGCACCACCGGGGTCACGCCGGAGACCTCGTCGAGCTCGGCGACGGTGACCTCGCGGCTCCAGGTGCCGGGACGGTGGCCGAACCCGATCACCGGGTGGCCCGGCCTCTCGGTGACGAGCCGCGCGACCAGGTCGCGGGCCTCCTCGGGCGAGGTGACCGCCCCGGTGTCGACGCGCTGGCGGCTCAGGCTCCACTGGCCGAGGTGGACGTGCTGGTCCCAGAGCCCGGGGGCGAGCCATCGTCCGGCGGCGGCGACCTCCTCGACGCCGGCCGGCCGGGCCAGCCCGGGGCCGACCGCGGTGACCACGCCGTCCAGCACGAGCACGTCGACCGGCCCGGCCGGGGCGGGGTCGGTCACGGGGTCGGTCAGGGGCACGAGGCGTGTCTCGCGCAGCAGCAGGTCACCCACGGTGACGACGCTAGTGAACGTCGCGGGCGACCGCTGACATAGGGTCGCGCCTGTGAGGTGGCGGGTCGCGGTCGCGGTGCTCCTGGCGCTGGTGGTGGGCGCCGCCGGCGGCTGGGCCTACGCGAGCATGCAGGACGACGACGCCCCGGACACCGGACCCGTCGCCGCCGCGATCGAGCCGATCCCGGCCACGCCGAGCCTGCCGGTCAAGGTCGCCCAGCCCGACCCGGACGACGACACCCTCGAGCCCGAGGTCGTGCTCGACCCGACCGAGCTGCAGATCCCGGTGGAGGGCGACCCGGAGTACGTCGTGCGGCTCCCCGTGCCCCGCGGCTGGAAGAGGACGTTCGACGGCGAGACGAAGTTCGGCTTCACCGTGCCGGGCAACAGCCCGAAGTCCTACGGCCTGCGCGTGCAGATCATCGCCGCCCAGCGACGTTCGGTCGACTCGGCGCTGCGGGCCCGGATCTCCTCGCTCCAGTCGGCCGTCCTCCAGGGCAACCTCGGCGACCTCGACTACACCTTGAACAAGACCGGCGACGGGTTCACCGCGACCTACGTCGACACCGACGGCTACAACCGGGTGACCGTCGAGAAGTTCTACGAGGGCGAGGACGACAACGCCTTCGTGACCGTGGCGGCCTACGGGCGGTTCCGCGACCGTGCCGGCCTGGAGGACCTCTCCGCCCGGATCGGGATCGAGCTGAGCACCTCGGAGCCGGGTCAGAACCCGTAGACCCGTACCCCGTCGAGCACCCGGTTGGCGGTGCCGCGGTCGGAGCTGCGGATCTGGATCCAGAGCAGCTGG
Source organism: Nocardioides plantarum (assembly GCF_006346395.1). NCBI lineage: Bacteria > Bacillati > Actinomycetota > Actinomycetes > Propionibacteriales > Nocardioidaceae > Nocardioides > Nocardioides plantarum. The sequence goes on from NZ_VDMS01000001.1 coordinate 1,715,815, forward strand.
TCCTGCGAGACCCGCACGACGCGCTCGGCGATCACCCCGCCTCCCGGGCACCCGGTGAAGACACCGGTGACGGTGCTGGTCGCGTCGTTGCGCACGCTCCTGGTGGAGTTCTCGCACTTCGGGTGCTGCGGCACCTCCTCGGGCAACCGGTCGCCGGGCAGGAGGCCGGCGAAGACGCCCTCCGCAGCGGGGTCCGTCGCCCACGACGGGCTCGTGCCGACGGACAGGGCAGCGACGAGGCTCTCGTCGGCCGAGTTGGGCGGACGCCACCCACCGGTGCCCTGGGCCAGGTCCCAGGCGGCGGGGACCAGGACGCTCACGCTGTCCGAGGCGTCCATGATCCTGACCTCGGCCGGCCCGGCTGCCTCCTGGTCGAGCTCGTCCTGCCCGTAGTAGCCCGCAGCCGCGCCCCCGCCGAGGGCGACGAGCACCGCGACCGCGATCGCCAGGGCACGGCCCACGCGCCGACGACGCCGCGGCGGCACCGGCTCGGGCAGGGGGTTGTCGGAGGGCATCGGCGTGGGCCGCACACCGGGCTGGGTCAGCGCCGGGTCGAGCGGGAGCAGCCGGGTGCCGGGGCCGTCGGGCCCGCCCTGCCCGTCGGCCAGGGCGCTGGTCAGCGCATCGACGTACGCCGTCACGCTGGGCCAGCGCGAGGTGCGGTCGACGGCGAGCGCGCGGCGTACGACCTGCTCGACGGCGTCGGGGAACTCCCGTCCGGCCGCCGACAACGCCGCCGGCTCGGCCGGAGCGGCGGCCGCGGGCAGCGACGCGTGGTTCCACGGCAGCCGCCCGCTCAGCAGCAGGAAGGTGAGCACCCCCAACGAGAACTGGTCGGCCCGGGCGTCGGGGGTCTCGCCCTGGGCCTGCTCGGGCGCGACGTAGGCGGGGGTGCCGGCGATCATCGTCAGCCGCGACGACACGTCGAGGGCCTTGCCGAGGCCGAGGTCGCCGACCATGGCGCGCACGCCGTCGGGCCCGGCCGACGGGTCGACGGTGCGGAACAGCACGTTGGCGGGCTTGACGTCGCGGTGCAGGATGCCGCGGTCGTGGAGCGCCTGCAGCCCGCGTCCGACCTGGGCGACGACCTCGAGGGCCTGGGGCACGGTGACGCCGCCCTGCTCGAGCCGGTCACTGAGCGTGCCCTGGTCGGCGTAGGCCATCACGAGGTAGGGCCGGCCGTCGTCGAGCGAGCCGGCGTCGTAGACCGGCACCACGTGGGGCGACTCCACGCGCCGCAGGTAGCGGCCCTCCTCGACGAAGCGGGTGCGCACCTCGTGCTGCTCGGCCCAGTTGTCGGCGAGCACCTTGATCGCCACCGGGGCGTCGAGCTGCTCGTCGTAGCCCAGCCACACCGTCGCGAACCCGCCGCTGCCGATCCGCCGCCGGACGGCGTACCGCCCGAAGTGGCTCGGGCCGGACGACGGGGACGTCGGCGGCGGCTGGGTGTCGGACACGCGTGCATTATGTCCTCAGGCGTGGACGAACCACGGAAGGGAAGGGTGGGCGGCATGGCTCTCGACGCGGGACGACAGGACGGGCACGACTCCGGGACGACCCCCGACGAGATCGACGAGCTGGCCCGGCGCGCCCAGGCCGGCGACGCCGACGCTCTGGAGGCGGTCCTCGCCGCGATCCGCCCGCGCACGCTCAACGTCTGCCGCGGCGTGCTGCCCTACACCCCCGACGCCGAGGACGCCTGCCAGGAGGCGCTGCTCAACATCGCGACCAAGATCGGGTCGTGGGGCGGCCGGGGCCGGTTCACGACGTGGACCCACGTGGTCGCCGTCAACAGCTCGCGGACGACGTACCGCCGGATGAAGAACCAGGCGACGGCCTACGACCCGCAGGAGCACAACCCGCTCAGCGAGCGACCCGACCCGCGCACCACCAGCGTCATCGCCGGCACCCGCCTCGACCTGCTCGAGGCGATGGAGACCATCGAGAAGGACCACCCCCAGTACGTCGAGCCGCTGCTGCTCCGCGACGTCTACGGCCTGCCCTACGACGAGATCGCCGAGCTCGTCGGCGTGCCGCTCGGCACGGTCAAGGCGCAGATCCACCACGGCCGCAAGCTCGCCCGGCCGCTGCTGCGCGGCGACGGGTAGCCGTCCGCCCGGTCGGCCGCCCGACCGCTCGTCCCACCGGACCGACCGCTCGTCGCACGTCGGTCCCCGTCCGGCGCAGCGTCGGCGCGCACCCCTGCCGGCGTACGACGGCGCGCTCCTAACGTGACCGGCGTCACGTTCCGCCCGGCAGCACCGCCCGAAAGGCGCCGACCCATGCCCCAGGACTCGCCCCCACCCCACGACATGGCCGCCCGCCATGACCCCATCTACGAGACGCTGCACGCCTCGGACGACTTCGCCGAGCTGCGGCGCCGCTACCGCGGGTTCGCCATCCCCGCGACCGTCGGCTTCCTCGCCTGGTTCCTGCTCTACGTCGTGCTGTCCAACTGGGCGACCGGGTTCATGTCGCACCGCCTGTTCGGCAACATCAACGTCGCGCTGGTCTTCGGCCTGCTGCAGTTCCTGACGACGTTCGGCATCGCCTACCTCTACAGCCGCTACTCCATCGCCAAGCTGGACCCGCTGTCGGAGAAGCTCGAGGCCCGGTTCGAGAAGGAGCGCTCCCGTGGATGACAAGGTCCTGACCATCGGGCTGTTCCTCGCCGTCGTCGCCCTGACGGTCTACATCACCCTGCGCGCCAGCCGTACGACGTCCGGCACCTCGGACTTCTTCGCCGGCGGCCGCTCGTTCACGCCGATCCAGAACGGGATGGCGATCGGCGGCGACTACATGTCGGCGGCGTCGTTCCTCGGCATCTCCGGCGCCATCGCCCTGACCGGCTACGACGGCTTCCTCTACTCGATCGGCTTCCTCGTCGCCTGGCTCGTGGCCCTGCTGCTCGTCGCGGAGATGCTGCGCAACTCCGGCAAGTTCACGATGGCCGACCAGCTGGCCTACCGGATGAGGCAGCGGCCCGTCCGCACGGCGGCCGCCGGTTCCACCGTCGTGGTGTCGATCTTCTACCTGCTGGCCCAGATGGTCGGCGCGGGCACGCTCGTGGCCCTGCTCCTCGACATCGAGACGACCAACACCCTGGCGATCAGCGCCGTCATCGCCGGCGTCGGCGCCCTGATGGTCTTCTACGTGACCGTCGGCGGCATGAAGGGCACCACCTGGGTGCAGATCGTCAAGGCCGTGCTGCTCATGGCCGGCTCGGCGCTCATCGTCTTCCTGGTGCTCGCCAAGTTCGACTTCAACGTCAGCGAGCTGCTCGGCGCCGCCGCCCAGCAGTCGGGCAAGGAGGGCTTCCTCGACCCCGGCATCAAGTACGGCATCAGCGAGACCACCAAGATCGACTTCGTCAGCCTCGGGCTCGCGCTCGTGCTCGGCACGGCCGGGCTGCCGCACATCCTGGTGCGCTTCTACACCGTCCCGACCGCCAAGGACGCCCGCAAGTCGGTGCTGTGGGCGATCGCCATCATCGGCGTGTTCTACCTGTTCACGCTGATCCTCGGATTCGGCGCCGCGGCCCTGCTCGACACCGGACCGGACAGCGCGACCGCCATCAGCAAGGGCAACCAGGCCTCGCCGCTGCTCGCCCAGGAGGTCGGCGGCGGAGCCGGCTCCACCGGCGGCGCGATCATGATCGCGCTCATCTCGGCCGTCGCCTTCGCCACGATCCTCGCCGTGGTCGCCGGGCTGGTGCTGACGTCCTCGACGTCGGTGGCCCACGACATCTACAACAGCGTGATCCGCAAGGGCCAGGCGACCGAGAAGGAGGAGATCCGGATGACGCGGTACGCCGCCGCCGGCATCGGCGTCGTGGCGATCGCCCTGGCCATCCCGGCGCGCAACCTCAACATCGCGTTCCTGGTGGCGCTCGCGTTCGCGGTGGCCGCGTCGGCCAACCTGCCCGCGCTCGTCTACAACCTGTTCTGGCGGCGCTTCAACACCCGCGGCGCGCTCTGGAGCATCTACGGCGGGCTGACCTCCTGCATCGGGCTGGTCATCTTCAGCCCGGTCGTCTCGGGCAAGGGTGAGATCAAGGGCGTCAACCAGTCGCTGCTACCGACCAGCATCGACATCTCCTGGTTCCCGCTGGAGAACCCCGGCATCGTCTCGATCCCGCTGGGCTTCTTCCTCGGCTGGCTCGGCACCGTCACCAGCAAGGAGACCGCCTCCGAGGAGCGCTACACCGAGCTCGAGGTCCGCGCCCTCACCGGCGCCGGCTCCGAGAAGGCGATCAGCCACTAGCCCGACCCACCCCACGGTGGTCGAGCCGCCCGGTGCGCGCTGGCGCGCCGGGCGAGTCGAGACCCCCGCAGCCGACCTCTCCAGCCCGACCGACCCGGTCGAGCCGGACGCTCGCTGCGGGGGTCTCGACTCGGGCTCGCCGAGGGCTCGCCCGGCTCGACCACCGTGAGGTGGACCCAACGTCCGCGCAACCGGCCCTCGCTAGTGTGACGAGGGCCGCACACCCCGCACCAGGAGAAGCCCGTGAGCGAAGAGACCCAGCCCGAGGCCATGCTGTCCAACCTGCTGCAGGAGGACCGGACCTTCGAGCCCCCGGCCGCGCTGGCCGCCGACGCCAACCTCAAGGCCGAGGCCTACGCGCGTGCCGAGGCCGACGTCGAGGCGTTCTGGGCCGAGCAGGCCGACCGCCTCACCTGGACCCAGACGTGGGACCGGGTGCTCGACTGGGACCACCCGCCGTTCGCCAAGTGGTTCGTCGGGGGCACGCTCAACGCGGCCTACAACTGCGTCGACCGGCACGTCGAGGCCGGCCGCGGCGACAAGGTCGCGCTGCACTTCGTCGGCGAGCCCGTCGACCCCGAGCTGTCGGGCACGCGCTCGATCACCTACGCCCAGCTCAAGGACCTCGTCTCCCAGGCCGCCAACGCGCTGACCGACCTCGGCGTCGAGACCGGTGACCGCGTCGCGATCTACATGCCGATGATCCCCGAGGCGGTCGTCGCGATGCTGGCGTGCGCGCGCATCGGCGCCCCGCACACGGTGGTCTTCGGCGGGTTCTCGTCCGACGCGCTCGCCTCGCGCCTCGAGGACTGCCAGGCCAAGGTCGTCGTCACCTCCGACGGCGGCTACCGCCGCGGCTCGGCCTCGGCCCTCAAGCCCGCCGTCGACGAGGCCCGCGCCAAGGCCGAGGGCCTCGGGCACACCGTGGCCAAGGTCCTGGTCGTCAAGCGCACCGGCCAGGAGGTCGACTGGGACGACGCCGTCGACGTCTGGTGGCACGACGCCGTCGACCAGGCCTCGACCGAGCACACCCCCGAGGCGTTCGACTCCGAGCACCCGCTCTACGTCATGTACACCTCGGGCACCACCGGCAAGCCCAAGGGCATCCTGCACACCACCGGCGGCTACCTGACCGGCACGGCCTACACGCACTGGGCCGTGTTCGACCTCAAGCCCGAGACCGACGTCTACTGGTGCACCGCAGACATCGGCTGGGTGACCGGCCACTCCTACATCGTCTACGGGCCGCTAACCAACGGCGCGACGCAGGTGCTCTACGAGGGCACTCCCGACAGCCCCGAGCGTGGCCGGTGGTGGGACATCATCGAGGAGTACGGCGTCACGCAGTTCTACACGGCGCCGACCGCGATCCGCTCCTTCATGAAGCAGGGCCGCGAGATCCCCGACCAGCGCGACCTGTCGTCGCTGCGGCTCCTCGGCTCGGTGGGTGAGTCGATCAACCCCGAGGCCTACATGTGGTACCGCGAGGTCATCGGCGGCGACCGCTGCCCGATCGTCGACACCTGGTGGCAGACCGAGACCGGCGCCATGATGATCAGCCCGCTGCCCGGCGTCACCGCCGGCAAGCCCGGCTCGGCGATGAAGGCCCTGCCCGGCATCGCCGCCGACGTCGTCGACGAGAACGGCGACTCGGTGCCCAACGGATCCGGCGGCTACCTCGTCGTCAAGGGGCCGTGGCCGGCCATGCTGCGCACCATCTGGGGCGACGACGAGCGCTACCGCGACACCTACTGGTCGCGCTTCGACAAGCAGGGCTTCTACTTCGCCGGCGACGGCGCCAAGAAGGACGCCGACGGCGACATCTGGCTCCTGGGCCGTGTCGACGACGTCATGAACGTCTCCGGCCACCGGTTGTCGACCACCGAGATCGAGTCGGCCCTCGTCTCGCACCCCAAGGTCGCCGAGGCGGCGGTGGTCGGCGCCAAGGACGAGGACACCGGCCAGGCCGTCTGTGCCTTCGTCATCCTGCGCGACAGCGCGGGCGACGGCGGCGACGACATCGTCTCCGAGCTGCGCAAGCACGTGCGCAAGGAGATCGGGCCGATCGCGACCCCGCGCCAGATCATGGTCGTGGCCGAGCTCCCCAAGACCCGCTCCGGCAAGATCATGCGCCGCCTGCTGCGCGACGTCGCCGAGCACCGCGAGGTCGGCGACGTCACCACGCTGGCCGACTCGTCGGTGATGGACCTGATCTCCTCGGGCCTCGACCAGGGCAAGGGCGAGGACTGATGCGACGGTGGTCGAGGAGGTTCCGCTAGGAACCGTCTCGAGACCACGGGGGCCGCGGCCGACGACCTGACCTGGCTCGCTGCGGCCGCGTGGTCTCGAGACGGCCGCGGGCGGCCTCCTCGACCACCGTGGGCGGACCAGGGGCAGCCACCTCGACCGGTAGGGTGTCTCGCGGTGCGCCGGGAAGTCTGGTCGGCAACTCTGCCGTCGACCCCAGGAGCACCGTGACCCAGCCCACCGAGTCCGACCGCCGACGCCTGTTCGAGCGCGGCTCGTGGCCCGAGGCGTCGCGGGTCACCGACCTGCTGCGCGGCGAGACGACCGGTGGCGTGCTGCTGATGATCGGCGCGCTCGTGGCGCTCGTCTGGGCCAACAGCCCGGCGTCGTCGTCGTACGACGCCCTGCGCGACCTGCACGTCGGCACCGATGCGTTCCTGGGCCTGCACCTCGACCTGAGCCTCGCGACGTGGGCGGCCGACGGGCTGCTGGCGATCTTCTTCTTCGTCGCCGGGCTCGAGCTCAAGCGGGAGTTCGTCGCCGGCGACCTGCGCGACCCGCGTCGCGCCGCGCTGCCGGTCGTCGCGGCGGTCGGGGGGATGGTCGTCCCGGCGCTCGTCTACACGGCGTGGAACGCCTCGGCCGACGGCGACCTGCAGGGCTGGGCGATCCCCACCGCGACCGACATCGCCTTCGCGGTCGCGATCCTGGCCGTGATCAGCACCCACTTGCCGTCGGGGCTGCGCACGTTCCTGCTGACCCTCGCGGTGGTCGACGACCTGCTGGCGATCACGGTGATCGCGGTCTTCTACACCGACTCCGTCGACCTGGTCGCCCTGGCCGCGGCGGTGGTGCCGATCGCGGTGTTCGGGTTCCTGGTGCAGCGCCGGATCCGGACGCCGTGGCTGTTGGTCCCGCTGGCCCTGGCCGCCTGGGTCTTGATGCACGAGTCGGGCATCCACGCGACCGTCGCCGGGGTCGCGCTCGGCTTCACCGTGCCCGTGCTGCGCAGCGAGGCGGCCGGCGGCCCCGACGCCGGGCCCGGTCTCGCCGAGCACCTCGAGCACCTGGTCCGCCCTGTGTCCGCCGGCTTCGCCGTACCGGTGTTCGCGTTCTTCGCCGCCGGGGTGACGGTCGGGGGCCTCTCCGGCCTGGCCGACTCGCTGACCGACCCGGTCGCCCTCGGGGTCGTCCTCGGCCTCGTGCTCGGCAAGCCGATCGGCATCGTCGGGTCGACGTGGTTGCTGGCGCGCTTCACCCGCGCCGACCTCGACGACGACCTGTCGTGGGTCGACGTGATCGGGATGGCCATGCTCGCCGGGATCGGCTTCACGGTCTCGCTGCTGATCGGCGAGCTCGCGTTCGGCCCGGGCAGCGCGGCCGACGAGCACGTCAAGGTCGGCGTCCTCGTGGGCTCGCTGACGGCCGCGCTGCTGGCGACCGTCGTGCTGCGTGCACGCAATCGGGTGTACCGACGGATCTGCGAGATCGAGACCATCGACGACGACCTCGACGGGATCCCCGACGTCTACCAGTAGGGTCGTGCCCGTTCCGCCCGGACGACCAGAGGACCCACCGCGATGGCACTGCAGCAACCCCAGGCCGACGATCCGACCATCGGCAAGCTGGTCACCGACGCCAGTCGCGACATCTCCTCGCTGATCAGCAAGGAGATCCAGCTCGCCAAGTCCGAGCTGAAGGTCAGCATCAAGTTCGGCGTCGCCGGCGCCATCATGTTTGCCTCGGCCGCGTTCGTCGCCGTCCTGGCCGTCATCATGCTCTCGGTCGCGTTCGCCTACCTGATCAACTGGAACGGCGACGGCCTCGCCCTGCACTGGGCCTTCCTCATCGTCACCTTCGTCTACCTGGTGATCGCCGGCCTGCTGGTCTGGCTCGGCATCAAGAAGGTCAAGAAGGTCGGCCCGCCCGAGAAGGCCATCGAGCAGGGCCGCGAGATCCCGAAGGCCCTCAAGGGCAAGAGCTGACTGCTCCGGCATTCCGCACCGCCCGCGTCGACGACGCGGGCGCCTGGGCTGCGGTCGTCACGGCCGCGACGCCCTACCCCGTGGTCGACGAGGCCTCGGCGCGCCACGAGGATGCGACCGCCACCCGCCTCCTCTGAGACGCGAGTCGGCGGATTGCGGTCGACGCGTGCAGCGTTTGGTGCTCGCCACTGCATCTGGTGGGTATGACCGAGAAGCTACGAGCACCATCAGCGTCCGCCGGGAGGTGGCAGGTGGCCGGATCGGCGGGCCCGACCGGGTTCGAGGAGTACGCCGTCGCGCGCGGACCCTGGCTCCAACGGGTCGCCTTCCTGCTGTCCGGCGACGCCCACCTCGCCCAGGACCTCGCCCAGTCGACCCTGGTCCAGGCCCACCGGAGCTGGAAGCGCGTGCAGGCCGCCGACGACCCCAACGCCTACGTGCGCCGGATCCTGGTCAACGAGCTGCGCACGCTGCAGCGGCGGCGCTCGTGGTCGGAGGTCGTCTCGGACGAGCCGGCCACCCTGAGGCTCGCCCCCGCCGGCGACGACGTCGAGGTCGGCGTCGTCCAGCGCCTGGAGGTCGAGCGGCTGCTCGGTCGGCTCTCGCCGCGGGCGCGGGCCGTCCTCACGCTGCGCTACCTGGAGGACCTGCCCGCCACCGAGGTCGCCGACCTGCTCGGGCTCTCCCCGTCCAGCGTCCGCTCGGCCACCAGCCGCGCCCTCACCCGACTCGCCGAGATCACCAGCACGGAGGCCCACGATGACGACCGATGACCCCCGCGAGGCCGCGGCCCGCGCGACCCTGACCCGGTGGGCCGACCAGGCGCCCACCCACGACCTGCTCGACGGCGTACGCCGGGAGCTCGCCGGCCGACGCCGCCACACCCGCGCCTACTGGGCTGCGGGCCTGGCGACCGTCGGGGCCGGCGCGGCCGCCCTCGCCCTCGTCGCGGTGCTCGCGTCGTCCGGCGGCAGCGACCGGGCCGTCTCCCCCGCCGACACCCCGTCCGACACTCCGTCGGCGACCCCGTCCCCGGACGAGGACGCCGTCGTGGACCTCGCGCTGCCGGACCCCAGCAGCAAGCTCGCCCTCGAGATCCTCGACTACGGGCTCCGACAGGGCGCCGCGTCCTACAGCGGGGTGTCCGCCGGTCCCGACGACACCGACCTGGTCGTCTACCGCGTCGCCGGGCCCGGCGCCGACCGCTTCGACGCCGCCGTACGCCGGCGCGCCGGCACCACGCCCGTCGAGATCGTGGACAGTCGCTACACCTACGACGAGCTCTCCGAGGTCGGCGACGCGCTCGAGGCCGAGTCCGACCTCGCGGGCGACGGCCCGGCCGTCACCCTGGTGTCCTACTCGGTCGGCAACGGCAACGGGCTCATCGCCTACGTCGAGGGCCCCGCTGCTGCCGACCCCGCGGCCCTCGGCGACCTCGGCGACCGGCTGAGCAGGCAGTACGACGTCCGCGTGGTGGTCAGGCCGGTGTCCGAGGCACCTGGTGCCTGAGCCCTGGGTCAGCCCGCGCAGTCCTGCGTGTCGACCTGGGCCGTGGCGTCGCGGCCCTCGTCGGCGGCGTCGGCGACCTGGGCCCAGGTGAGGGCGTAGCCGGTGTCGTCGTCGGTGACCGAGGCGGCGAACACCACCCCGGCGACGTGGCCCTGGGTGGTGACGATGGGTCCGCCGGAGTTGCCGGGGCGGATCAGCCCGCGCAGGGAGTAGACCTCGCGGATGACGCTGCCCTCGCCGTAGATGTCGGGTGACTCGAGGCGTCGCTCCTCGCGGACCCGGCCGCGCTGGATGTCGTAGGGGCCGTCCTGGGGATAGCCGAGGATGGCGACGCCGTCCTTGGCCCCGATGACCGCGCTCTGCTCCTCGTCGTCGCTGTCGACGAACGGCAGCGTCGGCAGGCCCTCGGAGTCGAGGCGGAGCACCGCCACGTCGAGGTCGGGGTTGTAGTAGACGACGGTCGCGTCGACGGCCTCTCCGTCGATGATGACGTCGGGGTCGTCGACGCCGGCGACCACGTGGGCGTTGGTCATGAGGCGGTCGTCGGCGTAGAGGAACCCGCTGCCCTCGACGCCACGGCCGCAGTCGTTGTTGCCGCGCACCTTGAGGACGCTGCGCTCGGCGTCGGCGATGTCGGGGTCCCGCAGGAGCCGTTGGGCGCCGGGGCTGACCTGGCGGATCTGCTCGTCGGCGAACGGCTGGAGATAGCGCGGGAACGACGTGCCGACCGCGTCGTTGAAGCGCTCGAGCGCGCTGGGGGCCGAGGCCGGAAGGGCGTCGTTGACCGAGCGGAGCACCGCGGACTCCCGGACCATCGCGGTCAGCGAGCCGATCCGCGAGCCGGTGACGGCGACGCCGAGGGCCCAGGCGACGAGCAGGACGGCGAGCGAGCTGAGCAGTGCCCCGCCGACCGCGTCAACCGCGCGGGCCGGCTGCCAGGTGATCTTGTCGCGCAGCTTGGCGCCGAGGAACTGCAGCAGCGCCTGGCCCAGCGACGCGCTGACGATGACGATGAACAGCGCGCCGAGCGACACCGACAGCGACGGGTCGGAGTCGCCGAGGACCAACGGCGCGAGGTAGATGCCGATCAGGCCGCCGGCGAGCAGGCCGGTCGTCGCGAACGCACCCGTGACGAAGCCCTGCCAGTAGCCCGAGAGCGCGTAGGCGAGGACGAGGAGGACCAGGAGCCAGTCGAGCAGGTTCATCCGCGGCGACGCTCCTCGAACTCGGTGTTGGGCTGGACGTCGACGTTGGCCGGCGGCCGGCCGCCGAGCATGTAGGCCGGGAGCTCGTGCTCGGGGGCGTCGGGTAGATCATCGATCCACCCGAGGAACTCGAACAAGCGGGCGACGATGCCGCCGGTGAACCCCCACAGGATGACGTCGTGGTCGTCGCCGACGAGGAACCCGGGCGACCTCCACCCGCGGGGCCCGACCACGGTGATCCGGTGGGCGGTGTCGCGCAGCTCGCTGATCGGCACCCGCCACACGGCGTGCACCTCGTCGGGCGAGCGCACCGACACCGGGCTGGGCTCGCGCCACCAGGCCAGCACGGGGACGACGGCGAAGTTGCTCGGCGGCAGCCAGAGCTCGGGCAGCTCGGCGAAGACCTCGACGCCGGCCGGGTCGAGCCCGGTCTCCTCGTGCGCCTCGCGCAGCGCGGTCTCGTGGGCCGTCTCGCCCGGGTCGATGCTGCCGCCGGGGAAGGACACCTGGCCCGGGTGGGAGCGCATGTGGTGGGCCCGCTCGGTGAGCAGCAGGTCGGGACCCGACGGCCCCTCGCCGAACAGCATCAGCACCGAGGAGCGGCGTACGCCGTCGGCGTCGTCGGGGACCATGAAGCGGGTCAGGTCGTGGACGGTGATCGAGCGGGCGGCGGCCTCGACCGGGCGCAGCCAGTCGGGCAGGCCGGGGTGCTCGGCCCAGCTCACAGGGCCACCCCGAGGTTGGTCTCGACGGAGGCCAGGAGCTGGTCGAGCGAGGTGATCTCCTTGGCCTCCTTGACGATCCGGCCGTCAGCGGCGACGTAGATGGTCTGGGGGAACGCCTGCCTGAGCCCCAGGTCGGCGTCGTCGAACACCGTGCCTCCGGGGTCGGCGAGCTGCGGGTAGGTCGCCCCGACCTCGTCGGCGAAGCCGATCGCGTAGTCCGGGTAGGTCTCGACGTCGATGCCCACGAGGGGGACCTGGTCGGCGTACTTGTCGTGGAACTGCTGCAGGACCGGCATCTCGTCGCGGCACGGGCCGCAGCCGGAGTACCAGAGGTTGATGAGCATCGGGCCCTGCAGCGTCGACAGGTCGACGTCGGGTCCGCCGCCGAGGCACGGCAGCGTCAGGTCGGGCAGCTGGTTCTTGCCGGAGCCCGGCACGCAGGTCTCGATGCCGGCGGCGGCCTTCTGCTCACGCAGCGCCGGGGTGTCGACGTCGACCTTGCTCTGGCCGGGGGTCGGGACCCCGCCGTCACACGCCGTGAGGGCCGTGAGGGCCAGCACGGTGGCCACGGCCGCCAGGAGTCGCCTCACGCAGGGCCCTGGGTCTTGAGCAGCGTGGCGGCCGCCTCGGGATCGGTGGGTCCCTCACCGAAGGAGGGGCAGAGCTTGGCGACCGGGCAGGCGCCGCACGCAGGCTTCTTGGCGTGGCAGCAGCGCCGACCGTGCCAGATGAGGTGGTGGCTGAGCATGGTCCAGTCGCGCTTGGGGAACAGCGCGCCGACGGCGTGCTCGACCTTGACGGGGTCGGTCTCGTCGGTGAGCCCGAGGCGCCGCGAGAGCCGACCGAAGTGGGTGTCGACGGTGATGCCCGGGACCCCGAAGGCGTTGCCGAGGACGACGTTGGCGGTCTTGCGGCCCACACCGGGCAGGGTGACCAGGTCGTCGAGACGACCGGGCACCTGGCCGTCGTAGCGCTCGACGAGCGCGGCGCTGAGCTTGAGCAGCGACTCGGTCTTGGCCCGGAAGAACCCCAGGGGACCCAGGATGGCCTCCATCCGGTCGCGATCGGCCGCGGCCATGGAGACCGGGTCGGGGTAGGCCGCGAAGAGGGTCGGGCGCACCGCGTTGACGCGCCGGTCGGTCGTCTGGGCGCTGATCACGGTCACCACGAGGAGCTCGAAGGCGTTGTCGAAGTCGAGCTCGATGTCGGCGTCGGGGTAGGTCTCGGCCAGGGTGCGGTCGATCTTGCGGGCCCGGCGCACGAGGGTCGTCGGCGGGGGCCCGGGCGTCACGGCGGTCGCTGGCACGTGCCCAGCCTACGGTTCGACACCGACAGGGCCGTCCTCCGGGGAACTCCCGCCCAGCCACCGCGAAGGCCATGGGCGCCGGTCCCGGGGCGTCGTTCGGGCGGTTCGCTTACCCTGTGAAGTCTGACACCCTCTAGGATTCGGCTCGGGCGCTTCGCCCGCACTCATCCCTCCAGGAGGTCCCGTGGACACCGACGTACTCCGTCAGGCCCCGCTGTTCAGCGCCCTCGACGACGAGGCTGCCCTCGCGCTGCGCTCCTCCATGAGCGAGACACGGCTGCGCCGCGGCGACGTGCTCTTCCACGAGGGCGACTCGGGCGACAAGCTCTACATCGTGCTCGAGGGCAAGGTGAAGCTCGGCCGCACCTCCGCCGACGGCCGCGAGAACCTGCTCGCCATCCTCGGCCCCGGCTCGATGTTCGGCGAGCTGTCGCTCTTCGACCCGGGCCCGCGCTCGGCCACCGTCACCGCCGTCACCGACGCCGAGTTCGCCTCGCTGTCCCACGAGGACCTGCTGCGCTGGCTCGAGGGCCGCCCGGTCGTCGCCCGCGGGCTGCTCTCCCAGCTCGCCGGTCGGCTCCGCAAGGCCAACGACGTCGTCGCCGACCTGGTGTTCTCCGACGTCCCCGGCCGGGTCGCCAAGGCGCTGCTCGACCTCGCCGACCGCTTCGGCCGCACCGCCGACGACGGCGTCCACGTGCACCACGACCTCACCCAGGAGGAGCTCGCCCAGCTGGTCGGCGCCTCCCGCGAGACGGTCAACAAGGCCCTCGCCGACTTCGCCTCGCGCGGCTGGCTGCGCCTCGAGCCCCGCTCGGTCGTCATCATCGACGTCGAGCGACTGGCCCGCCGCGCCCGCTGACGCTCCGCCCGACGTACGTCGACGCCCCCGGGACCTCGGTCCCGGGGGCGTCGCTGCGTGGTGACGGACCGTGCCGGTGACGCCCACCTGACACACCGCCGGCCGGCCCGGCCCCGAGGGGCTGGACCGGCCGGTGCGGTCGGAGCGGGTCGAGCGGGATCGACTAGCGGACGACCGCCGCGGTCGGGGCACTGGTGCGGTCGACCCGGTCGTAGGCGGGGCGGGTGGCGATGGAGACCACCGTGATCCGCTTGCCCACCCGGGCCGAGGTCGGCACGTAGGTGCTCGACGTCGCGCCGGCGATCTGCTTGCCGTCGACGTACCAGACGAACCGGATGGTGGTGCCCGGGTCGTGGGCACCCGCGTAGGCGGTGAGCGTCCTGCCGACCTTCGCCGTCCCCCCGATGGTGGGCTTGGGCGTCAGCTTCTGCGTGCCCCGGGCGACGGCGGTCGTGCGCGCGCTGGTGGCGCTCGCGGTGCCGTAGCCCGCCTTGGTGCTCGTGACCGTGACCGTGATCCGTGCGTCGAGGTCACGTGCGCTCAGCAGGTACGTCGTCGCGTCGGCCCCGGCGATCGCGACACCGTCGCGCTGCCAGCGGTAGCGCAGCGTGGTGCCCGCGTCCCACCGTCCGACGACCACACGGAGCGTGGCGCCGACCTTGGGCGTGCCGGTGATGGTCGGCGTCGGGGTGCTCTCCTGGTCGCCCGGGGCCACCGCGGCCGTGGGCGCACTGGTCCGGGTGACCGTCGTGTAGCCGGTCCGCACGCCCGTGACGGCGAAGGTGACGACCGCCCCCACCTGCGCGGCGGTGGGCGTGAACGTCAGACCGGTCGCCCCGCTGATCGCGGTGCCGTCGGCCAGCCACTGGAAGGTCAGCGTCGCGCCGTCGTCCCAGGTGCCGGGCACGCCGGTCAGCGCGACACCCACCTGCGGGGTCCCGGAGACCGTCGGCGTCGGGGTGCTCTGCTGCTCGCCCGGGGCCACCGCGGCCGTGGCCGCACTGGTCCGGGTGACCGTCGTGTAGCCGGTCCGGGCGCCAGTGACGGCGAAGGTGACGACCGCCCCCACCTGCGCGGCGCTCGGCGTGAACGTCAGACCGGTCGCCCCGCTGATCGCGGTGCCGTCGGCCAGCCACTGGAAGGTCAGCGCCGTGCCGGAGTCCCAGTCACCGGGCACACCGGTCAGCTCGACGCCCACCTGCGGGGTCCCGGAGACCGTCGGCGTCGGGGTGCTCGCCTGGTCGCCCGGAGCGACATCGGCCGTCGAGATGCTCGTCCGCGTGACCGTCGTGTAGCCCGGTCGGGTCGAGGTGACCGCGAACGTGAGAGCCGCATCGAGCTGGGCCGGGCTGGGGGCGAACGTCGCCGACGTCGCCCCCTCGACCGGTACGCCGTCGGCGAGCCACTGGTAGGTCAGCGTCGTGCCGGAGTCCCAGTCACCGGGCACACCGGTCAGCTCGACGCCCACCTGCGGGGTCCCGGTGATCGTCGGCGTCGGGGTGCTCGCCTGGTCGCCCGGAGCGACCGGCGCGCTCGCGGCGCTGGTCCGGGTGACCGGCGCGTAGCCGGCCTTGGTGGCGGTGACCGCGAAGGTGACGACCTCGCCGGCCCGGCCCGGCCCGGGCGTGAAGGTCAGGCCGGTCGCGCCGTCGACGGGCACGCCGTCGGCCAGCCACTGGTAGGTCAGCGTCGTGCCGGAGTCCCAGTCACCCGGTACGCCGGTCAGCTCGACGCCCACCTGCGGGGTCCCCGTGATGGTCGGGGTCGGGGTGTCGACGAGATCGCCCGCGGCGACCGCCGCGGTGGCCGCGCTGGTGCGGGTCACCGAGGTGTAGCCGGGACGGGCGCCGGTGACGGCGACCCGCACGGTCTTGCCGACGTCGCCGGGACGCGCGACGTACGTCGTCGCGGTGGCACCGTCCACGGCATCACCGTCGACGGACCACTGGTAGGTCAGCTCGGCGCCGGAGTCCCAGTCGCCGGGGACCGCGGTGAGCTCGACGCCCACCTGCGGCGTACCGGTGATGGTCGGCGTCGGCGTCGGGGCGAGCTCGCCGGGGGCGACCGTGGCGGTCGGGTCGCTGGTGCGGGTGACCGACGTGTAGCCGGCGCGGGTGCCGGTCACGGCGAAGGTGATGACCTCGCCGACCCGACCCGGACCGGGGGTGAAGGTCAGGTCGGTGGCACCGTCGACGGGTACGCCGTCGGCCAGCCACCGGTAGGCCAGCGTCGTGCCGTCGTCCCAGGTGCCGGGCACGCCGGTCAGCGCGAGGCCCACCTGCGGGGTGCCGGTGATCGTCGGGGTCGGGGTGAGCGTCTGCTCGCCGGCGACGACGGCGCCGGTCGGGTCACTCGTGCGGGTGACCGTCTCGTAGGTCGCCTTCGTGCTGGTCACGGCGAAGGTGATCGCCGTACGGACCTGGTCCGCGGTGGGCGTGAAGGTGAGCGAGTCGGCGCCGTCGATCGCGGTGCCGTCGGCCAGCCACTGGTAGGTCAGCGTGGTGCCGTCGTCCCAGGTGCCGGGCACGCCGGTCAGCTCGACGCCGACCTGTGGCGTACCGGTGACGGTCGGCGTGGGCGTCAGTACCTGCGCCAGGCCGAGGACCGTCTTGGCCGCGCTCGTCTTGGTGACGGTCGTGTAGCCGGCGCGGGTGCTGGTGACCTCGAAGGTCAGGGCCTGGCCGATCTGGTCCGTGGTCGGGGCGTAGGTGAGGGCGGTCGCCCCCGTGACTGCGACCCCGTCGGCGTACCACTGGTAGGTGCGGGTGGTGCCGCTGTCCCAGGTGCCCGGGACGCCCGTCGAGGACTCGCCGGCCCGCGGGGTGCCGGTGATCGTCGGAGTGGGCTGCAGGGTCTGCGTGCCGGTCTCGACGGGGAGGCTGGCCGCGCTGGTGCGGACCACGGCGGGGATGCCGGGCTTGGTGCCGGTCACCACGACGGTCAGCGTCTGACCGAGCGTGGCTGCGGTCGGCGCGTAGGAGCCGGTGGTCGCCCCGGAGATGTTGGTGCCGTTGGCCTGCCACTGGAAGGTGGTGACGACGCCGTCGTCCCAGCTGCCGTAGCTCGGCGCGAAGGCGACGCCGACCTTGGGCGCGGTAGCGCCGAAGACGGGGGTGGGCGTCGAGACGAGCGCATCACCGGCGGTGACCGCGGTGGTCGCGGCGCTGGTCTTGGCCGTCGTCGTGTAGCCGGCCTTGGTGCCGGTCACGACCACGTCGACGGTCTGGCCCACCTGCGAGGCGACGCTGGGGGTGAACACGGGAGCGGTGCCGCCGTTGTTCGCGGAGACGTTCGTCCCGTTGACGCGCCACTGGTAGGTGAAGACCGTGCCGGGCTGCCAGGTGCCGCGGGCGACCGTGAGCCGCTCGCCGATCTTCGGGGTACCGGAGATGGTCGGCGTGTCGCTGGTGGGCGTGGCCCGGACGCCGGCCGCAGTGGCGGCACTGGTGGCCGACGTGGGGTTGAAGCCGGACAGCGTGCCGGTCACCTTCACCGCGAGGGTCGCGCCCACGACGTTCGCGGTGGGGGTGTAGGTCGCGCTGGTGGCGCCGGGGACGGGCGTGCCGTCCAGGAGCCACTGGTAGGCGAAGGTGGTCCCCGCGGCCCAGCCGGTGGTGTCCGCGGTCAGCGGCACGTCGACCGTCGGGGTGCCGCCGGTGACGGTCGGGACCGGTGCCGGTGAGATCGGCGCCGTGCCGACGACCGCAGTGGCGGTGCAGCTCACACAGGTACCGCCGAGGGTCGCCGCGAGGGCGACCGCCTTGAGCCTGGCGCCCGTCGTACCGGCGTTGACCGTCACGGGGATCGCCACGGTGGCGGTGGCCGCGAGGGCTGTGGCGGGCACCGACCAGGTCAGTGTCGTGCCGTCGTCGAGGGTGACGCCGGTGGGCAGGGTGCCGAGGGTGGCGTCGTCGAGCAGGTCGGACACGTCGAGGGTGATCTTGGTGGCGTCCGCCGGCATCGCGACCTTGCCGGTGTTGCGGACCGACAGCGTGTAGGTCGCGGCGTCGCCGGCGTTGATCTGGGCGGTCGGGCCGGTGACGTCGAGGTTGAACTTCACGGGCCAGGCGGGCTTGCCGGCGGTGAACCACCAGCTCTGGAAGAACGCCGTCAGGTCGCGTCCGCTGATGGACTCGGCCATCGCCTGGAACGCGGCGGTACGGCGCCCGGCGATCTGCGTGCCGCCGTACGTCACCTGGTACTGGCGCATCAGCGTCTCGAAGTCGACGGGACCGATGGCGGTGCGCAGCGCCTCGAGGGCCATCGCGCCTCGCTGGTAGACCTGCGAGCCGAAGAGCTGGTTGCCGTTGGTCATGGCGGCCGACGGGATGGTGAACGTGGACGAGTTGGCCGCCGTGCTGTTCCACGAGCTGTAGATGGTCTGCTCGACCGTGGTGGTGGTGGTGCCGAAGCCTTCGTAGGCCAGCTGTGACGGGGCGTAGGTCGCGGGCCCCTCGTTGAGGGTGATGTCGTTCCAGTCGGTCGGCGAGACGTTGTCGCCCCACCACTGGTGCATGACCTCGTGGTAGAACGACCCAGTCGCACTGTTGCTGGCGCTGTTGGGGAAGAACGGCCGGTCCTGGGTCTCCAGGGCGTAGTTGATCGTGCCGGGGACGACGTCGGTCACCACGCCGATGCTCTTGCCCGGGTAGGGCCCGTACTTCGACTCGTAGAAGTCGAGGAGCGACTTCCACTGCGAGCGCGAGACCTGGGTGGTGTTCTGGTTCGCGACGGAGATGGCCGGGTCGATGAAGGACCACTCGTGCAGGACGCGACCGCTGGCCAGGGTGACGTCGGACTCGTAGATGTCGTAGCGACCGATCGAGATCATCGACAGCTCGCTGGCCATCGGCTTGGTCTCGTTCCACACCCACGTGGTGCGGCTGCCGTCACCGCTGGGGGTCTTGGAGATCAGTTCACCGTTGCTGGCCACGCCGGCCTTGTAGGGCTTGCCGCCGGCGTTGGCGTAGTTGGAGGTCTTCAGCATCGTGGGGACGTCGATGGTGAACGTGTAGGTCGCCTTGTCGCGCGGCGTGTTGTTGTTGGGGAACAACGTCATCGAGCCGACCGGCTGGTTGACGAAGGTCGCACCGTCGGTGGTGTTGTTCCAACCCTCGGACGAGCCGTCGGTGTCGAAGTGGATGACCGGGGCGCCGTGGGTGGTCACGACGGTGGTGAAGGCGCCGCTCACCGGGGTGGCCGGGGTGATGATCAGCTTGTGGTTGTCGACCAGGGCGCTGCTGGTGCTGCTCGTCTCGATGCGGCTGAAGGTGGCCGGGGTCCCGTTGACGGTGACCGTGTCGACGTCGTACGTGGAGGCGGCGAGGTTGCCGGTCGACCCCTGGAAGTCGAGCGAGTACGACGACAGCGGGGCGTCGGTCGTCGTCGCCTCGATGGTCGTCGTGGCCTTCGGGAGGTTGGTGGTGCCCACGGCGCCGTTGGCGACCGCGGTCGTCACGTCGACCTTGAGGTCGATGTCGTAGTGGCTGACGTCGTACCCGCCGTTGCCCTGGTTGGGGAACAGCGAGTCGCCGGCGGTCTGGGCACCGGCGACGGCGTCGGCGGCGAAGGCCGGCACCGCCGGCTGCAGGGTGGCCAGCGCGCCCACGGCGAGGCTGAGGGCGGCGAGCCGGGCGGCGTGGCGGCGTACGAGGGTCATTCAGCGTCTCTTTCGTCGGTCCCGCCGAGCCCGTCCCGAGAGGGCGGGGAGTAGGCCGAACGTAGAGGGACGGGGGACGCCGCCGCCGCGAAACCCGGCAAAGTTGTCTGACGATCTCGCGATCCGGGACGCCGGTGACGGTCGTCACCTGGCACGTTCCGGCAAGCCTCCCCAGCGAGATTCATGGTCCAGAGTGACCCCCGACGCGGGGGTCGCCTGCGTAGGACGGGGTGGAAGGGGGTCGGTGTGGCTCACGAGGACGACTTCACGGCGTACGTCGCCGCGCGCACGCCTGCCCTGTCGCGGACGGCGTACCTGCTCACCGGGGACGCCCACCTGGCGGAGGACCTCGTGCAGACAGCGCTCTTCAAGGCGGCCAAGGCGTGGCACCGCATCGACGGCGACCCCGAGCCCTACGTGCGCCGCATCCTCTACACCCAGAACGTGTCGTGGTGGCGCCAGCGCAGGCTCGCCGAGTCGCCGCTGGGTGACCACGACCGGCCGGCCGCGTCGGGCTCCGACGTGGCCCTGCGCCTCACGCTCGAGGACGCGCTGGGCCGGCTGACCGCCAAGCAGCGCACGGTGCTGGTGCTGCGCTACTTCGAGGACCTCACCGAGGTCGAGGCCGCGCGCACGCTCGGCGTCTCGGCCGGCACGGTCAAGTCGACCACCCGCCAGGCGCTGGGCCGCCTACGCACGCTGGCCCCCGAGCTGGCCGAGCTGATCGGGGAGCCGTCATGACCGGCGACGGGCTGCGCGACGAGCTGGCCCGGATCGCGGGGGACGCGCCGGTCGCGAGCGTCTCTCCCGAGACGTGGGGGCGGGCGCAGCGGGCCCGCGCGCGAGACCGGGTCGTGAGGGTGCTGGGCGCTGCCGCCGCGGTGGCGGTCGTCGCCGGCCTGGCCATGACCGTGCTCCCCCACCAGGACGAGCCTCCGATCGCCGGCGGCGGGGAGGGTCTCGGCGTGCCCGACCGGCTGTACGCCGTGCCCGACCGGATGTCCGAGCGGGACGACGACTACCGGTGGCGCAGTGAGGAGATCACCGACGACGTCACCATCGGGCGGGGGGCAGCCGCCTGGGTGACGTATGAAGGACTGCCGGTGGTCGTGGACGCCGAGCACGGCGACTACCACCTGCTGGACCTGCCCGGTTTCGTCGGCAACGACCTCAAAGTCCGGCCGTACGGCGGCGGGCTCGACCTCAGGCTCGGGCTCACGCTCTCTCCCGACGGTCGACGGCTCGCCTACGCCTACGGCGATCCGGGACCGTGGAGCGATGACACCAAAGCGGTCACCGGCGTGCGCGTGCTCGACCTGACGACCGGAGACGTCCGTGATATCGCCCTGACCGGTGGCGAGGGCACGGTCGCCGAACAGATCCGCTTCTCCCCCGATGGCCGGTGGCTGGTCTGGGCCGGCCGGCAGCTGGTGCCGCGGACCGGGGGGTCGCTCACGGTCGGCAGCCGGGTCCTGGGCCGGATCGCCCCCGGAGCCACGCAGTCCACCCCGGTCTCCGGCTTCCGGCCGAGTCTCTCGTCCGGTGATCTCACCGTGGCCGACACCGGGCTCGTCGTGGCCGTCAGCGACAACGCGGGCAAGCCGGGGTCGGCGGTCGTCCAACGGTGGGACGACCGCCTGCTCGGCCGTGAGCGGCTCACTGACGCCGACGACGAGCCGCTGGCGACCCTGCCCGGAGGCACCCGGGTCTCACCCGACGGGCGGCTGGTGGCGGTCGGGTCCTGCTGCACCGAGGAGGCCTACGTCGTCGACACGACCACTGGGAAGGTCGTGACGAGGTCCGCGCTGGACTACGAGGGCTCCCTCGCCTCCGCTGGACCCGTCGGGTGGCTCGACGACGGGACCAGCGTGTGGCAGGTGATGCCCCAGGGTGGCGGCGGCGACGGATCGCTGGTGCTCGTGACGGACGACGGACGCGCGCGCACCGTCGGCGCGGTCGAGGACGCGGTGCCCGAGGGGATCGCAGTGGCCACCGACCTGATGACGACGGCGCACCCGGCGGTCGACCGAGCCGCCCCGGGCTGGGCTCGGACCGCGACCCGCTTGCTGGTCCTCCTGCTCGTCGCGGCCCTGCTCGTCGTCGGCGGCTCGGCGGTCTGGTCACGGCGCCGGGCCGAGCCCGGCCCGGCGGTGCCGTTCCTGCCCCGCGGGATCGTCGCCCTCACGGCCGCGACAGTCGGCTCGATCGCGCTGTCGATCGGATGGGTGTGGCTGATCTCGACCTCGGCCGACGAGACCGAGGCGGCGGACGTGCTCCTCCTGGCCGGACCGGGCGCCCTCGTCGTCATCGGCGTGGCGCTGCTCCTCCACCGGCGGTGGCGGTGGGTCGGCATCGGGCTCGTCGCCGGGCCGCCGACGGCGCTGCTTCTTGCGACCGCGCTGCTCGTGATGGCGCTCAGCGAGATCGGCTCGTAGGGCGGCTACCCGCTAGCCGCGCTCGGCCAGGTAGGCGAGCTGGGCCCGCACCGACAGCTCGGCGGCGTCCCAGAGCGACTCGTCGACGTCGGCGTACACGATCTCGACGACGCGGCGCGGCACCTCGTCGGTGGCGATGCCCTCGGGGTGGGGTGCGTCCTTGAGCTGCTCGAGAGCGCCGCGGACCTGGTCGAGGCGCTGGCGGCGGTGGGCGAGGTAGAAGTCGAGGACGGCGCCGGCCTCGTCGAGCACCGGGCCGTGGGCCGGCCAGATCGTGTCGACCTCGCCGTCGGTGACCAGCGAGCGCATCCGCTCGATCGACTCGAAGTAGGAGCCGAGCTGGCCGTCGGGATGGGCGACCACGGTCGTGCCGCGGCCGAGCACCATGTCACCCGAGAGCAGCACACGTTCGGCGGGCAGCACGAACGACACGGAGTCGGCGGTGTGGCCGGGGGTGGCGACCACGCGCAGCCGCAGCCCGTCGACGTCGATCACCTCGTCGTCGGCCAGCGGGTCGGCGCCGACACAGAAGTCGGGGTCGAGGGCGCGTACGGCGCAGCCCTTGCGCTCGGCGAGGGCGGCGGCGACCTCGGAGTGGTCGTAGTGGTGGTGGGTCAGCAGGATCAGCCCGACGTCGCCGGTAGTCTCGTCGACGAGGTCGAGGTGGCCCTCCTCGATCGGGCCGGGGTCGACGACGACCGAGGTGCTCGAGCCGGGCTCGCGCAGCACCCAGGTGTTGGTGCCGTCGAGCGTCATCACGCCGGGGTTGGGGGCGAGCAGCACACGGCCGCGTCGGCCGTGCTCGCCGCTGGCCCACGCGGCCGGGGTCGCGCTCATCGGCGGCGCGCTGCGACGAGGGGCCGGAACCGGTCGGGCATCGAGAGCGTGAAGCCGTCGTCGAGCGGCTCGACGGACGGCGTGAACATCTCCGCGCGGCGGCCGGCCGCCTCGGCGAGGACGTCGTCGGGCGTGGCGAAGGTGCCGACCTCCATCGCGGTCAGGTAGGTCGGCGGCATCATCGCCAGCTCGCCGGCGTCGGCCTCGTCTGCGGCGACACCCGCGGGGAGCCAGACCACGGAGGACGACTCCGAGGACACGTCACGGGTCAGCTGACCCTCGGGCAGCACCGCCACGAAGAACCAGGTGCGGTAGCGCTTGGGCTCGAAGACCGGGGTCAGCCAGGCGTCCCAGACGCCCAGCAGGTCGGTCCGGAGCACCAGGCCACGGCGGAGCAGGAAGTCGGTCATCGACAGCTCGCGCGACTCCAACGCGACCCGGTCGGCCTCCCAGTCGTCGCCGGTGGTGTCGGCCACGACCGCCTCGGCCGAGGGACCGGCCAGCAGCACGCCGGACTCCTCGAAGGTCTCGCGGACCGCGGTGCAGACCAGGGCCCGTGCGGTCTCGGCGTCGGTGCCGAGCCGCTCGGCCCACGCGGCGGGACCAGGACCCGCCCAGGCGACCTCGGTGTCGAAGTCACGGGGGTCCACGCCGCCGCCGGGGAACACGGCCATCCCGGCCGCGAAGTCCATGGAGACCTGACGGCGCATGAAGTAGACGTCGGGGCCGCCCTCGGCGCCGGGGTCGGTGGCCGGCCGCATCAGCACGACCGTCGCGGCGTTGCGCGGCTCGACCGGCTGCTGGCGGCCGTCGGCGTACTCGCGAGCAACCTCGACCAGGTGGTCGGGTAGCGGCACCGGGGGCAGCGGGATCCTCACACCTCGACCAGGATCTCGACCTCGACGGGTGCGTCGAGCGGCAGGACCGCCACGCCGACGGCGGACCGGGCGTGGACGCCGGCGAACACCTCCCCCAGCAGCTCGGAGGCGCCGTTGGCGACCCCGGGCTGGCCGGTGAAGTCGGGTGCCGAGGCCACGAACACCACGACCTTGACCACACGCTTGACCAGGGCCAGGTCGCCGATCTCGGCCCGGACCGCGGCGATCGCGTTGAGCGCGCACTGCTGGGCGCAGGCGTAGGCCTCCTCGGCCGTCACCCCGGCGCCGACCTTGCCGGTCGTGATCAGCTCGCCCGACCGCATCGGCAGCTGGCCGGAGGTGAAGACGTGGTTGCCGCTGCGTACGGCGGGCACGTAGGCCGCCACGGGCTTGGCGACCTCCGGGACCTCGTGACCGAGCGCGGCCAGTCGCTCCTCGGGCGTGCTCATGCCTGCTGCCGCTTGAGGAACGCCACCAGACCACCCTGGGCGTTGGTGTGGATCGCCACCAGCTCCCAGCCGTCCTGGCCGAAGTTGTTGAGCATCAGTGCCTCGTTGTGGAGCGGGATCGGCGCCACCTGGTACTCCCATTTCGTCATGCTCGGCACCCTACTCACCCGGCCGGACTCACCCGGCCCCTGCCGAGATCCGAGGGCTTGGCGTGCCGGTGTCCGCTCTTCTGCCGAACCACGGACAACGGAACGCGAGCGGTGCGATCCTCTCGACATGAGGTGGTGGTGGCGCGTTCTCGGCTGGATCGTGGTGGCAATGCTGGCCCTGTTGATCGGGGCCAGCATCGGCGCGGCCAACTACTACTGCCCGGATGATGCAGCCGACTGCGACCTTGGCATTCTCTGGGTCTACGGCGGCGCCATCTACGGATTGCTGGTGGCGGCCGTCCTGGCTCTCGTGGTCGAGATGACGTTGCTGGCCCGCTGGCTCATCCGCAGGCGAAGGCCAGCGCCGACCGGCCAGGGAGTCAGCACCTAGGGGCGCGGGCCCGAGGTTCTTGGCCGCTTCGCGCACTGAGGGCACGCCCTCGCGGCAGCGGCGATCCTCGGAAGACGACCGGGTATGCCGTCGGACCGCCGCCACCGTGAGGGCACGCACCCTGAGCACGCCAAGCCATCAAGAACCTCGGACCCGCACCACTAGACCCAGAGCGAGACCGGACGACGACCATCGCTACGCCTGGTCGTGCTGATGTCCCCGCCTCCTGAGGTCGGAGGCGGGGTGTGGGGCGGTCAGGGTCGTCGGCGTCGGTCAACGAGGTAGGTCGCACCGGTGGGGCTGGTCCATTCGTAGAGCCCGGGTTGAAGCATCCGGTAGGACCAGCGGCCGTGGGTCTTGGCGCGGTGGTGCCTGCGGCAGAGCATGGCGAGGTTGTGGGCTGAGGTCGGTCCACCCAGGTCGAACGGGTCGATGTGGTCGAGGTCGACCTTCCGTCTCCCGCAGTCGGGGAACACACACGTCCGATCGCGCAGGGTCACCTGCTCGCGGATGGCATCGGTGGGTCGGTACGCCGTGGTGGTCGGGTCGGAGGTGAGGTCGATGACGGGCTTGATGGTGACCTTGGTGCCGGCGGTCTGGCACCACGTCTTGATCTGCTCGACCAGGACCGGGGTGAGGATGTTGTCCAGCACGGCTGGGGTGTCGGGGTCGGTGGGGTCGAGGTGGGCGTAGATCGTCACGCCCCGACCCCCGGTGGTCTCGAGGTCGAGGGTGAGCTGGTGGCGGGCTATCTCGCCCAGGGCGTGGGAACGGCGTACGTCGAGGGTGTCGGTGGACCCGAGGTCGGCCAGCCTCTGGGCGCCGTCACGCAGGGCTGCGTCGAGGTCGAGGGCGTCGGCCAGGTCCAGCGTCGCGCGCATGTCGACCGTCCCCGTCGTCGTCGCGCTGGCCACGTCCAAGGTGGCGTGGCGTCCCTCGGCGGCGACCAGGCGGCGGCGTTCGGCCTCGGCGGGGTCGTAAGCCGCTCGGGCGGCCTCGACAGCACGGTCGACCTGGGCCCAGGAGCAGGTGTGCAGGAACGGGGAGATGACCCGGTCCACGTGGGTCGCACCGGCTGGTGGCAGGGCGATGGTCTGCTCGGCGACCCGGAACGCCTTCCACAGCGAGACCTCCAGACCCACGACCCTCGCGTAGAGCCGTGGGAGCCGGTGGCGCAGCTCGAGGGCCTTGCCCAAATAGGCCAGCCCGCCATCAGTCGACATCCCCAACGACAACGCCAGGTCCAGGGCGGCGTACTCACCGATCACGGGACAGCCCGACCCGCCCAGGTGCAGGGCGGGCTCGACCATCGGGTCCAGCAGCTCGGCTGTCTCGACCTCGTCGGCGGTGTTGGCCACCGACCAGTCCAGCACCGCGGTCAGGGTCGCGACCTGGTCACGCGCCTCGGTCTCGCGGCGGGACCGGACCGCGTGCAGCAGCGGGTCGCTGCTGCGGGCTCGGGTCGTGGTCGGCATGGGTCCATTCTACCACTTTATTCGAATACGTGTTCCCATTTGCGGGACCTGTGGATACCGGCCCACAGGCCAGCTGGAGCAGTGCTCCGCGACACGAAGGGGTTCCACGCCGATGGACTGTCCGAGAGCAGCCATGGGGGCCGAGCCAGGTCGACGCGGGCGAGGCTCCAAGACCGCGGGCGGTCCCTCGACCCGCGCACGCTTGCGCAGCTCGTAGAACGACTGACGCGAGATGCCGTGCTCGGCGCAGAACGTCGAGACCGCTCCGCGCGGTGCGTCTTCAGGCCACCGAGAGATCGCGAGCCGGACACGGGGATCGATGGGTTCACCGGCAGCCGTCCCCGAACCAGCAAGGCTGGAGTGTCACCACCAGGACCACCCGAACCGTCACCTGTGTCCTGATGCAGAACTGTCACTGAAGTCCTGAGACATAACAGTTGGGGATGAGCTCATCGACGGGCGTGGGGGTCGGGTCGGGCGGGTCCGCTGCGGGGGTTTCGAGGCTCGTCGCCGGGGCTCCTCGCACCTCAACCACCGTGGTGAGGCCTGCCCGCCCGAGGCGCCTCGCACCTCGACCGACCTGGGGGCGTCATCCCGTGGACTGACGACCACCGGCGTCCGACGGCCTACCGTGGAGCCCGTGCATCCACCGGACGGCGTGCTCCAGCCGTGGCGCCTGGGCGCGCGGGGCGAGCGCTGGCTCGACATCGGCATCGTCGTGTCGTTGCTGCTGTTCGCTCCCCTCTACCTGATCGCGGGCGTCCGGCTCGCCCTGCCCCTTGCCGTGCTGCAGCTGGCTCCGCTGCTGTGGCGACGCACCCACCCCGGGCGGGCGTTCGCCGGCGTCGCCCTGGCCAGCGCGCTGCAGGTGGTGCTCCTCGACACGCCGATCCACTCGCAGGTGGCCTTCCCGATCGCTGTCTACTCGCTCGCTCGGTTCGGCGACCAGCGCAGCGGGCTCGTCGCCCTCGCCGTCGGCGAGTGCGCCGCGGTGGTGGCGTCGGTCGACTGGATCACCGGCTTCGACGGCGACCTCACCGTCCGGACGTTCCTGCCCTACTTCCTGACGATGTCGGCCTTCGTCGTCACCGCGTGGGCGCTCGGCACCCTGGGCCGCACGCGGGCGGCGTACGTCGCCGCGCTCGTCGACCGGGCCGAGCGCATCCGCGTCGAGGCCGAGCAGCAGGTGACGCTGGCCGCGGTGTCCGAGCGGGCGCGGATCGCGCGCGAGATGCACGACGTCGTGGCCCACGGGCTGACCGTGATGGTGGTCCAGGCCGACGGAGCGAGGTACGCCGCCGCACGCGACCCCCGGGTCGCCACCGAGACCCTCGAGCGCATCGCCGCGACGGGTCGTGAGGCGCTGACCGACATGCGGCAGCTGCTCGGGCTGCTGCGGGCCGACGAGATGACCGGTCGTCACCCCCTGCCCGGGCTGGTCGACCTGCCCGCGCTGCTCGACGACGCGGAGACCCACGGCACGGTCGAGCGCGACCTGCAGGGACTCGACCGCGAGGTGCCCACGGCCGTCGCGCTGACGACGTACCGCGTGGTCCAGGAGGCCCTGACCAACGTGCGCAAGCACGCCGGCCCCCACGCCCGCACCCACGTCGCGGTCGCCGTCACCGACCGGGTCGCGATCGACGTCGTCGACGACGGCCGCGGCGCGGCCTCACCGCCCAGCGGCGGCCACGGCCTCACCGGCATGCGCGAGCGTCTCGACGTGCACGGCGGCACGCTGACCGTGGGTCCCCGGACCGGCGGCGGCTTCACGGTGAGCGCGACGATCCCCCTGTGACCCACTCCCCCGACCCCGACCCCCGCCCGATCCGCGTCGTCCTCGTCGACGACCAGCAGATGGTGCGCGCCGGCTTTCGGATGCTGTTGGAGAGCCAGCCCGACCTCGTGGTCGTCGGCGAGGCCGGCGACGGCCGCGCCGCCGTCGACCTGCTCGAGCGCCTCGCCTGCGACGTCGTGCTCATGGACGTGCGGATGCCGGTGCTCGACGGCGTCGAGGCCACCGCGCTCGTCACCGCCATGCCCGGGGCACCTCGGGTGCTCGTGCTGACGACGTTCGACCTCGACGAGCACGCGTTCGCCGCGATCCGCGCGGGCGCGGCCGGCTTCCTGCTCAAGGACGCGACGCCCGAGGACCTGCTGGCGGCGGTGCGCACGGTGCACGCCGGTGACGCGGTCGTCGCGCCGAGCACCACCCGGCGGCTGCTCGAGCACGTCGCCGCGACCAGCCCCGCACCACCGCCGGGCCCCGCCGTCGACCACCCCCGCCTCCGCGACCTCACCGACCGCGAGCACGAGGTCCTCGTGCTCGTCGGCCGCGGCCTGTCCAACCACGAGATCGTCGCCGAGCTCGTCGTCGCCGAGGCCACCGTCAAGACCCACGTCAGCCGCCTGCTGGCCAAGACCGGCAGCCGTGACCGGGTGCAGCTGGTCGTGCTGGCCCACGAGGTCGGCCTCGTCGGATGACCCGTCGACAAGGGCTCGTCATCCCGCCGGATGACGCCGGACGACCGCAGGACCATCCCGCGGCCTGACGACCCGGAGGGGTCCGGATTCCTAGCGTCGACCCCATGACCACCCCCTCCCCGACCACCACGCTCGAGGCGAGGACCACCGCCGCCAGCGCCCGTGGCCTCTCCCGCACCTACGGCCGCGACGAGCACGCCGTCCACGCCCTCCGCGACGTCGACCTCGACCTGCCGGCCGGACGGATGACCGCCGTGATGGGCCCGTCCGGCTCCGGCAAGTCGACGCTGATGCACTGTCTCGCCGGCCTCGACACCCCCACCGGCGGCAGCGTCACGGTCGCCGGGCGCGAGCTCGCCGGACTCGACGACACCGCGCTGACGCTCTTCCGCCGCGAGCACCTGGGCTTCGTGTTCCAGGCCTTCAACCTGCTGCCGATGCTGACCGCGGAGCAGAACATCCTGCTGCCGCTCGAGCTCACCGGACGTCGGGCCGCCCTCGAGGCGCGCCCCCACGTCGACGCCGTCATCGACGTCCTCGGCCTGCGCGACCGGCTGCGGCACCGCCCCTCGGAGCTCTCCGGCGGCCAGCAGCAGCGGGTGGCGATCGCGCGGGCGCTGGCCACCCGGCCCGCCATCGTGTTCGCCGACGAGCCGACGGGCAACCTCGACAGCACCGCCTCCGCCGAGATCCTCGACCACCTGCGCCGCTCGGTGCGCGAGCTCGGGCAGACGGTCGTGATGGTGACCCACGAGGTCGACGCGGCGGCGTACGCCGACGACGTCGTGGTGCTCGCCGACGGCGCCGTACGCGCCCACCTGGTCGACCCCACCACCGACCAGCTCCTCGAGACCCTGCGCGGCGGCACGGCATGAGGACCGTGCTCCTGGCGTCGTTGCGCGTCCACACCCGCCGCTACGTCGCGGCCGCGCAGGCGGTCGTCGTGGGCGTCTCGTTCGTCGTCACCACCGCCGCGCTGACCTCGGCCACCCGCGACGGGCTCACCCAGGGCGTCTCCGCGCCGTACGCCGGGGCCGACGTCGTCGCGACCGGCCTCGGCGGCGACGACGCCGCCCGCGTGGTCGCCGCTGCCGACGCGTCCGGCAACGGGGCCAGCGTGCTCGGCTGGGCGTCCGAGCGGGTCCGGCTCGACGGCCGGGTGCTCGGCGACGTCGACGAGGTGGGACACCTCGCGTCCGGCGACCTGCGCTGGCAGGACCTGACCGACGGCGCGTTCCCCACCCGCGCCGGGGAGGCCGTCGTGGAGGACGCGGTCGCCGACCGCGACGGCCTGGCCGTCGGGGACCGCCTCGAGGTCGGCAGCGGGGCCAGCGCCGTCGAGGTCCGCGTCGTCGGCCTCGTCGACTCCCCCTCGATGCTCGTGCGGTCCGACGTCTACCTCACCTGGGCCGACCTGGCCCCCTTCGCCGACTCGATGTACGTCGACAGCGTGGCCTGGGCGGGACCCACCGGGCCGCTGGCCGCCGCCGTCCCGGACGCGTCGATCCAGTCGGCCGACGAGCACGTCGCCGAGCTGACGGCAGACGTCAACCGCGGCGTCGACGTGATCGCGCTGATGCTCCTGCTCTTCGCCTCGATCGCCCTGTTCGTCTCGGTGCTCGTCATCGCCAACACGTTCTCGATCCTGTTCGCCCAGCGTCAGCGCGACCTCGCGCTGCTGCGCTGCGTGGGCGCGACCCGTCGTCAGGTGCTGGCCTCGGTGCGCGCCGAGGCGCTGGTGCTCGGCGCCGTGGCCAGCGTCGTGGGACTCGCCGTCGGCACCGGCGCGGGTCTCGGGCTCGTCGCGCTGGTCGACGCCCGTTTCCCCGACGCCGGCCTGGGCCGGGCGTCCGTCTCCCCCGCCTGGTACGCCGGGGCCGCCGTCACCGGGCTCCTGGTCACGCTCGTCGCGTCCTGGCTGCCCACGCGACGCGTCACCGCGGTCGACCCGCTCACCGCCCTGCGCCCCGACGCGGGTGTCGATGCACGCAGCGGCGCCGGTCGTGTCCGCATCGCGCTGGGCGCGGTCGCCGTCCTCGGCGGCGTCGCCCTCCTCGCGCTCTCCGTGCAGGCCGTCTCGGCCCCGGTGATGGTCGCCGGCGGCGTGCTCTCCTTCACCGGCCTGCTCCTGCTGCTGCCCCTGGTCGTCCCGGCGCTCATCTCGGCGACGGCCCGGGCCACCGGACGGGTGCTCGGCACCCCCGGCCGGCTCGCCGCCGGCAACGCCGTGCGCAACCCCCGTCGTACGGCGGCGACCGCGGCCTCGCTGCTGATCGGCGTCACGCTCACCACCGCCGTGCTCACCGGCATGGCCAGCGCCCGCGGCGCGGTCGACGACGAGATGGACCACGACCACCCCCTCGACGCCACCGTCACCGCCGGCCGCGACCCGCTCCCGCACAACGCGGCCGACGTCGTGGCCGCGGTCGACGGCGTGGGCGACGTGCTGACCCTGTCCGGCACGCGGGCCACCGTCGGCGGCCTCGGCGAGGTCGAGGTGCTCGCCACCCCCGACGACCTCGACCCGGTCGCCCGCGGCACGGCCACCACCCTGGTCCCCGCTGACGGTCAGGTGCTGCTGCCCTACGACCTGGTCGACGGCGACGTGCCCACGCGGGTCTCCGTGACCGGCAGCGACGGACGCACGGTGCGGCTCGAGGTCGTCCTCGGCGACGGCTGGGGCGACGCGGCCCTCGTCACGCGCACCACGCTCGACCGCCTCACCGACGCCCCGACCGACGGCGCCGTCTGGGCCCGGGCCGACGACGATGCCGACGCCGACCGTCTCGCGGACGACCTCGACGTCGCCGCCGCCTCCTTCGGTGGCTCTGCCGACGGCGGCTTCGCCGAGCGGGCATACGTCGACCTCCAGCTCGACGTCGTCACCGGTGCGGTCGTCGGGCTGCTCGGCATCTCGGTCGTCATCGCCCTCATCGGGATCGCCAACACCCTCGGCCTGTCCGTGCTCGAGCGCGGTCGCGAGAACGCCCTGCTCCGCGCGCTCGGCCTGACCCGCCGCCAGCTGCGCGTCATGCTCGGCCTCGAGGCCGTGCTGCTCTCGGTCGTCGCGACCCAGCCCAGCACGTCGCGCACCGGGTCCCGCGCGTCGGCCGCGACCAGGCGCAGCCAG
Organism: Nocardioides plantarum; assembly: GCF_006346395.1. Classification (NCBI taxonomy): domain Bacteria; kingdom Bacillati; phylum Actinomycetota; class Actinomycetes; order Propionibacteriales; family Nocardioidaceae; genus Nocardioides; species Nocardioides plantarum. The sequence goes on from NZ_VDMS01000001.1 coordinate 1,747,804, forward strand.
CAGTCGGCCACCACGTCCTCGGCCTCGGCGCGACTGCCGAGGATGGCGTAGCCGACCCGCACCAGGCGTTCGCGGTGCTCGGCGTACGCCTCGGCGAGGCGGTCCTGGCTCATGCGCGGAGCCAGTCGTCGAACGTCGTGGTCCCGGCGACTCCCCCATCGCGCAGGGTCAACGACCCGTCGCGCATGCCGCGGCCCGCCGCACCCGGCACCGGGACGGCGACGACGAGACGGCCCAGGCCGCGGGCCCTCGACACCCGGCGCGCCAGCCGGTGCATCGTCAGCACCTCGGGCCCCGCCAGGTCGGGCACCCGGCCCGACGGCCCGGCCTCCACCAGGTCGACCAGCGCCTGGCCGACCTCGCGCGCCGCGACCGGCTGGCTGGTCATCCGGGGCACGACCGAGACCGGTCCGAGCCGCACGAAGTGCAGCACCTGCTCGGCGAACTCGTGGAACTGCGTCGCCCGCAGCACGCTCCACGGCTGCTCACCCTCGGCCAGCACCCGCTCCTGCAGCCGCTTGCCGGCGTAGTAGCCGCTCGGCACGTCGTCGATGCCGACGATCGACAGCGCGACGTGGTGACCGACCTCCGCCGCCCGCTCGGCGGCGAGGAGACGCCGCGTGACCCCGCCGAAGAACGCCTCCGACGCGGCCCGGTCCTGGGTCGGCACGCTGGTCACGTCGACGACGGCGTCGACGCCGGCCAGCCGCTCCTCGAGGCCCACCCCCGTGGTCAGGTCCACGCCCACCGACCGGGCCAGCAGGACGACCTCGTGACCGCGCTCGGTGGCGACCTCGACCACGTGGCGGCCGACGACCCCGGTGCCGCCCGCGACCGCGATCCTCATGGGAGTCATCTTCTCGCTCATCTCGCTCATACGAGGTGGACGAGACAGCCCCCTCACGATGTGACACTGCTGCCATGGCCTACGACGAGAGCCTCGCCGACCGGGTCCGCGCGCCCTCGAGCCCACCGGCCCGCTGACGTCGGTCGAGGTGCGAGGAGCCCTGGCGACGAGCCTCGAGACCACCGCAGCGTGCGCACGTCCGTGCCGTGGTCTCGAGGCTCGCTCCGCTCGCACCTCGACCGACGGCAGGGTCGCTTCGCTCGCACCTCGACCGACGGCAGGGTCGCTTCGCTCGCACCTCGACCGACGGCAGGGTCGGTGCGCAGGGTCAGTCCGTGAGCACCTCGGGCTCGGTCTTCTCCCGCACCTCGTCGAGGGTGACGTCGGGGGCGAGCTCGACCAGGCGCAACCCGTCGGGCGTGACGTCGAGGACGGCCAGGTCGGTGATGATCCGCTGCACGACGCCCTTGCCGGTGTAGGGCAGCGAGCACTCGCGCACGATCTTGTAGGACCCGTCGCGCGCGACGTGCTCCATCAGCACGATCACCCGCTTGGCGCCGTGGACCAGGTCCATCGCGCCGCCCATGCCCTTGACCATCTTGCCGGGGATCATCCAGTTGGCGATGTCGCCGGCGGCCGAGACCTGCATGGCTCCGAGGATCGCGGCGTCGATCTTGCCGCCGCGGATCATCCCGAACGACGTCGCGGAGTCGAAGAACGAGGCCCCGCGCCGCAGGGTGACGGTCTCCTTGCCGGCGTTGATGAGGTCGGCGTCCTCCTCGCCCTCGTAGGGGTACGGCCCGGTGCCGAGCACGCCGTTCTCCGACTGCAGCACCAGCTCGACGCCCTCGGCGACGTAGTTGGGCACCAGCGTCGGCAGGCCGATCCCGAGGTTGACGTAGGACCCGTCGACCAGCTCCGAGGCCGCCCGCGCGGCCATCTCCTCACGCGTCCAGCTCATACGTCCCCCTCGGTGGTCGAGCCCTCGGTGGTCGAGCCCTCGGTGGTCGAGCCCTCGGTGGTCGAGCCCTCGGTGGTCGAGCCCTCGGTGGTCGAGCCCTCGGTGGTCGAGCCCTCGGTGGTCGAGCCCTCGGTGGTCGAGCTTGTCGAGACCCTCACGGTGCGCTTCTCGATCCTCTTGTCGGCCGCCTGCTCCGGCGTCAGCTCGACCACGCGCTGCACGAAGACCCCCGGCGTGTGCACGTGATCGGGGTCGATCTCGCCGGGCTCGACGAGGTGCTCCACCTCCGCGATCGTCACGCGCCCGCACATCGCGGCCAGCGGGTTGAAGTTGCGCGCCGACTGGCGGTAGACGAGGTTGCCGTGCCGGTCGCCCTTCCAGGCCCGCACCAGGCCGAAGTCGGCGACGATCGCCTCCTCCAGCACGAACTCCAGCGGCCCCTCGGCCGTCTCGAACACCTGCGTCTGCTTGGGCGGCGAGGCGACGGTGACGTTGCCCCGGTCGTCGTAGCGCCACGGCAGGCCGCCCTCGGCGACCTGGGTGCCGACGCCGGTGCGGGTGAAGAAGGCCGCGATCCCCGAGCCACCCGCGCGCATCCGCTCGGCCAGCGTGCCCTGCGGGGTCAGCTCGACCTCGAGCTCACCGGCGAGGTACTGCCGGGCGAACTCCCTGTTCTCACCGACGTACGACGCGATCATCCGGCGCAGCCGCCCCGCGAACAGCAGCTTGCCCAGGCCCCACTCGTCGACCCCGGCGTTGTTGGACACCGCCTCCAGGTCGGCGGCCCCGGTCTCCAGCAGCGCGTCGATGAGCACCGCGGGGATGCCGCTCAACCCGAACCCGCCGACCGCGATCGTCGACCCCGACCCGATGTCGGCCACGGCGTCCGCCGCCGACGAGACCACTTTGTCCATGCCCGCGATCCAACGCAGTGTCCGGGTCGGGGTCAACCACCGTCCGCTGAGCCGACCCCGATCACCCGCTCAGCGGCGTACGACGGCCGGTAGTGTCCGCTGGGTGGACACCCCGGTCGACGTGCTCGGTCGTGCCGCGCGGGTGCTGCGGGCGCTGGCGACCCACGAGCCCGACGGCGCCGGCACCAGCACCCTGGCCCGCGACTCCGGGCTGCCGCGCGCGACCGTGCACCGCCTGCTCACCTCGCTGCACGCCGAGGGTCTCGCCGACCGCGACCCCGACTCGGGCCGCTGGCTGCTCGGCCCCGAGCTGTTCCTGCTCGGCGCCGCGGCCCGGCCCCGCCACGACGTGACCGCGCTGGCCCACCCGCACGTACGCCGGCTCGCCCAGGTCACCGGCGAGAGCGCGTTCTACTCCGTACGCCGCGGCGACGAGACGGTTTGCCTGGTGCGCGAGGACGGCAGCTTCCCGATCCGCTCCCACGTGCTGCACGAAGGCGCCCGGTTCCCGCTCGGCGTGGTCTCGGCCGGGCTGGCCGTGCTCGCCTACCTGCCCGACGTCGAGGTCGAGGCCTACCTCGCCCGCGCCGACCTCACCGACGAGCACGGACCCGACCACGCGCCGGGCCCGCTGCGCGAGCGCGTCGAGCGCACCCGCCTCGACGGCTGGGCGCTCAACCCCGGACTCATCGTCGAGGGCAGCTGGGGCATCGCCGCCACGGTGTTCGACGCCGAGGACCGGCCGGTGGGCGCGCTGTCCCTCACCGGCATCGAGCGGCGTTTCGGCCCCGACCGGCAGGCCGAGCTGGGCGCCCTGCTGCTGCGCGAGGCCCACGAGCTCACCCGTCGTACGACGTCGGGCGCCTCGGGCTGAGCGGCTCCTCGCCCCTCCAGGACGAGGCGGAGGTCACGCCGAGCTCTCTTCCGGCGGGCGAGGTGGCGCCGTACGCCGGTGACTAGGGTCGTTTCATGACCGACTGGCCCAAGGTGCGCCTGCACGTGGTGACCGGCAAGGGCGGCACCGGCAAGTCGACCGTCGCCGCCGCGCTGGCGCTGGCCCTGGCCACCGAGGGCAAGAACGTGCTGCTCTGCGAGGTCGAGGGCCGCCAGGGCATCGCCCGGATGTTCGACGTCGACCCGCTGCCGTTCGAGGAGCGCCGCCTCACCACCGGGCTCCCCGCCCACGGCGGCAAGCCCGGCGTGGTCCACGCCCTGCACGTCGACCCCGAGTCGGCGCTGCTCGAGTACCTCTCGCTCTACTACAAGCTCGGTCGCGCCGGCCGGGCGCTGGACAAGTTCGGCGTGATCGAGTTCGCCACGACCATCGCCCCCGGCGTGCGCGACGTGCTGCTCACCGGCAAGGTCTTCGAGGCGGTGCAGCGCAACAGCCGCAACAAGGGCGCCACGCAGTACGACGCCGTCGTGCTCGACGCCCCGCCGACCGGGCGCATCGTGCAGTTCCTCAACGTCAGCAACGAGCTCGCCGGCCTGGCAAAGGTCGGGCCCATCAAGTCGCAGTCCGACACGATGATGACGCTGTTCCGCTCCCCGCGCACCGCCGTCCACCTGGTCACCGTGCTCGAGGAGATGCCCGTGCAGGAGACCCACGACGGCATCACCGAGCTGCGCGCCGTCGACCTGCCGGTCGGCGGGGTCGTGGTCAACCTGGTCCGGCCCCAGGACCTCACCCCCGAGCAGCTCACCGGCACCGCGCCCGAGCGGATCGCCGCCGACCTCGAGGGCGCCGGGGTGGACCCCGACCCCGACCTGGTCGCGAGCCTGGTCACCGAGGGCCGCGAGCACGCCGAGCGCCGGGCGCTCGAGACCTCGCAGCGCACGCTGGTCGGCGAGCTCGACGTGCCGACGTACGAGCTGCCGCGTCTCCCCCAGGGCGTCGACCTCGGCGGCCTCTACGAGCTCGCCGCCCTCCTCCGAGACCAGGGAATGGCATGAACCAACCCGCCCGCGTCGGACCCACCGGCACCCCGGCCCCGCCGCTCGACGTCGACGCCCTGCTCGACGACACCGGCGTCGGCATCATCGTGTGCTGCGGCTCCGGCGGCGTCGGCAAGACGACCACGTCGGCGGCGCTCGCGCTGCGCGCCGCCGAGCGCGGACGCAAGGTGGTCGTGCTGACCATCGACCCGGCCCGGCGCCTGGCGCAGTCGATGGGCATCGAGGCCCTCGACAACACGCCGCGTCCGGTCACCGACGTCGACGCCGCGGCGGGCGGTCACCTCGACGCGATGATGCTCGACATGAAGCGCACCTTCGACGAGGTGGTCGAGAGCCAGGCCAGCCCCGAGAAGGCCAAGCTGATCCTCGAGAACCCCTTCTACATCGCGCTGTCGAGCTCGTTCGCCGGCACCCAGGAATACATGGCGATGGAGAAGCTCGGCCAGATCCACGCCGACTCGGTCGCCCCCGGCGGCGACGGCCGCTACGACCTGATCGTCGTGGACACCCCGCCGTCACGCTCGGCGCTCGACTTCCTCGATGCCCCCGAGCGGCTCTCCAGCTTCCTCGACGGGCGCTTCATCCGGCTGATGCTCGCCCCGGCGCGCGGGCCGGCCAAGCTGATCGGTGCCGGCTTCGGCCTGATCACCACCGCGATGACCAAGATCCTCGGCGCCCAGGTGCTCAAGGACCTGCAGACCTTCGTGGCCGCGATCGACACCGTCTTCGGGGGCTTCCGGGCGCGGGCCACCAAGACCTACGCCCTCCTGCAGGCCGACGGCACCGCATTCGTCGTGATCGCGGCGCCCGAGCCCGATGCGCTGCGCGAGGCGGCGTACTTCGTGGAGAGGCTCAGCGCCGACCACATGCCGCTCGCCGGCCTCGTGGTCAACCGCGCCGGCAAGGCCCCGAGCGGCACGCTCGGCGCCGACGAGGCGATGGCCGCGGCCGGCCGGCTACGCCGCGACGACCCGTCGTCGCCGACGGCCGGGCTGTTGCGGCTGCACGCCGACCAGGTCCGGCTGGTCGAGCGGGAGCAGCGACTGCGACACCGCTTCGCCGCGGCCCACCCTCAGGTGGCCACGGCCGTCGTACCGGCGCTCGCCTCGGACGTGCACGACCTCGACGGCCTGCGTCGGGTCGGCACGCTGCTCTCGGGCGGCTGAGCCGCCCGACGAATCAGACGCCGGCCGGCTCGCGGACGACGGTCGCGTCCTTGCGGGCGGTCTCGAGGAGCTGGCGCCACGAGGCGGTGGGCCGACGACGCAGCAGCGCCCGGCGCTCACGCTCGGTCATGCCGCCCCAGACGCCCCACTCGATCTGGTTGTCGAGCGCCTCGGCGAGGCACTCGGTGCGCACGGGGCAGCCCGTGCACATGGTCTTGGCCTTGTTCTGCTCCGCACCTCGCACGAACAGCTTGTCCGGCTGCTCGGCCCTGCAGGCAGCACGCGGCGCCCAGTCTTCAACCCACATGATGATGTCCCCACATCTGATAAGAGAGGCCCGGCATCCCCATGACGCCACGCCCTGTCCCGCTCTTGGGCTAAAGGTAAAGACCCGGGGCGCTCGTCAACAGACCCCAGAGGGCCCCACTTGTCTAGTCCGAAATGACTAGTCCGGTATGACTACACCCGCCCTGGGGTGCGCCGGTCGAGAATCGCGGGCCCACAGACCCCTCCCGTACATTGGACGTCGTGTCCAGGCCCAGGTCCGAGCGCCCCCGCCCCTCGACCATCCTCTCCCACGTCGGAGTGATGGTCGTCGTCTCCGTCGTCCTCGGTGTCGTCGTCTCCGGTCTCGCCATCCCGTTCGCCGGGCTGGTGGGCTTCGCGACGCGCACCACCGCCGACGCGACCGACGACCTGCCGCTCGAGCTCGAGACCGAGACGCTGCCGCAGCGCACCACGATCTTCGCGGGCGACGGCAGCGTGCTGGCCACGATCTACGACCAGAACCGCCTCACCATCCCGCTCGACCAGATCTCCCGGACGATGGTCAAGGCCCTGGTCTCGATCGAGGACTACCGCTTCTACCAGCACGGCGCGCTCGACATCAAGGGCACCGCACGCGCCCTGGTGAGCAACCTCGGGGCCGGCGGCGTCAACCAGGGCGGGTCCTCGCTCACCCAGCAGCTGGTCAAGCAGACCCTCCTCAACGCCGCCACCGCCAAGAACGACAAGGCCGAGATCAAGGCCGCCACCGAGATCAGTGCCGCCCGCAAGGTCAAGGAGCTGCGCTACGCGATCGCCCTGGAGAAGAAGCACTCCAAGGACTGGATCCTCGAGCGCTACCTCAACACGGTCTACTTCGGGGCCGGCGCCTACGGCGTGCAGGCGGCCGCGAAGCGCTACTTCAACGTCGACGCGCGCAAGCTCAACCTCAACCAGTCCGCCCTGCTGGCCGGACTCGTGCAGAACCCCTCGGCGTTCGACCCGACCCGCAAGGGCCAGGGCGCCCGGGCCAAGGAGCGACGCGACGTCGTCCTGGACCGGATGGCCCAGCTCCACGTGATCACCCAGGGCCGGGCCAACAAGACCAAGGCCGGGCCGCTGAGGCTCGACCAGCAGCGACCCAACAACGGCTGCGTGAGCAGCCGCTCGCCGTTCTTCTGCAACTACGCCCTCGAGTACCTCCTGGCCGACAAGTCACTGGGCCGCAACAAGGCCGAGCGCGACAGCTTTATCCGGTCCGGTGGGCTGAAGATCTACACGACGCTCGACTTCGACGACCAGAAGGCCGCCGACGCCTCGGTCCGCAGCCACGTCCTCGCGACCGACCAGGCCATCGGCGCGCTCGCGATGGTCGAGCCCGGCACCGGCGAGGTCAAGGCGATCGCCCAGTCGCGCCCGATGGGCCGCAACAAGGGCAAGGGCGAGACCTACCTCAACTACGTCGTGCCCTCGCAGTACGGCGACTCCAACGGCTTCCAGGCCGGGTCGACGTTCAAGTCCTTCGTGCTCGCCCAGGCCATCGAGAACGGCACGCCGCTCGACAAGACGTTCCCGTCTCCCAACGGCCCGGTCGAGATGGAGAAGGAGGACTACGAGGACTGCGGCGGCAAGCCCTACGGCTACGGCACCTTCCCGATCGGCAACTCCGTGCAGTCCAGCGGCACCGAGAACCTCTACACCGGCACCCGCAAGTCGATCAACACGTTCTACCTCAACCTCGAGAAGACCACCGGCCTCTGCGACCCCTACAAGCTGGCCCAGTCGATGGGCGTGCGGCTGACCTGCCCCGGCGAGAACAGCTGCCCCGGGCCTCCGAAGGTCTCGGCCGAACGCGTGCCGTTCTTCACCCTGGGTGTGGCCGACGTGAGCCCGCTCGAGATGGCCGAGGCCTACGCGACCTTCGCTGCCCGGGGCAAGCACTGCGCCTCGCGTCCGATCACCGCGATCAAGGACCTCAACGGCAACACCCTCAAGACCTACTCACCGCGCTGCAGCCAGGTGATGTCGCAGTCGACCGCCGACGCGGTCAACGACGTCCTCCGCGGCGTGATCGAGGGCGGGTTCGCCTCGGCGCAGGCACTCTCGGTCCCTGCGGCCGGCAAGACCGGCACCACCGGTGGGTCCGGTAAGTCGCCGTCGGTCTGGTTCGTCGGCTACACCCCGCAGCTCGCCACGGCGTCCATGATCGCCGGTGCCAACCAGTTCGGCACCCCGATCGGCCTCGACGGCCTCAGCATCAACGGCGTCAACGTCACCGCGTCGGGCTCCGGCCTGGCTGCCCCGATGTGGGGCGATGCGATGAAGGCGCTCGACGCCGAGGGCAAGTTCGACGACGTCGACTTCGTGGATGCCGACGTCCCCGGCTTCGGCAACGAGACCGTCGCCGCACCCAAGCCCCCGCCCAACAACGGCGGTGGCGGCACGCCCGATGCCAGCCCCGGCGGCACCGCCGGTGGAGGCACCCCCGGCGGCGGTGGCGGCGGTGGCAACGGTGGTGGCGGCAACGGTGGTGGTGGCGGCAACGGTGGTGGCGGCGGCCCCGGTGGGGGCGGCGGTCCCGGTGGCGGCGGCGGTCCCCGGTAACCCGCCCGGCGTCCGGATGCGCCGGTCGGAGCCGTGACTCGGCGTCTCGTGACCTCGTGTCGCGTCATGGCGGGGCGCTAACGATGGCACCGCACACCGACACCTCCACGCGCGAGACACTCGACCGTCTGCCGCTCCGCAGCACGTCCGCGAGCGTCGTCGTCACCGTCGCTGCCAACGTCGCCGGAGGCCTGCCCGCCCTGCCCCTGCTCATGTACGTCGTGCCGTGGACTCAGGGGCTCCTGGGCCTGGCGCCAGCTCCCGACTACGGCGATCCCGAGTTCGCCAGCGCAGCGAAAGTCTGCGCGGTGCTGCTGGGCTTCGTCCTGATCTGTTTCGTCGCCTTCAACGCCAGCCTCCAGCGCTTGCTCACCGGCCGACGCTGGTCGTGGTGGCTGGTCGCCCTGGCCTCGGCCGCCGCACCGACGCTCGCGTACCTCGCGTACTTCCAGCTCACCCGCCCCTGAGGCTGCTCACCAGTGGTGACCGAGCCGGCGCCGGACTCAGCCGAGCTGGCGGCGTACCTCGGCCGCGACAGCACCACCGTCGGCCCGGCCCTTGACCTGCGGCTGGACGACGCCCATCACCTTGCCCATGGCGCGCATGCCCTCGCCGGCGGCGCCGGTCTGCGCGACGGCTGCGGTGACGACCGCGGCGATCTCCTCGGCGCTCAGCTGCTCGGGCAGGTAGTGCGCGATCACCTCGGCCTCGGCCCGCTCCTTGTCGGCGCTCTCGGCGCGACCGCCCTCGTCGAACGCGGTGGCCGCCTCGCGCCGGCGCTTGGCCTCACTGGTCAGCACGTCGAGCACCTCGTCGTCGCTCAGCTCGCGCGCCTCCTTGCCGGCGACCTCGGCGTTGGTGATCGAGGTCAGCACCATCCGCAGCGTCGAGCTGCGCAGCGAGTCACGCGCCTTCATCGCGGTCGTGAGGTCGGTGCGGAGCTGCTCCTTGAGGGTGGCCATGCCGGCCATTGTGGCAGCCTGGGGTCGTGTCTCCGACCGGGTTCTTGCTCCGTTCCGCCGCGACCGGCGCCGTCGCCGGAGCCGCGCTGACGGCGTACGCCGCAGCGGAGGCCCGCCGCTACACGCTGCGCCGCTTCGACGTCCCGGTGCTGCCGCCGGGCGCACGGCCGGTCACGGTGCTGCACGTCAGCGACCTGCACATGACACCCGGGCAGCACCGCAAGCAGGAGTGGCTGCGCGGTCTCGCCGCGCTGCGGCCCGACCTCGTCATCGACACCGGCGACAACCTGTCGCACCGTGACGCCGTCCCGGTGGTGTGCGACGCGCTCGGGCCGCTGCTCGACGTGCCGGGCGTCTTCGTGCACGGCTCCAACGACTACTTCGAGCCGACGGTGCGCAACCCGCTGCGCTACCTGCTCCCCGACGACGGCAAGCGTCACACCGCCACGCCCCAGCTGCCCTGGCGTGAGCTCTCGCGCCGGTTCACCACGGCCGGGTGGCGTGACCTGACCAACCGCCGCGACACCGTCACGGTCGGCGACCTGACGATCGCCTTCGCCGGCGTCGACGACCCCCACCTGTCCTACGACCGGCTCGCCGCCGTCGCCGGTCCGGCCGACCCGACCGCCGACGTACGCCTCGGCGTCACGCACGCCCCCTACCTCCGCGTCCTGGACCAGTACGCCGCCGACGGCTACGACGCGATCGTCGCGGGCCACACCCACGGCGGCCAGGTGTGCCTGCCGGGCGGCCGGGCGCTCACCACCAACTGCGACCTCGAGCCCGCACGTGCGCGCGGGCTGCACCGCCACCCCGCCACCTCGGCCCCGGGCGACCCGGGCTCGGCGTGGCTCCACGTCTCGGCGGGGCTGGGCACCAACCCCTACGTCCGGCTGCGCCTGGCCTGCCGACCGGAGGCCACGCTGATGACACTGGTGCCTCGGGCCCCGCGACGCTGATCCCGATTGCGGGACGCCCGACGCGCTCGGGTATGCTCCCATGCTGGTGAGCCGACTCCGGTCGGCACACGTTCGGGCTGTGGCGCAGCTTGGTAGCGCGCGTCGTTCGGGACGACGAGGCCGCAGGTTCAAATCCTGTCAGCCCGACTCTTCACCACCAGATGACCCCGGCCGGTTCTCCGGCCGGGGTCGTTTCGTCTGATCGTTCTCGGCTCCGTGAGATGCTGCTCGGCATGCCCGACGACGAGCGCCCCAGCCTCGAGGCTCCGCAGCTGTTCGGCCGCCGCCGCACCAAGCGCCAGGCCCGCGCCGACGTCCCGGCGGCTGATGCCGAGCACGGGTTCGAGGACTCCGGCTCCGATGCCACCGAGGTCGTGCCGGTCGTCCCCGCCGACGAGCCCGACGCGACCGCGGTGCTCCCGGCTCAGCCGGCGGCGCCCCGTCGGCCCCGGCGCGAGCGACGTACGCCGGGCGGTGACGTCGACGTGGTCGACGCACCCGGGACCGTCACCACCGACGACACCGACGACACCGCCCCCGAGGCCCCGAGCAAGCCCGTGCGCGCCCCCCGGACTCCCCCGACTCCCCGCGACCGCAGCACGCCCCTGTTGCCGGGCCGCCCGGCCGCCGTCCTCTCGGGCCTGGGCGCCGGTCTGGCGCTGCTGGGCTTCACCTGGCTCGGCTTCCAGGGCTGCGAGGCCGCCCGCGGCACCTCGTCGTGCGGCACCGGGCCCGGCATGGTGGCGCTCGTCGTGGTCTTCGTGCTGGCCGTGGCGGTCGGCGCGGTGGTGCTGTCGCAGTTCGACGTGCCCGACCCGGGCGCGACCAGCTTCCTCGGCACCGGTCTGACCGGTGTCGTCTACCTGCTGCTCGTCGAGCAGCTCGACAACTGGACGGTGCTGGTCGTGGTGCCGGTCGTCACGGCGCTGACGTTCCTGCTGTCGTGGTGGGTCACCACGACCTACGTCGACACCGACTGACCCCGACCCGCGACCCTTCAGCAGTCGCAGTCGGCCTGCGCCGGGTGCCGGTCAGGCCCGCCCTCCGATGCCGGCGGCAGCGATCCCAGGCGGTGCGGGACGCGGCACCGCGCCGGTCCGGGCTGCGACCATTCAGCAGTCGCAGTCGGCCTGCGCCGGGTGCCGGTCAGGCCCGCCCTCCGATGCCGGCGGCAGCGATCCCAGGCGGTGCGGGACGCGGCACCGCGCGGGTCCGGGCTGCGACTATTCAGCGCAGCAGAAGCTCGGCGATCTGCACGGTGTTGAGCGCGGCACCCTTGCGCAGGTTGTCGCCGGACACGAACAGCGCCAGCCCGCGCTGGTCGTCGACGCCCTCGTCCTGACGGATGCGCCCGACGTACGACGGGTCCTGGCCGGCGGCCTGCAGTGGCGTGGGCACGTCGCTGAGCTCGACCCCGGGGGCGCCCGCCAGCAGCTCGTGGGCCCGCGCGGCGCTCAGCGACCGCGCGAACTCGGCGTTGACGGCCAGCGAGTGGCCGGTGAAGACCGGGACCCGCACGCAGATGCCGGAGACCCGCAGGTCGGGGATGCCGAGGATCTTGCGCGACTCGTGGCGCAGCTTCTGCTCCTCGTCGGTCTCGTTGAGGCCGTCGTCGACGATCGAGCCGGCCATGGGCAGCACGTTGAAGGCGATCGGCCGGACGTACTTCTGCGGCTCCGGGAACGTCACCGCCGCCCCGTCGTAGGCGAGCTCGCGGGCCTTCTCGCCGGCGGCCTCGACCTGGGACGCGAGCTCCTCGACGCCGGCGACGCCGGAGCCCGAGACCGCCTGGTAGGTCGAGACGACGAGCCGGACCAGGCCGGCCTCGTCGTGCAACGGCTTGAGGACCGGCATCGCCGCCATGGTGGTGCAGTTGGGGTTGGCGATGATCCGCCGGCCGCCGGCCCGGGTCGCGAGGTCGATGTCGCCGGGGTTGACCTCGGAGACGACCAGCGGGATCTCGGGGTCGCGGCGGAACGCGGAGGAGTTGTCGACGACGACCACCCCGGCTGCGGCGTACGCCGGCGCGAGGGCTCGTGAGGTGGTCGCGCCGGCCGAGAACAGCGCGATGTCGAGCCCGGTCGGGTCGGCGGTGGCGGCGTCCTCGACGACCACCTCGCGACCGGCGAAGGGCAGCACGGTGCCGGCCGAGCGGGCCGAGGCGAAGAACCGCACCTCGTCGGCGGGGAACCCGCGCTGCTCGAGGATCTGGCGCATGGCGACGCCCACCTGTCCGGTGGCGCCGACGATGCCGATGCTGGTGCCCATGTCAGCGACCCGACCCGCCGTAGACGACGGCCTCGACCTCGGTGGCGTCGAGGTCGAACGCCGTGTGCGCCGCGGCCACGGCGGCGTCGACGTCGGCCTCGTCGACGATCACGGAGATCCGGATCTCCGAGGTCGAGATCATGCCGAGGTTGACCCCGGCGTCGGCGATCGCGGCGAAGAACTTCGCGGTCACGCCCGGGTGCGAGCGCATGCCCGCCCCGATCAGCGACACCTTGCCGACCGTCTCGTCGTACAGCAGCGTCTGGAAGCCGATGGTCGCCTGCAGCCCCGCCAGCGCGGTCATCGCGACCTGGCCGTCGGTGCGCGGCAGCGTGAACGAGATGTCGGTCAGGTTGGTCGCGGCCGCCGAGACGTTCTGGACGATCATGTCGAGGTTGATCTGCGCCTCGGCCAGGGCGGTGAAGATGCGCGCCGCCTCGCCGACCTTGTCGGGTACGCCGACGACGGTGATCTTGGCCTCGCTGCGGTCGTGGGCGACGCCGGCGATGATCGCTGCTTCCATGCTCTTGCCCTTCAGGACGGGGATGTCGTCGATCGAGCCACGCACGATGGTGCCGTGGAGCTGGCTGAACGAGGATCGGACGTGGATCGGGATGTCGTAACGGCGGGCGTACTCGACGCACCGCAGGTGGAGGATCTTGGCACCGCAGGCGGCGAGCTCGAGCATCTCCTCGTAGGTCACGGTGTCGAGCTTGCGCGCCGCCGGGACGATGCGGGGATCGGCGGTGAAGACCCCGTCGACGTCGGTGTAGATCTCGCACACGTCGGCCTTGAGGGCTGCCGCGAGCGCCACGGCGGTGGTGTCGGTGCCGCCGCGACCCAGGGTGGTGATCTCCTTGGTGTCCTGCGAGACGCCCTGGAAGCCAGCGACGATGACGATGTGGCCGTCGGCGATGGCTTCCTGGATGCGGCCGGGCGTGACGTCGATGATCTTGGCCTTGCCGTGCACCGAGTCGGTGATGACCCCGGCCTGCGAGCCGGTGAACGAGCGGGCGCTGAAACCGAGGTCGGAGATGGCCATCGCGACCAGCGCCATCGAGATCCGCTCACCGGCGGTGAGCAGCATGTCGAGCTCACGCGCGGGCGGCAGCGGACTCACCGCCTGCGCCTTGTCGAGGAGCTCGTCGGTCGTGTCTCCCATCGCCGAGACGGCGACGACGACGTCGTGGCCGTCCTTCTTGGCCTGGACGATCCGTCGGGCCACCCGCTTGATCGCGGTGGGGTCCGCGACGGACGATCCGCCGTACTTCTGCACGACAATGCCCACCGGGCTCACTCCTGGGTCGGGGAAGGGTTCCGGTGCTCGATTCTACGGTCGAGAGCCGGGGTCAGGCCTTGCTGTCCAAGACGGCCTCGGCGGCCTCGATCTGGTCGAGCTCGGCGTCGTTGTCGACGTCGAGGCGGTCGTGGGCGATGACCGACAGCAGCGCCTTGAGCACCGCCCCGCCGAGGCCGCCCCAGTTGGAGACGTAGGAGAACTGCCACCACCACAGCGCCTCCTCGACGTTGCCCGAGCGGAAGTGCCGCAGGCCGTTCTCGAGGTCGGTCGCGATCGCGGCGAGGTCGTCGGACAGCTGGCTGGCCACGACCTCGGGCGCGTAGGGGTCGAAGAGGAAGCCGTAGGTGTCGACGCTGTCGAGCATGTCGGCCAGGCGCAGCCGCAGGTCGTCGACGTCGGCCTCGGGGCCGACGTCGGGCTGGTACTCGGCGCGGGGGGTGAAGTCCTGCTGCACGCCGAGCCGCGCGCCGGCCAGCAGCACCTGGCTGACCTCGAGCAGCAGCAGCGAGATGGCCCGGCTCGGGTCGCCCTCGCGGGCGATCGCGCGCAGCGCGAGGAGGAACGACGACACGGAGTCGGCGATCTGCTGGGCGAAGTCCTCGGTGTCGCCGTCGACGGCCGCGGTGGGCGCCTCGGGCTCGATCTGGGAGTGGCTCATGGGGCGTTCTGCCTTCCTACGAATGCTCGTCCGAGGGTCACCTCGTCGGCGTACTCGAGGTCACCGCCTACAGGGAGTCCACTGGCCAGCCGGGTCACACGCAACCCCAGGGGTCGCAGCTGGCGGGTGAGATAGGTCGCGGTGGCCTCGCCCTCGAGGTTGGGGTCGGTGGCCAGGATGATCTCGGTGATCTGGTCGTCCGACAGCCGCGCGACCAGCTCACGGATGCGGAGCTGGTCGGGCCCGATGCCGTCGATGGGCGAGATCGCCCCGCCGAGCACGTGGTAGCGGCCCCGGAACTCGCGGGTGCGCTCGATCGCGACGACGTCCTTGTACTCCTCGACGACGCACAGGGTCGTCGGGTCGCGGCGGGGGTCGGCGCAGATGCGGCACTGCTCGGCCTCGGAGACGTTGAAGCAGGTCGCGCAGAACCGCACCTTGGCCTTGACCTCGATGAGCACGTCGGCGAGGCGGCGTACGTCGGTCGGGTCGGCCTGGAGCAGGTGGAAGGCGATGCGCTGCGCGCTCTTGGGACCTACGCCGGGCAACCGCCCGAGCTCGTCGATGAGGTCCTGCACCACGCCTTCGTACACGCGCTCACCCTAGGGCGTACCCGCGGCGGCGACGTCACCCCCGCGCGGCACGCGTGCCCTAGAAGCCGAGCGGGCCGGGCTTGCCGGGCTCGCCGCCGCCGAGCCCGGGCAGGCCACCGCCGGCCAGCGGGCCGAGCGCCTGGGCGGCGGCCTCGTCGGCACGGCTCTTGGCGTCGCGGTAGGCGGCGACGATGACGTCGCCCAGGTCGGCCAGCGCGTCGGGGTCGGCGGCGTCGACGGACCCCGGGGCGATGTCGATGCCGAGGAGCTCACCGGTACCGGAGACCTTGACGGTCACCCCGGCCACGGAGCCCTCGACGACGGTGTCGGCGAGCTGCTCCTGGGCCTGCATGAGCTGGGACTGCATGGCCTCGGCCTGCTGGAGGAGCGCGTTCATGTCGAAGCCTCCGGTGCCGCCGAACGGGTTGTCGGTCATGGGGTGGGCCTTCCGGTCGTGGTCACTGGTGGGGGATCTCCTCGATCATCCGGGCGCCGAGCTCGCGCGCCAGCAGGTCGTCGGTGCCGAGCTGGTCGGAGTCGGCGTCGAGGTCGTCTGGGTGGGCGTCGGCGTCGGCCTGCGCCAGGGAGGGGCCGGTGGGCTCGACGGGCCCGCCGGCGGGTCGGGTCTGGCGGATGGCCTCACGGGCGGCCGCCTGCCCCGCCCCGGAGCGGGGCTCGACCTCGGGCTCGTCGGTCGCCCACGGCGGCGGCTCGTCGGGCGGCGGGGGCGCCTCGGGGGTGGTCTGGCTGACCGGGGCCGCCTGGGAGGCCCCCTGCGGGGGCGGCGTGGTCGAGGCGGGGGGCGGCTCGGCCTCGCGCTCGCCGAGCGTCGCGGGGGCGGCCGGCGGCGGGTGGGCTCCGGCGTCGGCGCCCGGGTCGACGATGGTCTCGATCTTGTAGGCCGCGCCGATCACGTCGATGACGGCCTGTCGCACGATCTCGGACGACCCTCCAGAGTCGAAGGAGTCGCGGGCTCCCCCGTTGGCGAACCCGAGCGTCAGGGTCTGGCCGTCGACGGCCACCACCTGGGAGTTCTGGGAGAGGTGGATCCAGGTGATCCGGCGGCGCTGCTTGGTCGCCTCGATGATGTCGGGCCACAGCCGGCGTACGTCGACCAGGGTCAGGCCACCGGCCGGGGCCGGGGCTCCGGACTCGGCGGCCGGCGCGGGAGCGGGGGCGGGGCTGGGCTCCGCAGTGACGTCCGCTGCGGGGGCTGCGACCGGCGCGGACGGCTCGGACGGCTCGGCTGGCGGGGCCGGTGGGGTCGACCCGATGCGCTCGGGTCGAGCCGGCTCCGGCACGGCTGCCGGAGGAGCGGCGCGGACCGTCTCGGGCTCGGGGGCCGGGACCACGGGGGCGGGGGCTGCGACCGGCGCCGGGGCGGGGGCGGCCACGACCTGCTCGGCCGGCAGGGTGATCGACGCCCGACGCTCGAGGCGGTCGAGACGGGCCTGGACGCCGTGGGTGGTGTGGTCGGCGCCGGGCAGCAGGACCCGGGCACAGATCAGCTCGAGGAGCAGCCGTGGGGCGGTGGCACCCCGCATCTCGGTCAGCCCGACGGCGACCAGGTCGGCGGCACGGCTCAGGTCGGCCCGGCCGAAGCGGGACGCCTGGGACACCAGCCGCTCGCCCTGGTCGACGGCGACGTCGATCAGTCCGGTCGCGGGCGCGTCGGGCACCGCGGCGATGATCACCAGGTCGCGCAGCCGCCGCAGCAGGTCCTCGGTGAACCGGCGCGGGTCCTGGCCGGTCTCGATGACCTTGTCGACGACACCGAAGACCGACGCCCCGTCGCCGGCGGCGAAGGCGTCGACGACCTCGTCGAGCAGGGTGTCGGGGGTGTAGCCGAGCAGCCCGCTGGCCAGCTCGTAGGTGACCCCGTCGGTGCCGGCCCCGCCGAGCAGCTGGTCGAGCACCGAGAGGGTGTCGCGGGCCGAGCCCGCACCCGCCCGGACCACCAGCGGCAGGGCCGCCGGCTCGATCGACACGCCCTCGCGCTCGCAGAGCTCGGTGAGGTAGGCCGACAGCGACCGCGGCGGGATCAGCCGGAACGGGTAGTGGTGGGTGCGCGAGCGGATGGTCGGGATGACCTTGTCGGGCTCGGTGGTCGCGAAGATGAAGCGCAGGTGGGGCGGCGGCTCCTCGACGAGCTTGAGCAGCGCGTTGAAGCCCTGCGAGGAGACCATGTGGGCCTCGTCGATGATGTAGACCTTGTAGCGGTCGCGCACGGGGGCGAAGAACGCCTTCTCACGCAGGTCGCGCGCGTCGTCGACGCCGCCGTGGGACGCGGCGTCGATCTCGATGACGTCGATCGACCCGGAACCGCCGCGGGCCAGCTCGCGGCAGCTGTCGCACTCGCCGCACGGGTCGGCCACCGGGGCCAGCGCGCAGTTGAGCGCTCGGGCGAGGATGCGGGCCGAGGTGGTCTTGCCGCAGCCGCGCGGACCGGAGAACAGGTAGGCGTGGTTGACCCGGTTGTTGGCCAGCGCCGCCCGCAACGGCTCGGTGACGTGCTCCTGGCCGATGACCTCGGCGAAGGTCTCCGGCCGGTAGCGGCGATAGAGGGCGAGCGGGCTGTCCACGTGCCGACCCTAACCACCACCACGGACAGCCGCCCAGGGCGCCGGCACCCGGGCGACCCGACCAGCGACCCGACCGGGCGACGTACGGGGCCCGGAGACGAAGAGGCCCCCCGCGCACCCGACAGAGCTCACTTACCCTTGCTGCCTTCCGGCCCTGGGGGAGTTGGGCGAGATGCCGCCACACGGGGGGTTGGCAAGGAGCATAGGCGATTGGTGGCCGCGGCCAGGCGACGGGTAGTGTCCTCCGCGGAGGATTCGCCTAGTGGCCTATGGCGCTCGCTTGGAAAGCGGGTTGGGTGTGAAAGCCCTCAGGGGTTCGAATCCCCTATCCTCCGCCAGCTCAGCACCATGACGCCGGTTCCGGGCCCTCGGGCCCGGAGCCGGCGTTCGGTCTCTGGGCCCGATCGCCGTGTCGGTGGCCCTACCGTCGCCCGGGCGCCGTACGACGCCGCGAGAGCACAGGGCGCAGCAGCAGCGCCACGACGAGCGCCCCGCCACCGAACAGGCCCCACCAGACGGCGTTGCGCCGGGTGCTGCGCAGCACGTCGGGCTCGGCCTGCGGCAGCGCCGCGGGCGCCACCTCGGGAGGCCGCTGCGCCGGAGGGCCGACCCGGCCCGTGATGCTGGGCCGTAGCGGCCGGGTCAACGCCTCGACGGGCTGCACGATGCCGCGTCCGCGGTACTTGTCGACCGCGCCACCGGCCGACGCCGACTCGCCGGTCGCGGTGACCTCGAGCCGGGCGATGAGCTGCTCGGGCCTGTCCTTCGGGAAGGCCGCGCGCAGCAGCGCCAGGATGCCGGAGACCTCGGCCGCTGCCACGGACGTCGACGCGGCGTAGAACGAGCACGTCGACCGGTTGATCGCGTAGGAGACCGCACCGTAGGTCGGCACGACGACGTCGATGGTCGAGCTGAGCAGGCCGCTCGGCGTGGCCTGGCCCTCCGGGTCGGTGGTGCCCACCGACACGACCCGGTCGTTGGACGTCGTGTAGCCCGCGGGGTACTTGGTGACGTCCTCGCCGTACTCGTAGTCGGTGTCGTCGTCGGCGGCGCTGTCGTCGTCGGACTGCGGCTGGGTCTCGGAGACGCGGTTGCCGGAGGAGGCCACGACGATGGCGCCCTTGTCGGTCACCGCCTTGATCGCGGCCCTGAGCCGGGGCGTGCTCTTGTCGACGGTGAGCGCGATGGTGACGATGCTGATCTGACCCTCGCTGCGGCCCACCCGGGGAAGCATGGCGCGCAGGGCGTCGACCAGCCGGGCCTCCGTCGGCGTGACGCCGTCCTCGCTGTTGACGGTGTCGTAGAAGCGGGCGTCGTAGACGGTCGCGCCCGGCGCGATGCCGACCAGGCCGACGCCCCTCTGGGGCTGACCGGCGATCACGCCGGCCATCGCGGTGCCGTGGTAGTACTTCAGGCCCTTGCCGCCCAGGCCGACGTCAACCGTGATCCCCGTGTCGTCGACACCGGAGTCGACGACGGCGACGTGCACCCCGGCTCCGGCGCGCCGGGCGCCCGTGACCCGCTCGACGATGTTCTGGGCCTGGGAGATCTGCAGGGCCTGCAGCGGGGCGCTGCGCGCGGTGGCCGGGTCCTTCTCGGTCGTGACGTCGTTGACGCCCGTGCAGTCGTTGCCGTCGGGAGCAGCCAGGGCCGGGCCGGTCGCCCCCACCACCAGCACGCTGGTCAGCGACACGGCCGCGAGGGCGCCGAGCGCGCCGCGAGTGCGCCACCGGCGGGTGCCCCGACTCACGAGCAGCTGCCGTCGGACGAGGATGTCGGCGGGCAGCGGGCGGCGTCGATCGTCAGGGGAACACCGGGCTGGAAGAGGTCGAGCCAGTCCTGGGGTACGACGACCCGGTCGACCCCGCCGTAGCCGAGCTTGCCGGTCTCCTCGCCCGGGCCGACGGGGTAGGCGTAGCCGCGGGCGTCGACCAGCACCGGGCTGGTGGGACCCGTGCCCGACCAGGAGCCCGACTGCACGAACGCCCCGCCGCCCGAGTCGACGGACCGGTCGACGTCGTCGAAGCCGACGCCGACCGCGGAGGCCTCGGTGTCGGGCTCGGTCGTCGCCAGGACCACGCCGGGCTTCGCGTCGGTGACGTCGAGCTGTGCGCAGAGCTGACCGGTCGGACGGTCGTCGCTGACCTCTTGGGGCCAGCTGGCGTCAGGCAACGTCGCGGCGTTGGCGATGCTCGCACCCGACGGGACCTGCGATGCCCTGAAGCGGGCCAGCCTGTCCTTCCGGGGAAACTGCAGGCTCTCGTAAAGGGCCTTCGAGAAGTCGTCGAGCTCGAGGACCCCCTTGGGGGTCATCAGGGAGACGTTGCCGTTCACGGTCAGCAGGTCCCCGACCTCCGCCTTGGCGCCGTTCGAGATCTTGTCGCGGAACCGCCACCGGGTCGCGAGGTCGTCGGCGTCCAGACCGAATGTCTTGAGCGTGAGGTCCCCGCCCGAAGGGAAGAGGGTGATCCATCGGTCGGGCACGGGGACGGCCTGGTCGATGGTGAGGTCCGAGACGTTGCTCACGACACGTCCCTGAGCCGGGCCCTTCGGGATGCGGTAGGCGTAGGCCCGCTCCGAGTCACCTCGGGCACCGATCAGGGACTGGGCGACGAGGTAGAGGTCGCCGGACCCGGTCCGGACCACGACCGCCAGGTCGGGGGTCTGCCGCGTCCGCGGCGATGCGGAGACGTCGACCTTGATGCCGACCCGAGGAACGTTGGGCACCCCGGTGCAGGCGGTCCAGCCGGTCTGCACGAGATCGGCCTGCTGGGGCGGGGTCGCCGGCGCGTCGAGGATGCCGATCGGAGGACCGATCTTCCTGCTGTTGAGATCCTTGCGCGGCACCTTCTCCGACGTGACGTCGGCGCCGAGCACGAGCATCGCCGAGGTGATGTTGGCCAGCGGACGCAGCTCGGTCTCGTCGCTGCCCTCGGACTTGAGGACGAGGTAGTCGGCGCCGGTCTCCTTCTCGCTGACCAGGACGCCGTCCTGGTCGAGGTCGACGGTGGAGGGGGACTTGATGATGCCGAGCACGGCACCGCCCGCGACCAGGAGCACCGCGAGGGCGAGACCCCCGACGATGGCGCGGCCCGGCCGGGTGGGCTCGACCTCGCGCCCGCCGGGTGCACCGGACACGAAGGCCGTCACCAGCCGTCGGCGGCTGAAGGAGTAGGCCTCGACGAGGTCCTTCTTGGTCGCCATGTCTCAGCCCAGCAGCTTGTCGCTGAGGCTGGTGGCGATCACCAGCAGGGGGACGAGCGCGACCAGGGCCACGGTCTCGAGGACGTCGCCGAAGCGGCCGCGGCGTACGGACGGGCTGGACGGCAGCAGGGTCAGGACCAGCAGCACTGCCCCCGCGCCGGCCAGCACCACCGCCGCGGTCGGCCGCCACGAGGGGTAGCCGACGAGCATGGACACCCCGACCGCAACCAGGCCGACGATGCCGGAGCCGAGCCCGACGAGCACCTCGGAGCCGGTGCGGTACTGGCGGGTCCGGAGCATCACGACCAGGCACGCGACGACGACCATCAAGGTGCCGTAGAGGCCCAGGCTGACCGCGAACGGGGCGGTCACGACCAGGAGGATGCCGACGGTCGCCGAGATCGCGATCAGGATCTCATGGGCGACGCGGGCGTCGGCGGCGACGCGGGCCGGATCGATGTCGGCAGGGTCGGTGGTGATGTCGGCTGCGGAGTAGAGCTGGTCGACGGTGGTGCTGGTGACGCCGAGCGCCAGCCAGGGGAACACGCTGCCGACCAGGACCACGAAGGCGAGCACGCAGCTGAGCAAGATCTCGGGCCGGGCCGAGGTCTCCTCGACCAGGAGGCCGCAGACCCCGAGCACCGTGCCGACCACGACCGCGGGGATCACCAGGGTGCGGCCCGCCCCCAGACCGATCAGGCAGACGATCCCGACGACGGCGAGGGCCGCTCCGGCAGCCGCCAGCCGATAGCCGAAGTCGGCCTCGTCCTCGGCGTACATGATGGCCGCGATGACCGCGTAGCCGCCGCCGATCCAAGCCACGGTGACCGCGGCCTCGGGCTCGAGCTGGGCCCGGGACAGCACGATCGCACCCGCGACCAGGGCGAAGGACACCACCCCCGCGGCGTACGTCGCCAGGTCGGTGTCCTGCACGAGGAGGGCCACGGCGCCGAGGGCCATCAGCAGGGCGGCCGCCGTCAACGCCGTACGACGCCCCGACTCGGGCGCCCACGGCTTGAGCTCGTTCTCGACCACGTCGGTCATCGCCTCGACGACGTCGTCGTAGACGGGCGGGACCGGTTCGTCGATGCCGGCGGTGACGGTGATGACGGAGCCGTCGTCGACGCCCTGGAGCGTGAGACCCGAGTCGCTGGCCAGCCGTCGGCCCTCGGAGGTGACGAGCCGGTAGCCGCCGTAGACGGTGGCCGAGTCGAGCAAGCCCACGCTGCGGGCCAGCTCGGGCACGAGCTCGGCGACCGGGACCGCCCCGGGCAGCACGAGATCGACGCGGCGCGTCCCGGACGCGACCGTGACCCGCACCAACCCTGAGGTGCCGACCGGCGTACTGCTCATCGTTGCTCCCTGTGGTGCTCGTCGTCCCCGTGCGCGACGTCATCCTGACACCGCCGAACATCCTGACACCGCAGAAGGGGCCGACACCTCACGGGTGTCGACCCCTTCGTGCGTGGCCCCCGAGGGCCGGTGGCGTGGTCAGCCGCCGAACTGGGCGGCGCCGCGTGCGTCGGCCGCCTTGTACTCGGAGTTGGAGTTGGTCACCGAGACGTGGGTCTCCTTGAGCAGGTCCTTCATCTCCTGGATGGCGGTGTCCCACTTGCCCTTGGCGATGACGTAGGACTGCTGGGCGTTACCGGCCCAGTCGTTGCGCAGCGGCTGCAGCTCGGACTCGAGACGGTTGAGGCGGTCGTCGATGTCCTTGACCGTCGTCTCCATCTCGAAGGCGGCCTGCTCGAGAGCGGCGTGGTTGACGCGGATTCCGTCGAGGGTCATGTCGTTTTCTCCTTGGGTCCGTGTGGTCGAGGTCAGCCGAGGCGGCCGGAGAGGCGGCCGAAGCTCGCACCCTGGTCGTCGTCGGTGGAGGTGTTGGTCTGCTCGGTGGTCGTCAGCGACTGCGCGAACTCGTCGAGCGCGTTCACGATCGTGGTCTGCTTCTCGGTCCAGGTCTGGTGGAGCACGAAGAACGCCGAGGCACCCTGGCCGCCCCACTTGCTCTGCACGGCCGAGATCTGGTCGGTGAGCTTGGAGCTGATCTGGTTGAAGTCAGCTCGGGCGTCGGAGACCAGTCCGGCCGCCCGGGTCAGAGTGCCTTCGCCTTGGCCGTACTCGTTAGCGCCGTTCGACATGTCGCCTTCTCCTTCGAATGGGCGGCATGTCGCCGCTCACGTTGGGTGTCTTGGGGTTCGATCCGGTTCGCCGCCCACATCAGGAGCGGCACGACGAGGCTGATACCCGCGGCAAAAACCCATAAACCTCAGCCTGTCAATTCCCACAGGAGCCGGAACAGCCCGGCCGCGACGACGACGGCGCCGATGGCCAACGCGCCGGTCAGGCTCTCGGCGACCTCGGCACGCCGGGCCCACCATGCCGAGCGCCAGCCCCGACCCAGGGCGACGGCGACCAGCACGAGCAGGGCGCCCGACCCGATCGAGACCCAGGCGACGACCGTGGTCCAGCCTGTGCCATGGGCCGTGAGCAGGACGACGAGCAGCACCGCCCAGCAGGCCAGGCCCGCCGTCCGCAGCAGCGCCCGCGCCGCGGCGTGCCGATAGCTCCGCGCCGCGAGCAGCAGGGCCGCACCGGCCAGCCCCACCTCGATGCGGGCACCGAGGACGTCGATCCAGACCGACGTCTCGCGGATCAGCATGATCGCCGACACCGTGACGACGACGAGGATCGCGACGCACGACGCGGTGACGGTGCGTGCCCCGCGCTCGGCGACCGACGCCACGACGGTCCTCGGCACGATGATCCGGCCCCGCCGGCCGGTCGGCCGGTCGCGGGCCGACCAGGCGGTGACCGCCAACCGCTCGAGGTCGAGGAGGTACTGGTCGGGCACGTCGACGGCCAGCATCGGCACGAACCGTGCTGCGAGCATCGCGACCACCAGCGAGACCGCCCACACCACCTGGGCGCTCACGTCGGCGAGGGCCGCGAGCGTCGTGACGACGAAGACCGCCACGCCGACGATCATCCACACCCGCAGCCCCTCCTCGCCCGGCTGGTCGAGGGCTCGCGCGACGGCCGCCGTGACGGCCGCGATGAGGCAGGCGACGCCCAGGATGGTGGGGAAGCGCTCGGGGGCGGGGTCCCAGGCCACGACGTACGCCGCCGCGCCGGCGTAGGCGGGGACCGCCAGCACCCGGTGCCGCGCGAGTGGCCCGACGGGCAGCACCCCGACGACGGCGGTCGCGACGAGCACGACGATCGTCGCCTCGCGCAGGTCGGAGCCGTCGGGCAGCCGCGAGGCCAGCCACCCGGCGAGCACCGCGACCACGACGGCCGCCAGGCACCAGAGCGTCGAGAGGGCCCCGGGCTCGAGCACGTGGCGCCGACGGCGTACGTCGCGGCGCGAGCGCCGAGGCGGCGGGGCGAGGTCGGTGGTGGCGACCAGGACCGTGCCGGTCACGACGCCGGCCTCGGCCAGCGAGACGGCGGCCGACAGCGGGCGACCCAGGCGGGTGTAGAGCGCCGGCACCGTGGGGAGGTTGGCCTGCCGTGAGTACTCCCGGGCGACGTCGACACTCGAGGCAGCGGCCGGCACCTGGAGGTCGAGGACACCGACCGGACCGTGGACGCTCACGGACAGCACGTCGTCGGCGCGCGAGGTGCTGGACACCGAGCCTCCCGGGTCTGCAGGACTTCGGGGCGCGGTGGCCCCTGGACGGGCACAGTAGTACCCGCTGGACGGGCTCTCTATCATCGGTGAGCCGCGACCGCCGGGAGCGCGGGACCACGACAGTGACGACGGGGCAGCCCTTGTGAGCAGCATGTCGACCAGCACCGCCAGCCAGGGTCTGCCCACGATCCGGGGCGGCCGGGTCGAGCAGCCCGAGATGCCGAGCGGTCAGCTCGTGCTGCAACCCCCGCCGCAGATCCAGCAGAGCGAGGGCGCCGCAGGCGTCGCGATGAACGCGATCCCGATGCTCGGCAGCCTGGGCTCGATCGTGCTGGTGGCGACGATCAGCCGAGGCGCCGGGGCCGGCGCCGGCGGCAAGAGCTTCCTCGCGGCGGGCATGTTCCTGTTCGCCACGGTCGGGTTCATCATCGTCCAGATCGACCGGCAGCGTAAGCAGCGCGCCCAGCAGGTCACCGGGTCGCGGACCGAGTACCTCCGCTACCTCTCGAGCGTGCGCAAGCTGGCCCGCGAGGCCGCGACCCAGCAGCGCCGGGCGCTGACCTGGCACCACCCCGACCCCTCGGCCCTGCCCGCCCTCGCCGAGGAGCGGACCCGGGTCTGGGAGCACCACCCGACCGACGGGCACTACCTCCAGGTCCGCTACGGACTGTGCTCCCAGCCGCTGGCCCTCGAGCTCGTGCCTCCCGAGAGCGCGCCGATCGACGACGTCGACCCGGCCGCCGCGTCCGCGCTGCACCGGCTCCTCGTGGTGCACCGCACCCAGCCCGACCTGCCCGCCTCGATCGACCTGCGGGCCTTCGACCGGATCGAGGTGTGCGGCGAGGAGGAGCAGGCGCGAGCCCTGGCCCGCGCCATCATCTGCTCCGCCACCGCCTTCCAGTCCCCCGACAACCTCGTGGTGGCGGTGCTGTCCTCCGAGCACCACCTGGCCCACTGGGACTGGGTCAAGTGGCTGCCGCACGCGCTGAGCCAGGAGCAGACCGACGCGGTCGGGCCGATGCGCATGGTGACCACGACGCTGGACGACCTCGCGGCGCTGCTGCCGCCCGACCTCAGCGACCGGCCCCGTTTCGGCGCCGACGAGCGGCCGGCGACCCCGCACATCCTGCTGGTGACCGACGGGGTCGAGCTGCCGCCGGGCAACCACGTCGTACCGCCCGACGGGCTGCACGGCGTCACGCTGCTCGACCTGCCGACCCGGTGGATGGAGCTCGAGGACGCCACCCGGCTGCGGCTGCAGCTGCACGGCGGACCGGACGCCGACGGGCTCGTCGCGGTCGAGGCCCTGCGGCTGCGCGAGGAGCCGATCCGGGCCAAGGCCGACCAGTGCGACGCGGCGACCGCGGAGGCCTTCGCGCGACGGCTGACCCCGCTGCACAGCGTCACGGTGGCCGGACCGGTCGACACCGGCACCCCCGGCGAGATCAGTGGTCCCAACGACTTCATGGACCTGTTGGGTCTGGGTGACGTCCACACCTTCGACCCCGACGCCGCCTGGCGCACCCGCCCGGCCCGCGACCGGCTGCGAGTCCCGATCGGGCTGGGCGAGAACGGCAGCCTGGTCCACCTCGACATCAAGGAGTCCGCCCAGCAGGGCATGGGCCCGCACGGCCTGTGCATCGGCGCGACCGGCTCCGGCAAGTCGGAGTTCCTGCGCACCCTGGTGCTGGGGCTCGCGATGACCCACTCCCCCGAGCAGCTCAACATGGTCCTCGTCGACTTCAAGGGTGGGGCGACCTTCGCCGGCATGTCGGAGATGCCGCACGTCTCGGCCGTGATCACCAACCTCGCCAACGAGCTCACCCTGGTCGACCGCATGCAGGACGCCCTGTCCGGCGAAATGGTGCGCCGCCAGGAGCTGCTGCGCGAGGCCGGCAACTTCGCCTCGGTGCGCGACTACGAGAAGGCCCGGGCCGCCGGCGAGGACCTCGCCCCGATGCCGTCGCTCTTCATCGTCGTCGACGAGTTCTCCGAGATGCTGTCGGCCAAGCCCGAGTTCATCGACCTGTTCGTCGCGATCGGCCGCCTCGGCCGGTCGCTCGGCCTGCACCTGCTGCTGGCCTCGCAGCGTCTCGAGGAGGGCCGCCTGCGCGGCCTGGAGTCCCACCTGTCCTACCGGATCGGCCTGCGGACGTTCAGCTCCCAGGAGTCGCGGGCGGTGCTCGGCGTGCCCGACGCCTACGAGCTCCCGGCCGTGCCCGGCCTGGGCTACCTCAAGCCCGACCCCACGACGCTGACGCGCTTCAAGGCCGCCTACGTCTCCGGCCCGCCGGTCAGCGGTCGCCGGGCGGTCCCCCGCGACGAGGGAGGACACGTCCGCGGCATCCTGCCGTTCACGATCTCCGAGGTGCTCTCGCTCGAGCCCGAGCCCGAGCCCGTCGTCGACGTCGTCGTCGCACCGACCGACACCCAGGAGTCGCTGCTCGACGTGGCCGTCGACCACATGGAGGGCCGCGGCACCGCCGCCCACCAGGTGTGGCTGCCCCCGCTCGACGAGCCCGACACCCTCGACCAGCTGATGGGCGACCTCGTCGAGGACCCGGCGCTCGGTCTCGTCTCGCCCCGCTGGCGCGAGCTGGGCGGACTCGTCGTACCGCTCGGCACCGTGGACCGGCCGCGCGAGCAGCGCCGCGACACGCTGACCTTCAACCTCAGCGGCGCGTCGGGCCACGTCGCGGTCGTCGGCGGCCCCCGCAGCGGCAAGAGCACGCTGCTGCGCACCCTCGTCGCCAGCATGTCGCTGACCACGACCCCGCTGGAGTCGCAGTTCTTCATCCTCGACTTCGGTGGGGGCACCTTCTCGCCCCTCGCCTCGCTGCCCCACGTGGCCGGCGTGGGCACCCGCAGCGAGCCCGACGTCGTACGCCGGATCGCGGCCGAGGTGCAGGGCGTCGTCGACCGCCGCGAGGCCTACTTCCGGGCCAACGGCATCGACTCGATCGAGACCTACCGCACCCGGCGGGCCCAGGGTCGCGCCGACGACGGCTACGGCGACGTCTTCCTGGTCGTCGACGGCTGGAGCACGCTGCGCTCCGACTTCGACGACCTCGAGATGTCGCTGCAGGTGCTGGCCTCGCGCGGCCTCACGTTCGGGCTGCACATCCTGGCCGGCGCCGCTCGCTGGAACGACTTCCGCGCCGCGATGCGCGACCAGCTCGGCACCCGCGTCGAGCTCAAGCTCGGCGACGCCATGGACTCCGAGATCGACCGCAAGATCTCCCAGCTCGTGCCGACCAACCGCCCCGGCCGCGGCCTGGTGCCCGGCAAGCTGCATTTCCTGGGGGCCCTGCCGCGCATCGACGGCCAGCCGACCGCCGCGACCCTCGGCGACGGCGTCGACGACCTCATCGCCCGGATCAGCGCGGCCTGGACCGGCCCCTCGGGGCCCAAGCTGCGCCTGCTGCCCGAGCAGATCGCCATCGAGCGGGTGCTCGAGATGGCCGGCGTCAGCGACGACCCCGACGACCCCGCCACCCGCCGCCTCTACCTCGGCGTCAACGAGAAGGAGCTCGCTCCCGTCTCGCTCGACCCCGAGACCCAGCCGCACCTGCTGCTGCTCGGCGACGGCGGCTCGGGCAAGAGCGCCTTCCTGCGCACCCACGTCCACGAGGTGATGCGCACCCGCTCGGCCAAGGAGGCGCAGATCGTCGTCGTCGACTACCGCCGTTCCCTGCTGGGCGAGGTCCCCGAGGAGTACCTCCTCAACTACCTGACCTCCGCCACCCAGGCCCAGCCGGCTCTCAAGGACCTCGCCGCCTACCTCGAGAGCCGCATCCCCGGCCCCGACGTCACGCCCGAGCAGCTGCGCAACCGGTCGTGGTGGACCGGCGCCGAGGTCTTCGTCGTCGTCGACGACTACGACCTCGTCGCCACCCAGCAGACCTCCCCCGTCGCCCTGCTGCAGCCCCTGCTCGCCCAGGCGCGCGACGTCGGCCTGCACGTCATGGTGGCCCGCCGCTCCGGCGGCGCGTCCCGCGCGCTCTACGAGCCGATCATCCAGTCGATCCGCGACCTGGCCATGCCCCAGCTGATGCTCTCGGGCTCCCCCGACGAGGGCCCCCTGCTCGGCAACCTCCGCCCCCAGCCGATGCCGCCGGGCCGCGGCCGCCTCATCACGCGCGAGCGTGGGGTCGAGGTCGTCCAGTCGGCGTGGCGGGAGGCGTCGCTCTAGGGGTCCCTTCGGGGGCGCCTGGGTGCGCCCGGTGCGTGGCCCGGAAAACGATTCAGTGGAGGTGCTCGCCTGCGCCGGTGACCTTGAGGTGGGGGAGGTCGTCGAGGTTGTAGTGGAGCTCGTGGGTGCGCTGGTAGCCGGTGTGGCTGACCCGCCAGCCCTCCGGCGTACGGACGTAGCGGTCCTCGTAGAACGAGGCGCCCTCGAGCAGGAACTTGAAGGCCTCCACGACGACGCGGTCCTGGAGGTACCAGTGGCCGACGGCGGTGTCGCCGTCGACGGTGATCTCGGGGTGGTGGACCTGGTGGAGGGTGAGGATGCCCCCGCCGAGGTTCTGGCGCATGTAGGCCACCAGGGCGGTGCGGTCCTCGAAGACCAGGCCGTTGTAGTCGCCGGTGGCCTCGGGGACGAAGCAGGCGGCGAAGGCGTCCCAGTCCTTGGTGTCGAGCGAGCGCAGGTAGCGGTACTTGAGCTGGCTGATGTCGTGCACGTCGATCAGGTCGTCGAGGGTGGTCACGAGAGCAACGTAAGCCAGATCACGTGCAGATGAGACGTGCTTGTAACCCGCGGTCAATCTTCGCGAGAAGTCGGCACCGCACGCTGTGGTCATGACCGAGAACGAGAAGAAGGAGGCAGCGACGCTCGATCAGCGCCGCGCCGCCCGCGTTGCCCTCAAGACCCGCCACTCCCAGAGCGTGGTCCGACTCATGGACGAGCGGGCCGACCTCCGCGGTGTCCACCCCCTGGCCGACTTCGTCGACGAGTCCGTGCGCTGGACCGCCTGAGGTCCCCGACCCCGGACGCACCGCGCCTCTCCCCCATTCCTCTCCTCCCTCACGCTTCCCCCTTCCCCCCGGTACGGGGCCACGACGTCACCGACGTCGTGGCCTCGTGGCGTTCCATGGGGTGTGGATCGCTCCCAGGGGACGCAGAAGCCGCGCAGACCGGCGACGTTTACACTCCCGAGGTGATCTTCAAGCGCGTGGGCGAGGGGCGTCCCTACCCGGCCCACGGACTGAGCTCGTCCGCGTGGGCGGCGCTCCCGCCGCGCCAGGTGCGCCTCAGCGACCTCGTGACCACCAAGGACACCCTGCAGCTGGCCGCCCTCCTCGACGAGGACTCCACGTTCTACGGCGACCTGTTCGCCCACGTCGTGCTGTGGCGCGGCGAGCTTTACCTCGAGGACGGCCTGCACCGCGCGCTGCGTGCGGCCCTGCAGCAGCGCCACGTCCTGCACGCGCGCGTGCACCAGCTGACCGAGGCGGCGGCGACGTGAGCGAGCGGGGCGCGGGCTACCTGCGCACCGCGGCGACGCTCGGCGTCCTCGCCCTGTTGCTCCTGCTCGGCGTCACCCGTGGCCTCGAGGCGGTGTCCAAGCCGTTCCCCAAGGGCAACGAGCCGCCGATCTGCGTGGAGACCGACCTGGGCAAGGGCGACATCCTGCGCGTCGGCGGCATCACCGTCAGCGTCATCAACGCCGGCGAGAAGTCCGGCCAGGCACGCAAGACGCTCGACAAGCTCGAGGAGCTGGGCTTCGCCGGCGGCGAGGTCTCCAACCTGCCCGACCCGAAGGTCCGCACGGCCGAGATCCGGGTCGCCGGCGGCAAGACCCCCGCGGCCCGTCTCCTGCGCACCTACGTCGGCGGCCAGGTCAAGATCGTCGACGAGCAGGCCAGCTCGGCGGGCGTGACGCTGGTCGTGGGCGACCGGTTCTCCGGCATCCGCAAGGGCCGTCAGGGCATCCGGATCACCGAACCCGCCACGGTCTGCGGTCCGACCGGCACCGGCTGACCTTTCGCGAGCCGAGCCGTCGGCCGGACCCTGCGGCTCGGCGGCCGCCACCCAGACCAGCGGCAGCCATGCCAGGCAGAGGCGGCCAGCGAGGCGCGGGCCGGCCAGAGCCAACCAGCCGACCGGCGCCCCTCGCCCCGCCCAGGCCGACCACAGAGCGCACGGAGCCGTCGGCCGGACCCTGCGGCTCAGCGGCCGCCACCCAGACCAGCGGCAGCCGTGCCAGGCAGAGGCGGCCAGCGAGGCGCGGGCCGGCCAGAGGCGACCATCGGGACTAGTCGGGGAGCCACTGGGCCAGGCGGCCCTTGGCGCTGACCTGCCGCAGCCGCTCCTCGGTCCGCTCGCGCGCCTTGCGCGGGGTGACGACCAGCAGGTCGTCGCCGTGCCGCAGGACCGTACGTCGCTCGGGGACGAGCGTCTCGCCGTCGCGGATCACCAACGACACCGACGCGCCCTTGGGCAGGCGCAGCTCGCCGACCTCGACGCCGTGCAGCCGCGACACCGGGCTGATCGTGATCTGCAGCAGGTCGGCCTGCACCCGCTCTAGAGGTGCGGCCTCGAGGTCGAGGTCGCGGGGCTCCGAGCGGCGGGTCACCCGCAGGAGCCGGGCCACCAGCGGCAGCGACGGTGCGGTGATCAGTGTGTAGACGACCACCATCACGAAGACGATGTCGAAGAGTCGCTCGGCGTCGTCGACCCCCTGGCTGAGCGGGATCATCGTCAGCACGATGGGGACGGCCCCGCGCAGGCCCGCCCACGACAGGAACGACAGCTCCCGCCAGGGCATGGGCTGCACGACGGTGCTGACCAGCACCGACAGCGGCCGGGCGATCAGGGTCAGCAGCAGTCCGGCGAGCAGCGCCGTACCGACGATCCCGAGGGTGATCCGGCCGGGCGACAGCAGCAGCCCGAGCATCACGAACAGGCCGATCTGGGCGAGCCAGGCGATGCCCTCGGCGAAGGACCTCGTGGTCTGGCGGTGCGGCAGGTCGGAGTTGCCGAGCACGAGGGCGGCGACGTAGATCGCCGCGAAGCCGCTGCCGTGCAGTCCGACGGTCGAGCCGTAGGCCAGGAAGGCCAGGCTGATCACGGCCAGCGGATAGAGGCCGGACGACGGCAGCGCGACCCGGCGCATGATCCACGCGCCACCGAAGCCGACCACCAGCCCGATCGCGACACCGAGGACGAGCTCGAAGACGATGATGCCGACCATGCCGAGGACCCCGCTCTCGGCGACCGCGCCGGTCGAGATCAGCGAGACCAGCACGACCGTCGGGGCGTCGTTGAGACCCGACTCGGCCTCCAGCGACCCGACCAGGCGCTGCGGGAGCGGGACGACCCGCAGCACGGAGAACACCGCGGCGGCGTCGGTCGGCGAGCAGACCGCGCCGAGCAGGACCGCGAGCTCCCACGGCAGGCCCAGCAGGTAGTGGGACCCGACGGCGACGACACCGACCGAGACGGCCACGCCGACGGTCGCCAGGGACAGGCCCAGCCGCATCGACGGCTTGGCCTCGCGCCAGCTGGTGGTCAGACCACCCTCGGTGAGGATGACCGCGAGCGCCGCGAACCCCAGGGCGTGCGCGGCCTCGGCGTTCTCGAAGTCGATGCCCACCCCGGACTCGCCGAGCACGACACCCATCAGCAGGTAGATCAGCAAGCTGGGCAGGCCGGCGCGGCTCGAGACGCGGACGGCGAGGATCGCCGCCAGGGTGACTGCCGACCCCACCAGCACGAACAGGTCGAGCTGATGGACATCGAAGGACACGGTCACCTCTCGCTGGGTGGCAGTGCCCCAGCCTATCGGTCCGACGGGGCCGTTCTCGACCGCGAACGGTGGGCCGAGATCGCGATCCGGACGATCTCGGTGGTCTCGCCCGGCTCGTCGTCGATCCGGTCGATCAGCACCCAGGCCGCGCGGTCGGTGGACCCGCCGACCTCGAGGGTGCCGAGCTCGCCGCCGGTGACCGTGGCGTCGTACAGCACGCGGACGGCCTTGAACGGCAACGGCCGGTCCGGGCGACCGTGGGGGTTGCTCCAGGTGTGCACGGTGATCGGGTCCCCGACGGCGATGTCGTAGCCCGTCTCCTCCTTGACCTCGCGCACGACGCCCTCGGCGGGCTGCTCCTCGAACTCGACGCCGCCGCCCGGCAGGCTCCAGCCGGGGGTGCCGACGCCCTCCCCGTTCCACCAGGAGAGCAGGATCCGGTCGCCGGAGCCGTCGTCGTGGCTCGGGTCGGTGTCGACGATCAGCGCGTAGGCCGCCAGCCGCATCTGGTACTCGGAGAAGTGCACCCGCGAACGGTAGGACACCGCAGACTAGAACCTGTTCTAGAATCGGGGACGTGAGCACCGGCACCGACGTCCCCGACACCATCCCCGCCTCGTCCGTCCCCGCCGACGCCCCGTCGTACGACGTCGTCGTCGTGGGCTTCGGGATCGCCGGCGGCTGCGCGGCCCTCGAGGCGGCGCGATCGGGCGCCCGGGTGCTGCTGCTCGAGAGGGCCGCCGTCCATGGCGGCACCTCGACCCTGTCGGGCGGTCACTTCTACCTCGGCGGCGGTACGGCGGTGCAGCAGGCCACCGGTCACGACGACTCCGTCGAGGCGATGTACGACTACCTCGTCGCGGTCTCCAAGGAGCCCGAGCACGACAAGATCCGCGCCTACTGCGAGGGCTCGGTCGAGCACTTCGACTGGCTCGAGGCCCTCGGCTTCGAGTTCGAGCGCTCCTACTACCCCGAGAAGGCCGTCATCCAGCCCGGCACCCAGGGCCTGATGTTCACCGGCAACGAGAAGGTCTGGCCCTACAAGACGCTCGCCCAGCCGGCCCCTCGCGGACACAAGGTGCCGGTCCCCGGCGACACCGAGGGCACCCGGCTGGTGATGGACCTGCTGCGCGCGCGGGTCGAGGAGGCCGGCGTCGAGGTGCGCTACGAGACCGGTGCCACCCACCTCGTCGTGGGCGACTCGGCGGCCGACACCGGTGACGTGGTCGGGCTGGCGTGGCGGAGCTTCGACGAGACCGGCTTCGTCCGCGCCCCCGCCGTCGTGATCGCCGCCGGCGGCTTCGTGATGAACCCCGACATGGTCGCCGCCCACACCCCGGCCCTGGCCGAGAAGCCGTTCACCCTCGGCTCGACGTACGACGACGGGCTCGGCATCCGCCTCGGCGCCTCGGTCGGCGCCGAGCTCAAGCACATGGACGAGCCGTTCATCACGGCGCCGTTCTACCCGCCCTCGACGCTGATGTTCGGGTTCATCGTCAACAAGCAGGGCGAGCGGTTCTGCGCCGAGGACGGCTACCACTCGCGCACCTCGCAGTTCGTGATGGAGCAGGAGGACCACGCGGCCTACCTCATCGTCGACAGCGAGCACGTCGAGTACCCCAAGTTCCCGCTGGTCCCGCTCATCGACGGCTACGAGTCCGTCGAGGAGCTCGAGACCGCCCTGACGCTCCCCGCGGGCTCGGTGCAGAAGTCGCTCGAGCGCTACAACGAGCTCGCCGAGGCCCGGGACGACGTCGACTTCCACAAGTCCCCCGACTGGCTCGCCCCCCAGTCCGTGGGCCCCTGGGCGGTCTTCGACCTCACCCTCGGCAAGGCCGTCTACGCCGGCTTCACGCTCGGCGGGATCCGGGTCTCCGTCGACGGCGAGGCGCTGCGGCCGGACGGCACGGTCGTCCCCGGCCTGTACGCCGCCGGCGCATGCGCCTCCAACATCGCCCAGGACGGCAAGGGCTACTGCTCCGGCACCCAGCTGGGCGAGGGGTCGTTCTTCGGTCGGAGGGCTGGGCGGCACGCGGCGTCGCGGACGGTCTGACGCACCCGTCGGCCGAGGTGCGAGGAGCCCCGGCGACGAGCCTCGAGGCCACCGCAGCATGCTGCCCGGGCCGAGTCGGACGCGCCGGCCGCGGGGGTCTCGAGGCTCGGGCCTGGCGGCCCTCGCACCTCGACCGACGTCAGTAGTCTCGTCCGGGTGAACCGGCTCCAGGTCGCCCAGCGGGCCAACGTCCCGCCGTTCCACGTCATGGACCTGCTGGCCAAGGCCGCCGAGCGGGAGCGCTCGCACGGCGACCTGGTCAACCTGTTGGCCGGACAGCCCAGCACGGGAGCACCGCGGGCGGTCAACGACGAGGCGATCCGGCTGCTGCAGAGCGGCGACCCGCTGGGCTACACACCGGCGACCGGACTCCGTGAGCTGCGCGAGGCGATCGCCGGACACCACCGGCGTACGCACGGGGTGGAGGTCGATCCCGACGAGGTCGTGGTGACGACGGGGAGCAGCGGGGGGTTCCTGCTGGCGTTCCTGGCGGCGTTCGAGGCAGGCGACCGCGTCGCGATCGCGCGGCCGGGCTACCCCTGCTATCGCAATGTGCTCGCGGCGCTGGGGTGCGAGGTGATCGAGATCGCGACGGGGCCCGAGACGCGGTTCCAGCCGACCGTCGAGCAGGTCGCGGCGATCCCTGACCTGAAGGGCCTGGTCGTGGCCTCGCCCGCCAACCCGACCGGCACCATGCTGCTGCCCTCGGAGCTGGCCGCGCTGGCGACGTACTGCGAGGAGAGCGGGGTGCAGCTGATCAGCGACGAGATCTACCACGGCATCGAGTACGCCGACACCGAGCACCGGCTGGCCCGCTCGGCGTGGGAGACCAGCCGTGAGGCCGTCGTGTTCTGCTCGTTCTCGAAGTACTTCTCGATGACCGGTTGGCGGATCGGCTGGATGCTGGTGCCCGACCGGTTGCGGCGTGCGGTCGACGTGCTGACCGGCAACTTCACGATCTGCCCGCCGGTGCTGGCGCAGCGGGCCTGCCTGGCGGCGTTCAGCGAGGCGGCGTACGCCGAGCTCGACGGCCACGTGACGCGCTACGCCGGCAACCGGCGGCTGCTGCTCGACGGGCTCGCCCGGCTCGGCATCACCGGGCTGGCCCCGGCCGACGGCGCGTTCTACGCCTACGCCGACGTCGGCCACCTCACGACCGACTCGATGGCGTTCGCGCACGACCTGCTCGACCGCACCGGCGTCGCCCTGGCCACCGGCGTCGACTTCGACACCGTCGACGGCGGTCGCTACGTGCGGTTCTCGTTCGCCGGACCGGGCACCGATATCGCCACGGCCCTCGGACGACTGGCCCCGGTGCTGGCAGGCTGAGCACCGCCAGAGGGTCCGGTCAGGGGTTTCGAGTCGGCCCGACGGGGAACACAGCCCTCGATCTGCGGCGGAAGGACGAACATGTACGGCGACACCGAGGTCCTGCGGCGCCGCGTCGACCAGCTCCGCGAGCAGGCGATCGACATCCGGGGGCTCGCCGACCAGCTGGTCGGCCGTACCGAGTCGACCGGGTGGTCGGGCCGGGCCGCCGACTCGATGCGGGTGCGGGTCACCGAGCGGGCCACCCACCTGCGCCGCGCGGCCACCCAGCACGAGACGGCGGCCGACGCCCTCGAGAGGCACCTGCTCGCGACCGAGACCCAGCAGGAGGCGATCGCCGACATCGAGCGCCGGGCCACCGACCTGGTCGCCGAGGCGCGCACCCGCCTGGCCGACGTACGCCGCCGCCGGGAGTCGGAGCCCGGGCTGCCCGTCGAGCCCGACCCCGACGACGTGACGCTCGCGGCGTTCGAGCCGCCGGCCAGCGGCCATCGCGACTGGCTCGCCGTCGAGCTCCCCGGACTGTGAGGATCACCCCGTGACGACGATCGACCTGAGCACGCCGACACCCCCGCCGTCGTCGCTGCTCGACGCACTCCCCCGCCGGGTCGCGCTCACGCTGCCCGAGCTCCAGCTGGTCGCCGAGCTGTCCGGCGGGGCACCGCTGCCCTTCGACGTCGCCACGCCCGGTGAGGCACCCGCGCTCGAGAGCCGGCTCGGCGCCAGTCGCGGCACCACCGAGGACCAGGCCTACGTGGCCGCCATCGCCTCGCTCCACGACCCCGCCACCTCGCTGGCCCGGCGCGGCCTGCTCGTCGACGACACGCTCGACGACGGCCTGGCCGGCGCGGTCGGCCTGCTGGCCACCCCGACGTACGCCGTGGAGGTCGACGTCGTCGTCGAGGGCGTGCAGGTCAAGGCGTGGCACCGCGCCAGCGGTGACGCCGTCGCGACCCTCGCGACCAGCGACGGCATCGTCTTCGAGCTCGCGTGGTTCCCCACCTCGGCCTGGCCGGCCGAGCTGGCCCGGGTCGGTGTGCTCCCCGAGGACCTCGCGCGACGTGAGTCGATGGTCCCGGCGTTCGTCGACCTCCCCTACGAGCTGGCCGACGCCGCCGTCGAGGCCGCCGAGGGCGGACGCAGCGACCTGCTGGCCGTGCTCGCCGCGCAGCACGAGGGCGCCGTACGCGACGAGGACGGCCGCCCCGTGCCCGCCGCCGAGGTGCCGGGGCTCCTACAGGCGCTGGGCACCGAGGCCCAGGGCCGACTGCGGGTCCTGGTCGCCGACGTCTCCCGCCGCCAGACCACCGTGGTCGGGGTGCGGTCGTGGGTGCTGCTGGCCGACGGGTGGCGCACCCTGCGTCCCCACCACGAGGGCGCCGCCGCCGGCACCACCCGGGTCGAGCTGCGCGCCGTCGAGCCCGGCGACCTGGCCGCCGACCTGGCGCCGGTGCTGTCGGAGGTGGCGTCGTGATCGAGCGCACCGGGTCCGAGCCCGACGGGTCCGAGCCCACCGGGTCCGAGCCCGCCGACCCGACCCAGGCGTCGGTCGTCGCGGCCGCCGCGGCCGAGGCACGGCCCACGCCGCAGACCGCGTCGGAGGCCGCCGACCTGGCCGACAAGTACGACCGGATGATGCGCCTGGCCGCGCTGTTCGACGAGGCCGGCGAGCAGATGCGGCAGCGGGCGATGCTCGGCACCGACGTCCTGGCCGACCCGGCGT
The DNA here is from genome assembly GCF_006346395.1 of Nocardioides plantarum. NCBI lineage: Bacteria > Bacillati > Actinomycetota > Actinomycetes > Propionibacteriales > Nocardioidaceae > Nocardioides > Nocardioides plantarum. The sequence goes on from NZ_VDMS01000001.1 coordinate 1,785,532, forward strand.
TCACCGAGTCCGAGCCGCTGTCACCGGCGACCTGGGCCCGGGCCGAGGACGACGTCCGCGCGGCCACCACCGGCAAGAACGGCCTGCTCACCCGCTCGATCGAGCTCGACGCCGACGCCCTCGTGCTCCGCGCGACGGTGCTGACCTACCGCTGGATCGACGAGCTGCAGTCGGCGGCGTACAAGACGCTCGGCTCGATCGCGGGTCGCGCGATCGGCTACCTCGCACCCGAGGTGGCCCTGGGCGGCGCGATCGTGTCGGCCGGCCTGATCGAGACCGACGCCCTCGACCGAGACGGGGTCGCTGCCTACCTCGACGAGCTCGCCGGCTCCAACCCCGAGCTGATGGAACACGTCACCAGTGGCGGCGGTGGGCTGCTCGACGGCCTGCGGATGCGCTCGCTGCTGACCGCCGGGGTGCTCTCCGGCGACCAGGGCCGGCTCGCCGGGCAGGCGGGGCTGCGGGCGATCGGCGTGGCGCCGTTCGGCACCCGCTACGACGCCGCGCTGCGCGACGTCGCGGGCGGCGTGGTCGAGGCGGCGGTCGCCCAGCCCGCCCCCGACGCGAGCGACGCCCCCACCCGCCCCCGCAACCTCACCGACCTGATGACCGCACTGGCCGACGCCCACTCCAGCGTCGTCGTACGCCGGGTGGCCGCGGGGCGCTACCTCGTCTACCTCCCCGGCCCCGACGGCGGCTCCCGCCGGCTGCGGCTGGTCGGCGGCGACCAGTCGACGTACGCCGCCCACGTCGTCCGCAGCATCGAGACGGCGGTCGCCGGTGACGACGACGCGCGCGTGCTGCTGGTCGGCTCGGGCCTGGGCGGGGTCACCGCCGCGGAGGTGGCCGCGGCTGCCCCGTCGCCACGCTTCACGATCGACCAGGTGGTGACCGCCGGGGCTCCCTCGGCCCACGTGCCGCGCATCCCCGAGACGACCCGCGTCCTCTCGCTCGAGGAGCGTTCCGACCCCATCGCCCTGCTGGGCTCGCTGATCGGCTCGGGTGCCGACAACCGCATCACGGTCGTCTACGACGCCGGGCGCGACGGCTTCATCGAGGGCGGCCGCGCCGCCGACGCCGCCACGCACCCCGCGCTGGTGCAGGAGATCGGGCGGCTGGTCGAGCTGGGGTACCTCGAGGGCTGAGGGGCCGCTGGCTTGTTACTGACCGTTGGGACTTCTGGCATGCGCTTTGAAGCGCAGGGAAGAAGTCCGAACGGTCAGTAACAACCCCGGGTCCGCCCGCCTCAGAGCGCCAGGTCGTGCACGAACTCGGCGAGCTGGGTGAGGTTGCGGCACTCGACCATGTCGACGAGGTCGCCGTACGTCGCGGTGGCGGAGTCGCCGGTGCCCCAGTGGCGTCGGTGCTCGGGATTGAGCCACCAGGTGTGGCGGGCGGTGCCGGCCAGGTCGGCGAGCACGTCCTCGTGGAGGTCGGCGTAGTTGGAGCGCGCGTCGCCGAGGATGAGCAGCGAGGTCTTGGGGCCCACCGCGTCGGGGTGCTCCTCGACGAACTTGGTCAGCGCGCGTCCGTAGTTGGTGCGTCCCCACAGGGCGGCGTGCGCCGTCGAGGCGGCCAGGTCGGCCATCACGTCGACCACGTCGGCGCCGGGGGTGAAGTGGTGGGTGACCTCGTGGACGTGGTCGATGAAGGTGAACGCGCGGACCTTCTGGAACTGGTCGCGCAGCGCGAAGACCAGCAGCAGCGTGAACTGGGCGAAGTTGGCGACCGAGCCGCTGACGTCGCAGAGCACGACCAGCTCGGTGCGGTGCGGACGCTTGGGCCGGTGGTGGGTGGTGAGCGGGACCCCACCGGTCGACATCGAGGCCCGGACCGTACGGCGGAAGTCGAGCGGGCCGCGGCGGCGTGCGTGCTGCTCCTTGGTCAGCCGGGTGGCCAGGCGACGGGCGAGCGGATAGATCTCGCGGCGCATCTCCTCGAGGTCGGCGCGTCGGGCCGCGGTGAAGTCGAGCCGGTCGATGCTCGGGCGCAGGGCGACGTTGGCGACGTGCGCGGCGCCCTTCTCCTCCGCGATCCGCCGGCGTGCATCGGCCTCGACCTGCTGGGTGAACGCGCCGATCCGGCGGCCCGCGCCCCGCTCGGCCTCCTCCCTGGTCAGGCCCTGGCCGAGGAGCGCGGCGACGATGCGGTCGACGAGCTCGGACGGCGCCACCCGCTGCATCGCGGTGTACGCCGACCACGACGACAGCCCGGGACCGCGGCCGGGCATGGCCCCGAAGCGGCCGACCATCTCGGCCGCGAGAGCCTGGAGGCGGCGGTCGTCGCCGGTCTCGAGCGCGGCGGCGAGCTCCTCGCGGAACGCCTCGAGGGCGGCGGCGTTGTCGCGCACGGGCGAGACGTCGGCTGGGTCCGTCTCGTCGGCCGGGTCGGCCGCTGCGTCCGGGCCCAGCGAGGACCCGCCGCCTCCCACGAGTCGGGGGAAGTAGAGGTCGAACAGTGCCTCGAACGTGGGGCGCTGGGCCTGTCGCTTGACGAGCGTGGCGGCGTACGCCTCCTTGACGTGGGAGCGCTCGACCCAGTCCAGGGCGGTCAGGGCGGCGACGGCGTCGAGGTCCTCGGCCAGCGAGACCGGCAGGCCGGCCCCGCGCAGCGCCTCCAGGAAGGCGATGTGTCGGTCGACCAACCCCGACCGGTTCATCGTCGGACCAGCTTGAGCTCCTTGACCGCACGGTCGTGGTCGGAGCGGTGCTTGAGGATGACGCCGAGGGTGTCGGCGATCGCCGTGTCGTCGAGGTCGCCGATCTCGAGGGCCACCAGGGTGCGCGCCCAGTCGACCGACTCGGCGATCGAGGGGGCCTTCTTGAGCTCCAGCTCGCGCAGCCGGGCGATGGTCGCGACGAGCTGACGGGTCACCTGATCGTCGAGGCCCGGCACCTGCGAGGCGACGATCTCGCGCTCGCGCTCGGCGTCGGGGTAGTCGAGGTGGAGGTAGAGGCACCGTCGCTTGACGGCTTCGGAGAGCTCCCGGCTGGCGTTGCTGGTCAGCACCACGAAGGGGCGGCGTACGGCGGAGACGGTGCCGAGCTCGGGGATCGTGACCTGGAAGTCGGAGAGCACCTCGAGGAGCAGGCCCTCGACCTCGATGTCGGTCTTGTCGACCTCGTCGATCAGCAGCACGGTCGGCTCCTCGCGACGGATCGCGGTGAGCAGCGGCCTGGTGAGCAGGAACTCCTCGGTGAAGATGTCGTCGTGGGTCTGGTCCCACGTCTCGTCGCCACCCGACTGGGTGTGCGAGGCCTGGATGCGCAGCAGCTGCTTCTTGTAGTTCCACTCGTAGAGCGCCCGGGCCTCGTCGAGGCCCTCGTAGCACTGCAGCCGCACCAGGTCGGCCCCCGTCGCGCGGGCCACGGCCTTGGCGAGCTCGGTCTTGCCGACGCCGGCCGGACCCTCGACCAGCAGCGGCTTCTCGAGCGCGCCGGCGAGGAAGGAGGTCGTGCTGGTCGCCGGATCGGCCAGGTAGCCGACGTCGTGGAGCCGGGTGGAGGCGTCGGCCGGGGAGGCGAACCAGGTCATGGCGCCATCCTCGCAGGCACCCCGGCGCGGCCCGGGCGGGTGTCGTGCGTCACAGGCCGTGACCTGTGCGGCGGCTCGTCGTTGAGCAGGTATCTCGGGTCGGCCGGTTCATGGGGGATCGGCCGCCCCGGACCTGGGTCACCCGGCAGCCACCCGGCGGTCGGTCGGTGGTTGGAGGACCGACCGGCCGCGCGGGTGGCTAGCCTCATGCTGTGGCGAGCCCGGCGTACGACGAGGACGACGTGGGGCTCCTCGACACCGTCGCGTCGTGGCTCGCGCTGGAGGACCCCGAGCCCGACCACGTCGACCTGATGCTGCTCTTCGGCGGTTCCCTGCCCGCCGCGTGGGACCGGGCCGCAGCCTCGGTCACGGCCGGACGCGTCGGCACCCTGATGCTCGTCGGCGGGCAGGGCCACACCACCGACGTCCTCCGGCGGCTGGTCGGCGGCCCCGCGGACGCGCTGGAGGCCGACCTGATCGCGCGCCACCTGCAGCGTGAGCACGGCATCACCGACGTCGTCCTCGAGCGCGAGTCGACCAACTGCGGCAACAACGTCACCCTCGCCCGTGACCTCAGCACCACGCTCGGGCTGCACCCCCGCACCGTCGCCCTGGTGCAGGACCCCACCATGCAGCGTCGGATGGACGCGGTCTTCCGCCTGGTCTGGCCACAGGCGCGCCCGGTCAACCGCCCCGGTCCCGACGGCCGCGACACGTGGCCAGCGCGGCGCTGGACCGAGCTCGTCGTCGGCGAGGTCCCCCGGCTGCGCGACGACGAGACCGGCTACGGCCCCCGCGGCCGTGGCTTCCTCGCGCACGTCGACGTACCGGTCGAGGTCGAGACGGCGTACGCCGAGCTTCTGCGTCGGCACCCGGGGTGGGGGCGGGACGCACACAGCCCCTGACCGCGTGGGTCGTCGTCGGAACCGTCGAGCGCACCACACGTTTCCTGGCGCGTATCGACTGCTTGCCTTTGCTTGCCGGCGATGGCGAGTCACACAGTCAAGTTCCTTGACCGGGTGACAATGGTCGGGTGAGGATTGCGCCACGCGACCGGGTGGTCCAGCCGGGAACCGACGACGCGTCGACCGCAACCTTCCAGTCAGCACGTCCACCCGAGGGGTGTCCTTTCGTGAAGCTGAACGCGACGTTCGTTCTCACTCTTCTTGCTCCTGCCGCAGTGGCGGTGCCTGCGGTGATCGCTCTCCAAGCGCCCGCTGATGCCGCCGGTTGCGGGATCTTTGCGAACAAGCCCTACGCCAACGCTGCCTACACCGTGGTTCGTGGCAGCGGTGGCCGAAGCGGCTGCACCAACAACAAGCAGATCAAGATCGACCTTCGTTGGGACCGGCCCTTCTCGCCCGACCCCTCGATCGGCTACAAGTCGGGCACGTACAAGAACGTCACACTGACCGCAGAAGGTGACTGCCTTGCCGGGACCCACGACTACTACGTCGAGGTGAGCGGCGACGCAGGACACACCTCAGGTTCACGGGCCAACATCTCGGCGAACGACGACTGCTAGCAGTGACGCTTCTCCGCGCCCCACGTCAGCGCCCCCTGTCGTGAAGGCGCAAGAGCGACCCGGAGGACCCGCTCTGCGTCGTATCGAGGTCGAGAACGTCTCAGCACGCTACGGGCAGGTCCGCGCTCTGGATTCCGTCACGTTCTCTGTCACTCCCGGCGTCTGCGCCCTCCTAGGTCCCAATGGTGCTGGAAAGACGACGCTCATGAGCTCCATCGTGGGGATCAAGACCCACGACGGTCGGATCGAGGTTGTCGAGGGTGGCCAGCGCGCTCAGATCCGCCCGACCGATGTCGGGTACCTGCCTCAACGGTTCGACCTGGCCTCAGCCATGTGTTGCCACGAGACGGTCCAGTACGCCGCATGGTGCCAGGGCCGCAGTCCCCGGCAGGCACGTCAAGCGTCGGTGGACGCGCTGGAGCGGGTGGGGCTCACCGACAAGGCACACGCGAAGGTCAAGACCTTGTCGGGCGGTCAACGACAACGGCTCGGGATCGCGTGCGCCATCGCTCATCGGCCTCCGATACTCCTGCTCGACGAGCCCACCGTGGGCCTTGATCCCACTCAGCGATATCGACTTCGCGAATACCTCACCGGAATTGCGGAGAACACGTGCGTCGTGGTGTCGACCCACTTGCTCGAAGACGTTCACGTGATGGCCGATCAGGTCGTGATCATCGATGGCGGCAAGATCATCTTCAACGACACCAAGGACGCGATGGTCGCGCACGGTGCGCAACACCAGCACGCAGGTGAGTCGACCCTGGAGGCGGCGTACCGCTCGCTCACGGACGGGAAGCCTCGACCGTGATCTCGGCGTTCCCGCCCAATCGAGTCCGGATCGGACTCATCATGACCGTCGGGTCAGCCATGACCGCGCTCGTCCACTCCCACGGGCTCCTTCACTGGGCCTACGTCGACTCCGTCGCCATCGCAGCGGAGTACCGGCAGTCGTTGACGACCACCGGGATTCTCGCGTGCGCAATTGCGGCATGGTCCGCGGTCGCCGTCGCGAACCCGTCGTACGCCCATGTGCCGCCAGGCTCCGTACGACGGGGTCTGCCACTGGCACGGGCCAACGTCGCATACCTGGCCTGCTGCTCGTGCCTGGGGTTCTCGGTGGGGCTCGCACCCGTGACGGTCGTTGCAGCCTCCCGAAGCGACTACGGCGGGCCAAGCATCGTGGTGATCCTCAGTGGTCTCGCCACGCTGATCGCCTACGTTGCGGCGGGTTACCTCATCGGATGCCTGGCACCCGGATACCTCGGCACGCCACTGGCCATCGGGTTGGCGTACTCGATGCTGTTCTTCTCCACAGGCCTGCTGAGTCCCATCTTCGACTTCGACGTCCTCGCCGGTCTGGCAGTGCCGGTCCGGGTCTCGGTGATTCGCATCATCTTCTTCGGCGGGACAACCATCGCTCTCGTCATCGCAGCCGGGTTGTGGTTGAAGATGCGATCGGGACAGAACCGGGCTCCCGCCGCCTTGTCCGTCACCGCGACCCTTGCGCCGTTCGTCGTGGTCCTCTACCTGTCCAATGGGTACTCAGGTCCGCGAGTGACAGCAGACGGAGCCCCTGCGGTCTGCGCTGAAGCCAGCGATGGGTCAGCAGTCTGCGTACACCCGGCGCGTGTGGATCTCCTGGACCGGCTGACAGCGTCGGTATCGGATCTCAAGCGAGTCGCCGGTCCCACCATCTGGCCGAGGTCGACCGTCGTGGACGCAACAGTCAGGTCGGCTGCACCACCAGGGTCCGGAACCGCTGACCTGCTGCAGATCCAGGGCCGGGATGGTGGGTGGGTTGCCGCAGCGCAGTTCGACCTGGCCGCTCAGATCACTGGAGCTCAGGTATGCGGCATCACGGGGCCGATGGACCAGCAGGCGATGGACGTCAGCAGCGCTGCCGCCGCATGGCTCCTGTCTGAAGTAGGTCAGAACACGGACGAGTTCTTGAACACGACCGGAGCCCGCGAGGAGTTCGAGATCCTCACATCGAAGAGCGAACCCGATGCTCGTGCGCTGGTCGCACGACAGATCGGGGCGATCAGCCACTGTGCGGGTCGACCCTTCTGACGTGAGCCTCGTCCTAGCAAGCATCAGAACCCGCTCGCCGCTCAAGATGGGCACATGGGTGACGTTGGTGGCGTTCTTGAGCATCGCAAGCGGCGAACGCGCTTACCTGTTTCGTGCCTCGGAGGGCCTCGAACCGCGTCCTGTGTCCGTCATCGAACTCGTGGTGACCTTGGGGGCCTGCTGCATCCCCGCCGTCGGACACCCACAGATGTGGTCCTGGGAACGTGTGCACTCACGGCCAGGCGTGCGGATGGTCGCCGCGTCGTGGGTACCCGGATGCATCGTGCTCGTCGGGCTGCTCCCTACGTTCCTCCGGGCTGCTCGCCCCGGATTGGATGCCTCAGTCCCGACTACCGCACTCTGCAACGTGTTGATCTTTGGATCAGTAGCAGCTGTCGTCACCGTGTTCGTCAGCAGGCGAGCAGGATCCTCCGCTGCCATCGCCGGCTACGTGGTCGGGGTGGCAGTTCAGGCTCTTGACGTTGCACTCCCGGTGCCGGTGCGAACGACCGACGAGGGAACCTGGGCGGTCGTCGTCGCCTGCGCCGCCGTGATGACTGCGGCTGCGTTGATGATGGTCACCCTCGGTCGGACGCCCGGATCAGACGATGCGTGACAGCAACGGTGACGAGGCCAAGGACCACCGACGCAGACACGCGGGTCCCTCACCAAGGCGCTCGACGCAGTTCTCGACCGCCGAACCACCTCGAGAACGTCGAAAACCCTGAGCATGCGCCCGCATGCCCAGGGTTCCAAACGGTCACAACTGGCGGGCCGGACACTAAAGTCTCTGACCTGCACCGACGGCTGTCCATGATGTGGGATCCCCGGTGGGGCCTCACGGATCCCCCGGTTGGTCTCACCCACTCCGCGTGCAAACTGAAGTCGTGGCCTTTGATCCCGACCGTGAGTGGTCACGTGACGACGTGCCTGCGGGTCCGTACCTGCACGGCAGTCGCAAAAGGTACGAGCCAGGAGATCTCCTCCTGACGGACGTCGTCAGCACGATGCCGGGCGAAGAGGACGACAGGACCATGTGCTTTGCGACGGTCGTACAGGACGAAGCGCTCGACTGGGCCTATCGCAGAGGTATCCGACACGGCGGCGACGCGCTGTATGTCTACGAGGTGGACATGGAGGATCCGCAGGTCGACGTGAACGCTCATCGTCCGGGCTCGCTCGGGCCGATCACCTCGGTGATGAGCCCTCGGGGTCGGGTAGTACGGGTGGTGGCTGAGGTCGCGGTCTCGGCTTACCCTCACGCGTTCCTGGGCTAGTTGCTCCTAGCCACCGGCAGGCGACGGATTGGACTGGCTTGCTGAACGGGCGGGGAACGGGGCTGGGTCCGGTGCCTGGTCAAGCATCTCCGTTGACGACGTCGGCGATCTGGTCCGCGATCTCGTCGATGCTGTACTGGCCGGTGCTCATTGCGACCTTGTCTGCCAATGAGGGGCTGTAGGACGACACCTGGTCGGCTGTCAGGTCGTGCCAGATCGGCAATAGTGATTGCTGTCCTGCGACTGTCCGCGTGACGAGGCCGTCGAGTTCGTGGTTCGTCCATCCTTTCTTGAAGAAGGGCTCGGATAGGACGACGATGCCGAAGCGGCTGGATCGGATGCCTTCGTCGATCTTGCGGCGGAGGCTGTGCCCAATCCGCATCTCGGCTTCATCGAGCCACACGCTCACTCCGCGCGCTTTGAGTGCCTCGCGAAGGGGTCGTGCAACTGCGGCTTTGTCTTCGCTGGCGTGACTGATGAACACATCCCAGGTCTGTCCACCGAGTACGTCACCGGCGGGTTCGGCGGGCTCGTCGCGCAGTGACACGTCGGACGCCGGGTTCCGGCGGGTCTCTCGCGCCTCGGGAAGGAACCCACGCGGCGGTGGCTGAACCGCGACGCTGGCTGAGATGCGACCGCCCAAGCCGCCAAGGTCGATGGCGACCACCCAGTGACCCGTAGACGGCACGGAGATGGAGTGCGGAGATCGGGTGACTTTGCCTCCGTGGTAGCGGTACCGCCGTCCAGCCTTGTAGTTGCTGTAGTCGCTACGGCTCATCAATTGCACGTTGGCTTGGTTCTTGAGTGTGACGACGACGGTGGACCCCTTCTTGAGGTTGCCGAGGTCCTTATAAAGATGTTGCATCGCACTTCGCCTCTCGCTGCAGGTACGTCGAGGCTAGAGAGCGCCACCGACACTGTCGCAACTTCACTAGCGAGCGGCCGAGTGCGGAGCGGTCCCGAGCCCTACCAGCATTCTTCGTGTTCGGTGCGACCGGCTCGTTGTTCGACGGCGCTGAGCGCCGTGAAGCAGCGCCCGCATGTGGTCGGCTGATCCGGTTCGCAGTCGCAGGCCGAGCAGTCTGGGCACTTCGACGCGTTGCAGGTGGGGCAACGGTCTAGGTCGGCCTTGATCTCGTACTCGATGCCGCAGGCCGGGGCGGGGCAGTCTCGTGTCTGTTTGGTCCACTGCTGGGTGCCGTAGCGGTGTTCCGGGGTGCCTACGACGAAGGCGTAGCCGCCGTCGTGGGCGATGTGGAGATCGAGTCGAACGTCGTTTCGGGCTGACCCGCTGGTGTAGGCGATCCCGTGCGAGGTAACTCGGGTGGCGTTGCCGTTGGCTGCGAGTGCGTCGGCGAACAGTTGCTCGATGTCGGGTTGGTGGCTGTCGCGTGGGGGCTGGAAGAGGTTGTCTCCGACCATCTGGCTGAATACGACGGTGCCGTCCTGGGCTGCGAGGCTGACGAAGAAGTCGTCTCGGTTGAACGTGCCGATGGCTGCGTGCCCTGCGGCGCTGGTGACGCGGACGATGGAGGCTTGGCGCGATGCCCGGACGGATTGATGCAGTTCGGCCATTTGGCGTGCGGTGGGCACGGCGCTGATGCCGTCGAGGGCTGCGTCGGGGATGAGCGCGGTGGAGGCGAAGGCGTTGGCGATGGCTTCGGTGACGCGAAGCCGGAGAGCGTCAGGTTCGATGCGCCATTCGATGTCGGCCCAGGCTGGGTCGTTCTGTTGGAGGTGGTGGGCGTACTCGTGGAGCAGGGTGAAGTGGTCGCGTCCGTAGGTGCTTGCGCGGACGATGTGGATCGTCGGCGGCGAGGGCCTGTAGTGGCCGTAGACGGCGCATCCGTCGGTGGTTTCGTCGGAGTGCTCGATGGTCAGTGTGGGGTGCTGTTCAAGAGTCCCGTAGGGGTCGGCAGCGAGGGCTTGGAGGTTGACTCCCTCGTGGTGCTCTGCGAAGTCGCGTAGGTGCTGGACGACTGCGTCGACGTGGCCGGGACGCAGCCAGTCGTGGTGGCTGCGTACCTCAGGCAGTGCCATCGCTGGCACGCAGGACACGTTCGATGGCTGCTCGCATGCGCGCGATGCGGTCGTTGGGCTGTGCAGCGCGAGCCGCCAGGGCGTACTCCTGCTGCGAGCGGCGACGTGCTGCTCGTTCGTCGATGCCCTTGGCTGCCATGACCTGGTCGAGGAGCGGTTTGAACTCGGGCTCGATCAGGGTCTGAGAGGCGTCATCTCGCGATGCCGATAGGAGTGCGCTGGGTTCGAGGTTCCACGCTGATGCGAGCCCTGCAATCTCAGCGTCGGTGGGGATCGCTTCTTGGCGGAGCAGAGCGCGGGCGCGCGGGACGTCGACGCCGAGGGTGTTCGTCATGAAGGGGATGCCTGCCCCTTGCTGCGCGATGACGTCGGCGGAGATGACGGCGTCTTGGGGCGCGTCGGTGGGCCACTCGTGGAAGCAAAGGCCCTGCATGTAAGCGAGGAGTCCTCGGAGGTGTTCGGGGTTGCCGTCGTCGTTGTAGTTGCCGTCCGCTACCGGCAGCGGCGACTCTTCACCGTCTTCGGCGTATCGGCGCAGGAGCCGCACGGTGGTCTCGGACAGGAGGCTGCCGAGGTTGCGGCGGAGTAGGTGCTTGCCGAGTCCGGTTTCGATGCCGGGCCAGATCGTGAGCGGCAGCCCGAGTGGAGTGACCTCGTGGACCACCGCTGGGGCGAAGGCTGGGTCGGTTGGCAGGGTCACCGGGCAAGCCAGGATGTAGTCGTCGATGACCTTGGTGATGACGACCATGGCTAGTGCGTCGCGGTTCCATGAGAGCAGCCAGAGGTCCCCGACTTTGAGGTCGGCGGCGTCGTCCTGGACCCACCGCTGCTGTGCTTCGGCAGGCAGCGTGGCGGGGGCCTCGGAGAGGCTGAGGGTGGTCATGTGTGGCAGTCCTTCGGGAAGCGAGTCGCTCATCGTAAGCGCCGGTTCGTTCTCATGAGTATTCGTCGTAGTAGGCCAACACCTTTATACGACTCTCCTCCGACAATTCGCCTTGGTAGGGGCACCGGGCCGGGTTCCCCAGGTGCTGGGTCTCGATGGTGTGCTTGAACCGCATCGAAAGCCAACCCGGCTTGTCGAAGGAGCAGTCCAGTTGCACCGGACTCGCTAGGTCTCCGGGTTTGTGGTCAGTCGTGGTGCGACCCAGAGTGATCCAGTAGTCCGGCGGTCCTGGCGGCGACTTGATGGCAACTACACGACGTTTGGCGTCGTGCGCGTCGCCGCCGATCATGATGTCTCGGTGGGCTTGGTAGACCGAACCTGGGCTGGGTGGGCCAGACGTTGCGGGGGCAGGACGGTCTTTGTTTCGGTTGCGTGCGGGGCTCATGCCTGTGGCAATTCGGGTGCCGTGTCGGCGAGCAAGGTGCCGCTCATGCTTTGGCGCGGGTTGTGCAGTGGATCGCTGTCGCTGATGGGCCACTGGACGTCGTCGTCTTCGAGTTCGTCGCGGGTTAGCAACGGGCCCGCTAGGACCTCGGCCAGGCACTGCGCCATGTCTTCTTCGACGACGACGATTTGGTTGAGGATGGCGAGCAGGTTGCTCAGTTCATGCGACCAGTCGTTGGGCCATTGGGTTGCGTTGATGTGGTCGAGAGGTGACCGGTACTTCTTCTTGGGCTTGGCGAGCCTGAAGTCGAGCCAGGAGTCGAGGATTCGCGCACCTCCGACCGTGTACTCGGCTGCCTCGGGCAGGAGGCCCGTCCAGGTGCCTGCGCCGAGGTGCAGGGTGCTCGTGGTGGGGTCGTAGCGCCATGCGTCGGGCATCGCGTTGCCGACGGAGGTGGCGTAGACGGGGTGTGGGCCGAGGGCGGGGTCGCGCACGTCGGTGTATCGGTCGGGGTGGGACCCGGCTTCGCCGTAGGTGTGTAGCCATTGGATGTGACGTCCGAGGATTCGTGCCTTGTTCCAAAGGGTGGGGTCTGTGGTGATCGGGATGCGGATGCCCGGTGTGCGGAGTTGCTCGTCGAATTGGGCCAGGTATCCGGTGTGTCCGGCGATTCCTGCGGCGTAGTCGAAGATGTCGCTTCCGGTTACGGGCGTTGAGAGATGCCGGGTGAGCGCGGAATGCAGGCCGGGAGCGGTGTTGGGGGTTCCGTCGGGGTGGAGCAGCGGAAGGGTTCGTCCGCCGCCGCTGCCTCGGAAGTGATGCACGTCGGGGATGAGGCTGGAGTAGACGAGTCCGGGTCCCTGCCTGGGGTGCTCTGAATGCAGTTCGACAGCGAATACTTGGCCTGGGATGCGACCTTCCCACAGCGTCGGTGACGGCTGGTTGATCAGTCGTGAGTCCGCTACGACCCACTGCCTGTCGAGGAACCGGTATCCGCACCTGACTGTGTGTGCTTCGGTGAGCATGGGGATCGAGTTGAACGGTGTTGTCGAGTTCTGTTCAGTGCCCGGTCCTCCCAGCGGTGCCTTGACCTTGGTCAAGGTTGCGTCGCGCTGTTCGACGAACTTGGCTGCCTTGGTCTCGGGGTTGGTTTCGTTGACGAGGTCCCGCAATCGCTCTTCGAGGACGGTCGGGTCAGGGGCGTAGATCCAGCCTCGTCCGGCCATGATGCCGTTGCGTCGCCATGGCAGTAGGTCGTCGGCGGCGGGGTAGGTGTCCCAGTCGTCGTTCGGTGCTGGGGTGAGTGGGGCGGTCCATCCGTCGCGGGTTGACACCCACCGGTTGTCGTCGAAGGTTAGTGAAGCCAGTTGGTCGAACTTGTTCTGGCGGGTGCCGTGGAGGTCGATGTACTTGATGTCGGCGGGGGTGTTGGGGTCGGTGCCTTCGCGACGAAGGAAGATTCCGATGACCACGGGGGTCTCGATGGCGAAGACTGCGTTGGCTGGTGGGGGTTGCTTGCCTTCGGGGGTGATGTTGATGATCCAGCCGTGCGAGCAGGTCCGGCGGAGGTACTCCCGCATTCCTCTGAATCCGGGACCGGCGAGGTATCCGGCTGCGGTGATGAAGTTGACGATTCCGTTGCCGCCGTCGGTGACGTCGGGGGTGTTGGTCGACTCGAACACTTTCCAGGTCGCCCAGCGCCAGAAATAGGCATAGAGGTTCGATAGGTGTCGCTCGTGTCCGCCGTTTCCGTCGAGTTTGAACGCGTCGAGGGGGTGGTCGCCGGTGACGGGGTCCGTGCCGTTTTCGACCCAGCCCCCGGCACCACCGGCGTGGTCCTTATAGGGCGGGTTTCCGATGCAGACTTGGATGTTGCGTTCGCGCTTCATGCGGTTGGCCTGTTGCCTCTGGCGGGCGATGAGTTGTGCGGTGAAGGGGAGGTCGTCGTCGGAGGCAACGAACGGGTCTTCGAGGGTGTCTGCGACGTAGAGGTTCAGGCCGTCGCGCGGATGGCTCGCGCCCGCTTCGTTGATGGCTGCGCTGACACGGAGTTCTGCGACGGAGTAGGGCCCCGACTGCAGTTCGATGCCGTAGAGCCGTTGGACGGCACTGCTGACGGCTTCGGATGCGGCTCCTGGCCCGTACTGGGTGCTTGCTGATGAGGCGACGTGGCGCAGGATGGACAGCGGGTACGTGCCGGTGCCCATGGCCGGGTCAATGATGGAGACGTTCGGGTTGCGGAGCCCTTCGGCTTTGCCGAGGTAGTCCTTCAACGCGATGTCGGTGAGTCGGACCATGGAGTCGACGACTTCTACGGGGGTGTAGTAGGACCCTGACTTCTTTCGTTTCTCGGGGTCATAGCGAGCCAGGAAGTCTTCGTAGAGGTGGAGGTAGAGCGATTCGCCTCGACGTTCGAGACGGGTCCAGTCCGTTGCGGATAGGACCCGGATGATGATCTCGATCGCCGACCAGGTCGGAGTTCCGGCGACGTGCTCGGTGAGCAGGTTGAGCGCGCGACCCATGACGGTGTGGTTGTTCTCTAGGGCGCGGGCGACGTCGAAGATGCTGCCGTTCTCGATCTCGATGCCCTCGCTGAGCGCGAGGAGCAGAGCAAACACGACGGTCTGCGAGAAGCCGTCAGCGAACTCGTCGTCCTTCGCCTGCGGGAAGAGCAGCCTGCGCCAGTCCTTTGCGATGCCGGTGAAGGGCATGGTGCTGGCGTCCGCTCCGCTACGGATCGCGCGACGTTCGGCTTTGACTGCGTCGGCGACTTCCTCGCGTAGCAAACGTGCGAGCGGAGCCAGGGTGTCGACGAGTTTGGCGACGGAAGTGATGGGGACTGGCTGCCACTGCAAGAAGATGTTGATGACGAGTTCGAGCCGACCCGGCGCTGTGAGCGTGCCTGTGTGGTTCGCGAGATCACCGGTGTGGACGATGACGGGCATGTCTACGAGTTCGCCGTATCGCCAGAGCCGGAACTCGGTCCCATTGGTGTGCAGCAGGTTCGGAAGTTCTTTGAGCCGTTGCCATTGGCGGGCGTTGTGTGTCGTTGCGCCGTAAGTGTTGGGATCCAGGCTGACGCCGGGGGCTTTGAGTTCGATGTGACCGATGAGTGCGCCGTTGACGACTACGCCGAAGTCGGGACGGACCGAGCCTTCAAGTTCTGCGACTTCGTTATGGGCGGTGACGGTGAGGTTGAGGGCTCGACCGGCTTCCTCGATGAGGTTGGTGATGGGAGTGACGAGGCTGGCTTCTGCCTGTCCCGTTCCGGATAGGCGCTGGCGGGCTTCTTGCCCGTAGGTGGCGACAAGGTCTGCGAAGGTCAAAGCCGGTCCTGTAGGGAAGATGTGTTGGGGTGCCCGGTCGACATCGGCAGTCGGACTTCATTCCCGTACCTGCCGAGGCATACGGCATACACGACGTCAACCTGCCTCCCACCCTAGGTAAAGGCATTGCTACGCACAGGCATTGCGGTGATTCGGGCGTGGCAACAGGGCCGAGTTGCCTATCGCCACGGGAAGGGGCCGCGTGCTCCGCCAGACCGACCGACGTAGGGCTGCGAGAGGGCATATCGGATCAGCCGGGCCGTCTTGCGTCCTCCCTCATGTCGGATCTCTGCGCACAGCCGTGTCGATGTCGATGCTGAGGCGCGCGGCGAGCCGGTGCATGTCGACCAGGAGTAGTTGTGCCTCGCCGCGCATCAGTCGTCGGAGTTGATCGACGGAGATGTCAAGGTCGAGCGCGATCTTCTCGGTCGAAGTTGTCCTGTCAGCCCTGATGGCGTCGCGGACGGCGAGCATGAACTCGTGTTGGGCTCGGGCTGCGTTTCGAAGAGCCGTGGCCGAGGTGCCTTGCGGGGCCTGCCAGTTGGGGCCGGGTTGTTCGGTT
This sequence comes from Nocardioides plantarum, assembly GCF_006346395.1. Classification (NCBI taxonomy): domain Bacteria; kingdom Bacillati; phylum Actinomycetota; class Actinomycetes; order Propionibacteriales; family Nocardioidaceae; genus Nocardioides; species Nocardioides plantarum. Next base: position 1,801,197 of record NZ_VDMS01000001.1, read on the forward strand.
CTTCCGAACTCTGGCTGGTGTGCCCTGTGGAGCCATGAGCGGGGCTCGGGGAGGGTCCGCTTTGGCACGCGCCGAGGCTAGGAGCGGTCTGACGCTGTTTGCTGGTCCGTTCCGCCTGCCACGCAGCCGAGCCCCAAAACAAGCGGTTATCCGCTTGTTTTGACCCGTTCAAGCGGATAACCGCTTGTTTCTGTTGCTGTGGTTACAGGTTTCGGCGGGCTCCTCCGAATCGACGGCTCATGCCCTCGTCATGTCTCCGCACTGCGCCTGGCGTTCGACGTCTGTCGGCGTCGTGGTGTAGGACGGCGTCATGCGTTCCCGCAGCCGCGTGCACAGAGGCAGGGCCATCTCCGGCCCCTGCCCTGTCCGAGACCTGGCTGCGTCTGTGCCCTAACACGAGACGTTCCTGGGTTCCGGTTGTCACCCAGGAGCAGTACCCGTGTCAACGCCACGCATCGTCCGAAGCGACCCCTGCCCACCCGTCCAGGCCACAGCAGAAGACCTCGAACTCCTCGCTTCGCTGCCTGACGACCCCCGCGTCCTCGACTGGCCGTCGATGGCTTGGAACGAGCACCTCACGACGTGCGAGCAGCCGCGTCGCTGCCCGCACCACGACGACGTGGTCCTGCCTGCTTGGTGGTGGGCGCGGATGAGGTCGTTCGCACCGCTGGACGCCAATCCCGAGAAGGCCGTCGAGATCGCGATGTTGCGGATCAACAAGTTCAAGGGCGGTAAGCATGTCAGCGCCGAGGGTGCCGCGTTCGCTCGTGACGCGGCACGTGACGCTCTTCCTGCTGCCCAGCAGCCGGTGTCGTTGGAATGGGTCAAGCAGACGCTGGCTTGCGTAGCCGGGTTGGCGACGTGGGTTCACAACGAGGGCGAGCCGCTGACCCGCGAACACGTCCTCAACGCCAACACACGGCTGCGCTATCTCGAAGGCCCAGAAGGCGCAACGACGCTCAGCAAGTACAGCCGCCGCAACTACCGGCTGCGGTTCGACAAGTTGGCAGTCGCGCTGCTGGGTTCGCAACGCGAGGTCATCAAAGGCCGCAAGCCCATGGGTCAGCCGGACGTCCTGATGCCGCTGACACGAACCCAGGAAGCCGATCTGTGGGTGTGGTCGCAGGGGCTCCGCCCGATCACGACCCGTCAACGAGTTCAAGCGCTCATCGCCACTGGCCTCGGCACGGGCACCCGTCGCCGCGACTTCCACCGCATCCGCGCCTGGGACGTGACCCGTGACGCTGATGGCGTTCACCTGAGCCTCGCTGAGTCCACCAGCACCGGCAGCGCCATCGTCCCGGCTCGTGTCGTCACCTGCTCGGCCCAATGGGAAGACCGGCTGTGGGCGATCGTGGAATCAACGCCACCGTCGCATTACCTGGCTGCGCCATGGAAAGACACTGAACCGAACCGGGCCGACCAGGACGCCGTGCTCCGAGCCGTTCTCCTCAACGAAGCCGCACTCCCACCGGTCCACTTCAGCAGCGAGTCGCTGCGCAACACCTGGTTCCTGCGGCACCTTGAGGCAGGCACCCCGATCTCGTTGCTCAAGACCCAGGGCGGGCTGCTCACCGCTTCCGCGCTGGACAAGTTGCTGCCTTTCGCTGCACCGCTCGACGCGCAGGACGCAGCGGCCCGCATGCGCTGCACGACGACCGCGACGACCGCGACGACCGCGACGACCACGGTTCCTGGCGGGCAGGCCGAGGACTGATGCCTGAGCCACAGGACCTTGAGGGCGCAGAGGAGGTGAAGACAGCCCGCAACAGCCGACGTGTCGTCGCGACCGGCACCGTTGCCGACCAAGCCGCTCTACTGCCGTCCAGGACGCGCCATGCGACACCGAACGGTCCTTCCGCTCTCGACGGCTACGACCCACGCGAGCCCCTCTCGAAAGAGACGCGCCGCATGTACACCCGCTACTCAGACCGCGACGTCATGCGCGCCCGCGACGCCATCAAAGCCAGCGGCATCGACTCGTTCCTGACCGACCTCGTCGCCAACGCCAAAGTCGAACACGCTGCCGCCTTCAACAAGACCGGCCAGACCAAGGAGGGTACTCCCGCCCGAGTGACCATCGAGGCACTACTCGTCGCGATGTGGCTCGCAGCCAACAACGCCAAACCGATGCTGCTCACCGAGTTCAGCAACATCCTCTTCCACGGCCTCTCCCCCAACATGCGCCGCCTACTCGACGTCCTAGACGGTCAGACCCCGCGCTCCTCGATCCCTGGCAAGCACCGCCAGTGGAACAGGTCCGCTGCCAAGGTCGTCGGAGCACGGTTCAAGCAAATGACCGCCGTCATCGACCCCTCCGACGAGATCGTCACTCGCGCTAACCAGATGTGGGCCGACATGCAGTACCGGGGTCTCACCGACGACCAGGTGCGCCAGTTCCAGGCCCACCTCGACTGGGTCTGCGGCCAACTCCTCCACGTCGCCTACATGATGCTTCCGGCCTCGGTTCGCGCCCAGGACGACGGCTCTAGGTGCATCGACGCAACCCCGCTGAAAGTCCCTGCCACTGGGCGCACCCTCGACGACCCAGAGGCGTCTTCCATGCCTCACTGCTCCTACTACGTACGCGAGGGCGACCACTCTGACTACGACACCAGCCCCGACTTCACCACCCGCAACGGACGGTTCCGCCGCAACCAAGCCAAGCGGTTCTGGGCTCTGGACCTGCACCTGCTCGCCCTCGCCGGAGTCCATCCCGGCGACCGCCAGCGGATCCCAGGGCTCATCACCTCAATGACCGCCGACCGTGCTGCACTTGATCCCGCCGGGAACGCACGGCGACTCCTCGCCAGCGAGCAACAGCGCGGGTTCGCCCCCGGTTACCTCACGGGTGACGGTCTCTACGCCAAAGCCGAAGCCACAACGTTCCAGATCCCTGCCCGTGAGGCCGGATATAAAATCCTGCTGCCTATCACCAAGGGCACCTCCGGCGTCCAGGGCAGCCACGCCTCCGGGATGGTCCTCGTCGACGGCACCTACTACTGCCCCGCGATCAGCGACCACCTCCGCACGATTATCAAGGACTACCGCGACAAGCGCATCGACCACCCGACCTTCGTCAAGCGCATCCAGGCACGCAAGAAGTTCGAGATGGTCACCAAGCAGAAGGCCGACGAACGCGGCATCGGAGAGCGACTCGGGTGCCGTGCCGCGAACCACTCCCTGACCGTGAAGTGCGAACACAAGCCCGCCTCCCTTGAAGAGCGGCTGACCGAGAACGCGGACCGCACAACCGGCGACTTCCGACCCACGATGAGCCTGCCCATCGAGGCCATCACCAACGGGCAACCGCCATCGGTGTGCCAGAGCCAAGCCATCACAATGAAGCCGACCGACGGCGCAAAGTTCCGCCAAGCGATCCCCTTCGGGACCGACGAACACACCGACATCTACCACCGGCTGCGTCAATCCCAAGAAGGCATGCACGGGTTCGCCAAGGACGAGGCGCAGGAAGCGCTCGGCACCCCAGGCCGACGACGCGTACGCACCCTTGTCGCCCAACAACTGTTCGCAGCGTTCCTCATCGCCGCAGCCAACGTCCGCAAGATCCGGTCCTTCCTCGAACGCGCCGAGACCGACGAGCACGGCCTCTACGTCAAGCGCATCAAACGCAAGGGCAGGCACGCCCGCACCGGCGCACCGCCAGGCGCAGCCGCACCCGGCAACTCCCCACCAGAAGCCGCCGACGCCGCATGACCGGCGACCGGAACTTCACAGCAGCACCCACCGCCCGGCCCATCACGGTCCGGGCCACAGGCGCGCCCACAACCCGGCCCTGAGCGCCGTCGTCGCACTCGTCTGCGACCCGAAGCGGGGACGTCGCGGTCCAAAGAGGGCCGGAACGGCAAGAACGCCGGTCTCGAACCCCTCGCGGGGCCGAGAACCGGCGTTCTCGACACTTTCGTGTCTCGGACTTCACATTTAAGTGTTCAGCCCCTGGCGGTGGCGGTGGGATTTGAACCCACGGTGGGTTTCCCCACACAACATTTCGAGTGTTGCACCTTCGGCCGCTCGGACACGCCACCGCGGGAGAGATTACCGGAGCGGCGCGGGACCGCCGAAACCGGGCTCAGCAGCGACACAGCGAGCTGTCGGCGGCCGCGCGGAGTCACCGGTGGGAGCGGAAGAACTCCTCGAGCAGCGCGGCCGACTCGGCAGCCAGCACCCCGGCGACGACCTCGGGTCGGTGGTTGAGCCGACGGTCGCGTACGACGTCCCACAAGGACCCGACGGCGCCCGCCTTGTCGTCGTGGGCGCCGAAGACGACGCGCTCGACGCGGGCCAGCACCGAGGCCCCGGCGCACATCGTGCAGGGCTCGAGGGTGACGACCAGGGTGCAGCCCTCGAGCCGCCACTCACCGCGGGCCCGAGCCGCCTCCCGCAGGGCGACCACCTCGGCGTGCCCGGTCGGGTCGTGCTCGGCCTCGCGCACGTTGCGGCCGCGGCCGATCACCTCGCCGGAGGCCGACAGCACCACGGCACCGATGGGGACGTCACCGGTCGCCAGGGCGGCGCGGGCCTCGGCGAGGGCGGCGCGCATGGGGTCGTGCCACCGGTGGTCGGGGGGCACCCTGGGGTCGGGCACGGCGTCAGGCAGGGGTCAGCCCCACGGCGTCGTCGAAGAGCTTGCCGAACCCGACCCGGCGGGCGATGTCGGAGAGCAGCTCCTCGGGATAGAGGTCGGTGTCGTCGAGGAGGAGCCCCATCTCGATCTCGGGCAGGCCCAGGTCGCCGAGCAGGTCGAGGTCGCCAGCGGGCACCTGGTCGTCGCCGTCCTCGGGGAAGGGCAGGCCGAGGAAGTCGACGATCGAGGCGGCCAGCTCCCACTCGTCGGCCGCCGAGATGTCGGAGAGCAGCACCCGGGTGTGGGCGCCGGCGACGCGCAGGATCACGAAGAAGTCGTCGTCGAGCCCGACGAGGGCCACCGCCCCGGCGTCGCCGGAGAAGCGGCGCAGCGCGTGGGCCAGCACCTCGACGTCGGCCTCGAGGTCGTGGGCGAGCTCCTGGACCACCCAGCGACCGTCACGGCGGTAGGCGGCCACAGCGAAGTCGACGGCGTCGAGCTGCTCGGCCATGCCGTCAGAGTCGCACGCTCCCCCCGCGCGCGGTCAAGGTCTGTGGTCTCGACAGGCTCGACCACCGAGGCCTCCTACTAAGGTTCGGCCCATGCGCACCCACGTCGTCGACCACCCGCTCGTGGCCCACAAGCTCACCGTGCTGCGCGACCAGCACACCGACTCCCCCACGTTCCGCCGGCTGGCCGACGAGCTGGTCACGCTGCTCGCCTACGAGGCGACCCGCGAGGTGCGCGTCGAGCCCGACGACATCGTCACGCCGGTCGCGCCGATGACGGGCACCAAGCTGGCCAGCCCCAAGCCCCTCGTCGTCCCGATCCTGCGGGCCGGTCTCGGCATGCTCGACGGCATGATGCGTCTGCTCCCGACCGCCGAGGTGGGCTTCCTCGGGATGGTCCGCAACGAGGAGACGCTCGAGGCGGCGACGTACGCCGAGCGGCTGCCCGACGACCTCTCCGGGCGCCAGTGCTACGTCCTGGACCCGATGCTCGCCACCGGCGGCACCCTCGCCGCGGCGATCCGCTTCCTCACCGACCGCGGCGCCGACCACATCACCTGCGTCTGCCTGCTCGCGGCCCCCGAGGGCTGCGACAACCTCGAGCGCGCGCTCGAGGGCCTCGAGGTGCCGGTCACGGTCGTGACCGCGGCGATGGACGAGCGGCTCAACGAGAAGGGCTACATCGTGCCGGGGCTCGGCGACGCGGGCGACCGCCTCTACGGCGTCGCCGGCTGACCGATCGACGCCGACCTGATCGACGCCGACCGACCGACGTGACCTGACGTGCGCCTGCTGCCCGACCGCACCTGGAGCCGTCCCGGCCCGAGCGCCGAGCAGCTGCGGCACGACGTCGTGCTGGGCGGCGCCGCGGCGGTGCTGTTCGTCGTCTCCGCCGAGCTCTTCCACAGCGCCTACGGCTTCGACCGCGGAGCCGGCGGCGTGGAGGCCTACGTCCTGTTCGCGGTGTCCGGCCTGCTGCTCGCCGGTCGGCGTCGCCTGCCGCTGACCTCGATGCTCGTCCAGGCGGTCCTGTTCATCGTGATCGGTGAGCGCCTGGACCAGTACGGCGCCACCTTCACCATCCAGATGACCATGTTCACGGTGGTCTACGCCGCCTGGGCGTGGTCGGACCGGCCGCGGGCCCTGGTGGCGAGCACCGGGATCGTGCTGGTCGCCATGTTCGGGTGGCTGGTGACCGCTCTCCTCGACGACGGCGCCCTCCCCTCCGGACGGGTCGGGCTGATCGACGCCGACATCGCGGCGTTCGCCTACTCGTTGGCCATCAACGTCGTCTACTTCGGCGGGGCGATCGCGTGGGGCCAGGCGGCGTGGCGAAGCGCCCGTCGTCGGGCCGAGATCGACGCTCAGCAGGAGCGCGAGCGCAGCGCCCGCCGCCTCGACCAGGAGCGGGCGGTCCACGACGAGCGGGTCCGCATCGCCCGCGACCTGCACGACGTGGTCGCCCACCACATCAGCGGCATCGGCGTCCAGGCCGCCGGCGCCGGGCGGGTCCTCGACCGCGACCCGGCCTCGGCCCGTGCCGCCCTGACCACGATCGAGTCGTCCTCGCGACGCGCGGTCGCCCAGATGCACCAGCTGGTGGGGCTGCTGCGCGAGTCCGACGACGACCATGCCCGCACGCCGCAGCCGGGCCTGGCCGACGTCGCCGCCCTGGCCGGCGGCGAGGCACCGGTGGTGGAGCACCGCGTGGTCGGGGAGCCGTTCGCCGTCCCCGAGACCGTCGACCTGTCGCTGTTCCGGGTGGCCCAGGAGGCGGTGACCAACGTCCGCCGGCACGCCCGCGCCCGCCGTGCGTCCGTGGTGGTGCGCTACGTCGCCGAGCCCCGTGCGGTCGAGGTCGAGGTGCTCGACGACGGACACCCCGCCCCAGGACGCGACACCGGTGGCGGCTACGGCCTGCGGGGCATCGCCGAGCGCGCCGCCCTGCACGACGGCGTCGCCGAGGTCGGGCCCCGCCCGCAGGGCGGTTGGCGGGTCCGCGTCCGAGTGCCGGTGGGCGAGTCGTGATCCGGGTGCTGCTCGCCGACGACCAGGAGCTGATCCGCGTCGGGTTCCGGATGATCCTGTCGGTCGAGCCCGACCTCGAGGTCGTCGGCGAGGCCGGCGACGGCGCCGCGGCCGTGCGTGCGGTCGCCGACCTCCGGCCCGACGTCGTGCTGATGGACGTGCAGATGCCCGGCACGGACGGCATCGCGGCCACCGAGGCGATCGTGGCGGCGTACGACGACGTGGTGGTGCTGATCCTCACCACGTTCGACGACGACGACTACCTCTTCTCGTCGCTGCGCGCCGGCGCCGCCGGGTTCCTGCTCAAGAACTGCCCGCCCGACGACCTGATCGCCGCGATCCGGCAGGCGGCCCAGGGTCACGCCCTGCTGGCGCCCGAGGTCACCCGCCGGGTGATCGCCCGCTCGACGTCGGGTCCGACCGGCCGCCCCACGGCCACCCCCGACACCCGTCTCACGCACCTCACCGACCGCGAGCGGGACGTGCTGGTGGCGATGGCCCGCGGGCTGAGCAACGCCGAGATCGCCGACGAGCTCGTCGTCGGCGCCGCCACGGTCAAGTCGCACGTCTCGCACGTGCTCACCAAGCTCGGCGTGCGCGACCGCGTGCAGGCCGTGATCGCGGCGTACGAGTCGGGGTTGATGGACTGACCGCGTGCGGTCTCCCCCACGAGGCGGAGGGCCGGATCATCCTCGCGGCCGGTGCGCCCGAGCCGCCCGCTGCGTAGCGTCGCGGTCATGCTGGAAGCACACTCCCTGACCAGGGTCTTCGGGTCCACGACCGTCGTCGACGACGTGTCGTTCCGGGTGACACCGGGCCGCATCACCGGCTTCGTGGGCGCCAACGGGGCGGGCAAGACCACCACCATGCGGATGCTGATGGGGGTGCTCGCCCCCTCCTCCGGCGACGTGCTCTGGAACGGCAGCCCGATCACCGCCGGCGTACGCCGCACCTTCGGCTACATGCCCGAGGAGCGCGGCCTCTACCCGCGGATGAAGCTGCGCGAGCAGCTGGTCTTCTTCGCCCGGCTGCACGGGCTGTCGGCGGCGGACGCCGGCAGCCGCGCCGACGACCTCCTCGGGCACTTCGACCTCACCGACCGCGCCGACGACCTCCTCGACGAGCTGTCGCTCGGCAACCAGCAGCGGGTGCAGATCGCGGCCGCCCTGGTCCACCGCCCCTCGGCCCTGGTGCTCGACGAGCCGTTCAGCGGCCTCGACCCGTTGGCCGTGGAGTCGATGACCGACCTGCTGCGTGCCGAGGCCGGCGACCTGCCTCTGCTGTTCTCCAGCCACCAGCTCGACCTCGTCGAGCGCCTGTGCGACGACCTCGTCGTGCTGTCCGGCGGCCGGCTGGTCGCCTCGGGGACCGTCGAGGAGCTGCGCGGACAGGGCGCCGAGCGCTTCCGCGTGGTGCTCGACGGCCAGGACGCCGCCTGGCTGCGCGACGTACGCGGCCTCACTGTCGACGACGTCGACGGACCGGTCGCCCTGGTCACCCTCGACACCATGCCGCCGTCCGAGCTCGTCGCGACGGCGGTGGCCCGCGGGCCGGTCGTCGAGGTCGCCAGGATCCGCCAACCCCTGTCCGAGATCTTCCGGGAGGTCAGCCGATGAGCACCACCGACGAGCGCACCGACAAGCGCGCCGACAGGGCCACCGACAGGGGCGGGCTCTGGAAGGTCGTCGCGCAGCGCGAGATCACCACCCAGCTGCGCAGCAAGTCGTTCCTGATCTCGGGCGCGGTGCTCGTGCTCGGCCTGGTCGTGATGGTCGTCGTGCTGACCCTCACGTCGGGCCGCGAGACGACGTACGACGTCGCGGTGGTCGACGCCACCGGCACCTCCGCCGCCGAGGCCGGCACCGCGATCGCCGACCGGATCGACGACGGCACCAAGCTCAAGGCGAAGCAGTACGACGACGCGGCCGCTGCCGAGAAGGCCGTGCGAGACGGCGACGTCGACGCGGCGCTGCTGCCGGCCGCGGACGGCGACGGCTACGAGGTCGTCGGCGACGACGACGTCGACCCGACCCTGTCGAGCGCGCTGAGCAGCGCCGTGTCGGCGGTCGTGACGGGCGCCAACGCCGACGCGCAGAACGTCGACCTCGAGGCACTGGCCCGGGGCTCGCAGGTGCAGGAGCGCCTGCTCGACGCCGACGCCGACGACCGGGGCCTGCGCCAGGTCGCGTCGTTCGTGTTCGTGCTGCTCTTCTACATCACCGCGCTCGGCTTCGGCATGCAGATCGCCGCGACCGTCACGCAGGAGAAGGAGAGCCGGGTCGTGGAGATCCTGGCCGCCGCGCTGCCGATCCGGATGCTGCTGTGGGGCAAGGTGATCGGCACCAGCGTGCTGGCCATCGGGCAGACGGTGGTGCTGGCCGCGGTGGGGGCGATCGCCCTCGTGCTCACCGGTAACGGCGACGCCCTCTCGATCCTCGGGCCGGCGATCCTCTGGTACGTGCTGTTCTTCGTGATCGGGTTCGTCGCACTGGCCAGCTTCTGGTCGGTGGCCGGGTCGCTGGCCGGACGCCAGCAGGACCTCCAGGCGACGACCGCGCCGCTCCAGCTGGTCCTGTTCGCGCCGTACATCGTCGCGGTGACGGCCGGCGAGGGCGTCAAGACGGTCGTCTCGATGCTGCCGATCGTGTCGACGATGATGATGCCGTCGCGCCTGGCCGAGGGCGACGTCCCGCTGTGGCAGCTGGCCGTCGCCATCACCACGACCCTGGTCGCCTCGATCCTGCTGGTGCGACTCGCCGCCCGGGTCTACGAGCGCACCCTGCTGCAGACCGGTCGCCGGATCACCTTCGGAGAGGCGTTCCGGGCCCGGTCCGCCGACTGAGGGCGGCCCGGGCCGGCGGTCCGGCGAGGCTCAGGCGCCCTTGCCGACCACGGACACCGGGACGTTGCCGCGGGTGGCCTTGGAGTAGGGGCAGACCTGGTGCGCGGCGTCGACGAGCTGCTGGGCCTGGACGTCGTCGACGCCCGGGATGGTCGCGGTGATGTCGGCGGTGATGGCGAACGAGTCACCCTCGGGGCCGAAGCCCACGGCCACGTCGACGACGGAGCGCGATGCGTCGACACCGGCCTGCTTGGCGACCATCGTCAGCGCACCCTGGAAGCAGGCGCCGTAGCCGACGGCGAACAGCTGCTCGGGGTTGGTGCCGGTGCCGGGCCCGCCGGTCTCCTTGGGCGCGGTGAGGTCGAGGTCGAGGACGCCGTCCTCCGACGTGGCGTGTCCGGCGCGACCGCCGGTGACGGAGGCGCGGGCGGTGTAGACGATCTTCGTGGGTGTGTTGGTCATACCGGTCTCAACCGGATGGGCCGAGCGGGTGTTCCGTGCAGGAGGGTGAACGATCTCGCACCCGGCCCGCCTGCCCCGCCCGCCCTAGAGCGACTTGACCGCCGTGAGCAGCTTGCCGAGCGTGTCCTTGGCGTCGCCGAAGAGCAGGGTGGTCTGCGGCTCGAAGAGCAGCTCGTTCTCGATGCCGGCGAAGCCGGGGCGCATCGAGCGCTTGAGGAAGACGACCTGGCGGGCCTGGTCGACGTCGAGGATCGGCATGCCGTAGATCGGGGCGCTGGGCGTGGTCCGGGCGGCCGGGTTGACCACGTCGTTGGCGCCGACGACGAGGACGACGTCGGTCTGGCGGAAGTCGCCGTTGATGTCGTCCATCTCCTTGAGCTGCTCGTAGGGCACCTGGGCCTCGGCGAGCAGGACGTTCATGTGTCCGGGCATCCGGCCGGCGACGGGGTGGATCGCGTAGTCGACCTCGGTGCCGCGGGCGCCGAGCACCTCGACCAGCTCGCGCAGGGTGTGCTGGGCCTGGGCGACGGCGAGGCCGTAGCCGGGGACGACGATGACCCTCTCGGCGTAGCCCAGCAGGATCGCGACGTCCTCGGGGGTCGCGCTGCGCACCGGACGGTCGGAGGCCTCGCCCGAGCCGAGGGTCGAGCCGCCCTTGAGCGCGCCGAACAGGATGTTGGCCACCGATCGGCCCATCGCGCCGGCCATGAGGAGCGTGAGGAACGTGCCGGAGGCGCCGACGAGGGTGCCGGCGACGAGGAGCACGGTGTTCTGCAGGACGTAGCCGCCGGCCGCGACCGTGAGGCCGGTGAAGGCGTTGAGCAGCGAGATGACGATCGGTACGTCGGCGCCGCCGACCGGCAGCACCAGCAGCACGCCCAGCAGCAGGCCCACCAGCGCGAGCGCCACCCCGACCCACACGACCGGCTCGTCGATGAGCACCCCGGCCAGCACCAGCGCCGCCAGGAGGCTGCCGGCGAAGGCGAACGCCAGTCCCGGCGGCACCACGGGCCGCGAGGTCATCAGCTCCTGCAGCTTGGCGAAGGTGACCACGGAGCCGGAGAACGAGACCGCGCCGACGAGGATGGTGAAGGCCGTCGCGACCAGGTAGGCCGCGGGTACGTCGACCCCGACGTCGGTCGCGTCGGCGAAGTGCTCGAGCTCGAGCAGCGCGACCAGCGCCGCGGCGCCGCCGCCGACGCCGTTGAACAGCGCGACCAGCTGGGGCATCTGGGTCATCTGCACGCGCTGCGCACCGACCGCGCCGATCGCCGTACCGATGACGATGGCCACGAGGATCAGCGCGACGTGGTCGAGGTCGGCGTAGAAGAACGGGACGACGCACGCGACGACGGCCGCGCCGGCGCCGACGAGGTTGCCGACGCGGGCGGTCCTGGGCCCCGAGAGCCCCTTGAGGGCCAGGATGAACCCGACCGCGCAGAGCAGGAAGACCAGCTCGGCCCAGGTCGGCATCAGACGTCGCCCGTCGGCGTTCGCGCGGAGCCCGACCTCGGTGGTCGAGCCTGTCGGGACCCCGGCTTGCGGGTGAACATCTGCAGCATCCGGTCGGTGACCACGAACCCGCCGACCATGTTGACCGCGGCCAGCACGACGGCGACCAGCGCGATGGCCAGCGCGATGCCGTCGGCGTCACCGGCCACGAGGATCGCGCCGAGCAGGATCACGCCGTGGATGGCGTTGGCGCCCGACATCAGCGGGGTGTGCAGCGTCGAGGAGACCTTGGCGATCACCTCGATGCCGACGAAGACGCTGAGGACGAAGTAGGTCAGCCAGGTGACGTCACTGCTCATGCGGGCCCTCCAGGGCGAGGCGGCTGGGCTCGTGGCGTACGACGCCCTCGTGGGTCACGCAGGCGCCGGCGACGATCTCGTCGTCGAAGTCGGGGTCGAGCGACCGCACGCCGTCGGTCTCGGGCGTGAGCAGGGTGACCAGGTTGAGGACGTTCTGGGCGTAGAGGCGCGAGGCCGGGCCCGGCATCTGGGCCGGCACGTTGCGCCCGCCCCACACCTGGGCGTGGCCGATGCGGACGACCTCGCCCGCCACGACGCCCTCGACGTTGCCGCCGCTGTCGGCGGCCAGGTCGACGACGACCGAGCCGGGCCCCATCTGCTCGACCATCGCGGCGGTCACCAGCACCGGGGCCCGACGCCCGGGGACCGCGGCGGTGGTGATGAGGGCGTCGGCCCGGGCGACGAAGGGCGTCAGCAGCTCGCGCTGGAGCGCCGCGCGGTCCTCGGTCATCTCGCGGGCGTAGCCACCGGCGCCGTCGAGCGTCGGCAGGTCGAGCTCGATGGCCTTGGCGCCCATCGACCGGATCTCCTCGGCGGCGGCCGCGCGCACGTCGTAGGCGCGCACGACGGCGCCCAGGCGCTTGGACGTCGCGATCGCCTGCAGACCGGCGACCCCGGCGCCGAGCACGACGACCTCGGCCGGCTGCACCGTGCCGGCCGCGGTCATGTTGAGCGGGAAGAACCGGCGCAGCAGCCCGGCCGCGACGATCGCGCAGCGGTAGCCGCTGACCAGGCTCTGCGAGCTGAGCGCGTCCATCGACTGCGCCCGCGAGATGCGCGGCACGAGCTCCATGGCCAGCGCGGTCACCCCGGCGTCGCGCAGGTCGGCGACCAGGCCGAGCTCCTGGGTGGCCGGGAGGAACGAGACGGTGAGCGCGCCGCGGCGCAACCGGCGTACGGCGTGGGCGTCGAGCGGCTGCACCGCCACCACGAGGTCGGCCGACTCGAGGGCCTGGTCGTGGACGATCGCTCCGGCCGCCGTGTAGTCGTCGTCGGTGATCAGGGCGCCTCGTCCGGCCCCGGGCTCGACCAGCACCTGGTAGCCGAGCGCGCTCAGCCTGGCGACGAGCTCGGGCACCATCGCCACCCGGGTCTCGCCCTCTCGGGTCTCCCTCGCCACCGCCAGTCTCACGCCGTGAACCTAGCCCGTGCCCCGGCCGAGGGTGACGACGGTCACGACCTCGTGTCGCGGGCGGCGCCGGGGACCCTCACCGAGGTGCGACTCGACGAGCGCGACCCGGTCGACGGTCCACGTTGGTCCGACGTAGCCGTCGAGGAGCCGGACCCAGCGGGTCACCTCCTGCGGACGGCCGGTGCGCGCCAGCGTGAGGTGCGGCCGGAAGCGCTGGCCGTCGACGGCGACCCCGGCGCGGCCGGCAGCCGCCCGCGCGCCGGTCGCGAGCCGGTCGAGCTCGCTGCGCGCGTCGAGGGTGAGGTCCAGGCCGGCGTAGACGACCTTGGCGTGGGACGGGTCGGGGAACGCGCCGCCGCCGGCGACCCGGGCCGCGAACGGCTCGCGCCGCCCGGCCGCCCGCTCGAGGCCCTCGACCAGCGCGTCGAGCGAGCGGTCGGGCACGTCGTCCATGAAGGCGAGAGTGACGTGGAGCTGGTCGGCCGGGGCCCAGCGGAAGGCACCGTGCTCGCGGCGGGGCTCGAGGAACTCGTCGAGGTGGTCGACGACCTCCGGGGGCGGGATGACGGCTACGAACATGCGCACGGGGCGCGACGCTAGCCGAGCGGACGCCTCGACCGCGGCGGGTTTGTCGCCGTCAGCGCCCCTCGAGGCCCGCCCGCTCGCGTGGTCACACCAGGCGCGCACCCAGGGCCGCACCGACGGCGTACGTCACCAGCATCGCGAACAGCCCGCCACCGACGTTGCGTACGACGGCCCGCCCGGGAGGCGCGAACCCCAGCCGGGCGCTGGCGAACCCGGTCAGCGCGAGCGCCACGGCGACCGCGGCCACGGTGACCGCGACCCGGGCGGACGCGGTCGCGAGCAGGATCGTGAGCAGCGGCAGCGCGGCCCCCACCGTGAACGACAGCATCGAGGCGAAGGCCGCCCGCCACGGGCTGGTCAGGTCGTCGGGGTCGATGCCGAGCTCGACCTCGGCGTGCGCGGCGAGCGCGTCCTTGGCGCTCAGCTGCCGGGCGACCTCGAGCGCGAGGTCGTCGTCGAGCCCGCGCTCGACGTAGAGGCCGGCCAGCTCGGCGAGCTCGTCCTCGGGGTCGTCGCGCAGCTCGCGCTCCTCCTTGCGCAGCAGGGCGAGCTCGGAGTCACGCTGGGTGGAGACGGAGACGTACTCGCCGGTGGCCATGCTCAGCGCGCCCGCGACGAGGCCCGCCATCCCGGCCACGGCGATGGCGCTGCGCTCGGACGTCGCGCCCGCGACGCCGACGACGATGCCGGCGGTCGAGACGATGCCGTCGTTGGCGCCCAGCACCGCGGCCCGCAGCCAGCTCAGCCGCTGGGCGAACCCGCGGTGGTGCTCCCGAGGCTCGCCGTCGTGCGCTCCGGCGTGGGGGCCGGTCGTCGTCATGTCCTGGCGCCCTCGAGGAAGTCCGTCGTCCGCAGATAGCCGGCCTCGACCAGGAGCAGCTCGCGCATCAGGTCGTCGGTCCGCTGCGGCACGACCGCGACGGTCGCCCCGCGCTCGGCGGCCTCGGCCTCGATCGCGGCCAGGGCCGCGGCCGTCTCGACGTCGGCCACCAGCAGCACCGGACCGCCCGGGGAGTAGATCGGCGGCGCCGGCACCAGCCGGCCGCGCGCGCCCACCGTGCTGAGCTCGACGCGCTCACCCTCGCCGCGGACCTGGACGAGCGGGAGGTCGTGGTGCCACCACGTCTCGACCGGCCGGAGCCCGAGCGCCTCGGCCGTCGTACGGCGCTCCGGCTCGGCGACCGGGGCGACGAACCGGACCGTCGTGGTCGTGGCCAGGACGGCCCGCAGCAGGGCGGCCCCCTCGTCGGCCCACGCGGGCGCCGCGACGGCCATGTCGTCGACGACGCGACGGGAGTCGTCACCCAGCGCCATCACGTAGCCGTGGTCGGTGCGCAGGGTCAGGGTCGCCGGGTCGGCGATCAACCGGTCCAGGAAGTCGCGGTGGCGCGCGGTCGCGTCGGAGGCCGGTCGCCAGAACCGCGGGGCGTGCGGGGCGAGCTCCTCACGGCGCGCGGCCGCGGTCTCGACGACCCAGTCGAGGTCGTCGGCCGTCAACGGGCGGGGTGCGTGGCTCACGCCTCCGATCGTCGCAGGCCACGGTCGGCCGAGGTGGGAGGAGCCCCCGGCGACGGCCCTCGAGAACACCGCGGGGTCGGGTCGGGTACGCCGGCTGCGGGGGTCTCGAGGCTCAGGCCTGGCGGCCTTCGCACCTCGACCGACGTGTCGTCAGGGGGTGTAGACGTCGCTCGCGGGCGGCGCCGCGACGGTGAACTCCTCGTCGAACTTCGAGAACACGAAGACCCCGTCGTCCTCGGCCTGCTCGACCTTGAGCAGGTAGTGCGGGTCGTCCACCGCGACGTACGCCGTGACGTCGCCGCCGGTCTGGTCGATGGCGATGGCCGGGCGACCGTCGACGTCGGTGACCTCGCCCTTGGTGTAGACCGGGTCGCCGCCGGTGGACCCGCTCCCGACGAGCTCGTCGATGTCGCAGAGCTGGTCGAAACCCTCGGCGTCGCCCTCGTCGCCCTTGATCCAGCGGTCGCCGATCTGGCCCAGCACGAGGTCGAGCTGGGTGCCGCTCAGCCCGGCGCTCGCCTCGAAGAACGCCCGGTCGGGCTTGAGGTAGGCGATGCCGTCGACGCGCCGCATCTCGGCGGTGCCGCCAGCGAGGCCGACCTTGCCGGCGCAGTCGCCGGACGAGGTGATGGTGAAGTCGAAGGTGCCGGGCTTGCCGTCGCTCTCGATGGTGCCGGAGAGGGTGACCGAGTCCAGCACGCTCATCTCCTTCTCGGCCGCGGCGACGATGTCGGCGGCCTCGCCGTCGGCGAACGACGTGGTGCCCGTGGGGTCGCCGGTGGGGTCGGCGGTCGAGCCGGTCCGGCCGTCGGTGGGGCCGGCGGTCGGGTCGCCGTCCGGGTCGTCGCCGCCGGCGTTGAGGGCGAGCGCGGTCCCGCCACCGATCGCCAGCAGGGCCAGTCCGGCCGCGACGCCGATGAGCAGGCCCTTGCGGGAGCGCGGCGGGACGGGCTGGGGGAAGGGCGGATACGCCGGCTGGTGGGTCGGCTGGTGGGTCGGCTGGTAGCTCGGCGGCGGGCCGGTCGGCCCCGCGGGCGTCGGGGTCGGCGTGTGCGCGCCCGGCAGCCGGGTGGGCTCCAGCGCCGCGGAGGCCGTGACGGCGGGCTGCAGGTAGTCGGGGGCGTCGGTCATCCGGCCGATCTCGCGCAGGTCGTCGCGCAGGTCGAGCGCGGCGCGGTAGCGGTGACCGGGCTCCTTGGCCATCGAGATGCGCAGGACCCGGTTGACCGCCTCGACGAGCGGGGTGCTCCCGGCGAGCTGCGGGACCGGGCGGGAGACGTGGCCGGTGATGATCTCGAACTCGGTGCTGCCGGCGTACGGCGCCTGCCCGGTGAGCACCACCCAGAGCAGGCAGCCCACGGCGTAGATGTCGGTGGTGACGTTGGCCGTGACCCCCTGGTGGAGCTCGGGGGCCATGGAGGACGGCGTGCCGATGGCGGTCCCGACGCGGGTGGCCTCGGCGTCGACGCGACGGGCGATCCCGAAGTCGCCGAGGTAGGCGTGCACGGTCGCGCTGCCGCGCCGGCGGACGAGCACGTTGGCCGGCTTGATGTCGCGGTGGACCAGGCCGGCGGCGTGGGCGTCGGCCAGGCCGCTGGCGACCTGCTCGATGAGCTCGGCGGCCTTGCCCAGCGGCGGCGGCCCCCACCGGGTGATCATCCGGCCCAGGTCGCCGTCGGGCACGAGCTGGGTGGCGATGTAGAGGTAGCCGTCCTCCTCGCCGTGGGCGTAGACCTGGACGACGTGGGGTGAGTCGAGGGAGGCCAGCGCGCGGGCCTCGCTGATGAACCGGCCGCGGAAGTCGGGGTCACCGGCGTACATCGGCGAGATGACCTTGAGCGCGACGCGTCGCTCGAGGTTGACCTCGAGGGCGTCGTAGACGACGCCCATGCCACCCGCCCCCAGCTGGGCGAGCACACGGAAGCGCCCGATCATCTCGCCGGGGGACGGAAACGGTGCGCTCACGTGCATGTTCTACCCGACGTGCTCCCCCCTACGTAGGATCCGCGGGTGCCGTTCCGTGTGCTTGGATCGATCCAATGAGCAGCGAACAGATCGATCCGCGTCCGCCGGCCGTCGAGGCACCGTCCGTCTGGCCCGGCCACGCCTACCCGTTGGGCGCCACGTTCGACGGCACCGGCACCAACTTCGCGCTGTTCAGCGAGGTGGCCGAGCGCGTCGAGCTGTGCCTGTTCACCCCCGACGACGACGGCGGCTTCGTCGAGACGCGCGTCGAGGTGACCGAGGTCGACGCCTACATCTGGCACTGCTACCTCCCCCTCGTGCAGCCCGGCCAGCGCTACGGCTACCGCGTCCACGGCCCCTGGGACCCCGCGCAGGGGCTGCGCTGCAACCCCACCAAGCTGCTGCTCGACCCCTACGCCAAGGCGACCGCCGGTGAGATCGACTGGGACCAGAGCCTGTTCAGCTACAACTTCGGCGACGAGGACTCGCGCAACGACGACGACTCCGCCGCCCACATGACCCACGGCGTGGTGATCAACCCCTTCTTCGACTGGGAGGGCGACCGTCGGCTCAACT
Source organism: Nocardioides plantarum (assembly GCF_006346395.1). Taxonomy (NCBI): domain Bacteria; kingdom Bacillati; phylum Actinomycetota; class Actinomycetes; order Propionibacteriales; family Nocardioidaceae; genus Nocardioides; species Nocardioides plantarum. The sequence continues at coordinate 1,819,210 of NZ_VDMS01000001.1, forward strand.
ACCCCTACAACGAGACGGTCATCTACGAGGCCCACGTCAAGGGCATGACCCAGCTGCACCCCGAGGTGCCCGAGGAGCTGCGCGGCACGTACGCCGGCCTGGCCCACCCGGCCGTGACCGAGCACCTGACCCGGCTCGGCATCACCGCGATCGAGCTGATGCCGGTGCACCAGTTCATCCAGGACTCCACGCTGCTCGACAAGGGGCTGCGCAACTACTGGGGCTACAACACCCTCGGCTTCTTCGCCCCGCACGCCGACTACGCCGCCACCGGCGGCCCGGGCCAGCGTGAGCAGATCGGCCAGCAGGTCCAGGAGTTCAAGGCGATGGTCAAGGCCATGCACGCCGCCGGCATCGAGGTCATCCTCGACGTGGTCTACAACCACACCTCCGAGGGCAACCACATGGGCCCCACGCTCAGCATGCGTGGCATCGACAACCACGCCTACTACCGGACGGTCGAGGACGACCAGAAGTTCTACATGGACTACACCGGCACCGGGAACTCCCTCAACGTCGGCAACCCCCACGCCCTGCAGCTGATCATGGACTCGCTGCGCTACTGGGTCACCGAGATGCACGTCGACGGCTTCCGCTTCGACCTCGCCTCGACGCTGGCGCGCGAGTTCTACGAGGTCGACCGGCTCGCGGCGTTCTTCGAGCTCGTGCAGCAGGACCCGGTCGTCTCGCAGGTCAAGCTCATCGCCGAGCCCTGGGACATCGGTCCGGGTGGCTACCAGGTCGGCGGCTTCCCGCCGCAGTGGACCGAGTGGAACGGCGCCTACCGCGACGTCGTACGCGACTTCTGGCGCGGCGAGCCCGCGCTCGGCGAGTTCGCCTCCCGCGTGGCGGGGTCCTCCGACCTCTACGAGCACTCCGGTCGTCGTCCGGTCGCCAGCATCAACTTCATCACCGCCCACGACGGCTTCACCATGCGCGACCTGGTCTCCTACAACGAGAAGCACAACGAGGCCAACGGCGAGGACAGCAACGACGGCGAGAGCCACAACCGGTCCAACAACCACGGGGCCGAGGGGCCGACCGACGACCCCGAGATCCTGGCGGCGCGCTCGCGGGCGCAGCGCAACATGCTGGCCACCCTGCTGCTGAGCCAGGGCGTCCCGATGATCCTGCACGGCGACGAGTGGGGTCGCACCCAGCACGGCAACAACAACACCTACGCCCAGGACTCCGAGATCGCCTGGATGGACTGGGTCGACGTCGACCAGCCGCTGATGGACTTCACCTCGGCCCTGGTGCGGCTGCGGCGCGACCACCCGACGTTCCGCCGCAAGCGCTTCTTCACCGGCGGCGAGGTCCGCATCGGCGAGACCGGCGAGGACCGGCTCAACGACATCGTCTGGCTCCACCTCGACGGCCGGCCGATGGAGGACGGCGACTGGAACGGCGGTTCGCAGGCGATCGGGATGTACCTCAACGGCAACGGCATCGCCGGCAAGGACGAGCGCGGCGCCACCATCACCGACGAGCACTTCCTGCTCTACTTCAACGCCGACGGGCCGGCCGACCTGACCCTGCCGCCCGAGGAGTACTCCGAGGCCTGGGACGTCATCGTCAACACCGGTGGCTCGGCCGACGCGTCCGAGACCTGCCCGGCGGGATCGACCTTCCACCTCGAGAGCACCAGCGTGCTCGTGCTGCGCCAGCACCGTGAGCCCGAGGCCGAGCCCGACCACTCGGTCGCGGCATCGGTGGCGGCGCAGACCCGGGTCGGCTGACCCGTGGCCGTCGTCCCGTCCAAGGTCCCCACCAACACCTACCGGCTGCAGATCCGGGAGTCCTTCGACCTCCACGAGGCCGCCGGACGGCTGGCCTACCTGCACGACCTCGGGGTCGACTGGGTCTACCTGTCGCCGCTGCTCGAGGCCGAGCCCGGCTCCGACCACGGCTACGACGTCGTGCGGCACGACCGGATCGACCCCGCTCGTGGCGGCCGCGAGGGCTTCGACGTCTTCGTCGCCGAGGCGCGTCGGCTCGGGCTCGGTGTGCTCGTCGACATCGTGCCCAACCACGTCGGCGTCGCCACTCCCCGCCTCAACGCCTGGTGGTGGGACCTGCTCGACCAGGGCCGTGGGTCGCGCTACGCCGAGGCGTTCGACGTCGACTGGGAGTTCGGCGACGGGCGGGTGCGGGTGCCCGTGGTCGGCGACGGCGACGAGGGTTCGGTGCAGCGCACCGACGAGGGCGTCAGCTACCACGACCACCGCTTCCCGGCGGGCGACGGCTACGAGCTCGTCTCGTGGCGTGCGGCCGACGACCGGCTCAACTGGCGGCGCTTCTTCGCCGTCAACACCCTGGCCGGCATCCGCGTCGAGGAGCCCTGGGTCTTCGACGAGAGCCACGTCGAGATCGCGCGCTGGTTCGCCGAGGGACTCGTCGACGGCCTGCGCGTCGACCACCCCGACGGGCTGCGCCACCCCGAGGCCTACCTGCGCGACCTCGCGACCCTCACCGGTGGCGCCTACGTGCTCGTCGAGAAGATCCTCGAGCCCGGCGAGGAGCTGCCGTCGTCGTGGGCGACCGCCGGCACCACCGGCTACGACGTCCTGGGCCTGGTCGACCGCGTGCTGACCGACCCCGCCGCGGCGCACGCGCTGCCCGGCAGCGACCTCGACTACGTCGAGATGATCCACGACACCAAGCGCGCGACGGCCGACGGCATCCTCGGCTCGGAGGTACGCCGGGTCGTGCGCGAGCTGCCGCCGCTCGACATCGCCGACGACGTGCTCGTCGACGCGGTCGCCGAGCTCGTCGCGTGCTTCCCGGTCTACCGGTCCTACGCACCCGAGGGCCTCGAGCACCTCGACACCGCGGTGGCCGACGCCCGGGCGCGGCGGCCCGACCTGGCCGAGGCGATCGCGACCGTCTCAGCGGTGCTGCGCGACGCCACCCAGCCGGCCGCGCCGCGCTTCGAGCAGACCAGCGGTGCCGTGATGGCCAAGGGCGTCGAGGACTGCGCGTTCTACCGCTACAACCGACTCACGTCACTCAACGAGGTGGGCGGTGACCCCGGGCACTTCTCGGTGGGCGTCGACGGGTTCCACGATGCCATGGCCCGGCGACAGTCCTCGTGGCCGCACGCGATGACCACGCTGTCGACCCACGACACCAAGCGCGGCGAGGACGTGCGCGCCCGGATCACCGCGCTCGCCGAGGTGCCGCAGCAGTGGACCGAGGCCCTCGGGCGGCTCCAGGCCGCCGCGCCGCTGTCCTCCGAGGCGTTCGCGTCGCTGCTGTGGCAGGCCGTGCTCGGCGCGTGGGACGGCGACGACCCCGACCTGCGCCCACGGCTGCACGCCTACGCCGAGAAGGCGATGCGCGAGGCCGGCGACCACACCACGTGGACCGCGCCCGACGCCGCCTTCGAGGACTCCGTCCACGTCGCGGTCGACGCGGCCTTCGACGACCCCGCCGTGCGCGAGGTGCTCGACGAGCTGCTCGCCAAGACCGTCGGGCCCGGCTTCTCCAACGCGCTCGCCGCCAAGCTCGTCGCCCTGACCGCACCGGGAGTGCCCGACGTCTACCAGGGCTCCGAGCTCTGGGAGCAGTCGCTGGTCGACCCCGACAACCGGCGCCCGGTCGACTTCGACCTGCGTGCGGCCCTGCTCGCCGACGTCTCGCTCGAGCACCCCGCCAAGGCCAAGCTGCTGGCGACCACGACCGCGTTGCGCCTGCGTCGCGACCGGCCCGAGCTGTTCACGACGTACACCGGCGTCGAGGCCGACGGCGACTCCGCCGACCACGTCCTCGCCTTCGACCGGGGCGGGGTCATCACGGTGGTCACGCGCCTGCCGCTGGGTCTCGCGGCCCGGGGCGGCTGGGGCGACACGACCCTCCGGCTGCCACCGGGCGAGTGGCGCGACCTGCTGACCGACTGGCCGACCGACGGGGCGCTGTCACAGCTGCTCACGACCTACCCGGTGGCCCTGCTCGTCAAGGAGGACTGACATGACGCTCCCTCGCCGCGGACCGTTCGACGTGTGGGCTCCCCGCGCGACCCGCCTGCGACTGTCGGTGGCCGATGCCATCGTCGACATGCACCAGACGGACGGCGGGTGGTGGACCCCGTCCGGGACCACTCCCGACCCGACGACGGGAGACGTCGACTACGGCTACCTGATCGACGACGCGGACGCGCCCCGACCCGACCCCCGGTCGCGGCGCCAGCCCGAGGGCGTCCACCAACGCTCTCGAACCCACCGCCCCGAGTCCTTCTCGTGGAGCGACGACACGTGGACGGGCCGGCAGCTGGCCGGCGCGGTCGTCTACGAGCTGCACCTCGGTACCTTCACCCCCGAGGGCACCCTCGACGCCGCACTGGGCAGGCTCGACCACCTCCGCTCGATCGGCGTCGACCTCGTCGAGCTGATGCCGGTCAACTCCTTCAACGGCACCCACAACTGGGGCTACGACGGCGTCGCCTGGTACGCCGTCGACGAGACCTACGGCGGGCCCGAGGCCTACCAGCGGTTCGTCGACGGGTGCCACGCCGCCGGGCTCGGCGTCGTGCAGGACGTCGTCTACAACCACCTCGGACCCTCGGGCAACTACCTGCCCCTGTTCGGGCCCTACCTCAAGGACGGGCGCAACACCTGGGGCGACCTGGTGAACCTCGACGGCGAGGGCTCGGCCGAGGTGCGTCGCTACGTCATCGACAACGCGCTGATGTGGTTCGCCGACTTCCACGTCGACGCGCTGCGGCTCGACGCCGTGCACGCGCTGCACGACGAGTCGCCGACCCACCTGCTGGAGGAGCTGGCGATCGAGGTCGCCGCGCTCTCGGCCCACCTGGGCCGGCCGCTGACCCTGATCGCCGAGTCCGACCTCAACGACCCGCGACTGATCACCCCCCGCGAGGCGCACGGCTACGGCCTCGACGCCCAGTGGAGCGACGACTTCCACCACGCGGTCCACGTGGCCCTGACCCGCGAGACCACCGGCTACTACGCCGACTTCGAGCCGCTGGCCGCCCTGGCCAAGGTGGTCGAGAAGGGCTTCTTCCACGACGGCACGTTCAGCTCGTTCCGCGGGAGCAACCACGGTGCCGCCGTCGACACCGCGGCCATGCCGACCTGGCGCCTGGTCGTCTGCAGCCAGAACCACGACCAGATCGGCAACCGCGCCGTCGGCGACCGGATCACCGACGTGCTCGACGACGACCAGCTGGCCTGCGCCGCGCTGCTCACCCTGGCCGGCCCGTTCACGCCCATGCTGTTCCAGGGCGAGGAGTGGGCCGCCCGGACTCCGTTCCAGTTCTTCACCTCCCACACCGAGCCCGAGCTGGGCAAGGCGACGGCCGAGGGTCGGATCGCGGAGTTCGCGCAGATGGGCTGGGACCCCGCGGTCGTGCCCGACCCGCAGGACCCCGCGACCTTCGAGCGCTCCAAGCTCGACTGGTCCGAGCTCGACGAGCCGCGCGGGGCGCGGATGCTGCAGGTCTACCGCGACCTGGCCCGGCTACGACGCGAGCTGCCCGAGCTCACCGACCCGTCCTTCGCGCGCACGTCGTGCGAGGTCGACGAGGAGACCCGGTTCTTCACGATGCGTCGCGGCGGGCTCGACGTGCTGGTCAACTTCGGCGACACCGAGGTCACGGCCCCGATCGGGCCCGCCACGCTGCTCTTCGAGACCGAGTCGGGGGTCGGGCTCACCGAGGGCGGGATCCGGCTCCCGGCTCACGCCGGGGCCCTGGTCCGCCTCACCCCCTAGTGGCTCAGGCTTCCTCGGAGCCCTCGGCGGCCGGCGGGGCCTCCTGCCCTCGGGCCCGACGCTCCTGGTCGTAGCGCCGGCGCTGCTGCTCGGCGCGCTCCCGCACCTGGCGCAGGAAGTCGTCGTCCCGTTCGGGGTCGACGGCGGCGGCGCGACCCGGGCGGTCGTACTCCGGGAAGTGCGGCGCGTGCCGCTCGTACGCCGCAGCCCTCCGCGGCCCGCTCTCCGGACGTCCGGCGACCAGCCACGCGACGGACCCGACGAACGGGAAGAACAGCACCAGCAGCAGCCAGACGACCTTGGGCAGGTTGCGCATGGCGATCTCCGGGGTCTGGATGACCTCGACCAGGCAGTAGACGAACAGGCAGAACGTCACCACACCGAAGAGCAGCTCGACTTTGATCACGCGCACAGTCTGGAGGGCCCGACCTCCGCTGTCTCCCTCTTGCGCGAACTCGCGGGTCTCAGGGGACGATCACGTAGAACGGCTGGTCGGAGCGCTCGAGACTGGTGCTCGACCCGTAGGTGCGCAGCATCGTGTTGACGCCGACCTGGTTGTACGTGCAGGCCTGCTGGTAGAAGCCGGTCTCGACGAAGGCCTGCGGCTGGTCGGGAGCCAGCACGGTGCCGCTGCTGCGGAAGTTCAGCGAGGCGACCGGGGCCGACGTACGGCCGTCGACGCCCGGCACCGTGAGGCAGTAGGTGCCGAGGAGGTCGGTGGACTTGGTGACCTTGACGCCGGGCGAGGACGCCTGGATGGTCCCGTCGGCGTCGACCGCGGCCCAGCCGTGCACCGTGCGCAGCGACCGGACCGCACCGGAGGACAGGTCGCCCTGGCCGAGCGAGCCGTTCTTGACGTCGACACCGGTGACCGTGCCGTCCTTGATCTGGGCTCCGGTGATCACCGTGGCGGCGACCGAGCCACCGGCTACGGCGAGCACGACGGCGGCGGACACGAGCGCGACGCTCGGCAGGGACGGGCGGGGGATGCTCACGGGGGTTCCTCTCGACGGGGTGTGAGCACCAGCCTGCGCCGAGGGGTTCGGGATCGGTTCGAGAATCCTTAGCCCGGTCCGACCGAGCCGAGCACCTCGTCGACCCAGGTCGGCACGAGGAGGCCGGCCGGACCCTGGCGCGACTCGTGGAAGAACGACGTGCCCTCGCTCGGCTGCAGGTTGAGCTCGAGCGTGCGGGCGCCGTGCCGGGCGGCGTACTGGACGAACCCGGCCGCCGGGTAGACCGCCCCGGAGGTGCCGATCGACACGAACAGCTCGGCGCGGCGCAGCACGCCGAGGATGGTGTCCATCTCGTAGGGGATCTCGCCGAACCACACCACGTCGGGGCGCAGCTCGGTCACCCCGCAGCCCGGGCAGGGCGGGAAGTCGACCAGGTCGCCGGTCCACTCGGTGCGCATGCCGCAGGCACGGCACAGCGCCGAGCGCAGCTCGCCGTGCATGTGGTGCACCCGCGACGAGCCGCCGCGCTCGTGGAGGTCGTCGATGTTCTGGGTGACGAGGTAGAAGTCGTCGCCGAGCACCTCCTCGAGCCGACCCAGCGCGACGTGGGCGGGGTTGGGCTCGACGGCCGTCAGCGCCGCACGGCGGGCGTCGTAGAACTGCTGGACGACCGTGGGCTGGGCGTCGAAGGCCTCCGGTGTCGCGACGTCCTCGACCCGGTGGCCCTCCCACAGGCCGTCGGCGTCGCGGAACGTCGGCACCCCGCTCTCGGCGGAGATCCCGGCACCGGTGAGGACGACGACACGCACCCCGTCACCCTGCCAGACCGAGGAGGACGACGACGTAGCCGCCCGTGTCGCTCCAGGGGTCGCCCGCCCACGTCCCCCACCGGGCGACCTCCTCGAGCCCGGCCGCCCCGGCAGCGGCGACGACGGTGTCGAGGTCGGTGACCGGGCACCCGTCGGGCAGGTGGTCGGCGTCGGTCCCGAAGCCGCAGACGAGAAGGCCGTCGGGTGCGAGGTGCTCGGCCACGCGGTGGCAGGTCTGGTCGAGGGTGCCGTCCTCGAGCAACGGGACCACGTTGCCCGCGAGCAGCACCACGTCGAACGTCTCGCCCAGGTCGAGCGTCGTCAGGTCGGCGACCCGCCAGTCCAGGCCGGGCGCCTCGGCCCGCGCCACCTCGACCATCGAGGCGTCGACGTCGCAGCCCACGACGTCGTACCCCAGCTCGTGCAGACGTACGGCGACCCGGCCGGTCCCGCACCCGGCGTCGAGCACCTGCGCCGGTGGGGCCTGGTGGGTCGGGTCGAGCGGCCGCAGCCTCGCCACCATGCCCGCCTCGCCGTGCACGTCGGCGCCCTCGGCGGCGAGCCGACGGAACCGCTCGGCGTACGCCGCGGCGTAGTCGTCGCCGTCGTGGGCGCTGGCGACCTCGGTCCACCGGGTCACGGGCTGGTGCCCCGCGTCGGGGTCGGGCTCCGGGGCGGTCCGGGGGTGGGGGTCGGCGACACCACGCCCGAGTAGCCGTCGTCGGCGAACCGGATGCTGGCGCGGTCGGCCTTACGGCCCCCGATGCCCGCGACGCACGACCGGCCGTCGCGGCTCTCCACGAAGACCCGGAAGGTGCGCTGCTCGTCCTTCAGGGCGCGGTCGTCGGGGCTGACGCGGAGCAGGAACGACCCGGTCGGTCCGTCGTCGACCTCGCTCACCCGCGCGGTCACCGTGGGCGCCGGTGAGCCGGACATCGTCTGCCACCGGATGATCGTCGACTCGACGGCCATCTTGTAGAGCTCGATGGGCTCGTCGCACAGCAGGTCGAGCCCACTGTCGACGTCGAGCTCCTCGGCGATGACCTGCGCCATGTCGGCCACGTCGCGCACCGAGTCGGCCTCGGTCGGCTCGTCGGCCCCGACTGCGAGCCGGACGACGGCCACCCCGGCCAGGGCCACCATGACGACGCCGACGACGAGCCACGGCAGCACCGTGACCAGCTGCCGTCGGCGTCCGTCCGGGCCGTGCGTCATACGACCAGTGAAGCAGCCGCGCCGGGACGGCTCCCGCGGAGGGCGAGAGGGCGCCCAGTTCGCCGCCGATGCCGCCCTCGGCGACGATCGGCGACGTGGCGGCGAGTGGCGACCTAGGCTTGGCGTGCCCGCACTCCCCAGAGCCCAAGGCGGCCCCTGTTGTTGTCCCTGACCTACGTCAGCTCCGCCACCGACCTCCTGGAGGTCCCGACCCTGATGAGGCTCCTGGTCGACTGGCGAGTCACCAACCACGCTCGCGAGCTGAGCGGGATGCTCCTCTACAGCGGCGGCAACATCATCCAGGCCCTCGAGGGTCCCGATCAGGCCGTCGTGACGATGTTCGACACGATCGGTGCCGATGCCCGCCACCACGACGTGATCGAGATCCTGCGGGACCCGATCGACGAGCGAGCCTTCCCCGACTGGTCGATGGGCTTCCGCCACGTCAGCCCGGACCAGATCGAGGCGACCGAGGGCTTCAACCCGTTCCTGCAGCAGGCGACCGGCGCCGAGGCCGGCGCGTCCGACAGCTCGGCCTACCGGCTGATGTCGATGTTCAAGAAGAACATCCGCTGACCCCGACGACGTCCGACCGCCAGCGGTCCGGCGACACCCGCTCGCTACCGTCGATCACGACAACCGAGCCCGAGGAGCACAGCTGATGGCCCAGGTCACCGCCACCACCGAGACCACCCTGTCGGTCGCCCCGACCGTCGCGCTCGCCGCGCTCGCCGACTACGCCGACACCCGGCCCGCGATCCTCACCGAGGCCTACACCGACTACGCCGTCGAGTCCGGCGGGGTCGGCAGCGGCACCGTCGCGACCTGGCGGCTGCACGCCACCAAGAAGCGCGTGCGCCACGTCGTCGCCGACGTGGTCGTCGACGCCTCCCGCGTGATCGAGACCGACCGCAACTCCTCCATGGTCACGACGTACGCCGTGGTGCCCGACGGCGCCACCGGGACCCGGGTCGTGGTGACGACGACCTGGGACGGCGCCGGCGGCGTCGGGGGGTTCTTCGAGCGCACCTTCGCACCGAAGGGCCTGGCCCGTATCCACGACGGCGTGCTCGCCAACCTCGCCCAGCGCCTGGGCTGACCCGCGCAGCCGCGTCCCTGGTGGGCGTTCGAACGCGCGCTTCACGTGGTCAGGAGATCGTCCCGCTGGCCCAGGCCTGAAGTAGCTCAGCCACCAGTGCGGCGAGACTTGCCGATATCGTCGGGTCGTCTCCCGCCGCTTGTGCGGCGAGCCGAGGGATGTCCGCTTCAGCGCTGGCGGCCCGCTCTGTGAGGATGCCCATCGCTCGTTCGACCTCGGCAGACGCGGCAGACCCGCCGGGGTGCACAGACAGGCCCTCGACCAGCACCTGAGTCTCGATGCTCTGCAGGAGTCGAAGGAGGTCCAGCGCATCCTTGTCGACGATGCGCCCCGTCTTCCCGGCGGCAGCGTCCGCGAGGCGGTCGTCGATCTTGATCGCCTTGGCGACCACGAGCGCCGCCGGCCCGGCGACCCTGATCACATGGACGCGGTCATCTCCAGCAACCAGGGCCCCCACGTCCCGAGGTTCGTTGTCCGTGAGGGCGGCCGCCAGTCCGGGGGCGACCCTAGCCACCTTCTTGTCGTGCGGTGCGAGATCAGCAGCTCGCTTCCCTTCAGGACGATTGGCCTGGTGCGGTGCGACCATGAGGTCGACTGCGATCCCCTGAACGTTCTCCCAGTGGCCAGGCTGGCCGACAGTGAAGCCAGCCGCGGACAGCGCGGTCGCTATCTCGGGGTCGTCCGCGAGGAGGTCGGCATCCAACGCAAGGTCCGCGTCGGTCGTCATGGGCGGCACCATCGAGGTGGTGGGAACGGCATGCATGTAGACGGCTTGAGCGCCGATCAGGATCATGCTCGATCGGTGGTCCTCCAAGGCGTCCAAGACGTCCAACAGCGTTCGTCGCGCAGCCACGTACTCGGCTGGATGGTCGTCGTGAGTGCTCATCAAGTCCTCCATAGCGGGTCTTCCAGCTCGAGTTGGTCCATCAGTTGATCCGCCAAGGACGTCTCCCGCCCGGGAAGCGTCAACAGGTCGGCGAGGACCTGTCCTCTCGGGGCGAGCGGAAGGCTGCTGCGCCCCTTCCTCGGAGCCAGGAGAATGCGAAGGTCCTTCGGTCGCGCGACGATCACGTTGCTCACGGCACGGTCGACACGAACCAGTCCGACACCTCTCGCCCACGCCCCTCCATCCTCCGCGTAGACCGTGAGACGGGTTGTCGGCACGACTGGCACGAGACCATCGCGGAGATAGTCGCGAGCAGCTATCCCCCCCGTGACGCAGATCGACGGGGTCGATCTGATCTGGTCGAGCACGCCGTCGAGTCCCCGCGGAGCCAGGAAGTCCAGCACGACCCCGTTGCCGCTGAGGAAGGAGTAGTCCTGGACCCATCTCTCGAGAAGCAGCCGGCGCCTGATGTCGACCACCCGGCCGGCCGAATCGCGAGAGATCGCATTGGCCGCAGCCAACGTCGGTAGCAACTTGGAGACAGACCCGGGGCTGGACACACCGGCTCGAGTTGCCAACTCGCGGACGCCAAGCGGTGGGTCGACCTCGAGAAGAGTCTCGATCGTTCGCGAGACGGCGACGCCGTTCAGCCTGACGACCTCACTGCTGACACGCGGCGCGCGCCCGGCGGTCCCCTCGGTGCGGATGAAGACGACGGGATCCTCCAGGTTGAGGAAGGACCATCCGCCCTCGTCCAGATAGCCCATGCCCAGCTTCTCGCAGACATCGCGTAGGGGCTTGCTCGTGTAGTCCGTGAGCAGCAACACGGGTCGGGATGTCCGGTCCTGCAGACGGCTCAACACTCCGACGACCGCTCCCGTGGGGGCTGTCGACCACAGCTTGACGGCGACTGCCAACTCGACGTTTGACCCGTCGGGCGCTGTCAGGATCAACGTTGCATCGAAGGGCGCAGACGCAGGTGCGACATGGACACGCCAGGCTGAGGGCAGTGCGTGACGCAGCATCGCCGCGGCCGACTCGATGCGCGTTTCCTTGATCGGCTCGTTTCCCATACCGAGAAACAGGTTAGATCGAGAAACGGGGGATGGGAAGCGCCGGACACCCCCAACTCGTCGCACCCATGCAGTGTTTCCCAAACTTGAGTGTTTCTCAGTCCGAGAAACTAGCAGGTTGAGGAAACGAAGCCTCTTCAGAACCGGCCGTCGCGTGGGACTCGGTGGCTCGCGTCACCCATGGAGACAGGTCCACAACCTGCTGGACACCCGCGAAAGTAGTTGTCCGAGTCAACCGATGTGACGTACCTCTCGGAATAGCCAACCGGGCATGGGCGCTTCTCTCGTGCCGAGCTCGTCATCGTCGACTGCTGGCACCACGCGACACAGCGCACCCGACGTACCCGAGGAGCACCGCCATGGCAGGCACCGACCAGCGCACCGACTACCGCGTGACCTTCCTGGTCCTCTGTGCGGGGGTGGCGTCCTTCTCGCTGCTGCAGTCGATGGTCAACCCGGTGCTGCCGACCATCGAGGCCGCCCTCGACACCGACCAGGCCACGGTGACGTGGGTGCTGACCGCCTACCTGCTGTCGGCCTCGGTCTTCACCCCGATCATCGGACGGATCGGCGACAAGGTCGGCAAGGAGCGGATGCTCGTCGTCGCCCTCGTCGCCCTCGCGGTCGGCTCCCTGCTCGCCGCGCTCGCCCCGTCGATCGGTGTGCTCATCGCCGCCCGCGCGATCCAGGGCATCGGCGGCGGCGTCCTGCCGCTGACGTTCGGCATCATCCGCGACGAGTTCCCGCGCGACAAGGTCGCCGGCGCCGTCGGTACGTCGGCCGCCCTCCTCGCCGTGGGCGGCGGCATCGGCCTCGTCCTGGCCGGGCCCATCGTCGACGTCCTGAGCTACCACTGGCTGTTCTGGATCCCGATGGTGATGACGGTCCTCGCAGCCCTGGCCGCCTACTTCTTCGTGCCCGAGTCGCCCGAGCGCACCGCCGGCCGGATCAACGTGTCCTCCGCGCTGCTGATGTCGTCGTGGCTGGTGACGCTGCTGCTCGCGGTGAGCCAGGGCCACAGCTGGGGCTGGGGCTCCCCGATCACGGTCGGCCTGTTCGTGGCCACCGCCGTCCTGCTCCCGGTGTGGGTGCGGGCCGAGGCGCGCAGCGACAGCCCGCTGATTGACATGCGGATGATGCGGATCCCGACCGTGTGGACCGTCAACCTCGTCTCCCTGCTCTTCGGCATGGGGATGTACTCGATGTTCGCCTTCCTCCCCCAGTTCCTGCAGACCCCCGACGACGTGACCGGCTACGGCTTCGGTGCCTCGGTCACGCAGTCGGGTCTCATGCTCCTGGGACAGACGGTCGCCACCTTCCTGGCGGGCATCTACTCCGGTCGCCTCGCGGCCCGCTTCGGCTCCAAGGCCGTCCTGGTCGTCGGCGCCACGCTCACCGCGTTCGGCACCCTCGGGCTCGTCGTGGCCCACGACCAGCTGTGGATGGTGCTCGCGGAGACCACCGTCCTCGGCCTGGGCTTCGGCCTCTCCTTCGCCGCGATGTCCAACCTGATCGTCGACGCCGTCCCGCAGTCCCAGACCGGCGTCGCCAGCGGCATGAACGCCAACATCCGCACCGTCGGCGGTGCCCTCGGCAGCGCCGTGCTCGCCAGCGTGGTGACCGCCAACGCACGTCCCGACGGCCTGCCCGTCGAGGCCGGCTACACCCACGGGTTCGGCGTGCTCGTCGTGACCTCGACCCTCGCCGCCCTGGTCGCCGTCTTCGTGCCGGTGATCAAGGCCCGCACCCACGTCGTACCCGGCCCGCAGACCGAGGCCGAGGCTGCTGAGCACGCCGCGGCTGCCGAGGTCACCGCGGTTCGCTGACCGCACGTCGGTCGAGGTGCGAAGGCCGCCAGGCCTGAGCCTCGAGACCCCCGCAGCCGAGGCACCCGACCCGACCGGAGTCCGATCCGCGAGAAGACGTCGCTGCCGACCACAGGACGCTGCGGGGGTCTCGAGGCTCGGCGCTAGCGCGCCTCACGCCTCGACCGACGCGGTCTGCCGCGGGTCAGCGGTCGTAGGTGTAGAAGCCACGACCGGTCTTGCGGCCCAGCAGCCCGGCGTCGACCATCCGCGCCAGCAGCGGCGGGGCGGCGTACAGCGGCTCCTTGAACTCCTCGTACAACGACTCCGCCACCGCCTTGGTGGTGTCCAGGCCGATCAGGTCGGCCAACGCCAGCGGACCCTGGGGGTGTGCCGCGCCCAGCACCAGACCACGGTCGATGTCCTCGGCCGTGGCGAAGCCCGACTCGAGCATCCGGATCGCCGACAGGATGAACGGGATCAGCAGGGCGTTGACGACGAACCCCGCGCGGTCCTGGCAGTCGATCGCCTTCTTGGCCAGCGACCCCTCCACCCATTCCCGCGAACGGGCCGTGGTCTCGGTCGAGGTCAGCAGCGACGGCACCAGCTCGACCAGCTGCAGCACCGGCACCGGGTTGAAGAAGTGGATGCCGATGACCTGCTGCGGGCGGCTCGTCACCACGCCCAGCTTCATGATCGGGATCGAGGAGGTGTTGGAGGCCAGGATCGCGTCCGGCGAGGTCACGATGTCGTCCAGCGCCTTGAACAGCGCCACCTTCGCGGCCTCGTTCTCCACGATCGCCTCGACCACCACGTCGCGGTCGGCCACCGCGCCCAGGTCGGTCTCGACCCGGATCCGGCCGAGCACCTGCTCGGCGGTCGTCCCGCCGGCACCGTCGAGCTTGCCCTTGCTCTCGGCACGGCTCAGCGACTTCTCCAACCGACCCAGTGCAGCCTTGGCCGCCTCCTCGGAGGACTCCACGACCACCACGTCGAGACCGGCCCGCGCCGACACCTCCGCGATGCCCGCACCCATCAGTCCGCCGCCGATCACACCCACGTTGTCCATGCCGCCACGATGTCACGGCGCCTGCCGTGTGACGATCGCGCGGTGCCGTACTTCGACCGGATCGCCGACGACGTCTTCACCCCGACCGCGCACGTCGGCGGCGCCTGGAACCTCGAGGAGCAGCACGTCGGCCCGTCGTTCGGACTGCTGTGCCACCTGGTGGAGCGCGACCACGCCGACCGCCGCGGGCCGCAGGACCGGCTCGACGTCACCCGGCTCTCCTACGACATCCTCGGCACGCTGGCGATGGACCGGTTCGAGGTCGCCGTCCGCGTGCTCCGCGCGGGTCGCACCATCGAGCTCGTCGAGGCGACCCTCACCCAGGGCGGCCGGGCCGCCGTCGTGCTGCGGGCCTGGCTCGTCGTGCCCGGCGACACGGCGTCGTACGCCGGCACCGGCCTGGCCGACCTCGCCGCCCCCGACACGATGCCGGCCTGGGACCCGACCACGGTGTGGGCCGGCGGGTTCATCGCCTCGGTCCGGGTACGCCGACAGCAGCAGGCACCGGGGCGGGCGGCGTACTGGGTGCGGACCGACGTCCCCCTGCTCGACGAGCCGGTCGGGCCGACCGCCGCGGCGGCCGGGCTCGTCGACATCGCCAACGGGATGACGGTGCGCGCCGACCCGGGCGCGGTCACCTTCCCCAACCTCGACCTCACCGCCCACCTGGTCCGGCCGCCCCGGCCGGGGTGGCTGGGCTTCGACACGAGCGTGACGTTCGGGGCCACGGGGCACGGCCTGACCAGCACCACGCTGCACGACGAGGCCGGACCGATCGGGACCCTGGCCCAGGTGCTCACCGTGCGCCCGCGCACCCCCGTCGTACCGTCGAGTCCATGAGCCGCACCATGAGGAAGCGCACCCTGGGCCACCCCGAGACCGGCCTCGAGGTCTCCGCGATCGGCCTCGGCTGCATGGGCATGAGCCACGGCTTCGGCCCGGCGAGCGACGTCGGCGAGATGACGACGGTGATCCGCGACGCCGTCGAGCTGGGCGTCACGCTGTTCGACACCGCCGAGGTCTACGGCCCGTTCACCAACGAGGAGCTGGTCGGCAAGGCGCTCGCGCCGGTCCGCGACCAGGTCGTCATCGCCACCAAGTTCGGCTTCGCCTTCGCCGACGACGGCACGCAGCGCGAGGGGGTCGACAGCCGCCGCGACCACATCCGCACCGCCGTCGACGGGTCGCTGCGCCGGCTGGGCGTCGACCACATCGACCTGCTCTACCAGCACCGCGTCGACCCGGCCGTGCCCATCGAGGAGGTCGCCGGCACCGTCAAGGAGCTGATCGAGGCCGGCAAGGTCACCCACTTCGGGCTGTCCGAGGCCGGCGCCGGCACGATCCGCCGGGCGCACGCCGTGCAGCCGGTCACCGCGCTGCAGAGCGAGTACTCCCTGTGGTGGCGCGACCTCGAGAGCGAGATCATCCCGACGCTCGACGAGCTCGGCATCGGGCTGGTGCCGTTCAGCCCGCTGGGCCGCGGCTTCCTCACCGGCGCGATCACCAGCAGCACCGCCTTCGACAGCACCGACATCCGCACCTCGATGCCCCGGTTCACCCCCGAGGCGCTGGCCGCCAACCAGGCCGTCGTCGACCTGTTGCAGCGCATCGCCGCCGCCAAGGACGGCACCCCGGGCCAGGTGGCCCTCGCCTGGCTGCTCGCCCAGCAGCCGTGGATCGTCCCGATCCCCGGCACCCGGCGTACGTCGCGGGTCCGGGAGAACCTCGGCGGCGCCGACCTCGAGCTCACCGCCGACGACCTCGCCGAGATCGAGACGGCCATCGCCGCCGTCGAGGTGCAGGGCCACCGCTACCCGGACGCGATGGAGCGGATGATCGATCGCTGAGGCGCCCACTAGGGCGTGTCTCTCAATCAGGGGTGGATGCCAGCGACGTCCAGGTCGTGCGATGACGGTGTCCGCAGGTGCGACGGCATACTCGTCGTATTTCGAGCAGCTGCGGTGCCGTCAGCGTGCGGCCTGGGCGGCGTGTGGCGCCGCCCAGGATTGAGAGACACGCCCTAGGGTCGACACGTGTCCGACCTGACGATGTCCTCGTTCGTCTTCGAGGACCTGCCCACCGACGACGTCGAGGCCGCGGAGCGGCTGTGGGGCGGCCTGACCGACGACGTACGCCGCCTGCTCGACCTGGGCATCCGCAGCCGGGTCGACGCGGAGCGGGTGGCCAGGGCCCGGGCGCTGCTGCAGGAGGCGGCCGGCCTGCTCGCGCAGGACGCTCCCGCCGGGCCGGCCGGTGTCCACTACAACGCCCACGGCCGGTCGTGGAACTGGGGCAACACCGTGGTCGGGGTCCGCAACGCGTTCGCGCCGCCGGTGCGGCTCGAGTGGGGCGACGACGACGTCGTGCGCTCGGCGGTCGACCTCGGGGCGCCGTACGAGGGTCCGCCCGGCAGCGTCCACGGCGGCGTCTCGGCACTGCTGCTCGACCACCTGATGGGCGAGACGGCCAGCGCCGCCCACACGCGGCTCACGGTGACCGGCACTCTCACGCTGCGCTACGTACGGCCGCTGCCGCTGGGCCGGGTGCGGATGGAGGCGCGGGTCAGCGCGGAGGTCGAGCGCAAGATCACCGTCACCGCCACGATCCGGCCCGACGAGCCCGGCGCGGAGCCCGCGGTCGAGGCACAGGGCCTGTTCATCATCCCGCGCTGGGCCTACCAGCCCGCGGCGGACGACGGCCCGACCGGCATCGGCTCGCTCGACTAGCGGACGTGGCTGCGCGCGACGCGACCGCGTGCCAGCCCTTAGGATGTAAACCGCGAGGGTGGGCCCGCTTCGGACGGCTCATCGTGACGTGCGGTCACGCGGTTCGTTCGGACGGGAGGCCCCACGTGGAGGACACCCACCTCTACCGAGAGATCGTCTCCTCACTGACCGACGGGATCGTGGTCCTCGACCTCGATGGCACGATCCGCTTCGCCAACGCGAGCGCCGAGGAGCTGCTGGGCGCCAGCCCGCTCCGGGGGCGCCACTTCGACGAGTTCCTCGACCTGGCCGGGCGCCGCCACTCCCACCAGCACCTGACGCGCGCCGCCCGGGGCGAGCTCCTCGACGACGAGGTCGACACCATGCTGATCCGCCTCGACGGGTCGTCGCTGTGGGTGCGGCTGCGCCAGGCCGGACTGCGCGACGACGCCGGGGTGTCGGGGGTGATCCTGCGCCTGACCGACAACCACGAGACCCGGCGCCTGCTGGAGGAGGCGTTCGAGAGCCGGCGCGGCCTGATGCGCGCCGAGCGGATCGCCCGCAGCGGCAGCTGGACCTGGCACGTCGCCACACAGACCACGAGCCACTCCGAGGGCCTCGAGCAGCTCTACGGCGAGCACGTCACCGACCTGCTCTCCGCCGACCGCGAGCGGCTGCAGGCCCTGACCCACCCCGAGGACCACCTGCGCCTGTTCGAGGCGCTGGAGCAGCTCGGCAACGGGCGGCGCCCCCGGGTCGACCTCGAGCTGCGCCAGCGCGGACGGCACGGCTGGATGTGGGTGCGCCTGCGCGCCTGGGGCTCCTACGACCCGACCGGGGCGCTGGTCGAGGTGTCCGGCACCTACCAGGACATCACCCGGGCCCGCGACACCGAGGACCAGCTGCAGGACCTCGTCACCCAGAACTCCCTCATGAACGCCGTCGCCACCGCCGCCAACGAGGCCACCTCGCTCGACGACGTGCTCTCGCAGGCCGCGTCGATGGTCGTCCTGCACGACGACTGGGACCGGGCCCGCGCCTTCGTCCCGTCCCCCGACGGCAGCGGGCTGGTCGAGCACCCCGACTCCGGCGTGGTCGGGACCGACGGCGAGGACGCCGCCATCGACACGATCGAGCGGGCGACCGCCGACGAGTGCTACCGACTTGGCCACTCCGTATGGGACCCCGAGCGACGCCTGACGCTCGCCTCCCCGGTCCGGCTCGACGGCGAGATCCTCGCGGTGGTCGTGATCACCTCGCTCCCGCCGCTCTACCGCCACGACATGATCCAGCAGATGGTCGAGCAGTCGGCGGTGCTGATCTCGCGGGTCGCCGAGCGTGAAGGGTCCCGTCGCGAGCTGGCCGCGGCCCGGGACCGCGCCGTGGAGACCTCGCAGCACAAGTCCGACTTCCTGACGACGATGAGCCACGAGATCCGCACCCCGCTCAACGGCATCATCGGCCTCAACGAGCTCCTCGGCTCCACGAGCCTGTCCGAGCGCCAGCGCCACTTCGTCTCGGGCATCGCGCTCTCGAGCCGGGCCCTGCTCGACCTCCTCAACGACATCCTCGACTTCTCCAAGATCGAGGCCGGACGGCTCGAGGTCGAGGCGGTCGACTTCGAGGTCCGCGAGCTGCTCGCCGAGGTCGGCGACATGCTCGTCGACTCCACCCGGGGCCGCGACATCGTGCTGCGCGTCTCCAGCAGCGACGACGTGCCCGACCTGCTGTGCGGCGACCCGACCCGACTGCGGCAGGTGCTGCTCAACTTCGGCTCCAACGCCTTGAAGTTCACCACCGCCGGCTCGGTCAGCATCCGCGCGACCGCAGTACCCCGGCCCGACGACGCCGGCGTCGTGCTGCGCTTCGACGTGTCCGACACGGGCATGGGCATCACGGCCGAGCAGCGCGAGCACATCTTCGCCCCCTTCGCGCAGGCCGACGCCTCGACGACGCGACGCTTCGGCGGCACCGGCCTGGGCCTGGCGATCTGTGCCGAGATCGTGGCCGCGTTCGGTGGCGAGATCGGCGTCGACAGCGAGCCGGGTGCGGGCAGCACCTTCTGGTTCACCGCCCCCCTCGGCCCTGCGACCGGACGACCGGCGCAGGACGCCCTGGCCGAGGCCCGCCTCGCGCTGGGAGGCCTGCGGGTGCTCGTCGTCGACGACGACGACGACAACCGCACCCTCCTGCTCGAGCAGCTCGCGTGGTGGGACGTCGACGCGCAGGCGGTGCCGGCCGACGTGGGGTCCGACGTGGGGTCCGAGGTGGGGTCCGACGCGTCCTACGACGCGGTGCTGCTGGGGTCCGACCTGGCCGAGCCGACCGGGCACGCGCTCGCCGAGGCGGTCCGCCGCGGACACCATCCCGCCGGCCTTCCGGTCGTCCTCGTCACGTCGTCGTACGTCGCCGTCGACGACGAGCTGCGCCGCGCCGGCGTGGTGGCCTGCCTGGCCAGGCCGGTCTCCTCCGCGACCTTGCGCGACGCCCTGCTGCTCGTGCTCTCCGGCGAGCAGATCGTCGAGCTCGGAGCCGGTCTGTCGTCCACCGAGGTCGCGGGGGCCGGCGACCGCGGGCACGTCCTGGTCGTCGAGGACAACCACATCAACCAGCTCGTCGCCCGGGGCTTCCTCGAGGCGCAGGGGTTCGCCGTGATCACCGCCGACGACGGCCGCGCGGCGCTCGCGCTGCTCGAGCACCAGGAGGTCGACGTCGTCCTGATGGACGTGCAGATGCCGGGACTCGACGGCTACGAGACCACCCAGGCGCTGCGCCGCTGGGAGGCCGCCACCCACCGCGAGCGGCTGCCGGTGATCGCCCTCACCGCCGCGGCCGTCAGCGGCGAGCGTGAGCGCTGCCTGGCCGCCGGCATGGACGACTTCCTCACCAAGCCGGTGTCGTCGGCGGCGCTGCGCTCGGCGCTCACGCGCTGGGTCGGTCCCGACCTCGTACGACGGCCCGGCGGCCGCCCCGGAGGCCGCCCCCGGGCGCGGGGGCCGCTCAGTCCCCACCTCGACCTGGACCGGCTGGCCGAGCTCCTCGAGATGGGACCCGGCGCCGACGCCTACCTCGACCGCGCCATCGACAACTTCCTACGACGCCGACCCGACGTCATCGCGGGGCTCACGCGCGCTGTGGAGCAGGACGACGCGACGGCACTGCGCGCGGCCGCCCACTCCCTCAAGGGCAGCGCCAGCAACCTGGGCCTGCCGACGGTCGCCGCGATCGCCGGGCGGCTCGAGGGCCTCGGTGACCAGGGCACCACCCAGGGCGCGATGACCGCGGTCGCCGAGCTGGCCGCCGCACTGGCCGAGGCCGCGACGGTGCTGGTCGACTACCGGGCGTGGCGCGAGCAGACCGCCGACACGGCGCTCTGACCGCGACGTCGGCGTGCTGTCGTCGACTCGGCGGGTCGGCGCAGTTCGGCAGGCGGGCCTGCCCCTCTCAGATCGTGGCCAGGCTCGGTCGCTTGGGCGTGACACCGTCGCCGGTCGAGCGACCGGTGACCCGGCGCAGCAGCCACGGGCCGACGAAGGTCCTGGTCCACTCGAGCTGCGCCCGCAGACCGTCACCGCCCGCCGTCGTCTCGGGCAGGTCCCACGCCTCGACGTCGTGGACCACGTCCAGGGTGTCCAGCACGTGCATCGCGGCCCGGTGGTGCCCGAGGGGTGAGAGGTGGACCCGGTCGGCATCCCAGTAGCGCGGGTCCCGGGCCTCCCGGAGCCGCCAGTTGTCGACCAGCACCGCGTCGTGGGTGTCGACGACCTCGCGCAGGAGCTCGTTGAAGATCGCGATCCGTCCCCGCAGCGCACGGAACGGGCCGGAGGCCGCGGCACCGTGGGTGAAGAGCACCACCCGCGCCCCGCCCGCCGTCGCCCGAGCGACGGCCGCGTCGATCGCCTCGACGAGGGCATCGATGTCGACGGTCGCCCGGAGCAGGTCGTTGCCGGCGCCCTGGATCGTGAGCAGGTCCGGGTCGAGGGCCAGTGCCGGGTCGAGCTGCTCGTCGAGGATCTCGCCGACCCGACGCCCCCGGATCGCGAAGTTGGCGTAGCCGAAGTCCGCGCTCCGGGTCGCCAGCACCTCGGCGACCCGGTCCGCCCACCCCCTCAGCCCGTTGGGCCGGGTCGGGTCGGGGTCGCCGACACCCTCGGTCCACGAGTCTCCGATCGCCACGAATCGGCGGTAGGTCGGGCTCAGCGCCACCTCCGTCGGATCCGTCGGATCCGTCACCTGGGGTGCCGTGGCATCGACTCGGGTCACGCGCCGATCCTGCCACGCGGCCCGGCGCTCGGAGCAGGTCGGTGATGGTCCTGAGGCCTGCGTCATACCGGACGCCCGGGAGCATGCCGCCGTCGATCTCGATCGTGTTGGTAGCCTGCGCGAGCCAGTCGACCTCTCACCACGAGGGGTCAGGGAACCCGGTGGGAGTCCGGGACTGACGCGCAGCGGTATGGGTGACGGGCGGAGCACGTCGGGCGGGAGACCGCCGGACAGTCACTGGGTCGACAGACCCGGGAAGGCGCTCCGTGCCGGTCGATCCCGAGTCCGAAGACCTGCTGGCCCTCGCGACGTACGCCGTGAGGTCACGAAGGACGACGCGGACAGTCCCTGACCCACCGAGGACCTCGTGCCACCCGCCACCCCCTCCGGGCCCGCCTCCCCCCGTACCCGACGCGACCTGTGCCCCGGCGTGCTGCGCCCGTGGCCGGCCGACGACGGCGCCCTCGTCCGGCTCCGCCTGGTGGGCGGGCGCCTCCCCGGCGCCCGGCTGGCCGCGATCGGCGAGGTCGCCCGCCGCCACGGCGACGGCGACGTCCACCTGACCGGGCGGGCCAACCTGCAGCTGCGGGCGCTGCCCCTGGACGCCGACGGCGCCGCGCTGCGCCCCGACGTGGTCGAGGCCATCGCCGACACCGGGCTGCTGCCGACCCGCTCCCACGACATGGTGCGCAACGTGATGGTGTCCCCCTCGTCCGGTCTGGCCGGCGGTCGCGCCGACCTGCGGCGCGTCGCGGCGCACCTGGAGTCCCTGCTCGTCACCGACGAGACGCTCGCCGACCTGCCCGGGCGCTTCCTGTTCGTCCTCGACGACGGGCGCGGCGACCTGCTCCGCGACTGCGATCTCGGCCTGGTCGTCCTCGACGACGAGACCGCTCAGCTGCGGGTCGGTACGGCGTGGGGGCCCGTGGTCCCCCTCGCCGAGGCCGCCGGGGCCCTGCACGCCCTGGCCCGCGCCTTCGCCGCCGCCCGTGGCGAGGGCCCGACCGCGGCCTGGCACGTCGACGAGCTCGGCGTACCCCTGGTGGCGGCGCAGCCACCGGACCCGCGGCTGCCCGACCCGGCCCCGCCGCTGCCCTACGGACCGGTCCCCGGCGGCACCCACGTGGCCGCCCCGGACGGCGTCCTGTCCCCCGCCCTGGTCGCCGACCTCGCGGCCCGCGCGGCCCGAGGACCTGCCGACCTCGTCGTGACGCCGTGGCGCGGGGTGCTCGTCCCGTGAGCGCGCTGCAGCCGCCGCCGCGGCGCTACCCCTACGTCGCCGACGGCCCCGCCATCTACGTCGACTCCTTCGCCACGATCCGTGCCGAGGCCGACCTGTCGGGCCTGCCCGCGGGCGCCGAGAAGGTCGCCGTCCGGATGATCCACGGCAGCGGCCAGGTCGACCTGGTGCGCGACCTCGTCGTGCACCCCGACCTCGTCGACTCGGCGCGGACCGCGCTGGCCCTCGGCGCCCCGATCATCACCGACGCCCGGATGGTCGCCATGGGCGTCACCGCCGGGCGACTCCCGGCCGGCAACGAGGTCCACTGCTTCCTCACCGACGAGCGGGTGCCCGGGCTCGCGGCGGCGTGGAGCACGACCCGGACCGCGGCGGCCGTCTCGCTCTGGGAGCCCCTCCTCGAGGGTGCCGTCGTCGCCATCGGCAACGCTCCGACCGCCCTCTTCCACCTCCTCGAGATGCTCCTCGCCGGCGCACCCCGTCCGGCCGCGATCATCGGGTGCCCGGTCGGCTTCATCGGTGCCGCGGAGTCCAAGGACGCACTCGCGTCGTTCGCCGACGACCACGGCATCGACGTCCCGTTCGTCACCGTGCGCGGGCGACGCGGCGGGTCGGCGATGGCCTCGTCGGCCGTCAACGCCCTGGCCCAGGAGGCCGAGTGAGCAGCGGCGCGACCGGACGCTTCGCCTGCGTGGGCCTCGGCCCGGGCGACCCGGAGCTGATCACCCTCAAGGCGGCGCGGCTGATCGGGGCCGCCGACGTGGTCGCCTTCCACGCCGGCGTGCGCAAGCAGTCGCACGCCCGACGCATCGCCGCCGGCCTGTTCCCCGACCCGGTGATCGAGGAGGAGCTGCGCTACCCGGTGACCACCGGCAGCACCGACCACCCCGGCGGCTACGCCGGCGCCATGGCCGACTTCTACGAGCGGTCGGCGGAGCGGTTGGCCGCCCACCTCGAGGCCGGGCGCCACGTCGTGCTGCTCGCCGAGGGCGACCCGCTCTTCTACGGCTCGTCGATGTACATGCACGACCGCCTCGCCGAGCGGTTCGAGACCGAGGTCGTGCCGGGGGTCCCGGCCTTCGCCGCGGCCACCGCGGCCGCCGCGCTGCCGCTGGTGCGTCGTACCGACGTGCTCACGGTGCTGCCCGGCACGCTCCCCGAGGCCGAGCTCGCGCGGCGCCTGGCCGACACCGACGGGGCGGTCATCATGAAGCTGGGCCGCACCTTCCCCGCCGTACGACGTGCCCTGGCCGCGGCCGGACGACTCGATGACGCGGTCTACGTCGAGCGCGCGTCGCAGGAGGGCGAGCGCCGGCTCCCGGCGGCCGACGTCGATGCCGACTCGGTGCCCTACTTCTCGCTGATCGTGGTGCCCGGCGACTCCCGGCGCGCTCCTGCGGCCGAGGCGGACCCGCCCGCGGTCGAGGCGGTCGAGGCGGTCGCGGTAGGCGAGGTGCTGGTCGTCGGTCTCGGCCCCGGCCCGGACCGCTGGCTGACCCCCGAGGTCGACGAGGTGCTCGCCGAGGTCGACCACGTCGTCGGCTACGCGCCGTACGTCAACCGGGTGCCGCAGCGCGCCGGGCTGACCCGGCACGCCTCCGGCAACTCGGTCGAGGTCGACCGGGCCCGGCACGCCCTCGCGTTGGCCGCCGCCGGTGGTCGCGTGGCCGTCGTCTCCGGCGGCGACGCCGGGGTGTTCGGGATGGCGTCGGCCGTGCACGAGGTGGCCGACGAGTTCCCCGGGGTCCCGGTGCGGGTGCTGCCGGGCGTGAGCGCGGTGCAGGCCGTCGCCGCACGCGCAGGCGCCCCGATCGGCGGCGACTTCGCGGTCGTGAGCCTGTCCGACCGCCTCAAGCCCTGGACCGTGATCGAGCAGCGGCTGCGCGCGATCGCCGAGGCCGACCTGGTGCTCGCGATCTACAACCCGGCGTCGCGCTCGCGCACCGAGCAGGTCGTGCTGGCCCAGAAGCTGCTGCTCGAGGTGCTGCCCGCCGACCGCCCGGTCGTCGTCGGACGCGACGTGGGCCGGGCCGAGGAGTCCCTGACCGTGACCACGCTCGCCGACCTCGACGCCGCGTCGATCGACATGAAGTGCCTGCTGATCGTGGGGTCCTCGGGCACCACGGTCAGCGCGAGCGGCGCGGTGTGGACGAGCCGGTCCGTGCCGGGCTGAGGTCGCGTCGTCCCGCCGGCGAGCCAACCTCGTGGCCCCTATGCTGCCCCTTCCCGACCTTCGGGGGCACGACCGACGACGGGTGGCCGCATGGGTCTCTTCAAGGTGAGCAGGACTCCGCAGGCGCAGGCCGAGCGAGACGTGAGGATCGGGGCGCGGACCGGCCACCAGAGCCTGCCGGAGCTCACGGACCAGCTGCACGCAGCCGGGGATCTCGGCCTCGACCTGGACGAGGCCATGCGCAGCCCCGCCCAACGCCAGAAGGTCGACATCACCGCGTTGCTCAAGGCGCTGAACGTCGCCAACGAGACCGCCGAGCGTGCGCTGGCGGAGGTCATCACGCTGCGCAAGGAGCTCGAGGGCAGCTGACGTCCCTCCGCCTCAGCCCAGGTCGGCGATGAACGTCCCGTCGTAGTCGACCTCGACGGTGGCTTCGTGGCCTCCGACGTCGGCGCAGTCCCACGGCGGGGCGACGACGCCGTTGTCCAACCGAGGGTCGATGACCGGCGCATAGGTGCACCCCCAGCGGGCCCTGAGTCTCCGGGCGACCGTGGCGCGGTCGGCACTCGTGGTCGTCGTGACGGAGGGCCAGGGCTGCTTGTCGCAGTAGCCCGTGAGCTCGACCGCAGACGTGCGACCCGGCAGGTCCTTGCGCACGGCATCAGCCAGCTCGTTGGCCGCGTCGGTCGCCTCGTCGGTGCACTCGTTCAACATCGCGTCGACGGCGCCGGTCTTGACCAAGGCGTAGGCACCGCCTCCGAACACCAACGAGACAGCGATGACACAACCGAGGACGACACGGGTGGACCTGCGCACGACGACTCCTTCACCGGGCCCGACCGTCGGGTATGGCGACGGGCCGGGCGATCCTCGCACCGTGCGGCCCGACCCTCCCTGAGTATCCGGGCTCACTACCGCGACCACCTCACGCTGCTGGTCGGGCGATGGGTCAGTTGCGTTCAACAGCTCACTCGCAGCAACCACGCCTCGAGCGCCGTGAGGTCCGTCCGAGTCAGGCCGACACGATGATCGACACGGAGCAGATAGGACGGCTCAGTTCGGTTTTCCTCTATCCACGATCGGTCCGCATCCGAGATCTCGTCGTCGATCCAGACCAGGGCTCGGCCCTTGCTCCAGGACAGCAGGGCCTCTGTCTTCCAATGCCCCCCCGGCGGGACCCACGCGACATCCCCATCGGGCCACACCACGACTGGCAGAGGCGCTAGCCCGAGGAGGGGTCCCAGGACCTCGTTGGCTTCCTCCTCCCATGTCGTCGCCCACACCAGCTCCCCGGGTAGGTCGCTCAGTTGGCGGCCCCACGAGGGGTCGACCCGTTCCAGGAGTGGATTGTCAAAACCACTGCCGAAGGTCGGATAACCAGAGGCCCCGAACGGGATCAGAGGGCCATCGACGTCGAGGAAGATGACCGGCTGATCTGCTGAGGTCGGCATCGGCTGAGAGTAGACGTTGGGACATGCGACTCTCGGCTACTCGTTTCGTTGACCTGAGGACCGGGCGTTGTGCCGAGCGCCCGTGTCTAGTCGTTCCGGTCGGTTCAGCCCAGGTCGATGCGAGCAGGGTCCACCTGCTCGACCAACCAGGCGACCCCGTCGTTTCCGATGAACCACGCTGGCTCGCGCAGCTCCGCAGCCAGCAAGAGGCCAGTCTCAGCAATCCATGAGGCGGAACCGCACGTCATCATCATGGCGCTGCCGACCCTTGACGGAATGGAGCCTGATGGGCTGGAAGGCTTCAAGTCCGTCAGCCAGTCGTCGCCCTCCACCGACCAGTCGAAGGGCTCCACAGTCGTCAGCGGATGACGGGAATGAGCTGACCCGTTGTCATCAATCTCGAAACGAGGGTGAGCCGCAAGCGCACGAAGAACATCCCTGGGCATGACCGCTGACTCGCTGACAAGGACGACGTACCGCACCACGAGGTGTGACCCTACGACGACGAGCAGCGCGCGGGACCGGTCAGCGTGCAACGACGGGCGGCAGCCGCGACACGGTCAGCGCGGCATGGTCGGGCGGAGCCGTTGGGCGTGGCAACCTGGCCACATGGGGTACCCGGCAGCGGTCGACCCTGAACGGGTGGGCGAGTACCCGACGAGCGCCAAAGCGGGTGGCGGCTACGTCTGGGACGAGGTCCTGGAGTACCGCGTGTGGTGCTACCCCCATCTCGGGGCAGAAGACTTCGGAGACGGCGTCTACTTCTATGCGTTCGCGACCTACGAGGAGGCAGAGGCTGCGTCTGCCAGCGTCGTTGGAGTCGGCGCACTGCTCGCTCTGGTGCTCCAACGCGAGTACATCGACGAGTCCGAGGCAGGCACGTACAGCCACGTCCGCCAAGAGCGCGTGACGGAATGGCCTGTCGAGTTGCTGTCCAGACCTCGCCGCGACGAGCGCACGATCCCAGACTTCCTCTCACCTGATGCGCCGGAGAACCGCCTGGCCATCCTGCGCGGCGAATTTCCGCGACCGACGAGGTAGGAGCACTCGACCTTCGGCACGTGCGCTCAGCTCGCGGCATGGTCGGGGTCGGGCGATGGAATGCGGGCATCACCGCGCCCCGTCACCGACGTACCTAGCTCGAGCGCGAGCTCGGTCAGCGGCGAGCGCCTCCTCGGAGCGTGCTCTGATCGCAGCAGACCCGGCGGTTCGTCACGCTGGGATGGTTGAGGTATGACGGATTCAGTCAAGCCGCTCCGAGTGACCTACGACCCCGACGCGAACGCCGCCTACATCTACCTAGTTCCAGACAATCAGTCAGGCGACGTGGTTCGCACGGTTCCGGTCGACGGGGGCGACCACCCGTGGATGGTCAACCTTGATGTCGGCAGCGATGGGCGCCTTGTCGGTATAGAAGTACTCGACGCGCGCAGCCTATTGCCGGAGGCCCTCGTGGAGTAGGTGGTCGGTGATCCCCGACTCTCGGCAGCTGCGGGCGGATCGCCTTCACCCGGTCGGCCAGATGTGACCTTCCTGGGCCTGAGCAGGAGGGCCTCGTCGTCCGACCGTCAGGTGCGCGTGGGGTCGTGGCCGGGTTGGTGGACGCGGGTGTGGTGGTAGGGGCAGTAGAGCGTGGTGGTCCTCAGGTCGGTGGTGCCGCCCTGGGCCCAGGGGATGGTGTGGTGGGCGTGGCACAGGTAGCCGGGGACGTCGCAGCCACTGTGGTGTTGGCAGTGGCGTTGCTCGACGATCGCGGCGAGGCGTTGGGCGGGGGTGTGGAACCTGTGCTTCCTACCCAGGGCGAGGACTTCGCCGGATGCGTTCATCCAGGCGGGGATGATCCCGGCGCCGCAGGCCAGGCGGAGGTATTCGGTGGGGCTGATCTTGGTGCCGGTCTCCAGCTGGGCAGCCTTGAGCTTGCCTTGGAGGAGGTCGTAGTCGCCGATGGCGATCACGGTGGCGGACAGGCCGCCGATCTTGGGTAGCTGGGTGGGGTCGTAGGTCTCGATCCATTCGGTGAACGCCTGGCCGAGGCGTTCGGCTGAGGGCTTCTGCCAGTCGTAGGACCCGGCCCCGTGCTCGGCGCGGATGTGTTTGGGGGCGGCGAGGGCGTGGAGCTGTTTGCGGAACGCGTCAGCGGTGGCGGTGGGGATGGAGAACCGGCCGTGGGTCAGTCCGTCACCGTCGTCGCCCATGGTGAGTCGGGTGCGTCTGCGGGCGCGTTCTTCCTGGGCTTCCAACGCTTTGGCCTCGCGTTCGTCGGCGCCCTCGGGGTCCAGGCGTTCCCAGATCGCGTGGCCCATCGCCGCCAGGGTGTCGGCGTCGTGACCGCCGGTGGCTTCGCCGAGGAGGAAGGCCTCAGCGCGGGCCTGGTCGTGGGCCGAGACCTTCTCGTCGTCCAACACCGCGACATGGTTGGCGATGGCCTGGGCCTGCTCGGCGTGGATGTCGCCGCGGGCCGTCGCGGCCCTGGTGGGTTCGAGGTCGCCCAGGCCTGCGGCGAGCTTGGCCTTTGCTCGAGCAGACCGTCGGGTCACCCCGGTGGTGCGTTGGACCCACCGGGCGAGGTTGCGGCACCCGGCGGTGCCGGGGAGGTCGAGGGTCTCGGCCTGTCTGATCGACCTGGCTTCGAGCTCGGCGACACCGGCGGCGACCCGGGCACCCAGACCCACCACACGGGTGGTGGTCTCTGCGTCCATCGACCAGGTCGGGACGTCCGCCAGACCCTTGAGGTCGTCGAGGAACCGGCACAGCACTGCCTCGATCGGGTGTCCCGATCCGGGGGTGTCGGTGTGCTGGGCCATGGGACTATTCCAGCACCGGCCACCGACAGTCCTGGACGACTTTCCGGCTCAACCACGGGGGTTGTGGACAACCCCTATCCACTCGCGCCCTGTGGACGGTTCGTGGTTGTTTCCACAGACCCTGGGGTCGGGTTGGGAGGGTCGGTGGCGGTGGCTTCGAGGCTCGTCGCTGGGGCTCCTCGCACCTCAGCCGGCGTCGGGGCGGCCTGGTCGACGTACCCGGTCGGGTCGTCGCTGGGCTCCTCGCACCTCAGCCGGGGTGGGGGTGGCCTGGTCGGCGTACCGGGTCGGGTCGTCGCTGGGGCTCCTCGCACCTCAGCCGACGTGGGCTCAGACCGGACGGGTGCGATCGGCGGAGTACAGGAACGACTCGCCGCCGTCGCGGGCCAGCGCGCGGCCGACCAGGATCACCGCGGCCTGGCGCAGGCCGGCTGCCTCGACCTGGTCGGCGATGTCGGCCACGGTGCCGTGCAGGACGACCTGGTCGGGCTGGCTGGCGCGGTAGACCACGACGACGGGGCAGTCGGCGCCGTAGTGCGGGCCCACCTCGGCCATCACCTCGCGGATGCGGGTGATGGCGAGGTGCACGGCCAGGGTCGCGCGGGTGGCCGCGAACGCGGCGAGCGACTCGGTCTCGGGCATCGCGGTCGACCGGGCCTGGACGCGGGTCAGCACGACCGACTGCGCCACCAGGGGGACGGTGAGCTCGCGGCCGACGATCGCCGCCGCGGCGGCGTACGACGCCACGCCGGGGGTCACGTCCCACGGCACGCCGGCCAGGTCGAGCCGGCGGGTCTGCTCTGCGACAGCGCTGTAGACCGACGGGTCACCCGAGGTCAGCCGGACGACGTCGAGGCCCTCGCCGTGCGCCGCCACCATCGTGGCCACCATCGTGTCGAGGTCGAGGCCCTGGGTGTCGACGAGACGGGCGTCGGGTCGGCAGTGCGAGAGGACCTCGGCGTCGAGGTAGGTGCCGGGGTAGAGCACGACGTCGGCCGCGGCCAGCAGCGCCGCGGCGCGCAGGGTGAGCAGGTCGGCGGCCCCGGGCCCCGCCCCGACGACGTGGACGGTCACCGGTCGTCCTGCTTGGTCCACGCCCACTGCGTCACGGCCCGGGCCGGCGTCCAGCCGGTGAACGACCCGATCGGCGCCGCGGTCTCGACCGCCACGCGGACCAGCTCGCCGCCGTGCTCGGCGTACGCCGCCGCGAGGACCTGCTCGGTCTCCAGCGTCACGCCGTGGACGACGAGACGGCCGCCGGGGGCCAGGTGCTCGCGGCACGCGTCGAGGAGCCCGGGGGCGGTCGCTCCACCACCGACGAAGATCGCGTGCGGGCGCGGCAGGCCGGGTACGACGTCGAGCGCGTCGCCCACCACGACCTCGAGCCCCGGGACCCCGAGCCGGGCCGCGTTGCGCCCGATGCGCTCGGCCCGGGCGGGGTCGCGCTCGACGGCGTGGGCCCGGCAGGTGGGGTGGGCGCGCAGCCACTCGATGCCGACCGACCCGGCACCGGCGCCGAGGTCCCACAGCAGCTGGCCCGGCTGGGGGGCCAGGCGAGCCAGGGCCGAGGCGCGCAGGTCGCGCTTGGTGAGCTGGCCGTCGTGCTCGTAGGCGTCGTCGGGCAGCCCGGCGACCCACGAGCCGACCACCGGACCGACGCACTCGACCGCGACGACGTGGAGCGCGGGCGAGGCGGCCGACCAGTCGGCGGCAGGGCCCTCGACCCGCGACTCGTGCGCGGCGCCCAGGTCGCCGAGCACGGTCAGCCGGCTAGCGCCGTAGCCCGCGTCGGTGAGGAGCGTGGCGAGGTCGGCGGGGGTGCCGGCGCCGCTGGTCAGCACCAGGATCCGACGCCCGGGAGCGAGCTCGCGGACCACCAGCTCCAGGCGCCGGCCGACCGTGGTCACCACGGCCGTCTCCTCGGCCGACCAGCGCATCCGGGCGCGGGCGAGCGCTACCGACGACACCGCCGGCAGTACCTCGAGCCGGTCGCCGACGAGCGGGCGCAGCGCGGTGGCGATGCCCGACAGCAGCGGGTCACCGGAGGCCAGCACGACGACGTCGCGGTCGGCGTGGTCGGCCAGGAGGTCGTAGGACAGCGGGCTCGGCCAGACCTGTCGCTGCTGTGCGTCGTCGCCGGGCAGGAGGGCCACCTGGCGCGTCGAGCCGATCACGACGTCGGCGCCCGCGACGCGCACCCGGGCGACCTCGCCGAGGCCGGCCCAGCCGTCGGCGCCGAGGCCGACGACGCTGACGCGGGAGGGCAGGGAGGCGGGCACGAGGCGTGACGCTATCGTGACCGCACAGCCCCGAGGTGCCCCGTCCTGGGGAGAATCTGGGAAGCCGGTGAGAGTCCGGCACAGGCCCGCTGCGGTGACCCGGACGTGCACGACACGACGATCCGGGAAGTCCGAAGACCGGCCTCGAGGCTTCCTTTCCATGGCGAGCGAGCGGGAGCCTCCGATGCCACAGCACTACCCCTTCTCCGCCGTCGTCGACGCCGGTGACATGTCCCTGGCCCTGGTGCTGACGACCATCTCGCCCGAGATCGGCGGCGTCCTGGTGCGCGGCGAGAAGGGCACCGCGAAGTCGACGATCGTGCGCGCCCTGGCCGCGGTCCTCCCGCCGATCGACGTGGTGGCGGGCGACCGGTTCTCCGCGGCGCCGGGCTCGTCGTCGCCGGACTCCGGCGGGGCGCCGTACGCCGCCGACGCCGCCGTCGAGACCCGCCCGGTCCGCCTCGTCGAGCTGCCCGTCGGGGCCACCGAGGACCGCGTGCTCGGCTCGCTGCACCTCGAGCGCGCCCTCTCCGAGGGCAAGGCCGAGTACGAGCCGGGCCTGCTCGCCAAGGCCCACCGTGGCCTCCTCTACGTCGACGAGGTCAACCTGCTGCACGACCACCTCGTCGACCTGCTGCTCGACGCGGCCGCGATGGGGCGCTCGACCGTCGAGCGCGACGGCGTCTCGGTCTCCCACGACGCACGGTTCGTCCTGGTCGGCACCATGAACCCCGAGGAGGGCGAGCTGCGCCCGCAGCTGCTCGACCGGTTCGGGCTCACCGTCGAGGTCAGGGCACCGCGCGACCCGGCGCTGCGCGTCGAGGTCGTCCGGCGCCGGATGGCCTTCGACGCCGACCCCGTCACCTTCGCGGCGTCGTACGACGAGGGCGAGCGCGTCGTCACCGCGCGCATCCTCGCCGCACAGGCCCGGGTCGGGTCGGTCGCGCTGGGCGACGACATGCTGCTGCGGATCGCCGAGCTGTGCGCGGCCTTCGACGTCGACGGCATGCGCGCCGACATCGTCACCGCCCGCACCGCCGTCGCGCACGCCGCCTGGCACGACCGCGACGCGGTCACGCTCGAGGACGTGCGCGTCGCCGCCCGTCTCTCGCTGCCCCACCGACGCCGGCGCAACCCGTTCGACGCCCCCGGTCTCGACGAGGACCTGCTCGACGAGGTCCTCGGCGACGACGAGCCGGAGCCGGAGCCGCCGGGGCCCGGTGGTGATGGTGGCGGTGATAGCGGCGACGGTGATGGTGATGGTGGTGGGCCTGACGACGGCGGTGAGGGTGGTCTCGAGACAGGCGCTAGCGCGCCTTCCTCGACCGACGTGGGGGCGCCTTCCTCGACCGACGTGGAGACGCCTTCCTCGACCGACGCGGGGGCGCCCTCCTCCGAGGGGTCACCGTCCGAGACCAACGCAACCGCCGGGACGCCCTACCGCGCCCGGCTCTTCACCGTGCACGGCACCGGGGCCGGCGAGGCAGGTCGACGCAGCCGGGCGATCACGTCGTCGGGTCGGCGGGTCGGCGCGACCTCAGCGACCGGCGGCGGCCAGGGGCCGATCCACCTGCTCGAGACGCTGCGTGCGGCGGCGCCCCACCAGGCGGTCCGCGGCCGCACCACCGGGCCGCTCCGATTCCACGGCAGCGACCTGCGCGTCGCGACCCGGGAGGGCCAGGAGGCCAACCTGGTGCTGTTCTGCGTCGACGCGTCGGGGTCGATGGCCGCGCGCAAGCGCATGGAGCAGGTCAAGACCGCCATCCTCAGCCTGCTGCTCGACGCCTACCGGCGCCGCGACAAGGTCGGCCTGGTGACGTTCCGTGGGGCTGCCGCCGAGCTGGCCCTGCCTCCGACGCGGTCGGTCGACGTCGCCGCGCGTCGTCTCGACGGCCTGCCCGCCGGCGGCCGTACCCCGCTGGCCGAGGGCCTCCTCGAGGCACACCGCGTCCTCGCGCTCGAGCGGGTGCGCGACCCACGCCGCCGCCCGCTGCTCGTCGTGGTCACCGACGGTCGCGCGACCAGCGGGGCCGACGCGGTCGCCCGGTCCCAGCGCGCCGCGGGGCTCCTGGCCGCCGAGGGGGTCGCCTCGCTCGTCATCGACTGCGAGGCCGGCGCGATGCGGCTCGGGCTGGCCGCGGTGCTCGCCGAGCACCTGCAAGCCCAGCACGTGCCCGTCGGCGAGGTCACCGCCGAGGCCCTCGCCGGTGCGGTGCGCGCCGCATGAGCGTCGCCCCCGGCCTCTACGACGTCATCGAGCGCCGTCGCGACGTCCGCGCGGAGTTCACCGGTGCCGAGGTGCCCGACGAGGTCCTCGCCCGCGTGCTCGGAGCCGCGCACGCCGCACCCAGCGTCGGACACAGCCAGCCCTGGGACTTCGTCCTCGTGCAGGACCGACGCACCCGCGCACGCTTCCACGAGCACGTCACCGCCGAGCGCGCGACGTACGCCGCCTCGCTGCCGCCCGACCGCGCCGCGACCTTCGACCGGATCCGGGTCGAGGGGGTCCTGGACGCCACCCTGGGGATCGTCGTCACCCACGACCCCGACCGGGGCGGGCCGCAGGTCCTCGGCCGGCACGCGATCGACGACGCCGGCCTCTACTCGACCTGCCTGGCGATCCAGAACCTCTGGCTCGCGGCCACCGCCGAGGACCTCGGTGTCGGCTGGGTGTCGTTCTACCGCGAGCCCTTCCTGCGCGAGCTGCTCGCCGTTCCCGAGCGCGTCCGGCCGATCGCGTGGCTCTGCGTCGGTCCGGTCTCGCACCACCACGACGTACCCGACCTCGAGCGGCACGGCTGGCGTCAGCGCCGACCGCTGGCCGACGCGGTCCACCACGAGGCCTACGGGCGGAGGCGCTGATGCCGCAGGGGAAGCCGGTCGTCGTGCCGGACGACGGACTGACCACCGCGCAGCGGCGCAACCAGCCGCTGCTGATGGTCAACACCGGCGACGGCAAGGGCAAGTCGACCGCCGCGTTCGGGCTCGCGATCCGGGCCTGGAACCAGGGCTGGGACGTCGGGGTCTTCCAGTTCGTCAAGTCCGCCAAGTGGCGCATCGGCGAGCAGACCGTGCTCGAACGGCTCGGCGAGCTGCACGCCGAGACTGGCGAGGGCGGCCCCGTCGAGTGGCACAAGATGGGCTCGGGCTGGTCGTGGTCGCGCAAAGCCGGCGAGGCCGAGGACCACGCCCGTGACGCCGCGGAGGGGTGGGCCGAGGTCAAGCGCCGGATTGCCGAGGAGCGCCACGACCTCTACGTGCTCGACGAGTTCACCTATCCGATGCAGTGGGGCTGGGTCGACGTCGACGACGTGGTCTCCACGCTCACCCACCGGCCCGGACGCCAGTACGTCGTCGTCACCGGGCGCCGCGCCCACCCCGCGCTCGTCGAGGCCGCCGACCTGGTCACCGAGATGACCAAGGTCAAGCACCAGATGGACCGCGGCCAGAAGGGCCAGAAGGGCATCGAGTGGTAGCGCTCCCCCGCCTCGTCGTCGCCGCACCCGGCACCGGCCAGGGCAAGACCACCGTCGCCACCGGCCTGATGGCGGCGCTGCGCGCCCGCGGGCTGGAGGTCAGCGGCCACAAGGTCGGGCCCGACTACATCGACCCCGGCTACCACGCGCTCGCGTGCGGGCGACCGGGACGCAACCTCGACCCGCACCTGGTCGGCGAGGACCGGGTGATCCCGCTGCTGCTGCACGGCGCCCGGACGCCCGCCCCCGCCGACGTCGCGGTCGTCGAGGGCGTGATGGGCCTGTACGACGGCCGCATCGGCACCGACGGCTTCTCCTCCACCGCCCACGTCGCGGCCCTGACCCGCTCGCCGATCGTCCTGGTCGTCGACATCTCGCGGTCCTCGCGCACCGTCGGCGCCGTGGTGCACGGGCTGG
Source organism: Nocardioides plantarum (assembly GCF_006346395.1). Lineage (NCBI taxonomy): Bacteria > Bacillati > Actinomycetota > Actinomycetes > Propionibacteriales > Nocardioidaceae > Nocardioides > Nocardioides plantarum. Next base: position 1,854,660 of record NZ_VDMS01000001.1, read on the forward strand.
CGACCTACGACCCGACCGTGCGCGTCGCGGGCGTGATCCTCAACCAGGCCGGCTCCCCGCGGCACGCGGCCGAGGTCGCGTCGTCGGTGCGGGTCCCCGTCCTCGGCACGATCCCGCGCGACGCATCCCTCGCCACGCCCTCGCGTCACCTCGGCCTGGTCACCGCCGCCGAGCGCGACGAGAGCACTGCTCTCGTCGATGCCCTCGCCGAGCGGGTCACCGAGAGCGTCGACCTCGACGCGGTGCTGGCCGTGGCCGGGTCGGCGCCCGACCTGGACACGTCGGCGTGGGACCCGTCGAGCGCCGTCACCGCACCGTCGGGGCGACGGCCGGTCGTCGCGGTGGCCACCGGCCGGGCGTTCACGTTCCGCTACGCCGAGACCACCGAGCTCCTCGCGGCCGCCGGCTGCGAGGTCGTGCCCTTCGACCCGCTCGTCGACCACGCCCTGCCGGCCGGTACCGCCGGCCTGGTGCTGGGTGGCGGGTTCCCCGAGGAGCACGCCGCCGCCCTGTCGGCCAACACCCCGCTGCTCGCGGCGGTGCGGGATGCCGTGGCTGACGGCGTACCGACCGTGGCGGAGTGTGGCGGCCTGCTCTACCTGTGCCGCACGCTCGACCAGACCCCGATGGTCGGCGCGATCGACGCCGAGGCCCGGATGGTCGGGCTGACCCTGCGCTACCCGACCGTCACCGCACCCGCCGACGGGCTGCTGAGCCGCGCCGGGGAGCATGTCACCGGCCACGAGTTCCACCACACGACCGTCGAGCCGGTGACCGGGCTCGACCCCACGTGGGTCGTCGACGGCGAGGCGGTCGGCTTCGGCAGCGCGACGCTGCACGCGTCCTACGTCCACACGCACTGGGCCGGCCACCCCCACCTCGCCCAGCGCTTCGCCGACGCCGTCCACGCCCGTGGATGACCCGCTCCGCCACCACGGTGACGTCGAGGCGGGCAACGGCCTGGTGGACTTCGCGGTCAACGTGTTCCCCGGACCGCGACCGGCGTGGCTCGACGACGCACTGCGGGCCAGCCTTGACGACGTCGGCAGCTATCCCGCCCCCCGGGCCGCCGAGGCCGCCGTCGCGGCCCACCACGGGGTCGAGGTCGACCGGGTCCTGCTGACCGCCGGGGCGGCCGAGGCCTTCTCGCTCGTCGCGCGACGGCCGTGGCGGCGCCCGGTCGTGGTGCACCCGCAGTTCACCGAGCCGCACGCCGCCCTCGAGCAGGCCGGCCACCGGGTCACCCAGGCGCGACTCCCCCACCCCTTCACCCTCGACCCGGCACTCGTGCCCGGCGACGCCGACCTGGTCGTGCTCGGCAACCCGACCAACCCCACCGGCGTCCTCCACGCCCGTGACGCCGTCCTGGCCCTGCGGGCCCCTGGCCGACTGCTCGTCGTCGACGAGGCCTTCATGGACACCGTGCCCGGCCAGGCCGAGTCCGTGCTCGGTGAGAGCGGTGCTCTCGTCATCCGGAGCCTGACGAAGCACTGGACGATCCCCGGTGTCCGCGCGGGCTACGTCGTCGGCGACCCGGTCCTGATCGTCGAGCTGCGACGCGCGCAGGTGCCCTGGTCGGTCTCCACGACGGCCATCGCTGCGAGCACTGCTCTTGCTTCGCCCGTCGCCGACGAGGAGTCCCGCCGGCGCGCCGGGCTGATCGCGGACTGGCGGAGCCATCTCGAGCACGGGCTGACCGGCCTCCGCGTCGACCACGTGCCGAGCGCATCGAGCTTCGTGCTCGCCCGGGTCGGGGTGGGCGTCCACGAGCGGCTGCGGCGTGCCGGCATCGCCGTACGACGGGCCGACACGTTCCCCGGGCTCGACGCGACCTGGGTGCGGATCGCGGTGCGTCCCGAGCCGGTCGTGGATGTCTTGCTCACTGCCCTGCGCGATGCCCTAGGGTGAGCCTGCGGGCACGAGGAAGCCGGTGAGAATCCGGCACAGTCGCGCTACTGTGACCGCCCTTCCGAGCAGTCGGAACGGGCGGAAGTCAGACCCGAAGGTCCGTATCCACCCATTCGACAGGGACGCACTCATCCCTTCAGGAGGACCCTCATGGCCCAGACCGCTGCCACTCCCGAGATCGCCGAGATCCCGACCGTCCCGCTGACCGACCTCGGCCCGTGGGCCGTCTTCTTCGCGCTGCTCGCGGTCGTCGTGCTCTTCTTCGTCGGCGCCGACCAGAACGCCGCGACCCACGAGTGGGTCCACGACGCGCGCCACCTCCTCGGCTACCCCTGCCACTGAGGTGACCGCCCGCAACTTCCTGGTCAGGGGGCTGCTGGTCGGCCTACTGTCCGGCTTCGCTGCCTTCCTCGTCGCCCACCAGGTCGGTGAGCCCCACGTCGACACGGCCATCGCGCTCGAGGAGGCCAATGCCGCCGCGGACGCCGCTCCCGCCGACCACTCCGGCTCCTCCGAGGAGGACGCCGGTCCGGTCGTCAGCCGGGCCAACCAGAGCACCTGGGGCCTGCTGACCGGCACCCTCCCCCTCGGCACCGTGCTCGGCGGCTTCGTCGCCCTGCTGGCCGCCATGGCGGCCGGGCGCCTGGGCCGGCTCAGCCCGGTGCAGTCGACCGCCGTCGTCGCGGCCATCGGGTTCGTCAGCTACAGCCTCGTGCCGTTCCTGAAGTACCCCGCCAACCCACCCGCGGTCGGCAACCCCGACACGATCGGGACGCGCTCCAGCTCCTACTTCGCCCTGGTCCTGATCTCGGTGGTCGTCGCGGTCGCCGCGGTGCTCGCCGCCCGGGCCGCCGCACCCCGGCTCGGTGGGCTGCGCGCCTGCGTCCTGGCCCTGGTGGGCTACGTCGCCCTGGTCTCGCTCGCGGTCGTGCTGCTGCCGACGGTCGACGAGGTCGGCGACTTCCCGGGTGACACGCTGTGGGCGTTCCGCGTCTCGTCGCTGCTGACCCTGGCCGCCATGTGGTCCGTGATCGGCATCGGCCTCGCCCTCGCCGTCGACCGGCTCGCGGCGCAGGACCGGGCCGTGGCTGACCGGCGCGCGTTCGCCGCCAGCCTGTGAGGCCCCCCGCCCCCGACGTACGCCGCGCCGCGGCCGCCCGACTCGCCGGGCTGGCCACCCCGCCCGGCGCCCTGGGGCGTCTCGGCGACCTCGCGGTCTGGTGGTCGGCGACGCAGGGCGCGGTGCCGCCGCCGCCCGTCGACCACGTGCGGCTGGTGATCTTCGCCGGTGACCACGGCGTCGCCGCCCACGGCGTGAGTGCATTCCCGGCCGAGATCACCACCGCGATGGTGCGCACGTTCGTCGCCGGCCGCGCCGGGGTCTCGGCCCTCGCGGCGGCGCACGGCGTGACCGTGCGGGTGCTCGACCTGGGCGTCGACGACGACCTGATCGGGGTGCCCGACGAGGTGCGCGCCCGCAAGGTCCGCCGTGGCTCCGGCGCGATCCATCTCCAGGACGCCCTCACCCCCGACGAGACCCGTACGGCGCTCGAGGCGGGGCGCGCGGTCGCCGCCGAGGAGATCGCGGCCGGTGCACGCCTGCTGCTGACCGGCGACATGGGCATCGGCAACACCACGCCCGCCGCCGCCCTGGTGGCCGCCGGGCTCGGCGTACCGGCCGAGGACGTGGTCGGCCGCGGCACCGGCGTCGACGACGCCGGTCTGGAGCGCAAGCGGACCGTCGTCGCGGCGGCCCTCGCCCGGGCCGGTGACCGGGTGCTCGACCCGGTCGACACGCTCACCGCCCTCGGCAGCGCCGACCTGGCCGCCACCACCGGCTACCTGGTCGCGGCCGCCGAGGCCGGGGTGCCCGTGCTGCTCGACGGGCTGATGTCCGTGGCCTGCGCGCTCACCGCCGACCGCATCTCCCCCGGCGCCGCCGCCTGGTACGCCGCCGGACACCGCTCCACCGAGCCGGCCCAGTCGCTCGCGCTCGACAAGCTCGGCCTCGAGCCCCTGCTCGACCTGGGCCTGCGGCTCGGCGAGGGCAGCGGCGCGGTCGCGGCGGTCCCGCTCGTGCGCAGTGCCGCCGCGCTGCTGCGCGACGTGGCACTGCTGTCGGAGCTCATGGCTTGATCGACGGGTGGCGGCTGTCGGTCGGCACGCTGACCGCGGTGCCGGTCGGCGCGCCCCGACGTGTCGACCGGTCGACCACGCGTGCGGCGATGCTGCTGGCGCCACTCGCCGTCCTCCCACTGGGGGGCGGCGTCGGCCTGGTCATGTGGGTCGGCGGGCTGACCGACCTGCCGCCCCTCGCCGTCGCCGTGCTCGCGATCGGACTCCTGGCCACCGGCAGCCGGGCGCTGCACTGGGACGGGCTCTCCGACGTCGCCGACGGGCTGACGGCCTCCTACGACCGCGAGCGCTCGTTGGCGGTGATGAAGTCCGGCACCGCCGGGCCCGCCGGGGTCGTCGCGGTCGTGGTGGTGCTCGGCCTGCAGGCGGCGGCGCTGTCGGCGTACGTCGACGGGTGGGGCGGGGCGGTGCTGGCCGGCGGGCTCGTCTGCCTGTCGCGCTGCGCCCTGTGGCTCGTGTGCGCGGCGCCGGTGCCGGCAGCGCGACCGGACGGTCTCGGCGTGGCGTTCACCTCGACGGTGCCGACCCCGGTGGCCGTCGTCGGGGGCGTGCTCCTCGGGGTCGTGCCCGCGCTGCTCGTGGTGGCGCTGGTCAGACGGTGCACGACGCGCTTCGGCGGGGTGACCGGCGACGTGATGGGTGCGTCGATCGAGGTCGCGCTCGCCGCGCTGCTGCTGGGGCTGTCGTGGCTCTAGAGCCCTTAGAGCCTGAGCACCCGGCCGGCGACGACGAGGTGCACCTCGTCGCAGGCCGCGCCGAACCGCTGGTTGACCGAGCCGAGCAGGTCGCGGAAGAGCCGGCCCGAGCGGTGCTCGGGCACCACCCCGAGCCCGACCTCGTTGGTCACCAGCACGACGTCGCCCCGCATCGCCGCGACGGCGTGGTCGACCAGGCCGTCCACCCACGGCGCCAGCACGTCCTGGGGGTCGTCCCACCGGCCGGCCTCGTCGATGACGCCGGTCAACCAGGTGCCGAGGCAGTCGACCAGCACCGGACGGTCCGTCGCGAGGGCCGCGGCCAGGTCCCGGGTCTCGACGGTCTCCCACTCCGGCGGTCGCCGCGCACGGTGGGCCGCGATGCGCGCTGCCCAGTCGGCGTCGTCACGCTGCGGACCCGGCGCGACGTAGCGCACCAGGCCGGACACCAGGCCCGACACCAGGCCCTCGGCGTGGCGGGACTTGCCGGAGCGCACGCCCCCGGTCACCAGGACCCTCATCGATGAACCGTCCTCTCGCTCTCGTGCTGGGGTACGCCGCCGACCGGCTCCTCGGCGACCCGCGCCGCTTCCACCCCGTGGCCGGGTTCGGCCGGCTCGCCACCCGCCTCGAGCAGGCCGGCTGGGCCGATCGTCGCAGCCCTGGGGTGCGTCACGTGGTGGTGCTCGTCGGTGGTGCGGCGCTGGTGGGCCGCGCGCTCGACCGCAGCACCGTCACCACCGCGGTGGCCGCCTGGGCCGTGCTGGGGGGCCGCTCCCTCGACCGCGAGGCGGCTGCCGTCGAGGGCCTGCTGCTGGCCGACCGGCTCGACGACGCGCGCCTGCGCCTGACGCACCTGGTCGGCCGCGACACCAGCGTGCTCGACGAGGCGGGCGTCGCCCGGGCCGTCATCGAGTCGGTCGCCGAGAACACCTCCGACGCCGTCGTCGCCGCGCTCGTGTGGGGCGCGCTCGCCGGGGCCCCGGGGCTGCTGGCCTACCGCGCTGCCAACACCCTCGACGCGATGGTCGGCCACCACACCGAGCGCTACGAGCAGTTCGGCTGGGCCGCCGCCCGGCTCGACGACGTGCTCAACGTGCCGGGCGCCCGACTGGCGGCGGCCCTCGCGGTGGTGCTCGGCGGCGATCCCCGCGGCGCCCTGCGCGCCTGGCGCCGCGACGCCGGCGCACACCCCAGCCCCAACGCCGGCCCGGTCGAGGCGGCGTTCGCCGGCGCGCTCGGCGTACGGCTGGGTGGGGAGACGGTCTACGCCACGCGCACCGAGCAGCGACCGGTGCTGGGCGACGGACGGGCGCCGACGGCTCACGACATCACCCGGGCCCGGGCGCTGGCACGACGGGTCGACCTGGCTGCGCTGGTGGTGTGCGCCGGGGCCGCAGCCAGGTCAGCACGGCGTCGACGTCGCTGACGGTCTCGACCCCCGCCGGCGCCGCCGGGCGGCGTACGACGACGACCGGCACCCCCAACCGCTCGGCGGCGCGCATCTTGGGAAAGGTGTGGTCGCCGCCGGAGTCCTTGGTGACCAGCACGTCGGCGCGGTGCTCGCGCATCACCGCCAGCTCACCGTCGAGGTCGTAGGGCCCGCGGTCGAGCCGGATCGTCCACGCCGCGGGTACGTCGATCTCGGGCGGGTCGACGACGCGGGCCAGCACGGCGAGGGAGCCCAGCGCGGGCACGAAGCGGTGCAGCTCCTGGCGACCCACGGTGACGAACGGTCGGCGTCCCAGGGCCGACGCGCAGGCGGCCGCGTCGTCGTGGTCGTCGACCCAGTGCCATCGGCCCGACGGATCGGCCCAGCCGGGCCGTTGCAGCCGGAGCAGCGGTACGTCGGTGCAGGCGGCCGCGGCGTTGGCCGAGATGCCCGCCGCGAACGGGTGGGTGGCGTCGAGCACGGCGTCGAAGTCGGCGGCGGCGGCACGCAGCCCCTCCACGCCACCGAAGCCGCCACTGCGCACCTCGCCGACGGGCAGCCGCGGCCGGGCGACCCGGCCGGCGAGCGAGGTCACCACCTCGTCCCCGGCCTCGACCAGGCGGGCGGCCAGGTCCCGGGCCTCGGCGGTGCCGCCGAGCACCAGGACCCTCATCGGCCCTCCAGGGCGAGCGTCAGCAGCGCGTCGACGTCGAGGTGCTCCTCGACGAGCGCCCCGAGCAGCGCGAGCCGACGCTCGCGCGCGGCGGGGAACGACGTACGGGAGCGGATCCCCAGTGCCTGCTGGAGGAACGCGTCGCGGTGGGCGTCGTCCTCGAGACGTCCGTGCACCATCGTGGCGGTGACGTGGCCGCGCTCGTGCTCGCCGCGCACCCGCCCGTGGTGGATCTCGTAGCCAGCGGGCTCGTGGACCCGCAGCACCTTGTCGGGGCCGAACTCGGTGGTCTGGTCGAGCAGGCCCAGGCCCTCGACCGTCGTGGGCGGGCCCTCGACCCCGAGCGGGTCCGCGATGGTGCGCCCGAGCATCTGGGCGCCGCCGCAGATGCCGAGCACCGGGCGACCGTCGGCCGCGTGGCGTCGTACGGCGTCGGCGAGGCCTCGCTCGCGCAGCCACGCCAGGTCGCTGATCGTGGAGCGGGTGCCCGGCAGCACGATCAGGTCGGCGCCGGCCAGCGCCCGGGTCGTCGAGGCGAGCACCACGTCGAGGTCGGGCTCGAGGCCCAGCGCGTCGACGTCGGTGAAGTTGCTGATCCGTGGCAGCCGGACGACCGCGACCCGCCGGGTGTCGGGGGCGCCGTCACGCGACTGCCTCGCCTCGAGGTCGAGCGCGTCCTCGCTGTCGAGCCACAGGTCGGGGTTCCACGGCAGCACGCCGTGCACCGGGCGGCCGGTGCGGCGTACGAGCTCGTCGAGGCCGGGCTGCAGCAGGCCGAGGTCGCCGCGGAACTTGTTGACGACCCACCCCGCCAGCAGGGCGGCGTCGCTGTCGTCGAGCAGTGCGAGGGTGCCGACGAACGCGGCGAACACGCCCCCGCGGTCGATGTCGCCGACCACGACCGTGGGCAGGCGTGCGTGCTGGGCCAGACCCATGTTGACGTAGTCGCTGGCGCGCAGGTTGACCTCCGCCGGACTCCCCGCGCCCTCCGCGACCACGACGTCGTAGCGTGCCGCGAGGTCGTCGTACGCCGCGTGGGCGGCGGCCGCGAGGTGCCGCCGGCCGTGCACGAAGTCGGTGGCCTCGACGTGTCCCGCGGGCTGTCCGAGGAGCACGACGTGGCTGCGCCGCTCGCCGCCGGGCTTGAGCAGCACCGGGTTCATCGCGACCTCGGGGGTGGCGCGGGCCGCCACCGCCTGGATCCACTGGGCGCGCCCCATCTCGCCGGTGCTGCCGTCGGCGGCAGCGACGACCATCGAGTTGTTGGACATGTTCTGCGCCTTGTAGGGCGCGACGCGGACGCCGCGGTCGGACAGGGCCCGGCACAGGCCGGTGGTGACGATCGACTTGCCGGCGTCCGACGTGGTGCCGGCGATGAGGAGGCCGCTCATGTCGGTCCTCCGGCTGCGGTGGTCTCGAGGCTCGTCGCCAGGGCTCCTCGCACCTCGACCGGCGTGGACGTCACCACTCGGTGGTCGAGGAGGCCGCTCATGTCGGTCCCCCGGCTGCAGTGGTCTCGAGGCTCGTCGCCAGGGCTCCTCGCACCTCGACCGGCGTGGACGTCACCACTCGGTGGTCGAGGAGGCCGCCCGCGGCCGTCTCGAGACCACCTGACCGCAGCATCACGCCCGCCGCAGCAGGTAGACGTCCATCACCCAGCCGGCGGCGTCGCGGGCCCGCTCGCGCGCCGCGTCGATCGCGCCGAGCACGTCACCCACCCGCCCCGCCACGAGCTCCTCCGAGGCCGTGCCGAGGTTGGCGCCCCACCAGATCTGCCAGTCCTCGAGGCCGTCGAGCTCGATCAGCCGGTTGAGCATCACCACGACGTTGTCCTGGCCCGACTCGACGGCCTCGCGCAGCCGGCGCCCGGTGGTGACGTGGAGCGGCTCGCCGACCTCGTGCAGCACGATGCGGTGGCGAGCGGCCAGCAGCTGGAGGCTGGAGACACCCGGGATCACGTCGAGGTCGAGGTCGAGCCGCCCGCGCCTGGCCACCCGCTCGAGGATGCGGATCGTGGAGTCGTAGAACGCCGGGTCGCCCCACACCAGGAAGCCCGCGTCGCCCTCGTGCGCCAGCAGCGCCTCCTCGTACGCCGCGGACCGCGCGTCGTGCCAGGCCTCGACGGCGGCGGCGTACTCCTGTTGGGTGCCGGTGCGCTCCGGACGCCGCTCGCGCGCCGGGTCCTCGATCCGTACGACGACCGGCTCGTGGTCCAGGTGGCGCTCGAGGAGCCGGCCGCGCGCCGCGACGAGCGGGTCGGGCATGCCGCCGCGCGGCGACTTGTCGGAGACCACGAAGAAGGCGACGCCGCGCATCGCGTGCAGCGCCTCGACGGTCACCTGGTCGGGGTCGCCGGGGCCGACCCCGATGACCCGGACCCGCTTGCGGATCTCGACAGGCTCGATCACCGAGCCCTCGGTGGTCGAGCCCTCGGTGGTCGAGCTTGTCGAGACCCAGGCACTCTCGGCCATGTCAGTCGCGGTCCTCCAGGTCGCCCTCGAGCTCGAGGTAGACCTGCTGCATCGCGGCCATCACGTCGGCGTCGGGCTCGGTCCACAGCCCGCGGTCGGCGGCCTCGTGCAGCTTCTCCACGATGCCGCGCAGCGCCCAGGGGTTCGACTTCCTCATGAACTCCTGGTTGGTCTCGTCGAGCACGTACTCCTTGGCCAGCGACTCGTACATCCAGTCGTGCACCACGCCCGCCGTCGCGTCGAAGCCGAAGAGGTAGTCGACCGTCGCGGCGAGCTCGAAGGCGCCCTTGTAGCCGTGGCGCTGCATCGCGCCGATCCAGCGCGGGTTGATCACGCGGGCCCGGAAGACGCGGTTGGTCTCCTCCTGCAGCGTGCGGGTGCGGACGGCGTCGGGGGTGGTCGAGTCGCCGACGTAGGCCTTGGGGTCGGCGCCGGTCAGCGCGCGGACGGTCGCGATCATCCCGCCGTGGTACTGGAAGTAGTCGTCGCTGTCGGCGATGTCGTGCTCGCGGGTGTCGATGTTCTTGGCCGCGACCTTGATCCGCTTGTAGTTGGCGGTCATGTCCTCCGAGGCCGGCGCGCCGTCGAGGCCGCGGCCGTAGGCGAACCCGCCCCAGGCCGTGTACACCTCGGCCAGGTCCTTGTCGTCGCGCCACGACCCGGACTCGACGACCTGCAGGATGCCGGCACCGTACGAGCCCGGCTTGGACCCGAAGATCCGCGTGGTCGCCCGGCGCTCGTCGCCGTGCTCGGCCAGGTCGCGCAGCATGTGGGCACGCACGAAGTTGTGCTCGAGCGGCTCCTCGAGCGCGGCAACCAGCTGGACGGCGTCGTCGAGCATGGCGACGACGTGCGGGAAGGCGTCGCGGAAGAAGCCGGAGATCCGCACCGTCACGTCGATGCGCGGGCGCCCCAGCTCCTCGAGCGGGACGACCCGCAGGTCGCTGACCCGGCGCGACGCCTCGTCCCACTCCGGCCGTACGCCGAGCAGGGCGAGCACCTCGGCCACGTCGTCGCCGGAGGTGCGCATCGCCGAGGTGCCCCAGACCGAGAGGCCCACGGAGGCGGGGTACTCGCCGGCGTCGTCGAGGTAGCGCTGCACCAGGGACTCCGCCATCGCGGCGCCGGTCTGCCAGGCCAGCCGCGAGGGGATCGCGCGGGGGTCGACGGTGTAGAAGTTGCGCCCCGTCGGCAGCACGTTGACCAGCCCGCGCAGCGGCGAGCCCGAGGGCCCGGCCGGGACGAACCCGCCGTCGAGCGCGTGCAGCACCGCGTCGAGCTCGTCGGTCGTGCGGGCCAGGCGCGGCACGACCTGGGTGGCGGCGAAGGCCAGCACCCGCTGGACCTCGGGGTCGTCGTGCGCGGTGACGGCGGCCTCCACGGACCAGTCCGCCTCGTCCATGTGCTGCACGAGCGCCTTGGCCCGCTCCTCGATCTCGTCGACGGCCGCCAAGGCCGGCCCGTCGGTGGTCGAGCCTGTCGAGACCTTGAGGCCCAGCGCCGCCCGCAGCCCGGGCACCGCCGCCTGCTGGCCGCCGAAGACCTGCGAGGCACGCAGGATCGCCAGCACCAGGTTGACCCGCTGCTCGCCCGCGGGGGCCTGGCCGAGCACGTGGAGGCCGTCGCGGATCTGGGCGTCCTTGATCTCGCAGAGCCAGCCGTCGACGTGCATGATGAAGTCGTCGAACGACTCGTCGTCGGGCTGCTCCTCGAGGCCGAGGTCGCGGTGCATCTCGGCGGCGTGCATCAGCTGCCAGATCTCCCCACGGATGGCGGGCAGCTTGGCCGGGTCCATCGCGGCGATGTTGGCGTGCTCGTCGAGCAGCTGCTCGAGCCGGGCAATGTCGCCGTACGACTCGGCGCGGGCCATCGGCGGGATCAGGTGGTCGACGATGGTGGCGTGCGCGCGGCGCTTGGCCTGTGCGCCCTCGCCCGGGTCGTTGACCAGGAACGGGTAGACCAGCGGCAGGTCGGCGATCGCCGCGTCGGTCGCGCAGGAGGCCGACAGGGCGGCGTTCTTGCCGGGCAGCCACTCCATCGACCCGTGCTTGCCGAGGTGGACCACGGCGTGGGCGCCGAAGCCTCCATCGTCGGGCTGGGCGCGTAGCCAGCGGTAGGCGGCGAGGTAGTGGTGGGTGACCGCGAGGTCGGGGTCGTGGTAGATCGCGATCGGGTTCTCGCCGAAGCCGCGCGGCGGCTGGATCAGCAGCACCACGTTGCCGGCCTGGATGGTGGCGAGCACGATCTCGCCGGCGTCGTTGACAAAGAGCTCGCCGGGCGACTCGCCCCACGCCTCGACGATGTGGGCCTTGAGGTCGGCCGGCAGGTCGGCCGTCCAGGCGTCGTACTGCGCCTTGGTGACGCGCACGTGGGCGTCGGTGAGCTGGGCGCTGGTCAGCCACTCCTCGTCCTGGCCGCCCGCGGCGATGAGGGCGTGGATGAGCGCGTCGCCGGCCTCGGTGTCGTCCGGCAGGTCCAGGCCGGGGATCTCGCCCGGCGCGCCCAGGTCGTAGCCCGCGTCGCGCATCCGCCGCAGCAGCCGCACCGTCGAGACCGGGGTGTCGAGGCCGACGGCGTTGCCGACCCGGCTGTGCTTGGTGGGGTACGCCGACAGCATCAGCGCCACCTTGCGCTCGGCGGGCGGCGTACGACGCAGACGGGCGTGGTTGACCGCGATCCGGGCCACGCGGTCGCAGCGCTCGGGGTCGGCGACGTAACGCGGCAGGCCGTCGGCGTCGATCTCCTTGAACGAGAACGGCACCGTGATGATGCGGCCGTCGAACTCCGGGATCGCGATCTGCGTCGCGGAGTCCATCGGGGTCACCCCGTCGTCGGAGGCCTCCCACTCGGCGCGGCTGCTGGTCAGGCAGAGCCCTTGCAGGATGGGGATGTCGAGCGCGGCCATCCGCTCGACGTCCCACGCCTCGTCGTCGCCGCCGGCGCTCACGCCGGCCGGGGTGCTGCCCCCGGCGGCGAGCACCGTGACGATGAGCGCGTCGAGCCCGCCGAGCGCGGCGTAGAGCTCGTCGGGGGCCGAGCGCAGGGATCCGGCGTACACCGGGACGCCGACGGCGGTGCCGGTCGCGTCGATCGCGTCGGCGAGGTCGTGCACGAACGCGGTGTTGCCGCTGGCCTGGTGGGCCCGGTAGTAGAGGATCCCGACCTTCGGCAGGTCAGTGGTCGAGCCCCCCTCGGTGGTCGAGCCCCCCTCGGCGGTCGAGCCTGTCGAGACCCTCTCCGCCCAACCCCAGCTGGGGATCGGCGCCGGCGCCTCGAAGCCCTCGCCGGTCAGCAGCACGGTGTCGGAGAGGAACGCGTGCAGCTGGGCGAGGTTGTCCGGGCCACCCTCGGCCAGGTAGCGGTGGGCCTCGGCCGCGACGCCCATCGGCACCGACGACAGCTCCATCAGCTCGGCGCTCGGCTGCTGCTCGCCGCCCAGCACGACCATCGGCATGCCGGTCTGCTTGATCCGGGCGAAGCCGGTGCAGAGGTCCTGCGGCGAGCCGAGGATCCGGCCGAGCACCAGGTCGCAGCCCTCGATCGTGGCGGCCATCGACTGGTGGCCCGGTCGCGCGGGGTTGGCGAAGACGTAGTCGGCGCCCCGGGCGTTGGCGGCCCGGGCCGACAGCAGGTCGGTGTCGGAGGTGGAGAGCAGGGCGATGCGCATCAGACGGACTTCTCTCGGGTGGCGGTCGGGACGTGGTCGAGGGAGCAGTCGCCGCAGAGTCCGGCGCCCGGGGCGAGGTAGAACAGGCAGCAGGTACGCCGGCGCGCCCCGTCGAGCAGGCCGGCCAGGGGGGCGCGCGCCAGGAGGTCGGCGACCAGCGGCTCGTCGGCCCGCAGGCCGTGCACCCGTGGGACGGCGCTCAGGCTGGCGGCGACGTTGCCCCAGTGGAGCCGGGGCGACAGCGGGAGGGCGGCGACGAGCGGCTCGAGCACCGCCATGACGATCGCGTGGACGTCGTCCGCGGTGACGTCGGCGTGGCCACGGGCCTCACGCACCCCGAGCAGCACGGACCCGCCGTCGTCGCGGGCGCAGAGCACGGCGGGGTCGACGACCACGCCGTGGCGCACCGCCGGGACGACGGTCAGCGACCACAGCCGCGACGGCACCCCCATCGAGACCGCCGAGACGCCCACCCGGTCCGGTGCGCCGCGCAGGCGGGAGGTGACCCGCCCGGCGAGCCCGGAGCCGACGAGGTCGGCGACCGTGACGTAGCGGTCGTCGGGGTGCAGGTCGGGCGCCCAGGCATCGACGTCGGCCAGGGCCCGCTCGACCTCGGCCGCGCTCGCGGCCCTCACCGGCGCACCAGCCGGAACTGTCGGGCCCGCAGCGCCGCCGGGAGCGGGCCGCCGTTCTCGACCCAGTCGCACAGCGACTCGGTGAGCCGGGGCTCGAGGACGCCGCCGATCCAGGTGTCGCGCTCGCGGCGTGGCAACCGGTGGTCGCGCACCAGGACGACGTTGCTGCGGTCGCACTCGTCGAGGCAGTCGACGGTCCGCACGCGCACCTCGTCGGTCGCCAGCTCCTCGATCGCGGCCCGCTGCGCCGCGTGGTCGGTGGCCGGGTGCTTGGTCCCGCTCCCGCAGCAGCAGTCGCGGCACAGCATGACCGTCAGCCGTGGTGTGCTCGCGCACGTCAGGGGCTGCTCGCTCGCTGCCATCCGCGTCTCCCTCGTCCCGTGGGTGCCCGGGACGGGACGCGGCAGCGAAGACAGGGGATCAGCCCGTGCCCCCTGACCCACCCACGAGGTCTCGGACCACCGCGGACGAGTCGTCCGCGGTGCGCTGGCAGGTATTCGGACTCATGGGCACGGGCCACCTCGCCCACCTACTGGCCGTCGCTTCCCAGGTCACGTGCGACCCAGTGCTTGATGACGGCGTTCGTTCCCACTCACCGCTGCGGGGCAGTCCCGGAATCACACCGGGTTCCCTCTTTCGGCGTCCTGACATGGCGTGCCAGGCAGCACCAGCTGCGTCCCCGAGCATAGACCCGCGGCGCCGACCGGGGGCCGGGTGCTACCAGCGCGAGCCGATCACCGCCGCGAAGTGGCGCTCGTAGAGCTCGCGGACCCCGTCGAGGAGCGGCGCCGGCAGCGGCGCGGCCTCGCCGGCCGCCGCGTTGGCGCGGGCCTGGGCGGCGTCGCGCGCCCCCGGGATCACGGTGGTGACGCCCGGCTGCTGGGCCACCCAGGCGAGCGCGGCCTGGGCCGGCGTCAGGCCGAGGTCGGCGGCGGCGACCAGGCGGCTGAACTCCTGCGCGGCCTCGACACCGGTGGCGAAGTCGACGCCCGAGAACGTCTCGCCCACGTCGAACGCCGAGCCGTCGCGGTTGAACGTGCGGTGGTCGTCGTCGGCGAACGTCGTCGTGGCGTCGTACCGCCCCGAGAGCAGGCCGGAGGCCAGCGGCACCCGGGCGACGATGCCGACCCCGGCGTCGATGGCCGCGGGCAGCACCCGGTCGAGCGGCTTGAGCCGGAAGGCGTTGAGGATGATCTGCACCGACGCGACCCCCGGCCGCGCGATCGCCGCGAGGGCCTGGTCGACCGTCTCGACGCTGACGCCGTACGCCGCGATCGCGCCGGACTCGACCAGCGCGTCGAGCGCCGCGTAGGTCGCGTCGGCCTCGATCACCTCGGTCGGCGGGCAGTGCAGCTGCACCAGGTCGAGGGTGTCGACCCCGAGGTTGCGGCGCGAGCGGTCGGTCCACTCCCGGAAGGCCGCGGGGGTGTAGCTCGCGAGCTGCTGCTCGGCGCGGCGGCCCATCTTGGTCGCGACCGTCACCCCGGCGTCGGGGCGCGCGGCGAGGAACGAGCCGATCACCTGCTCGCTGCGCCCGTCGCCGTAGACGTCGGCGGTGTCGAAGAAGGTCACCCCGGCCTCGACCGCGGCCTCGAGGACGGCATGGGCGTCGGCCTCGCTCACCTCGCCCCAGTCGGCGCCGAGCTGCCAGGTGCCGAGCCCGAGGACCGACACCTCCCGACCGGTGCGTCCCAGCGTGCGTTGCTCCATGGGCCAGTCCTACCAGGGACGGTCGTCCCTCGAGACCTGGCTCTCGTGTGGGGCGCTCCTGGCCAGGACGCTCGGGCCGGCGCTCCACTACGGTCACACCCATGCGAATTGACGTCATCAACGTCGGTGACGGCGCGTGCACCGCGGTGGAGAGCTACGTCCCTGATCGCGGGGAGCTCACGATCATCGACTGCGGGACACACCCTCATTCCAAGGTGGTCACCACGCCCGGCGTCGCGGCTGCCGCTCATCTGGGCGGACGACTCACGGACCTGGACACGATCGTCGTGACCCACTTCGACACCGACCACTGGCATGGTCTGCTCGAGCTCGCCGACTTCTACGGCGCCCGCGAGACGGCGAGGAAGGCCATCACCCTCCGCTATCCCGGGATGCCCGACCTCGGCGAGCGCGTGTCGGCCAGGCAGGCCCGGGCGGGCCTGATGGCGCTGATCTCGACGCGTGACGACGACCCCCTCAATCTCGTCAGGCTGAAGACCGCGTGGGAGCAGGTCGGCAGTGTCAGCGCCGTTCCGCTCTACCGCGGTGACGTCTTCGACGCGAACGGTCGCCAGTGGCGCGTCCATTGGCCCCCGAGGCAGGTCGACGTCACGCGAGGCAAGAAGTACGCGGCAGCGATCCGAGAGGTTCTCGACCTCGCCGACGACATGGCCGCCGACGGATACACGAAGCTCCGTGACCAGTTCGAGGAGGCCTACGGCGCCTGGGAGGAGTTCGAGGACCAACCGGACGCCATCGAGGCCGTTCCACACGATGCGGACCCGCGATCGGAGGAGGAACCCGTCGATCCTGAGGACGAGGCAGATCTCGACCAGGACGACGACGAGGACGTCGACCTGGACCACGTGCCCGAGAAGCACCGCGCCGAGTTCCGCCGATTGGTCGCCAAGCTGGACGGCCTCGACAACTACTTCAGCCTCGTGCTCTCGGTCGACGACCAGTTCATCGTCTTCGGGGACATCGAGGGGACCGCGCTTCGCGCGGTGGTGACCGAGACCCGACCGGAGTTCGCGCTCGCGGGCCACTACGGGGTCATGCTCGCTCCCCACCACGGGTCCCATGTCGCGCACGCCTCGCGGCTTCCGGCGGCCGACCTCTGCATCTGCCAGAGCGGCTCGAAGCACCAGGGCAAGAACAGACTCCACGAACTCCGCCACTCGAGCGCGTGCCACCCGAGCACCTGGGAGTGCGGAACGATCTGCGTCACCACCTGGTGACCTGGGCCCACGACACGGTCCGCGGCCGTGGGATGCCCGGCCGACGCGACCGTCGTCGACGAGGTTGACGGAGTACGTCGGCACCTCCGCCGTCATGACGCCGCAGGGCGTCAGCGACCGGCGGGGACGCGGAGCGCCTGTCGGTTGAGGCCCCACACGAGCAGGGCGATGCTCAGGGCGGCGACGCCACCGATGAGGACGGCGTTCCAGCCACCGACGTGCCAGAGCAGCCCGGCTGCCGCGGAGCCGATCGCTCCGCCGATGAAGTTGCTGGTGATGAAGGCGGTGTTCATCCGGCTGCGCGCCGCTGGGTCGATGCTCAGCAACCGGGTCTGGCTCAGGACCATGGTCGCCTGGACGGCGACGTCGAACGCGACGATGGCGATGAGGAGCACGACGATCGAGTCGCTGCCCACGGCGGCCAGCGCGAGCGAGGCGATGCCCAGGACCAGGGCCGCCCCCGCGACCGGCACGGACAGGCCGCGGTCGTGCAGCCGCCCAGCGCGTTGGGCGATCAGGGCGCCGGCCAGGCCCGCGAGCCCGACGAGGCCGATGGTGGAGAGCGAGTAGGAGAACGGCGGGGCCGTGAGCAGGAAGGTCAGCGCGGTCCAGAACAAGGTGAAGGTGCCGAACGTCGCCGCCCCGAGCACCAGGGTGACCGGCACGGCTCGTCGACTGGCGATGGCCGTGAAGACCGACCGCAGCAACGAGGCGTAGGAGATGGCGGGCCGCGCCGGGAGCGCGGGGATGACCCGGGCCATCGTCAGGGCCAG
Organism: Nocardioides plantarum; assembly: GCF_006346395.1. NCBI lineage: Bacteria > Bacillati > Actinomycetota > Actinomycetes > Propionibacteriales > Nocardioidaceae > Nocardioides > Nocardioides plantarum. The sequence goes on from NZ_VDMS01000001.1 coordinate 1,871,998, forward strand.
CGCCCAGGAGACCACCGCGGCGATGACGTAGATGGCGCGCCAGCCGAGCAGGTCGGCGACGATCCCGCTGACGGTGCGCGACAGCAGGATCCCGACCAGTGCGCCGGAGGCGATGGTGCCGACCACCCGCCCACGCTCCGCCGGATCGGCCAGCTCGCTGGCCAGGGGGATCAGCAGCTGGGCCCCCACGGCCGTGGAGCCCACCAGCAGCAGGGCCACGAAGAGGGTGGCCCAGCTGGGCGCGACCGCAGCGCCGCCGAGCGCCAGACCGGAGACCGCCATGACCAGCGGGATGAGCCGCTTGCGATTGAGCACGTCGCCGAGCGGGACCAGCAGGAAGATCCCCACGGCGTACCCGACCTGGGTCACCGTCACGAGGAGCCCGGCCAAGGCCGTCGGAACGTCCAGGGAGCCGGCGATCTCGTCGAGCAACGGTTGTGCCCAGTAGAGGTTGCCCACCGCCGCGGCCCCGGCGACGGCGAACAGCAACGTCCTGCTGCGGGTCATGCGCTGGCTCTGGGGTCGGTCGTGCTCGAGACCGTCGGCAGGTGGTGCTGATGGAGATGACATGGGGCTTCCCGTGATCGACCTGTCGCCGCCACGGCATCGGGGTGTCTAGCCGGCCGTGGCTGCTGCAGCGCGTGAGCAGGTCCCGGTGCGGACCCACGAGGGGGCCAACGCCCTGCCCCTCGGAAACATGCCGGCTCGGCGTCCGATCACCTGTCGACCCAGACGAGTCCCAGCTGGCGGATGGTCTCCGCGCCGGGTATGCCGTCGGCCCTGCGAGCCTTCCAGCCGCGTGAGCCCTGAAAGGCGGCGCACGCGACCATGGTGTGGATCCCGAAGGTCCCGGTGGGCCCGGCCCCGATGGAGTAGCCCCTGGCCATCAGCGCGAGCTGGAGGTTCCAGACGCTGTCGGAGTCGGCCTGGTACAGGTGCATCTTGCTCCGGTAGACCTTGCGGTTCTGCTTGTAGCCGGGGCGGGTGCTGGCCCTGAGAGTGACGGGGAGGGCGCCGCTCGGGCAGGCCTCGATCCATCCGCGGTAGCGCAGGTTCCACTTCGTCTGGAAGACGTCCCACCGGACCCGGTCGATCTTGCCTCGGCGCAGGATGTCGGTGGACCACACGAACCCGCCCTCGACGGCGAACACGGCGTGGCCCGAGCCGCTGGTCCCGGAGCCGTAGTAGGCGATCGATCCCGGCGGTGGGGGCATGGTGACGTGCTTGGACCGTGGGGGGATCGAGTTGAAGGCGAGGCGTGCCGAGGCGCCGAATCCGGGGGCGCCGACGCACTGGCGGGAGAACACCTGGCACCAGCGGTACCAGTCGCGCGAGGGCTGGTGGTGCTGGCTGATGGCGTAGGCCTTGGCCTGTTCGAAGGTACGCATCAGGTGTGGTCCCTCTCCGGCACGTCTCCGTCGACCTCGGTGCCGTCATCCTGGACGGGCTCGCCCTCGCCGTCGGCCACGGGGTTGTCCCTGAGGTCGTCCTCGGGGGTCTCGTCGAACGGGCCGGGTTCGCCCATGACGTCCTGCCCACCACCGAGAGGTGGTGTGGTCGCGGTGGTCGGCGGCTGAGTGGGGTCCGCAGGCTGGTCCGGCGACGGGGCCACCGGCTCGCCGGAGGGAGTCTCGGGGTCCTTGGAGGACATCCCGTCGAGAATGCTCTGCGCCTTCTGGTCGACGAGCCGGGTGAAGATCTGCTGACCGGCCCCGAAGAGGAACGCGTAGGCGAGGATCTGCCCCTGGGAGTCGAGGGCCGACAGGCCCGGGATGAACTCGCCGTGCACGAGCACCAGGCCGGTGACCGCCGTCAGGGCGCCGAGAGGGGCCTTCAGGATGGCGAGCGCGACGGGCGCGTCGTAGGGGGTCGAGGTGCCACGGAGGTTGCGCAGGCTGAAGACCGCGGACAGCAGCCCTCCGAGCAGTCCCATCAGGGCGACGATGAGGATGTCGGCTCCGGTGGGTCCGTTCGCGTCGTTCGCGGAGGGGCAGGCTGTGGTCGCGACCGCTGTGCTCAGGGTGCTGTCGGGTGCGTCCGTCACGAAGCAGAGAGGGACCAGCGCCGGCTTCAGGTACACCACGACGAGGGTGAGGGCCATGGCCAGCGCGACGGCTGCGGCGGCCAACAGGGTGATGTTGCGGAAGCTGCGAAGTCGCTGGTGCTGCTCGTCGGTCGCTTCGTAGCCGTCCTCGACGAGCCGACGCAGGATCGCGCGAACGGCACGAGGATCCTTGCCGGTGAAGGCGTCGGCTCCCAGGCGGCGCGGGTCGTCACGACGAAGTGCGCTCTGGACTCGTGCGACCGCTCTCGGCACCTCTGCTGCCAGGCCGTCGTCGTCGTACACGTCGATGATCGCGACGCGGGCGGCGTGGAGGTAGTGGTAGGCGGACTCGATCTGCGTGCCGCGCCACCAGTTGGCGGGCCAGCCGTCGAGCTTCACCGTCCCGGCTGCCGTGCCACGCGCGCGTTCCAGCGATACCCGCACCCCGTCCATGGCCGCGAGCTGTTCCGGGGTGAGCTCACCGGCTGCCGCCACCCGAAGCTCGGCGTCCATCACCTCGACGCTGGAGAGCACCTGAGGGAGCACGTTGCGCCTGAACATCTCTCAACCCCGTCCGCGAGCCTCCCCTCGAGGGTCGACGTCACGACGGCCGGGCGCCATAGTCATCCGGGGCTATGCCCGGGGGGTCATTCTGTCGCTTCGCGACCCTCCGCGGCCTCGTCGGTCAAGGAGGCCAGGCGGTTGGTCTCGCCGGCGAGCTGTTACTGACGGTGCGGTCACACCGTGAAGCGGCCGCCGTTGCTCAGCAGGACGGCACCCACGACGTTGGAGGCGCCGGGAGAGGCGAGGTAGCAGATGCTGTCCGCGAGCTCCTCGGCACTGGCGTAGCCGACGGCGCCGCTGGCGGCCAAGGCCTGTCGCACCGCGGCTGGCGTCCGCGCCGCCATCGGGGTGTCGACGGGCCCGGGCGCCACGGTGTTGACGCCGATGCCGAAGGCGATCGCCTCCTTGGCGACCGACTGGGTCAGGGCGTGGACGCCGGCCTTGGAGGCGGCGTAGTGCGGATATCCGACGAGCGTGTCGAACGCGGCACTCGAGCCCACGGTGACGATTCGCCCGGCCCCGGCGGGGCGCATCGAGCGCACCGCTGCGCGGAGCACGTGGAAGGTGCCGTCGAGGTTGACCGCCATCACCCGGCGCCACGCCTCGTCGGTGAGGGACGTCGTGACGTCGACCGGCTCACCGCTGGCCTGCGCCTGGAGGATGCGCCCCTTGGCCTCGGGGTCGTCGATCCCGGCTGCGTGCACGACGACGTCGATGCGCCCGTGCCGCCCCACCACCTCGGCGAAGGCGGCGTCGACCTGCTCGGACTCGGTCACGTCGACCGCGGCTGCGAACCCGGCGCCCCCCAGGGAGCACGAGACGCCCTCCGCACCCGCCAGCACGACGTCGAGCACGTGGACCGCGGCACACCCCTCGGCTGCGAGCCGACGCGCGACGGCGGCACCGATGCCGGAGCCACCGCCGACGACGACGGCCACCTGGTCCTGGAAGCGGGGGTGCGTCACTGCTGGGGCGACTGGAAGCCGCCCTCGGCGACGTACTTGCCATCCTTGACCTCGACGCGTACGACGGCGTCGGTGCCGAGGTGATCATCGGCACTGAACGCGAACGGCGGCGCCACGCCGGTCTCGATGTCGGTCGCCTTGGCGATCGCTGCGGTGATGCTCTCCTTGGTGATGTCGCCGTCGATCGTCTTGAGGATCTCGCCGAACGCCTTCGCGCTCGCGTAGGCCGACAGCGAGTAGAAGTCGAGTGCGGAGTCGGGAGCGTACTTCTTCATCGCGTCCCGGTACTCCTGCACGGCCGGGTCGTCCGAGTTGACCGGGAGGGTCAGCGCGACCGCACGGAAGCCCTCGGCGTTCTTGCCGGCGAGCTCGATGGTGGACTCGGTGGCGGCGGGCGAGTAGCCGTAAGCCGGGACGTCGACACCCTGCAGGGCGACCTCGTTGAGGTAGGCGGCCGCCTCCTGGGGAGGCAGGATCAGCAGCACGCCGTCCGGGGACTTGCTCTTGACCTGGTTGACGATGGGGGCGTAGTCGGTCGTACCGATCTTGACGACGACCTCGCTGGCGTCGATGCCGAGCTTCTTGCCGTGCTCCATGGCGACGGTCGAGACGTTGGCGAAGGCGTCCGGGTCGTCACGCACGACGAGGAGGTCCTTGACGCCCGCCTCGACGGCCCAGTCCACGGCAGACTCGGCCTGGTCCTCGTAGAGCGCCTGGGTCCCGTAGAGCCCGTCCCGAGGCGGGTCGTACCAGGACGCGGAGCCGCCGTAGGTCCCGAAGATCGGGACCTTGCTCTGGTCGAGCACGAACGGGAAGGTCGCCTCCGTGGTAGCGGTGCCGTTGGTGGCCACGATGGCGTCGACCTTGTCGCGAGCGACCAGGTCACGGGCGATCTGAAGGGTCTGCTGTGGATCGAACGCGTTGTCCTTCGTGATGAACTTGACCTTCTGGCCGTCGATGCCACCGGTCGCGTTGAGCTGCTTGAAGTAGACGGTCGCGCCGACCTCCTGAGGGGTCCCCGAGGCCGCCTGGGGTCCGCTCAGCGGGTACCACGCGCCCAGCGTGATCTGGTCGTCGGCGTCGGAGGAACCGCCGCCGCCACATGCAGCCGTGAGCGCTGCCACCGCAGTCAGAGCCACGGCGAGACGAGTCCTGCGCATCGAAAACCTCCGTCGAGTTGAGTTCACTTCAGGAGTGTAAGGACGGCTTCGGTGTGATGGCAACCACAACGGCGCAGCGGTCTAGAGCGACCCCCGCGGATGACATCCGACGCATTCACACGTAACGTGAGTTGAACTCAGTTCATGAAAGGTGGCGACGGTGCGACGCTTCACAGAACAGTCGGTGATGATCACCGGGGCGACCGGAGGGATCGGTGTCGCGGTGTGCCGCCGGCTCGCCGAGGAGGGGGCGGCGCTGGTCGTGACCGACGTCGACGAGGATGCCTGTCGCCTCGCGGTGGACAGCCTGACCGACCCGGGGCGTCACCTCGCCCTGGCCCTCGACGTCACGGACGAGGGGCAGTGGCGGTCAGTGGTCGCCATGGTCGAGGCCCGGGGAGCCGGGTTGGCGGCCCTGATCAACAACGCCGGCATCGGGAGCCTCGCCACGGTAGAGGAGGAGACCATCGATCGCTGGAACCAGGTGGTCGCGGTCGACCAGACCGGCGTCTGGTTGGGCATGAAGCATGCCGGCGCCCTCGTCGAGCGATCCGGCGGCGGGTCGATCGTCAACGTGTGCTCGATCCTCGGCACCGTCGGCGGCTTCGGGAACAGCGTCGCGTACCACGCGGCGAAGGGCGCCGTGAGGTCGATGACCAAGAGCGCGGCTCTGCACTGGGCCACACGTGGGGTGCGGGTGAACTCCCTCCACCCGGGGTTCATCGGGACCGACCCGCTGCTCCAGCGATTCGAGGGCACCGAGCGGTATCGCCGGATGCTGGACGGCACCCCCATGGGGCGGCTCGGCTCCGCAGACGAGGTCGCCGCCGTCGTGGCGTTCCTGGCCAGCAGCGACTCGAGCTACATGACCGGCTCCGAGGTCTATGCCGACGGCGGCTGGACCGCGCAGTAGTCGTCTGCGAGCAGCGCGATGGACCGCACGGGCTCAGCCCCGGAAGTGCGTCGCCACCTCGTCCGATGCCCCAGGCTCGGCCACCAGCGTGCCACGGTCGACCAGCACGTCGAGGTGGGCCAGCGTCTCGCACACCGCGATCATCCGGTTGAACGCATCGAGGTCGTAGAACGCCCGACCGTGCTTGGTCCACGACAGCCGCTCGGCTACCTGCAGCCCGGTCACCGGGTCTGGGTTCGACCCGGCGACGGCGACGATCTCGCCGAGCCGCCGATCGTGGTGAGCCAGGAGCGCGACCACGCGTTCGTGAACCGACCCGCCGTGGTGCCCGTGAGCCGGGAGCATCTCGGCGTCGGGCCGGTCGAGCAGACGCGACAACGATCCGAGGTACTGGCCCAGCGGCAGGGCCCACTCCCCCAGCTCGAACCCGATGGACGGGGTGATCGTCGGCAGCACGTGGTCGCCCGTGAACATGAGGCCGGCGTCGAGGTCGTGAAGGACCACGTGACCCTTGGTGTGCCCGGGGGTCGGGACGACCTCCCACCTGCGCGTGCCGAGGTCGACGATCCCTGGATCGAGCCAGGTGTCCGGGTCCTGCCAGTCCGAGAGGTCGAAGGACTCCCGTCGGGTCGCCTCGACCACCGGGTCGCCCAGGTGTGCGGCGCCCGCACGCGCCAGCTCGCGCAGCGAGGAGATCGGGACGTTGCTGCCCAGGGCGCGGACGGCCTGCAGCCCCGTGGCCTCACCCCGCCCGAGGTGCACGCGGGCACCGACGCGACGGCGCAGCTCCAGCGCGAGGGTGTAGTGGTCGCGGTGGACGTGGGTGACGTAGACGTCGGCGACGTCCGTGACGTCGCCCCCCACGGCCCGCAGCCCGGCCGCGAGCCGGTCCCAGGCCTCGGGCACGTGCCAACCACCGTCGACCAGGGCCAGGCCGTCGGCCGACTCGACGGCGTAGACGCTCACCGCACGGAGCCCGTCGTTGGGCATGGGCAGGGGAATGCGGTGGATGCCGGGGGCGACGGGGTAGCAACCGGCAGCGGACCAGTCGCTGGCCTCGGGGCTCACGCCCGAGGCACCATGACCTTCTCCTCGCCCATCACAGCGATCCGGCGGCCGCGCATCGTGCCGACGTTGGCGACCGCGGCCTTCCACTCGTCACTGGCCAAGGCAGCGTCGAGCGCTTCGCGGTCGTCGAAGCTGAGGATCGAGATCCCGTCCCAGCCTTGGGAGCGCTCCTCGAAGGCGTCGAGGATCTCGGTGTGGTGCCACCGGCGCAGGCCGGGGAGTCCGTACGTCGCGTCGGCGTGCTCTCCTCGCCACCACGAGATGAACTCCTCGTGGCTCCAGTCGTCCGGCTTGGCCGCCATCAGGACCAGGTTGTACATGTGTCTCCTCGGGGATCGGCTGACCTGCGGTCGGCGGGGTCAGGGGGTCGGGTCGCGACCCACCAGTCGCACGCACGCGGCGCTGGTGAAGTCGGAGATGTCGGTCAGGGAACGGGAGCCACCGGGGCGGTACCAGCGCCACACACCGATCACCAGGCCGAGGATCGCCAGGCCGGTCAGTCGTGCGTCGCGGGCCACGAAGTCGCCCGAGGAGATGCCGCCCTCGATGAGCTCGGACCACTGGTCCTCGATGGCCCGGACGAGCACGCGTGCGCGCTGGCGCTCGTCCTCCTCGCGCTGCGACGGCCTCACGGTGGCCAGGAGGTCCATGTGCGACACCAGGATGCGGGCCGACAGCGCCTCCCGGTCGGTGAGCGCGTAGGCACTGCCGACTGCCGCACGCATTCGCTCTACATGGTCCTCGACGCCGTCCGTGGCCTCGCGGAACTGGGTGAGGGACCGGTCGAGCTCGAGGGTCATGATCGTCAGCAGGCAGTGCGCCTTGGACTCGAAGTAGTGGTAGAGCGCCGTCTGTCCGATCCCGACCTCGTCGGCGATCGTGGCCCACTTGGTGTGCTCGAACCCGTCACGTCCGAAGTTGTCGATGGCCGCGTTGAGGATGACAGCCCGCTTGGAGCGGGGTCCCTCCTTGCGATCGGCCTTGTGCGTGGTCTGAGTGGTCACGGTCCTACACCCTTCCGCCGGCTGCGAGTCGCGCGATGGTACCTGAACCGAGGTGGGTTCACGGCGACTCCTCATCCGGCGGGGTGGGAGCTCCGGTGAGCCGCCGGGCGAGCGAGATCGCCTCGGAGCGGTTGAGCTTGCCGACGCGGTTCTGTGGCAGATCGCTCACCTGGATGACGAACTCGGGCCACTTGAACTTGGGGACGCCGGCCGCGTCCAGACCGGCGCGGACGTCGTCCAGGGTCTGTCGGGTGCCGGCCACCACGAGCGCGGCCGCGCGCTCGCCGAGCATCTCGTCAGGCACGGGGACCACGCAGACCTGCGCGATGTCGGGCAGGGCCGCGACGGCGGCCTCGACCTCGTTGATGTCGATGTTGCGTCCGCCGCGGATGATGATCTGCTTCTCACGCCCCAGGATGTTGAGCGTGCCGTCAGCGTTGACCCGCGCCAGGTCACCGGTGGTCAGGAACCCGTCGCCGGTCAGGGCGGGCGGCTGCGGGCGGCCGTCACGTGCGTAGCCGACGAAGAGCGACGGGCCCCGGACCTGGGCGTGGCCGACCTCGGCGCCGGCCACGGGGCGGCCGTCAGGGCCCGCGATCCGCACCTCGGTCCCGGGGAACGGACGACCGTCGCTCCCCAGGCGGGTCGCCACGTCGTCGCTCGGCAGCGACGTCGTGTGGCCGAGGCACTCGGACATCCCGAAGACCCGCAGGAACCGCGTACCCAGGGACCGCTCGGCCCGCTCGAGCGCGGCCGCACTCATCGGCCCACCGCCGACCGTCATGGCCCGCATCGCCCGTAGGGTGCCGTCGGACCCAGGGACCAGGGACAGCTGCAGCGCCATCGTCGGCACGAGCATCGTCCAGGCGACCTGGTGGCGCTCCATCACCTCGACGGCCGCCTCGGGCTTCCACCCGTCGAGGCAGACCTGCGGCCCACCGAGCATCGCGGGCAGGTAGAGACCGAAGCACAGAGCCGCGACCGACGACAGGGGGACCAACGCTGCGACGGGATCGCCGGGTAGCAGGCCGACGGCGTCGATGGTCGCGGCACCCGCATAGCGCAGGGCACTCTCGGACTGCACCACGCACTTGGGGCGTCCGGTCGAGCCCGAGGTCATGGCGATCGCGACGCCACCCTCCCAGCGCTCGACTCCGCCCGTCCGGCCGGGTCGCGAGCGCAGGGTCCAGCCGTGGAGCACCGGGCACGCTGCCGGGAACTCAGCGTCGACCAGTGCCCAGTGCTCGACCGTCTCGACCGAGGCGACGACAGCATCGGGACGGACGTCCTCGAGGGCCAGCCGGCACTCCCCCGACGTCGCGTGCCGGCTCACGACTGCAACGAGCCCACCTCGCATCCCGACGGCGACCACCGCGGCCAGCGTCCGCCACGTGTTGTCGGCCTGCAGCAGGACGGTGGGCGCACCCTGGAGCGAGTCCTCCATGGCCGCGGCGAGCTCGCGGGCCGTGGCGACGATCTCGCCCCAGGTGTGCTCACCGGAGGCATCGATGACCGCGAGGCCGTCGGGGTCGGACGCCGCCCGCTGCTCGAGCTGCACGGCCAATTCCCTCATGGATGTTGCCTCCTGCCGAGTTGAAGTAGATTCACTTTAGTCTTCACGGGCCTCGGGGTCACAGCCGGGACGGGAGCTCGTGCGGCACCACGACGGCACGACCGGCAACGCGGCCCGCCCGGAGATCGTCGTAGGCCGTGAGGGCGTCCTCGAGCGCGTACGTCGTGGTCTCGGCCTGGATGTGCCCGGTTGCCGCGAGCGCGATGATCGCCTCCAGGTCGGCGTGCGGACCCCAGAAGGGGGCATCGAAACGCCAGCCCGGTGGCAGACCGCGACCCTTCGCGGCCTCCAGCGCTCCGCCCGCGCTGCCGATGACCGCGACCGTGCCTCCGGGGGCCAGGACGTGGGGCACGTCGGCGAGGGTCGCGGGTGCGCCGACGAAGTCGAGGACGAGGTCGACGCCGGACCCGAGACCGAGGGTGGCGAGCAGCCGAGCTCCCTCGGCCACGGTGGCGGCGACCCCGTGGGCTCCCAGGCGCAGCGCGAGGTCGCGCGCCGCGGCGCGGTTGTCGACGACGACGACTCGCGCCCCGGGCGTCGCCGCGATCAGCTGCAGCGCGAGATGCCCGAGTCCCCCGGCGCCGACGAGCAGCACCGTGCCGCCCTCGGCGAGGTGGCGGTGGGCGCCGACGGCGTGCAGGGCGGTCAGACCGCCGTCGGTCAGGGGCGCGACGTCGACCGGCGACAACCCCATGGTCTGCACGAGGTGACGCGTGCTCGGGACCAGGACGTACTCCGCCAGGCCACCGTCGTACCCGAGGCCGCCTCCGATCGGCCCCCCTGCCAGACGCAGGCAGTAGTTGTCTCGCCCGCGCAGGCAGGCTCGACATTCGCCGCAGGACCAGATGCCGTGCACAGCCACCGGGGCACCAGTCCAGTCGTCAGCGACCCCGCGGCCCGTGGCGACCACGGTGCCCGCGACCTCGTGTCCGAGCGTGAAGGGGAGCTCGTAGGGCAGTACCCCTGCCGCCCCGTCGATGACATGGAGGTCTGAGTGGCACAGGCCGGCCGCGTCCACCCGCAACAGCACCTCATCGGGCCCCGGGGCCGGAACGTCGACCTCGGTGAGCACGGGCTGGCTGGCCCAGCGCTCGAGGCGGACCGCCAGCATCCGGGAGGGCAGTGGCGCGTTCACCGGGCCGTCCAGCCGCCGTCGACGACGAGGGCCTGGCCGGTCATGTAGCTCGAGGCGTCAGAGGCCAGGAACAACAGCGCTCCGTCGACCTCGCCCTGGCGACCACCGCGACCCAGCATGGTGTTGCGCCGGACCCACGCGGCGGACTTCTCGTTGGTGAAGAGCCCGTCGGTCATCTCGGTGTCGAACCAGCCGGGCACCAGCGCGTTGACGCGGATCCCACGCCGGCCCCACTGCCCGGCGAGCTCGCGGGTCAAGCCCAGGGTGCCGGCCTTCGAGGCGGCATAGCTGGCGCCGCCCACGGGCGCGGTCGACACCAACCCGACCACGGAGGAGATGTTGACGATCGAGAGGGGCGCGTCGTCGACGATGGCGTCGACCACCGTGACAGCGAGATGGAAGCCCGCGGTGAGGTTGAGGGCGAGGAGGGAGTCGAAGACCTCGACGGTGTCCTCGGAGGCCGAGGGAGGCCCCGGCATGCCCGCGTTGTTGACCAGGACGTCGATGCGCCCGAGCTCCCGTGTCGCGCGGGCCACCAAAGAGGCCCGGTCCTCGGGGCTCGTGACATCGCAGGCGACCGGGACGACCCCGGGCACCTCGGAGGCGAGCCGGTCGAGACGGTCGAGACGGCGTGCGGCGGCGTACACGGTGGCACCGGCGGCGGCCAGGGTGCGGGCGAAGCCGTCGCCCAGGCCCGAGGAGGCGCCGGTGACGATCGCGACCCGCCCGGTGAGGTCGAAGAGATGGGCGGTCTCCATCAGTAGACCGCCGTCCGGCCGCCGTCGACGGGGATCAACGCACCCGTGGTGTAGCCGGCGACGTCGGAGGCGAGGTGGACCACGAGCCCGGCGAGCTCCTCGGGCCGTCCGAGGCGGGCGGCCGGGAGCCGGTCGACGACGAGGCCGATGAAGTCCTCGTCCCAGCTGTCGGCCATGTCGGTGGCGAAGGCACCGGGCATCACGCAGTTGACGCGTACGGTCGGCGCGTACTCCTGGGCGAAGGCGCGGGTCAGGGCGTTGAGTCCGTTCTTGGCGGCGGCGTACATCGCCTCGGCCGGGCTGGGCCGCTCGGCGCCGATGCTGGAGATGTTGATGATCGATCCTCCACCCCGCCTGACCATCCGGTCGCCGGCGACGGCCATCAGCCGGAACGGCCCGCGCAGGTTGACCTCGATCGTCTTGTCGAACAAGGACTCCCCGACCTCGAGCAGGCTGGGTGCCAGCGGGGCGATGCCGGCGTTGTTGACCAGGACGTCGAGGTCACCGTGCTCGGCGACGATCTGGTCGAGCGCGGGCTCGATGGCGTCCCAGTCGCCGACGTGCAGTGGCAGCGGATGGACGGAGCCGCCGGTCTCCTCGCCGATGCGGCGCGCGGCCTCGACGCAGGCATCCTCCTTGCGGCTGGACACCACCACGGTCGCCCCCGCCTCGGCCATGGCGGTGGCGATCGCGTAGCCGAGTCCGCGGGTGGAGCCGGTGACCAGGGCGACCTTGCCGGCGAGCGGGGGCAGGAGCGGCGCCGGGCTCACGCGGGCACCTCGGCGGTCTCGTAGGCCGCAAGCTCGATGCGGGCCATCGTGCGCAGGTGCACCTCGCTGGGGCCGTCGGCGATCTGCAGGGCGCGGGTGATGGCGAACAGCCGACTCAGGACGGTGTCGTCGCTGACCCCGGCGGCGCCGAAGGTCTGGACCGCGCGGTTGACCACGGTGTGCGCGGTCTCCATCGCGGCGACCTTGATGGCGGCAACTTCCGAGCGCGCTGCGGCATTACCGCGGGTGTCCATCAGCCACGCGGCCTTGAAGGTGAGCAGGCGGATCTGGTCGATCTCCATCCGGCTCCGCGCGATCCACTCGCGGACGACGCCCCGCCTGGCCAGGGGCGCACCGAACGCGACTCGGGTGGTGGCACGCTCGCACATCAGCTGAAGGGCGCGCTCGGCCATGCCGATCGCCCGCATCGCGTAGTGCATGCGGCCCGGGCCGAGCCGCCCCTGGGCGATCGCGAAGCCGTCGCCCTCGGCGCCCAGCATGTTGCCCACCGGGACGCGGACGTCGGTGAACCGCACGTCGCCGTGGCCGAGGCGGTCGCGGTAGCCGAACATCGGCAGGTCGCGCAGCACCTCGATGCCGGGGGCGTCCGCGGGCACCAGGATCATGCTCTGCTGACGGTAGGCCGCCGCTGACGGGTCGGACTTGCCCATGAAGATGACCAGGCCACAGTCGGGGTCCAGGATGCCGGAGGTGTACCACTTGCGTCCGTTGAGGACGTAGTGGTCGCCGTCCCGGGTGATCGTCGAGGTGATGTTGCGCGCGTCGGAGCTGGCGACATCGGGCTCGGTCATCGCGAAGGCCGAGCGGATCTCGCAGCGCAGCAGCGGATCGAGCCACTGCGTCTGCTGCTCGGGAGTGCCGTACATCGCGAGGATCTCCATGTTGCCCGTGTCGGGCGCGGAGCAGTTGAGGGCCTCGTTGCCGATCATCGAGCGGCCGAGGACCTCGGCAAGCGGCGCGTACTCGAGGTTGGTCAGGCCGGCACCGCGGTCGCCGTGCGTCATGAAGAGGTTCCACAGGCCGAGGCTGCGGGCGGTCGCCTGGAGGTCACGCATGACCTGCGGCTGCTCGTGCGGGTCGGCGTTGGCCGCGACCTGCGCGTCGTAGACGGCCTCGGCCGGGTAGACGTGCTCGTCCATGAACGAGGTGAGCGTGTCGAGCAGCGCGGTCGTACGGGGACTGAAGTCGAAGTCCACGGGTCCTTCTTCCTGAGGGGTGGGTCCGGCGGGCTGTCAGCCGAGGCGTTCGAGCCCGGAGGCGAGGAGCCGGTCGATGGTGGCGGGAAGCTGCTCCTGGGCCGGGTCGTGGTGGCGACCCTCGCGGTGACGTCGCAGGTTGTGCCCCATGATGGCGGCCATCTTGAAGCGGCCGAGGGCGTGGAACCATACGAGGTCGTCGAGACGGTCGAGTCCTGCGCCGGCGACGTACCGGCTGACGAGCTCGTCCTCGGACGGCAGCCCCGGCAGCTCGCGGCCGACACCGGGGAAGTTCGTGCCGTCGGCGAAGACGAGGAACCATCCGAGCTCGACCCGAGGGTCGCCGACGCTCCAGATCTCCCAGTCGATGAGTGCCCTCGGCTCGGTGCCGTCGCTGAGGATGTTGCCCAGGCGGTAGTCGCCGTGGACCAGCACGGGGTCGAGCGCTGCGGGCACCCTCGCAGCGAGCCGCTCCTGGAGCCGCTGCCCGTCGGGCACCAGCTCGGGCGGTACGGCCTGCAGGGTCCGGGTCCAGCGCTGCAGCTCGTCGGCCGGGGTGAGGGCCGGACCGTAGACCGGCAGCAGGTCGAGGGGAACACGGTGCAGACGGGGCAGCACCTCGGCCGCGCGTCGCATCCGGGCCGCGGCGAGGTCGGGTGCGACGGCGGGGTCGTCGAGGACGGGCTCCAGCGACTCGCCGGCGACCAGGTCCATGGCGAACCAGGCCGGCTCCTCCCGGTCGACAGCCCGCACGGCGGGCACGGGCAGGTCGGTCGAGGCGAGGGCCCGGAGGATCTCGGCTTGGCGCAGCATGTCGTGGCGGCCCGTGGACCGCTGGCCCGGCGGGACGGCCTTGACCACGAGCGACTCGGCGCCGGCGGTCAGGCGGTAGGTCAGGCCCGAGTGGCCGCCCGGCAGGATCTCGAGTGCGCTGACCTCGACGCCGGGCAGCTGCTCCTGCAGGACGCTGGCCACGCGCGGGCCAAGGCCGACGGCGTGGTCGAGAGCGGTGCTCTCGCTCATCTGACCGGGTCTCGGGGAAGGCCGAGCACGCGTTCGGCGAGGATGTTGTGCTGGATCTCGTCGGTTCCGCCGGCGATGCGGTAGCCCGGCGCTCCGAGGACGTGCTCGGTCCAGGCCCAGGTGCCCCACTCGCCGGAGTCGACGCTGAGGTCGGGACCCAGGAGCATCCGGGCGACCTCGGAGGTGCGCGCCATGGTGTCGGTCGCGAGCAGCTTGCCCACGGACGCCTCGGGTCCGGGGTCCTCCCCGGCCACGACGGCGGCGGCGACGCGCATTCCGGTCAACCGCTGGACGTAGCTACGGGTGACGACGTCTGCGACTCGGTCGCGTTGCCAGTCGTCGAGCCCGCCCTGGCGGCGGGCCAGCTCGACGACCCGGTCGGCGTTGTCCAGGCCCAGGTTGCCCGAGTCGAGGCGCTCGGAGGCCAGGACGGTGAGCGCGACCTTCCACCCCTCACCCTCGGGTCCGAGCCGTTGCTCGTCGTCGAGCTCAACGCCGTCCAGGTAGACCTCGTTGAACGAGGTGCCCCCGGTCATCTGACGGATCGGCCTGATGGTCACGCCCGGCGCGTCCATCGGAACGATGAAGACGGTCAGACCGCGGTGCTTGGTGGAGTCGGGATCGGTGCGGCACACCGCGATGCCGACCTCGGCGACCCGCGCGCCCGACGTCCAGACCTTGTGGCCGTCGAGCCGCCAGCCGCCAGCCGTACGAACAGCCCGGGTCCGTACGGCCGCGAGGTCGGAGCCGGCCTCGGTCTCCGAGAACAGCTGGCAGGCGATGACGTCGGTCCGCAGCATCGCCCGCAGGTAGGTCACCTTCTGGCTCTCGGTGCCCCACTGCGCGAGGGCCGGCGCCACCAGCTGCTGGGTGACGGGGAACATCTCGGTGCGCTTGGGAACGTCGAACTCGTCCTCGACGCGACGGAAGGCCAGCGCGTAGGACACCGGGAGGCCACGCCCGCCCTGCTCCTCGGGCCAGGTGAGTGGTCCCCAGCCGGCGTCGTACTTGGCCCGCTCGTAGGCGCGAATGCGGTCGGTCTCGGCCCGCTCCTCCGCCTCGGTCCAGTTCTCGAAGACCGCGACGGAGTCAGGACCTTCGCCCCACAGGCGCTCGGCCCGAGGCGCCGCGACGGAGGCGAGCCAGGTGCGCGCCTCGGCGACGAAGACGTCGTAGTCGGGTGGTGACGTGGTCACGGGTTCCTCTCCGAAGGGGTCATACGCCGAGGACGGTGCACGCGCTGATGCCGGGGGCACCGTAGACGTGGGTGAAGCCGAGCCGGGGCGCCCCGGCGACCTGCCTGGCGCCGGCGGCTCCGCGGAGCTGGGTGACGACCTCGTGGACCTGGCGCAGGCCGGACGCGCCGATCGGCTCACCGTTGGCGATGCAGCCGCCGTCGGTGTTGACGGGCAGGCGCCCCCCTATCTCGGTAAGGCCCTCGGCGATCCACTTCTCCTGCTCACCGTGCGCGACGAAGCCGCACTCCGCCAGATGCATGACCTCGGCGCCACTCTCGGTGTCCTGCAGCTGCGCCACGTCGATGTCGTCGGGTCCGACCCCCGCCGCCTCGAACGCCGCACGCGACGCGTCCGAGCTGACGCTCGACGGCTCGCCGGCGCCCTGCACGGACGGGGCGAAGA
The DNA here is from genome assembly GCF_006346395.1 of Nocardioides plantarum. NCBI lineage: Bacteria > Bacillati > Actinomycetota > Actinomycetes > Propionibacteriales > Nocardioidaceae > Nocardioides > Nocardioides plantarum. The sequence continues at coordinate 1,887,832 of NZ_VDMS01000001.1, forward strand.
CCTCGAACGAGCCGAATCCACGCGTGCGCGTCGACACCGCGAGCACCTTGACCGGAGCTCCGCCGAGTCGTGTGGACGCAGCCTCGCTGGCGAGCACGACCGCCGCACCGCCCTCACCGGGTGAGCAGAACATGTAGCGGGTGAGGGGGTCGTTGACCATGTCCGCGGAGGCGATGAGCTCCTCGGCCATGGCCTCGCGCCGCCAGGCGTTGGGGTTGAGCGCGCCGTTACGGTAGGCCTTGGCTGCGACCTTCGCCAGCGTCGGGTCCGTGATGCCGTGCTGCTCCATGTAGCGGGCGATCTTGATCGCGAAGAACTGCGTGGTCACCATCAGTCCGGCCTCGCCGTATCCGGCCGGAAGGCCCCAGTCCTCGGCCCGAGGGTCGAAGGCTCCACGGGGGTGCTTGTCGAACCCCACCGCGAGGGCGATGTCGGCGGCACCCGATCGGATGGCGTTGACCGCCGAGACCAACGCACTGCCGCCGGTCGCGCAGCCGTTCTTGACGTTGGTGAACGGGATGCCGGTGAGCCCGAGGTCGCTGACCAGCGTGTCGGCCAGACCTGAGCCGTCGCTGCCCCCGAACGCCACCTGCACGTCGGGCCACCCGATGCCGGCGTCGTCCAGCGCCGCGTGGATGGCCTGCACGGCCATCTCACGACCCGTGACCCCGGGCTGGCGCCCGAAGCGCGACAGCCCGACGCCGACGATGCTGACGTCGCTCATGCGGTTGCCCCCGGCGCTGCGCCGGCGTCGGCCGTCGCCGTGGCGAAGCGCGGCACCGGGCTGGTCGCCACCAAGGTGACCTCGGCACCGGCCAGCTCCTCGAACGTGGCGCAGTCCAGGACGGCTTCGATCTTGACCCCCTCGGGCAGCTCGACGTAGCCGACGGCGAAGGGGACGAACCCGCTCTCGGGGACGACGTACGGCGGTGACTTGGGCGCGAAACGCTGCACCGTGTGGCCCCACACCCGACCGCTCGTCGAGAGCGGCAGGGTCGTCATCGACCGCGCGCCGCAGCGCTGACAACCGGTCGCCTGCGGGAAGGCGACGTTGTCGCACGCCGCGCACCGACTGCCGACGAGCACGTCGGCGCGCGGCTCGCGCAGGACGACGGAACCCGACGAGCTGGGCCGGCGGTTCGGATCGTGCGGGAGGGGTGCGCACATGTGGCTGGACTTTCTCGAGATGGTCCGACGCGGTCAGGTGGAGGACCGGCTCAGCGACCGACCCACTTGGGCTCGCGCTTCTCCAGGAACGCCTGGACTCCCTCGCGACCGTCCTCGGACTGCAGTGCGTTGCCAACGGCGAGGTGCTCCATGACCATCAGGCTCTGGATGTCGGCGTCCAGACCGCGATCGATGGTCATCTTGGTCAGGCGCATCATGAAGGGGCTCTTGTCGACCAACGGCGCGATGAAGTCGGCGACGAGCTGGTCGAGCTCATCGGCCGGGGCCGAGGCATTGATCAGGTCGAAGTCGACGGCCTCGGTGCCCGACAGCAGCTTGCCGGTGAGCATGAGCTCCTTGGTCTTGCGGATGCCGATCATGCGGGGAAGCCGGTAGATCGGGCCGGCGCCGCCGAAGAGGGCGCGGCGGATGTGGAAGTCGCCGATCTTCGCGTCGTCGGCCGACACGGCGAAGTCACACGAGATCATCAGCTCGAAGCCACCGGCGGTGACGTAGCCCTCGAGAACCGCGACCGAGGGAGTCTTCATCGAGTAGAGCCGGTCGCAGACCTTGGCCGACAGGATGGCGACCTCCATCGCCATGGAGCTGCCGATGTAGTCGGCGAGCAGCTCGTCGAGGTCGAAGCCCGAGCAGAACGTGCCGCCGCGGCCACGCAGGACCAGGACCTTGAGGTCGGGATCCTCGTCGACCTCGACGATGATCTCGTCGAGGCGGTGCAGCAGCTCCACGGTGACGGCGTTCTTCTTGTGCGGGCGGTTCAGCCAGACCCGCGCGACGTCGCCGTCCTTCTCGAGAGTGATGTGGTCGGTCTCAATCACGGTGGAGCTCCTTCGTCATTCGAACTGGATTCAATTCAGTATGAGTCATTGGGGAGAACCGGTCAACGTCGAACCTGAAGTGAGTTTAGTTTAATGTAACGGTCGACACACGACGAGCGAAGGGCGTGCCATGCAGTCAGAAGCCGTGGACCTGTTGGTGATCGGAGGCGGCATGGCCGGCCTCACCGCTGCGGCTCGCGCGGTCCAGGACGGGCTGAGCGTCCTGGTCGTCGAGTCGGGCGACGCCGTCGGCGGCAACGCCCGCTTCGCGGGCTACGCCTGGACCGCGCCCGACCATGGAACGATGGAGCAGGTCGATCCGGACGGCGACCCCGCCTTGCGGACGGCCTTGGTGGACCACTTCGCCGAGGGCGTCGCCTGGATCCGGTCGGTCGGGGTGACCTGCCACGACGCCGTACCGATCCTCGGCTTCGGCCGCGGTCACCGGTTCGACACCAACCACTACGTCGACACCTGCCGCCGCCGTGTGACCAACGCAGGCCACACTGTGCTGCTCCGGGCCCGTGCGACCGAGCTCATCGGCGACGAGGCGGGCGTCACCGGCGCCCGCCTCGTGCTCGCCGACGGTTCGTCGCAGGACGTGAGGTCGCGGGCCGCGCTACTCGCCACTGGCGGGTTCCAGGCCGATCGCGAGCTGCTCGAGACTCACGTGCACCCGCGCGCCTCGGCGATGCCCCTTCGCTCCGGCGCCACCAGCAACGGCGGTGGCTACCGTCTCGCGACGGCGGTGGGTGCGGCCACCAGCGCTGAGGACGCCGGCTTCTACGGCCACCTCGTGCCCAGCGGGGTGCCGTTCCAGGACCCCGCCGACTACGTCGACCTCTCGCTCTACTACAGCGAGCACGCCGTGCTGTTCAACCTCGACAACGAGAGGTTCACCGACGAGACGCTCGGCGACCACCTGACGACCATGGCGCTGCTCGAGCAGCCTGAGGGCCGGGGTCTGCTCGTCGCCGACGCCCGGGTCTTCCGAGACTGGATCGTCGGCTCGTACGTGGAGGGCGCCGTGAGCGTCGACAAGTTCGCCCTGGCCAGCCGCCGCGGGGGCCGCGTCGGCCTGGCCGAGGACCTCGACGACCTCGCGTACCTCCCCGAGGAGTGGGGCTACGACGGCCAGGCCGTCGCCACGGCCGTGCGCGCGTTCAACGCCGCGGCCACGACAGGCGCGCACGACCCGGCTCGCACGCACGATCCGGCACCCCTGGACGAGGGCCCGTGGTACGTCATCGAGTGCGTCCCAGCGATCACCTTCCCGTTCCACGGCATCCGGATCGATGACCGGGCACGCGTGCTGGGCGAGGGCGGCGAACCCGTGCCGGGCCTGCTCTGCGCCGGGTCCGACGCAGGCGGGCTCTGGAACCGCGCGTACGCCGGCGGCATCGCCTCGGCCCTGGTGTTCGGGCTCGCGGCCGCCGCCACCGCCGCAGCGATCCGGACGCCGACCACCTGACTCAGAGGTCGAGCAGCGACGCGAGCCGGGACCGGTGGTCGCGGGCGGACCCGAACAGCCCCTCGTCGCCGAGGGCCCGGCGCAGGTAGAGGTGCGCTGGGTGCTCCCACGTGAAGCCGATGCCGCCGTGCAGCTGGATCGCCTCGTGGGCGGTCCGCACCACGGCCTCGCTGCAGACCGCTGCTGCCACCGCAGCCGGGACCGCGGCCGCGGCGGGATCGGCGTCGAGGACGGCAGCGGCGTAGCGGGAGGCCGAGCAGCATCGCTCGCGATCGACCAGGACGTCGGCCAGGCGGTGCTTGATCGCCTGGAAGGAGCCGATCGGGCGACCGAACTGCTCGCGTGTGCCGACGTAGTCGACCGTCATGGCCAGCAGGTGCGTGACGATCCCGGTGTGCTCGGCCGCGACTGCGACGTCGCGCAGGGCCTCGAGCCGTGACCAGGCAGCGGCGTGATGGCGCGGGCCCACCACCAGCCGCGCGGGCGCCGCGGACAGGTCGAGGTCGGCCTGGGAGCGGGTGAGGTCGACGACCCTCCTCTCCGTGCGGTCGCCTGACACGTCAACGACCAGCAGGACGGTCCCCTCCACCGTGGCCGCACGGACGACGACGTGGTCGACGGTCCCCCCGTGCAGGACGCGATCGAGACGGCCGGAGGCACGCCAGCCGTCATCGGCGGGCTCGGCCGTCACCGCATCGGCTGGACCGAACCACACCGTGACGAGGCGGTCGCCCCGTGCGACGTCGGCGAGCAGGGACGCGACCCTCGTCGGGTCGTCGGCGAGCGTGAGGGCCTGGGTGCCGAGCACCGCGGACGAGAGGACGGGGTCCGGGACCAGGTGACCGCCGGTCTCCTCGAGCACGACGCCGAGCTCGCGCGCGCCGTACCCGGCTCCACCCAGGTGCTCGGGAACCGCGATCGAGGCGATGCCCAGCTCGGCGGTCAGCGATCCCCATGCTGGGCCCGGGCCGCTCGGCCCGCCGGTCTCGACGCTCGCGCGGACCTGGTCGATCGTGGCGTGCTTGCCCAGGATCGCACGGGCCACGGCCCGTAGGTCATCGTGCTCGGCGACCGGCGCCAGCACGTCCGGTCCGGCGTCGGGCCAGGCCACCGCGGTCGTGGTCACGGACTCTCCTCGTGGGTGGTCTCGACGGGGGTCTCGTCGCCGAAGTAGGCCTCCTCGGCACGCGCCTCGAACCCGGGCTCCGCTGCGCTGCCGCGGGCGACGACCGCACCTTGGCGCAGCACCAGCACCTCCGAGCACGACTGGAGCGCACGGTTCAGGGACTGGTCGAGGAGCACGGTGGTGATGCCGCGGGCGGCGAGCGCCTCGATCTGCCCGTAGACCTCTTGCACCATGACCGGCGAGAGCCCGAGCGCGGGCTCGTCGAGGATGAGCACCTCTGGCTCAGCGATGAGGGCGCGGGCGATCGCGACCAGCTGTTGCTCGCCACCCGACAAAGAGCCAGCGGAGATCTCCATGCGGGTGCGGACCCGCTCCGGCAGGAGCGCGGTGGTCTCGGTGAGCCGACGGCGCAGCTCGCTGCCCCGGACGCCGGCGGCGTAGGCCGCGACCTCGAGGTTCTCGCGGACCGACAGCGTCTTGAACAGCGCCCGCCCCTCGGGGACCAGGCTGATCGACGGCTTGCCCGGCTCGGTCCGCGTGCCGTCCGACGGCCGCAGGGAGCCGTGGAGAATGCGTCCCAGCGTGCTCTTGCCGGCCCCGTTGGCTCCGACGATGCCCAGGACGGCACCGGCGTGGAGGTCGACGTCGACGCCCTCGAGCGCACGGACGCCGCCGTAGTGGTGGGCGACGCCGGCGAGCCGGACGACGAGCTCGCCCGATGATCCGGGAGCCGGGGCCGTCGACCGGCCATCGATCTCGCCGAGGTAGGACTTACGCACGACCGGGTCCTGGAGCACGGTCTCGGGGGTCCCCTCGGCGACGAGACGTCCGAAGTCGAAGGCCACCACGCGGTCGGCAACCGCGAACAGGTCCTCGAGGACGTGGTCGATGATGATGACGGAGGTGCCTCGGGCACGCAGCCGGCGGATGTGACCGGCCAGCACCTCCCGCTCGTCGGCGTCGAGGCCGCCGAAGGGCTCGTCCAGGACGATCATGCGGGGCGACTCGGCGATCGCCCGAGCCAGGTCGACCCGCTTCTGCAGGCCGAACGGCAGCTCGGAGGGCAGCCGGTGCGCGACCTCGGCCAGGCCGACCGAGCTCAGCAGTCGGTAGGCGTGGGCGCGGTCGGACCGACCGATGCGGCGGTTGACCACGAGGACGTTCTCGATGACGGTGAGCTCGTCGAAGAGCTCGGCGTGCTGGAAGGTCCGGGCAAGCCCCATGCGTCGGCGGCGCGTGGCGCGGCGACCACGCAGCTCGAGGCTTCCGTCGTACGTCATGCTGCCGACGATCTTGCCGCCCCCGGTCAGACCGGACAGGGCGTTGACGAAGGTCGTCTTGCCGGCACCGTTGGGACCGATGATGGCGAGCACCTCGCCGGGGTGGAGCTCGAGGTCGACGTCCTCGACCGCCTGGAGGCCGCCATAGCGGACGCCGAGGCCGCGCACCTCGAGAAGCCGGGCACGCTCGCCCGCCTCCGTGGCCCCGACCCGGTCGTCGCGCGCGGCGACCTCGGTCTCGACGAGCTCGGCGGAGAGGTCCTGTCCCGCGAGCGCTGCTTGGCGCAGCCGCTCGGTCCAGCCGGTGAGCCGGTCGAGCCGGGAGGCGATCGTGGGCACGACACCCTCGGGCAGGAAGATCAGGACGAGGATGAGCAGGGCACCCACCAGGTAGGGCTGGTCGACGCCCACACCGTCGGCGATGCTCGGCGCCCAGGCCAGGAACGCGCCCCCGACGACCGCACCGATGAGGCTGCCGGTGCCGCCGAGGACGGTGGCGGCGATGAGGTTGACCGCCAGCACGAGGGAGAACGACTCGGGGCTGGCGAACCCGGAGACCAGCCCGAGCATCACGCCGCCGAGCCCGGCGGCAGCGGCGCTGCCTGCGAACACGAGAGCAGACTGCATCTCGGGGGCGATCCCGACCGTCCGAGCCGCCAGGGGGTGGGTCTTGGAGGCGACGAACCGCATCCGGACCGCCGTACGACGCACGAGCTCGGCGACGGCCAGCGTCACGCCGAAGACCGCGACGACGATGGACAGCGCCGTCTCGTCAGCGGCGAAGACCTCGCCGAACGTGCTCGAGAACTGAAAGATCGGGACGCCCTGGTCGCCGTTGGTGACCTCCTTCCACACGTTGATGACCTCGAGGGCGACCAGCGCGAACGCCAGGGTGAGCAGCGCGATGTAGAGCACCGAGAACCGCGATCCGGCGAACCCGAGGAACGCTCCGAACGCCGCGCAGACCACCATCGCGAACAGCGCCGTCACCTCGAGGCTCCACCCATGACCGCTGCCCCAGGCCGCGGAGTAGGCCCCCACTGCGAGCAGCGCTGGGTGGCCGATCGACCAGACGCCGCCCCAGTGGGCGAGCAGGCTGAGCGAGAGGACCAGGATCCCGTAGACCGCGGCGAGCGCGACCGTGAACGTGTAGTAGAGCGGGATGGCTCCCGACTGCATCATCACGATCACGACGATCGCGGCCAGCGGGCCGGCGACCACGCGGGCGAGCAGCCAGGCGCGCACCCAGCGCGGGTCGAGCGCACGCCGGCCGGCCGGCCGGCGCGAGGACCCGGGCGGCGGAGCCGATCCGATAGGGGTGAGGTCGGAGGTGGAGGTGGAGGTGGAGGTGGAGGCACTGGACATCAGCGATCACACCCTCTCGAAGATCTGGCGTCCGAAGATGCCCTGCGGACGAACCAGCAGGACCAGGACGGCGATGGAGAAGACGAACGTGTCGCGGAAGCTCGCTGAGACGTACGACGCGGCGAGGTTGTCCAGGACGCCGATGATGAGTCCGCCGACGACCGCCCCGGTCATGCTGGTCAGTCCTCCCAAGAAGATGCCTGCGAAGGCCCGGAAGAGCACCGGGGCCATCACGACCGGGGTCAGGCCGGTCTTGGGGGCGTAGAGCAGGATGCCGAGCGTAGCGAGCGCGAGCCCCAGCATCCAGGCGATGCGGGCCACCTTGTGGGCATCGACCCCGAGCACCTTGGCCGTGTCCGCGGACTCCGCGACCGCCCGCATCGCCGAGCCCAGGGGCGTGCGGGTGAAGAGGAACGCCACGGCCGCCATCGCGACCCCGGCGACCACGATGACCACGAGGTCCTGGGTCGCGAGCCGCGAGCTGCCGATCTGCAGGGTCCCGTCCACTACCCGCGGGAAGGACCGCGGCTGCTCGCTCCAGCGGGTGCTGACGAAGTGCTCGACGATGAGCGAGAACCCCATGGTCACCACGAGGGCGGCGAACAGGCGGCCCTCGCCGAGGGGGCGGATGAGCACCTCCCTCACCACCAGACCACTGACGGCGGCGAACCCGACACCGGCCACCAGGGCCAGCACCAGGACGAGACCGGCACCGTTGAGCGAGAGGGCGACGTAGGCCGCCATGGTCGCCATCGACGCCATGGCGAAGTTCATGACGTCGGTCGACCTGAACACGATGACGAGGCCGAGACCCACCAGGCCGTAGACGGCTCCGTTGGCCAGGCCGCTGACGATCGTGATGAGGAGCTGGTCCACGGGGTTCCTCCTGCGTTCTACGCCGCACCGGGAACGCCCGACCCTTCGGGCGAAATTGACGTGAGTTCAGTTTAGGGACTACGTCGTGTGATCGCAACCACAAGTCCCGATTCGGTTGGCTAGGAGTTCCGCCGATCCGCGACGGGCCCACCGTGGACAGCCCAGTGAACCTGAACTAGATTCAGTTCGTGATTCATGACCAGCTTCACCTGACCCGCTACTACGCCGCCATCGACCGCGGCGATCTCGACGAGGCGTCCTCGATGCTCCACCCCAGAGTCGCCTTCGCCATCCATCTCCCGGCCGGTGTCCGCCGCGGATCGACCCGCGAGGAGCTGATCGGCTACCTCACCGGCCGTGGCGACGTCGTACGCCGTCACGACGCCCTCCGCGCGTCAGCCGATGGCGACCTCGAGACGGTCTACGGCGCGGTGGTCGACGACGGGACCCGCACGACCGGCCACTTCCTGGCGGGAGTGCGGGTCGACCCCGACGGCCTCATCGCCGCCTACCACGTCTCGTTCGACACCGAGCTCTTCCTCCTGGAGGGCGCCGACAGCCTCACCGACAGCTCCACCGACCGGGAGGTCGACGCATGACGACACCGATGCTGGGGCGCTGGTTCGCAGCCATGGACTCCGACACCCCCGACGAGGTCCTCGACATGATCACCGACGACTTCGTCATGTCCGTGCAGTTCTCGACAGGCGCCGGACGGTCTGCCGAGTTCGTGGGCGATCGCGGCGGCCTGGTGGGCTACCTCGCGCAGCGGGAGAAGAGCACCCTGGTCCACCATCTCCTGGTCGGCTCCGAGGTGGACGGGACCGAGCTGGTCCTGGGCAAGACCACCCGCGACGGCGCCTTCGAGGCCAGCTTCAACGCCACCGCTCAGGTCCTGGACGACAAGGTCCGGCGACTGCTCATCTGCCGCACCCCCGAGATCGCCTTCGACTGATCGCGCCGCCCTTGCCCGGCGAACGGGCGAGAGTCCGTCACAGTGCTCGGACCTGGGACGACAGGCTGACTCAGTAGTACCAGGGGTACTCGGACCAGTCCGGGTCGCGCTTCTCCAGGAACTGGTCGCGCCCCTCGGCGGCCTCGTCGGTCATGTAGGCCAGGCGGGTGGTCTCGCCGGCGAACAGCTGCTGGCCGACCAGGCCGTCGTCGATCAGGTTGAAGGAGTACTTCAGCATCCGCTGCGCGGTCGGGGACTTGCCGTTGATGAGCCGGCCCCACTCCAGCGCGGTCGCCTCGAGCTCGGCGTGCGGGACGGCCTTGTTGACCGCGCCCATCCGGACGCCGTCCTCCGCGGAGTACTCCTGGCCGAGGAAGAAGATCTCGCGGGCGAACTTCTGGCCGACCTGGCGCGCGAGGTACGCCGACCCGAACCCGCCGTCGAAGGACCCCACGTCGGCGTCGGTCTGCTTGAACCGTGCCTCCTCGGCGCTGGCGATCGTCAGGTCGCACACGACGTGCAGCGAGTGGCCGCCGCCGGCGGTCCAGCCGGGCACGACGCAGACGACGACCTTGGGCATGAAGCGGATCAGCCGCTGGCACTCCAGGATGTGCAGCCGGCCGAGCTTGGCCTTGTCGACGGTGTCGGCGGTCTCGCCCTCGGCGTACTGGTAGCCCGTGCGGCCGCGGATTCGCTGGTCGCCGCCGGTGCAGAACGCCCACTTGCCGTTCTTGTCGCTCGGGCCGTTGCCGGTGAGGAGGACGCAGCCGACGTCGGACGAGATCCGCGCGTGCTCGAGGACGCGCAGCAGCTCGTCGACGGTGTGCGGCCGGAACGCGTTGAGGACGTCGGGGCGGTCGAAGGCGATCCGGACCGTGCCGTGCGCCTTGGCACGGTGGTAGGTCAGGTCGGTGAGGTCCTCGAAACCGGGGACGACGTCCCACGCCCCCGGGTCGAACGTCTGGGACACACCCTCGATGGCGCTCATGCTCTGCACCGTAGCGGGGGTGGAATCCGGCCCGCCGACCTGGTGTTGTGGGCGGCATGACTCTTGAAGGCGAGTACGAGCCCAGCCCCAGCGAGTGGGTCCGCAACCAGGTGGAGACCTACGAGGCCACCGGGGGCCGCGAGGCCAACACCCTCCCGGACCACCCCGAGTGGCCCATCGTGGTCATCACGTCGAAGGGCGTGAAGTCCGGCAAGCTCCGCAAGAACCCCGTGATGCGGGTCGAGAAGGACGGCGTCTACGCCGCCGTCGCCAGCAAGGGCGGCGACCCGGAGCACCCCACCTGGTACCACAACTTCATCGCCCACCCCGAGGTCGAGCTGCAGGACGGCCCCGAGCCCCACACCTACCGCGCCCGGGTCGCCGAGGGCGAGGAGCGGGCCGAGTGGTGGGAGCGGTGCGTGGCGCAGTACTCCCCCTACGCGGAGTACCAGGAGAAGACCGACCGCGAGATCCCGGTCTTCCTGCTCGAGCGGCTCTGACCGGCCCGGTTGTTACTGACCGTTCGGACTTCTGGCCTGCGCGTTGAAGCGCATGCCAGCAGTCCGAACGGTCGGTAACAACCCCGGGTCAGGCCTCAGCCGCGGGAGATCGAGGCGGCGAGGCCGGCGAGGTGGCCCAGGCGGGCGACCTCGGAGTCGAGGAACTCGGGGCCGCCGCGGCGGGCGACGATGACGATCTCGTTGCCGTCGACCCGGGCCCCGGCGTGGAGGGTCTCGCCGGCGGTGCCGTCGTCGACCTCGAGGCGCATGGGCCGCTCGATCTCGACGAACTGCAGGTCGTCGGGGGCGGCGCCGGTGCGGTGCACCGTGCCCTTGCCGCGGTGCAGGCGCGCGGCCCAGTCGACGCGGAAGGTGCGCGGCAGCAGCTCGACCAGCTTGTCGAGGGCGTTGTCGGGCTCGGAGGTCAGCTCCTCGACGGCCTCGAGGTCGAGGACCAGCCCGCCCGAGGCGTAGCGGCTGATCCACACCACCCGGACGCCGTCGAGGCCGTTGCAGGCCGAGACGATCGAGTCGGGCATGATGCCGGGCTCGGTGTCGAGCAGGACGTCGTCGAGGGCGGTGCCGTCGAGACGCTTCTCGACGATCTCGATGGCCTCGATGTCGCCGCCCGCCTCACCGATCGCCGTCGCCAGCCGTCCCAGGGACCCCGGGACGTCGGGCAGCTCGACACGCAGCAGGAACGGCATCTCCTGACCCTAACCGCCGTCGGTTTCGCCGCTGTTGCGCTGGTCCGCGTGGCGGTCGGTCGTCTGGGCCCGCGAGAGCCGAGCCGACAGGCCCGACGCACGCTGGGCCTGCTGGCGTACGGCGGCGCGCACCGCGGCCTCGGAGCCGACCACCCGCACGTGCTCCTGGGCGCGGGTGACCGCGGTGTAGAACAGCTCACGCGTCAGCAGCCGCGACGACGCGTCGGGCAGCAGCACCGTGACGCGCTCGGCCTGGCTGCCCTGGCTCTTGTGGATGGTCATGGCGTGCATCGTCTCGACGGCGTCGAGGCGCCCGGGGGCGTAGTCGCGCAGCCGCTCGGAGCCGGACACCCAGGCACGCAGCCGACCGTCGGGCCCGAGCACGGCGGCGCCGGTCTCGCCGTTGTAGACCTCGAGGGCGTAGTCGTTGCTGGTCACCAGGATCGGGCGTCCGACGTACCACTCGCCGTAGATCGGGACGCCGGTCGCCTCGGCGAGCCAGCGCTCGACCTGCCGGTTCCAGTGGCGTACGCCGTAGGGGCCCTCGCGATGGGCGCACAGCAGCCGGTGCCGGTCGAGGGCGGCCAGGGCGGCTCGGGCGTCGCCGGCCTCGGCCGCGTGGCGGGTCGCCAGCGCCGAGGCGAGGGCGTCGTCGTGGAGCGCGGGGCCCGGGTCGTCGGTCTCGACGAACTCGACCTCGGGGCCGCCTCGGCGCAGCACGGCCACGACCTCGTCGGGGTCGCCCTCGCGCAGCGCGGCGGCGAGGGCCTTGATGTCGGGGGTCGAGCGGTGGTTCTCGGTCAGGGAGGCCACCGGCGAGTCGACGGCGTCCTCGTAGCCGGTGACGACGTCTGACAGCACGGCCCCGGCGCCGACGGGCGTGAGCTGGTAGCGGTCACCCACCAGTACCAGCCGCGACTGGGGACGCACCGCCTCGAGCAGCCGGCCCATCATGGTCAGCTCGACCATGGAGCACTCGTCGACGACGACGAGGTCGTACTTGAGCCGGTTGTGGCGGTCGTGGCGGAACCGGGTGGTGTTGTCGGGTCGCCACCCCAGCAGGCGGTGGAGCGTGAGCGCCTCGGGACGGCCGACGAGGTCGCGGTCGGCGGGGTCGAGGCGGGTCAGCTCGCCGAGGACGGCCTCCTGCAGTCGGGTCGCGGCCTTGCCGGTGGGCGCGGCGAGCGCGATCGACAGCCGCTCACCGCGCACCCGGGCCTGGTCGGCGAGGAGCACGAGCATCCGCGCGACGGTGGTGGTCTTGCCGGTGCCGGGGCCACCGGTGAGGACGGTCGTCGTCTGCCGCACGGCCTGGACGGCCGCCCGCTCCTGCTCGGGACTGAAGTGCTCGCCGCGGACCCGCGCCAGCGCGGCCTCGAGCGCGGCCTCGTCGACCGCGGGCGCGGTCGCGTCGAGCCGGGTGAGCAGGTCGTCGCAGACCTGCAGCTCGAGGCGGTGGTAGCGGTCGAGGTAGACGAGCGTGGCCTCCAGGTGCACCACACCCGCGGCGACCAGGGGCGAGGCGGCCACCGCCGCGACCCATCCCGCGGGCTCGGGCCAGGGCAGGTCGCCGGCGAGGTCGGCCACCGTGGTGAGGTCGACGCAGACCGAGCCGTGGCGCACCCCGCGCACGGCCAGCGCCACGGCGAGCAGCACCCGCTCGTCGGGCTCGCCGCCGAGGTCGCCGACGCGGGCCGCCACGTGGACGTCACCGGCCTCGAGCACGCCGGCGGCGTTGAAGGCCGCGAGCAGGCCGGTCGCCCCGGCGGCGAGCCGGCGGTCGTGGTCGGGCCAGGGCTCGGGGAGGCTGGTCGTCATCGCACGCTCCCGTCGAGCAGGTCGGACACGGCCTCGAGCAACGCCACGGGCGGACGCCACACGAACACCCCGCACGGCTGCCCGTCGACCACCGGGGTCTCGGGGCCGCACAGGCCACGCAGGTAGAGGTAGAGCACCCCGCCCAGGTGGCGCTCGGGGTCGTAGCCGGGCTGGCGCCAGCGGAGGAACCGGTGGAGGACCACGGCGTAGAGCAACGCCTGCAGGGGGTAGTCGGAGTGGCCCATCGCCGCGTCGAGCGCCTCGGGGCGGTAGGCGTGGGCGGTGAGCGGCTCGTCGCGGGGGCCGAGCCAGTTGGTCTTGTAGTCGACGATCAGGTAGGTCGGGTCGGCGGCGGTGCCGACCCGGAGCACCACGTCGACCGAGCCGGTGAGGTAGCCGCGCAGGCTCTGCCCGCCCAGCGCCGGGACCTCGAGCGCGTCGGCGTAGCCACGGACGGGGTCGGCCTCGGGCAGGTGGGCGCGCAGCAGCGGGGCGAGGTCGCCGAGGGTGGTGCCGCTGTCGTCGGCCGCGAGGTCGCCGCCGGCGAGCGGGAGCTCGAAGTCGAGCTCGCGGAGCCGGTCGCGCAGCGACACCTGGCGCAGCGAGCGACCCTCGACGGCCGGCCCGAGCGGGGTGTCGCAGGCGGCGACGAGCGCGTCGACCAGCCGCTCGGGGTCGAGGTCGACCGGCCACCGGACCAGTTGCTCGGTGACGTGGCCGAGCAGCTCGGCCCGCCAGTCGGCCGCATCGGGGTCGGCGTGCTCGAGCACGGCGTGGACCAGTGACCCGAACGTGGCGCTCGCGGGCAGCTCGGCCATGGGGGACGGCACGTCGTCGCCGACCCCCGCACCGTCGGCCTCGGGCAGCGCCTCGACGCCCTCGTCGTCCTTGGCCGTGACCTCGGGCTCGCTGCCGACGCCCGGGGCCACGGCGACCTCGACGTTGCTCAGCGCGGAGTAGGAGGTGCGCCGCCAGGTGGTGTCGACCTCGCGGCCGAAGCGGCGTACGTCGAGCCCAGGCGTCGGCTCGCTCGGCGGGTCGGCTCCCGGGTCGACCCAGGTGGCCGGCTCGGGCGAGGGCCCGCCGCGGTCGCGCCACCGGCCGAACAGGGCGACGACCTCGTCGTCGGGCGGCACCGGCGGGGCGTCGGGCACCTCGGCGTCGCCGGCGGCACGCATCAGCAGCCGGTGGAGTGGCGAGGCGACGGCGTTCTTGGTGGGCGCCCACCAGCAGACGACCTGCGACTGGGCACGGGTGATCGCGACGTAGAGCAGCCGCAACCACTCGCCGGCCTCCTCGTCGGCCCACCGACGGACGTGGTCGCCCCAGTCGGCTCCCCCGCCACCCACGTCGAGGCAGCGCTCGCCGTCGGCGTCGTGGAACAGCGGGCGGCTCGGCTTGGGGACGTGGCGGTCGGCGAGGGCGGGGAGGTAGACGACGGGGTATTCCAGCCCCTTGCTGGCGTGGATCGTCACCAGCTGGACGGCGGCCGCGTCGGAGTCGAGGCGGCGGGTGCGCTCGGTACCGCGCCCGGCCCGTCCCTCGGCGACCTGGCCGCGCAGCCAGGCGAGCAACGAGACCAGCCCGAGCCGGTCGCCCTGGGCGACCTCGTGGAGCGCCTCGCCGATGTGGCGCAGGTCGGTCAGCCGGCGCTCGCCGCCGACCTCGCCCAGCACCCGAGCGGGCAGGCCGCCGGCCGAGGCGGCCTCGAGCACGGCGGCGACCCCGCGCCGCTCGACGACCTCGACCCAGTGCCGCAGCGTCTCGGCGACCTCGTCGGTCAGCCCGTCGCCGCCCCCGGCGAGGTCGCGCGCGGTGTGGCCGACGAAGCAGGTCAGCGCCGCGGCCCGCACCCGGGAGCTGCGGTGCGGCTGCTCGAGGGCCTCGAGCAGGGTGAGCCACTCGACCGCGGCGGGCGTGGCGAAGACGCTGCCGCCGCCGGCGATCACCGCCGGCACCCCGACCGCGTGCAGCGCGCGCTGCGACGCCGCGAGGTCGGCGTGGCGGTAGCAGATGACCGCGACGTCGCGGGGCTCGAGCGGCCGGCCGTCGAACGTCGGCTTCGAGCCGAGCAGCCGGCGTACGTCGAGGGCGAGGTCGCGCGCGACGTGGGGGCGCACGTCGGCCACGGGGAGGGAGGCGCGCGGGCCCTTGCCGAAGGTCTCGCGGCGCACGACGCGCATCCGCAGCGGCGCCGCGACCGGGGCCCCGCGCAGCCGGCCCTCCTGGTGGTGGGCGCTCACGGGGCGGACCTCGATGCGCGCGTGGCCGAGCCGGGCCCCGACCAGGAGCTCCTGGAAGGCGGCGAGCAGGCCGGCGTCGCTGCGCCAGTTGACCGCCAGGGTCTGCTGGGTGGTCGCGGTGGCCGCGGCGTCGAGGTAGGTCGTGACGTCGCCCCCGCGGAAGGCGTAGATCGCCTGCTTGGGGTCGCCGATCAGGACCATCCGGGCCCCCCGGTCGGGATCGTCGGGGAGGCTGCCGAACGCGCGGTGGAGGACCTTCCACTGCACCGGGTCGGTGTCCTGGAACTCGTCGACGAGCACGATCGACCACCGCTCGCGCATGCGCGTGCGGGCCGGTGAGTCGTCGGCCTCGAGGGCGTCGGCGAGCTGGCTGAGCAGGTCGTCGTAGGACAGGACACCGAGCCGGCGCTTGCGGGCCTCGATCTCGTCGCGGACCTTGAGGGCGAAGGAGACCTTGCGCCCGGCGGGGGTCGAGCGGTCCTCGCCCGCGGGCTCGAGGCGGGCCTGCGGGTCGCCGACCGCCGCCCGGGCGATGGCCATCGCCTCGGCGTGGGTGAACGCCGGCGGTCCGTCGGCGAGCGCGAAGGCGCGCAGGTAGAGGTCGTCGACGACCTCGCGGACCAGGTCGTCGAGGTCCTCGACGAGCGTGGCCCGCGAGTCGGTGTCGCCGGCGACGCCGAGGGAGCCGAGCACCAGCGAGCAGAACTGGTGGGTGGTGGCGATCGTGGCGGCGTCGAACCCGGCGAGGGCCTCGACCACGAGGCGGTGCCGCTTCGCGCGATCGGCGTGGTTGCCGCGGTCGAGCCAGGCCAGGAGGTCGGAGCCGTCGGGACGGGTGTCGGGGTCGCCGGCCAGCAGCCGCTCGGCCTCGACGAGCTGGGCACGGACCCGCTCGCGCAGCTCCTGGCTCGCGGCGCGTCCGAAGGTCACCACGAGCATCTCGTCGAGCCGTGCGACGCCTTCGGCGACGTAGCGGGTGACCAGCGCGCCGATGGTCCAGGTCTTGCCGGTGCCGGCGCTGGCCTCGAGCAGGGTGGTGCCGGGGCCGGGGAGCGGGGCGGTGACGTCGAAGGGATCCACTAGAGGGGCCCGACCTTCTCGGCACCGGTGAGCAGCGGCGCCCAGACCCGCCAGGCGTGCTCGGCCAGACCGGCGTCGAGAAGCACCGACAGCGGCGCGTCGTCGCCGAAGGCACGGCGGTGGTAGGCGTCGGCGTCCTCGCCCTCGATGCCGAAGGTGTTGTAGGGGTCGGTCTCCCAGGCGCGGCGGGCCAGCGCGTCGGCCGACACGTCCTCGCCGACCTGCTCGCGGACGTGTCCCTCGGCCCAGGCGGCGGCGGTCGCGACGGGCAGCGGCAGCGGCGCGCGCAGGCCCAGGTCGCGCAGCTCGACCAGGTCGCGGAGCCACCCGGTGGCGCGGTGGTCGAGCGGGCCCGCGAGGGCCCGGCGCGGGCCGGCCTTCTCACGGCCCACGGCGTGGGCGGTGAACGACTCGTCGGGGCGCGCGGCGCTGAGCGCGAGCAGGTCGATCCACGAGTGGAGCCGCTGCCGGGGCTTGAGCCGGGAGTAGCCGAGCGAGAACAGCCGCGAGCCGTAGACGCCGGAGACGGTGCCGGAGAGCCGGCGCCCGCCGCCGAGGTCGACGTCGACGTCGAGGGTGCGCGGGGTGCCGGTGCGCAGGTCGGCGGTGCGGGTGAGCAGTCGCTGGCACTCACCGACGGCCTCCTGCAGCGACCCGACGCCGAGGTGGAACGGCGGCAGCGATCCGCGCAGCTGCTCGGCGAGCATCACGGCCTCGGCGTCGTGGCCGGCGAGCAGCTCGCCCAGCAGCCGGTCGCCGATCCCCCAGCGTTCGAGGGCGTCGAGCTCGATCGGGATGGCGTCGCCGACCTCGTCGGGGGCCAGCGGTGTGGAGACGTCGAGCCGCTGGCGCAGGAAGGACCGCACCGGGTGGGCGAAGAACGCCTTGAGGTCGGCGAGCGAGACGTCGCCGACCGGCGCCGGCTCGAGCAGCCCGGTCAGCAGCGGCGGAGGCGGGACCCGCTCGGCCACCGCGGCCCGGGCGCCCGCGAGCGCGGCCCGGTCGAAGCTGAACGGGCGCCCGGCCTCGCCGCTGATGAGCTCGCCGGGCAGCAGGTTGCGGGCGTCGTAGGGCTGCAGCGGGTGGTGGGTGAGCACGTCGTCGCGCACCGGCGCGGCGGTGGTGCGGTCGGCGGCGTCGAGGATCTCGCCGAGCGGGGTGGCCGGCGGACGGCTCGCCCCCGAGTGCTCGTTGGCGCCGGTGTAGGTGATCACGACCTTGTCGGTGGCGGCGAGGACCGCGTCGAGCAGCAGCTGGCGGTCCTCGCTGCGCACGTCGCGCTCGCCCGTCAGCGGCCGGCGGGCCAGCACGTCGTCGCCGTCGGGAGTCGTCAGCCGGGGGAAGACGCCGTCGTCGAGGCCCACGAGGCACACGACCCGGTGGGGCACGGAGCGCATCGGCGTCATCGTGCAGACGGTGAGCGTGCCGGTGCGGAAGTTGGCCCGTGTCGGCCGACCACCCAGCCGCGCGTCGAGCAGGGCGCGCACGTCGGCCAGCCGCAGGGGTACGCCGGGGGTGCCGTGGCCGTCGCCGGCGGCGCGGGCGAGCTCGCGCTCGAGCTGGGGCACCTGCCAGGCGTCGTCGGTCGGGACGTCGGTCAGGCCCCGGGTGCCCTCGGTGAGCACCGCCATCCACTGGGCCACGTCGACCGCGGCCGCCAGCCCGTCGAGGCAGCGGGCGAGCCGGTCGACGAGCTCGGCCAGCCGGCCGGCCAGGTCGACCTCGGAGCTGCCGACGTCGTCGACGGGGAGGCCCCGACCGAGGTGGCGGTGGTCGTCACCGCTCATCACGACGCCGAGCAGGATGCGGTCGAGTCCGCTGCGCCAGGTGTTGTGCTCGAAGCGGTCCATCGAGAACCGGCCGCGCTGCGCGGCGTCGATGCCCCAGCGGATGCCGGCCTGGCCCACCCACCGGGTGATCCGGTCGAGGTCGTCGTCGGAGAAGCCGAACCGCAGCCGCACGGTGGGGGTGCTGGCCAGGTCGAGGACGTCGGAGGCCGTCACCCGCCCCCCGGCCAGCGCGACCAGGTCGGCGGCGACCGCGAGGAGCGAGTTGGTGCTGGTCAGGGCCCGGTCGGCGAGCCGTACGCGCAGCCGGTGGGCCGGGTGTCCGTCGTCGCCGGAGACGACGTCCTCGAGCCCGAAGCCCGCCGAGATCAGCGGGGCGAACGTCTCGATGTCGGGACACATCACCAGGATGTCGCGCGGCTGGAGCGTCTCGTCGTCGGCGAGCAGCCCGACCAGCACCTCGCGCAGCACGTCGACCTGGCGGGCCGGGCCGTGGCAGGCGTGCACCTGGAGGCTGCGGTCGGCCGGGTCGTGGCGGCGTACGGCCCGCTCGTCGGGCGTGGGCGCGTGGTTGGCACGCAGGTCGTGCTGGAGCAGGCTCAGCAGGGTGCCCGTCGTCGCCTCCCCCTCGGCGACCGCGTCGTCGGCGACCGGGAGGTCGAGGGTGCGGCGCAGCTCGCGGGTGTCGCGCCCGAGCGAGGCGAGCAGCGGGTGGCCGACGAGGTCGGCCGACCGGTCCTCCTCGCGGGGGATGACGCCGCCCAGACCGGTCAGCGCGGTCCACAGGACCGGCGACGGCTGGGGCAGCCAGAGGTGCACGTCGCGGCTGGTGGCCAACGCCCGGAGCAGCGCCACCTCGGTGACGGGCAGCCGGGTGTGGCCGAACAGCGAGAGCCGGGCGGGCAGGTCGAGGCCCGCACCCCCGGCCTCGAGCGCCGCGACGGCGCGAGCGTGCCGTTGGTCAGGCGCCTCGATGCCGACCCGCGCCACGAGCCGGCGCCACAGCTCGGGCTGCCACGCGAGGTCGTGGGGCAGGACACCGCCGGCCCCGTCGCTGGCCACCTCACCCGGACGACCCTCGCGCCAGTCGGTGACCAGGCTCGGCCGCTGCACGGCGTACGACGCGAAGAGGCCGGCCAGGCGGCGGGCCACCGAGTAGCGCCGGTCGCGCCGCAGGTCGGCGTCGTCACCCGTGAGCCCGTGCCCGAGGTGGCGCGCGAGCGTCGCGCACCACGGCTCGTCGAGCGAGGCGTCGATGGTCTCCAGCAACGGCCAGACGAGGCGGTCGGGCGACCACGGGTCGTCGCGCTCGCGGTCGAGCAGCAGGGAGACCAGCGACCCGGGCCGCAGGAACCGGACGCCGGCGCAGACCCCGTCACCGCCGCGCGGGCCCACCCCGAGGCGGTGGGACATCCGCTGCGCCAGCCACCGCTCGACGCCCTTCTCGGGCACCACCACGACCTCCTCGGCGAAGGGGTCGGCCAGCGGCACCGCCAGCAGCTCGCCGAGCGCGTCGGCGAGCTGGTCGGTGCGCGGGGCGCGGTGCAGGTGCAGGGTCATCGGCGACGACTGTAGGTGCCGCCGCCGACAGGGCGGGCGGGACGGTGCGGTCCCACCGACCCGTCCGATCGCTCGACCGGACGGGTCGGTGAGCACCTGCGTCGCTCAGGCCCGCTGGCGCCGGCCGCCGCGGGGGCGGTCCTGGCTGAGCTTGTCCTTGGCGACCTTGACGCCGAACAGGGACAGCAGCTTCCAGACCACCCAGCCGAGCAGCGCGAAGAGGTTGCGCTTCGGCTTGACCATGCCTAGCCCTTGAAGGCGTCCTTGACGCCCTCGCCGGTCTTCTTGACCGAGGCCTCGGCCTGCTGGGCCTTGCCCTCGGCCTCGAGCTTGTCGTTGCCGGTGACGTCGCCGACGGTCTCCTTGACCTTGCCGGCGGCGTCCTGCGCGGCGTTCTTCGCCTTGTCTGCCAGACCCATGTGCGTCTCCTTCATCGGCTCGGCCGGGGCCGAGCGTCGGAGTGGGACGACGGATGTCAGCCCCACGGGTGGTTCGGCCGTCAACTCAATAGGTGACCATTACGTTGTAAGCCACCATCACCTTACAACGTAAGCAAAGGCCACCGCCGGAGTGGCGCGGTCGGGTGCGCGCGGCCCACTCACCCGACCAGGCCGTCGTCGATCGGTACGGTGGGAGCACCACGAGAGGAGCGCGTCATCACACCCACCGACGAAGGCGTCGACGCCGCCACGACGGGCGAGGAAGCACTCACCTCGACCGACGCCGACGGGCACCCCGACGCCGACGCCGCGATCGTGCTCGGCGAGGACCCGCCCTCGGCCCGCGTGCCGCTCGACCGGCGACGGATCGTGCTCGCGGCGCTCGACCACATCGAGGAGTCCGGGCTGCCGACGCTCACGATGCGGCGGCTCGGCACCCGGCTCGGGGTGGAGGCGATGTCCCTCTACCGCTACGTGCCCGGCAAGGAGGAGCTGCTCGACGCCGTGGTGGACGTGCTGCTCTACGACATGCACGCCGATCCGGAGGTGTTCGCCTCGCCGACCGCCGGGTGGCAGGACTTCCTGCAGCGCCTGGCCCACGGCGTACGCCGGGTGGCGCTGGCCCACCCCAAGTCGTTCCCGCTGGTCGCGTCCCGGCCTCCCGAGGCGCCCTGGCTGCGACCGCCGCTGCGCAGCCTCGACTGGGTCGAGACCTTCCTGGCCGGGCTGTGCGCCGAGGGGTTCAGCGACGAGGCCGCCGTCGCCGGCTACCGCGCGTTCACCGGCTTCCTGCTCGGCCACCTGCTCCTGGAGGTCTCGACCCTCGGCGCCGACATCGGCCCCCTCGACGTGCTCGACGACGGCGAGGAGGACAACGCGCGGCTGCGGGAGTTCCCCACCGTGGCCCGACTGCGCCGCGGGCTCGGCCAGGACCACGCGGCCGCCGAGTTCGAGGTCGCGCTCGAGGAGCTCCTCAACCGCATCGCGGCGATCCGTGTCGAGCTCTGAGACCAGCCGCCCGGGCCTGGTCGCCCGGATCGACGCCTTCCAGCAGCGTCACCGGGTCGTCGGTCTGCCGATCTCGGTCGTCTACAAGTACGTCGACGACGGCGGCCCCCAGCTCGCCGCCCTCATCACCTACTTCGCGTTCGTCTCGCTGTTCCCCCTGCTCCTGCTGGCCTCGACCCTGCTGGGGTTCTTCCTGTCCGGCGACGGCGACCTCCAACGCCAGATCCTCGACTCCGCACTGACCCAGCTGCCGGTGATCGGTGACGACCTGCAACGCCCCGACGGCATCGGCGGCGGCGTGGCCGGGCTCGTCATCGGCCTCGCCGGCGCCCTGTACGGCGCGATGGGGGTCGGCCAGGCCGTGCAGAACGCGTGCAACACGGCGTGGACCGTGCCGCGCAACGAGCGCGGCAACCCGTTCGTCATCCGCGGCCGCAGCGTCGTGCTGCTGGGCGTCATCGGGGTCGACGTCATCGGCACCACCGCGCTCGCCGGCGTCATCGGCGCGGCCACGGTCCTGGGCCCGCTGTCGAGCCTCGCCCTGCTGGTCGGCACCCTGGCCATCCACGGCGCGGCGTTCGCGTTCGTCTTCCGGTTCGCCACCGCGCGCGACCTGACGTGGCGCCAGGTGCTGCCCGGCGCCGGCGTGGCGGCGCTGGCCTGGCTCGCGCTGCAGTACGTCGGCGTCGCCTACGTCGGTCGGACGACGGCCACGTCCAGCGCGACCAACGGCGTCTTCGCCGTCGTGCTCGGCCTGCTGGCGTTCCTCTACCTGACCTGCGTGGTCCTCGTGCTCTGCCTCGAGCTCAACGTCGTCCTGGTCGACCACCTCCATCCCCGCACCCTGCTCACGCCCTTCACCGACAACGTGGTGCTGACCGACGCCGACAAGCGGTCCTACACCGACCTGGCCAAGGCCCAGCAGCAGAAGGGGTTCCAGACCGTGGAGGTCGAGTTCGCGCCGAGCCCGCTCGAGGAGCGCGAGCACCACCCATAATCGACCGATGGTGCACGAGCTCTCCCGCCAGGACGCGCGCCGCATCGCCGTGCGCGCCCAGCTGCTCGACGCCGACCGGCCCACCGACGTGCTCGAGACCGTGCGGCACCTGACGTTCGTGCAGCTCGATCCGACCCGCCACGTCGCGCCCAGCGCCGACCTGGTCCTGTGGAGCCGCCTGGGCCCGTCGTACGACGCCGACGAGCTGCGCGACCTTCTCGACACCCAGGCCCTCATCGACCACCACCAGCTCGCGCGCCCGGCCGAGGACCTCGCGCTCTACCGCGCCGAGATGGCGCAGTGGCCCGGCCCGGAGCCGCTGAAGCCGTGGCAGGAGAGCGTGCGCGACTGGGTCGAGGCCAACGACGGCTGCCGGCGCGACGTGCTCGAGCTGCTGCGCGGCGACGGGCCGCTGCCGGCCTCGCAGATCCCCGACACCTGCGAGGTGCCGTGGCCGTCGAGCGGCTGGAACAACGACAAGAACGTCAAGATGCTCCTCGCCAACCTCGTCGAACGCGGCGAGGTCGCCCGTGCCGGGCGCGGCGGCAACGGCGGCCGCGAGGTGCTGTGGGACCTCGCCGAGCGGATCTATCCCGACGACCCGGTGCCCCCGGTCGCCGAGGCACGAGCCGAGCGCGACCGCCGGCGGCTGCGCTCGCTCGGCATTGCCCGGGCCAGGGCCGCCCAGCAGCCGAACGAGCCGAACGACGTGGGCGAGGCCGGTGAGCCGGCCGTCGTCGAGGGCGTCAAGGGCGTCTGGCGGGTCGACCCGCGGTGGCTCGACGGACTCCGCGGGTCCACCGGCCGGGCGGCCCTGCTGTCACCGCTGGACCGCCTCGTCGCCGACCGCAAGCGCCTCGGCGAGATCTTCGACGCCGAGTACTACCTCGAGATGTACAAGCCCGCCGCCCAGCGCCGGTGGGGCTACTGGGCCCTTCCGGTCCTGTGGGGCGACCGGATCGTCGGCAAGCTCGACGCCGTCGCCGACCGCGACGCCGGCGAGCTGCGGGTCGACGCCGTCCACGAGGACGAGCCGTGGTCGGCGGCCTGCCGTGACGACGTACGCCGGGAGGTCGAGTCGCTGGCCGGGTGGCTGGGCCTGGCGCCGGTGGTGATCTGAGCCCCCTCCGCGTTCACTAACCGGTTAGTGAACGGGGAGCGAGTCCTTCACGATGATGGCCATGAACACGAAGGACGTCAGCCGCTCCAAGCGCCTGTCGCTGGTCCTCCGGCACCAGCCACAGAGCATCGGCATCACGCTCGACGCCAACGGCTGGGTCGACGTCGCGACGCTTCTCGACGCCCTGGCCGCCCACGGTCCCGCGATCACGCGCGACGACCTCGACCGCGTCGTGACCGCCAACGACAAGCAGCGGTTCGAGTGGGACGTCGAGGCCGACCGGATCCGCGCCCGGCAGGGCCACAGCGTCGAGGTCGACCTCGATCTCGAACCCGCCACGCCGCCTCCGCTGCTGTTCCACGGCACCCCGACTCGCAACGTCGAGGCGATCCTCGCCGAGGGCCTCCACAAGGCGAGGCGCCACCACGTGCACCTCTCAGCGGACGAGGACACCGCCCACCGGGTCGGTGCGCGGCGCGGTGAGCACGTGGTGCTCTCGGTGGATGCGGCGTCCATGGCCGACGCAGGTCATGTCTTCTGGGTCACCGGCAACGGCGTCTGGCTCGCCGATGCGGTCCCAGCCGAGTACGTCAGTCGTCGGCCGACAGCGCCTTGAAGTCGCGGTCGGCCTCCTCGATGTCGCCCTCGAGCTCGGCGACGGCGTCGGGCTTGCCGTAGAAGCGCCGGAACGAGTAGACGAGCAGGGCGATCGCGATCAGGGCCGAGAAGAGCAGGGTGCTGCCGGTGCCGATGCCTCCGGTGAGCCAGGTCCAGTCGGGCAGCGGCCACCACCCGGGCTGGTCGGGGCCGACGATCCACAGGACCCCGCACCCGATGAGGAACAGCACCCCCGCGGCCGACAGCGCGATGCGTGTCGGGGTCTCGACGCTCTCGGCGGCGCCCTTGAGCGCGCGGTACTTGATGGGGTCGAGCCGACGCTCGGCCCACTCGTACTGCTGGGAGAGGACGGCCAGGCCGGCGAAGACCATGATCAGCCCGGGACCGGGAAGGACCAGCGCTGCGACGCCGGCCACCAGCAGCAGCCAGCCGACGACCTCGAGCCCGATCCGCTTCGCGACCTTCATGGCGTCAGCCTGTCAGAGGGGGTCAACCCGGCCCGCGACTTCGACCCGCGAGATCGGCCGGGGAATCAGCCGGCGTACTGCGCGACGTAGGCCCGACCCTCGTCGTCCAGGTTGCCGTGGACCTCGGCGACCTTGGCCCAACGCAGGGTCATCCGCATGAACCGCAGCGGGTTGTAGACGTCCTCCTCGCGGGAGAACAGCCCGTCGCCGGCGTAGGTCATGATCGTCAGGTTGGACTCCTCGTGCACCGAGCCGTCGCCGGGGTCGGGCATCAGGTTGCGGACCTCGCAGATCAGTCGCGAGGTCGACTCGTCGACGGTCTGCCAGGCCAGCGGGAAGCCGGTCATCACCGAGCCCGGGAACGACGTCATCGTCGCGACCGACCAGGCCCGGATCTCGTCACGACCGTGGAAGGTACCGAAGGCGTGCTCGACGTAGTCGGCGTCCTCGGTGAAGCTGAGCGCGAAGTCGTCCCAGTCGCCGCTCGTCGCGTGGTCCTGGACCCGGGCGTGCATGGCGGCGTAGGCCTCGGTGATCTCGGCCGCGGAGAACCGCCCGGTCACGGGCGGCTGGTCTGGATCGGGCACGTCGTCTCCTCGGGCCTCGGGGATGGCAGGGGCGGGATGGGCGGACCGGGGCTCACCCGGTGCGGTCGGCGTACGACGTGGCGGCCGCGTGGACGTCGTCGAGGTAGACCCGGGCGTTGTTGTAGGAGAGCACGCCGCTGGTCCAGCCCTCGCCGGTCGTCAGGTCGCGGTGGCCGGCACACAGGTAGTCGGCGGCCGCGAGCGCGGCGTCGTCGAGGTCGTTGGGGTCCTGCACCCCGTCGCCGTCGCCGTCGGCGGCCCAGGTCTCCCAGGTGCTGGGGATGAACTGCATCGGGCCGACGGCGTGGTCCCAGTCGGGATCACCGTGGTAGGTCGTGGTCCGCGGGGTCGCCCGGATCGCCGCGAAGGCGCCCTGCCCGTCGAGGGCCGGCCCCAGGATCGGGGTCGAGGAGCGCCCGTCGGCACCGAGGGTGCGGCCGCCGAGCGTGCCGTGCTGCGACTCGACCCAGCCGATCCCGGCGAGCGTGGTCCACCCCAGGCCGCACGACGGTGGTGCCTCGAGCTCGGCGCGGGCGTAGGCACCGAGCGCGGTCTCGGACAGCCCGGCGGCGGCCGCCGTACGACGCAGCCATGCCGGGTCGACCTGCGGCACCCCCGTGGCAGCCGGGTCCTGGCCGGCGTCGGCGGTGGGTGCGGGGCGCGCGACGGGGGCCGACTCGAGCGGCCGGGAGCCGGTGGGGGTCAGGTCCTCGACCGGCGGTCGGACGTAGAGCGTCTGCTGCACGACCCAGGCGATCGCGAACAGCGCCACGAAGGCGGCGACGGCGAGGTAGGCCGCACGCAGGGGGTGGCGGGTCACCTGCCCACCCCTCCCGGTCGGTCCGACCACGGCCGTCCCGGTCTCGGGCGGCTCACAGCGGCCCCCATTATGCGACGTCCGGCAGCCGGGTGCGAACCGGCGGCGGATGTGGGACGACCACCCCGAGCGCCGCGGACCACCTCTACCGTGGCCGGATGGACGACGCCCGGCGCAACCCGTTCGGGTCGCGCCTGCTCGGCCCGGCCGACCAGTCGGCCCGCTCGCTGCGGGTGCGCGTGCAGCTGCTGCTCACCGGGCTGCTGGTCACGACGAACCTGGTCGGTGCGGGGGTCGTGGTGATCATCGCCAGCGTGCTCGTCCCGGCGCCGACCCCGACCCGCGGCACGGTCCTCTCGCTCGCGATCGCCGTGCCCGTCTACGTCGCCGTCGCCGTGGTCCTCGGCGCCGTCATCGGTACGACGGCCACGCTGCGGGCGATGCGCTGGGCCCTCACCGACACCGCCCCGGACGCCGCCGACCGCGAGCGGGCGCTGCGGGCACCCCTGCGCCTGACGCAGCTGCAGGGCGCGCTGTGGGGCGGTGCGACCGCGCTCTTCACCGGTCTCGCGCTGCTCCTGCAGCCGTCCCGCGCCCTGACCACGTTCGCCACCGTCGCGATCGCCTCGGTGGTGGTGTGCGCGGTCGCGTTCCTGCTCTCGCAGTGGGCGGTCCGGCCGGTGTCGGCGCGGGCGCTGGCGACCGCGCCGCTCACCGCTCGCCCGCGCGGGGTCGGCGTCGGCGAGCGAATGGTCATCTTCTGGTGCCTGGGGACCGCCGTACCGATGCTGGGGGTGGTGCTCACCGCCCTGCTCGCGCTGGTGAGCCCCGACGAGACGTCGCTGACCCGGCTCGCGGTGACCGTGCTGGTGGTCGGCGCGGTCGTGCTCGTCTTCGGCCTCTTCGTCACGGTGCTCAACGCCCGGTCGGTCGTGGCGCCGGTGCTCTCGGTCCGCGACGCCCTCCTCGACGTCGAGCAGGGCGACCTCGCGCGCGAGGTGCCGGTCTACGACGGCACCGAGCTCGGCCTGCTGCAGTCGGGCTTCAACCAGATGGTGACGGGGCTGCGCGAGCGCGAGCACCTGCGCGACCTGTTCGGGCGCCACGTCGGCCAGGAGGTCGCCGCCGCGGCGGCCGCGGGGGCGGTCGAGCTCGGCGGTGAGACCCGAGTGGCGACGGTGCTGTTCGTCGACCTGATCGGCTCGACGCGCTACGCCACCGAGCACTCACCGGCCGAGGTCGTCGAGGTGCTCAACCGGTTCTTCGCGGTCGTGGTCGACGAGGTCGACCGGCACCACGGCCTGGTCAACAAGTTCGTGGGCGACGCCGTGCTGGCGATCTTCGGGGCTCCCGTCGAGCTCCCGGACCACGCGGCCCGGGCCCTGGCGTCCGCCCGGGCGATGGCGGCCCGCCTGGTCACCGAGGTGCCCGAGGTCGGCGCCGGCGTCGGGGTCGCGACCGGTGAGGTCGTGGCCGGCAACGTCGGTCACCAGCAGCGGTTCGAGTACACCGTGATCGGCGACGCCGTGAACTCCGCCTCCCGGCTCACCGACCTGGCCAAGGACGTCCCGGGCCACGTGCTCGTCGCCCGGGCCACGGTCGATGCCGCCGGCGCCGAGGAGTCGTCGCGCTGGTCGGCGTACGAGAGCGTGGTGCTGCGCGGCCGGTCGGTCGCGACCGAGGTCGCCGTACCGACCGGCACGCAGACGGGCCCGGTCAGCCCAGCGCGCTGACCGCGGCGTCGTAGTCGGGCTCGGTGCCGATCTCGGGGACCAGCTGGCTGTGGAGCACGGTGCCGTCGCGGTCGACGACCACCACGGCGCGGGCCAGCAGGGCCTCGAACTTGCCGTCGACGAGGGTCACGCCGTAGTCGCTGCCGAACGACGACTTGTACGCCGAGGCCGCGACGGCGTTGTCGATGCCCTCGGCACCGCAGAAGCGGGCCTGCGCGAAGGGCAGGTCGACCGAGACGTTGACGACGCGGGTGTCGTCGAGGTCGGCGGCCAGCTCGTTGAACTTGCGCACGCTCGCCGAGCAGACCCCGGTGTCGACGCTCGGGAAGATGTTGAGCACGGTGCGCGTGCCAGAGGCGAGGGTGACCTCGCTGAAGTCGGAACCGGTCAGCGTGAACGCCGGGGCGGTCGAGCCGACCGCCGGGAGCTCGCCGACGGTCTGAACAGGGGTGCCGCCCAGGGCAGTGGTAGCCATGACCACTTTCTAGCAGCCGGACGATCACCGGCTGCGGGCGGCTCAGCCCTCGACCGGCAGCGAGTAGTCGGCCAGGCAGGTGTCGAAGTCGTCGTCGGTGCGGGCGGGGTCGTCGACCAGGGCCAGGTCGTCACCGCAGTAGTCGGTGGCCTCGTCGGGCGTCAGGGAGGCGAGCTCGGGCTCGACGACGACCGGCGTGGTGGGCGCCGCCGGCGTCGTCGAGGCCGGGGTCGAGGGCGCGGCCGGCGTCGTCGGGGCGGCCGGGGCGGCGGGGTCGACCGGGTCGGCCGGGTGGGTCGGCTCGGCCGGGTCCGTCGGCTCGGCGGGGCTGGTCGGGCTGGTCGGCTCGGCGGGGTCGACGGGCTCGCTCGGCGTGACCGGGGCCGGGGCACCGGCCGCGGCGGGGCTCCCGGTGACGGCGTCGGCGACGGGCTCGGCACTCACGACGGCGTCGAGGACGGCGGGCTGACCGACGGCCCGCAGGCCGGTCCCGGCCCCGGCGACGGGCACCAGCGGCCCGACGTCGCGGGGGCGGGCGGCGAGCACCGGCGGGGCGGTGGCCGGGGCCGCGGGGGTGCCGCCCTGCAGATAGCCGCCCATGAGCGACAGGACCTGGTCGACGTAGGCGCTGCTGTGGTTGTAGCGGAAGACCGCGAGCCGCTGGCCGGGCGCCTTGGTGAGGTCGTCGGTGCCCGAGCAGAGGTAGACGGCCGCGGCGAGTGCGGCGTCGTCGATGTCGAGCGGGTCGCGGGCACCGTCGTTGTCGGCGTCGACGCCCACGACCGACCAGGTCGACGGGATGAACTGCAACGGCCCGACCGCCCGGTCGTAGCGGGTGTCGCCGTCGTACTGGCCGGCGTCGGTGTCACGGATGGTCGCGGTGCCGTGGCGGCCGTCGAGGACCGGGCCGAGGATCGAGGGGGTCGAGACGCCGTCGGTGCGCAGGGTGGCGCCGCCGAACCGGCCGTGGTCGCTCTCGATGCGGCCGATGGCGGCGAGCAGCTGCCAGCTCAGCCCGCAGGCGGGGTCGGCGGCGTTGATGACGGTCTCGGCACGCTGGTAGGCGGCCAGGGCCGTCGCCGGGATGTCGCTCGAGGTGGGTCGGGCGGCCACGGTCGAGAACCGGCCGTCGCTGGCCGCGATCCGGGTCGGTGTCGACAGGCTGGCGGGGGCGTCGAGGCTCCCGGTGGTCGTGGGTGCACCGGTGGACGTGGACGGCGTGGTGGGAGCAACGGGCCCGAACGGCACGCCCGGACGCGCCTGGGGAGCAGCCGTGGTCGGCGCCGCCGCGGTGATGGTCGTCGTCCCGGTGACATGGGTGGTCCACGCGACCGAGACCAGCGCCAGGGGGACGGCCGTCGCGACTCGCCTCGAGCGAGTCGTAGTGCGTGCCATGTCGGAGGTGCTCCCTGGGTGGTGTGTCCCGTCGGCGGTCCGTGGTCGGGGATCAGCCACTGCCGGTCGGGCCTTCATTAGACCACCGGCCCGGGCACCGCCCTGACCGAATGGTCAGGAATGCCGAACTGTTCAGCAGCCGTTCGGTCAATCGTGCGGATGCCGGCCGACCCCGCGCACCACCCGAAGTGGGGATTTCCCGTCGAACTGCGCCCCCCAGCGCCGCGGATGGCACACCATGGCGCCATGCCCTCTCCGCGCCGTACCGCCGATCGAGCCTAAGGTCCTGGGTGTGTCCGTCCTGGAACGGCATCGCGTGTCGGTCACCGGCCCGGCCGGTGCCACCCCCGTCCTCTTCGCGCACGGCTTCGGTTGCGACCAGGCCATGTGGCGGTTCGTCGCGCCGGCGTTCGAGGACCGCTACCGGGTGGTCCGCTTCGACCTCGCCGGGTCCGGTGGCTCCGACCTGTCCCAGTACGACGCCGAGGAGTACTCGACCCTGGGGCGCTACGCCGAGGACGTCGTCGAGATCTGCCGCGAGCTCCGGCTCGAGGACGTCGTGTTCGTGGGGCACTCGGTGGCCGGCATGATCGGCGTGCTCGCGCACCTGGCCGACCCCGGTCGGTTCTCGCGCCTGGTGCTGGTCGGGCCCTCGGCCCGCTACATCGACGACGACGGCTACGTCGGCGGGTACAGCAGGGCCGACATCGCCGAGCTCCTCGACCTGATGGACAGCAACAACCTCGGCTGGCAGCAGCCGCTGGCCACCATGCTGATGCCCGGCACCGAGCTGGACGCCGAGCGGTCCGAGCTGGACGCGAGCTTCTGCCGCACCCGGCCCGACATCGCCCGCCGGTTCGCCGCGGTCACCTTCCTGGGCGACAACCGGACCGACCTCGTCGAGGTCACCGTGCCCACGCTCGTGCTGCAGAACCGCCACGACTCCATCGCCCCGCTCCCCGCCGGAGAGTTCGTCCGCGACGCGATCCCCGGCGCGACGATGCAGGTCATCGAGACCAGCGGGCACTGCGCCCACCTCAGCGCCCCCGCCGAGACCATCGCCGCCATCGACGCGTTCCTGCCGTCGTGACCGGGGCTCCCGAGGATGACGACCTCTTCGACCACGCACCGGCCGCCTACGTCGTCCTCGACCGCGCCGACGGACACATCGTGCGGGCCAACCAGGCCTTCTCCTCGCTCGTACGCCGCCCGCTCGACGAGGTCCTGACCTGCACCCTCCCGCGCCTGCTCAGCGTCGCGGGGCGGATCTACTTCGACACCCACCTGATGCCGATGCTCTACCTCAACGGCCGCGTCGACGAGGTGGCGCTCGACGTGGTCACCGCCGAGGGCGAGCGGGTGCCGGTCCTGGTCAACGCCAACCGGGACGCCACGGGCGTCCGCGTCGTCATGTTCGGCGCCAGCGAGCGCCGGCGCTACGAGACCGACCTGCTGCGGTCGACGCGGGCGGCCGAGGCCGCGCGCCAGGCGGCGGTCGAGCTCGCGCGCACCCTGCAGCAGACCCTGATCCCGCCCGTCCCGCCGCGCATCCCGCGGCTGGAGATCTCGGCCGCCTACCGCCCGGCGGGGGCCGGCGACGAGGTGGGCGGCGACTTCTACGACGTCTTCAACGTCGCCCCGTCGGTGTGGACCGTGGTGCTGGGCGACGTCCTCGGCAAGGGCGTCCGGGCGGCCGCCGTGACCTCCTTCATCCGGCACACCGTGCGCGACCTCGCCATGCAGCTCGCCGACCCGGCCGAGCTGCTGCACGCCCTCGACCGGGCCCTGCGGGCCCACGACACCGACAAGTTCTGCACCGTGGTCCTGCTGCGCCTGACCGAGTCGTCGGACGGCTGGGTCGTCGAGGGCGCCTCCGGCGGGCACCCGCTGCCCCTCCTGGTCACCGCCGACGGCCGGGTCAGCGAGGTCGGCACCCCCGGTTCCCTC
The DNA here is from genome assembly GCF_006346395.1 of Nocardioides plantarum. Classification (NCBI taxonomy): domain Bacteria; kingdom Bacillati; phylum Actinomycetota; class Actinomycetes; order Propionibacteriales; family Nocardioidaceae; genus Nocardioides; species Nocardioides plantarum. Next base: position 1,919,198 of record NZ_VDMS01000001.1, read on the forward strand.
ATCGGGATCCTCGACCACCCCCACTACACGACCTTCACGCACCGGCTGGGGGCCGACGAGCTCGTCACCCTCTACACCGACGGCGTGACCGAGGCCCGGCGCGGACGCGAGCTCTTCGGCGACCGGGCCCTGCGCGAGCTCCTGCGCACCGCGTCCGCGCAGCCGGCGTCGGTCAGCCAGGCGGTGGCCGACGCCGTGGTCGACTACCAGGGCGGCGTGCCCAGCGACGACATCGCCGTCCTCACCCTGCGGCCGGCCCCCTGCTAGTCACGCCCGAACAGTCACGCCCCGAGCACGTGCGCGAGGTGGTCGTTGCCGAGCACCCGCTGCGGGTCGAGCCGGTCGCGCAGCGCGAGGAGCTCGCCGAAGCGCGGGTAGCGCTCGCGCAGGTCGGCCGCGCCGAGGCCGTGCAGCTTGCCCCAGTGCGGGCGGCCGCCGACGTCGCCGGCGATGGCCTCCAGGGTCGCGAAGTAGGCCTCCCGGTCCGGGCTCCCCACCGCCGTGTGCACCGCGACGTAGAGCGAGTCGCGCCCCTCGGCCGTCGAGACGGCGATGTCGTCGGCCGCCGCGACCCGCACCTCGACGGGCACGGCGATCCGCCAGCGGCTGCGCTCGACGGCGCCGACCAGCTCGCGGAGCACGTCGAGACCGTGCTCGCGCGGGACGGCGTACTCCATCTCCTCGAAGCGGACCCGGCGCGGCGAGGTGAAGACGCGGTGGGAGCGGTCGCTGAACTCGCGGTCGCCCAGCGCGGACGCCGACACCCGGGCCAGCGGCCGCACCAGTGCCGGCACCCGGCGCCCGGCGCCCACGACCCCGCCGAAGACGGTGTTGGACAGGAAGTCGTCGTCCCACCAGGCCCGGCGCCGTGACAGCGGCTCGAGGTCGTCGAGCGGCACCCGTGTGTTGTGCTTGGTGAGCACCTTGCGGGTGTGCGGGAACCAGTAGAACTCGACGTGGTCGGTGCCCGCCACGTCGTCGTCGAAGCGGTCGAGCACCTCGTCGAGGGCGCCGCCGGCCTCGCGGGCCCGGATCCCGAACGCCGGCTCGGTCTGCAGGGTCACCGTGGTGATCACGCCGAGCGCGCCGAGCCCGACCCGCGCGGCGGCGTACACGTCGGGGTTCTCGGACGGCGAGCACGTCAGCGTCGTGCCGTCGGGCAGCGCCAGCTCGAGGGCGCGGACCTGGGTGGCGATGCCGCCGAAGCGCGCGCCGGTGCCGTGGGTGCCGGTCGAGATCGCGCCCGAGATCGACTGGGCGTCGATGTCGCCGAGGTTGGTCATCGCCAGGCCGAGCGCGTCGAGGGCCCGGTTGAGCGCACCCAGCCTGATGCCGGCCTCGACGGTCACCAGCCCGGTGCCGGCGTCGGCGTGCAGCACCCGGTCGAGCCGGTCCAGGCGCAGCTGGACGTCGTCGGGACGCCCGATCGCGGTGAAGGAGTGGCCGCTGCCGATCGGGCGGACCCGGCGGCCCGCCGCGGCGCAGGAGGCCAGGAAGGGGGCGATCTCGGCAGTGGTGCGGGGGGTCAGGACCTCGATGCCCTCGACCCGCTGGTTGCCTGCCCAGTTGGTCCAGGCTTGACTCGTCGACATGGTCACCCAGCATGCCCGTCTCGAGCGCGCCACGCAGCACCTCGACGCACCCGTCGCCGTCGTCGACCTCGACGCCTTCGACGCCAACGCCGCCGATCTCGTGCGCCGGGCGGGCGGCACCCCGATCCGGGTGGCCAGCAAGTCGGTGCGCTGCCGCGAGCTGCTGCGGCGCGTCCTGGCCGTGGACGGGTACGCCGGCGTGCTCGCCTTCACCCTGGCCGAGGCGCTGTGGCTGGCCGACGAGGTCGAGGACGTCGTGATCGGCTACCCCACCGCCGAGCGCGAGGCGCTGCGCGAGCTGGCCGCCGACCCGGTGCTGCTCGAGCGGGTGACCCTCATGGTCGACTCCGTCGAGTCCCTCGACCTGGTACGCGCCACGATCGACGTCGTCGAGCAGCCGGTCCGGATCTGCCTCGACCTCGACGCCTCCCTGCGCCTGGCCGGCGACCGCGTCCACCTGGGCCCGCGCCGCTCGCCGGTGCACTCGGTCGACGAGGCCGTGGCGCTCGCACGCGCCGTGGCGGCCGACCCGGTCTTCCGGCTGGTCGGCGTGATGGCCTACGAGGGCCAGGTGGCCGGCCTCCAGGACCACCCGGCCGGTGGGCTCGCCGCGCACGCTCGCGGCCTCGTCGTACGACGCCTCAAGCGGGCGTCGGTGGCCGAGCTGACCGAGCGGCGCGGGGCGGTGGTGGCGGCGGTCCGCGAGGTCGCCGACCTCGAGTTCGTCAACGGCGGCGGCACCGGCTCGATCGAGACGACCGTCGCCGACCGCTCGGTGACCGAGGTCGCGGCCGGGTCGGGCCTGCTCGCCCCCGCGCTCTTCGACGGCTACGACTCGTTCACCCCGGCCCCCGCCGCGCTCTTCGCCCTGGCGGTGACGCGGCGCCCGGGCCCGGGGCTGGTGACGGTGGCGGGCGGCGGCTGGGTCGCCTCGGGTCCCGCCGGGCCGGACCGGCTGCCGACGCCGACGTACCCGGCGGGCCTGCGGCTGCTCGGCGCCGAGGGCGCGGGCGAGGTGCAGACCCCGCTGCGCGGCGACGCGGCCGACGCGCTGGCCCTCGGCGACCGGGTCTGGTTCCGGCACGCCAAGGCCGGCGAGCTGGCCGAACGGGTCCCGGCCCTCCACCTCGTGGCCGGGTCCGAGGTGGAGTCGGTCGTGCCGACGTACCGCGGCGAGGGCATGACGTTCCTGTGACCTGACCCCTAGGGAGGTCGCCCTTGTCGGTGCCGTCGTGTTCAGTGGGGGCATGACTGTCATCCAGACTCCGGCCGACTGGCCGACCGATTGGGACCCCGACTCGCTGGTGCGGCGCTACGACGAGGTCCGCGCCCACACCGAGACGCTCGCCGCGCCGCTGTCCCCCGAGGACCAGACGGTGCAGTCGATGCCCGATGTGTCCCCGACCAAGTGGCACCGCGCCCACGTGACGTGGTTCTTCGAGACCTTCCTGCTGGCCGACCACGAGGCCGGCTTCGCGCCCTTCCAGGACCAGTACTGGTTCTTGTTCAACAGCTACTACGAGACGCTCGGTCCGAGGTTCTCCCGGGCCGACCGCGGCCTGATCACCCGGCCCGGGGTCCACGAGGTCGGCGACTACCGCGCCAACGTCGACGACCGGGTCCGCGACCTCCTCGCCAGCCTCGACGGCGGCACCCTCGACAAGCTCGGCCCCACGATCGAGCTCGGCTTCCACCACGAGCAGCAGCACCAGGAGCTGCTCCTCATGGACATCAAGCACGTGCTCTCGCGCAACCCGCTCCAGCCGGTCTACGCCGGCGCCCCACCGGCGCCCAGCACCCCCGACGAGCTCGGCTGGGTCGAGGTCGAGGGCGGCCTGGTCGAGATCGGCCACGACGCGGTCACCCAGGGCCCGCAGGGGTTCTGCTTCGACAACGAGCTCCCCCGCCACCGCCAGTGGCTCGAGCCCTACCGGCTGGCCGACCGGCTCGTCACCAACGGCGAGTGGCTCGAGTTCGTCGCCGACGGCGGCTACCGCCGCCACGAGCTGTGGCTGTCCGACGGCTGGGCGCGCGTCAACGGCGAGGGCTGGGACTCCCCGCTCTACTGGACCGAGCGCGACGGCACCTGGCTCGAGCACACCCTCCACGGCACCTGGCCGCTCGACCTCGGGGCACCCGTGTGCCACGTCAGCTTCTACGAGGCCGAGGCGTTCGCGACCTGGGCCGGCAAGCGGCTGCCCTCCGAGGGCGAGTGGGAGCACGCCGTGGAGACCACGGTCTCGACAAGCTCGACCGGGGCCTCGGTGGTCGAGCCTGTCGAGACCCCGGCGCTCCACCCGCGTGCGGCCGGGCCGGCCACCGGCGGGCTGCGCCAGGTCCACGGCGAGTGCTGGGAGTGGACCTCCTCGGCCTACCACCCCTACCCCGGCTTCCACGCCCCCGCCGGCGCCATCGGTGAATACAACGGCAAGTTCATGTCCAACCAGATGGTCCTGCGCGGCGGCTGCGCGCTGACCTCGCCCGGCCACGCCCGTACGACCTACCGCAACTTCTTCCCGCACTCCGCCCGCTGGGCGGTCTCCGGGGTACGGCTGGCCGACGGCGGCGCACCCCGGCTGGGGGGCCGGCGATGAGCGCGCTCAAGGTGTCGGTCCTGGTCGACAGCGACTGGGCGTCGGGCTCGCTGGTCGACGACGTACGCCGCGGCCTCGGCACACACCCGCTGCGGCTGCCGCCCAAGTGGCTCTACGACGACGAGGGCTCCCGGCTCTTCGACGAGATCACCCGGCTGCCGGGCTACTACCCCACCGAGGCCGAGCGGCGCATCCTGCTCGACCACGCCGCCGACATCGTCGCCGCCAGCGACGCCACGACGGTCGTCGAGCTCGGCTCCGGCACCAGCGACAAGACCCGCACCCTGCTCGACGCGTTCGCCTCCGCCGGGCGGCTGCAGCGGTTCGTGCCGGTCGACGTGTCCGAGCAGACGCTGCGCGACGCGGCGGCGATGCTCGCCGACCGCTACCCCGGCCTCGCGGTCGAGGCGGTCGTCGGCGACTTCACCCTCCACCTGGGCCACCTGCCGCTCAACCAGCCCGGCCAGACCCGGCTGGTCGCCTTCCTCGGCGGCACCATCGGCAACCTCTACGTCGAGGAGCGCGCGGCGTTCCTCGGCGCGCTCGCCGACACCCTCGAGCCGGGCGACTGGCTGCTGCTCGGCACCGACCTGGTCAAGCCCGTCGACCGCCTGGTCGCGGCCTACCACGACCCCGGCGGCGTCACCGAGGCCTTCGTGCGCAACAGCCTGGCGGTCCTCAACCGCCAGCTCGGTGCCGACTTCGACCCCGGCGCCTACTCCTACGTCCCCTTCTGGGACGGCCACCTCGAGCGGATGGACCTGCGCCTGCGCGCCGACTCGCCCCAGCACGTGACCATCCCCGGCGCCGACCTCACCCTCGACCTCGCGGCCGGGGAGGAGATCCAGGTCGAGATCTCCACCAAGTTCCGCCCCACCGGCATCCGCGCCGAGCTCGACGCGGCCGGCTTCGAGACGGTCGAGCTGTTCACCGACCCTGCAGGCGACTTCGGCCTGACGCTGGCCCGGCTGCGCTAGGCAGCGGGGATAGTCCCTGACGTAAATCAAGGTTCTCGGCGCCAGAACCTTGATTTACGTCAGGGACTATCCCGGCCCGTCCGTCAGAACGAGGTGACCACGGCGACGCCAGGGGCGCGCCCGACCTCGACCAGCGCCGCGCCGGCCTCGTCGAGGGTCAGCTCGCGGGTGACCAGGTCCTGGGGGCGCAGCCGGCCGGCGCCGATCAGCGACAGCATGGCGGGGTAGTCGTGGGCGGCCATGCCGTGGCTGCCGAGCACCGCGAGCTCGCGGGCGACGACGAGGTCCATCGGCACCTCGGGACGCCCGAGCTCGGGGGGCAGCAGGCCCACCTGCACGTGCCGGCCGCGCGGGCGCAGCGAGCGGATCGAGGCCACGCAGGTGTCGGGCGAGCCGAGGCAGTCGAGGCCGACGTGGGCACCGCCGCCGGTCACTTCGACCACGGCCGCCGGGTCGGCCAGCACGTGCTCCGCGCCCATCGCGGTCGCCAGCCCACGCGCGCCGGGCGACGGGTCGACGGCGACCACCCGGGCCCCGACGGCGACCGCGACCTGCACGGCCGAGAGCCCCACGCCGCCGCACCCGATGACGGCGACCCACTCCCCCGCAGCCACCCGCCCGACGCCGGTGACGGCTCGGAACGCCGTGGCGAAGCGGCAGCCCAGTGCCGCGGCCGTGGTGAAGGACAGCGAGTCGGGCAGGGCCACCAGGTTGACGTCGGCGGCGTCGAGCGCGACGAGCTCGGCGAACGAGCCCCAGTGGGTGAAGCCGGGCTGGGTCTGGTGGAGGCACACCTGGTGCTGGCCCTCGCGGCACGGCGCACACACCCCGCAGGCGCAGACGAAGGGCACCGTCACCCGGTCGCCGACCGACCAGCGGCGTACGCGGTCGCCGACGGCGGCGACCGTGCCGGCCAGCTCGTGGCCGGGCACGTGCGGCAGCACGACGTCGCTGTCGTGGCCCGACCACGCGTGCCAGTCGCTGCGGCACACGCCGCTCGCGCCCACGGCGACGACGACGCCGTCGGGTGCGGGGGTCGGGTCGGGTACCTCGCGCACGGTCAGCGGGCCCCCGAACCGCTCCATCAGGAGCGCGCGCATGCCGCCAGCGCCTCGAGGAGACGGTCGACCTCGTCCTCGGTGGAGTACGGCGACAGCCCGACCCGGACCCCGCCCGCGTCGCCCAGCCCGGCGTGCCGCGAGGCCTCGATCGCGTAGAAGCTGCCGGCCGGTGCGAGCACGTCCCGCTCGGCCAGCGCGACCCGTACGTCGTCGCCGGCCAGGCCGGCCACGTGCAGCAGCACCGTCGGCGTACGACGAGCAGGCGAGCCGTGCACCCGCACGCGGTCGAGGCCCGCGAGTCCGGTGAGCAGCCGATCGAGGAGCGCGGACTCGTAGGCCTCGATCGCCGTCATCCCGCCGACGTCGTCGATGAACGCCACGGCGGCGGTGACGCCCGCCAGCTGCTCGTAGGGGAGCGTGCCGAGCTCGAACCGCTCGGGTACGGCGTCGCTCGACGGGAGCAGCTTGCCGGGGTGCAGGGTCTCGAGCAGCGCCGGCGCCGCCGCGAGCACCCCGAGGTGCGGGCCGAAGAACTTGTAGGGCGAGCAGGTGAGGAGGTCGGCGCCCAGGTCGGTGAGCGACACGGGCGCGTGGGCGGCCAGGTGCACCGCGTCGACGTGCACGAGCGCACCCACCTCGTGGGCGGCGTCGGCGATCGCCCGCACCGCAGGCCTCGTGCCGAACAGGTTGGACGCGCCGGTGACCGCGACGAACCGCGTGCGTGGCGACAGCACCGTCGCCACGTCGTCGAGCTCGGTCGTGTCGGGGTCGAAGCCCAGCCACCGCACGGTCGCGCCGGCCGCCTCGGCCGCCAGCACCCACGGCCGCACGTCGGCGTCGTGGTCGAGCCGGGTCACGACGACCTCGTCGCCCGGTCCCCAGGTGGCCCCCAGCACCCGCGCGAGGTCGAACGCCAGGGCGGTCATCGACCGCCCGAACACCACGCCGCCCGGGTCGGCGCCGACGAAGCCGCCCATGGCGGCGCGCGCACCGACCGTGGTCGCCTCGGTCAGCCGCTCGGGCTCGGTCAGCGTGCCGCGCTGGCACATGCCGGCGGTCATCGCCGCAGCGACCGCCTGCGCCACCTCGACCGGCACCAGCGACCCGCCGGGGCCGTCGAAGCGCGCCAGCCCCGAGGCCAGCGACGGGAAGGACGCGCGCACCCGCGCCACGTCGTACGTCACGAGCCGGCTCCCGCGTCGGTGCCGGACACCAGCGCGACCAGGTCGGCGATCGAGTCGACCACCTCGGTCGGCCGGTAGGGGAACGTCTCGATCTGCTCGGGCCTCGTCGACCCGGTCGTGACGAGCACGGTGCGCAGCCCCGCCTCGAGGCCGCTGATGATGTCGGTGTCCATCCGGTCGCCGACCATCACGGTCGACTCGGAGTGCCCGTCGATGCGGTTGAGGGCACTGCGCATCATCAGCGGGTTGGGCTTGCCGATGAAGTACGGCGTCCGCCCGGTCGCCGTGCTGATCAGCGCCGCGACCGACCCGGTCGCGGGCAGCAGGCCCTGCTGGCTCGGGCCGCTGGGATCGGGGTTGGTCGCGATGAACCGGGCCCCGGCCGCGACCAGCCGGATCGCCCGGGTGATGGCCTCGAACGAGTAGGTCCGGGTCTCCCCCAGCACCACGTAGTCGGGGTCGCGGTCGGTCAACACGTAGCCGACGTCGTGCAGCGCCGTGGTCAGCCCGGCCTCCCCGACGACGTACGCCGTCCCCTGCGGGCGCTGGTCGACGAGGAACTGCGCGGTGGCCAGGGCCGAGGTCCAGATGGCGTCCTCGGGCACGTCGATCCCGCTCCCGAGCAGCCGGGCCCGCAGGTCGCGGGGGGTGAAGATCGAGTTGTTGGTCAGCACGAGGAACCGCCGCCCGGACGACTTCAACGCCTGGATGAAGTCGGTGGCCCCGGGGATCGGCACCTCCTCGTGGACCAGCACGCCGTCCATGTCGGTCAGCCAGGTCTCGACCGGTCGACCGGTCAGCAGGGAGGACATGCCCCCAGTGTCGTCCACCGCTGGCTGGGCGCGCCGACAGGAGGGCCGCGCTGACAGGATGGGCGCGTGCCGACCCGGATCGCCGACCTCGTCGACCTGGTGGACCAGCTGCCGCAGGTCGCGCGGACCGAGCACGGCCGCTACACCAAGCTCGCGGTCGCCGGCCACACCTTCGGCTACCTCTGGGAGCCGACCCGCACGGTCGGGCTCAAGCAGACCCTGGCCGAGCAGCTGGCGCTGGTCGCGGAGCGGCCCGAGGTGTTCGAGGTGCAGTTCACGGCGGGCGCGTTCGGGTGGGTCGTGGTCCACCTCGAGGGGGTGGAGCGCGACGAGCTCGCCGAGCTGGTCTTCGAGGCGTGGCGTCTCACCGCACCGGCCGCGCTGGTCGCCGAGCGCGACGACGAGCTCCCGACCTGACCCGCGGCGACCGGCTCAGCTCGCGTCGAGCGCCGAGATCTCGTCAGCAGTGAGCTCGAGGCCGGCCGCGGCGGCGGAGTCGACGATCGACGAGGGCCGCTTCGCCCCCGGGATCGGGATGACGACCGGTGAGCGGGCGAGCTCCCACGCGATCGCGACCTGCTGCGGGCTGACGCCGCGGGCCGAGGCCACCTCCGCGAAGGCCGGGTGCTTGTCGGCCAGGTCCTTGGCGTCGCCGAGGCCCCCGAGCGGGCTCCACGGCAGGAACGCCAGGCCGAGCTCCTCGCAGACGTCGATCTCGGGCTCGCTGGAGCGGAACGCCGGGCTGTACTGGTTCTGCACGCTCACCAGCGCCTCGCCGAGGACGGAGTGGGCCAGCCGGATCTGGTCGGGGTCGGCGTTGGACAGCCCCAGCATCGCGACCTTCCCGGACTCGTGGATCTCCTTCATGGTGCCGAGCACCTCGTCGTAGGGCACCGCCGGGTCGGGTCGGTGGTGCTGCCACAGCGCGAGCTGCTCGACCCCGAGCCGCTCGAGGCTGGCGTCGACCGCGGCGCGCAGGTGGTCCGCGGAGCTGTCGAGGCCCCAGCCGCCGCCCTCGGTGCGGACGTGGCCGCCCTTGGTGGCCAGCAGCACCCGGTCGCGGACACCGAGCTCGTCGAGGATCCCGGCGACGAGGCGCTCGTTGGCGCCCTGGGCGTCGATGTCGAGCTCGTCGCCGGGGCCGTAGGCGTCGGCGGTGTCGAACAGCGTGACGCCCGCGTCGAGCGCCGCCCGCACCGTGTCGAGCAGCTGCTCGCGCGGCTGGGTGCCGGTCTGGTCGAAGGTCATCAGGCCGAGGCCGACGGCGCCGACCTCGTGGCGGCCGACGGTCGGGTTGCCGAGGTGTCGTGTCTGCATGCCTCCGGTCTAGCCGTCGGCTCCAAGCCTGGTCTGCCCGGACGTGCCGAACGGCACCCGGGAGGACCCGGGTGCCGTTCGGTTGGTGCGTTGGTGCGGGATGGATCAGTTGCTGCGCAACGGCTCCTCGGGCACGTCGACCTCGACCGTCGTGGTCGCCGAGGTACCGGAGTACTCGACCAGGCCGAGGTAGTGACCCGGCGCGAGACCGGTCCACGACGCCTCGTACGACGTCTCCTCACCCTGGGTGGTCGGAAGCGGGTCGGGAGCCACGGTGAAGCCGCCGACCGCGGGACCACCACCGATGTCGTAGAAGTCCAGCGAGTACGAGATCGGGTTGGTCCCGTCGGTGCCGGCGGCGAAGCCGTCGACCTCGGTGATGTAGAACGCGGTGTCGGGGTTGCTGATGACCACGCGCTCGTCGGCCGAGCCAGTCGCCGAGGTGCCGGCCTCTCCCGTGATCGCGGCGGTCGAGCAGGCGGTCGCCGAGTAGACGTGCAGGTCGAGGTCGGCGCTGTCGTCGTCGGCGTCGAGGTCGAAGACGGCCTGCTTGGTGGACGGGTTGACCTGGAAGCAGGCGAGCTCGTAGTCGTTGACCGCGACGGCGGACGAGTAGCTGTCATCGCTGGGTGCGACCAGGCCGGTGGCCGCCAGGTCGACGGAACCGTTCGAGCCGGCCGTGACCGGCACGTCCACCGAACCGTCGGAGCCGGTGCCGGTGACCTTCGACGGGGCCGCGAGGGCCACCGGCTTCAGGGCGACGGGCATCCGGACCGAGGTCGGTCCGGCCAGGGTGATCGAGCCCTGGGCGTAGGCGTCGAGCCGGGCCGTGGTGCGGGTGAAGGTGAACTTCACGTCGACGATGTCGTTCTTGCGCTTGGCGACGACCTTGGCGGGTGAGGCGGTGACGGTGAAGCCCTTGACCGCGAAGGACGGCGTCCAGGTGCCGGCGCGGGTGGCCCGGAACGACCGCTTCAGGGTGACCGCACCCGGGACGCTGCTGTCGGCGAACGACGGGATGTTGAGCTCGTTGGCGGCGACGGCCGGCACGCCGGTGTCGAGGCCCTGGCCGGTGATGAACCCGCGCCAGTTGCGGCCGGTCTCGGTGACGAAGAGGCCCGGGTCGAAGAACCGCTTGGGCGACACCTGGCCGGCGCCGACCGCGAAGACGTTGTTGGTGATCGAGCCGGTGGAACCGAGCATCCGCGTGGCGGTCGTCATCATGGCCGACTTGATCTCCATCGGGCTCCAGGTCGGGTGCTCACCCAGGATGAAGGCGGCGAGCCCGGTGATGTGCGGAGCGGACATCGACGTACCGGAGTAGAGGTCGTAGTCGCGGCCCTGGTTGGACGGCGGCGCGACCGCGGCCAGCACGCTGGCTCCGGGGGCGGTGATGTCGGGCTTGAGCAGGTCGCCGTCGTTGGCCAGGGCCGGTCCACGCGAGGAGAACCCGGCGACCTGGGGCAGGGGCGTGGTCTTGCCCGACTCGTTGGTGATCCCGAAGCGGCCCGCCGGAGCCGTGGCCGTGGCGAGGTAGGCCTCGAGCTTGGCGCCGTCGGCGTCGGAGATGTGGACCGTCGGCACCGCGTGGAAGTCGGCGTCGAGGCTGTTGGGCGTCGGGTTGACCAGGATCATCGCAGCGCCGCCGGCGCGCTTGACCTCGGCGCTCTTGGCGACCCGGTCGTAGGTGCCGCGGTAGCAGACCACGATCTTGTCGGCGACCTTGGCGGGGTCGAGCGTGTCCGGGCCGCAGAGCTTGGCGTCGGCGGCGTCGCCATCGGCGACGACGCTGGCCTCGGCGGTGACGATCGGCGTGCGCGGGACCCGGGTGCCGTTGATCGAGGCACCGACGAGCTTGGTGCCGTCGGCCAGGACGACGGTGTTCTCGAAGTTGACGTGCGTGCCGGCGGCGACGGTGGTCAGCCACGGGCTGTTGTGGGCGACGGTCGACGCGGTCGGGCCGCTGTTGCCGGCGGAGGCGGAGACGAAGATGCCGGCCTCGGCCGCACCCTCGAACGCGATCTCGACCGGGTCGACGACGGTGTCGGTGGCCCCGGAGATCGAGAAGTTGATGACGTCGACGTTGTCGACGACCGCGTCGTCGATGGCCGAGAGGATGGCCGAGTTGGCGCAGCCGCTCTTGTCGGGGTCGACGTTCTCGAAGCAGACCTTGTAGATCGCCAGCTGCGAGCCGGGCGCCATGCCCGAGACGGTGCCGAAGGCGCGGCCCTCGACCGTGACCGGCTTGGCGCTCGAGCCGGTGACGACACCGGAGGCGGTGCTGGCGGTGTGCGAGCCGTGGCCCGACCCGTCGCGCGGCGAGATGTACTCAGACGTCGGGCGGTCCGCGGGGGTCGTGCCCGCGAGGTAGGCGTCGGGGTAGTAGCGCGCGCTGATGACCTTGGCGTTGCAGTTGCCGACGACGAACTTCTCGCCGGTCTCGCACTTGCCCGTGAAGACGCCGCCGTCGGCCTTCTCGGAGCGGGTGTTGCCCTCGGAGTCGATCGTGGCGTCGGTGGGTCCGACGGGCGTGCTGCTCAGCTTGGCGCCGCGGAACGAGCCGCTGGCGGGCCAGACACCCGAGTCGATGTCACCGACCACGATGCCCTGACCGGCGTCGGTGCGGCTGCCGTGGGCCTTCCAGGCACCTCCGGAGCCGTCGAGGCCGAGGAACGCCGGGGTCTGCCAGGTGTCCTTCTTGCGCAGCGCGTCCTTGGCGAGCAGCAGCACCGACTTGTCGGTGGACAGCCGGGTGGCCTGGGCGCTGGTCAGCTCGGCGGCGAACCCGTTGAGCGCGACCGTGTAGTTGCTGTAGGCCTTGGCGCCCACGGACTTGGCGAGCGCGTCCTGCGTACGACGCAGGTGGCTCGTGTAGGCGCGCGCGGCGGGCGAGTCGGCGCGGAAGCCCTGGCCACCGCTGGCGCGGGTGGCGGCGAAGCGGCTGTCGCTGCCGTCGTACGAAGCCGCGGGGGCGGCCTTGAGCACGACGACGTAGCGGCCGGCGTCACGCGTGGCGAGGGTGCCGGTGGGCGTCTGCCGGTCGGCCTTGACGGACGGGGCCGCGAGGGTGGGGCTCGGCGCCACGATGGCGCCGGTCAGTGCGACGGCCAGGCTGGCCGTGACCAGGCCGAGGAGGCGGGTACGCCTCCGTCGGCCGGCTGAGGGGTTCGAGAACAAGGCTTCTCCCTGCTGCTGCTGCCGGCCGCGGCCGGCTGCGCCGCGATGGCGCTGGAAGCATCCTGGACCCTGCGGGCGCATTTGTGGGGGATCGTTGTGCAAGGAATCACATTCACCCTTCCGTGGCCCTGCGGCCGGAGGATGTTCAGGCCTCGTCGAGCGCCTGCGCCACGCGTCGGTGGGCGTTCCAGATCGCCTCGGGCAGCCGGTCGAACTGCTGCAGGTGCTCCTCGCGGAACCCCATCTCCTGTCGCCACCGGTCCAGGTCGAGCCCGAGGATCCGGTCGAGGTCCTCCGTCGGGATGTCGAGCCCGGTCAGGTCGAGCTCCTCGAGCGTCGGGATGGTGCCGACCGGGGTCTCGCGGCCGGCGACCTCGCCGTCCTTGTGGCGCACCAGCCACAGCAGCGGACGGAGGTTCTCGCGGTAGCCGGGCCACAGGAAGTGGCCGTCGTCGGGGTCCTTCTGGAACCAGTTGACGTGGGCGAAGATCGGCGGGTCGGTGGCCGCGCCGATGATCTCGAGCCAGTGGGCGGCGTAGTCGCCCTCGCCGTAGGCCAGGAACGGCCGCATCGACATCGGGTCGTAGCGCAGCTGTCCGTCGAGACCGTCGGCGGCGAACGTCGCCTCGGCACCCAGGGTCAGGCCGTCGTAGACGCCCTCGGCCAGGTCGGTGATCGCGCGCACCAGCGGCTCACGGTCGCGGGTGCGACCGCCGAAGATGATCGCGTCGATCGGGACCCCGGCCGGGGCCTCGAAGTCGTCGGCCACGTTGGGCACGTTAGCCAGCGTCGTGGTGAACCGGCTGTTGGGGTGGGCCCACGGGCTCAGGTCGCCCTCGTCGCGCTCGGCGATCCGGTCGCCCTTCCAGTCCTCCCACCCGGTGACGTCGACCGGCGGCTCGGGCGTCCTGCCCTCCCACCAGACCTCGTGGGTGTCGGGGTTGTAGGCGACGTTGGTGAAGATCGCGCCGCTGCCCTCGGCGATCGAGTCGAGCGCCGTCGGGTTGGTCAGCTCGTTGGTGTCCTTGGCGACGCCGAACACGCCGAACTCGGGGTTCATGCCGTAGACACGGCCGTCGTCCTGGTTGACCCAGAGCCACGCGATGTCGTCGCCGTAGAAGTCGACGTGGTAGCGGTCGCCCATCGCGTCGGGCGCCAGCGTCATCGCCAGGTTGGTCTTGCCCGAGGCGCTCGGGAAGCCGCCGCAGACGTGCCACTTCTGTCCGGTCTGCTTGTCGGTGATGCCGAGCAGCATGAACTGCTCGGCCAGGAAGACCCCCGACGCACGGCCGTCGTAGCAGGCCTGGCGCAGACCGTGGGCGATCTTGCCCAGGAGCGCGTTGCCGCCGTACGACGACCCGAAGTGCAGGATCGTGCGCTGGTCGGCGACCGTGACGAAGTAGCGCTGGTCGTCGGGCGTGCCCTGGCCGAGGTTCTCCAGGTCGCCGGTCACGTGGACGGCGCGCACGAAGGTCGCGGGATCGGCGAGGTCGTCGAGGTGGTGGGTGCCGACCCGCGCCATCCGGATCATGTGGAGCACGACCGGGCGGTTGTCGGTGAGCTCGACGCCGGCGGCGTACTGCTCGAGGGGCGAGCCGGGAGGCGCCATCAGGTAGGGGACGACGTACATCGTCTTGCCCTTGCTCTGCCCGCGCATCCGCTCGAGCTGGCCTGCGGTCATCTCCTCGGCGTCGCGCCAGTTGTTGTAGACGCCCCTGTCGTCGGGCTTGCTGGTCGCGACGATCGTGCGCTCCTCGGAGCGCGCGGTGTCCTTGAAGTAGGAGCGCGAGTAGTAGCGCCCCTCGCCGGCGGGGAACAGCTCGCCGGCCTCCAGCGCCTCGGCCACCAGCCGCGCGTCGTCGGAGGCGTTGACCACCTCGACGCGGTCGGGCTCGGTGATGCCGGCCCAGTAGGTGACGTACTCGCGGACGTGGGGGTTCTTCAGCCCCGCCTCGTCCAGGACCCGATCCACATCGACCATCGCGCAACGCCTTTCGGAGGAATGTGGCGGTCACGCTACCCACCGTCAGACGGCCTCCGACGCCGGCCTGACTTGGATCGATCAAAGGATCTCGGCCCCTACGATCGCCCCCGTGACCGCCCCCGACGTCCTCGCGTTCGCCGACCGCAAGAGCGACGGGGCGTACGCCGTCACGGAGCCGTCGGGCTCCGTCACGATGCGGCAACCCGTCGAGCGGAATGCAATCCTCTCCCCGTCCTTCGGGTGACGGACTCGGGCAGCCGCGGGCGCAGTCCAACGGTTTCGCTCCCCTGTTCGACACCCGCGACACCCGCGACACCCGCGACGATCCCGGCCCGCGGAACAGTGACCAAGCGCGTAACCGGAGGAGTGATCCCCGCCGGCGCTACCAGCAGCGTGCCCGGCGGCGGTGGGCACGACATCGGGGGCAGCAGCGACGCATCCAACGGCCGGGCAGGAATCGTCTCCTTTGGGGGCCATCAGGAAGAACTCGGATGCGTGCCTGGGAACCTGGATCGGTTGTCACACCCCGCAGATTCGTTTCGGAGTCACCGCCGGGACAGGCGGCATGGCCTGCCCCGGCAGGGGCCCGGGCTAGTTGGCGTACATAAGTTCCACCATGCCGCACTGCGGGCTCCGCCCGACCATGCCGCCGAGCGGGCTCTGAAGGGGGTTGTGATCGCGGGTTGAGGTCAGCGTGCGGTGTTGGCTCCGATGAGCCGGTCGAGGAGGGCCATGCCTTGGGCGCTGGGTGACCACGCGTTGTAGAAGGATCGGCATGACAGGGACCATTGGCTGACGGTGTCGCCCCATGCAGTGACGCCGCGCAGGAGGATCGATGTTCGGTCATCGGCGCATTGTCCGAAGCTGCTCGGTGTTTGAGTGTCTGACCTGGCATCAGCTTTGAGGATCTCCAGGTCGGCGGCAGGTACTTCGACCTCCTGCGACCAGGTGCGGGCGTCTCGATCGGTGACGCAGACCGTCAAGGAAACGGCGTCATCGAATCGTCCGAGCATCGAGTCAGCGCTGTAGGTGACCGGTAAAGGGCATGTCGACGTTGCGTCCGGGTAGGGCGGCGTCATCGAGTTGCGTTGGGCCCTCAGCAAACGTTCAAAGGCCTCGTATGCCGGGCGTCCGCTCGGCCCGCACCCATCGGACCCAGTCGCGGTGTTGGCATAGATCGTGTGGGTTGAGCCATCGGCGTAGCCGAACTCGATCGCGAACGGCAGCCCACCTGTTCCGGCACACACGGTCTCGTTCCCGCGGGTCGGAGGCACCCGTGGAGGTTTCAGGGTGGACACGAGGTCCTCGATGCCGACACGCAACGGATCAGCTGGGGCTTGAAGAATGGTCTCGCCGTCGTCGATGGCACACAGTCTCGCCTCCACGGGGTGGTTCGGTACGTTCCATGGCCATTGCCCGACGGGTGTGCTGTTGTTCGGGTCGGCCTGGAGCTGGCAGCCGGTGGCGTCACCGGGGGCCGGCCTCTTCGTGTCGGTGGTTGACGGCGGGAGGCCGTCGGTGTCCCCGTCGAGACTCCGTTGCAACGAGGGGACGACGACGGCGATGGCGACGATCGCTGCCACAACGGCCACGACCCCGGCGGCTGAACGTCGGCGACGAGAGGCTCGACGCTCCGCGGCGATGCCCTTCAGCAGGTCGCTTGCCGGAGGCGGAGAGGGGGCGGCTGCTCGCAGATTGTCGGCCAGCCAGGTCTCGTCGCGGTTCATCGCTGCTCGTCCTCTCGCAGGCTCGGTGAGATTCGAAGGGCTGCCAACGCTCTTGATGCCTGGCTCTTGATGGTGCCGACACTGCACCCCAGGACGTCTGCGGTTTGTCGCTCGGTGAGGTCCTCGATGTAGCGCAGGACGATCACTGCGCGTTGACCCTTCGGAAGGGCCGCGAGCGCCGCGACAACGTCGCGTCGAGCGCCGAGGTCTGACTCAACGAACTGTTGATCTGGGAGGTCCTCAGTGGGGATCTCGCCGGTCCACCGTCGGCGCCACCAGGCAAGGTAGGTGGTGAACATGATGCGGCGGACGTAGGGCTCGAAGCCGTCGGTTCCGACTCGATCGAAGTGCCTGTACGACTTCGCCAGCGCGACCTGTACCAAGTCTTCGGCTAAATGCCTGTCACTCGTCAGCAGCCATGCCGAGCGCCACAGCGTCGCGCCCCGCGCGGCCACGAAATCATCGAACGAATCCGTGCTCGCCGTCGGCGTCACCTCGTTCGACACTGCTACTCCGCTCATCGTGTTCACGTCCCTTCACCTAGGTAAAGGACGCAGGACCGAAGGAAGGTTGTCACGACGAACTAACGGATCTTCCGCAGCCCAAACGTCACCGAACACGCACGCCGGCTGCACTGTCGCGTGCCGGGTCCGACGGCACCCGGCCCCACCCCGGGCGCGGGCGCGGGCGTCGGGAAGATGACCCCCGCGGCGCTGGCCGCTCAGCAGGCCGCGGCACACGCACGTACCTCGCTCGCAGGCACCACACCTGCACCCGAACGGCCCATCAGGCCGCCGGCACCACACACGCCGGACCGCGGGCCCGACTATGGCCAGGGCAACGACCCAGCAGGAGGCGGTGACTGCTCGCAGCAGGGGGCGCGACCGGTCGGCGTGCTCCTGGCGAGCTCACGTGAGGGCGTGCGCATGGGTGCTCCATATGAACTTGTTCCCGAGAATGACCGGGGAAGCATGCACCACCCGATCGTCGTGCGCAGCAAAACCCGCTAAACGGCGTCAATCACGTGCCCCTGCCGGCGGGGGTTCACCAGACGATCCGTCACTTCGTGAATTCTCGATGTCACACTGAACCCATGCCCGCAGACCTCGTCGAGACGTTGAAGGCGCTGGGCAATCCCACGCGCCTGCAGATCATGGAGTGGCTGCGCACACCCGAGCAGTCCTTCAGCGAGTACGAGCCCATCGCCGACCGCGCCGAGGTCGGCGTGTGCGTCACTCACCTCGCCGCCAAGACCGGCCTGGCCCAGTCGACGATCTCCACCTACATGGCCACCCTCGAGCGCGCCCACCTCGTGAGCGCGACCCGGGTCGGCAAGTGGACCCACTACCGACGCAACGACACCCGGGTCGAGGAGCTGCTGGCGCAGCTCGAGGACCACGTCTGATTTACATATCGCAAAACGTCGATACGATTGACGTATGTCCATCACGTCGCCGCAGGGGCCAGTACGCCGTGCCCTGATCGTCCATGCCCACCCCGAGCCGGACTCGTTCTCGAGCGCCCAGGCGGCCGCAGCAGCCGACCAGCTCCGCGCCCAGGGCGTCGACCTGCGCCTGGTCGACCTTCACGCCGAGGGCTGGGACCCGGTGCTGGCGCGCGAGCAGTTCCTGGATGGCCCCGGCTACTTCAAGCCCCAGGCCGAGCAGCTGCACGCCGCGGCCGGCGGGACGCTCGCCGACCCGGTCAGGACCCAGCTCGACCAGCTGCAGGAGGCTGACCTGCTCGTGCTGTCCTTCCCTCTGTGGTGGTTCTCGATGCCCGCCATCATGAAGGGCTGGGTCGACCGCGTCTTCGTCATGGGCGCCACCTTCGGCGGCGAGCACGGGATCTTCGCGGACGGCGGCATGCGCCACAAGAAGGCCATGCTGCTGCTCACCACCGGCGGCTCGTCCGCATCGTTCGCCCCCGGCGCGACCGACGGGTACGGCGACCTCGACACCTTCTTGTTCCACATCCACCGCGGCATGCTCGAGTTCGTCGGCTACGACGTCCTGCCGCCCGTCGTCACCTACGGCCCCGCCCGCCTCACCGAGGCCGGTCGCGCCGCCGCCATCGACCGCGTCCGGGCTCAGGTCGCCGCCACCGTCGGTGCCTGACTGTCGCCACCGGGCCCAGGGGACGGGTTCCGCTCCGTCGGGTGCCCCGGTGCGCGATCATCGGTCCGTGCCCACCCGCCAGCCGTCGTCCGCCCGCCAGCTCCTGGACGTCCTCCACCGCTGTCGCTGGTGGACGACCGCGGCGGCAATGGCCGTCCTCGTGGTGGCGGTGCCGGACGGCGACGCGCTGCACCCCGTCGCGTGGCTCGTCTACGCCCTGCTGCTGGTCCTGGTGTGGATCCCCACCGCCGTGCGCTGGGGCCGGCGCCTGGCCGAGTCCCGTTCGGCATACCGACGCGCGGTCGCCGGGCACTAGCCGGACCGTCAGGGACGCCGGCCACCCGGATGCGAGCGCGCGCGTGACTTGATGGCCTCGATCACCGTGGTCTTGGCGTCGGCGTAGGCGTTCATGTCGGCCCACTCGCGCGTCATCAGCTCGCGCTTCGTGGCCTCGTAGAGGTCGCGGTCGTCGGGGTCGCGGCGCAGGTGGTCACGCAGGAGCAGGTAGTCGTGGGCCGCGACGTCATCGGGCTCGAGGAGGTGGACGTGCACGTCGCGCTGCTCGGTGCGCACCAGGCGGTGGCCGGGCTCGCGGACCCGTAGCAGGTAGCCCGCGGCGAGCAGCGGCTCGAGGTAGTCCTCCTCGGCGGTGATGTCGGGGACGGTCACCAGGACGTCGATGATCGGCTTGGCGGCCAGCCCGGGCACCGAGGTCGAGCCGATGTGCTCGATCGCGACCGCGCGGTCGTCGAGCGCGGCCCGGATGCGCGCCTCGTGCGCGGCGTACTGGTCCGCCCAGGCCGGGTCGTGGTCGAGGAGGTAGAGCTCGCGCTGCTCGACCCCGCCGACGAGCTCGACGTCGGTGACGTCGTCCCGACGCCGGGTGCGGTCGCCCGGGCCGTCACTCATGCGCCCACCACCCGGACGACCACCAGCGCGATGTCGTCCTCGTTCCAGTCCACGGCCAACCGCGACAGCACCCGGTCGGCGAGCTCCTCGACGCCGAGCCCGGACGAGTCCGGCTCGGCGACCGCGACGCGCAGCCGCTCGAGACCGTCGTCGAGCGACTCCCGGCGACGCTCGACGAGGCCGTCGGTGAAGAGCAGCAGGGTGTCGCCCGGACCGAGGTCGACCATCACCTCGCCACGCGGGGGCTGATGACCCGCCCGCTGGCTGAGACCGAGCATCACGTGGGCCTCCGGGTCGGTGACGTAGGACGCGGCACCGGCCGGGGTGAGCAGCAGCGGGGGGAGGTGGCCGGCGTTGGCGACCCGCAGCCGAGCGCGCCCGTCGGACGTCTCGAGCCGCGCGACGACGGCGCTGGCGAGTGTGTCGATGCCGAGGTAGCCCATGGCGTCGTCGAGCTTGTCGAGCACCTCGGCCGGCCCGGCCCCGGTCGTGACGGCGATACCGCGCAGCAGCCCGCGCAGCTGACCCATGGCGGCGGCCGCGACGGTGTCGTGACCGACGACGTCACCGATGACCAGGTGCAGGTCGCCGTCGGGGTGGCTGAAGGCGTCGTACCAGTCGCCGCCGACCTGGGCGGCGTCTGCGGCGGGCTCGTAGCGCACGGCGATCTCGACGCCGGCGTGGTCGGGCGGCAGCGTCAGCAGGCTGCGCTGCAGGCCCTCGGCCAGGTCGCGCTGCCGGTCGTAGAGGTGGACGTTGTCGAGGGCGAACCCGGCCCGGCTCGCGATCTCGGCCAGCAGGTCGAGCTCGTCGTCGTCCCACGCCGGCCGGTCCGCGCCGCGGAACACGCTCATCAGCCCGGCCACCCGCCCCCGCCCCCGCATCGGCAGGATGACCGATGACCACGGCGCCAGGACCCGCACCAGGTCCTGCGCGGCCCCGGGGACCAGGACCGCGGCGATCCGCTCCGCAGCCTCCTCGCGTACGACGACCGGGCGGCCCGTGCGCAGCGCGCGGGTGACCAGCGAGTCGTCGGTGAGCGACGGGATCCGCGCGGCGGCGTAGTCGGCGACCAGGGCGCGCGCCTCGGTGTCGACGTGCCAGGTGCCGAGGTCGCGCAGCCGGGAGCGCCAGCTCGGGTGGTCGCTGGGGTCGTCGGGCAGCACCCCGTCGACCATGGTGACCAGGCACCAGTCGCCGAGCCCCGGCACGAGCAGCTGGGCGAGCCGGGTCGCGGCCTCCTCCCCCTCGAGGGTGTCGACGAGGGTCTGGGCGACGTCGGCGAGCAGGGCCGAGCGTCGCGCGGCGGCGTCCAGGGCCTCCCGGGCCCGATGCCGCTCGGTGACCTCGATGAAGTAGACCGACAGGCCGTCGGGGGTCGGCCAGCAGCGCAGCTCGTACCACCCGTCGAGCGGCGGCGGGTAGTAGGCCTCGAACGACACCGGCCGGCCGGTCTCGACGGCCTGGCGGTAGTGGGTCTCGAAGTCCGAGCCCACGGTGTAGGGGAACAGGTCCCACAGCAGGTGCCCGACGATGTCGGTCCCGATCCCGCCGAGCAGGCGTTGCGCCTCGGGGTTGGCGTAGGTGAACCGCCACTCGTTGTCGAGCTGGTAGAACGCCGTCGGCATCGCATCGAGCATGCGCGCGACCCGGGCCTCTCCCTCGCGCACCGCCGTCGTGTCGTACGCCGCCCCGACCAGCCGCGCAGCCACGCCGTCGGGTCCGGAGAGCGCGAGACCCCGCGCGGCCACCCAGCGGATGTCACCGTCGGGGCGGTTGATGCGGTACTCGGCGGCGTACTCGCCACACGTCGCGATCGCCTCGCTCAGCGCCTGGCGCACCCGCTCGCGGTCGTGAGGATGCACGGCCTCGTTGAAGGCCTCGATGCTGCCGCCGAAGGTGTCACGGTCGAGGCCGAAGAGCTCGAGGAGCCGTTCGTCCCACCGCAGGTGGTCCGTCGTGAGCTCCCAGTCGAAGGCCCCGACGCCGGCCGCGTCGACGGCGAGCCGCCAGGTGCGGCGGTCGTCCTCGTAGGAGGCGCGCAGCGCGGCCAGCTCGAGCTCGGCCACGACGGGCTCGCTGAGCTGCTCGAGCAGGGCGACGTCGGCGGGCTCCCACGCGTGCACGTGCGGGTCGAAGACGCACAGGGCGCCCACGAGGTGTCCGTGCACCCGCAGCGGCACGCCGAGGTAGGACCGGACCGCTCCCGACGTCACCGGGGGCAGGTCACGGACCCGCTCGTCGTCCGCGGCGTCGGGGATGAGCAGCGGCTCCGCCGCGTCGAGGGTCACCGAGCACAGCGAGTCCGCGATCGCCGAGCGCTTGCCCACCGACTGTGCCGCCTCGCCGAAGCCGCCCATCACCGTCTGCTCCTCGGCGAGGATCGACACCTGCGCCGAGCCCGCGCCCACCAGCTGGGCCGCGAGCCGCGCCAGGCGGTCGAGCGCAGGGAGGCCACCGGGGACCGACGCGAGCCGGTGCGCGTGCTCCACCCGGCTGTGAGAGCGCGCGGACGGCAGGCCGAAGGGCCCGACCTGGTCGGCCACACCCGCCGGACCGCCGTCGTCCAGTCCTGAGGTCACCCGCCGATGATCCCACCCCCGGTGGGTGGTTGTCCGGCGCTCGGCGCGACGTGTGAGCATTTGGCCCGTGGACAGGACCGTGCGCGCCGAGCTGGGCATCACCTGCTTCGGCACGGCCGAGCTCGAGCTGCAGGTCGCCGTCGCCCGTACGCCGGGGCTCGAGGTCACCGAGTCGCTCGTCGTCCTGCACCAGGACGGCGTGGTCGAGCCGGTCGAGGTCGACACCGTCCACGACGGGCGCCTGCACCTGGTGACCCTGCCGGCCGGCTACACCACCGTCACCTACGAGGCGCACGTGAGCGGCTCGGCGGTGCTGCCCGAGCCGGCCCTGTCCGACCTGTCGCTCTACCGCCGTCCCAGCCGCTACATCGAGTCCGACACGTTCGGCGGCTTCGCCCACTCCGAGTTCTCCGGCGTCAGCGACGGCGAGCTGCTCGAGGCCGTGTCGTCGTGGGTCGGCACCCGCCTGGTCTACGTGCCCGGCAGCAGCGGGCCGACCGACGGCGCCACCGAGACCCTGCTCGGCGGCGCCGGGGTCTGCCGCGACTACGCCCACCTCGTGATCGCGATGCTCCGTGCCCTGCGGGTGCCGGCCCGGCTGGCCGCCGTCTACGCCCCCGGCTGCGACCCGATGGACTTCCACGCCGTCGTCGAGGCCTTCGTCGCCGGCGGCTGGTACGTCGTCGACGCCACCGCGCTGGCCCCCCGGTCCTCGCTGGTCCGCATCGCCACCGGTCGTGACGCCGCCGACACCGCCTTCATGACCACGGTGTCCGGCGGCGCCAACCTCGACTGGTCGAGCGTCACCGCGGTCGCCGACCACGGCCTGCCGTTCGACGACCTCGACCAGCTGGTCGCGATCCGCTAGCTCTGGCTGCTAGCTCTCGCTGTACGGCGGTCGGCCGGGCCAGACCTTGACGCCGGGCTCGCGCTTGACGACCTTCACGGTGACGGTGCCGACCTCGACCGGGTTGCCGTCGGCGTCGTCGACGGTGAGCGTGATCGTGGCGATGCCGGGCTTGACGGCCCACCAGGAGGTGTCGTTCTCGGACCGCGACCCGGCGATCTCCAGGGCGTCGCCGGACACGGTGCCGCCGTAGGTCCGCCGAGGGCGAGCGTCCTCGGGGTACCCGTACGCCGTAGCCGAGGCATAGAGCCGCCCGTCGACCGGGAGCTCGATCGTCGCTCCGGCCCGGATCTCGGCGTCGTCGAGCCAGATCGACGGACGCTCGGAGTAGAGCTCGGCCTCGACCTCTTCCTCGGGGCCGGACGGCTCGCGGGCCACCTCGACCTTCACGGTGTCCCCGGGCGCGAGCACGGTCCCGGGGGCCGGCGAGATCCCGCGCAGGTAGCCGGGCGCGTACCCGGGTGCGGGCACCTCCACGACGTCGGCGACCAGGCCGGCCGCCTCGAGCGCGGCGACGTACTTCTTTTCCCCCTGGTCCGGGCGCAGCTTCCCCGGGACCCCGACGAGGCCGTCGAGGACCTGGACCCGGTCGAAGATCTTCTCGGCGGCCTCGACACTCGTCGTCGACTCCGCGCGGAGCCCGACATCGAGCGAGGGGAAGTCGAGCGACACCCCGCAGGTCGAGACACCCTCCAGCTCGGAGCACGTCGGCTCGCTGCGGTAGGCGGTCACCCCGTCGACCTCGGTGCGCTCGACACCGTCGGCGTCCTCGGCCCCCGGGGACGCATCAGCGATCATCAGTCGCTCGATCCCTGCTGACTGGGCCGGTTGAGGGCAGACGAGGTGGACCCCCTCGGTGAAGGTCTCGTTGAGAACCCCGTCGACGACGATCACGGCGTCCCCCTTCGGGCCGTCGAGGTCGCACCTCGTCGCCTGGGTGGCCCACCCCTCCGGGACCGCGACCACCACCGACCCGCGGCCGACCAGGCGCATCCCGCTCGGAGCCGTGGGAACCGTCGGTGCGTCGCCGGACGCGGCCGCGTCGGCCGCGTTCGGGGGGCTGCCCGGGCCGGAGACGAGCGACGCAGCCACACCCGCGCCCGCGGCGACGACGACGGCAGCCGCAGCCACCACGCCCACCGCCCGCGTACGACGACGGCGCCGACCTCCGGCGGCGATCGCCGCCAGTGGCGGCGCGCCGACGGGGTTGCGGTGGGCCGCGCGGTCGAGCATCTCGGTCAGTCTGTCGTCGTGCATGTGAGGCCTCTCAGCTCTTGAAGGTTCGGGTCGTGGGTCAGCGCGCCGAGCGCGCGGGAGAGTCGGCTCTTGACCGTGCCGGGGGCGACCCCGAGGGCCTCGGCCATCTGACGCTCGTCGAGACCGGCGTAGAACCGGAGGATGACGGCGGCCCGCTGGTCGTCGGTCAGCCGCGCCAGGGCACGGGTGATCGCATCGGCGTCGTCGACGCCGGTGGTCGGGTCCGGCACGACCTCGTGGTCGGGCAGGGTGCCCGTCGGCCGCTCGCCGGTCCACCGCCGGCGGCGCGACCCGCGGAAGGTGTTGACCAGCACCCGGTAGACGTAGGCATCGCGGTTGCCGGCCCGCTCGACGCGGCCCCAGCTGGTCAGGCACTTCTCCAACGTCGTCTGCACGACGTCCTCGGCCTCGGCGGTCGAGCAGCCGAGGAGCACCGCCGAGCGCACCAGCCTCGGCCAGCGTGCCACGACGAAGTCGTTGAACGCGTCGTCCATCGCCTGCCTCTCTCGTGTGTCGTGGTTGGTTCTCACGGCAGAGATGCGCGACGTCCCTCGTTCGGTTCCCGATCGATCGAGAAAATCCCGGCGTCAGCCCGCCAGCAGCCCCGCCACCACGTCGGAGGCGTAGAACGGCGCGAGCTCGGCGCGCAGCAGCCGCTCGAGGTCGCCGGACTCGACCAGCGCCCCGACGACACCGGGGGCTAGCCGGACCAGGTCGGCGACCAGGTCGGCGCGGTCGAGGTCGAGCTCGGCGAGCAGCTCGCCGGGGGTGTAGCCGCCGAACGCGTCGAAGAAGCCGTCGACCACCGCGTGGCCCAGGCCCACGGTGTGGGGGTGGGCGAGGATCGAGACGACGAGGTCGTGGACGGCGTCGACGACGCCCGCGGAGTCGTCATCGGAGTCGTGGTCGTCGAACCCGCGCACGGGTTCGGCGGCGACCAGGTCCCAGACCTGCAGCACCGCCTCGCGGGTGGTGGGGTCGCGCAGGGTGTCGACGACGATCCGGTTCATCCGGCGTACGGCGAGGGTGCCGCCCTTGCCCGCGGTGTCGGCGAGCAGCCCGTCGAGCTGCTTGTCGGCCGCGCCGACGACGCCGGCCGCCGCGCGGGTGCCGAAGGAGAGCAGCGACCCGAGCCCGGGGACCCGGTCGGCGACGGCCTGGTTGGCGGCCAGGGCCTCGCTCACGATGCGGCCCATGAAGCGCGTCGCCATGGCCCCGACCATCGGGCTGGCGGTGAGCCGCTCGAGGGCCCGCTCGAGCGCGGGCGTCAGGGCCAGGGCCTCGTCGAGCACCCGCTCGACCTGCTCGCGGGGGACGACGTCGGCGAGCGGGAACGGCTCGACCGGACCGTCCCGGACGACCTCGCGCGCGAGCTGGACGAAGCCGGCGACCGCGGCGCTCGAGGGCACGTCGGTCAGCGCGCGACCCACGACGTCCTTGACCACCTCGCGGTCGGCCAGGTCGGCGAGCTGGTGGCCGTCGGCGGCGTCGAGGAGTGCGCCGGCCAGGCGGGTCACGGTCACGGCGAGCTCGTCGCCGGTGAGCCGGTCGAGGTGGAAGGCGACCTGGGCGTCGAGCAGGCGGTCGGCCAGCGAGTCCGCAGGCGACTCAGGCAAGGCCGGACTCCAGCTCGGCGAACGCCGCCTCCTGGGTCACCGACGGGGACCAGCCCCAGCGGTGCGCGCGGTCGGCGACGATGCTGCCGGTCCACGCGGGGCCGTCGTCCCAGACGGGCTCGACGCCGACGGCGCGACAGACGGTCTCGAGGTAGTCGCGGGTGGGAGGGGCGCCCGTCGCGACGTTGACCGGCGTGCAGCCCCCGGCCGCGGGGCCCAGGTCGGGGTCGTCGGCCGTCGCGACCCGGCCGATCGCCACGTCGGCGGCGATCGAGGCGAGGTCGGCGACGTGCACCCAGGCGAAGGACTGGTCGGGCACGGCGTGCCGGGCGGCCTCGTCGTCGCGGGCCGCGCTCGGGCGCAGCGTGTTCCACACCGAGGTCTCCCCCGCTCCGAGGATGGCCGGTGGGCGCAGCAGCACCCGGGTGATCCCGTCGACCCCGGCGATCGCGGCGTCGGTGTCGCGCTTGGTCACGGCGTAGTCGTTGGCGTCGTCGCCCACGAGTGGGCTCGCCTCGTCGACGTCGCCCGCGCTCGGGCTGCGGTCGTAGACCGCGGCCGTCGAGACGTGCACCAGCCAGGTGACGCCCGCGTCGGCCGCGGCACGCGCCAGGGTGGTGGTGTCCACGACGCCGACCTGCTGCTGGGTGGCCCGGTCCGAGCCCATCGGGTGCACCGTCGTCACGACCGCGTCGGCGCCCGCGACGACCTCGGCCGCGAACCCGGCGTCGCCGAACTCGCCCACCCGCTCCTCGACGTCGCGCAGCACCGGCGCCGTCCCCGCCCGTCGTACGACGGCGCGCACCGTCGCGCCGCGCTCGACGAGCGCGGCGCAGACCTGGGCGCCGACGAGTCCGTTGGCGCCGGTGACGACGACGAGGGGCGTGCTGGGGCTGGGAGCAGACGTCATGGCTCCACCGTCTCACCGACCGCGGTGCGCGGGCGCACCCGACCGGAGCGATTCCCCTGAACCTGGTTCACGGGAATCGCTCCGGTCGAACGGCACAGTCCGCCCGGTCGCACGGTGCAGCAGCGTCCCGCCAGCCGCGGGCCGCGAGGACCACGCCCACGACGACCGCGAGCCGGCACGGGTCGAGGACCTGCTGCCACCCCGCACGGAGGGTGAGGTCGCCGGCGACCGCGGCGGTGAGGTCCCGGTCGAGGTCGGCCCAGCCGTCCTTCGCAGCCGCGTGGCCCAGCTGACCGTCGAGCTCGACCAGGGCCCCGTGGTCGCGGTAGCGGACGTCGCGGTAGACCACCTTCAGGGGCTCGCCCTCCACGACCCTCGTCAGCTCACGCACCTGACGCTCCCCGGCCGGGAGTCCGTGCGCGCGCTCGACGTCGCGGAGGTAGCGCAGCTCGAGCGGCGACTGGGCGCCGACCGCCACGTCCGCGAGCGCCTCGCCGAGCAGACGTCGGCGCGGGAGCCGGCCGAGCCCGTCGAGCGTCGAACGCAGGCGCGCCGGCGTGGTCCTGCCGCAGCGCACGGCGTCGGCGAGCACGGCCACCGCCGCGTCGTCGCGAGCAGCCCCGGACGCCACCATCAGGACCGTGTGGTCGAGCTTGAGCCGCGGCGGCGACGACCGCATCGACGCCTTCGCGTCGAGGTCGCGGAGCTGGATCGTCCTGACTCGTGGCGGGTCGGTGACCCGTCGGCCGTGTGCGACGGCCACCTCGACGACACCCCTCGGGTCGGCACCGTCGTCGTCCAACCCGTGGGCACGAAGGGCCGACCGACCCGCGAGCGCTGCCGGGTGGTGGACGAGCAGCGCGGCCCACTCGCGCTGGCGCCGGGTCAGGGGACCGGTGTGGTCGACGTACACACCCTCGTGGACGCGGGCCCACTCACGCCGGCGCAGGAGCCGGGCGATGTCGAGGTCCGTACCCTCGGCGGCCAGCACCTGGCGACGCGAGACGACACCGTCCTGACGGCGGAGGTCCCGCTCGAGCTTGCGCCGGTCCATGCCCAGCAGGGTGACCGCCGGGCGTCGCTCGTTCCAGGGTCGGCCACGGCCCTGTGGACAGGCCCGAACGACCGGAGCGATTCCCCTGAACCTGGTTCAGGGAAATCGCTCCGGTCAAGCAGGTGCGGCCGACCTCAGGCCGACACGACGTCCTCGGCCTCGGTCGGGCCGGGCGCGACGTCGGTGCCCCGCTCGGCGCGGACGGCCTCCTCGATGCGCTTGCCGGTGTCGGCGTCGACGTTCTTCCAGTAGTCGAAGGCCTTCTCGAGCACGGGCTCGCTGACCCCGCCCATCAGGTGGCCGGCGACGGTGGCGACGAAGCGGTCGCGGGCGTCGTCGTCCCAGACGTCGCGCACGAGCGCGCCCGCCTGGCTGAAGTCGTCGTCGTCCGCGCGCAGCGTGTAGGCGTCGCGGACGAACGACCCGTCGGCCTCCCAGCCGTCGACGGCCGGACCGGTCTCGTCGGAGAACGGCTCACCGGTGGTGTTGGGCGCGTACTTGGCGCGGTCGGCCGTGTGGTCGTAGGCCATCGGGCCGTCGAACTGGTAGGTGTAGGCGCCCTCGACGCGGTGCCGGTTGACCGGCAGCTGCTGGTAGTTGGGGCCGATCCGGTAGCGGTGGGCGTCGGCGTACGCGAAGACCCGGCCGAGGAGCATCTTGTCGGGCGAGAAGCCGATGCCGGGCACGACGGCCGACGGCTCGAAGGCGGCCTGCTCGATCTGGGCGAAGTGGTTCTCGGGGTTGCGGTTCAGGGTCATCGTGCCGACGTCGATCAGCGGGTAGTCGGCGTGCGGCCAGGTCTTGGTGAGGTCGAACGGGTTGATGCGGTAGGTGCGGGCGTCGTCGTACGGCATCACCTGGATCTTGAGCCGCCACGACGGGAAGTCACCGGCCTCGATCGCCTCGAAGAGGTCGCGCCGGTGGAAGTCGGAGTCCTCGCCGGCGATCCGGTTGGCGTCCTGCTGGGTCAGGCACTCGACGCCCTGGTCGGAGTGGAAGTGGAACTTGACCCACGACTTCTCCCCGGCGGCGTTGTCGAGCATGAAGGTGTGGCTGCCGTAGCCGTTCATGTGGCGCCACGTGCGCGGGATGCCGCGGTCGCCCATCAGGTAGGTGACCTGGTGCGCGGACTCCGGGTTGAGCGTCCAGAAGTCCCACTGCATGTTGTTGTCGCGCAGGCCCGAGGCGCCGCTGCGCTTCTGCGAGCGGATGAAGTGCGGGAACTTCATGGTGTCGCGGATGAAGAAGACCGGGGTGTTGTTGCCGACCAGGTCCCAGTTGCCCTCGGAGGTGTAGAACTTCAACGAGAAGCCGCGCGGGTCGCGCCACGTGTCGGGCGAGCCCAGCTCGCCGGCGACCGTCGAGAAGCGGGCCAGCATGTCGGTCTTGACCCCCGGCTGCAGCGCGGCCGCGCGCGTGTAGCGGCTGATGTCCTCGGTGATCTCGAGCGTGCCGAAGGCGCCCGATCCCTTGGCGTGCACGTTGCGCTCCGGGACGCGCTCGCGGTTGAAGTGCGCCTGCTGCTCGATCAGGTGGTGGTCGTGCAGCAGGATCGGACCGTCGGGCCCCACGGTCAGGCTGTTGCGGTCGCTGGGCGCCGGGGCGCCGTTGCCGGTGGTGGACCCGGCGGTGTTCTCGGTCATGAGGACTCCCTCGTCGTCGGTCCCCCCACCCTGCGACGTACGACGCCCACGGGAACCACCCCGGCGCATGGGTCATCGGGTCGCGATGCCGTTGCGGGGTGGGACCGGGCGCGGAGGTGCGGCCCGGTCACCAGTCGACGGCGACGTACTTGCTCTCGGTGAACTCGACCATCCCCTCGTGGCCGCCCTCGCGACCCAGGCCCGACTGCTTGGTACCGCCGAACGGAGCCGCCGGGTCGGAGACGAGTGCTCGGTTGACGCCGACCATGCCGCTGTCGAGGCGCTCGCTGATCGCGAGGCCCTGACGCAGGTCGCGGGTGTAGACGTAGGACACCAGGCCGAACTCGCTGCGGTTGGCCAGCGCCACGGCCTCGTCGACCGTGTCGAAGGTGACGACCGGTGCGACCGGACCGAAGATCTCGGTGTCGAGGATGGCCGCGTCGGCGGGGACGCCGTCGAGCACCGTCGGCAGGTAGTAGTAGCCACGGCGCGCCGGGGCCGATCCGCCGGCCAGGGCGCGGGCGCCCTCGTCGGTGGCCCCGGTGACGAGCTCGGCGACCTTGTCGCGCGTCTTGGCGTTGACCAGCGGGCCGATGTCGGTGCCCGGGTCGAGACCCGGGCCGACCGCGAGCAGGCGCATCCGGTCGGCGAGCCGGCGGGAGAACTCGGTCGCCACCCCGGCGTGCACGATGAACCGGTTGGCCGCCGTACAGGCCGAGCCCCCGTTGCGCAGCTTGGCGACCATGGCCCCGTCGACGGCCGCGTCGAGGTCGGCGTCCTCGAGGACGACGAACGGCGCGTTGCCGCCGAGCTCCATGCCGGTGTTGACGACGGTACGGGCGGCGTGGGCCAGCAGCACGCGCCCGACCTCGGTGGACCCGGTGAAGGACACCTTGCGGACCGCCGGGTGGTCGAGCAGCCGTGAGGACAGCTCGCCGGGCCGGCTCGACGGCACGACGTTGACGACCCCGGGCGGCACCCCGGCCTCGTGCAGGATGGCCACGATCGCCAGGGCGGTCAGCGGCGTCTCGGTGGCCGGCTTGAGGATGATCGGGCAACCGGCGGCCAGGGCCGGGCCGATCTTGCGGGTGGCCATCGCCGCCGGGAAGTTCCACGGGGTGATGAGCAGGCTGACGCCGACGGGCTGGCGCAGCACCATGATGTTGTTGGCCCCGCCGGGCGCCCGCCCGACCGTGCCGGTGAGCCGGACCGCCTCCTCGGCGTACCAGCGGAAGAACTCGGCGGCGTAGACGACCTCGCCGCGTGCGTCGGCCAGGGCCTTGCCGTTCTCGAGGACGATCAGGCGCGCCAGGGCGTCGGTGCGCTCGGTCATCAGCTCGAAGGTGCGCCGCAGGATCTCGCTACGGCGGCGCGGGCTGGTCGCGGCCCACTCCTCGCGGACCGCCTCGGCGGCGTCGACCGCGGCCAGGGCGTCCTCGACGGTGCCGTCGGCGATCTCGGTGAGCGGCTCCTCGGTGGCGGGGTCGATCACGACGATGGTGCCGTCGCCGGCGCGCAGCTCACCGCCGACCCACGGGCCGAGCGGGATCGGGCCGAGCACCTGCTCGAGGTCGTGCAGCGTGGTCACGGGTGGGTCTCCTGCGGGGTGTCGGTGGAGGTGGTGGGCACGGTGCGGAGGTAGGCCGCGAGCGCCGACATGTCGCGCTCGCCGTAGCCCGCGGCGGTGGCCTGCTCGACGCCGGCCAGGTTGGTGCGGGCCTGCGGCAGGGTGGCCCCGACCCGGTCGGCGAGCTCGAGGGCCAGGCGCAGGTCCTTGGCCGCCAGGCGCAGCAGGAAGGCGGCCGGCGCCGCGTCGGGGTCCTCGAACGCGGCGCGCTTGTAGCCGACGTACGGCGCCGCGACGACGCTCGAGAGCAGCACGTCGTAGGCCGCGGTGCGCTCGACACCGGCACGCTCGGCGAGCACCAGGGCCTCGGAGATGCCGGCGTTGAGGCCGTGCAGGACCGAGTTGAGGGCGAGCTTCATGGCGGTGCCGGCGCCGCTGCCGCCCACCCGGACGACGGTCGAGCCGAGGGCCTCGAGCACCGGGAGGGCACGCTCGACAGCGTCCGTGTCGCCTGCGGCCATGATCGTCAGGGTGGCGTCGGTCGCGGCGGGGACGCTGCCGGAGACCGGCGCGTCGACGAGCGTGTGGCCCGCGGTGCGCAGCCGTGCGGCGAGGTCGGTGACGGTGGGCGGCGAGACGGTGCTCATGTCGACCGCCACCACACCGCAGCCGTCGGGTCGGGCGGCGAGGCCGGCCAGCACCCCGTCGTCGCCGTCGTACGTCGCCACGAGGGCGGCGTCGTCGGCCAGCATGGTGACCACCACCTCGACGTCGCGAACGGCCTCGGCGGGGCTCGACACGACCGTCGCGGCAGGGTGCTCGGCGGCGAAGGCGTCGGCCACGGCCGTGGTGCGGTTCCACACGACGACCTCGTGCCCCGCGGTGACGAGGTTGACGGCCATCGGACGGCCCATCCGGCCCAGGCCCAGGAACGCGACCCTCATGCGAGCAGCCGGAAGGGCTCTTCGAGGCACTCGACCAACGCGGCCAGCCATCGGGCCCCGAGGGCGCCGTCGATGGCGCGGTGGTCGACCGACAGCACCAGCTGCATCGTCGTGGCGACCTCGACCCGGCCGTCGACGACCACCGGGTTGGGGGCGGCGGCCCCGACGGCCAGGATCGCCGACTGCGGCGGGTTGATGATGGCGTCGAACTCCTCGACGCCGAACATCCCGAGGTTGGTCACGCTGATCGTGCCGCCCTCGAGGTCGGACTGGCGCAGCGTGCCCGACGAGGACTGCTCGACCAGCTCGCGGATGCGCCGGGCGATCGCGGCCGGCGTGAGGCTCTCGACTCCACGCACGACCGGGGTCATCAGGCCGCGCTCGGAGGCGACGGCCACGCCGACGTCGACCGTGTCGTAGCGACGCAGCGCGTCGTCGGTCCAGATCACGTTGGCCTCGGGCACGGTGCGCGAGGCGACGCCGACGGCGCGCACGACCAGGTCGTTGACCGAGATCTTCTGCGGCGACACGGCGTTGAGCTGGGCGCGCACCGCGAGCAGGGCGTCGACGCGGACGGTGCGGCGCAGGTAGAAGTGCGGCACCGTCTGCTTGCTCTGCGTCAGGCGGGTCGCGACCAGGCGGCGCAGCCGCGAGTGCGGCTCGTCGGTCCAGCCGTCGCCGGCGGCGGGGCCGGCGGGCGCGGCGGGGCGCTGGGGCTCCGGCTCGGGTGCAGGGGTCGGCTCGGGTGCAGGGGCCGGGGCCTCCTGCGCGGCGCGGACGGCCGCGTCGGCGTCCTTCTTCATGATCCGGCCCCGAGGACCCGACCCGGTGACGGCATCGAGGGCGATACCGGCCTCGGCGAGGATCCGACGCGCGACGGGGGCGGCGAAGATGCGGGTGCGGCCCGGATCGGCGGCGGGCTCTGCCGGCTCCACTGCCTGCGGCTCGGCCTGAGCCTCGGCCGTCGGGGCGGGCTGGTCGGTCTCGTAGGACTCCTCGTCCAGCGCCGCCTCGTCCGGCTCGGGCGCGGGCACCTCGGCGGCGGCCAGTCCGACCTCGGCGAGCAGTGCGTCGGCCTCGGCGTCACCCTCGCCGGCGGCGCCGAGGACGGCGTAGACGGAGCCGACCTCGATGGTCTCGCCCGCCTCGCAGAGCCGGCGCAGGACGGTGCCGGTGACCTCGGCCTCGATCTCGACGGTCGCCTTCTCGGTCTCGACGACGACCACGGGTGCCCCGGCGGCGACCTCGGCACCCTGCTCGACCAACCACTCGGACAGGATCACCTCGGTGGCGCCGGCGGCGACCTCGGGAATGCGCAGCAACGTTGCCATGTCTCTCTCCGTCCTCAGAGCTCGTCGAGCTGCCGGAGGGCAGCGACGACCTCGTCGGTCTTGGCGATGGCCGCACGCTCGAGCACCTTGCTGATGCTCGGCGAGGCGACGGCGCCGGTGACCCGGGCGATGGGGCGGTCGAGCCAGTCGAAGAGCCGCCGCTGGATCTCGTCGGCCAGCCACGCGCCGTACGACGTGCCGACGGCGCCCTGCTCGACGATCAGCACCTGGTTGGTCTTCTTGACGCTCGCGGTGATGGTGTCCCAGTCGAGGGAGGCCCGGTCAAGCCACCGCAGGTCGATCAGGTCGGCCGAGATCTCGGGGACCTGGTCCAGCGCCTCGTGGCAGTGGCGGACCATCGAGAGGTAGCTGATCACCGTGAGGTCGTCGCCGGTACGCCGCAGCGCGGCCTTGCCGACCGGCAGGCGGTAGTCGAGGTCCTCGGTGGGGCCGGGACCGGTGCTGGAGTAGAGGTCGACGTGCTCGAGCACGACGACCGGGTCGTCGCAGGCCAGGGCGGTGTTCATCAGCCCGACGTAGTCGAAGGGGTCCGACGGCGCGACGACGCGCAGCCCGGGGGCGGTGGTGAGCACGCCGGCCGGGTCCATCGAGTGCTGCGATCCGTAGCCGGTGCCGGCGGCGAGCTTGCTGCGCAGCACGAACGGCACGGCGCTGTCGCCGCCGAACATGTGGCGCGCCTTGGCGACCTGGTTGAAGATCTGGTCGGCCGCGACCCACATGAAGTCGGCGTACATGAACTCCACCACGGGGCGGAAGCGGCCGTCGAGGGCCATCCCGCCGCCCATGCCGGCGAAGGCGTTCTCGCTGATGGGGGTGCCGAGGACGCGCTCGGGGAAGCGCTCGAGGGCGGCGCGGGTGGCGCCGTTGGTGCCGCCCTTGAGCCCGTCGACGTCCTCGCCGAGCACGACGATGCGGGGGTCCTCCTCCATCCGGCGGGCCATCACCTCGCTGACGAGGTCGATGAAGCGGCGCTCGCCGAGCTCCTCGTCGAGGTCCTCGGGCTCGGCGTACCGGCTGCCCTCGAGCTCGCTGAGGTCGCCGCGGATCCCGACGTCGACGAAGTCGGTCTCGGGCCACAGCTCGGGGCGCACCTGACGCTCCTTCGGCTTGCCGCCGGTCTTGGGCTCGAACAGCTCCTCGCCGATCGAGCGCATCACCGCGAGGACGTCCTTCTCGCGCTCGGCGAGCTCGGCGTCGGTCGCCAGTCCCCGGCGTACGGCGTGCTGGCGCAGGACGTCGAGGGGGTCGCGCGCCTTCCAGCTGCTCTCCTCCTCCTTGGAGCGGTAGCCGAACGCGCTGCCCGGGTAGGGACCGTTCTGGTGGAAGTAGCGGTAGACCTCGGCCTCGATGATGGTCGGGCCCTTGCCGGCGCGCATGTGGGCCACGGCCTGGTCCATGGCGAGGCGCACGGCGAGCGGGTCCATGCCGTCGACGCGCCAGGCCGGGATGTCGAAGGCGAGGCCGCGCGCCGAGAGGCGGGTCTCCTTGGTGGCCGACCCGACCGCGGTGGCGACTGCGTAGCGGTTGTTCTCGACGAAGAAGCAGACCGGGAGGTTCCAGGCGGCTGCGAGGTTGAAGGACTCCAGCGCCGAGCCGATGTTGATCGCCCCGTCGCCGAAGTAGGTGACGCTGACGTCGTCGGTGCCGGAGCGGCTCTGGTTGAAGGCGAAGCCGAGGGCCTGGGGCACCCCGCCGCCGACGATGGCGTTGGTGCCCATCGCGCCGGCCTCCTGCCACTGCAGGTGCATCGAGCCGCCGCGCCCGCGGCAGTAGCCCTGCGCGAGGCCGCAGATCTCGGCCAGCGTGCGCCGCAGCACGGTGACGACGGCGTCGTCGAGCTCGGGGAAGGTCTCGCCCTGGTCGGCGGCGGAGGGCATCACGTGGCCCAGCGCCTTGGCCAGGAACTGGTGGTGCCCGCGGTGGGAGCCGTTGATCCGGTCGGTGGTGCGCAGGTCGAGGATCGAGCCGACCGCGCCGCCCTCCTGACCGATGCTGGAGTGGGCGGGTCCGTGGACCAGGCCGTCGCCGGCGAGCTCGAGGACGTACTCCTCGAACACCCGGATCCACAGCAGCTGGGCGAGCATCCGCTGCAGGTCGGCCGGAGCGAGGGCGTCCCAGTCCTGCGGCGTGGCGGTCAGCTCGACCCACGGGGAGGCGGGCTCCAGGGTCTTCGTCGTGGGCATGGCTCTCCTTGTGGATCCGAGTGGATCCCAGTCGTGGATCCATTACGGTCTCGCCCTGCGACGGGCTGAGGCGGTAGGGTGGGACGTGCGTCACAAGGTAGCCACCGAATGGATCCATTTGCAAGAGGAGCCCGTCATGCCCCCCACCGGCCCCATCCCCGGACTGACCCGGGTCGACCACATCGGGCTGACCGTCCCGGACCTCGACGAGGCGCACACGTTCTTCGTCGACCTCCTGGGCTGCGAGCCGATGTACGACCTGGGCCCGTTCGCCCACGACGACGACTGGATGACCCGCCAGCTCGGCGTGGCCGCCGACACGGTGATGCGACGGCTGCGGTTCTTCCGCCTCGGTGGACAGGCGATCTTCGAGGTCTTCGAGTACGACGCCCGCGCGCAGGCCACGACGCCCCCGCTCAACAGCGACGTCGGCGGCCACCACGTCGCGCTCTACGTCGACGACCTCGACGCCGCGGTGGCCCACCTGCGGGCCGCCGGCGTCGAGGTGCTCGGTGAGCCGGTCAGCAGCAGCGGCCCCAGCGCCGGTCAGCGCTGGATCTACTTCCGTGCCCCGTGGGGCCTGCAGCTCGAGCTGGTCTCCTACCCGCACGGCAAGGCCTACGACCGCACCGGCGAGGCGCACTAGGGTGCTCGCCGTGGACGAGGTCGTAGCGCCGGTCGCCAGCCAGCGCATCGCCGACCACGTGCGGGGCCAGATCCTCGCCGGCGCACTGCCGCCCGGCACCCGGATCCGCCAGGACGACCTCGCCGCCGAGCTGGGCGCCAGCCGGCTGCCGGTGCGCGAGGCGCTGCGGATCCTGCAGACCGGCGGGCTGGTGACCCTGGAGGCCAACCGCGGTGCGTGGGTCACCCAGCTCGACCAGGACGACTGCGAGCTGAGCTACGAGATCCGCGAGCGGCTCGAGCCGCTGCTGCTGCGCCGCAGCATGGCCCACCTGCGCGCCGCGGACCACGCGGCCCTCGAGGCCACGCAGGACGAGATCGAGGCGTGCACCGACGTCGAGGAGTTCCTGGTGCTCGACCGCCGACTGCACTGGGCGACGTACGCCGGGGCCGAGCGCAGCGAGCTGCAGGCCATCATCGGGCGGCTGTGGGACACCACCCACCACTACCGCCGGGCGTTCACCTACCTCGCCGGGGCCGAGCGGCGCTGGATCATCAACGCCGAGCACCGGCTGCTGCTGCAGGCCGTGCGCGACGGCGACACGGTCGAGGCCGAGCAGGTGCTGACGATGCACATCCGGCGTACGCGGGTCGAGCTGCGCCAGCACCCCGAGGTGTTCGCCCCGGGCTTCGACGCCTCCGGCCTCGCCGGGTGAGCTGGCCGAGGTCGGTCGCGAGGCGGTCGGTCAGTGGTGCCCGCCGTGCACGAACCAGATGCCCTCGAACGGCACGTCGCCGGAGTTGCGCAGCACGTGCGGGATGCTCGAGTCGAAGCCCAGCGACTCGCCGACCCGCAGGGTGAAGAGCTCCTCGCCGACGGTGACCTCGACCTCGCCGCTCACGACGTAGCCGTACTCGTAGCCGTCGTGGGTCAGCAGCTCGCCGCCGGCGGTCGAGGTCGCCTGGGGCTGGTAGGTGATCTTCATGAAGTTGACGCCCTTCTCGGGCGTCGCGGCCAGTCGCTCCCAGACGACGCCGGCGGCCATCGCGAGCTGGGGCCGGTGCGAGGGGTGAGCCACCGAGATCCGGTTGGCGTACTCCGACGGCTCCCAGGCGTGGACGGGGTCCATCACCGGGGGGACGCCGTGGGCCGCGGCCAGCGTCGCGGGCACGACGGGCTCGGCACCCTGGCTCTGCTCGAAGAGCTCGTCGACCGAGACGTCGAGGATGTGGGCGAAGGTGTAGAGCGTGGCCACCGAGGGCTGCGACTTGCCGTTCTCGATCAACGACACCAGCGACGGGGACACCTCGGCCTGGCGGGCCAGCTCACGCAACGTGAGACCACCCCGGAGCCGCGCGGCCTTGAGCCGTTGTCCCAGGTTGTCCACGTGCGACCTCACCTCTGCCCAGATGGCGTGACTCGGACTTGCCGTCCCGAAAGCCCTGCCCCGTCGGCGGTGCTTTTATGTTGATTCGCATTGAACACTACTGTGGTCGTGACCGCCATCGTCGAGACCGCTGATCGAGAGGACCCCCCGTGTCGGAGTCACCGCCACCCACCCCGCGCCGAGCCCTCGTCGTCGGGGTGACCGGCATCGTGGGCCAGGCCGTGGCCCGCCGGCTCGTCGCCGACGGCTGGGAGACCTACGGTCTCTCGCGCAGCGGCGCGACCCCCCAGCCCGAGGTGCACGCCGTACGCGCCGACCTGGGCGACCGCCAGGGCCTGGCGACCGCGCTGGCCGACGTCAGGCCCCACGTCGTCGCCATCACCGCCTGGACCCGCATGGAGACCGAGGCCGACAACATCCGCGTCAACGGCGGCGCGGTCCGCGACCTGCTCTCCGCCCTCTCGCCCGGCGGATCGGTGCAGCACGTCGCCCTGATGACCGGGCTCAAGCACTACCTGGGCCCGTTCGAGGCCTACGGCCAGGGCGACATGCCCGACACCCCGTTCCACGAGGACGAGGAGCGGCTGCCCTACCCCAACTTCTACTACGCGCAGGAGGACGAGCTCTTCGCCGCCGCCGAGCGCGACGGCTTCACGTGGAGCGTGCACCGCTCCCACACCGTCTTCGGCTTCGCGACCGGCAACGCGATGAACATGATCGCCACGCTGTGCGCCTACGCCTCGCTGTGCCGCGAGAAGGGCCTGCCCTTCGTCTTCCCCGGGTCCGAGATGCAGTGGAACTCCCTCACCGACGTCACCGACGCCGACCTGCTCGCCGAGCAGATGACCTGGGCGGCCGCGACCCCGAGCGGTCAGGACCAGGCCTTCAACACCGCCAACGGCGACGTCTTCCGCTGGCGCTGGCTGTGGCCCCAGGTCGCGGCGTGGTTCGGCCTCGAGTGGGAGGGTCCCACCGGCGAGCCTCGCACGCTCGAGGCCGCCATGGACGGCATGGAGCCCGTCTGGGCCGACCTCGCCGCCCAGCACGGCCTCGTCGAGCCCGACCTCGCCCGGGTCGCCTCCTGGTGGCACTCCGACGCCGACCTGGGACGCACCATGGAGGTCGTGACCGACATGAACAAGAGCCGCACGGCCGGCTTCTCGGCCACCCGCGACACCCGCGCCTCGTTCTTCGCGTACGCCGAGCAGTACCGCGAGGCGCGCGTCATCCCCTGACGGGCATCGGCGCGCGGGGCCGGGCGGTGAGATGGCGACCGAACTCCGACACCAGAAGGTCGCTCTGTCAACGCTCGATCCGCCGAGCGGTGACATAGCGACCAAACCCCAGCCCAGAAGGGTCGCCAGCTCACCGCCCCCGAGGCGCAGGCTGCTCCCCGCACGACCTAGCGCTGGGACGGGGCAGGGAGGGCCGGGTCGACGAGGACCTTGCCGTCGAGCTCGCCGTCGGCGAGGCGCTGCAGCTGGCCGGCGACGTCGTCGAGCGGTCGCACGGAGTCGAGCAGCTCGCTGCCGAGCGGGCTGGTCGCGAGGATGTCGAGGGCCGGCGCCAGGTCGTCGACGCAGACGTGGGCCAGCGTCGTACGGATGCTGATCTCGCGCATCACGAGCGTGTGCACGTCGAGCTCCTCGGGTCGCGACGGCAGGCCCACCTGCAGCACGGTGCCGCCGGGGCGGAGCAGGCGGACCGCGTGCCCGAGCTGGCCGGGCGCGCCGCTGGCCTCGACGACCACGTCGGCCCCGCTGCCCTGGAGCACCTCGGCCAGTACGGCGTCGGAGTCGGGTCCGACCTCGACCACGCGGTCGGCGCCCAGGCGGGCGGCGCGCTCGAGGCGCGAGCCCGCGAAGTCGACGACGGTGATGTCGGCCGGACCCAGGGAGCGCAGGCCGGCCAGCACGAAGGACCCGATGGCCCCCGCCCCGATCAGGACGACCCGGTCACCGGGGGCGACCCCGGCCCGCCGGGCCGCGTGCAGGCCGACGGCCACGGGCTGCGCCAGCCCCGCGTGGTCGAGCGACAGCCCGTCGGGCACGGCGGTGAGGGTGCGCTCGGCGACGGCGACCCGCTCGGCCATGCCGCCGTGGGTGCTCAGGCCGAGGGTGAAGTAGCGACGACAGATGTTGGTGCGGCCCTCTCGGCAGCGGTCGCACTCCCCGCACCAGACGCCCGCACCCGAGGCGACGACGTCGCCCACGGCGTACCGCCCGCCGGGGACGGCCTCGAGGACCCGACCCACGAACTCGTGGCCGAGCACCATCGGGCCGACGTGGCCGGTGACGGGGTGGGGCCTGGTGAGCGGGAAGGCCTTGGGGCCCTGGGACCACTCGGTGGCGTCGGTGCCGCACATGCCGCTGCGCAGCACCTCGAGCAGCACCTCGTCCGGTCCGGGCCTCGCCTCGGGCACGTCCTCGACGCGTACGTCGTGGGGGCCGTGGTAGACCGCGGCACGCATCAGGTCGTGGCGCCGCTGGAGCCCGGGGCGCTCACGGCGGTCGTCTGAGCCGGACGCGCCGGCGGCGCCTGGCGCCCGGCCTCGGTGTTGAGGTGCGACTGCGCGCTGCGCAGCGTCGGCAGCGGCCCACTGGTGGTGTAGAAGCGCTGGCCGGCGATGAGCAGCTCCTCGGCGGGGAACTTGGTCACGACCTCGCACCCGGTGGCGGTCACGACGACCTCCTCCTCGATGCGCGCGGCCCCGATGCCGTCGGCCGAGGGCCAGTAGGTCTCGAGGGCGAAGAACATGCCCTCCTCGAGCACCTCGGGGTGGTCGAGCGACACGAGCCGGGAGAAGATCGGCTTCTCCCAGATCGAAAGCCCGACGCCGTGGCCGTACTGGAGGGCGAAGGCGGCCTCCTCGTCCGGGAAGCCGAACTCCTGCGCCGTGGGCCACACGCTGACGACGTCGGCGGTCGTCGCGCCGGGCTTGACGACCGCGATCGCGCGGTCCATGTACTCGCGGGCGCGGGTGTAGGCGTCGCGCTGGGCGTTGCTGGCCGAGCCGACCGCGAAGGTGCGGTAGTAGCAGGTGCGGTAGCCCATGTAGCTGTGCAGGATGTCGAAGAACGCCGGGTCCCCGGGCCGGATGATCCGGTCGGAGTAGACGTGGGGGTGCGGCGAGCACCGCTCGCCCGAGATGGCGTTGACGCCCTCGACGTACTCCGAGCCGAGGTCGTAGAGCACCTTGGACACCAGGCCGACCGTCTCGTTCTCGCGTACGCCGGGCCGCAGGAACTCGTAGAGCTGGTCGTAGGCCGCGTCGACCATCGAGGCCGCCGTCGTCAGCAGGCTGATCTCGTCGTTGGTCTTGATGCGGCGCGCGTTGAGGAAGATCTGCTGGCCGTCGACGACCTTCAGGCCGACCGCCTGCAGGGCGAACAGGATCGGCAGCTCGATGACGTCGACGCCGATGGGCTGGTCGGCCAGGCCGAACTCCTCGAGCTCGCGCTTGATCTTGCGGGCCACCTCCTCGGCCACGCCGGCGTCGGGGTTGAAGGCGCCGCGCAGGGTCGAGATGCCGGCGCGGGCGCCGGACTCCTTGCGCGGGCGGACGGCCCCGTGGTGCGGCGCGTGCGGGTCGGCGTCCATCTCCGCGGTCGTGGTGCCCAGCCAGGGGTTGCGCAGCTGGTGGTGCCGGGCCGCGGAGCCGAAGTCCCACACGATCGGGTCGGAGTTGCGGGTGAGCAACGCGAACCGGATCATCTTGTCCATCGCCCAGGTCCCGATGTGGGTGGCCGACATGTAGCGGATGTTGGAGAAGTCGAACGCCAGCACGGCCCCGACCTCGGACTTCTCGAGCTCGGCCTTGAGCCGGCTCAGCCGCTCGGTGCGCAGCCGCTCGAAGTCGACGCGCTCCTCCCAGTCGACGGCGTTGGTGCCGTAGGTGGCG
This sequence comes from Nocardioides plantarum, assembly GCF_006346395.1. Classification (NCBI taxonomy): domain Bacteria; kingdom Bacillati; phylum Actinomycetota; class Actinomycetes; order Propionibacteriales; family Nocardioidaceae; genus Nocardioides; species Nocardioides plantarum. The sequence goes on from NZ_VDMS01000001.1 coordinate 1,960,577, forward strand.
GTGCTGATGTCTCGACTCATGATCGGGGCCTCTCTGTGCCTGTGCCGGTGCGGGGGATGTCGGAGGAGAGCGGGTCGGTCAGGTCGAACGGGGTGACGAGGGACGGTCGCCGCCGCACCGGGAGGAGTGCGAGTCGCGCGCCGACGAGGGGGGTCATGCCCGCGTGGTCGGTGCGTCGGGCACCGCCACCCCCATTGTGATCGTCGTCACTCAACATGTGTTGAGCCACACTGTACAAAGATTGGTGTGTAGTGACAAGTCCGGTGTCAGACCGGTTTCGCGGCGCCCCGGCTCGGACGCTGGGTCAGCGGCCGAGCACCTCGCGCAGCGCGGCGAGGACGAGGAGCGCGGCGTCGGGCCGGGCGTTGTGGCCCATCAGGCCGATCCGCCAGACGGTGGCGGCGTACGGGCCGGCCCCGGCGCCGATCTCGATGTCGTAGCGGTCGAGCAGCTCGCCGCGCACGGCGGCGGAGTCGACGCCCTCGGGGACCCTGACGGTGGTCAGCTCGGGCAGGCGGGCACCCTGCTGCGCGAAGAGCTCGAGGCCCATCCCCTCGAGCCCGTCCTGCAGCAAGGCGCCGGCAGCCTGGTGGCGCGCCCACACGGCGGGCAGGCCCTCGTCGAGGATCCGGGTCAGGCCGGCGTGGAGGCTCGCGACCATCGCGACCGGCGCGGTGTGGTGGTAGGTGCGCGTGGCGTCGCCGCGGCTGCCGGCCTCGCCGACGTAGCCGCCGAGCAGGCCCAGGTCGAGGTACCAGGAGCGGGGCCTCTCGACGCGGCGCTCCCAGGCGCGCTCGTTGATCGTGAACGGCGCGAGACCCGGGGCCACGCCCAGGCACTTCTGGGTGCCGGCGTACCCCAGGTCGACGTCCCAGTCGTCGGCGCGCAGCTCGATGCCGGCGATGCTGGTGACCGCGTCGACCAGCAGCAGGGCGTCCCCCTTGGCCGCGCCGAGCGCAGCGATGTCGGAGCGGACGCCGGTCGAGGTCTCGGCGTGCACCGCGGCGATGATCTTCGGGCTCGGGTGGGCCGCCACGACACGGTCGACGTCGACCGGGGTGCCCCACTCATGCTCGACGGTGACGACCTCGGCGCCGCAGCGCGAGGCGACCTCGGCCATGCGCTGGCCGAAGAGCCCGTTGACCGCGACGACCACGACGTCGCCGTCGGACACGGTGTTGACGAACGCCGCCTCCATGCCGGCCGAACCGGTCGCCGAGATGGGCAGGGTGCGGGCGTTGTCGGTGCCCCAGACCTGGCGCAGCATGTCGCAGGTCTCGTCCATCAGCGTGACGAACGCCCGGTCGAGGTGGCCGAGCAGCGGCAGCCCCAGGGCCGACGTGGCCTCCGGGTAGGGGTTGGAGGGCCCGGGGCCGAACAGCTTGCGCTCGAGGATCGTCATGGCGTCCAACGTACTGACCGGACCGGTCGGGCCCCGGTGCCCGCGGTCGGGCTCGTCGGGGTCGTCAGGGGGACGCCGTCTCGGAGCCGGAGCGGCTGCGCGCCCGGGAGAAGAGACCGGCCCCCGCGATGATGAGCAGTCCCGGCAGCCACTCCTGCCACGACTCGTCGAGTCCGAGGAAGCTCGTCGCCGAGACCACCTCCTGGATGAGCACCGCCCCGAGCAGAGCGCCGACGAACGAGCCGCGGCCGCCGAAGATGCTGGCTCCTCCGAGCACGACGGCCGCGATGCTGGTCAGGGTGTACTCGCCGCCGAGACCCGCCTGGCCCACGCCGACGACACCGGAGAGCACCACGCCCGCCAGGGCGGCGAGGACGGAGCAGGCCACGTGGGCGGCCACGAAGGTCACCCCGACCCGCGCTCCGAGTCGAGCCGCCCGCGTCTGGTCCGAGCCGACGGCCCGGAGCTCGACCCCGGCACGGGTACGCCGCGAGACCCACTCGAGGACCAGCGCCACCACGACGGCCAGGACGGCCACGACGGGGTAGATCCCCCACGTGCTCTGCAGGAGGTCGGTCGTCGAGCGGTCCAGGAAGCCGTCCGGCGTGGGGCGCAGCACGAGGGCCAGCCCCTGGAGGAAGATGAAGACCACCAAGGTGGCGATCACCGGGGGGAGCCCGAGGAGTCGGATCCCCAGCGCGTTGACCACCCCGACGGCGACCCCTGCGCCGACGGCGGCTCCGACACCGAGCGCCAGTCCGGTCGTGCCGCTGTCGAACGTGGCGTAGAACGACATGATGACGACCGAGAGCCCGATCAGCGGCCCGACCGACAGGTCGATGCTGCCGACCATGAGGACGCAGAGCTGTCCGCAGGCCACCAGCACCAGGATGCTCATCAGCTGCATCGACCCGGAGAGGTTGCGGGCGCTGAGGAACAGGTCGTTCGAGTGCCAGGTCCAGGCGGCGAGCGCCACGATCAGCAGGGTGAGCACCATGCTCGGCAGGTAGTCGCTGCGGCGCGCCCAGGCCGCCCACGGGGTCCGGCGCTGCGCCGTCCCCTCCTCGGACCTGGTCTCCTTCGCCGTGATCGCGGCTCCCGTGATCTCGCGCTCGCTGAGATCCGCGCTCGCGAGCTCACGAGCCACCCGGCCGCGGGAGAAGACCAGCACCCGATCGCACAGACCGGCGAGCTCGACGGCATCGGTCGACAGCACGACCACGGCGTGACCGGCCTCGGCGTACGAGCGCAGCAACCGGTAGATCTCGGCCCGTGCACCCACGTCGACGCCACGGGTCGGCTCGTCGGCGAGCAGCACCTCCGGCTCGGCCGCCAGTGACCGCGCGAACAGCACCTTCTGCTGGTTGCCGCCGGACAGACCCGCCATCGTGGACTCGACGCCCGGGGTACGGATGCCGAGGTCGGTGACCGCCTGCTGGGCCAGGGCCTCCTCGTCTCGTCGACGCATGACGCCGGCGCCGCTGACCTTGTCCAGGACGAGGACGGAGACGTTCTCCCGGACCGAGAGGGGCAGGAAGGCACCCTCGACGTGACGATCACCCGGCAGGTGCACGATGCCGTGGCGCGCGGCCGCCGCGGGCGACCTCATGGTCACGTCCCGACCCTCGAGCGTCATCGTCCCCTGGTGGGGGTGGAGGCCCGCGATCGCGCGCAGGACCTCGCGCTGCCCGTTGCCCTCGACGCCGGCCAGCCCGACGATCTCCCCGCGCCGTACGTCGAGGTCGACCCCGGCGAAGGCGGACCCGGAGAGATCCGCGAGGCTCAGCAGCGGCTCGCCGGTGGCCGCGGCCTCCGGCTTGGGCGGGAACACGTGGTCGACCCGGCGCCCGACGATGAGCGTGAGCACGTCGTCCTCGGTGACGTCGCTCGCCTCGAAGGTGCCGCGCAGCTCGCCGTCACGCAGCACCGAGATCCGGTCCGCGATCCGGCGGACCTCGGGGAAGCGGTGCGAGATGTAGACGATGCCGGTCCCGGCCTCGCGGAGTCGGTCCACCTGCTCGAAGAGCAGGTCGCTCTCGTTGGCGGTGAGCGACTCGGTCGGCTCGTCGAGCACCAGCACGCGGGCCTCGAGCGCCAGCGCACGAGCGATCTCGACGAGCTGGCGCTGCGCGATGCTGAGGTCACCCGCGCGGGCGCGGGGGTTGAGCTCGGTGCCCACGTCCGCGAGCCGGTCTCGTACCCAGCTCGCGGTCTGCCTCGCGGCCGGCCGACGGTCTCGTGGCACCGAGAACAGCAGGTTCTCGGCCACCGACAGGTCGTCGAGCACGGTCGCGTGCTGGTAGACCACGGCCAGCCCGAGCGCCTGGGCGGCACCCGCGCTGGGCCGCTCGAGGGGTCGACCACCGATCTCGACCGAGCCGGTGTCCGGGGAGACGACGCCGGCGGCGACCCCCATCAGGGTCGACTTGCCGGCGCCGTTCTCGCCCACCAGGGCGTGCACCTCACCTGACCGCACCGTGAGGCTGACGTCGCGCAGGGCCACGACCCCGGGATAGGTCTTCGTGATGCGATCCAGCCGCAAGACATCGGGGTTCATCGAGACCTACGGCTTTCCGTACTTGGCGATGTCGTCGGCAGAGATCTTGTTGCTCGGGTAGAAGTCCTCCGGCAGCGACTTGTCGCAGACCGGCGCGGTGCCGTCGACCGAGTCCTCGAAGAACGGCAGCGTGTAGGTGCTGGGCTCGTCGTTCGCGACACCCTCGGCGTCGGCGATCGCCTTGCGGACCGCGACCCGGCCCAGCCAGTTGCGCGACGAGATGGTGGCGAGCTGGAAGTCCTTGTTGCCGGCGGCCTGCTGCTCGTCGTAGAAGCAGCCCAGGCCGTTGGCGTCCAGGGTCGCCATCGGCGGCACGGTCCTGCCCGCGGCGTCGAAGGCCCGCGTCGCAGCCAGGGCGTCCGTGCTGTAGTCGGAGATGATCCCATCGATGGTGGGGTACTTGGTCAGCAGCGAGGCCGTGACCTGCTGGGCGGTGGCCGGGTCCCAGTTGGTGACGGGCCAGTCCTTGTCACCGGTCAGCAGCTCCATGCCGGGGTTCTTCGCGAAGACCTTCACGATCGAGGCGAGCTGACCGGTCGTGACGGGGTTGCCGGCGGGGCCGCCGATGAAGACGACCTTGCCCTTGCCGTCCAGCACCTTCACCATCCACTCGGCCCACTTCGTCCCGGCGTCGGCAGAGCTCCAGTCGACGTAGGACACGTAGTCGGACCCGTCCTGCCCGCCGGGGTCGGCACCCCACGGCACCACGGAGACTCCGGCGCGGGTGGCCGCCTGGAGGGAGGCGAGCTGCGCCTGGCCGAAGTCGGGGATGATCGCCAGGGCGTCGATGCCCTGCGAGACCATCGAGTTCACCTGGGAGATGCTCTTCTGCAGGTCTCCCTGACCGATCTGGACGATCGTCTTGACGTTCGGGCACTTGGCGGCCTCGGACCGCATCGCGGCGAGCGACTCCTGGGACCAGGCGTTGATGCCGAAGCCGTCGTGGATGCCGAGGGTGATGTCCTTGTCGCCGCAGAAGTCGGTGTTGTCGACGATCCCGGCGTCGTCGACGATGCCCTTGACGACCGCCGCGTCGGGCGCCGCGCCCGAGCTGGACGGGCCGGACCCGCCGTCGGCGTTCTCGTCCTTCGGGGCCGAGGTGCAGGCCGTCAGCAGCATCGCGGCCACCGTCAGACCCACTCCGCCGCGCAGCAGGGCACGGGTGTGAACGTTGCTCATGTTGTTCCTCCTCGAAGTCCGACGCGTCCCGGCTAGGACGGTGGTCGGGTCGTGCGGGTGGGCGATCAAGCCGACCGGGTGGCCGTGCCTGGGACCGGCTCGGGCTCGGAGGAGCCGGGCACGGCAGTCGTACGGCGGCGAGCAGACGCGATCCGACGCCACGGAACCGTCCGCACCGCCATCCCGACGCCGATCGCCACGCTCTGGATCAGGAGCTGTCCCGACGCCGGGACCCCGGCGCCGAAGACGACCTGCTGGAGCTGGGTGAGGAACAGCGCGCCGCCGGCGGTGGCGATCACGCTGCCTCCCCCGCCGGCCAGCGCGGTGCCTCCGAGGACGACCGCGGCGATGGACGGGAGCAGGTAGTTGTCGCCGACCCCCAGGCCAGGGGTCTGCAGGTAGCCCGCAGCCAGGACACCGCCGAGCGCCCCGCAGGTCGCTGCCACGACGTAGGTGAGGCATTGGTAGCGCCGTACGGGCAGGCCGGCGGCGTGGCCGGCGGCGGCGCTGGTCCCGACCGCGACGAACCGTCGCCCGACGGTCGTCGCCCGGAGGACGAACGTGACAGCGACCAGCAGCACGAGCGCGACGAGGACCAGCATGGGGACGCCGAGGACCCGGTCGGCGGCGAAGCTGGCCAGGGCGGGGGCGGCCGAGGCGGTCTGGCTGCCGCTCGTCACCCGCAGGACGGTGCCGACCAGCAGCGCGTTCACGCCCAGGGTCGCGACCAGGGGGGTCACCCGGAGCAGCGTCACGACGAGCCCGCTGAGCAGACCGGAGACCACCCCGACCCCGATGGCGGCGAACAGCGCCAGTGCCAGACGGGAGTCCTGCCCCTCCGCCACCTTCGTGACGACGATGGCGGACAGGGACACCACGCCCGGCACCGAGAGGTCGAGGCCGCGCTGCTGCACCACCAGGGTCTGGCCGACCCCCACGACGGCGAGGATCGCCGCGTACGGCAGGACACTCTGCAGGGCTCCGGTCCCGAGACTGCCCGGAGCGATCAGCGGGCTCACGGCGAAGAGCAGTGCGGTGGCCGCCCAGATGGCCAGGTAGGGGGACCGCCACGCGATCCGGCGACGACCGGGGGCTGAGGGTTCGGGGCGACGTGGGGTGGGGGCCTTCGCCCCGTCGTCGTCGAGCACGGTTGTTGACGTCATCAGCTACTGAGCCGTCCAGCCGCCGTCGATGGTGATCGTCTGTCCGTCGATGTACGGCGCCAGGTCGGACAGCAGGAACGCGATGGTCGCGGCTGCCTCCTCCGGGCGTCCGAGCCTCTTCAACGGCGTGCCCTGCTTGACCGACTCCTCGTAGGCCGGGTCGGCCTCGAAGTTCGGGATCGTCATCGGCGTGCGGAAGAAGCCGGGCGCCATGGTGTTGACGCGGATACCGGCGGGCGCGAGCTCCATGGCGAGCGTGCGGGAGACCGCCTCGACGGCACCCTTCGTGGCGGCGTACGCCGAGCAGGTCGCGAAGCCGGCGTGGGCCACCGTCGAGGAGACCCAGACCATGCTGGATCCCTCCGGCATGTGGGGGACCGCCGCCTGGGCGATGAGGTAGTGGGAGACGACGTTGGTGTTCCACTGCCGGTTGAGGTGGGCCGCCGTCGTCTCGACGAACGGGCGGGGGTCGAACAGGCTCGCGTTGAGGACGAGGCCGTGGATCGCACCGAACCGGGCCGTGGCGGCAGCGACCAGGTCGACCGCACGCTCCGTCTCCTCGAGGTCGAGCGCGACGGTCAGGGCCTGTCCCCCGGACCTCTCGACCTCGTCGGCGATGGCACGGAGGTTGGCCTCGTTGCGGCCCTGCAGCACCACGTTGGCGCCGAGCCGTCCCAGCAGCGTGGCCGTCTGCTCACCCATGCCCGAACTCGCCCCGGTCACGACGACCGTTCGTCCCGACAAACCCCACTGCACGCCGTCGTCGACGTCCGCCATGGTGGCCTCCTCTGCTCGTGGGGTGTGACCGTATTCACTCCGTCGCGAGAGTGTCAAGTGTGACTTAACGATTCGGCCAGCAGTTCTAAACAAACGCCAGGAAACGTTCACCATGACTTGACGGAAGGGTGGTGAGGGGCGAACCATCAGGGCCCGAGGCAGGAGTGGCGAACGTCACCTGCCGCCGTCCACACACACTCTTTGGGGGATCGACATGACCTCGTCCGAACGCTTCGTCATCCGCGGGGCCCGGATCCTGTCCCAGGACCCTGCGGTGGGCGACCTCCGCAGCGGCGACATCCTCATCGAGGGCGACCGCATCGCAGCGGTCGCACCGGACCTCGGCGAGCTGGACGCCCGGGAGATCGACGGGACCGACCGGGTGGCCATGCCGGGATTCGTCGACACCCACCGCCACAGCTGGCAGTCCCTGATCCGCCACGTCTCGACCGACTGGACCCTCGCCCAGTACTTCAGCGGGGTACGAGGAGTCCTGGGCAAGGCGTACACCCCGGAGGACATGCACGCCGCCAACCTGATCGCCATGCTGGACGCGCTCGACTCCGGGATCACCACGCTCGTCGACTGGTCGCACAACAACAACACGCCGGAGCACGCCGACGCAGCGATCCAGGGGGTCCTGGACTCCGGGATCCGCTGCGTGTGGGCCTACGGCAACAGCAACGACGAGTGGCTCCCGGTCAGCGACGTCCCGCAGTCACGCGACGTGATGCGCATCGCCGAGCAGTGGTTCTCGTCGTCGGACCAGCTGGTCACGCTGGCCCTGGCCCCCCGCGGTCCGCAGTTCGCCACCAAGGACGTGACCCTGCAGGACTTCGCCCTCGCGGCAGAGCTCGACATCCCGGTCACCGTCCACGTCGGCGACGGCCTGTGGGGCCAGAGCCTCCCCGTGGTGTGGATGCAGGAGAACGGCCTGACGACGGACCGGACCACCTACGTCCACTGCAACACCCTGTCCGACCGGGAGTACGACATCATCCGCGACACCGGCGGGGCGATCTCGAGTGCGCCCGAGCTGGAGATGCACATGGGTCACGGCCGGCTGGCCACCCTCCGCGCACGCGATCGCGCGATCCCGCTGTCCATCTCCATCGACGTCTGCACCTCGGTGGGCGGTGACATGTTCAGCGCGATGCGCGCGATGCTCGCCGGGTCGCGCTACCTGGAGAACGTCACGGCGCTCGACGCCGGGGTGAGCATCCCCCTGCCGATCACCGCGCAGGAGATCCTGGGCTTCGCCACCCAGGGCGGCGCGACCGCGTCCTGGATGGGCGACTCGGTCGGCTCCCTGACCCCGGGCAAGAAGGCCGACGTCATCCTGATGCGGACCGACACCTACGGGATGCAGCCGCTCAACTACCCCTCGGGCGCGGTGGTCGAGTCGGGCAACCCCCAGCTCGTCGACACCGTCTTCGTGAACGGTCGGCTGGTCAAGGACGGTGGAGCTCTCGTCGGACACGACTTCGCCACGGTCCGGGCCCGTGCCGAGGCTGCCCGCGACCGCGTGCTCGACGCCGCGGGAGTGGCCGACCCGGGCCTGTGGCAGCCGGAGCTCTACACCGCTCCGGAGTGAGCGCTTACCCCGGGCAGAGGGCTCTCACAGCCCCAGCGCGCCGGGGTTGAGGATCCCCCGGGGGTCGAGGGCGGCCTTGACGCGGCGGTTGAGCTCCATGACGTCGGCACCCAGCTGGTCGGGCAGGGCGGCGGCCTTCGCGCGGCCGACCCCGTGCTCGCCGGTGATCGTGCCCCCGAGAGCGATCGCGGCGGCCATCACGGCGTGGAAGGCGGCCCGGGCGCGGTCCTCGGCCTCGGGCGTGTAGACGATGATCGGGTGGGTGTTGCCGTCGCCGGCATGGGCGACGACCGGGATCTCGACGTCGTGCTCGGCGGCGATCGCGGCGACCCGGGCCAGCAGCTCGGGCAGCAGCGGGATCGGTACGCCGACGTCCTCGAGCAGCACCGCGCCGCGCGCCTGGATCGCCGGGAACGCCATCCGGCGGGCGGCGACGAACAGCTCGCCCTCGTCGGGGTCGTCGGTCACGAACACCTCGGCGCCCGCGGCCTCGCAGGCCGCCCGCATCCCCTCGACCTCCTGGGCGCGGGCGACGCCGGGAGCGTCGGACTGGGCGACGAGCAGCGCGCCGGCCGTCCGGTCCAGGCCCATCGGCTTGTAGTCCTCGACGGCGTTGATCGAGGCCTGGTCCATCAGCTCCATCATCGAGGGCCGCATCGTGCGCCCGACCGCCACGACGGCCGTTGCGGCCCCGGCGACCGTCGCGAACGACGCGACGAGCGTCGAGCGGGCGGCCTGTGCGGGCACCAGGCGCAGGACCGCGCGCGTCACCACGCCGAGGGTGCCCTCGCTGCCGACGAACAGCTTGAGCAGCGACAGCCCCGCCACGTCCTTGACCCGCTTGCCGCCGAGGGTGACCAGCCGGCCGTCGGCGAGCACGACGTCGAGGCCGAGCACGTAGTCGGTGGTGACGCCGTACTTCACGCAGCACAGGCCACCGGCGTTGGTGGCGACGTTGCCGCCGATCGAGCAGATCTCGTACGACGAGGGGTCGGGTGGGTACCAGAGACCGTGCTCGGCGGCGGCCGTCTTGACCTCGACGTTGAGGGCCCCCGGCTCGACGACCGCGACCCGGCACTCGGTGTCGATCTCGATCGCGCGCATCCGCTCCAGGGACAGCACGATGCCGCCGTCGACGGCGCTCGACCCGCCCGAGAGGCCGCTGCCGGCTCCCCGGGGCACCACCGGGACGCCGTGCTCGGCCGCCCAGCGCACGGCGACCTGCACCTGTTCGGCGTCCTGCGCGCGGACCACCGCGAGCGGGGTGCCGGCGGCGACGTCGTGCGACCAGTCCCAGCGGTAGGGCTCGACGACGTCCGGGTCGGTCGTCACCACCCCGTCCGGGAGGGCGGCGACCAGCCGAGGGAGGAGGGCTGCGACGTCGGTGTCGGGCACGACGACAGCAAAGCACGCCGTGTCCCCGGGTCCTAGGCTCGTGGCGTGGTGACCGAGGCGACCTACACGGTCCGGGTCGCCAACGTCTACGTCCTCAACCGCCAGGCCGCCGCCGACGTGCCGTTGCTGGTGGCGGGCTCGCCCCACCTGGTCTCGGTCTGCGAGGCGCGCCGCGGGTGGGAGCCGGTGCTGCCCGCGATCGCGGGCTACCGCTACGTCGGCGCCGACCAGGGCACCATCGGGCGGCGCGAGGTCGGCCTGCTGGTGCGCGAGGACGTCGAGGTCGTCGAGTCCGGCCTCGAGCCGCTGTCGCGCGCCGTGCCCCGCTCCCCCGTCGCCCACGACCGGTGGGGTGCCTGGGCCCGCGTGGTGCTGCCCGGCGGCGTCCGGGCGCTGGCCTGGTCGACGCACCGCAACGCGTTCGTGCAGCGCCGCGACGGCGGCGTACGCCCGGTGTGGCGCGGCACCCGCGAGTACGCCGCCCACGCCCGCGCCGAGACCGACCTGCTGCACCGCCACCGCGCGGCCGGGTGGCCGGTCCTGGGCGGCGGCGACTACAACTTCCGGGTGCCGTGCGGCGGCCTGGTCGACCCCGCCCGGGCCTGGGCCTACGCGCCGCACCGCTCGTTCCCCGCCCTCGGGCTGCGCTACCTGGCCCACGGCCTCGACGGCGTCGTGCTCGACCCGGCGGCGTTCGAGCCCTCCGGCGCCCTCGACGTCCTCGACCACGACCGGACGGGGTCCGACCACGACTGGCTCACGCTGACCGTGCGGGCCGTGCCGGGCGCGCTGGGCTGAGTCAGGACCTCGACACCCCATGACTCTCGCTCTCCGTCGCGCCTCTTGCGGTGACCGAAGTCACTGTGGTGAGATGCCGTCGCACTACCGGCGAGTAACTTCAGGCAAAGGGGAGTCGTTTCGTGTCGTTCCGTCGCGTTCTGGGGGTGGCCGTGCTGGCCCCGTTGCTGCTCGCTCCTCTCGTGAGCGTTCCGGTTGAGGCTGCCGACTCACGCGAGGCCGGGATCCCGGCCTTCTACGAGCAACCAGCCACGCTGCCCGCGGCGAATGGCGACCTCGTGCGCTCCGAGCCGATGACGTACCTGCTCGACCCTGCGCATGCCAGCGACGTCGCGGTGACCTCCACGCGGATCATGTACCGCACGACCGACCGCACCGGCACGCCGGTCGCGGTCTCGGGGTCGGTCATCGTCCCCAAGTCCCCATGGTCGGGCCCCGGCCGGCGGCCGGTCATCGGATACGCGGTCGGCACCCAGGGCGTCGGTGACAAGTGCGCCCCGTCTCGACAGTTCAGCGAGGGCATCGAGTACGAAGGCGTGTTCATGACCGCGATGTTGGCGCGCGGGTACGCCTTGGCCGTCACCGACTACGAAGGCCTGGGCACCGCTGGTGCGCACACCTACATGGACCGCCTGTCGCAGGGCCACGCGGTCCTCGACGCCGTCCGCGCCGCCCAGCGACTGCCGGGATCCGGACTCGACGCCCAGAGCCCCGTCGGGCTCTACGGCTACTCCCAAGGCGGGGGCGCCGCGGCCTCGGCCGTCGAGCTCGCGCCGACGTACGCCGCGGAGCTGCGCATCAAGGGCGCCGTCGTCGGTGCAGTCCCCGCTGACCTGACCGTGCTGCCCGCCAACCTCGACGGCGGACTGTGGGCCGAGTTCCTCTGGTACGCCATGACCGGTCTTGCCGCCAGCTACGACCTGGACCTGAACCCGTACCTCAACGACCGCGGTCGTGAGTTCCTCACCGACATCTCCGACGACTGCGTCTTCGACCTGTTCAACGCCGCACTGAAGAACTCGACAGAGTTCACCACCGACGGGTCCAGCCTCGAACAGCTCACCCAGACCGAGCCGTTCAAGTCGATCCTCACCGATCAGCGCATCGGACTGAGCAAGCCCACAGCTCCGGTCCTCATCACCCACAGCCTCCTCGACGACACGATCCCCTACCGGACGGGCCGCCAGCTCGCCACCGACTGGTGCCGCCAAGGGGCCACCGTGAGGCTCAGCACGAATGCGACCCCACTCCACCTCGGAGCCATGCTCAACAACGCCACCGAGGCCTTCGGATTCCTCGAGGCCCGTTTCGCTGGCACCCCCGCCCTCAACTCGTGTTGGAGGCTCTGAGACTGGCGACCGTGCGCGGGTCCAGGGGTGGAAGTTGTGGCCATGGGTCCTCACTCCCACGCCTGACGTGTCGACATCCCGCCTGTACCCATGCTGTCCGAACGCGTTCGAGCCCACCGGCGACCTCGACGTGCTCGGCCACGACCGGACGGGATCCGACCACGACTGGCTGACGCTGACCGTGCGTGCCGTGCCGGGCGCCCGGGGCTGAGTCAGGACCGCAGCAGCGCCACCGAGCGGGTCAGCCACTCGGCCATCAGGGCGCGCTCGGCCTCGCTCAGGCCGGGCAGCTCTGGCAGCACCGCCGCGAGGGTGACCGCGGCGGTCGTCGGCCGCGCGTCGTCGGGGCGGGCCGGCTCGTCGACCAGGATGGCGGCCGCCACGGCGTCGTACGCCGCGTCGACCAGGCCGAGGTCACGCTGGTCGGCCGGGGTCTCGAGCAGGGCGATCACGGTGCCGGTGCCGGCGGCGTGGATCAGCCCGAGGGCCCGCTCCTCGTCGACGCGCAGCAGTCCTGCGGCGGCGAGCCGGCGGACGCGGGCGCGCAGCACCTCGATGCCGGCGCGGGTCGCCGGCGACGGCTGCGGGCGGCCGACGCTGCTGAGCAGCGCGTAGAGGTCGGGGTTGGCCATGCCGAACTCGACGTGCAGCCGCCAGCCGTCGCGCAGGTCGGTCACCGGGTCGACGTCGGCGTCGGCGGCGCCCGCCACCGCCGCCTGCTTGGCCCCGACGTAGGTCGCCATCACGTGCTCGGCGACCGCCTCGACGAGTCCGTCCTTGTCGCCGAACAGCCGGTAGATCGTCGGGGCCTGCACGGACGCCGCCTGGGCCACGGCGCGGGTGGTGACGGCGCGGGCGCCCTCGTCCCGCAGCAGCCGGGCGGCGGCGTCGACGATGCGGGCGCGGACGTCGTCGGTGGTGGTCTCGGGCACGGACCGATGCTAACGAAGTCTTGCTTCCGTCGTTATATCGCCGCTACGCTCGTAGCGTTATCAGTGATAGATCCACGACCGCCCCAGGAGGCACCCATGCTCGTCATCACCGGAGCGACCGGCCGGCTCGGCTCGCGGATCGTCGAGCGGGTGCTCGACCGCGTGCCCGCCGAGACCGTGGCGGTCAGCGTCCGCGACCCCGCCCAGGCCGTCGGCCTCCAGGCCCGCGGCGTGCGCGTGCGGGCCGGTGACTTCACCGACCCCGGCTCGCTGGCCCACGCCTTCGAGGGCGCCACCCGGGTGCTCGTGGTCTCGGCCGCGATCCGCGGCGACGGCGCGGTCGCCGCCAACCTCGCGGCGCTCGACACCGCCCGGGCCGCGGGGGCCGAGCACGTCCTCTACACCAGCCACCAGGCCTCGTCGCCGACCTCGCAGTTCGCCCCGCAGCACACCCACGCCGCGACCGAGGACCACCTGGCCGGGCTCGGCATGCCGTTCACGTCGCTGCGCAACGGCTTCTACGTGAGCACCCTCGAGTACTACCTGGGCGCCGCCGTCGCGACCGGGCGCCTCGCACTGCCCGCCGACGGGCCGTTCTCCTGGACCCACCACGACGACCTCGCCGAGGTGGCGGCGATCGCGCTGGTCGGCGGCCCCGACACCGACCCTGTCCTGACCGGGGTGACGCCGCCGCTGACCGCGCCCGACCTGCTCGACCTGGGCGACGTCGCCGCGGTCGCGAGCGAGGTGCTGGGCCGGCCGGTCGAGCGGGTCGTCGTGGACGACGACGAGTGGAAGCAGGGCGCCGTCGCGCAGGGCATGCCGGCGCCCGCGGCCGACTTCACCCTCGGGATGTTCCGCGCCGCGCGTGAGGGGGAGTTCGCCGTCGCCGACCCGACGCTCGAGCGCGTCCTCGGCCGGCCCGTGGCCAGTGCCCGCTCGGCGATCGCGGCCCTGGTCCAGGCCTGACCGCGCGGCCCGGATCAGGCGCGGTCGGCCAGCAGGTCGTCGATCCGCCCGATGGTCGTGGCGAGGTCGGCGCCGGGGTCACCCGCCATCGGCCGGACGAGGGCCCGGTTCTTCTCGGGCCGCAGGTCCCAGGTGGCGGTGACCCGGGTGCCCCCGGCCTCGGGCGCGAGCTCCCAGCGCCAGACCCGTCCCCCGATGAGCCAGCGCAGGGGACGGGTGAGGGGTCGCGTGGTCCAGGCGACCACCCGGTCCGGCTCGAGCTCGACGACGGTGTTGCGGGTCTCGTAGGGGAAGCCGCGCCTCATCCTCATGTCGAACTCCGACCCGACCCGCAGCGGCGCCGACGACTGCGAGACCTCGACGACCGTGCCCGACCCGTCGAGCTCGGGGTGGCGCTGCGGATCGGTCAGCAACGCGTGCACCGCGGCGGGCGGGGCCGACACGTGCCCGGTCGCGGTGACGACGTACTTGTCGGTGCTCATCGGCCCATCCCACCGGGCCTGGCCCCCCGGCCACACACCCCCTGGGGTCGAAGGCCTCGTGGGCTCAGAGCCGGACGGCGGTGCGCACCAGCCCGGCGACGCCCGGCGACCGGCTGTGTCGCGGCCAGGCGATGACGGTCGTGACCGGCGCCGCGTCGACCAGCGGTACGACGGTGACGTCGTCGCGCAGCTGGGCCCGCACCGAGTCGGGCAGTACCACGGCCGCCCGGCCCAGCGAGACCATCTGCAGCAGCTGGGTGACGTCGCGGACCTCGACGCCCGGCCCGGGGGTGTAGCGGCCCTCGCGATCGGGCCAGCGCGGCAGCGGCAGCCCGGGGATCGCCCGTGACTCGGCCTCGGTGAGGTCGGCGCGGCCGGTCAGGGGGTGCCCCGCGGGGAGCACCAGGACCTGGCCCTCGGTGCCGAGCTCCTCGAGGTCGAGCCCGTCGGTGTCGTCGAACGGCAGGTGCAGCAGCGCCACGTCGGCCCGCCCGTCGCGCAGCATCACCTCCTGGTCCCCCGGCCCGCAGAGCAGGACCTCGACCTCGACGGCGTCGGGCTCGGCCGCGTAGGCGCCCAGGAGCTTGGCGATCAGCTCGCTCGAGGCGCCGGCCTTGGCGACCAGGACCACCCCGGCCCCGCCCGGGTCGGCACCCGCGACCCGGCGTACACGACGCTCCGCGGCGGCGACCGCCTCGAGGGCCGCGCGCCCCTCGACCAGCAGGACCGAGCCGGCGTCGGTGAGCGTCACGCCCCGCGGCGTACGCCGGAACAGCTCGGCGCCCAGGCGGCGCTCGAGCTGCGCGATCGCCCGCGACAGCGGCGGCTGGGCCATCGCGAGCCGCTCGGCCGCCCGGCCGAAGTGGAGCTCCTCGGCGACCGCGACGAAGTAGCGCAGCTCACGGGTCTCCACCGCGACCACGGTACGCCTCACCTGGTGCGATACCGGCGCGGTATCGACCGCCACCCGATCGGTGTTGGGACCGGACCGGCCCCGCGGACACGATCGTGGCATGACCGAGAACACCCTCCCCGACATCAGCACCACCCCGAAGATCGCGCTGGTCACCGGCGCCAACAAGGGCATCGGCTACGAGATCGCCGCCGGCCTGGGCCGCCTGGGCTGGCAGGTCGGCGTCGGCGCCCGCGACGCCGTGCGCCGCGACGAGGCCGTCGCGCGGCTGCGCGCCGGCGGCGCCGACGCGTTCGGGGTGCCCCTCGACGTGACCGACGACGCCAGTGCGACGGCGGCCGCCGCCCTCCTCGAGGGTCACGGCGGGCTCGACGTCCTGGTCAACAACGCCGGCATCACCGGCACCATGCCGCAGGAGCCGTCGGTCGTCACCGCCGCCAACCTGCGCACCGTCGTGGAGACCAACGTGATCGGCGTCGTCCGCGTCACCAACGCGGTGCTGCCGCTGCTGCGTCGCTCGTCGGCACCCCGCATCGTCAACGTCTCCAGCACCGTCGGCTCGCTCAGCCGGCAGTCGACCCCCGGCGCCGAGACCGGGCCCGTCGCGGCGGCGTACTCGCCGTCGAAGACCTTCCTCAACGCCATCACCGTGCAGTACGCCAAGGAGTTGGCCGGCACCGGCATCCTGGTCAACGCCGGCTGCCCCGGGTACGTCGCCACCGACCTCAACGGCTTCCGCGGCCACCGGACCCCCGAGCAGGGCGCCGCGGTCTTCCTGCACCTGGCGACGCTCCCCGACGACGGCCCGTCCGGCGGGTTCTTCGACGTCGGGGGCACTATCCCCTGGTGACGGTCGCCTGCTGACCAGGGTGTCGCCGCCTCACCCCGGCGGGGCGACCCGGCGAGATGGCAGGGTCTGGCCATGGCCCCCACGCCCGAGCCCCGGCCCGACACCGCCCCGAGGACACCCGGAACGCCCCCGCCCCGCCGCCCCGAGGTCATCGGGAACGGCGTCGCCTGGCTGGCGCTGTGGAGCGCCCGCTGGCTCCTCATCGCCGTCGCGGCGGTGCTGCTGGGCCTGGCCGTCGGCCGGCTCTGGAGCATCGTGCTGCCCGTGGCGCTCGCCCTGGTGATCGCCTCGGTCCTCGAGCGGCCCGCGCGCCTGCTCGAGCGCAAGCTGCACCTGCCCCCGGCCCTGGCGGCCGCGGCCGTCCTGGTGGGCGGCCTGGGCATCGTGGTCGGCATCGGCTTCGCGATCGCACCCGCGGTCAGCGGCCAGGTCGACGACATCGTCAGCGACGCGTCCTCGGGCCTGCAGCAGGTGCAGGACTGGGTGCAGGAGCAGGAGTTCGTGTCGCGCGACCAGGTGGACTCGGCGATCCAGGCCGTCCAGGACCGCCTCAAGAACAGCGGCGGCGACATCGCGTCGGGGGTCCTGACCGGGGTCGGGGCGGCCACGTCGGCGACCGTCACGTTCGTCATCACCATGATCCTCACCTTCCTGTTCCTCAAGGACGGCCGGCGGTTCCTGCCGTGGGTCGAGCGCCTGGCCGGCGACCCGGTCGGCGGCCACCTGGCCGAGGTCTCCCGGCGCGCCTGGACGACGCTCGGCGGCTACATCCGCACCCAGGCGATCGTCAGCGCGGTCGACGCGGTCCTGATCGGCATCGCGCTGGTCGTCGTGGGCGTCCCCCTGGCGATCCCCCTGGCCATCCTCACGTTCGTCGGCGGGTTCGTGCCGATCGTGGGCGCCTTCGTCGTGGGCGCGCTGGCGGTGCTGGTGGCGCTGGTGTCGGGCGGACCGACCGACGCCCTGATCATCCTCGTGGTGATCGTCGCCGTGCAGCAGCTCGAGGGCAACGTGCTCTCCCCGTGGCTCCAGGCCAAGAGCATGCAGCTGCACGCCGCCGTCGTCCTGCTGTCGGTCACCCTGGGCTCCACCCTGTTCGGCATCACCGGTGCGTTCCTCGCGGTGCCGGTCGTGGCCACGGCCGCCGTGGTGCTGCGCTACCTCGACGAGCTCGTCGCCCGGCGCACCGGCGAGGAGCCGCGGGACGCCCCGACCGACGCCGACGCCGACGCCGACGACAGGAAGGATCCCGAGGGTCAGTCGGCGGCGAGGCCCACGACGTAGGCCGTCACGACCCGACGGGTCAGCAGGTCGCGGCCGTCGGGGTCGGCCGAGGTGCGCCATAGGCGCACGGTCCAGGCCGGCTTGCGGGCGTCGATGCCGTTGCCGAGCCCGCTGCCGTAGGTCGACGCGTGGCTGGTGCAGGAGCTGAACCCGACCCAGTCGGGGTGCTGCGCCGGCGAGCTCCAGGCCCCGCCGGTGCGGACCTGGCAGCGACGTCCGTCGGACAGCACCAGGTTGGCGGGCGTGGGCCGCGCAGGGGCGTTCACCTTCGGGTAGGTGCCCTGGTAGGCGATACGCACCAGCGACCTGCTCGTCGCGTCACGCACGCACAGCACGGTGTGGCCGGACGACTTGAAGCACGCCGCCAGGCCGTACGCCGTCGGGTAGCAGCTGGTGATGCCGGGGTTGACCGCCGAGGGTGAGGGCCCGTCGCAGCTGACCGAGCCCGACTCGCGGGTCACCGTCCATCCCGATGCCGGTCGGCCCGAGCTGGTGACCGGCCGGACGTAGACGACCTTCGTGGCCGGGACGGCCTTCGAGGCGGTGCTGGTCCTGGACGCGGCGGTGGCCGACGTCCCGGTGAGGGTGGACGCGAGCGTGACGAGCACGAGCGCGACCAGGGCGACCAGGGTGGAGAGCGAGATCAGGCGACGCATGGGCTTTCCTTCCGAGAGACGGTGCGGGGGTCTTCTCCTCGGGAGACGCAGCCCGGACCCGGAATGTTGCGTTGTGCGAGGCTTCCGCCGTGGCTGACCAGACGAGCGGCGAGGCGGGCGGCGAGGTGGTGAGGCCGCGGCGGGGCCGGCCCGGGCACGACCAGCCCGCCGTGCTGGCCGCGGCGATCGACCTGTTCAACCGCAAGGGCTACGACGCCACCAGCATCGGCGACATCGCCGAGGCGCTCGGCGTCACGAAGTCCGCGGTCTACCACCACGTCGCCAGCAAGGAGCAGCTGCTGGCCGAGGCCCTCGACGAGGCGCTCGTCGAGCTCGAGGCCACCGTCGCGCACGCGGTCGGTGCCGACGGCTCGGCCTACGAGCGCTTGCGGGGCGTCGTACGACGCAGCGTCGAGGTGCTCGTCGAGCACCAGCCGGCGGTGACGCTGCTGCTCCGGGTGCACGGCAACAGCGAGACCGAGCGCGACGCGCTGCGCCGGCGCCGCGCCATCGACACCCAGCTCGCCGCCCTGGTGCGGCGGGCCACCGAGGAGGGAGCGCTGCGCGGCGACCTCGACCCCGACCTGGTCAGTCGGCTGCTCTTCGGGATGGTCAACTCGCTGGTCGAGTGGTTCCGCAGCACCGGCCCGGTCTCGCCCGAGCAGCTCGCCGCGGCGGTCGCCGCGATCTCGTTCGAGGGCCTGACGGCCCCCTAACGCGGCTACCGGGGCGGGCGCTGGTCGACGATGCGGCGCATCTTGCCGACGGACCGCTCGATGCCGCCCGGGTCGCGGACGTCGACGGCGACGCTGACGCCGATCGAGTTCTTGACCAGCCGCTGCAGGAGCGAGCCGGCCTCGTGGGCCGCGTCGAGAGCAGTGCTCTCGCGACGTTCGACCCGGACGGTGAGATGGTCGAGGTTGCCGTCGCGGCCCAGCACGCACTGGAAGTGCGGCGACAGGGCAGGCGTCTGCAGGATGAGCTCCTCGATCTGGGTCGGGAACAGGTTGACCCCGCGCAGGATGATCATGTCGTCGGTGCGGCCGGTGATCTTCTCGATCCGCCGCATGGTGCGCGCGGTGCCGGGCAGCAGCCGGGTCAGGTCGCGGGTGCGGTAGCGGATGATCGGCATGGCCTGCTTGGTCAGTGAGGTCAGCACCAGCTCGCCCTCCTCGCCGTCGGGCAGCACGTCGCCGGTCACGGGGTCGATCACCTCGGGATAGAAGTGGTCCTCCCAGACCGTCAGGCCGTCCTTGGTCTCGACGCACTCGCTCGCGACGCCGGGCCCGATGACCTCGGACAGCCCGTAGATGTCGACGGCGTGCATGTCGAGGCGCTGCTCCATCTCGCGGCGCATGTCGTTGGTCCACGGCTCCGCGCCGAAGATGCCGACCTGCAGCGAGGTCGAGCGCGGGTCGACGCCCTGGCGCTCGAGCTCGTCGACGATCGAGAGCATGTAGGAGGGCGTGACCATGATCAGGTCGGGCCGGAAGTCGAGGATCAGCTGCACCTGGCGCTCGGTCATCCCGCCGGAGACAGGGACGACGGTGCAGCCGAGCCGCTCGGCTCCGTAGTGGGCGCCCAGGCCACCGGTGAACAGCCCGTAGCCGTAGGCGTTGTGCAGCACGTGGCCGCGACGGCCGCCCGCTGCGCGGATGCTGCGAGCCACGACCGTCGCCCACGTGTCGATGTCGTCCTTCGTGTAGCCGACGACCGTCGGCTTGCCCGTCGTACCGGACGAGGCGTGCACGCGGACGACGTCCTCGCGCGGCACCGCGAACATGCCGAACGGGTAGTTGTCGCGCAGGTCGGCCTTGGCCGTGAACGGCAGCCGGGCCAGGTCGGCGAGCTCCCGGACGTCGTCGGGGTGGACCCCGACCGAGTCCCAGGCCGCCCGGTAGTGGGCGACGTGGTCGTAGGCGTGACGCACCGACCACCGCAGCCGCTCGGTCTGCAGCGCGCGCAGCTCGTCGACCGAGGCCGTCTCGATGGGCTCGAGGTCGCCGGGGCGGGGGCTGAGGTCGGGCAGGTCAGGCATCGAAGTCGACCGTCACGGCGTCGCCCAGCGGGAAGGACTGGCAGGTGAGCACGAACCCGGCGTCGACCTCAGCCGGCTCGAGGGCGTAGTTGCGGCGCAGGTCGACCTCACCGTCGGTGACCTTGGCCCGGCAGGTGCCGCAGACGCCGCCCTTGCAGGCGAACGGCAGGTCGGATCGCATCGCGCTCGCACCGTCGAGGACGGACTGGGTGACCGGCAGCGGGGCGGTGGTCGACAGCCCGTCGAGCACGATCGTCACCGCGACGGTCTCGCCGCTCACCTCGGCGTCGACCCGGGTGAGCTCGGGCGGCGGGGCGTCGACGTAGAACAGCTCGAAGTGGACCCGGTCGGCGGGGACGTCGAGGTCGCCGAGCACGACGCGGGCGTCCTCGATCATGGCGTGCGGGCCGCACAGCCAGACGTGGTCGTACGACGCCACCGGCGCGACGGTGGTGAGCAGCCGCCGCAGCCGCACCTCGTCGAGGCGGCCGCTGAAGAGCTCGACGTCGCGCGGCTCACGACTGAGCACGTGCACCAGCTGCAGCTGCGGCCCGAAGCGGTTCTTGAGGTCAGCGAGCTCCTCGGCGAACATCACCGACCCGCTGGTGCGGTTGCCGTAGAGCAGCGTCACGTGGCCGCCGGCCCCCAGCACGCTGGCGGCCACCGAGAGCATCGGGGTGATGCCCGACCCGGCCGCGACGCAGAGGTGACGGCCGCCCTGCAGGACCGCCGGGTCCGGGCAGAACCGGCCGGTCGGCACCTGCACCTCGATCTCGTCGCCGGCGCGGACGTCGCGCACCAGCCAGCGGCTGAACAGGCCGTCGGGGATCTCGCGCACCCCGACCCGCGGCGGGCCGCCGGCAGGGGCGCTGATGGAGTACTGGCGGCGGTGCTCGACCCCGTCGACGACCTTGCGCAGGGTCAGGGACTGACCGGGCACGAAGGCGAACGCCTCCGCCAGGTCGTCGGGCACCTCGAAGGTGACCGCGGCGGCGTCGTCGGTGAGCGACTCGACCTCGCGGACCCGCAGCGGGTGGAAGGCGGCTCGGGCGGGCGCGACCATCAGATCTCCTTCACGTGCTCGAACGGCTCGAGACAGTCGGTGCAGCGGTAGAGCGCCTTGCAGGCCGTGGCCCCGAACTCCGAGGTCAGGCTGACCGCGTCCGATCCGCAGCGGGGACAGGCGATCGCCCGTCGGGTCGGGAACAGGTCGAGCAGCACGGGTCCGGTGACGGCCGGCGCGGGTCCGGGGGCCGACAGCCCGTGGTCGCGCAGGGCCTGACGGCCGCGCTCGGTGATCCAGTCGCTCGACCAGGCCGGCGTCAGCGCCACCTCGACCCGGGCGGCGTGGCCCGCGTCGCGCAGCCGGTGCACCAGGTCGTCGCGCATGGTCGCCATCGCCGGACAGCCGGAGTAGGTCGGCGTGATCGTCACGACGACGCCGTCGGCCTCCTCGCGGACGTCGCGCAGCACCCCGAGGTCCTCGAGCGTGAGCATCGGCATCTCCGGGTCCGTGACGGAGCACGCGAGCTCCCACACGTCGGTCGAGGTGCGAGGCGCCCCGGCGCCGGTCCACACGTCGGTCGAGGTGCGAGGCGCCCCGGCGCCGAGCCTCGAGACCTCCGCAGCCGACCCACCCGACCCACCCCGTGGCCTCGAGGCTCGCTGCGCCCGCACCTCAGCCGACGGCGTGCTCACCACTGTCCCCGCGGATGCGCCCGGGCGACGACCTGCATCTCGGCGAGCAGCCGCGAGAGCGCCTCGGTGTGGCCGGTCCCGGCCCGCGGGGGGCGGTCCGGACGCTCGACCCCGGCCACGGCGAGGACCTGGTCGAGCACCACGTCGGCGGCCGGGCCGGCCTCGTAGGCTGCCGCCAGCTCGGCGTACAGCGGCCAGAGCGCGTCGAGCCCGGCCGCCAGGCGACGCGCGGACTCCTCGGTGCCCTGCGCCAGGGTGACGAACCAGCGCGCGGCGTAGTCGCGGTGGTAGCTGAGCTCCTTGACGCCCTTGACCGCGATCGCGGACAGCACCGGGTCGGCGTGCGTGCTGAGCTGCTCGAACGCCGCCAGCCGGACCGTCGAGAAGAGCAGCAGCCGGACCATCGTCTGCGCGAAGTCGCCGTTGTCGACCTCGACCATCCGGTGGCACCGGAACGCGACCGCCTCGCGGAAGAACGCCAACGCGTCCTCGGCCGGGACCGGCGACCCCTCGGGCAGGACGGGTACGACGGACGGGTCGGCCGCCGCCGCCCGGGCCAGCAGCAGCCGCGCCTGACCGAGCAGGTCGAGCGCGCAGTTGGCCAGCGCGATGTCCTCCTCGAGGTCGGGCGCGTTGCTGCACCACTCGCTGAGCCGGTGCGACAGCACGAGCGCGTCGTCACCGAGCATCAGGCAGTACGCCGCCAGCTCGGCCGCGTCGAGGCCTGCGGGCACCGTGGTGTCGACCCCGGCGAGCGGGTCCTCGAAGTCGGTCCCGAACGCCCACTGCGAGTCGTCGCCGACGACGTCGTGGTGCTCGAGCAGGCCGTCGTACGGACTGTCCATCTCCGAGCCGCCCATCACATGTGGGGGACGTCGTCGGGGATGGCGTAGAAGGTCGGGTGCCGGTAGACCTTGTCGCCGGCGGGCGCGAAGAGCGGGTCCTTCTCGTCGGGGCTCGAGGCGGTGACCGCGTCGGCGCGCACGACCCAGATCGACACGCCCTCGTTGCGGCGCGTGTAGACGTCGCGCGCGTGCCGGACCGCCATCTCGTCGTCGGCGGCGTGCAGCGAGCCGACGTGCACGTGGTTGAGGCCGCGCTTGCCGCGCACGAACACCTCGTAGAGCGGCCACTCCCGCTCCTTGCTGTGACCCGGTTGGGACGCCGGCACCCCGGTCAGCGGCACCGCGCCGTGGCCACCGGATGCGGCGAACTCGCCCGCGCTCACGCCGACACCTCGAGACCACGCTGCTTGTCAGCGAAGGCCGACGCGGCCTCACGCACCCACGCACCGTCCTCGTGGGCGCGCTGCCGGTGGGCGATCCGCTGGGCGTTGCAGGGGCCGTTGCCCTTGACCACCGCCATGAACTCGTCCCAGTCGGGGGTGCCGAAGTCGTGGTGGCCGCGCTCGGCGTTCCAGCGCAGCTCGGGGTCGGGGAAGGTCACGCCGAGCACCTCGGCCTGCGGCACGCTCATGTCGACGAAGCGCTGACGCAGGTCGTCGTTGGTGTTGCGCTTGATGCCCCAGGCCATGGACTGCTCGGTGTTGGGCGAGTCGTCGTCGGGCGGACCGAACATCATCAGCGCCGGCCACCAGAACCGGTCGACCGACTCCTGCACCATCGCGCGCTGCTCGTCGGTGCCGCGCATCATCGTCATCAGCAGCTCGAAGCCCTGGCGCTGGTGGAAGGACTCCTCCTTGCAGACGCGGATCATCGCGCGGCCGTAGGGACCGTAGGAGGTGCGGCACAGCGGCACCTGGTTGCAGATCGCGGCGCCGTCGACGAGCCAGCCGATGGTGCCGACGTCGGCGTACGACAACGTGGGGTAGTTGAAGATCGAGGAGTACTTCTGCCGGCCCTCGATGAGCATCTCGGTGAGCTCCTGGCGCGACACGCCGAGCGTCTCGGCGGCGGAGTAGAGGTAGAGCCCGTGACCGGCCTCGTCCTGCACCTTGGCCAGCAGGATCGCCTTGCGCCGCAGCGACGGGGCCCGGGTGATCCAAGCGCCCTCCGGCTGCATGCCGATGATCTCGGAGTGGGCGTGCTGGGCGACCTGGCGCACGACCGTACGGCGGTAGGCGTCGGGCATCCAGTCGCGCGGCTCGATCCGGTCGTGGCGCGCGATGGTCGCCTCGAACTGAGCCTGCAGGTCCGTGTCGCCCCCGGCTTCGGTCTCGCTCTCGGTGGTGGTCACGGGTCCTCCTCGACGCTTTACTGACCGACCGGTCTGTTATACCTTGACACGGCTGCACGTCGCCACGCAAGCACCCCCGACGAAGGAGTCACCCGTGACCGCACTGCTGGAGAGCTACGCGTCAGGACGCTGGTTCTGCGCCGACGACGACGGGCAGCCGGTGCGCGACGCGGTCACCGGCGAGGAGGTCGCCCGGGTCAGCGCCGCCGGCCTCGACCTCGGGGCGATGGTCGCCCACGGCCGGACCGTGGGCGTCGCCGCGCTGGCCCCGCTCACGTTCCACGAGCGCGCCGGGCTGCTCAAGGCGGTGGCCAAGCACCTCACCGACCACAAGGACGAGCTCTACGAGCTGTCCTTCCGCACCGGCGCGACGCGCCGGGACTCGGCGGTCGACATCGACGGCGGCATCGGCACGGTCTTCTCCATCGCGAGCAAGGGCACCCGCGAGCTGCCCAACGACACGGTCCACCTCGACGGCGGGCTCGAGCGACTGGGCCGCGAGGGCACGTTCGTGGGCCAGCACGTGTGGACCAGCCGGCCCGGCGTGGCCGTGCAGGTCAACGCGTTCAACTTCCCGGTCTGGGGCTTCCTCGAGAAGCTCGCGCCCGCGTTCCTCGCCGGATCCCCGACGATCGTCAAGCCCGCCGCGCAGACCGCCTACCTCACCGAGCTCGTCGTACGCCGGATCATCGAGTCGGGCCTGCTGCCGGAGGGCTCGCTGCAGCTGCTGTGCGGCAGCCCCGCCGGCCTGCTCGACGAGCTCACGGTCCAGGACCGGGTCGCGTTCACCGGCTCGGCCCACACCGCCGGGCTGCTGCGCAACCACACGCAGGTCCTGCACGGCGGCGTCGAGCTGACCGTCGAGGCCGACTCGCTCAACTGCTCGATCCTCGGCCCCGACGTCAGCGCCGACGACCCCGAGCTCGACCTGTTCGTCAAGGCCGTCGTGGCCGAGATGACCGTCAAGGCCGGCCAGAAGTGCACCGCGATCCGCCGGGTGCTGGTGCCCCGCGCCCTGGCCGGCACCGTCACCGACGCGATCGCCGCACGGCTCGCCACCATCACCGTCGGCGACCCGCGCTCGACCGACGTCCGGATGGGCGCCCTGGTCAGCCTCGAGCAGCGCGACGAGGTCCGCAAGGCGATCCAGTCGCTGCGCGCCTCGGCCGAGATCGTCTTCGGCGATCCCGACCACGTCGACCTGGTCGACGCCGACGCCGAGCGCGGCGCGTTCCTCTCCCCCGTGCTGCTGCGCGCCGCCGACGGCGCGGTCGAGCCGCACGACGTCGAGCCGTTCGGCCCGGTGTCCACCGTCGTCGCCTACGACGGCGTCGACGACGCGATCGCGCTGGCCGCCCGCGGCAAGGGCAGCCTCGTCGGGTCGCTGGTCACCCACGACCCCGACGTAGCGCGCCGGGTCGTGCTCGGCGCGGCGCCCTGGCACGGACGCATCCTGGTGCTCGACCGCGACGACGCGCGGGAGGCCGCGGCTGCCGGTGGCCACGGCTCCCCCCTGCCCGTGCTGGCGCACGGCGGTCCCGGTCGGGCCGGCGGCGGCGAGGAGCTCGGCGGCATCCGCGGTGTCCTGCACCACCTGCAGCGCACGGCGATCCAGGCCTCGCCCGACATGCTCACCGCGATCACCGGTCGCTGGACCACCGGCGCGCAGCGCACCGAGGACCCCGACGGCACCCACCCGTTCCGCAAGAGCCTGGCCACCCTGCGGGTCGGCGACACCATCGCCTCCGCGTCGCGCCGGGTCACCCGCGCCGACATCGACCACTTCGCCGAGTTCACCGGCGACACCTTCTACGCCCACACCGACCCCGAGGCCGCGGCTGCCAACCCGCTCTTCGGCGGCATCGTCGCCCATGGCTACCTCGTGGTCTCGCTGGCCGCGGGCCTGTTCGTCGACCCCGACCCCGGCCCGGTGCTGGCCAACTTCGGCGTCGACCACCTGCGCTTCCTCACGCCGGTCAAGGCCGACGACACCATCGCCGTCACCCTGACCGTCAAGCAGATCACCCCGCGCACCTCCGCCGACTACGGCGAGGTCCGCTGGGACGCCGTCGTCACCAACGCCGACGACGAGCCCGTCGCGACCTACGACGTGCTCACCCTGGTCGCCAAGCAGTGGCCCGCCTGAGCCCGGCCTGGGCCACTAGCGTCGGCACATGACCGAGGCCGACGTCGCGACCTGCCCCAAGCACATGACCTTCGGGCCGTGCGGCGGGGTTCGCGACGACGGCAGCTGCGAGATGCGGGCCCATCCCTGCCCCTTCGCGCTGACCGCGGAGCCGGTCGCCTGGACCGACCCGCCACGGTCCGAGCCGCCACCGTCGTCCGGCCTCCTGGCCGCGCTCGCGACCGGCCGCGCCGTGATCACCGACCTCTCGCTGCCGCCGTACGACGCCGAGGCGGTCGCGGCGATGACCCGCCTGCTGGCCGACTCGTGCGACGCGTTCCTGGTGGGCGAGCACCAGAGCCGGCCCGACTTCCCCCCGGTGCTGATGGCCCAGCTGATCCGCGGCGCCGGCGGCGTCCCGTGGCTGACCCTGGCCTGCCGCGACCGCAACCGGGTCGTGCTCGAGCAGGAGGTGACCGGGCTGCGGCTGGCCGGCGTCGACGGCGTCCTGTGCGTCACCGGTGACGGCCGGGCCCCGGGTGTGCGCGACGGCGTCACCCAGGTCTTCGACCTCGACGGCACCGAGCTGGCCGCCCTGGCCGCCGCGGCCGGGCTCGCGGTCGCCGTGCCCGAGTCGCCCGACGCCTTTCCGCGCGAGCTGCGACCGGGCCGGCTGGTCGAGAAGCAGCGGGCCGGCGCCCACGTCGCGTTCCTCAACCACGTCGGGAGCCCGGCCCGGGTCGCGACGTACGTCGCCCGCGCGCGCGACCTGGGGCTGACCATCCCCGTCGTGGCCGGGGTCGCGGTCTACACCGACGAGCGCTCGGCCCGGGTGCTGCAGAGCTTCCCGGGACTCCAGCTCGACGACGCCCGGGTCGAGCGGGTCCTGGCCGCACCCGACACCCGCGCGGCCGGCATCGAGGCGGCCGTCGAGGAGGCCCGTGCCCTGCTGGCGATCGACGGGGTGGCCGGGGTCGATCTGTCGGGCCGGGGCAGCTCCCGCGGTGAGTTCCACGAGGCGGAGGTGAAGGCCGAAATCGGGTACCGGCTCCGCGATGCCTCCTGACGACGCGATGGTCGACGAGTTCGACACCTATGCCCGATGGACCGCCGACGCGGTCGCCGAGCTCGGCGACGACCACGCCCTCCCGGCGGCGTGCCGGGGCAGCGGGAGCCCCGCCGCGCTCGACTGGCTGGCCGGGCGGATGGGGCTGCGCCGTGGGACCCGGCTGCTCGACAGCGGGGCCGGGGTCGGCGGCCCGGCCGAGCACGTCGCGCGGGGCCTCGGCGTGGTCCCGGTCCTGGCCGAGCCCATGGAGGGCGCGTGCCGTGCGGCCGCGCGCCTCTTCGACAACCCGGTCGTCGTCGGTGACGGCGCGGCGCTGCCCTTCCCCGACGGTGCGTTCGACGCGGTCTGGTCGCTGGGGGTGCTCTGCACCGTCGACGACAAGGTGGCCCTGCTGGCCGAGCTGGCCCGCGTCGTGGTGCCCGGCGGGCCCGTGGGGCTGCTGGTCTTCGAGCGCCGGGTCGAGCACCTGGCCGACCAGCCCGAGGGCAACTCGTTCCCCACCTCCGCCGAGCTCGCCGCCCACCTGGAGCGCGCCGGGCTCGTCGTACGCGACGAGACGTGGGTCGAGGACCTGCCCGCGACACCGCGGGACTGGACGCGGGCGGTGGAGGAGGTCGAGCGGGTCATCGCGCGCGACCACGGCGACGACGAGGGGTTCCGGGTCGCCCAGCGGCAGTCGGACCAGGTCGGGCACCTGATGGGTGACGGCCTGGTCGCCGGACGGCTGCTGGTGGTCACCACCCCGGTCTGACCCGGCCTGACCGCCCCCGGCCGGAGCCGGCGACACCGCCTCCGTCACGCTGGGACCCATGAGCCACCGCCTCACCGTCCAGTACTTCGAGCCGACCGACGGCCCCGCCTTCGAGGCCGCCTACCGCGAGCGCCACGTGCCGCTGGTCCGGGCCGTGCCCGGCCTGCGCAGCTTCACCCTGACCCGGCCCCGGGGCGGCGAGGGGACGCCGTACCTCGTCGCCGAGCTGTGGTTCGACGACGCTGCCGCGTTCGAGGCGGCGATGACCTCGACCGAGATCGCCGCGACGGGCGCCGACGCCGAGACCTACGACGTCGCCCGCAAGGTGATGTTCAGCGGCGACGTCGACGACGTCACCAGCTGACCCGCCCGGCCGGTCAGCCGAGCAGCGCGGCGACGGCCGCGTCCGAGGCCGCGAGCGCGTCGCGGTCGTACGTCGAGCCCGTCACCAGCAGCTCGTCGGCCCCGGTGCGCTCGGCCAGCTGCTCGATCCGCTGCCGGATCGTGTCACCACGGCCGGCCGCGACGCCGTCCAGACCGGCCTCGACCCGCTGGCGGTCCTGGTCCTCCCAGCGGGCGGCCCTGATCTGCGCGACCGGCTCGAGGGGTGCGAAGACCCCGGTCCGACGCGAGCGCACCATCGCCCACACCTCGGGCAGCGCCAGGTCGCGCGCCTCGCGGTCGGTGTCGGCCACGAGCACGTCGAGCGAGACCGTGACCCGCGGGAGGCTCCCCCGGTGCGCACGGAAGTCGCGCCGGTACGCCGCCAGGCGGTCCCCCACGTCGGGCTCGGACAGCACCGGGCCACCCACGACGACCGGCAGTCCCAACCGCGCCGCGACGTCGATCCCGCGCCCGGTAGCCAGCACGAAGAGCGGGATCTCCTCCTCGACGAGGGGGCGCGCGGTCACCGGGGCGGTGCCCTCGAGGTAGCCACGCAGCTCGACGACGTCCTCGACGAACGCGTCCGACTGCTCCGCACCCTGCCGCAGCGCGCGGCGTACGGGGGCGGTGAAGCCGGGCGACCGACCCAGCCCGAGGTCGATCCGGCCCGGGTGCAGACCGGCGAGCATCAGGAACTGCTCGGCCACGACGAGGGGCTGGTGGTGGGGCAGCATGACGCCGCCCGACCCGAGCCGGATGCTCCGGGTGCGGGCGCCGATCGCGGCCAGCAGCACCGCGGGGGCCCCGGACGCGATGCCCGGTACGCCGTGGTGCTCGGCCACCCAGAACCGGTCGTACCCCAACGCCTCGGCCGCGACGGCCCGCTCGAGCGTGTGCTCCAGGGCGTCGCCCTCCGCGGCTCCGGCCCGGGTCCGGGAGCGGTCGAGGAGGGACAGTCTCATGGTCGGCACAACCGTCGGTGACGCCGCGACGTTCCCCGCGGCGCGGCGTGCCCGTGTGACCCGGGCGACCTTTGACTTCGAGTACTCGAAGTTCCTAGCGTCGTCGACATGAGCCCACGGACCGCGCAGCGCGGCTACACGATCAAGGAGACCGCCGCCCTGACGGGGATGCCGGCCTCCACGCTGCGCTACTACGAGCAGATCGGCGTCATCCCGGCCATCGGCCGCGACGCCAGCAGCGGCCACCGCGTCTACGACGAGGACGACCTCGACCAGCTGGTCTCGGTCGCCTGCCTCGCGGCGACCGGGCTGTCGGTGAGCGACATGCGGACCTACGTCGCCAACAACCGGATCGGCGCCGCGGCCGCCGCCGACCAGCGTGCGCTGCTCGAGGCCCAGCAGCGGCGCCTGGCCCACGAGGCCGAGCACCTGGTCCTGCGCCAGCAGTACGTGCGACTCAAGATCGACTACTGGGACGCGGTCGAGGCGGGTGACGAGGCCCTGGTCGAGCAGATCACGACCCGCGCCCACGCCCTGGCCAACGAGCTCCAGCAGACCAAGCAGCACTGACCCAGACAGAAGAGAGATCACCACCATGCCCAGCACCACTGTCACCGCCTACGCCGCTCCCGCCTCCGGCGAGCCGCTCGCCCGCACCACCATCGAGCGCCGCGAGGTCGGCGCCCACGACGTCCTCATCGCGATCGAGTACGCCGGGATCTGCCACTCCGACATCCACACCGTCAACGGCGACTGGGGTCCGCAGCCGTTCCCGGTCGTCCCCGGCCACGAGATCGTGGGCACCGTCAGCGAGGTCGGGGCCGAGGTCACCACCCACCGGGTCGGCGACCGGGTCGGCGTCGGCTGCATGGTCAACTCGTGCGGCCGGTGCGTCAACTGCCGCAACGGCGACGAGCAGTACTGCGTCGACGGCACCGTGCTCACCTACGCCTCCACCGACCGCGACGGCTCCACCACCCAGGGCGGCTACTCCACCCACGTCGTCGTCGACGCCGGCTTCGTGCTGTCGGTGCCCGAGGGCCTCGACCCCGCGGCGGTCGCGCCGCTGCTGTGCGCCGGCATCACGACGTACAGCCCGTTGAAGCGGTGGGGCGCCGGCCCCGGCAAGCAGGTCGCGGTCGTCGGCCTCGGCGGGCTGGGCCACCTGGGCGTCAAGATCGCGCACGCGATGGGCGCGGAGGTCACCGTGCTGTCGCAGTCGCTGAAGAAGCAGGAGGACGGTCTGCGCCTGGGCGCCGACCACTACTTCGCGACGTCCGACCCCGACACGTTCGAGCAGCTCGCCGGGAGGTTCGACCTGATCGTCAACACCGTCAGCGCGGGCCTCGACATCGGTCCCTACCTGCAGCTGCTCGCCGTCGACGGCGCGCTGGTCAACGTCGGCGCCCCGCCGGAGCCCTACAGCGTGCCGGCCATGCTGCTCGTCAGCGGCCGTCGCACGTTCGCCGGCTCGATGATCGGCGGCATCGCCGAGACCCAGGAGATGCTCGACTTCTGCGCCGAGCACGGCATCGCCTCCGAGATCGAGGTGATCCGCGCCGAGCAGGTCAACGAGGCCTACGAGCGGGTCCTGGCCTCCGACGTGCGCTACCGCTTCGTGATCGACGCCGCGACGATCGACTGACACGGGTCCGGCGCCTGCTCTTCGTCACGTCGTGAGGGCCACGAGCGGTGACGGTGCCCACGTGGGCCACTCGACCGGTCCGGTGACGACACCCTTGGTGAAGGCGGCGCACACCCGGAACGGTTCCTCGGCGTTGCTGTTGTCCAGCACCTCGGTGACATCAGCGATCCGGATGGCCTGGGCGACGTAGTCCCACAGGCGTTCGTAGCGGCCCCGGATCTTGTCCTCGTCGACCCGGTGGCCGCCGAGCCGGACACGGTCGTGGACACGGCGGACCGTCAGGCCGACCGGGACGATGACGACATGGAGGTTGACGATGTAGCCGAGCGCAGACGCGTCCGAGACGAGCGCGACCTTGCTCTCGTGTGAGAACACGGTCTCGCTGATGAACGACTGCCCCAAGTTGAGCGACTGCCTCCGCAGGGCCTCCGCGAATTGAGCCGCCTCATAGGCATGCGGCTCAGGGTCGGCCCACGTCTGGGCTGCGATGACATCCGCGTTGATGAAGGGGAGCCCCGTCACAGGAATGAGGACGTCGTCGGCGTAGGTCGACTTACCTGCCCCGTTGGACCCGGCCAGGAGGTGGAATACCGGCACTACTCAGAGCCGGGGTGAATGATGACGTTGCCGTCCTCGTCAGCCTCGGAGTACGCCTGACCGGACGCCCTGAACGTGGCTCCATAGTTCAAGCTCGACCGTCGCTCAGCGATCCGTTCGGTCCAAGCCCCACGCACCACGGCCTGCTCGCGCTGGCCGAGCTCGTCGTAGGAACCCTCACCTGAGAGGACCTGCCTGATCGCGCGATGGTTGACCTGGGGCGACATCTCGAGCTCGCGACCGATCCGAGCCCAGTGCGCGATCTGCTGAGGAACCGTGCGGGAGTCCTGTCGGGCCGCCGCCGCCGCTGAGTCATAGATGTCAGCCGGGAGTCGGGTCGGTGGAGTCGTCCGCATGCCGCGAGTGTAGCACCGTGCTACCGAGTAGGACGGAGCCAGACCGTGAACAGAAGACCGGCGGGCCTCTAGACACGGTTGGCTAATCGATGTAGCTTTTGGCTAATCCAATAAGCTAACCGTTCGGAGGACGCCATGACCCGCCACCTGACCATCGACGACCACACCCTCGCCTACGACGTGAGCGGCGAGGGGCCGCTCGTGGTCCTCGCCCACGGCATCGGCGACAGCCGCCACTCCTACCGCTTCGTGGCCCCGGCGCTGGCCGCGGCCGGCTACCGGGTCGCCGTCGTCGACGTCCGAGGCTGCGGTGAGTCCAGCGTCGGCTGGGACGGCTACAGCCGCACCGACATCGGCGGTGACCTGGTCGCCCTGGTCCGCCACCTGGGCGGGCCGGCCGTCATCGTCGGCCACTCGATCAGCGGCGGGGCCGCGACCATCGCCGCCGCCACCGCACCCGAGCTGATCACCGGCCTGGTCGAGCTGGCCCCGTTCACCCGCGTGCAGAAGATCCCGCTCGGCGGTCTGGTGAGCAACCGGCGCTACCGCCGTGGCACCATGCGGCTGGTGCGGACCTTGCTGCTCGGCAGTGTGTCGAGCTGGTCGGCCTACCTCGACCTGGCGATCCCGACCAAGCCCGCCGACTGGGACGCCGAGCTGGCCCGCATCCAGACCACGCTGGGCGAGCCCGGCCGGATGAAGGCGCTGCAGGCCATGTGCAAGACCAGTCCCGCAGACGCCGGCGACCAGCTCGCCCACGTCGCGTGCCCGGTCCTGGTGATCGAGGGAAGCCTCGACCCCGACTGGACCGACCCGCGCGCCGAGGGCGAGAAGATCCTCGCCGACCTGCCCACGGGCCTCGGCGAGCTGGCCGTCATCGAGGGTGCCGGCCACTACCCCCACGTCCAGACGCCCGACGAGGTCGTCGCCCTGACCCTGCCGTTCCTGGCCCGGACGCTGACCGGTGCCTAGGGCCGGACTCACCCCGGCCACCGTCACGGCGGCGGGCGCCGCCCTGGCCGACGAGATCGGGCTCGACCACCTCAGCATGGGCCTGCTCGCCGAGCGGCTCGGCGTCAGGACCCCCTCGCTCTACAAGCACGTCGACGGACTGGGTGACCTGACCCACCGGATCGCCGTCCTGGCCATGACCGAGCTCGCCGACGCCGTCCGCGACGCCACCCAGGGCCGGGCCGGCAGCGACGCACTCGTCGCCGCGGCCCAGGCGGTGCGCTCGTTCGTCACCGAGCGGCCCGGGCGCTACGCGGCGGGCAACGCGGCCCGCCCCTCCGGCCCCGACGACCCCCTGCTCCCGGCGGCCGACCGGTTCCTGGGCTCGCTGTCGGCGATCCTCCGGGGCTACCGGCTCGACCCCGCCGACGAGATCCATGCGCTGCGGATGCTGCGCAGCATGCTGCACGGTTTCGCCAGCATCGAGGCGGCCGGTGGGTTCATGATCGACACCGACATCGGCGACAGCTTCGCCTGGATGGTCGACCTGGTCGACCGCGGCCTCACCGTGCGCGCCCAGGTCGCACCCTCGATCCCTACGCCGCGACCGAGTCCAGCGCCTCGGCGGTGAGCGTGACCGACCTCAGCCGGGCCGCGGTGCTGGGTGCCTGGTGGGCGGTGATCAGCTCGTCGGCGCCGATGCGGTCGCGGAAGTCCTCGAGGTAGCGCGCCACCGCGGGACCGTCGCCGACGGCGGCGTAGGTGAACATCTGGTCGACGTGCTCGGCCGCGCCACGGCGCAGCAGGACGTCGGCCTCGACGTCGCTCAGGGTCTGCCCGCGTCCGAAGAGCGTGACGGCGATGGTGCGACGGGCCGCCTGCAGGTTGGCCGCGGCCTCCTCGGTCGTGTCGGCGGCGACCACGTTGACGCCCGCGATCACGTACGGCGCCGCGAGCTGGTCCGAGGGCCTGAACTCGCGCCGGTAGGCGGCCACGGCCGCCTCGAGCGCCTGCGGAGCGAAGTGGCTGGCGAAGGCGTACGGCAGCCCGAGGGCCGCCGCCAGGTGGGCGCCGAACATCGACGAGCCGAGGATGTAGAGGGGCACCTCCGTGCCCTGGCCGGGCACGGCCGTCACGCCGGGCACCCGGGACTCCGTGCCCAGGAACGCCTGCAGCTCCTGCACGTCCTCGGGGAAGCGCTCGGAGGCGGAGGGGTCGCGCCGCATCGCCTGGGCCGTGGCCTGGTCCGAACCCGGCGCGCGCCCGAGACCGAGGTCGATCCGGTCGGGGTACATCGCGGCGAGGGTGCCGAACTGCTCGGCGATCGTCAGCGGCGAGTGGTTGGGCAGCATCACGCCGCCGGCGCCGAGCCGGATCGTCGAGGTGTGCGCCCCGACGTGCGAGATCAGCACGCTGGTCGCGGACGACGCGATGCTCGACATGTTGTGGTGCTCGGCGTACCAGACCCGGCGGTAGCCGTGGGCCTCGGCGCGCTGCGCGAGGGCGACGCTGGCCGCGATGCTGCTGCCGACGGTCTCCCCCTTCGCGATCGGGGCGAGGTCGAGCACGGACAGGGGGAAGCTCATGGGTGGTGCCTCTCGGGTCGACTACCCGTTCCAACAAGACAGTGGGTGTCCCTCTTCCCCGGTGAGGGACACCGGCACGGCGCGCGTCAGCCGGTGGCCGAGGCGGCGGCGCGTGAGGGATCGGCCGCGGCGGCCAGCCGGGAGTCGACGGCCGCGGGGCTGAGGACCTGGTCGAGGGCCATCGCGGCGCAGCCGACCAGGCCGGCCCGGTCGCCGAAGGTCGAGGGCAGGAAGCGCAGGTCGCGCGTGGCCAGGGCCGACGCGCGCGCGTAGACGGACTCGCGGACCCCGGCCGCGTAGACGTCGAAGGCGGCGGCCATGTCACCCCCGATGACGACGGCCTCGGGGTTGAGGATGTTGATGGCGACGGCGAGCACCTCGCCGAGCCGGCGGCCGCTCTCGCGCAGGCGGTGCTTGGCCTCCGCGTCGCCGCCGGCAGCGAGGGCGGCGAGGTCGCGCACGTGGTCGACGGGGTGGCCGGCCTCGCGCAGCTCGGCGACCAGCGCCCAGCCGGCCGCGATCGTCTCCAGGCACCCGACGTCACCACAGCGGCAGGGCCGACCGGCAGCGGCCTCGACCTTGGTGTGGCCGATCTCGCCGGCGGCCCCGAGGTGCCCGGCGACCACCCGGCCCTCGGCGAGGATGCCGAGGCCGAGACCGGTCGAGGCCTTGACCACGAGCAGGTCGGGGTGGTGGCGGGCGTGCCCGAGCCGCTCGGAGCGGGCGAGCACGTCGGCGTCGTTGGCGACGAAGGTGGACCCCGGCTCGATGCCACCGGCGACGAGGGCCGCGCGCAGGTCGACGCCGTCCCAGCCGGGCATGGCCGGCGACTCGATGCTGACCCCGAGCACCGGGTCGACGGTGCCGGGCAGGCTGATGCCGGTGCCGTAGACCGGCTGCGCCGTCGGGAGCGGCTCGATCAGCTCTCGCAGGTGGGCCGCGACGACGGGCATCACCACGTCGGGCGAGGCGCCCACCTCGTGCTCGACCGAGGACGAGCCGAGCTCCTGGCCCTGGAGGTCGAAGACGGCCAGCTGCGAGCGGGACCGACCGATCGCCACCGCCAGCACGACCGCCGCGTCGGCGTTGAGGGACAGCCCGGCGGGGGGCCGGCCGCCGGTGGAGGCGAGCTCGTCACCGGTGACCACGAGGCCCGCGGCCTCGAGCAGGGCCAGGCGGGCGCCGACCGCGGTGCGGGAGAGCCCGGTGAGGCGTCCGAGGTCCGAGCGGCTGCTGGCCCGGCCACGGCGGACCAGCTGGAGCAGGTCTCCGGCGGTCGTCATAGTCGCATCCTAGACACAAGTTGCGCGTAGTTATGTCTTTGTCATGCGTAAGTTTGCTTGTTCAGAGCAGTCTTTGGCTCTACCGTGGTCCGGGTGACCCTTCCGACCTCCGAGCTCGCCGACGGCATGCCGACCTGCGACTTCACCATCGTCGGTGCCACCGGTGACCTGTCCCTGCGCAAGCTCGTGCCCGCGCTCTACCGCCGCGAGGCCGAGGACCAGCTGCGTCCCGGCACTCGCATCATCGGCGTCTCCCGCTCCGACCTCGACGACGACGGCTACCGCGCGGTGGTCGGCGAGGCCCTGGCCCACCACATCGGCGACGAGCTCGACCCGGTGGTCGTCGTACGGCTGCTGGCCCGCGTGCACCACCTCGTCCTCGACGCCGCGACGCCCGACGGGTGGCACCTGCTCCACCACCTGCTCAAGGAGGGCGACCCCGACGCCGTCCGCGTCTTCTACCTGGCGACCGCCCCGGCCCTGTTCGGACCCATCTGCCACCGCCTCGACGAGATCGGCGTCGTCGACCCGAGCGCCCGTGTCGTGCTGGAGAAGCCGATCGGTACCGACCTGGCCTCGGCCCGCGCCGTCAACGACGCCGTCGGCCAGGTCTTCGACGAGCAGCAGATCTTCCGGATCGACCACTACCTCGGCAAGGAGAGCGTCCAGAACCTCCTGGTCACCCGGTTCGCCAACACCTTCCTCGAGCCGCTGTGGAACTCCCGGTGGGTCGACCACGTGCAGATCACCGTGTCCGAGACCCTCGGGGTCGGCGAGCGCGGCGACTACTACGACGGCTCCGGTGCGTTGCGCGACATGGTGCAGAACCACCTGCTGCAGCTGCTCTGCCTGGTCGCCATGGAGCCCCCGACGTACGTCGGACGCGAGACCGTGCGCGACGAGAAGCTCAAGGTGCTCCAGGCCCTCAAGCCGATGAGCGCCGACGACGTCGACCGCGACACCGTCCGCGGCCGCTACGGCCAGGGGCTCGCCGACGGTGTCGCCGTGCCGTCGTACACCGAGGAGCTGGGGCGGCCCGGCAGCGCGACCGAGACGTTCGTCGCCCTGCGCGCCGAGGTGCAGAACTGGCGCTGGGCCGGCGTCCCGTTCTACCTGCGCACCGGCAAGCGGATGGACCGCAAGATCTCCGAGATCGTGGTGGTCTTCAAGGAGCCGCCGCACGCGATGTTCCCCCACCACGAGGGCACCCAGCCGAGCCCGGCGGCCAACCGCCTGCACATCCAGGTGCAGCCCGACGAGGGCATGCAGCTGCACATGACGGCCAAGGAGCCCGGCCCCGGTGGCATCCGGCTGCGGCCGGTGTCGCTCGACCTGAGCTACGCCACCGCCTTCGACGCCCGGATGCCCGACGCCTACGAGCGGCTGCTCATGGACGTCATCCGCGGCAACCCGACGCTGTTCATGCGTCGTGACGAGGTCGAGGCGGCCTGGACCTGGGTCGAGCCGATCCTCCGGCGCTGGTCGGTCACCCCCGACCGCCCCCGGCGCTACCCGGCCGGCACCAGCGGGCCGACCGCCGCCGCCACGCTCATCGAGCGCGACGGCCGAACCTGGCAGGAGTCCGACCATGACTGAGATGCACCCCGTGATCGCCGAGGTGACGCGTCGGCTCGTCGAGCGCAGCGCCGACACCCGCGGCGCCTACCTCGCCCGGATCCGGGCCGCCGGCCAGACCGGACCGGCCCGTGGCGACCTGGGCTGCGCCAACCTGGCCCATGGCTTCGCCGCGGCCGAGCCCGACGAGAAGCGCGCCTTGCGCGGACGGGTCAAGCCCAACCTGGCGATCGTCACCAGCTACAACGACATGCTCTCCGCGCACCAGCCGTACGCCGACTACCCGCCGGTCCTCAAGCGGGCGGCTGCGCGGGCCGGCGGGCTGGCCCAGGTCGCCGGCGGCGTCCCGGCGATGTGCGACGGCATCACCCAGGGCCGCGCCGGCATGCAGCTCAGCCTCTACAGCCGCGACGTGATCGCCATGTCCGCCGCGATCGCGCTGAGCCACGACATGTTCGACGGCGCCCTGATGCTCGGGGTCTGCGACAAGATCGTCCCGGGCCTGCTCATCGGCGCCCTCTCCTTCGGCCACCTCCCGACGGTCTTCGTGCCGGCCGGCCCGATGGCCTCCGGCCTGCCCAACGGCGAGAAGGCCAAGGTCCGTCAGCTCTACGCCGAGGGCAAGGTCGGGCGCGAGGAGCTGCTCGAGGCCGAGTCGGCGTCGTACCACTCCCGTGGCACCTGCACCTTCTACGGCACCGCCAACTCCAACCAGCTGCTGATGGAGGTGCTCGGCCTGCACCTGCCGGGCTCGTCCTTCGTCAACCCCGGTACGCCGATGCGTGACGCGCTGACCCGCGCCGCCGCCGAGCGCGCCGTCGGCATCACCCGTCAGGGCGGCGAGCCGACCCCGGTCGGCGAGGTCGTCGACGAGAAGGCGATCGTCAACGCCTGCGTGGCGCTGCTGGCCAGTGGTGGCTCGACCAACCACACGATGCACCTCGTCGCGATCGCCCGGGCGGCCGGCGTCCAGCTCACCTGGGACGACCTGTCCGACCTGTCGGCCGTGGTGCCGTCGCTGTGCCGGATCTATCCCAACGGCTCCGCCGACGTCAACCACTTCCATGCCGCTGGCGGCATCGGGTTCCTCGTGCACACCCTGCTGCGCCACGGGCTGCTGCACGACGACGTCCTCACGATCATGGGCCGCGGGCTGCACCACTACACCCGCGAGCCCGTCCTGCGCGGCGACCACCTGACCTGGGAGGAGGGCCCCAAGGCCAGCCTCGACCTCGACGTGCTGCGTCCCGCCGACGACCCGTTCGCTCCCGACGGCGGCCTCAAGGTGCTGACCGGGCCGCTCGGCACCGCGGTGATCAAGACCTCGGCCGTCAAGCCCGAGCACCGCGTGGTCACCGCGCCCGCGCTCGTCTTCGACGACCAGGAGGGCTTCCTGACCGCCTTCGGCGAGGGCCGGCTCGACGGCCGCGACCTCGTCGCGGTCATCCGCTACCAGGGTCCGGCCGCCAACGGCATGCCCGAGCTGCACAAGCTCACCCCGGCCCTCGGCGTCCTGCAGGACCGCGGGCAGCGCGTCGCCATCGTCACCGACGGCCGGATGTCCGGCGCCTCGGGCAAGGTCCCGGCCGCGATCCACGTGACGCCGGAGGCGTCCGTGGGCGGCCCGCTCTCGCGGGTGCGCGACGGCGACCTGATCACCGTCGACGGCGTCCGGGGTCTGCTCGACATCGACGTCGAGCTGCGTCACCGCGAGCCGACCGGCCGCGCCCCCGAGGGCCCCGAGTGGGCGGGCACCGGGCGCGAGCTCTTCGCCGCCTTCCGGGCCACTGTCGGCCCCGCCGACCTCGGCGCCAGCATCTTCCCCGTCCACCCGGCACCCGCCGCGCCCTCGGAGGTCTCCGTTGCCCAGCTCGCCTGAGTCCCTGCTCGACGCCGTACCCGTGATGCCGGTCGTCGTCGTCCACGACCTCGCCGACGCCGTACCGATCGCCCGCGCCCTCGTGGCGGGCGGCCTGCCCGCCATCGAGCTCACCCTCCGTACGCCGGTCGCCCTCGACGCGATCGCGGCGATCGCGGCCGAGGTGCCCGAGATCCTGGTCGGCGCCGGCACGATCGTCACCCCCGGCCAGGCCAAGCAGGCCCAGGACGCCGGCGCGCAGTTCCTGGTCTCCCCCGGCGCGACGCCGTCGCTGCTCGCGGCGATGACCGACACCGGGCTGCGCTTCCTGCCCGGCACCGCCACCGTCTCCGAGGTGCTCGCCGTGCTCGAGCTCGGCGTCACCGAGATGAAGTTCTTCCCGGCCGAGGCCTCCGGCGGAGCCCCGTTCCTCTCCTCGATCGCCTCGCCGGTCCCGGCCGCCCGCTTCTGCCCCACCGGCGGCATCACCGCCACCTCGGCACCGCGCTACCTCGCGCTGCCCAACGTCGGGTGCGTCGGCGGCTCGTGGCTCACCCCGAGCGACCTCGTCGCCGCCGGCGACTGGGCCGGGATCGAGTCGCTCGCCCGCGAGGCCGCGGCGCTCGGCGACTGAGTCCAGGGCCCACCGCGCTCGGTGAGTCATCCGCGGCGGCCGCTTGGTCCCGACCCCCTCACGAGTCGCCGTCCGACGGATCGACCGACTCGGCCACTACGTCGGCGCCTGGTCGATCTGACGATCAACACCACGACGCGGTCGGTCCAGAGCGCTTTCGATCCCGCCAGGGCCGACCGTCCGAAAGGCACCCACCCCAGGGGTGCGTCGCAGCATCCGGGGTCCTCGGCCTCAGGATCGGGTCGGTCGGCAAGAATTCACCGTGCGTGGTGTGGGCCCGATCGCGGTTGAGGTGACATCCTCCGAGGAGTCGTCTTGCATCGGGTGAGACGCACTCTCGGAAGGCACCATCATGCGTCGTCTCGCCATGGCCGCTGCGGCTTCTGCCACGCTCGTCACCGCGGCAACCGGGTTCGCCACTCCCAGCACCGCTGTGCAGCCCCCCTCGCAGAGCATCACCGACTGGACCCGCGTGGGCTGCGCCGACCTCCAGGGCTACACCGGGGCCCGTATCTGCCTGGACTACTCACCGGGCACCGCCGGTGCGGCCCGCGGAATCCTGTTCAACGACTCCCAGTCCGCCATCCCGAACAAGGGCATCTTTGTGAACCTCGGCTCTGGTGCAGACGTTTCTTGCAGCCAGGTCGTCACTCCAGCCGGCGACCGGGTCCAATGCGTCAAGACCCTCAACGGCCGCTTCGCCCTTCGCTTGAACTACACCAAGGGCAGCGGCGCCCCCGACAGCGTCCAGACCGCAGCCCACACCTTCTAGCCCACCTGTGGCGGTGGCCACGTCGCAGCCTGGGACGTGGCTGCCGCCGTACACGTAGAGCGAGAGCCCCGGCACCGATCGTCCGGGGCAGGGGTTCTCTCCGCTGGTCCTGTACGCCGGGTGGAACCTCGACGAGGAGTCAACGACCTGCGCCTCCGCGTTGGCCCAGGCTGCCGCACTCCACGGTCAGCGCGACTGCAGTTCCAGTGGGACGTGGATCGACGGTGGCACACGGCCGCCACGGCAGATGGCACCGTCGTCGGCATCGCGATCCCGTCAGCGACCCCGACGCACCGCATCGACATGGCCCAGATCGCAGCGTCCTGCGACCCAGGTGGAAGAGGCGGGCGTCGACCGTGCCCGCTACACGACCGTAGGCGAACCCTGCCATCCGGCGTCCGCCCCGGTCGTGCCGATCGGCGACAACTGGATTGCTTGCGGTCGAGACGGCCTGGGAGGGTCGGGAGATGCGAGTCATCCAGCCCTCAGCAGCCCAGCTGGCCGCTGCGGCGACACTGAGCGTTCCGGTCGAGACCTCCCTCCCGGCCAGGGAGGCAGCAGCGGAGATCGAGGCGGGCCGCATCCGGCCCGAGTGGTCCGTCCTGGCTTTGGACGAGTCCGACGCAGTCATCGGGCGAGCGATGTGGTGGGGCCGGGACACGACCGCTCCGATCGCGTTGGACGTGTGGGAGGTTCATCCGCACGTGCGCGACCGCGACATCCTGGCCAGGGCTCTTCTCGAGGCCGGGCACGAGGCCCTGTCGCGTCGCGGCGTGGCCGTTCCGCTGCCGCACACGATGCGGCTGTCTCACGACTGGCGCGACCAGGCGGCCTTCGTCGCCGAGGTCGACCTCAAGACTCGTGCCGCTGCTGCCGTGGGCCTGACGCAGGTCAACGAGCGACTCCAGTTCCAGTGGGACGCCGATCGACCGTGGCCGGCCCACCGCGGCTCGCTCGCGTTCGCGCCCGCCGACGACGAGACCTTCGTACGACTGTTCGCCGCGGCCGCAGAGGGCTCGCTGGACGTCATGACCCGCCGCGAGCTCGCGTCCACCAGTCCCGACGAGCTGGCCCGTGCCGAGGTCGACTACTACCTGACCTGCCCGGGTGAGCGCTCCTGGTGGCACACGGCCGCCACGGCCGATGGCACCGTCGTCGGCATCGCCATCCCGTCAGCGACCCCGACACACCGCAACGTCGGCTACCTCGCCGTGCTCCCTACGCACCGAGGTCGGGGCTACGTCGACGAGATCCTCGCCTTCATCACCCGCTTCCACGCCGAGCAGGGCGCCTCCCGCGTCACGGCGACCACGGACGCCGCCAATGCGCCCATGGCTGCCGCCTTCCGCCGCGCCGGCTACCGTTGCACCGAGACGCGCATCGACCTCGAACCACTCTGAAGCCGGCATGCACACCTACCACCCCGACGACGAGGTACCGGCCGGATGATCGACCGCACCGACGACGACCGTCGCCCCAGGATCGTCGAGCTCCAGACGGCTGACGGTCCTGTCCGGGCCGTCCAGGCCGACGGTCTGGTCCGGGCTCGGGGCATCCGCTACGGCCGCGCCGCACGGTTCGCCCCGGCCGAGCCCATCCGCCCCTGGGACGGACCCGTCGACGCCACCGAGAAGGGACCCGCGCCCCCGCAGCAACCATCGCGGCTCGAGCTCGTCATGGGGTCCTCGACCCGTGGGCTGCGGCAGGACGAGGACTGCCTCGTCGTGTCCGTCACCGCGCCCGCCAGCGGCACCTCGATGCCGGTGATGGTCTGGTTCCACGGCGGCGCCTACCTCACCGGCTCCGGCGAGTCCGACAAGTACGACCCCACCCAGCTCGCCCTCGAAGGCGGCGTGGTCGTCGTCAACGTGTCCCACCGCCTCGGCGTCCTGGGCTACCTCACCCCTCGCTCCGTCTCCGACCAGGAGCAGAACCTCGGGCTCACCGACCAGGTCCTCGCCCTGCACTGGGTCCATCGAAACATCTCCGGCTACGGCGGCGACCCGGCCAACGTGACCGTGTTCGGCCAGTCCGCCGGAGCCGACTCCATCTGGGCGATGCTGCTCAGCGAAGGAACCACCGGGCTGTTCCGCCGGGCCATCCTTCAATCCGCGCCGCTCGGTCTGCGCACCGGGCGCGACGCCCTCCGCAACGCCATGCTGGACGTGCTCGACGCACACCCCGAGCTGATGGGCGTCCAGGACAGCGCCGACCAGACCGCCGCCGTCCTCGCGACCCAGGCCACCGCCGTCCGAGCCGCCCGACGGTTCGGGGCCGCCGGCGCCCTGCCGTTCGCCCCCGCCCTCGGTGGCACCCTGCTACCTCCCCCCGAGCAGGTGCTCGACCAGATCGGCAGGGTTGCCCCCGGCGTCGACCTCCTCCTCACCCACACCCGCAACGACGCCCTGCCCTTCGTCCTGGCCGACCCCAGAATCAGCCGGCTAGCCGCCCGCCGGATCGCTCGCTCGACCGTCATCGAGCAGGTCGACCGTCTGGTCACTCGCCGCGTGTTCGCCAAGCCGGCCGCCTCGCTCGCCAAGACCTGGCGCGCCGCTGGCGGCCAGGCGGCGCACTACCAGTTCGACTGGGCCACACCCGACAGCGGCTGGGGCGCCTGTCACTGCATCGAGCTGCCGTTCCTGTTCCCCGGCGATGACACCTGGGCCGATGCGCCGATGCTCGGCACCACGTCGATCGGCGACGACCCGACCGACCTCGTCGGCGCCAGCCTGCGCGCGGCGTGGGCAGCGTTCGCCACGAGCGGGCAGGTGCCGGGTACGGGACATGGGCTGCGACTCCTCACGCGCTGAGCCTGGCTTGCTCGCTGGGGTAGCGCAGGTCAGCGTGCGCCCGGGCGCCGTGGTGGTCGAGAAGACGGCCGCGAAGCCGCCGAGGGTGGGGGAAAGGGCGGCAACGTGCGACCGAGAGTGTTCACGAGGGGGGTTCTCCAGACCTAGGGAGTCTCTGTTCTGGGTCATGCGCCCCGGCGCCAGCCCCATGGTGGCCACACCTTACGCACAAATTGGCAAGTATGTGAGACATGAGGTTGCATCCGTACGGACGACCTGGACAACATCGGGCTCGCGCGTGCCCGACTGGTCGCAGGGCCGCACGGCCCGGGTGGGTCACTCCACCCGGACGACGGTGCCACCGAGCCCCGTGAGCACGGCCGTCACCCCGGCGCGCAGCGCGTCACCCGCGCGCCGCGAGGTGAAGCTGGCCGGGTCGAACGAGTCCGGCCGACCCAGGCCCTCGCCGCGGTAGCCGGCGCCGTCCCAGTCGGCGGCGGTGACGTTGAGGGTCGGCTCGGCCAGCTCGGCCCCGAGGACGAGGAACTGCTGGTCGAGGTTGCTCGCGGTGACCAGCGCCAGCGGGTCGACGAGTCCGTCGCCCGTGGTGACGACGAGGTCGGGGTGGGCGTCGATGGCCTCCTGGATCCGGGCGAGGTAGTCGTCGGGGTCGGCGGCCTCGACCTCGGTGAGGTCGACCCCGGTCTCCTTCGCCCACGCGCGGGTCGCCTCGGAGAGCACCCGCGTCCTGGCCCCCTTCTCGGTGGTCAGGAGCACCACGCGGTACCCGGCGGGCGGGTTCGTCCCGGCCCACGACTCCGGAGCGGGCGTGAACGTACCGGCCGGCGGTGGCGGGG
Organism: Nocardioides plantarum; assembly: GCF_006346395.1. Lineage (NCBI taxonomy): Bacteria > Bacillati > Actinomycetota > Actinomycetes > Propionibacteriales > Nocardioidaceae > Nocardioides > Nocardioides plantarum. The sequence continues at coordinate 2,005,003 of NZ_VDMS01000001.1, forward strand.
TCGCCGGGGCAAAGCCGGGGCCGGCGGTGAGCACGGCGCTCGGGGTGTCCGAGGCTCGGTCGCTCCCTGCCTCCGAGCCCCCGTCGGCGGAGCAGCCCGCCGTGGTGAGGAGCAGGCCGAGCAGCGCCCCGGCGAGCAGCCCGGGTGAGGGACGCGATGACTCAGGACGCCTGGTGGGCACGTGGTTTCCTCTGCTGGGCAACGGGTCTGGCGGTACGTCGGGCAACGAGACGGCGTTCATTGTGCCCACCTCGCAGCGGCACGTCGGGACCACCTCGACGCCGGTGCCGGCGGTTGGCCGGACGTTCGCGCTGCGTCCCCCAGTCGTTCGTGAGACCTCGGGAAGGTGACGCGCCCCCGCTCAGATTGAGGTTCCCTTCCGTGGCTGTCGTCCTCCGCCGGTGCTCTGCCGGCGTCCTGCTCCTCCTGCTCGTCCTCGCTCTCGTCCTGGCCGGGGGTCGCGCCGAGGCCCACGGCTTCAGCTCCGTCGTCTACGCCGACGTCACCTCGCCGCAGAGCGGCACCGTGCGCGTCGCCCTCGAGCTCGAGTACGACCTGCTCGTCGTCTCGGCCGCCGACGCCCAGGGCGACGACGACCTCTTCGAGGAGGGTGACGGCGCGTGGCAGGACGGCGACCTCCCCGGCCAGGTCCGGGCGCTGCGCGACCACAGCAGCACGGTGCTCGACTACGTGACCGCACGGTTCACGGTGACCGCCGACGGGCGGTCGTGCACCCCCGCGCTGCACGGCGACTACACGGTCGGGCTGCGCGACGTGCCCTACGCCCACCTGACCCTCGACTACACGTGCCCCCAGGCCGACGAGCACGAGATCGCCACCAGCCTGTTCCCTGACTCCGAGGGCTACGTCAAGGGCACCAAGGCCGTCGTGACCTACGACCTCGACCTGCGCGAGGGCAGCGCCGCCCTCGACCCCGAGCGACCCTCGTTCTCGACGCACCAGACCACCGCCGAGCGGTTCTGGGACTTCTTCCGCCTCGGCGCCGAGCACCTGCTCGGCGGCCTGGACCACCTGCTGTTCCTCGCTGCCCTCATCGTCGGGTCGCGGCGCCTGCGCGAGGTCGTGCTCGCCGCATCCGCCTTCACCCTGGCCCACTCGGTCACCTTCGTGCTGGCGGCCCTCGGCCTGGTGACGGTGCCGGCCGGGCTGGTGGAGCCGGTCATCGCGCTCTCCATCGCGGTGGTGGCCGGATGGCACCTGGTGGCGCTCGTACGCCGCGGCCGGTCCGCGACCGACCTCGACACCTCCTCGAGCAGCCACCTCAGCCTCGACCGCTCCGGGTGGGGTCGCCTGGCCGTGGTCTTCTCGTTCGGGCTCGTGCACGGGCTGGGGTTCGCCGGGGCCCTCGGCATCGACGCCGCCTGGTCGTGGACCCTGCTGTGGTCGCTGCTGGTCTTCAACATCGGCATCGAGACGGTGCAGCTCGGCCTGATCGTCGTGACCTTCCCGCTGCTGGTCCTGGTCCGGCGCCGCTCGCCCACCGCCGCCCTGTGGCTGACCGGGACCGTCGCGGCCGTGGTCACGGTGATGGGCCTGATCTGGTTCGTGCAGCGGGTCGCGGCGTCCTGACACACCGGTCGGATCGACCGACCGGCCCGCAGTGGTGGTTGTCGCCCGCAACCGTCGACTGCCGACCCATCGTGCGCCGCACGTCGTTCACCTGCCCGCCATCGCGCGCCGCCACGGTGGATCGGCTCGGGCGGTTCGTCCGCAGCACCCTCCTCCAGTTCTGAAAGGGACTTCCTTGATGAAGCTCCACACTGCGACGGCCGGGGCCGGCCGTCGTCGCATCGCGGCCGCCGCGGTCGCGCTCACCGTGGGCATCGGTGGCCTCGGCATCCTCAACCTGCCGAACGCCGAGGCCGACGACACCGCCGCCGACGTCACCGACGTCGTCCTGACCGTCGGGGCCACCACCTCCGAGCGCGTCATCTCCTGGTCCGGCAGCACCGTCGGACCCCAGGGCGTCCAGTACGCCCCCACCAGCACGCTGACCGGCGGCGCCTTCCCGAGCACCGCCGTCACCCTGCCGGGACAGGTCGCTGCGAACACCAGCGGAGCGGCCGCGGGCTACGCCAGCCCCACGCAGGAGGTCGCGAACGGCTACGCCGTGCTCTCGGACCTCACGCCGAGCACCGAGTACTCCTACCGGGTCGGCAGCGACGGGCACTGGTCGGCGACCTACACCTTCAAGACCACCGCCCCCACCGGCGACTTCGACTTCCTCTTCTTCGGCGACCCGCAGATCGGCTCCTCCGGCGACACCACGCGCGACGGCCAGGGCTGGGCGCACACCATGGACGTCGCCTCCGACCTCGACCCCGACGCCGAGCTCTACGTGTCCGGCGGCGACCAGGTCAACACCGCCGACCGCGAGACCGAGTGGGACGCGTTCCTCAGCCCCGACGAGCTCCGCTCCACCCCGTGGGCGGCGACGATCGGCAACCACGACGTCGGCAAGAAGAACTACGAGCAGCACTTCCACGTGCCCAACTCGGACAAGTCGGGCGAGTACTACGCCAACGGTGACGCGTCGTCCAACACCTCCGGTGGCGACTACTACTACGTCTACAAGGACGTGCTGTTCATCGACATCAACTCGAACAGCTACCAGGTCAGCGGCAGCGGGACCGGCACCGGCGACGCCGCCCACATCAACTACGTCTCCGACGTCATCGCCGACCACGGCGACGAGGCGAAGTGGACGGTGCTCGTCTACCACCACTCGATCTACTCCCCGGCCGACCACGCCAACGACGGTGACAACGCCAAGCGCCGTATCGACTTCCCCAAGGCGTTCTCCCGACTGGGCGTCAACCTGGTCCTCCAGGGGCACGACCACTCCTACTCGCGCAGCTACCTCATCAACCGCGGCAAGAAGGCCGACGCGGCCGAGCAGCCGAAGGCCAACGACGTGTTCGCCGGCCCCGGTGGCGTGCTCTACGTGACCGCCAACTCGGCCTCGGGGTCGAAGTACTACGACCTGACCGAGCCCGACACGTCGGCCAACGCCGGCGACTACGGCCCCGACCCGCTCGACGCGGGCGACCCGGACCAGGACGGCCACGTCCGGCACTGGGCCAACTCGGTGGAGAACCAGGAGCACGTCCCCACCTACGTCCGCATCGGTGTGACGGACAAGAAGCTGACCGTCTCCAACATCCGCAGCGGCGAGTGCGACGGCAGCACCCCCAACCCGGCCGTCGAGCGCGGCACCGTCGGGGAGAAGTGGTGCGGCACGGCCGACAACACCCTGACCCTCAACGGCACCACCTACACCGCCGGCAAGAACCCCCGCGGCGGCGTCGGCACCACCGTCGACCAGGTCAACATCCACCGGGTCCTCTCGGCCCCGGCGTCGGCCGCCATCACCGGCACGCCGACGGTGGGCCGCACGCTGACCGCCACGGTCAGCGGCGCCTGGCCGAAGGGCACCACGGCGACGTACACCTGGAAGGCCGACGGCGTCACCCTCGCCGGCCACGGTGCCTCGATCGTCCTGAGCCCGTCGCAGCTCGGCAAGAAGATCACCGTCGCCGTCACCGGCAACAACGACCTCTACGAGAGCGCCACGGTGACCGCACCGGCGACCACCGTGGTGACGGCCGGCACGCTCACGGCGGCCACCCCCCGCATCCAGGGGACCGTCCGTGTCGGGCAGAGGCTGACCGCCGTCCCGGGCACCTGGACCTACGGCACGACGCTCGCCTACCGCTGGTACGCCGACGGCAAGGCGATCGCGGGCGCGACGTCGCGGACCCTCCAGCTCGGCACCGGGGTGACCGGCAAGCGGATCACCGTGCGCGTGACCGGCAAGCACGCCGGCTACGTCACGGTGGTCAAGACCAGCGCGGCGACGGGCAAGGTCGCCAAGCGCTGAGCACCACCCGCAGCACCACCTGACAGCCGGGCCCGGCAGCGTTCGACGCTGCCGGGCCCGTCTGCTTCGTCACTGCGTCGTCAGGCTCGGCCGGCGCGGGCCAGCAGCTCCTCGAACGGCGTGGGCTCGGCCAGCTCGGCCTCGACCGTGCGACGCCGGGCGCGGGTCGCGTCGGGTCCGGAGACCCCGGCGCCGAGCTTGCCCACCAGGGTCGCGAGCTCTCCGGCCGCCCGGGCGATGCGCGCGTCGAGGTCGGTGCCAGCAGTGCCGAAGTCGTCGGTGGCGGCGAAGACGCCGGTCGGGACGACGACCGCGTGCAGGTAGGAGAACAGCGGTCGCAGCACGTGGTCGAGGACCAGCGAGTGCCGGGCGGTGCCGGCCGTCGCGGCGATCAGCACCGGCGTCGCGTCGAGGGCGCCCTGGTCGAGGACGTCGAAGAACGTCTTGAAAAGCCCGGAGTACGACGCGCTGAACACCGGCGTGACCGCGATGACGCCGTCGGCGTCGCGCACCTGCGCGAGGGCCTCGGCCAGCCGCGGCGACGGGAACCCGGTCAGCAGGTGGTCGGTGAGGTCGTGGGCGAGGTCGCGCAGCTCCACGTGGACGACCTCGACCTCCTCGAGGGCCTCGACGGTGGCGTCGGTCAGGCGGTCGGCGAGCAGCCGCGTCGACGAGGGGTTCGAGAGCCCGGCGGAGACGACGACCACGGTGCTCATGCGGACACCGGCTCACCGGTGGGGACCTGACCGGTCACGTCGTCGACGGCGTGCACGGTCGTGTCGTGCGCACCGCCGGCCGCGACGACCAGCGAACCGTGGGTGGGCGCGTCCGGCACGTGCGCCGGGCGCCCCTCGGCGAAGCCGGCCCGCATGGCGGGCAGGATCTCGCCGAGCAGGTCGAGCTGCTCGAGGACGGTCTTGAGCGGCAGGCCGGCGTGGTCGATCAGGAACAGCTGGCGCTGGTAGTCACCGGCGTACTCCCGGAAGGACAGCGTCCGCTCGAGCACCTGCTGCGGCGAGCCGACGGTCAGCGGCGTCTGGCTGGTGAAGTCCTCGAGCGAGGGCCCGTGCCCGTAGACCGGGGCGTTGTCGAAGTAGGGGCGGAACTCGCGCACGGCGTCCTGGCTGTTGCGGCGCATGAAGAACTGCCCGCCCAGGCCGACGATCGCGGTGTCGGCCGGGCCGTGGCCGTAGTGCTCCCAGCGGCTGCGGTAGAGGTCGACCATCTGCGCGGTGTGCGAGGCCGGCCAGAAGATGTGGTTGTGGAAGAGCCCGTCGCCGTAGTAGGCCGCCTGCTCGGCGATCTCAGGGCTGCGGATCGACCCGTGCCACACGAACGGCGGTACGCCGTCCAGCGGCCGGGGCGTGGAGGTGTAGCCCTGGAGCGGGGTCCGGAACCGACCGGACCAGTCGACGACGTCCTCGCGCCACAGACGGTGCAGCAGCGCGTAGTTCTCGATGGCGAGGTTGATGCCCTGGCGGATGTCCTTGCCGAACCACGGGTAGACCGGCCCGGTGTTGCCGCGACCCATCATCAGGTCGACCCGACCGTCGGTGAGGTGCTGGATCTTGGCGTAGTCCTCCGCGATGAGGACCGGGTCGGTGGTCGTGATCAGCGTGGTCGCCGTCGACAGCACGATCCGCTCGGTCTGGGCCCCGATGTAGGCGAGCGTCGCGGTGGGGTTGGACGAGACGAACGGCGGGTTGTGGTGCTCGCCGGTCGCGAAGACGTCCAGGCCCACCTCCTCGGCCTTGAGGGCGATCGCCACCGTGGCCTTGATGCGCTCGTGCTCGGAGGGGGTGCGGCCCGTGGTGGGGTCGGCGGTGACGTCGCCGACGGAGAAGATGCCGATCTGCATGATGACCTCCCGGAGGGTGCTCGCGCCGCCCGGACCGGGAGCGCTGGTGTCGCTCGGCCCAACCTAGGTGACGCGTCAACTATTCCGTGACGCCGGGCTGGTGGCAGGATGGCATGACACGATCCGACTTCCGGGTCCTGGCAAGCGGAGGACGTGATGGCTCGACTGGACGAGGTCGGTGCCGCGGCGGCCCGCGACGCCGGCGGCATCGACCCCGGGCTCCTCGGCGACTTCCTGTCGATCGTCGTCGAGGCCGCCGCCTCGGGCCGGCGCCTGCGGCGCGGGGAGCTGAGGGCCTGCGGCGAGCGCGGTGCCGCCGCGGCCCTGGTCGGCGTCCCCCTCCGGGCGCTGGTCGACCTCTACCTCTCCGCGTGCTGGCGGCTGTGGGAGGAGCTCGACACCGGCGCGGACGTCGCCCAGGTGCGCGCCTCCGCCCTGGCGGTCCTGCGGGCCGCCGACGACGCCGTGGCGGCGCTGGCCGAGGGGTTCCAGCTGGCCCGCAACGACGTGTCCCGTCAGCAGGAGTCGACCCGCCACGACGTCTTCGACCTGCTGCTGGCCGGTGGCCCGACGGCGGTCGAGGCGACCGGCCGGGCCGCCGACCTCGGGCTCGACCTGACCAGCCCCCACGCGGTCCTGGTCGCCCGGCACGACCTCACCTTCGACCACCCGTCACTGACCTCGGTCCCCCGCCGGCTGGAGACTGCACTGAGCGGCCGCCACGGTGACACCTCTCCGCTGGTCGCGACCCGCAACGGCCTCCTCGTGTGCATCTTCGCCGCGCCCGACCAGAGGAGCGTCACGCTGGTCGGCGAGCGTCTCGCCGGGGTGCTCGACTCCGTCGCCCCGCCGGCCCGCGGGTCGGGACGGCCACGCGCCTGGCAGGCCGCGGTCGGGCGGACCCAGCCGGGTGCCGCCGCGGTCCGGGTGTCCTACGAGCAGGCCAACAGCGCGCTCGACCTGGCCGACCGGCTCGGCCTGGAGGACGCCGTGGTCGACTCCGGCACGCTGGTGGTCTACGAGGTGCTACTGCGCGACCGCGCCGCGATCGACGAGCTCATCGCGTCGGTGCTGGGACCGCTCAAGGGCGCGCCGGGCGGCGCGACCACCATGCTCGAGACCCTCGAGGCCTACTTCGCCAGCGGCGGCGTCACCACCGCCACCGCGACCCGGCTCAACCTCTCGGTGCGGGCCGTCACCTACCGGCTGCAGCGGATCGGGGAGGTGCTCGGCCTGGACCCCACCGACCCCGCGCACCGCTTCACCCTGCACGCCGCCGTGCTCGGGGCTCGGCTGCTCGACGTGTTCTGACCGATCCGTCCCGGCCGATACCGGCGGCGTTGCCGGATGTCGGCAATGTGCGAGGTCGAAGTCGTCCCGCTTTCGACCTCGTTCGAGGGCTCCGGCCGGCCGAGACTGGAGAGGTATCCCGACCACCTCGAAGAGGAGACCATCGTGCACGACGTACCCGTCTGGCTGTGGGGCGTGTTCGCCGCCACCGTCGTCATCGCCCTGGCCATCGACCTGCTGGCCCACCGCGACGCCCATGTCATCGGCTTCAAGGAAGCCGCCCGTTGGAGCGTCGGCTGGGTGGGGCTCGCGATCGTCTTCGGCATCGTGGTCTTCGCCGTGGTCGGACGCGACGCCGGCGTCGAGTACACGACCGCCTGGTTGCTGGAGAAGAGCCTCTCGGTCGACAACCTCTTCGTCTTCGCCCTGATCTTCGGCTACTTCAAGGTCCCGGCGCAGTACCAGCACCGGGTGCTGTTCTACGGCGTCATCGGCGCCCTGGTGTTCCGCGGCATCTTCCTGGCCCTCGGCGTCGCCGTGGTCAGCCAGTTCACCGCCATCCTCTTCGTCTTCGCCGCGATCCTGCTCTACAGCGCCTACAAGCTGATCAAGGGTGACGACGACGACTACGACCCCAGCACCAGCCTGGCCCTGCGCCTGATGCGCAAGATCGTCCCGATGAGCGACGAGTACCACGGCACGAAGTTCTTCATCAAGGAGGCCGGCAAGCGCGTCGGTACCCCCATGCTCGCCGTCGTGGTCGCCATCGAGGCGGCCGACCTGCTGTTCGCCGTCGACAGCGTGCCCGCCGTGCTCGCGGTGAGCGACGACGCGTTCATCGTCTACACCTCCAACGCCTTCGCCATCCTGGGCCTGCGGGCGCTCTACTTCCTGCTCTCGGGCCTGCTCGACCGGTTCCACTACCTCGGCACCGGCCTGGCCCTGATCCTCGCCTTCATCGGCGTCAAGCTGATCCTGCAGGCGGCCCACAAGACCATCGACACCTCCATCCCGGAGATCCCCTCCCTGGTCAGCCTGGGCGTGATCGTCGTGGTCCTCGCCGGCTCGGTCGGGCTCAGCTTCCTGCGCCCCAAGGCCGAGGAGCCGGCGGACGCCGACCCCCTGGCCGGCCCCGAGCACGCCGGCGACCAGCCGACCGAGGTCGAGCCCCGCTGACCTGAGGCACCCAGCACGACGAACAGCCCCCGACCGGCATCACGCCGGTCGGGGGCTGTCGTGCGTCTCGGGTGGTGTCGGGTGGTGTCGGGCTAGGCGACCTGGTCGACGACCGGCGCGGGACCCGGGGCCGGGGTGGTCAGCAGGACCGGCGGCGCCGGCGCCGCCATGCGCGGCGGCTCCAGCCGAGCCAGGAGCAGGATCAGGAAGAAGCCGCCGGCGAGGATGCCGCCGATGAGGAGGAGGATCTGGTCCAGGTCCTGGCCCATGAGGTCACTGTGTCTTTCCGGTCAGCGGCCGAGTCCGCGCTGATGAGGTGCGCCCGCGAGGCGGGGCGCACGACGATGTCGGACAAGTTTCTCCCAGGCCCTTGACTTTCATGACGCCCCTACGGGTGAGATCCCCGCTGCGGGGCGCCGGGCCAGCCGGCCGGTCGTTCACGCGATGGTCTCGTCCTCGCCGCTGCCGAGGGTGTCGACGGCTTCCCGGAGGTCGTCTCCGGTTCACCCGTCGTCCCTACGTTCCTGGAGGTTCTCGACCCTCCCGCCCAGGAAAGCAGCTGCATGATCACCTCCCCTCGGCGTGGCTCACGCACGCCACGTCTCGTCCCCACGGCCCTGGCCACGTCGCTCGCCGCCGCGCTCGCGGTCGGCGGTCTGGCCTCGACGGCACCGGCTGGTGCCGCGACGACCGCCCCGGCGGCCGCCGCTGCCCGGGCGACGACCGACTACACCGACCTGGTCAACCCGTTCATGTCCACGCAGGGCGACAACGGGCAGAACATCCCCGGCGCCCAGGTGCCGCACGGCCTGGCCAAGCCCAACCCGATGACCGCGCCGGGCCGCACCCACTCGGGCTACGACTACGCGCAGGGCAACATCCGGGGCTTCACGCTGACCAACCTCGACGGAGTCGGCGGGTCGGGCGGCGGGGGCGACCTGCTCGTCGTACCGACCTACACCGGCTACACCGCGCGACCCGCGAGCAGCACCTACGCGCTCCCCTTCTCCCACGACGACGAGAGCGCCGAGCCCGGCTACTACCAGGTCGGGCTGAAGGCCCCCCAGGGCACGATCGAGGCCGAGCTGACCGCCACGGTGCGCAGCGGCCTCGAGCGGTTCACCTTCCCCACGGCCGGCAAGGCCTCGCTCGTGCTCGACCTGCAGAACAACTTCACCGGCCGCCTGGCCTCCGACCTGGCGGTCGAGAAGCTCGCCGACGGCCGCGCCGAGCTCTTCGGCAGCGTCACCGGCACCTTCAACGGCTACAACTACAAGCTCTACTACGACGCCGTCACCAGCGCGCCCGTGACCAGCGTGAAGACCTGGGGCGAGGGTGCGGCCTTCGGCCCGACCACGCGGCGTACGGGCACCGACACCGGTGCCGTGATGACCTTCGACGTCACCGCCGGCCAGGCCGTGCAGCTCACCACGACGCTCTCGCCCGTCAGCATCGAGCAGGCCCGCAGGGACCAGGCGGCCGAGCTGACCGGCAAGTCGTTCGACGAGGTCCGCGCCGCCGCCCACGAGGACTGGCAGGAGACCCTCGGCAAGGTGGCGGTCACCTCCGACGCCACCAGCGACCCCGACGGCGACATCGCCGCGATCTTCTACACCAGCCTCTACCGGATGCTGGCGACCCCGACCAACGCCACCAGCACCGACGGCACCTACCGCGGTGTCGACGGTGCCGTGCACCGCGCCGACGGCTACACGCACTACGACGGCTGGGGCACCTGGGACGACTTCCGCAAGTACTCCGTGCTGGCCACCACCCACCCCGATCTGTACGCCGACGTCGTGCAGTCCCTCGTCGACATCTACGCCGACGACGCCAACGTGGGCAACGCGACCCTGAGCAGCCGCACCATGGCAGTGCCGACGGTCCGCTTCGAGCGCTCCGCGATCGTCATCGCCGACGCCGTCTCCAAGGGCGTGCACCTCGACCGGCTCGCGCAGGCCTTCCCGGCCCTGGTCGCCAACGCCAACACCTACAACGCGGCCAACCAGGCGCTCGGCTACATCGCCGGCGACCCGGGCACCACCGTCGCGACGTCGTACGACGACTACGCGCTGTCGGTGATCGCGACCGAGCTCGGCCGCACCGCCGACGCGGCGACGTACAAGAGCCGCTCGGCCAACTACCGCAACGTCCTGAAGCCGAAGGCCTGGACGGCGCCGGACGGCACCGACGTCTCCGTGCTCTCCTCGCGCGACGCCTCCGGCGCCTTCGCGGCCGACGACCTGGAGCAGTTCCAGGCGGCGAAGCTCTACCAGGGCACGCTGTGGCAGTTCCACTGGTACCCGGCCCAGGACATGGCCGGCCTGGTCGCCGCGATGGGTGGCACGGACGCCGCCCGCAAGGCGCTGAGCCACTACTTCGGGGAGCAGGCGCCCGACGACGGCACCAAGATGCTGAAGTCCAACGCCAACGAGGTCGACCTGCAGACGCCGTACCTCTTCAACTACCTCGGTCAGCCGGCCAAGACCCAGAAGTGGGTCCGTGACCTCTACACGAAGCAGACGTGGCAGCAGTACATCGCCACCGGCGGCACCGACGGCAACAACCCGCCGTCCAGCAACGGCAAGCTGACGCCGCCGATCAAGACCAAGGTCTTCAAGAACGAGCCGCTGGGCTTCCTGCCGACGATGGACGACGACACCGGCGCGATGTCGGCCACCTACGTCGCGGCCGCGCTGGGTCTCTACCCGGTCACCGCCGGCTCGTCGCAGTACCAGGTCGGCTCGCCGTTCTTCCCGCGCGTCGACATCAGCCACGACGACGGCACGGCCTTCAGCATCGTCGCCAAGGACGTCTCGCCGGACCGCTTCTACATCCAGGACGCGACGCTCGACGGCAAGGCCTACGGCAACACCTGGGTCGACTACGACGACATCGCCGGCGACGGCTCGTTCGACGTGACCATGGGCGCCGAGGCCTCGACGTGGGGCACCACGGGCGCGCCCGCCTTCTCGCTGAGCACCGCCGGCGCCGGCACCCCCGCGGCCGCCACGGCCACCTCGGACCGCACCACGCTCACCGCGGACGCGGCCGGCGCGGTCGACGGCACCATCACCATGACCCTGAAGGGCGCGACCCTCGCCGGCGCCGACGGCGACGTGCTCACCACCACCGGCCGCGCGACCGTCACCGGGCTCCCCGACGGGGTCACCGTCACCGTCACCCGGACCAGCGCCACCACCCTGGCGGTCAAGGTCAGCGGCACGCTGGCCGCCCAGCGCCGGACGAGGTTCGCGGTCCGGCTGACCGACGCGGCGCTGGTCGGCACCACGGCCGCCGCCGTGACCGGCACGGGTCTCTCGACCCGTGACCCGTTCACCATCCTGGTCACCGACCACTGGCGCGACGCGCTGCGTGACTCCTACGAGGAGGCCCGACTGGTCGTGGCCGGCAACTGGGAGGGCTCGACGTACGCCGCCCTGGTCACGGCCCGCGCGAGCGCCCGGACCGTGCTGGCCGACGCCACCGCGACCGACGCCGAGATCGATGGCGCCGACGCCGCGCTCACCGCCGCCCTCGACGGGCTGACCCTGAGCCAGGGCGGCTACCGCCGCCTCGAGGCCGAGAAGCACGACCTCTGGTCGGGCGGTGCAGACCTGCACGACGAGCCCACCGGCATCGGCGGCGTGCGCCCCGGCGCCTGGATCGCCTTCAACGGCGTCAGCTTCAGCGGCGGCCAGGTGCCCGACCAGGTGCAGGTGCGCTACTCCGGTGCGGTCAACGACGGCTACGCCAACGCCGCGGTCGAGGTGCGTCTCGGCGCGGTCGACGGCCCGCTGCTGGCGACCGTGGCGACCCCGCCGACGGCGTCCGGCTTCGGCACCTACGCCACCGCGACCGCCGACCTGACCGGCGTCGACGCCCTGCTGGCCGCCGCGCCGGCGACCGTCTACTTCGTGTTCCGCGGCTCCAACCCGACCTCGAGCGACACCACCCCGCACTGGGTCGGCAACGTCGACTTCATGCAGTTCGCCGAGTCGGGCGCCACCGAGGAGCCCGTCGAGAACGACGTCGTGCTCACCCCCGACGGCCGGGCCGGCTGGGGCGGCGACGGCGTCAGCGTCGGCAGCGGCACCCTCAAGACCGAGACCGACCAGGGCTCGGCCGGGCCGTTCACCGCCATCGCCAACACGCACAACGGCGACTGGGTGAAGTGGGCCGGTGCCGACCTGTCGGGCGCGCCCACCAGGCTGTCGGTGCACTACGTCAACAACTCCAACCGGGTCGCACCGGACGCCAACCTCGACGTCTACCTCGACACGATGACCGGTACCCCGCTGGTCAACGTGAAGCTGCCCGCCACCGGAACGGCGTGGACCCAGGACGGCTACGCGACCGTCGACCTGCCCCAGGTCACCGGCACCCACGACGTCTACCTCGTCATGCACGGCACCTACACCGCCGAGCGTCCCTACGTGGGCAACCTCGGTGACCTCACGTTCGTGATCCCCGACGCCCCGAGCTCCGACGGCCTCGAGGTCCAGTTCGAGAACCGGACGTCCTGGACCGGGCCCGAGCTCAAGACCGAGTCGTTCAGCTGGAACGACGGCACCAGCGGGACCAACGTCGGCGGCACCCACGACGGCGACGTCCTGGAGTACGACGCCCTGCGGTTCGCCGACACGGCGACGTCACTCTCGGTGCACTACGTCAACAACTCCTCGCGCGTCGGCAACAACTCGCGCATCGAGGTCTACCTCGACGCACGCACGGGCACCCCGCTGGTCACCGTGCCGCTGCCGGTCACCGGCTCGGCCTGGTCCAACGCCGGCACCACCAAGATCACGCTGCCCACCGCGGTCAGCGGGACCCACAAGGTGATCCTGGTGCTGCGCACCGACGTCCCCGACGCCAACCACCCGTTCGTGTCCAACCTGGACTCGTTCACGTTCAACTACGGCGTCGACAAGACCGCCCTGCAGCGGGCCTACGACGGCTACGCACCCAGGCTGGCCGAGACCGGGCGCTACGTCCGCGTCGACCTCCGCGCGTTCTCCGAGGCGATGGCCGTGGCCCAGGACGTCCTGGCCGACGACACCGCGACCGGCTCGGACGTCTCCGGCGCCCTGCGCACCCTGCAGCTCGCGGGTGGCCAGCTGGCGCCGCGCGCCCAGCGCTCCCTGCTGGCCGCGGTCTCCGACGCCCGCGAGCTCGACCTCACCCGCTACACGCAGAAGACCGGTGAGGCCCTGACGGCGGCGCTGGGCGACTCGACGGCCATGCTCACGGCGGCGACCGCGACCGACGAGCAGTACGCCGCCCAGGCGGCCACGCTCGAGGGCGCGATCGACGCCCTGGAGCTCAAGGTCACCAGCGTGCCGGACGCGCCGCAGGCGGTGTCGGCCACCGGCGTCGGGCAGCGCATCACTGTCGCCTGGGCCGCCCCGGCCTACGACGGCAACTCGCCGGTCACCGGCTACCTGGTGCAGCTCGAGGGCGGCGACCCGGTGACGGTCCCGGCCGACCGGACGTCGTACACGTTCACGGGGCTGGAGCGCGGCCGGTCCTACCGGGCCACCGTCAAGGCGGTCAACGCGCTCGGGACCTCGGCGGCCAGCGCCTACACGGCGTACGTGCCGGTGGCGACGACTCCCCCGTCGAACCCGGCCCGGCCCGGGATCAGCGCGGTCGGCCAGGCCGTCACCGTCACCTGGGTCACGCCCGACGACGGTGGCTCGACGATCACCGGCTACACGGTGCGCCTCAGTGCCGGCACCGTGGCGCAGGTGGAGGGGACGGCGACGAGCCACACCTTCACCGGCCTGGCGGCCGGCACCTACACCGCCACCGTCGCGGCCACGAACGTCGCCGGCACCTCCCCCGCCTCGCCGGTCTCGGAGAGAGTCACGGTCCTGCCGGCTCCGACGGTCACGAAGGTGACCGCCACGGCCCAGACCTGGTCGCAGGTCCAGGTGGGGTGGCGCACGACCGCCGGCTCGGAGCGCTTCGTGGTGAAGGTGTCGCTCACCCGTGGTGGCCGGGTCGTCGCCTCTCGCCAGGCGTGGTCCGACGCCTCCGGGGTGCGCTTCACCGGCCTGGCCGCGGCGACGTCGTACGGCGTCAGCGTCACGCCGGTCGGTGGTGACACCGCCGCGCGCACCACGGTGCGCACCCCGGCCCGCCCGAAGGTCGTCGCCCACGCGGTGCAGATCAAGGGCAAGGCGAAGGTCGGCGCGACCCTCTCCGTCGACGTCCACCACAGCTCCTGGAGCTCGGGCACCCGGTTCGCCTACCAGTGGCGGGTCGAGGGCAAGATCGTCGGCTGGACCAGCCGGCTCAAGGTCAAGAGCAGCTTCGCGGGGCGCAAGATCACCGTCCGGGTCACCGGCACGCGCGGTGACTGGACGCCCACCGCGGTGACCAGCAAGGCGGTCCGCGTCGCTCGCTGACCGGTAGCGCAGACCTGAAGCGGGTCCGGTGGCGAGCAGCCGCCGGGCCCGCTTCGGCGTTCGGCCACGGCTCGGGCGGTCAGCGACTACCGTCCCTCACGCCTGGTACGTAGGCGTTCCCTCTCGGACCCACCACGGAAAGCCCATGACACCGAAGCTCGTTGCTCTCTCCCTGGCCGCTGCCACCACGGCCCTGGTCACCGCGTTCACCGGCACCATCACCGCGGCCGACGAGGCACAGGCCGCCGAGGCGGGCGGGATCGCTGGCGTGGTCACCCGTGCCGACGGCCGCCCCGACTCGCGCTACATGATCTACGTCGACCCGGTCGACCCGGCCTCGTCGACGCCGGAGGGCTGGCACAACGGCACCAACGACGGCGCCTTCCAGGTCGACCTGCCGCCCGGTGCCTATTGGGTGAAGTTCGCCGGCTTCCCCGGTATCGCGACGGAGTGGTGGGGTGACGTCGCCACCCGCGGCGCCTCTACCAAGGTGGTCGTCGAGGCGGGTCGGCTCACCCGTCTGAACCCACAGCTCTCGGCCGGCGGATCCATCAGCGGAACGATCGACCGGGCAGCGTTCGAACCCGATCCCCTCTGGACCACGTCGACCGCCGAGGTCTTCGCGGCCGACCCCACCGTGCCCGGTGGATACGTGCGCATCAACGCCGACGCGGGCGACGGAGACGGCCGGTACGACGTGCCCCGCCTGCACGCCGGCAACTACGTGGTGCGCTACTACACCCACGAGACCGGGCTCGAGGGGTGGTGGCGGGGCTCCGGCTCCACGGCCACCGCCGCCCGTCTCGCGACCACGGTGACCGTGACCGAGGGAGAGGACACCGCAGGCGTCGACCCCGTCGGGCTGCACCCCCAGGGCACCGTCACCGGCACGGTCCGACGCGGCGACGGCAAGCGCCTCGGCGGCGTCACCATCACCGTGCTGCACCTCAACGACTACGGCGAGTGGGTCACCGACTACGAGGACGAGGGAGCCGAGCGGACCGTCACCAGCGCGCGCGGCACCTACCGGTTCCGTGCCCCGTCCGGGCCCTACCGCGTGCGCTACGCCGAAGGACCTACTGACTCGCCGATCCGCACGGAGTTCTCCGGCGACGCCGCCACCGTCGAACGAGCCCGTGATGTCGTTGTCCGCATCGACCAGGAAACCAAGGCCGACACCTCCGTGGAACCCGTGGCCGTGGTCGCCGACGTACGGGCCGTCCAGTCCGGCACCCCGCGCGTCGGCGCGACCCTCACCGTGAGCCGGGGCTCGTGGTATCCCACCACCGCCAAGGTGGCCTACCAGTGGGCACGCAACGGGGTTCCGATCAGCGGCGAGCACGGCCGCACCTACCGCGTCCGGCCGTCGGACCTCGGCGCCCGCATCATCGCGCGGCTCAGGGCAGTCAAGCCGGGGTACACCTCGACCTACACCTACGTCACCCCACGTGCCCCGAAGGTCCTGACCGGCAGGTTCACCGTCGAGTCCGGGCCCCGGGTCCGCGGGCGCCTCACCGTCGGCTCGACGCTCCGCGTGACCCGACCCGTCACCCACCCCTTCTCCAGCCCGCGCTACCAGTGGCAGCGCGACGGCCGGGCGATCGGCGGGGCCGACGGCGCGTCGTACGAGCTGAGGCCCGCCGACCGCGGCCACCGCATCAGCGTGCACGTGCGAGCCTTCCGCGGCGCCTACGACGAGATCCACTGGCGCACCCGGCCGCTCGGCCCGGTGCGGTAGTTCCCGGTCATCCCCGTCACGGCATCTGGTTGTGACGCGGTACGACCCCCATCGCGCGTCCCGCATTGCAGGACCGCTCTCGGTCTGTGTGTCGCGCAGATTCCGGCTCGGTCGAGCGGCACAGGGGAGCACGCCGCTTTCGCCGCCTCAAGGACACCGATACGCCCGGACATGGCACCCCTCTGTGTCAAGCAGGGGTCGCGAGCAGCGTTCTAGACTCGTCGTCGGCGGGTCCGGGAAGTGACTTGTCCGAAGAGCTGGTGTGGGGCTGTGAGCCGGTCGCGCTGGATTCAGAGTCGTTGCCCCGTTGTCCTCCCGGGCCCGTCGCCGGATTGTTGCTGTCATCGGCGACGACGGTCCTGATGGAGTCGTCGAGCATCGTTCGATAGACGACGTCGGACAGCCGTCGTTTGAGGCATCGCATTGCTTCCATCGATGACTTCCCGTCGGCCTTCTTCTTGTCGTAGTAGTCGCGACCTGGGCCGGGGTTACGCAACTGAACGACCGCCATGACGTGCAGCACGTGGTTGATCTGACGGTTGCCCAGACGTGAGAGTCGATGGCGCACGACGTCGCCAGAGGACGCATCGATCGGTGCGGTGCCGTTCCACGATGCGAAGTGGCCGCGGTCGGGGAACCGGGTGATGTCGCTGACCTCGGCCAGGAGCCGGGCTGCCGATGCCGTTGAGGTCCAGCAGGCTGGTCCCAGTCGCGGACCAGGTCACGCAGTTCCTTGTTCGCTGCTTCTTGCCCGCAAGGTGTAACAGCAGATCGGGCATTGGCATGGACTGCATCATCTGCATGTTCGCGAGGTACAGTGGTCGAGAAGCCCAAGGAGGTCACGTGAGCCAGAAGGACGCAGCCAAGAGCACGCCGCGAGGCGGAACGACGAGCGCAGCGATGAGCGCCACGAAGGGCACCACGAAGGGCACCACGAAGGGCGCGGCGAAGGGCGCTGTGACGGGCACGCGACGAGGAGTCGGGAAGGACCCCACGGCCAAGAAGGCCGCGTCCGCGCGGAAGACGACAGCCAGGACCGGCAAGGCCGCTTCGGGGCTGAAGCCGGTCCCACCGTCGGCGTATCAGCAGGCGGTCGGCAAGCGGGTGCGGCCCGCCGTGCCGGGCGGGGTGCCGGGTGACTACCGGGAGGCGCAGTCGGGACTGGCCTTTGTCGCTGGGCCCGCTGGCTCGGGCCTGAGCACGGTCGCGACGATCCTGGCCGATCTGAGTGCCCGGATGCTTCGTACGGCTGCCTCCCTCGGGCCAGCGATCGCGGCCGTCGAGGTCGACGCGTCCCCGCAGATGGTGCGTGCAGCCCGGGCCCAGGAAATCTTCTACGACCGGATCGACGGGACCTTCGGTCTTCTCTCGGCCAGCGAGGCTGGACGCCGTATGGGCTCGACGGCCACTCGGCCGGACAACCTCGCTACGCATGCTCGCAAGGCGGGGCGACTCCTCGCCCTTGAACGCGGCAGCCGCCTGCTCTTCCCTGGCTGGAACTTCGACGCGGACGGTCAGCCATTGCCTGTCGTCGCGGACCTTCGCGTCTTGGGCGCCCAGCACGGCCGGTCGGAGCGCGGGATCATCGAATGGGCGAGCGCGCCAAGTGCCTTCTTCGGCGGCGACGCCCCTGCCTCGTACCTGGCCGTCGACCCGGAACTGGTCCTCCAGAGCGCCGCGAACGCCTGGTCGACGGAGTGGTGAGGCTCGGCGGGACCGTCGCAGACCCTCCCGACCCGTTCGACGCCGAGCCTGTCGTCCTGGACGAAGGCACCCTCCTGTACCGGACGCACGGCGAGGGTCGCCGTGTCACGGAGTTCAACCCGGGCATCGGTGCGCCGACTCGTTTCGCCTTCTTCGGCGACCCGCCCGTGCCCGTCCTGTACGCCGCCGAGACCGAAGAGGCCGCGGTCGCCGAGACGCTCCTGCATGACGTACCACTCGGCGGCGGCATCTTGTCCTTCGACGACTACCGCAAGCGCATCATGGGGCGCTTCGCGGTGAGGCGCACCTTGCGCCTCGCCCGTCTTCACGGTCTCGGGCTGCGCCGTCTCGAAGTCGACAACACCGACGTGATCGACGTGCACGGCCCGGGCGTCTACGAGCGCACGGTCGCCTGGGCCGAAGCCGCTCACGACGCCGGCTTCGACGGCGTCGAGTGGATGTCGACGCGATGCAATAGCGACCGCGCCCAGGTCTTCTTCGGCGATCGTGTCGACGCGGACGACCTCGCTCAAGACGTGACGTTCGCGCGCGTCTTCGGCATCGAGTCGGGGTTCAACTGGCTCGTCGACATCTGCGCCCCGTTGCGCGTCGACGTCATGCCTCCTACCTGACGGGTCGAGACGGGCTCCTAAGCCCGGACGTCTTCGTCAGCGGCGCCACTCCGCGTCGATGGCCCGCGCTTAGGCGACGAGCGTCTTCAGGTCTCGTCCCTGGCGGACACAGGCGAGGCTTTCCGCGCCGCAGGTTCCGCCCGACCATGCCGCGGAGCGCGCGCGCCCGCGAGGTGCATCTTTCCGTCGCCTCTAGGACTGGCAATCCGCCCGCTCGTGCCGAGAGCCGGGCTCGGCGATGGGAGACTGAGTTGCATGACGGACGACCTGGTGGCGGAGGATTACGACTCCGTCGATGAGGCCATGAGGGCGGTCGGCTGCACGTCGTTGAACCAGCTCTTCGACATCTGGCAGGACCTAGTGAGGCAGGTCGAGGAGGGCTACGCCTGGACCGAGTACGAGTACTGGGATGAACTCTCTAGCCGAGACGCGATTGCGCGCGCTTGGCCAATCTTGACGCCACGGATAAGGCGGCTGCGTGAGCCTGCCCTCCTAGCGATAGACACCCGGTTCCGCCTGGCGACAGTCCCTAACGGCGCTGACGCCGATGCGACGCCTGGCTGGTGGCGGAGACGGTGGCCCCGCTTGACGGACGACTTTCAGTAGACGCCCGACCATGCCGCGGACCGCGCGCTCCCGAGGTGCGGCTTTCCGCCGCGATCAGGCGACGGTGATGACGGCGCGGTAGGTCCCCGTTCCCGAACTAGGCTGAGCCCCATGGCGGCCGGCGCGACGATGCACACGTTTGAAGTCGAGCTGGCCGACACCGATCGCGGCGTCTACGAGGAGTTCACGCTGCGCGCGGCGCGGCATCCCTCAGAGACCGAGGCGTACCTCGTGACGCGCGTGCTGGCCTACTGCCTCGAGCACGAGGAGGGCATCACATTCAGCGAGGGCATCTCGGCGACCGACGCCCCGGCGGTGCTGGTGCGTGACCTGAGCGGGAAGCTGCTCGCCTGGATCGAGGTCGGCGCACCGGATGCCGCGCGGCTTCACACGGGCAGCAAGGCTGCCGAGCGCACGACGATCTACACGCACCGCGACCCGGCCAAGGTGCTCGCGCAGTGGGCAGGGGCGCGGATCCACCGGGCCGCCGAGATCGTGCTGCACAGCTTCGATCCCGGGTTCATCGATTCAGCGGTGGACACGATGGAGCGCCGCAACACGATCACGCTCACCGTCACGGAGCGGCAGCTCTACCTGGAGCTGAACGGCGTCCACCTCTCATCGGCGGTGCACGACCACGCGATCAACTAGCGGGAGCGACGTCCCGCTGCCATTCCTGATGCGCGACTTCCAACGCCCGTCAATGCCCCGCCTTCGAGCTAGCCGTCGAGGGCGGGTGGAGCAGGACACGTAGGTCGGACCCTATGCCTTCGCGGGGCAGCGGTCCCGTCGGCGAGCACGCCCCCGGGACGCTCGCACCCGGCGATGGCTGGCACCGAGTCCGCACGGAAGCCGCCGGTCGAGTCGCAGGTCGTGGCGGTGCCGCCCGGCCCTCTGCACAACGAAGAAGCCGCAGGTCAGCTGGGCTGACCTGCGGCTTTCTGTGCGCCTGTAGGGATTCGAACCCCAAACCTTCTGATCCGTAGTCAGATGCTCTATCCGTTGAGCTACAGGCGCATGCCCCGCGGACTTGCCGCAGGACTGGACGAGAATAGCCGACCCCGCGAGCGTTGCCGAATCGGTATGTCGTTCCTGGGGCGGTGCCGGGCTAGTTGTCCTCGAAGAGCCGGATGGACCAGGTGAGCCCGCCGCCGTTGACGTCGGTCCGCCCGTGGCCCGCCGTGTAGGTGTAGCGCGCCCCGGCCCGCAGCGTGACGGACCGGTTCAGGGTGTAGGCGGCGACCTGGTCGCCGTCGCAGGTCACGGCGCCGTCGACGAACGGCCGGTGGCCGGGCTGACCGATCACCACTGCGCCGGGCACGCACGTCGCCCCGGACCTGCTCACCCGGACCTGCACCTTCCACCGGGCGGTGCGCTTGACGGAGAAGGACACCTTCACCTGGTTGCGGGCGGTCTTGGTGATCTCCGCGACCGCGGTGCCTCGCGTGCGGCCCGTGGAGGTGAGGCTGTGGACGCCGATCTTGTCGGTCTGGGTGACCGAGACACCGCTCCCCGCCCGCGTGAGGGTGAAGGAGCCCCGGTGCCGGACGGACCCGCTGTCGTAGGAGTACGCCGTCGCGCCGGGGCCTGAGACGTCTGCCGAGACCTCGGACCGGCCGGCGGGTGCGGGGAGCTTCTCGGGCGCCGGGGTGGTGGCCCCGGCCGAGCCGGGCAGCAGGACGAGGGACGCGAGGAGGAGACCGGCCAGGCCAGTAGCACGACGATTCATGCCCGCACGCTACGCCTCTCCGCCCCCGGGTGTGACCTGGCCCACGCCCCTTGGATCGGTCCAATATGAGCGTCCGCGACACCGGGTTAGCCTCACGGAACTCGAATCGCAGCAACGGCGCCCGCGATCCACACCACGACTCCACGACATCGTCGACACCGATCGACGGCCGGCCCGGGGCACTCCGCCCGAGGGCCGAGAATGCGCGAGAGGGACCACGGCATGACCGCCACGCAGGACCGCACGACCGACCAGAACGCCTCGGCACCCACGACCCACCAGGGGGTGCTCGACTTCGTCGCCGAGGTCGCCGCGCTGACGCAGCCCGACCGCATCCACTGGTGCACCGGCTCCGACGAGGAGTGGACCGAGCTGACCGACGCGCTCGTCGGGACCGGCACGTTCACCCGCCTCGACCCGGCGATCAAGCCCAACTCCTTCTACGCCGCCAGCGACCCGATCGACGTCGCCCGCGTCGAGGACCGCACCTACATCTGCTCGGTCGACGAGAAGGACTGCGGGCCCACCAACAACTGGATGGACCCGAACGAGATGAAGGACCTCATGCGCGGGCTGTACGCCGGCTGCATGAAGGGCCGCACGATGTACGTCATCCCGTTCGTCATGGGCCACCTCGAGGCCGAGAAGCCGATGTTCGGCGTCGAGCTGACCGACTCGGCGTACGTCACCGCCTCGATGCGCGTGATGGCCCGCATGGGCAGCCACGTGCTCGACAAGATCACCGAGCTCGACGCGCCGTTCGTGCAGGCGATCCACTCGGTCGGCATGCCGCTGGCCGAGGGCCAGGCCGACGTGCGCTGGCCGTGCAACGACACCAAGTACATCGTGCAGTTCCCCGAGGAGCGCGCGATCTGGTCCTTCGGCAGCGGCTACGGCGGGAATGCCCTGCTCGGCAAGAAGTGCTACGCCCTGCGCATCGCGTCGGTGATGGCGCGCGACGAGGGCTGGCTCGCCGAGCACATGCTGATCCTCAAGCTGACCAGCCCCCAGGGCGTCACCAAGTACGTCGCCGCGGCGTTCCCGAGCGCCTGCGGCAAGACCAACCTCGCCATGCTAAAGCCGACCATCCCCGGCTGGAAGGTCGAGTCGATCGGCGACGACATCGCCTGGATGCGGATCGGCGAGGACGGTCGGCTGTGGGCGGTCAACCCGGAGTACGGCTTCTTCGGCGTCGCCCCCGGCACCAACGAGCACACCAACCCGCACGCGATGTCGACGATCAACAAGGGCAACTCGGTCTTCACCAACGTCGCGCTCACCGAGGACGGCGACGTCTGGTGGGAGGGCCTGGAGAACCCGCCGGCCAAGGCCACGTCGTGGAAGGGCGAGGAGTGGACCCCCGAGTCCGACTTCGACTCCAGCCACCCCAACAGCCGCTACTGCACGCCCATCAAGCAGTGTGACATCCTTGCGCCCGAGTTCGACGACCCGCGCGGCGTACCGATCGACGCGATCCTCTTCGGCGGTCGCCGCAAGACGACCGTCCCGCTCGTGTTCGAGGCCCGCGACTGGGCCCACGGCACCTTCCTCGGCGCGACCCTGTCGTCGGAGACCACCGCCGCCGCGGTCGGCGCGGTGGGCGTCGTACGCCGTGACCCGATGGCGATGCTGCCCTTCATCGGCTACAACGCCGGCGACTACTTCAGCCACTGGATCAACGTCGGAAAGAACAACGACGAGGCCAAGCTGCCCCGCATCTTCTACGTCAACTGGTTCCGCCGCGACGCCGAGGGCGGCTTCCTGTGGCCCGGCTTCGGCGAGAACAGCCGCGTGCTCAAGTGGGTCGTCGAGCGCATCGACGGCCAGGCCGCCGCGGTCGAGACGCCCATCGGCCGCGTGCCGGCGCCGGGCTCGCTCGACATCGACGGGCTCGACCTGACGCCCGAGGACCTCGAGGCCGCGCTGGCCGTCGACGTCGACGAGTGGCAGGCCGAGATCCCGCAGATCCAGGAGTGGTTCGAGAAGTTCGGCGACGACCTGCCCGCCGTGCTCTGGACCGAGCTCGACGGCCTCAAGGCACGGCTCGAGGCGAGCGACCAGGTCTGACCCGACCACCCGTCGTACGACGGCCCCTCACCCCGACGTCGGGGTGAGGGGCCGTCGGCGTCAGTAGGATCTGCCGCACGCTCGGGACCAGCGCGACGAAGGGGACAACTCATGACGTACGGCCCGGACGAGCGTGCCCTGTTCGCCGACGGGGCCGCGACGCTCTACGACGAGATCGTGATGAGCCAGGGCATCGCCGCGGGCGACCCGCGCGTGGCCGACGGCGGCCCGGACCGGCCGGCCTTCGACCTGCTGGTCGACCTGGGCCTGGTTCAGCTCGACCGCGACACCGACCGCTGGCTGCCCGAGGACCCCACGACCGTCCAGTCGCGGGTGGTCTCGCCACTGAGCCAGCAAGCGGCGCAGCTGCTCGAGGAGTCGTCGCACTGGGCGCGGGCGTTCGGCTCCCTGAGCCAGTCGTGGCGGCGATCGCCGCTCTCCCAGGCGCGCGGCCCGTTCACCTACCTGCACGGCGACGCGATCGGACCGTTCATCGCCGGCCTGGTCTCCGAGGCCGAGGAGGAGATGCTCACGGCTCAGCCGCAGGCCGGCCGCGACGCCGCCTCCCTCGCGGCCGCGGCGCTGCGCGACACCGCCGCGCTCGAGCGGGGCATGAAGATGCGCACGCTCTACCAGCACAGCGCGCGCCGCAGCTCCTTCACGGCCAAGTACGTCGCGGCGGTGACCGACCGCGGGGCCGAGGTCCGCACGCTCGACGAGTTCTTCAACCGGATGATCGTGGTGGACCGCCGCGTCGCGGTGATCCCGGCCAGCGACGACCTGACCAGCGCGGTCGCGGTCCGTGAGCCGTCGGTGGTGACCTACCTGGTCGACATCTTCGACCGCACGTGGGAGCGCGCGCGGCCGTTCACCAACCGCGAGTCGACCACGATGAAGGACATCGCGGCCGAGCAGCGGGCGATGACGATCCGGATGCTGATCGAGGGCCACTCCGACCAGGTCAGCGCCAAGCGGCTCGGGGTCAGCCCCCGCACCTACGCGGGGTACGTCGCCGACCTCAAGCAGGAGTACGAGCGGGAGACCCGATTCCAGCTGGGCTACGCGATGGGGCAGGCCGGGGTCTCCGGCCAGGAGCCCGTCGACTCGGACTGACCCTGCTAGGGAGACGTCGTCAGCGGGTCGCAGCCGGAAAGGTCAGTGGCCGGGGCGGCAGGCGCCGCCGCAGCCCCACGAGGAGTCGTAGGCGTGAGCGGCCGGGGCCGAGAGGCCGATCAGCGACGCACCCAGGGCCGAGGCAGCCAGGGTCAGGGCGAGCTTACGAGCGAGCTTCATGGAGATTCACACACCTTCTGGTCTCGGACCCACGGAAAGGTCCGTGAACGTATTGTCGGTTGCGACCGCCAGGGTTGCCAGACAATCGCCAGTGCAGTTTCGTGCATTGCAGTGATCCGCAGCCAGTCATAGCGAGTCATACCGCGACCTGCGCTCATCGGGCCCCTCCCCCGCCGGGCGGTGGCCCAAACCTGGCACCGACCAGCACCACCCGCCCAGCGGGGCTGGACGGGTGGTCACGGTCATGTGGCGGAGGCGGAGGGATTTGAACCCTCGATGGGGTTGTAGCCCCAAACCCGCTTAGCAGGCGGGCGCCATAGACCGGACTAGGCGACGCCTCCACGCTGCCGTGCACGCACGACAGCGCGCTCAGGCTACAAGGCGGCCGGGGGGCTGGGCCAATCGGATCGGTGGCCGGGGAGGCAGGGGGCGATCAGGAGCCGCTGGCGGCGGCCTCGAGCCGCTCGCGGACGTCGGTCGCGAACCGGTCGCGGTCACCGGCGAGCATCTCGACCGGGATCGAGGTGGTGGTGCCGTCGTGGCGCTCGAGCACCAGGCACACGACGTCGCGCGGGTGGGCGGAGCCTGCCTCGCGCACCTCGTCCCAGCGCCCCTCGGCGACGCCCACGCCTCGGACGAACCGCACCCGGTAGCCGGTGTCGGTGAGGCGGACGACGTAGGCCCGTGAGCGCAGCCAGGACGCCGTACCGAGGACGGCGACGAGCCCGAGCGCGACGACCACGACGATCAGGTCGCCGGGCCACGACCAGGCGAGGGCGGCGGCCGTCAGGCCGAAGGCGAGGACCGCGAGGACCATGAGCCCGAGGCCGACGAGACGGGCGGCGAACACCGGAGCCAGGCGATAGTCGGTGACGGTGGACGCGCTCATGGGACCATCATCGCTCGACCTTGTCCGTCGACTCGACGCCGGTCATGCTCGTGAGCAGGACCACACCTGGGACCCGATCCCACCCCCAACCCCACCTCGACCCACACCGAAGGGCAACCCATGGCAGCCACGAGCGCGACCCTGACGAGCGCCCTGCGCGGGCTCGTCGGGGCCAACGACGCCCCCGGGCGCGAGGGGCCGGGACTCGGCAGCTGGCGATGGACGATGCGGCAGCGGATGACGGCCGTGCGCGAGGCGCTGCTCGAGGAGAACACAGGCGGCGAGGACGAGTGGCTCGCGGCCCGCGGCGGTACGGCGTTCCGCGAGCGCAACGCGCTGCTGATGCGCCTCGGCACCCTGGGCACCCGGGTGCTGGAGGACCCCGACGTGGGCGCAGTACGCGCCGAGGTGGCCCGGCTCGTGGCCGACGTGACCCGGCACGTGCAACGTCTCAACGACCTCGCCTACGACGCGGTCGAGATGGAGCTCGGCGGGTCGGAGTAGCGCTCGCCGACGCAGTGGGAGCGTCCGTTCAACTCGCGCAATCGAACGGGTCGAGCCGGTCTGAGGGACCTTGACCGCGCCGACTCGTTCGATTGAACGAGTCGGCCCGCGCCGGCGCCGTCCCGCGGCCCCAACTCGTTCGATTGCACGAGTTGGCCGACCGCCGATGGCCGACCGGCGACCACCGACAAATTAAGCAGAGGGGGCGGGATTCGAACCCGCGGTAGGTCTCCCTACGACCGCTTTCAAGGCGGTTCCGATCGGCCGCTCCGGCACCCCTCCTCGTCCCCGGGCACGCCCGCGGACGGGTCGATCCTAGTGGGGGCGCGCGATCAGGGCGTGAGGGAGATCAGGACGTCGCCCTCCTGGACGACGTCGCCCTTGGCGACCTTGACGGCCACGACGGTGCCGGCGGTCTCGGCGAAGACGGGGATCTCCATCTTCATCGACTCCAGCAGGGCCACCTCGTCACCGACGGCGACGGAGTCACCCGGTACGACGCTGACCTCGAGCACCCCGGCGACCATCTCGGCGACGAGATCGACACGCTGCTCCCGGACCATGGGGGCGACGCTATCCGTTACCCCTCGGTACGCCGAAGCGTGGGTCAGAGCAGCGCCCGACCACGCGCCGGCTCGGGCCGCAACGCGGAGGCCTGCTCGGCCGCGCGGCTGCGGCGCCCCCGCGAGCCGCGGGTCTCGCCGGTGAGGAGCAGATCGAGGCGGATGACCAGGAAGCCGATCACCAGGCCCACGAGCAGGCCGTAGACCACGGACAGGGCGCTCTCGGTGCGGGTGATGGCGGGGTTGGCCAGCGAGTTGGCGACGGCCGAGGTGGCAGCGGCACCGAAGGCGCAGATCCACCAGCCCTGGCGGCGGCGGGCGCGCATGTGACACCCGTAGGCGAGGGCCGGGACGCCGAGCACGGACTCGATCGGCCGCGGGAAGGCGCCGAGGTGGTCGCGGCTCCAGCCGACCACGTCGAGCAACGACGAGACGAGCTCGGGGGTGCCGTAGCGGCGCAGCATCTCGGCGTACAGCAGGGTCGCGGCGAGCAGCAGGCCGCCGACGACGACGATGACGACACCGCGCCGGCCGAGGCCGTGCAGGCCGGCGCCGAGGCGGTAGACGACGGCGAAGGCCCCGGCGAGCGCCAGGCCGAAGGTCGCGTACTCGAAGCGGGTCACGGTGACGACGGGCTCGAAGCCGAGCGTCGCGAGCGCACCGATGGCCGAGATCGTCACGGCGAGCACGCACTCGCGGGCCGCACGCCAGTAGGTCACCGCGGGCACGGTCGCCATCACCCCGAACACGGCGGCGACGGCGGCGGTCGTCACCGCGGCGCCCGTGCGCAGGCTGTCGTCGT
This sequence comes from Nocardioides plantarum, assembly GCF_006346395.1. NCBI lineage: Bacteria > Bacillati > Actinomycetota > Actinomycetes > Propionibacteriales > Nocardioidaceae > Nocardioides > Nocardioides plantarum. Next base: position 2,032,165 of record NZ_VDMS01000001.1, read on the forward strand.
CGAGGACCAGCGCGGCCGCGCCGAGGACGGCGGCCAGGACGCCGAAGACGACCGGGCGGCCGCCGGTGCGCGCCGCCAGCCCCCAGGAGTACGCCGCCACGACGGTCACGCTGCCCGCACCGCCCAGCCAGTCGGGACCGGCCGGGACCATCGCGCAGACCAGGGCCGCGGTGCCGACGAGGACCACGAGCGTCCACAGGACCGCCGCCGTACGGGTCTCGCCGAACCGGCTCAGCCGGTCCTCCCACGAGCGCCGCGGACGGGCTCCTGCGGCGGCCGGCTCGGCCGACGGCTCCTCGACGGCCGCCGGTGGCGCGGTCAGGACCGTGCCCGACGGCGGCGTCGGAGGGGTCCCGGCGCGACGGCGACCGGGGGCTCTGGACATGACTACGGAGGTTACAGACGTCGGTTGCGCAACGACGGGTTGGTGCGACGGGCCTCGTCGAGCACCTCGCGGTGCAGCGTCGCCCGGACGACCTCGGGGGCCTCGCCGGCCTCGGCCAGCACGTCGCCGAGCGGGTCGACCGCCATCGAGTGCCCCGAGTAGCGCGGCGCCGGCTGCCCGGCAGCGACCACGAAGACGGTGTTCTCGATGGCCCGCGCGCGCAGCAGCGTGCGCCAGTGGTCGACCTTGCGCTCCCCCGCCACCCAGGCGGCCGGGACCACGACCACCTCCGCGCCGGCGTCGACGAGCAGCCGCGCCATCTCGGGGAACCGCAGGTCGTAGCAGGTCATCAGCCCGACCTGCCAGCCACCGACGGTCACCACCACCGGCGCCGGGTCGCCCGCCACCAGGCGGTCGGACTCGCGGTAGCCGAAGGAGTCGTAGAGGTGCACCTTGCGGTAGGCCGCCGCCGTCGCCGCGCCCCGCACGACCAGGGTGTTGAACGGGCGGGCCGGGTCGTGGCTGGTCTCGAACTGGCCGGCCACGATCGTCGTACGGCGGGCCTCGGCGACCCGCGCGGCCTCGGTGGCGAAGGGGCCCGTCACCGGCTCGGCGTAGGCGCTGACGTCGGAGCCGGCCTCGCCGAAGTCGCGGGCGAACGCCTCGGGCCACACCACGAGGTCGGTGTCGTCGGGGGTCAGGGCGTCCAGCCGGGCGCGGTTGGCGTCGGGCTCGAGCCCCGAGGCCTCCTGCACCAGGGCGACGCGCATCACGTCTGCTCTGTCGGGCTCCACGTCTCCAGGGTGGCACGCTGGGCCCGTGGATGACGTGCACCTGGAGTCGTACGCCGCGATCGTGCTGGCCGGCGGCCAGGCGATCCGCCTCGGCGGGTTCGACAAGGCGTCGGTCGAGCTCGACGGACGCTCGCTGCTGGCGCACGCGCTCGAGGCCGTGATCGACGCCGCCGAGGTGGTCGTGGTGGGCGAGCAGGTCCCGACCGACCGGCCCGTGACGTTCGTCGTCGAGAGCCCCCGCTTCGGCGGCCCGGTCGCGGGCCTGCTGACCGGCGTCGACGCGTTGCTGCGGCGTACGACGTCGGTGGCGGTCCTGGCCGTCGACATGCCGTGGGTGGGTCCGGGCACGCTGCGCCGGCTGCACGAGGCCGCCGCCGGGCGCGACGGGGCGGTGCTCGTCGACCCCGACGGCCGACGCCAGCTCGCGTTCGTCGTCGAGCGTGCGCGGCTGGACGCCGTACGGCCCGACCACGAGGGTCAGCACAACCACGCGCTCCACCGGCTCCTCGCGCGCCTCGACCTGGCCGAGGTGCCGGCGACCGGCCGCGAGCACCGCGACATCGACACGTGGGCCGACCTGCGCGACGCCGGCGACCGGGTTGCGGAGTGACCCGCATCGTGTCCAGGGTGGGGGCGTGAACCTCCACGACTGGATCGACGAGCTGTGTGACGTGCTCGACCTCGAGACCGAGGTCGACGAGGGGCTGCTGAACGACCTGTCCGAGCTGGCCCACGACAAGGTCGACGTCCACGCCGGACCGGTGATCGCCTACCTGCTGGGCTACGCCGCCGGCGGCCGCGGGGCTGGCCCGGTGACGATCGAGAAGCTGGCCGCCAGGGCCCAGGCGCTGGCCGAGAGCTGGGACCGGCCCGCCGACGCGCCCGACCCCGACGACGTCGACGACGTCGTCCCCGCCGACCTGCCCGCCGACCTCGTGATCGACGTCGACTCGGTCCTCGTGGAGGACGACGAGGACGACGACGAGGACGACGCCCCGGCGCCGAGCGCGGTGACCAGGTGAGGGCCGTCGTCGCCGACGGCGCCGGCGGACCCGAGGTCCTGTCGGTCCAGGAGGTGCCCGACATCGAGCCCGGGCCCGGCGAGGTCGCGATCGAGGTCGCGGCGACCGCGGTCAACCGCGCCGACACCCTGCAGCGCCAGGGCTTCTATCCCCCGCCGCCCGGCGCCAGCGAGACCATCGGCCTGGAGTGCAGCGGGACAATCTCGGCGCTCGGCGACGGCGTCGAGGGCTGGGCCGTGGGCGACGAGGTGTGCGCGCTGCTCGCCGGCGGGGGCTACGCCTCGCGGGTCGTCGTACCCGCCGGGCAGGTGCTGCCGGTGCCGGCCGGGGTCGACCTGGTGCACGCCGCGGCGCTGCCCGAGGTGGCCTGCACGGTGTGGTCCAACGTGTTCATGGTCGCGGGCCTGAAGCCCGAGGAGTCGTTCCTGGTGCACGGCGGCGCCGGTGGCATCGGCACGTTCGCCATCCAGCTCGCGCACGCGCTCGGCTCGCAGGTGCTGACCACCGGCGGCACCGCCGACAAGCTCGCGTTCTGCGCCGGGCTCGGCGCCGACGTCACCATCAACTACCACGACGACGACTTCGTCGAGGTCGCCAAGTCCGCCACCGACGGCGCCGGGGTCGACGTCATCCTCGACAACATGGGCGCCTCCTACCTCGGGCGCAACGTGTCGGCCCTGGCCACCGAGGGGCGGCTCGTCGTCATCGGCATGCAGGGCGGCAGCAAGGGCGAGCTCGACCTCGGCAAGCTGCTCACCAAGCGGGCAGCCGTCATCGCCACCTCCCTGCGCGGCCGCCCCGTCGAGGGCAAGGCCGCGATCGTCGCCTCGGTGCTCGAGCACGTGTGGCCGCTGGTCGCCGACGGGTCGATCCGCCCGATCGTCGAGCAGACGCTGCCGCTCGAGGAGGTCCGCCGGGCACACGAGCTGATGGACGCCGGCTCGCACACCGGCAAGATCGTGCTGACGCTCTGAGCTGAGCTGGGCCGGGCTGGGCTGACGGCCGGCCCGGCGGGGGCCGGGTGGATCGGGCGCGTCTGGATACCGTAAGACGCATGAGCGAGCAGCAGCCCGACCCCCAGCCCGAGGCGACGTCCGAGCAGGACCAGCACGTCGTCATCATCGGCCCCGACGGCAAGGCGATCGGCGCCGTACCGGCCTCGGCGCTGAGCGGGGGCGACGACGACGCCGAGGACGACGGCGAGCGCAACCTCACCGACCTGGTCGAGCAGCCGGCCAAGGTGATGCGGATCGGCAGCATGATCCGCCAGCTGCTCGAGGAGGTGAAGGCCGCGCCGCTCGACGAGGCCAGCCGGGCCCGCCTGAAGGAGATCCACGCGTCCTCCATCAAGGAGCTCGAGCAGGGTCTGGCTCCCGAGCTGGTCGAGGAGCTGCAGCGGCTGTCGCTGCCGTTCGCCGAGGGCACGGTGCCCTCCGAGGGCGAGCTGCGCATCGCACAGGCCCAGCTGGTCGGGTGGCTCGAGGGCCTCTTCCACGGCATCCAGACCGCGATCTACGCCCAGCAGATGGCGGCGCGGGCGCAGTTCGAGCAGATCCGGCGGGCGCTGCCGCCCGGCATGGGACTGCCCGGCCAGCCGGAGCAGGGTGCGCCGGGTCAGCCCGGCGCGGCTCCGCAGCCCGGCGACAGCCCCTCCAGCGGGGGCATGTACCTCTGACGGCGCTGGCGGCAGCTCAGGAGCGGCGCGGGCGGCCCATCCGGCGGGCCAGCACGAGGCCGAGCACGCCGACGATGACGAGCGCGAGGCCCGGCGCCGCGGCCCGGTCGAACGACTGGCTGTCCTCGAGCGACGAGCACGAGTCGCGGTCGTCGATGTCGACCTCGTCGCCGGTGTCGGGGCAGCGCAGGCCGACCTCGTCGACCGGGGCCGCGGGCTCCTCGGCGGCACCGGGCGCGCGGCCCTCGCCGTACTGGACGGTCAGGGCGATCAGCCCGTCGGCGTCGGCCAGGGCGACGTCGTCGCAGGACGAGATGACGTACTCGGCGCCGGAGCGGACGGCCACGAAGCTGCGCAGGCGCTTGTCGACGGTGGGGACCGCGGGGGTCTGCGTGGGCGACGGCTCGCCGGTGGCCGTGGCACCGCTGGACGGCGTGGCCTGACCCTGGCTGGCCGACCCCTGGCCGACGCCCGAGCCTCGGGGACGGCAGGTCTCGAGGTTGAGTCGCGAGCGCACGGTGACCCGCTTGGTCGTGATGGTGACCGGACCGAAGACCTGGTCGATCGCGACCTGGTAGCGGCGCACGGGTCCGGCGCCGTCGGCCTCGACCTCCGGCGCGCGCACGAACCGACCCGTGAAGACGGGCCGGTCGGCGTCGGCCCGGGCGGCCACGGCCTGCGCTGCGGGGGCGGCGTCGGCGTGGGCGGGCGACCACGCCGGGACGGCCAGCAGCGCCACGAGGAGGGCCGCTGCCAGGCCACGCAGAGCGGAGGTCACGAGTCCATCACAACAGATCGGGGGTGATCGGGACCAGTCGGGCCAGCGTGCGCGAGACGCCGTCGGCGTCGTTGGCGGCCACCACGTGGTCGGCGGCGCCGAGCACCGAGGGGTGGGCGTTGGCGACGGCGTACGACGTGCCGGCCCACGCCAGCATGGGCAGGTCGTTGGGCATGTCGCCGAACGCGATCACCTCGGCCGCGGGCACGCCGAGGTCGGCGGCCACCTCGGCGAGGGCGGCCGCCTTGGTCACGCCGGTGGCGCTGATCTCGACCAGGCCGGGCATCGACCAGGTCACCGTCGCGGCGTCGCCGACCGCCGCGGCGATCGCCCCGGGCAGCTCGGCCGCGCCGATGCCGGGGTGGCGCACGAGGAGCTTGGTGACGCTGTCAGACCACAGCTCCGCGAACGGCCCGACCCGGTCGGTGAGGTCGTCCTTGAACTGGGTGGACTCGACGGCGATGCCCTCGAGGTCCTCGAACGCGAACAGGACGCCGGGGACAGCGGCACGGATCGCATCGGCCACGGCGAGACCGGCCGTGCGCTCGATGCCGTGCAGGTGGCGTACGGCGCCGGCCGCGACGTCGTAGACGACCGCGCCGTTGCCGGCGACGGCCACGCCGTGGGCGCCGACCATCGGCCAGAGCTGGGTCATCCACCGCAGCGGGCGCCCGGTGACGAACACGACCGGCACCCCGGCCTCCTCGACGGCGCCCAGCACCCGCCGGGTCGCGCCGGACACCGTGCCGTCGGAGCGCAGCAGGGTGCCGTCGAGGTCGGTCGCGACGAGCATCAGACCGCCACCGCGGGCAGCGGTCGGGCCATCACCAGCAACCCCTCGTCGTCGCTGCCGCGCAGCTCGGTGAACCCGGCCTTGGCCAGCACCCGCACGCTGGCCCGGTTGGTCGGCTCGGTGCGCGCGCGGACGCGGACGCCCAGCCGGTCGGTCTGGTTCAGCACGCAGCGCAGGGCCTCGGTGGCGAGCCCGCGGCCGCGGACCTGCTCGACGAGGCCGTAGCCGACCTCGACCTCCCCCTCGTCGGGCGGGCCGAAGAACCCGAGCGACCCGACGGCGAGCCCGTCGTGGACGAGGTGGCGCGGGCCCCAGGTGCTGGGCTCGTGGATCATCGACGCGGCGTCGCGGTCGTCCTGGCGCGGGTAGTCGGGGTGCCAGCGGTCCTGGTGGCGGCCGTCGCGCATGTCGGCGGCGTCGGCGAGGGTGACCAGGATCAGCCGGAGCCGGTCGGTGGCGAGTCGCTCGGGCAGCTCGGGCGGCTCGGGTGTGGGCGTCGCCGGCTCGGTCACCCGAACCAACGCTCGATCTCGACCGCCGCACCGTCGTCGTACACGGTGTCGGTGACGTGGTCGGCGGCCTCGCGGACCGGCTCGATGGCCTGGCCCATCGCGACCCCGCGTCCGGCCCAGCGGAGCATCTCGATGTCGTTGCGGCCGTCGCCGATCGCGAGCACGTCGGCGGCGGTGAGGCCGAGCTCGTCGACGACGTGCTGCAGGCCGGAGGCCTTGGAGACGCCGACGGGGGTGAGGTCGAGCCAGGCGGTCCAGCCGACGACGTAGTCGGTGCCGTGCAGACCGAGGCCGGCCGCGAGGGCCACGAAGTCGTCGGCGGTCGCCTCGGGGTCACGGATGATGACCCGGCTGACCGGGAGCCGCACCAGGTCCTCGATCTCGGTCAGCACCATCTCGCCCGAGAGCTCGCCCTCGGGGAACGGCGTCGACACGCGGTAGCCGAGGCCCCGCTCCTCGATCGCGACCCGGGCGGTCGGGCGCGCCTCGAGGATCGCGCGCACGGCCGGGGCGGCGTCGAAGGTCTCCTCGACGACGACGTCGATCTCGGCGCCCGGCAGGTAGCGGAAGACGACCGCGCCGTTGCTGGCCACCACCCAGAGCGGCTCGGAGCCGGGCGCGACCACCCCCAGCAGATCGGCGGTACCGGTCATGCCATGTGGCGAACGACCCGAGGACAACACAATGTGAGCGCCTGCGGCGTGAGCACGTTGGATGGCCGCGTGCACGCGCGGAGTGACCGTGCCGTGCGTGGTGCCGGATCCCTTGATCCATGCAAGCAGGGTGCCGTCGATGTCGAGGGCGAGTAGCCGAGGAAACGTCTTCATCTCAGGACCAGAGTAGGAGGGTCCACCGCAAGCTGACCCACGGGCTGGGCGCCTGACGAGCAGGAGACCAGACACCTAGGCGGTCGACACTGGGGCGGCTTACGAATGTGCGCCAACCCCGGCGCCCAGCCTCACGCCACAGGCCTCTCGAAGACTGCCAGGAACGAGTATGACTGCTCGCCATCGCCAATTCCGCACAACTCAAGCTGTGAGAGACCCAGATCAGCAGCGTGTTGCGCGATGCTTAATGGGTTGACAGGATTCGTACGCAGCGCGAACTTTTCACCATCGACCAAAACGGCATAATAAGGATTTAGTGCTGTATAGACTGGGTTGATGTCTGCGACAATTAGTCGGCCTCCTGGTTTTAGCAACCCCGCGAAGGGTCGGAAATCTGGCGATGCTGGCATCGAAGACAGCACGAGGGAGAATAGAATGATGTCGAATTCTTCATCCCGGACCTGTAATGGAACTTCCGCAATGTCACCGAAGATTAGCCGGTTGTTCTTGCCCAACTTCGTTCCTGCGAGGTTGGCCTGAAAAGCGGAGCTCATCGAGAGGCTGAAGTCCGAATATGTCCAGTGCATATTGGACTTGTGGAAGAACTGGGTAGCAATCTGCTTTCCGGTTCCTCCGCCCAAGTCGAGGACCTTGAAATTGGTCTTGCGCTTCAGGTGCGACCGAATCTGCGTCACCACCGCTTGGTGCGTCTTCAGCAGGTCCGACGAGTTGCGGAGATCATAATTTCCCGCAATATGGTCGTAGAAACTCTTGGCTTCCGACGCCGCGAACTCCTTGTCGAATAGCGACGGCTTCGCTTGCGCAACCACAGGTTGATCAGTGCCGATATCGAGTTGAGCGGCAGCAAATTGACGGTTTAGGGTATCGGGCGGTTCAGCCGCAACTCCAAGTCCGCCGGATACAGGATCCACTGGCTTGGCACCAATCCTCGGCGGCCACACGCTAACTTCGCGACCGTTCAGGACAGCCCAAATGGCGAGGCCGATGAATGCGAATAACAGTGCGCCCCCAACGAAAGGTGCCGCAACGCCGAAGAACTCCTTGAACTCACCCACTTGAACCCACCCTCAAGCTCCCCTGCCATTGTCTGTCAGCACTACGCCGGACGCCAGAATCTGATTCTTAGGACGTTACTAGCGCGTATCTTGGCATGACGGACGCGCCGGAAGTGGCGGAACCAGCAACTCACCGGTGCCGTAGCTCAACCGCCGTCCGATGGAAGGGTCCACGACGTGAGCGATCATCTGTGCCTACGACCTGCTCGACGTTGACCTACTGAGTCAACGGCTTCAGGACCTCGAGGCCGCCCAGGTAGGGCTGCAGCGCCTTCGGCACCCTGACCGACCCGTCGGCCTGCTGGTGGGTCTCGAGCAGCGCGATCATCGGGCGGTTGGTCGAGCACAGGGTGCCGTTGAGGGTCGCGACCGGGACGGTGCTGCTGCCCTGCTCGCCGGCCCGGGTGCGGATGTCGAGGCGCCGGCTCTGGAAGTCGGTGCAGTTGGAGGTCGACGTCAGCTCGCGGAACCGGCCCTGCGAGGAGATCCAGGCCTCGCAGTCGAACTTGCGCTGGGCCGACGTACCGAGGTCGCCGGCGGCCACGTCGATGACGCGGTAGTGGAGCTCGAGGAGGTCCATGAACTCCTTCTCCCACTCCAGGAGCCGCTGGTGCTCGGCGTAGGACTCCTCGACGGTGGTGTAGACGAACATCTCGACCTTGTCGAACCAGTGCACCCGGAAGATGCCGCGGGTGTCCTTGCCGTGGGAGCCGGCCTCCTTGCGGAAGCAGGAGCTGAAGGCGGCGTAGCGCAGCGGCAGCGCCGCGGCGTCGAGGATCTCGTCGGAGTGGAAGGCCGCCATCGGCACCTCGGAGGTGCCGACGAGGTAGAGGTCCTGGCCCTCGATCCGGTAGACCTCGTCGGCGTGCTCGCCGAGGAAGCCAGTGCCCTCCATGGCGTGCGACTTGACCAGCGCCGGAGCGACGACCTCGGTGAAGCCGTTGGCGGCGGCGGTGTCGAGCGCGAGGTTCATCAGCGCACGGTGCAGGCGGGCACCGATGCCGGTGAAGAAGTAGAAGCGCGAGCCGGACACCTTGGCGCCCCGCTCGAGGTCGATCGCGCCGAGCATCTGGCCCAGCTCGACGTGGTCGCGCGGCTCGAAGTCGAACTCGGGCTTGGTGCCGCGGGTCTCGAGCACGACGAAGTCGTCCTCGCCGCCCGCCGGGGCCTCGTCGGCCGCCGGGTTGGGGATGGAGCGGATGGCGTCGTCCCAGGCCTGCTCGGCGGCCGCGCGCGCGGCGTCGGCCTCCTTGACCTCGGCCGAGAGGGTCTTGGTCTGGGCGAGCAGCGCCTGCTTCTCCTCGCCGGAGGCCTTCGGGATGAGGGCGCCGAGCGACTTCTGCTCGCCGCGCTTGGCCTCGAAGGTCGCGATCGCCGTACGGCGTGCGGCGTCGGCGGCGAGGGCCACGTCGACCACGTCGCCGGACAGGCCGCGCTTGGCCTGGGCGGCACGCACGCGGTCGGGGTCGTCACGCAGGAGTCGGGCGTCGATCATGACGCGAGGCTATCCGTCGGGCCGCGGGCGCCTCACGTCAGTTGCGGTTCGTCATACTTGGTCGTTCCGTCCCCGCCTCCCCAGGAGCCTCGTTGCTCGACCGACCGCGCACCACCCGGCTCGCCTGGGCCCTGGGGTGCCTGCTGCTCTTCGCCCTGATCGCCACGGCGGTCCAGCAGGGCTGGGGCTGGCTCGACGACGTCGACCACCGCGGCCGGACGGCCCGCACCTGGGCGATCGACGACCGCGGCCTGCGCGGCGTGCTCCAGGTCGTCGAGGACCTCTTCGCCGTGGTCGGCATGACCGTCTACTCCTGCCTCCTGGTCGCGGGCCTGTGGGTCAAGAACCACCGGCGCGCGGCGGTCTACGTCGCCGGGGTGATGCTCGTGACCTCCGGGCTCACCACCCTCGCCAAGCTGCTCTTCGCCCGCTCGCGGCCCGAGTGGCAGGACCTCGAGGAGGTCCTCAACAGCAAGTCGTTCCCGTCCGGGCACGCCTCGTCGTCGGCAGCCCTCGCCGGGGTCGTGATCGTGATCGCCTTCATGCTCGTACGCCGCAGCGCGATTCGCCGGCTGCTGTCGGCCCTCGCGGCACTGATGGCCGTCGTCGTCGCCCTCGACCGGGTGCTGCTGGGTCGCCACTACCCCTCCGACGTGGTGGCCGGGGCGCTGCTGGGCGTCGCGGTCGTGCTGCTGGGCCTGGTGGTCTACAGCCCGCTGCCGCGCAGCCACGCCCTCAAGAGCGAGCCGCTGCCCCAGGCGCTGCCGTCGGCCAAGCGGCTCGCCGTCGTGCTCAACCCGATCAAGGTCGAGGACGTCGAGGTCTTCCAGGGCATCGTCACCGCGATGGCCCGCGGCGCCGGCTGGCAGGACCCCACCTGGCACCTCACCACCCCCGAGGACTCCGGCACCGGCCAGGCCGAGGAGGCCTCGGTGGCCGGCGCCGACCTGGTGATCGTCTGCGGCGGCGACGGCACGGTCCGCGAGGTCGCCGCCGAGCTCGCCGGCACCGGCATCCCGGTCGGCATCGTGCCCGCCGGCACCGGCAACCTGCTGGCCCGCAACCTCGACATCCCGCTCTACATCCGCGCCGCCATCGACATCGCGCTCACCGGGCAGGACCGCGCGATCGACATGGTCGCCGTACGCGGGGACAAGCCGGCCGACCCGCACGGCGAGCCGCTCGACGCCGACACCGACGGGACCGCCGAGCAGTTCGAGAGCCACTTCATGGTGATGGCCGGCATGGGCTTCGACGCCGCGATCATGGAGGGCGTCAACGAGGACATCAAGAAGAAGGTCGGCTGGCTCGCCTACGTGCTGTCCGCCCTGAAGTCGCTGATGTTCCCGGTGACCAAGGTCGAGATCTCCATCGACGGCGGCGAGTTCACCAAGCACCGCGCCCGCACCGTCCTGGTCGGCAACGTCGGCTACCTGCAGGCCGGGATGCCGCTGCTCCCCGACGCCTCGATCGACGACGGCCAGCTCGACGTCGTCGTCCTCTACCCCCAGCGCTTCCTGTCCTGGATCCCGCTCGCCGTGCGCGTGCTCGCCAAGCGCACCCGCACCGACGACACCATCAACCGAATGACCGGCCGCACCGTCTCGATCCGGGCTGGCGTCGACATCCCCCGCCAGCTCGACGGCGACTCCATCGGCCCCGGGCGTGAGCTGCACATGGAGTGCATCCACGGGCGGCTGCTCGTGCGGGTCCCGCGATGACGTGACCGAGCGGTCTGCGGACCGGGTCGCCGCCTGGGAGCGTCGCTCCGAGATCCCGCTCCTGCTGCTCGCGGTCGCCTTCCTGGTCGCCTACGCCTGGCCGGTGCTCGACCCGACGCTGGACGCCGGCGTCGAGGACTCGTTGCGGGCGGTCTCGTGGACCGTCTGGGTCGCCTTCGTGCTCGACGTCGCGATCCGGCTCGTGCTGGCCGACCACCGTGTCCGGTACGCCCGGCAGCACTGGTGGGACATCGCCCTGGTCGCGCTGCCCATGCTCCGTCCCCTCCGCCTGCTCCGGCTGCTGGCGTTCGCCCGCCTCCTCCACCGCTCCGCACGGGTCAACCTCGTGGGCCGCGTGGGCATCTACGTCTCCGGTACGGCGGTCGCCGCGGTCGGGCTCGGGGCGATCGCCGTCCTCGATGCCGAACGGGAGGCACCCGACGCCACCATCACCACGTTCGGCGACGCCGTGTGGTGGGCGGTCACGACCGTCAGCACGGTGGGGTACGGCGACCTCTACCCCGTGACGACCACCGGGCGACTCGTGGCCACCGTCCTGATGATCGTGGGCATCGCCGTCGTCGGCACCGTGACGGCCACGGTCGCCGCCTGGCTGATCGCCGAGGTGGCCGACCAGCCCGCCGAGCCGCCGCCGACCCGTTAGGCCGCGGCGCGCAGCGCGTGCCGCGACGCCTGCAGCACCGTGTGCGCCAGGGCGGCGCAGCAGGCGACCGCGGGACTGTCGTCGCGGTGGCCGGGGCGGGTGTGGTCGAGCCGGTCGGCGGCGTCGATCAGGCACCGACCGCAGCGCACGAACTCGCGGTCGAGCCCGGGTCCGGTCGGACCGTCGGCCAGCTGGTGCAGGCGCTCCTCGCCGAAGCGCGCGAGGAGCACCAGCGCCTCGGTGTGCGCCACGCCGATCCCGCCGTCGACGCGGCCGACGAGCACGAGCCGGGCGAGGTGGTCGAGCAGCCGGGACACCCGGGCCGCGTCGGCGACCAGCAGCAGCCGGTGCGTCGCCGCCTGGCGTCGTACGGCGGACCCGACGATGTCGCGCCGGGCCTGCAGCTCCGCGGCCGCGACCAGGGTGTGCCGGTGGGCCCCGTCGCGCAGCACCCGCCGGGCGGCGTCGCGGTCGGCGTCGAGCGACGCGCGCACGACGTCACCGAGCGCGGTGGCGAGGGAGTCGAGGAGCTGGTGGTGCACGTCGGGTTGCGGGGCGGTGCGCGTGGTCATGCCTCTGTTCTATGACCCCTGCGGCGGACGCCGGGCCGGTCTTGACGGGGTCCTGACGCACGAGGCGCCGGTCTTGACGCCGGACGCACGTCAGGGCGGTCGGTGACCCGGCCGCCCTGACGTTGTCGATGCTCAGCTGTCGATGCTCAGCACGCCTGCGCGGTCGTCCTGTCGACGCAGGTCCGGCCGAGGAGGGTCGGGCGGAACGTCGAGTCCTCCGAGTCGAGGGTCCACGAGTAGACGAGGGCGTCGTTCTTCTCCATGTCGGGATAGACCCGGGTGTAGAGGCCCTTCCCGCCACCGGCGGTGAAGGTCTCGTACCTCCCGGTGACACCACTGTCGGAGGTGAAGCCGCTCCCGAAGGGCACCTGGCCGTCGTACTCGTCGACGACCAGGTCGCCGCCCGCGAACGAGACGACGGTGTAGCGGGTGCTGTCGCCCCCGCCCAGCTCGTCTCGGATCAGCCAGCCGGTGCTGGAGCCGTAGCGCAGCAGCTGCGTGTCGAGCGTCGGATCGACGGCGCCGGGAACGTCGACCTGGAGCGGGCTCGTGTCGCCGTCGACGAGGAGCGCGAAGCCGGCGCCGCTCGGGACCAGCTCGGCGGTCCAGCCGTCTCCCCCGGGGTAGGAGACCTGCTCGCCCGGGGCGACCGTGTCGACCTGGTCCTGGGCCGGCAGCTCCGGCGCGTCGTCGACACCGTCGAAGGGGTCGCTGGGGCACGCGGTGGCCACGCCGTCGGCGATGCAGTAGGTGCCCTGCCGGGTCGGGACCAGGTCGACCGCGTCGCTGTCGGGCCCGCCGCCTCCCTCACCGGGACCGGTGACCTCCCAGTCGTAGACGTCGTAGCGTCCCTCGTCCGGCGTGCCGATGGAGAGGCGCGTGCGCAGGACCCCGTCGTTGAGCCAGGTCAGGTAGCCCTGGTCGTCGGCGGTGTAGCCGTTGCCGAACGGCACCGAGGCGGGCTCGGTCGCCGCGACGAGGTCGCCGGAGCGCAGGACCAGGACGGTGAGGTCGGCGTGCTCGTCGCCACTGCGGACCAGCCAGCCGTTGCCGGCCTGGCCGAGCCCGAGGGTCTGGCTGGACAGCCGGTTGGGCGAGCCGTCGTCGGCGACGTCGAGGTCGGCCGTGTAGGAGGTCCCGCGGTCGTCGGTGACGGTCAGGGTCGTGGAGTCGGCCGACACGACGGCGGTCGATCCGTCGTCGCCGGTCACGGTGGTGCCGGGATCGACGTAGCCGAGGTCGGTCTCCTCGAACAGTCCGTCCGCGCCGGTCACCGGGGTCGTCGGCGGGGCGGAGGGCCCGTCGGACGGTGCGGAGGACGCGGACGGGGACGCGAAGTCCTTGTCCCCCCTCGCGGAGGGCGCGTCACTGGTGACGGCGACCGCCACGACCGCGGCCGCAGCCACGAGCCCGGCGGTCACGACGGCCGCGACGACAGGGCCGCGCCGGTGGAGAGGGACGACGACCGCCGGCGGGGCCGCCGGGGTCAGGTCATGCGCGTCGACGAGCTCGGCACGGGCGTGGAGGGCCTCGGTGAGGAGGCCCTCGAGCGGGTTGGTGGCGGGGGCGCTCATCGGCCCTCTCCCTTCAGGATCAGCTCGAGCGCGTCGAGCGCGCGCGAGGCGGTGGACTTGACCGAGCCGCGGGAGATCCCGCAGGCCTCGGCGATCTCGGCCTCGGAGAGGCCGGACCAGTAGCGCAGGACGAGCACCTCGCGCTGGCGCGGGGCGAGCCGGTCGAGGCCGGCGAGGACCTCGCGGTGCTCCTCGGCCAGCACCGCGCGGTCGTCGGGCCCCGGTGGCTCGGCCTCGGCGGGCGGCACGTAGCCCCGCGCCGTACGACGACGCCGCAGCGCCGAGCGGGAGCCGTTGACCACCGACGTGCGCAGGTAGCCCAGCGCGGCGTGGGGTTCGCGGACCTGGTGGAGCCGTCCCGCGAGGGAGGCGAACGCGTCCTGCACGACGTCCTCGGCCGAGGCCCGGTCGTCGACGAGCAGGAGGGCGAGGCGCACGAGCGAGAGCCGGTGCGCGGCGTACAGCTCGGCCAGGTCGTCGGCCGTGAGGCCCCGCCGTCCGGGCCTGCTGGTGATCCCCGAGAGATCCGTGGTGGTGGTCATGCCCACTGAGACGCCTCGGGGTGCTGTCGGTTGTCTCGCGCGGTTGACTGGCCTCATGACGACCCCCGCGCCCGTCCTCGCCTGGCACGACATCGCCCGCACCCGCGACCCCGCGGGCCTCGACGCCCTCCTCGCCGACGACTGCGTGTTCCGCTCGCCGGCGGTGCACACGCCGCAGGAGGGCAAGGCCGTGACGACGGCCTACCTGCGCGCGGCGATGGTGGTGCTCGGCCCGACCCTGCGCTACCTCGACGAGTGGTACGCCGGCGATGACGACGGGGGCTCCGCAGTCCTGGAGTTCGAGTGCGAGGTCGACGGCAGGGCCGTGCACGGCGTCGACATGCTGCGCTGGGGCAGCGGCGGCCGGCTGACGTCGTTCACGGTGATGGTGCGGCCGGTCAAGGGGCTCGAGGCGGTCATCGCCGGCATGGGCGCCGAGCTCATGAGGGGCTGAGGACGTGGTCCTCGGGGACTTCGACGAGGTCGACACCGAGGTCGACGACGTGCGCATCCACGCCCGCGTGGGTGGCTCGGGCCCGCCGGTGCTGCTGCTCCACGGCTACCCGCAGACCTCGGCGATGTGGCACCGGGTCGCCCCCGGGCTCGCCGAGACGCACACCGTGGTCGCGCCCGACCTGCGTGGCTACGGGCGTTCCGACCGACCGGCATCGACCGGCGACCACGCGTCGTACGGCAAGCGGGCGATGGCCGCCGACCAGGCCGGGCTCATGCGTGCCCTGGGCCACGAGCAGTACGCCGTCGTCGGCCACGACCGCGGCGCGCGCGTGGCGCACCGGTTGGTGCTCGACCATCCCGACGCGGTCACCCAGGCTGCCGTGCTCGACATCGCACCCACGCGGCACGTGCTGGCCCACGTCGACCTGTTGCTCGCACGCGTCTACGACCACTGGTTCTTCCTCGCCCAGGACAACGACCTGCCCGAGGTGCTCATCGGCGGTGCCCCCGAGCACTGGCTGCGCACCAAGCTGGGCCAATGGTCGGGCCCCGGCGCGGTCTTCGACGAGGCGGCCGTGCGTGAGTACGTCGACTGCTTCGACGCCGACTCGATCCGCGGCTCGACCGACGACTACCGCGCCGGCGCGACGATCGACCTGGTCGACGACGAGGCCAGCCACGTCGCCGGTGACCGGATCGGCTGCCCGCTGCTGGTGCTCTGGGGAGACGCAGGGTTCGTCGGCCTGGCCTACGACCCGCTCGCGGTCTGGCGGGAGTACGCCGAGCACGACGACCTGGTGAGTGGGCAGGCCCTGCCCGGCGGGCACTTCCTTCCCGAGGAGGCACCGGCCGAGACGCTGGCCGCGCTGCGCGCGTTCCTGGCGTGAGCCCGGTCCACCACCTGAGCTCGAGGTGGTGGGCGTAGACCACGAAGCCGAGCGGTGCTCGACGATCAAGCCGGACGAGGCGATCAGGACCCGGCGCAGGACACCGCTGCGAACCGCCATCCGGTCGGGTCGGCGCCCGACGGCACCATCCGCAGGGACTCCCACAGCACCAGGGCCGGCCACCAGGCGGCCTCGCTCGCCGTCAACGGCCGGACGGACTCGTAGCCCTCGAGGAGCTGCGCGCGGACCTCGGCCGTGACGGGACCCCAGTCGTGGAACCGGGTCCCCAGCAGGACGGCGGACCGCGCCAGCTCGGCGACGCGGTGGTCGAACCTCGCCTCCTCGAAGTCGAGGACGGCGGCGACCTCGCCTCCGGCACACAGCAGGTTGGCCGAGCGGACGTCGCCGTGGACCAGCTGGACGGGAGGCGGGTCCGGTGGCGCGTCCGCCACGGAGCGTCGTAGCACCGCCTGCGCCTCGGGAGGGAGGTGCGCGGGTACCGCGTCGAGCCACGCCCCGACCCGGGCCGCCAGGGGCTCGTGGACCGGCGCGGCGGGGTACCGGTCGGCCTCGGGCCAGCGCGCGAGGGCGTCGTGCAGCCGGGCCAGGGTCGCACCGGCCGCCCGGACCTGCTGCGCGTCGGCGGGGTCGAGCAGGTCGCCGTCGACCTGGCGTTGGAGGCCGAGCGAGACGCCGTCGAGCTCGGCGTGGAGGTCGCCGCTCGGCGTGGGTACCGGCGCCGAGACGGGGATCCCCTCCGCGTGGAGCCACGCCGTGAGACGCGCGAGGGCAGCGAGCTGCGCGAAGCGCTCGGCCGCGACCGACCACTTGGCGATCATCGGGCCGGACGACGTCTCGACCCAGGCCAGGGCGTTGGCGTAGCTGATGACGATGCGCTCGCACGACTCGACCCGGAGGTCCCATCGGCCGTCGAGCGTCGCCGTCACCCAGGCCACCGCGGCCCCGGGGGCGTCGAACCCGAACCGGGTGCGCAGCGCCTCACCGGGGTCGCTCGACTCCCACAGCATCTCCACCCGCGGCGACCCGGCCTGCGTCATGCGGCGAGTCCACCACACACGACGAGCCGACCCGGTACGCCGCCCCGGCCCCACCCCCGCCAACGCCGGCTGAGGTGCGAGGAGCCCCAGCGACGAGCCTCGAAGCCACCGCAGCCGATCCGCTGGCTCCCCCCACTCCCACGTCGGTCGAGGTGCGAGGAGCGCTAGCGACGAGCCTCGAGACCACCGCAGCCGACAGTCCCCACCCGACCCGGGGCTGTGGAAACAACCACGAGTCATCCACAGGAAGCGGACGCGGCCGGGTTGTCCACAACCCCCGTGGTTGAGCGGGAAAGTCGATCAGGACTGTCAGTGGTCGGTGCTGGAATACTCCTATGGCCCAGCACACCGACACCCCCGGATCGGGACACCCGATCGAGGCGTTCCTGTGCACGGTGCTCGACGAGCTGAAGGGTCTGGCCGACGTCCCGACCTGGTCCATGGACGCCACCACGACCACCCGAGTGGTGGGTCTGAGTGCCCGGGCCGCCGCCGGTGTGGCCGAGCTCGAAGCCCGCACGATCAGGCAGGCCGAGGTCCTGGACCTGCCCGGCCAGACGCAGTGTCGCAACGTGGGCCGCTGGGTCCAGCAGACCACGGGCGTCACCCGCCGCACCGCCAGGACCAAGACCAGGCTCGCCGAGGCCCTGGCTGATCTGGAGCCGACGCGTACGGCGACCGCTCGTGGCGAGATCCACGCCGAGCAGGCCCAGGCCATCGCCAACCATGTCGCGGTGTTGGACGACGAGAAGGTCTCGGCCCACGACCAGGCCCGCGCCGAGACCTTCCTCCTCGAGGAGGCCAGGCACGGTCACGACGCCGACGACCTCGTGGCGATGGGTCACGCGATCTGGGAACGCCTGGACCCCGAGGGCGCCGACGAACGCGAAGCCAAAGCCCTCGAAGCCCAGGAAGAACGCGCCCGGCGCAGGACCCGACTCACCATGGGCGACGACGGTGACGGGTTGACCCACGGCCGATTCAGCATCCCCACCGCCGCGGCTGATGCGTTCACCAAGCACCTGCACGCCCTGGCCGCCCCCAAGCACGTCCGCGCCGAACACGGGCCCGGGTCCTACGACTGGCAGAGACCCTCAGCCGAACGCCTCGGCCAGGCGTTCGTGGACTGGATCGAGACCTACGACCCAGCCCAGCTACCCAAGATCGGCGGCCTGTCCGCCACCGTGATCGCCATCGGCGACTACGACCTCCTCCAAGGCAAGCTCAAGGCCGCCCAGCTGGAGACCGGCACCAAGATCAGCCCCACCCAATACCTCCGCCTGGCCTGCGGCGCCGGGATCATCCCCGCCTGGATGAACGCATCCGGCGAAGTCCTCGCCCTGGGTAGGAAGCACAGGTTCCACACCCCCGCCCAACGCCTCGCCGCGATCGTCGAGCAACGCCACTGCCAACACCACAGTGGCTGCGACGTCCCCGGCTACCTGTGCCACGCCCACCACGACATCCCCTGGGCCCAGGGCGGCGGCACCGACCTCAGGACCACCACCCTCTACTGCCCATACCACCACACCCGCGTCCACCAACCCGGCCACGACCCCACCCGCACCTGACACGGCACGCTCCGACGCCCGACCACTCGGCCAGTCCACGTACCCCCGTCCGCATCGATTCGTCTGGCGCGCCTGGCCCAGGGGCGGCCCTGCGCGTCATGCCCTCGACGACCAGGCCGGGCCGGTCAGAATCCTCCGCAGGCATCCGTGACCGTCTGGACCCACGACTTCGGGTCCGTGAACCAGAAGTCGTGCGGCACCCCGGGCACGACCGAGAACCGGCCGTCGGGCACCAGGTTCGCGAGCTGCACCAGAGGCCAGGACGGACGGATGTCCTTCTCAGCGGCGATGAAGTGCATCGGCACCGTGCAGTCAGCGACGTCGCGCCAGAGGTGCGGCCCATGGATCCACTCGGTGAACGACCCGCTGAGCGAGGTCCACACCTCATCGACGAGATCGATCGCGACCACCGGCTCCTGCGCCTTCCCAGCCTCGTAGGTCTCCGACCACGTCCGGTCTCGATGCAGGCCCTTCCCCGCGACGCCGACCACCGCCCGTACGACGTCGGGATGCTCGAGGGCGTAGCGGACCGCGAGGTCGCTGCCCCACGAGTGTCCGAGCACGATCCAGGCAGACACCCCCACGGCCTCGCGGACGGCCTCGAGGTCGGCGACGGCGCGTTCCATGTCGTGTGGCCCGCCACCCGAACGGCCGACTCCACGGGGCTCCGGATACCAGGAACGGTGGCCCACCGGAGCGAGCTCATCGCGTTCCAGGTAGTGCACGCAGCCGGGTCCGCCACTCAGCACCACCACGTCCGGCCCGCGGCCGGTGCACCCGACGTGGAGTGCGGCGCCCTCGACCTCGACGACCTGTGACTCCACCTCGGCACGCTAACAAGGCGGGCGACGGACGTCGCTGGAACCGCCCGTCGGAGGCAGCAGCGCTCCCGGAGCGCGGGGTCAGCTCGGCTCGCGTCCCTGCCACGTGGTCAGGCACGCCCGGTTGCCCTGCGGGTCGGCCAGCACCCAGAACGCCGGCGCAGCGCTGTCGTCGACGAGCGTCCCGCCGGCCGCGATCGCGGCGGCGATCCGGTCCTCGACGACCTCGGGCGGGATCCGCAGGTCGAGGTGCCAGCGCTGCCGCGGGACGTCGTGGGGGCCGGTGGGCTGGAACCAGATCGTCGGCCACCGCCCGGTGCGGTCGCGGAGCTGGAGCTCGCCCCAGGCCTCGACGGTGTCGTAGTCGAGCAGGGCCGCCCAGAACGGCCTGATCGCTGCCTCGTCGACCGTGTCGAGGCCGAGCTCGAGCACGCTCGTGCGCTCCGGGTGCGCCGTGACCGCGGCGGCTCGGGCCAGCTCACTGATGGCCCGGGCCAGGGCCACGTCGCGCGAGGTCACCCCGCCGACGTCGTGGCTGATCAGCCGGACGTCGAGCCGCCCGTCGGCCAGGTCGAGGTCGGGGTAGTGGCCCAGCTGCTCGGCGGCCAGGGCGATCGCGTCGACCAGCCTGACTGCCGTGCCGAAGTCGCCGGTGTCGAAGCTGGCGTGGAGGCGGTCGATCAGCATCCGCCAGTCGGGCAGCTGCTCGCCGTCCAGCTCCTGCTCGGTCAGGATGCGCCTCGGATCGGGCCCGGTCTCGTCGCTCACTCGGGTCATCCTTCTCTGTCCGACCGCCTGCCGCCGGGGCTCCCCCGGACGGGTCGAGCTCGGACGCTAGCCGGTCGTCAGCTCGACGGTCTCGGAGGCGTTGAAGAAGGTGACCGCCTGCCCCTCGACCCGGCAGCGCCCCAACGCCCGCGCGGCGCCGCCGTCCTCGAACCCGGGGTCGTCCGCTCCGAGGGAGCCCCCGCCTCCGCTGATGGTGTCGCCGTCGTGCAGGAGCGTCCCGTCGCGCAGCTCGACCGCGCGCTGCCCCTCGTTCCACCGGGTCCCCTGGGGCCAGACGACGGACTCGCCCCCCAGCCGCAGGCACCCGTCGACGAGCTCGAGCTCGCCGCCCAGCAGGGCCATCAGAGCGATCCCGTCGTCCTCGTTGGCCGCCACCACCGGGCCGTCGACCGCGTACTCGGCCCGCCAGGGCGCCCAGGCCACGAGGCCCACCAGGAGCGCCGCGACGACGGCGACGGCCACGAGCACACGACTGCGACGAGGGACGACCACCCCGCGATTCTGGCCTGTCCCGCTTCGGCGATCCTCAGTGGCTACGGCTGGAGCGCGATCCCCGTACGGCGCTCGAGCCGCCCGAGCAGGTCGTCCTGGAACGCCGGGTCCAGCGCCGCGGGGTGCAGCCGCGAGGCAGCCCGGTGGTACCAGTAGCCGCCGGTGCGGGGCTCGACCTCGCCCTCTCCAGCAGTCGCGAGCCAGACCTGGGTGCGGTGGCCCTCGTCGAGGTCGTCGGGGGCGCCCGACCCGCCCATCCGGGTCGGTACCCAGCCGGGGTCGACCGCGTGCCAGGCCTCGTCGGGGCGGCGTACGGCGAGCGCCAGGGTGAGGGCGGTGACCCACAGCTTGCTGTCGGAGTACGACGCCTGGGCCACGTCGGCGGTGAGGTCGGGCGACCCGGAGCGGTGCATGGAGCTGGAGAGCACGACCGAGGTCCTCGGTCGGCGCAGGAGCGCGGCCAGCACGTAGGGGGCCACCACGTTGACGGGAACGACGTCCGGGCCACGCATCACCCCGGCGTTGTGGACGACCGCGTCGAACGTCCCCGTCTCGTTGAGGTCGTCGGCCAGCCGGACGACGGCATCGAGGTCGGCCAGGTCGGCCTCGACCGCGCTGGTGACCCGGTCGAGCACGTCGGCGTCCTCGACCCGCTCGAGCCGGCGCGCGTGCAGGACGACCTCGTGGCCGTCATCGAGCAGGGCCCGGGCCGTGGCCAGGCCGAGCCCGGTCGACGCGCCGGTCACCAGGACGAGGGACATGGCGCCATCATGTCCGGTTCCCCCACGTCAGGGGCCCGCCGCGACGATCCGCCGTACGGCGGCCAGGTCGAGGTCGAACGGACCGATCCGGGTCAGCACCCAGGAGGCGCCGCGGCCGGTCCAGTCACGCGGGTCCTGGTCGGGCCGGAGGTCGACGACCACCTCGAAGCCGGGCGCCGGGTCGTGCTCGGCGAGGTCGGCCGTCACCGCGTCCAGGTCGTCGGGACCGTCGAGGCCGATCACGAAGAAGCCGTCGTGGCGGGCGGCCCGGCGCAGCGGCGGCCGGTTGCCGAACCGCCCCGCCAGCCAGATCGGTACGACGGGAGCGGGGCGGAAGCGCACGCCGCGGGCGACGTGGTGGTCGCCGACGTGGTCGACCGCCTCCCCGCTCAGCAGCCCCCGCAGGACGTCCAGCCCCTCGTCGAGCATCCGCCCGCGCGTCCTGGGATCCGGCTCGTCGCCGAACGCGCTGAACTCGCCCACCCAGTCGTCGCCGAGACCCAGTCCGAGCACGAACCGACCGCCCGAGAGCACGGCCAGGCTGGACGCCTGCCGCGCGAGCACCTGCGGCCGGCGGCGGGCCAGCGGCGTCACCATCGGCCCGAACAGCAGCCGCTCGGTCCGCATCGCCACCGCCGCGCAGCAGGTCCACGGGTCGGCGATCTCGGAGACCCGGTCGCCGTACTGCAGGTGGTCCCAGACGAAGAAGCCGTCCCAGCCGGCCGCCTCGGCCTCGGCCGCCAGGTCGCCGACCACCCGGGGGTCGGCCAGGGCGTCGAACGGGGCGACGAAGAGTCCGCGGCGGGTGGTCGTGGCGGTGGTCATGCCCCGATCATGCCCAGGCCGCCACCACGCGCCCGGTCAGCCCGCCAACCACGCGGCGTACGCGTCGAACGTGTAGGGCCGGCCGAGGAAGTCGGCGACCAGGTCGGCGGCGTCCTTCGTGCCACCGGGTGCCAGCACCCGGTCGCGGTAGCGCTGCGCCACGTCGGGAGCGAACAGGTCGGCCGGGTCGAAGGCGCTGAACAGGTCCTTGGCGATCACCTGCGACCAGGCGTACGTGTAGTAGGCCGAGCTGTAGCCGCCGAGGTGGCCGAACGAGGCGAACATGTGGGTGCCCTCGCGGTAGGGCCAGGGCGAGTACTTCTCCTGCAGCTCGACCATGCGCGCGGTCAGGTCGGCGGGCCGCTCGACGTGGAACCAGTAGGACATCGAGGCGTAGAACATCTGGCCGCGCGCCTGGGTGCCCTTGCCGTAGTCGTCGCTGGCGCGCATCGCCTCGACCAGGTCGGCCGGGATCGGCTCGCCCGCGGCGTCGGTCGCGAACGAGCGCAGGATCGAGGCGTCCCAGGCCCACTCCTCGAGCATCTGGCTCGGCGCCTCGACGAAGTCCCACTCCGTGGCGACGCCGGCGAACCGCGCCCATGCCACGTGGCCGCCGAGCACGTGGTGCACCAGGTGGCCGAACTCGTGGAACAGCGTGACGACGTGGTCGTGCTCCATCAGCCCGCGGCTGAAGTTGCAGACCAGGACGCCCTCGGGCAGCTGCCGGCCGGCCACGCCGTCGGTCAGCGTGAACTGGGCGGCGTGCTTGTACTTGCCCTCGCGGGGGTGCAGGTCGAGGTAGATGCGGCCCAGGCCGTCTCCGGAGGTCGCGTCGACGACGTCGTACGCCGTCACGTCGGGGTGCCAGACCGGCGCGTCGGCGACCTCGTCGTAGCGCAGCCCGAACAGCCTG
This sequence comes from Nocardioides plantarum, assembly GCF_006346395.1. Classification (NCBI taxonomy): domain Bacteria; kingdom Bacillati; phylum Actinomycetota; class Actinomycetes; order Propionibacteriales; family Nocardioidaceae; genus Nocardioides; species Nocardioides plantarum. Next base: position 2,055,168 of record NZ_VDMS01000001.1, read on the forward strand.
CCGGTCACCTCGAGCAGCCCGGCCCGCACCTTGGGGTAGTCGAAGTAGGTGCGCACCCGCTGCGAGTCGACCTGCAGCTGCTCCTTGCGCACGAGCTCCTCGTAGTAGAACGCGTCGGCGGCCAGGACCTGCTCGGCGTCGGGCCGGTCCTGCCGGTAGCGCTCGAGCAGCGTGGCCAGGTCGCGGCGCATCGGGCCCTCGGCGGCGGCGGCGATCTTGTCGATGAACGCCGGGATCGCCGGGCCCTCGCCGATCATCTTGACCTGGGCGTCGTACGCCGCCCAGTCGGCGAACCCGACCAGCCCGGCCATTTCGTGACGCAGGTCGAAGAGCTCCTGCAGCAGCGGCTCGGTGGCCGGGTAGCCGCGGTTGAGGAAGGCGTCGTAGATGTCGCGGCGGACCTCGGCGTCGTGGGCGAACTGCCGCGTCGGCACGGCGTCGGGGTAGTCGGTCGTCACGGTGACCAGGCCGTCGTCCTCCACCGGGTGGGCCTCGAGCCAGTCGGCCGGCAGCCCGTCGAGACGCTCGGGGGCGACCCGGATGGTGCGCACGTCGTCGCGCACCGCCTTGCTGAACTCCTGGTCGAGCTCGGTCATCCGCTCCTGGATCGCGGTGATCCGGGCCCGGGTCTCGTCGTCGCGGTCGACGCCGGCGCGGGTGAAGTCTCGGCGGACCTTGCCGAGCAGCCGCAGCGCCTGCTCGTCGAGCCCGTCCTGCGACAGCCCGGCGAACAGCTCGTAGAGACCGGCGTCGAGGGACAGCTCGGTCGAGACCCGGCTGACGTCCTGCTCGGCCTTCTCGGCGGTCGTGCGTACCGCCTCGTCGGGGTGGACGTTGCCGAACAGCGAGCCCATCGCCGCGACGTTGCCGAGCTGGAGCGACGCCTCGTCCCACAGCCGGAGCACCTCGAGCGCCTCGGCCGGCGGGCTGGTCCGCAGCCCGTCCACGATCTCGGCCGCCCGGGCCAGGCCGGACGCGGCGCGCTCGCGCACCCAGTCGTCCCAGGCGGCGGCGTCGGTGGGCAGGGACAGCGGCTCGAGCGTCTCCGGGGTCACCCGACCAGCCTAGGAGGCCGGGCCGAGCTGGTCGCGCCGCCGGGTGAGGTACGCCGTCTCGGCCGGGTTGTCGATCAGCGCCAGCGCCGCGTCGTACGCCGCCCGCGACTCACCCGACCGGCCCAGGCGTCGCAACAGGTCGGCGCGGGTGGCGTGGAAGGGGTGGTAGCCCGCGAGCGACCCGTGGAGCCGGTCGACCAGGGCGAGGCCGACCTCGGGACCGTCGAGCTCGGCCACGGCGATCGCCCGGTTGAGCGCGACGACCGGGTTGGGATCGAGCGCCACGAGCCGGCCGTAGAGCGCGGCGATCTGCGCCCAGTCGGTGTCGGCGGCGGTGGGGGCGTCGGTGTGGACGGCGTTGACGGCCGCCATCAGCTGGTAGCGCCCCGGCCGGTTGCCGGCCAGGCACTCATGGACCAGCGCGTGCCCCTCGCTCACGAGACCCCGCGACCAGGCGCCGCGGTCCTGCTCGGGCAGCGGCACCAGGGACCCGTCGGCCGCCAGCCGCGCCGGGCGGCGTGCCTCGGTCAGCAGCATCAGCGCCAGCAGGCCGGTCACCTCGGGCTCGTCGGGCAGCAGGGAGTGCAGGATCCGGCCCAGCCGGATCGCCTCGGCGGTCAGGTCGTCGCGGACCGACGTGCCCCGGTCGGACGGGGCCGAGGACAGGTAGCCCTCGTTGAAGATCAGGTAGACGACCGCGAGCACCCCGACGACCCGCTCGGGCAGGTCGGCCAGCGACGGCACGCGGTAGGGGATGCGGGCGGTCGCGATCTTCTTCTTCGCGCGCGTGATCCGCTGCGCCATCGTCGTCTCGGGGACGAAGAACGCCTGCGCGATCTCGGCGACCGTCAGGCCGCCGAGCAGCCGCAGGGTGAGGGCCACGCGTGCCTCGGGGGCCAGGGCGGGGTGGCAGCAGGTGAAGACCATCCGCAACCGGTCGTCCTCGACCGGTCCGGTGGGCTCGTGGGGTGTGTCGTCAGTGACCATGAAGGCCGCCTGGTGCTTGGCGTCGCGGTGGGACTCTCGACGGATCCTGTCGATCGCCTTGCGGGTCGCGGTCGTCGTCAGCCACGCCCCCGGGTTGGGGGGTACGCCGTCGACCGGCCACTTCTCCAGGGCCACCACGAGAGCCTCGCCGGCGGCGTCCTCGGCGACGTCGATGTCGCCGAAGCGACGCGCGAGCGACGCGACGACCCGGCCGAACTCCTCGCGGTAGACCCGCTCGATCGTCTCCACGCGCGACGGACGGCCTCAGGCCTGCGGCTCGGCCTGGAAGGGGCGGACCTCGACCTTGCCGGCGCAGGCCCGCGAGCCCTTGGCCGCCCAGTCCTGCGCGGCGGCGAGGTCGGCGGCCTCGATGATCCAGAACCCGCCGAGGTACTCCTTGGACTCCGAGAACGGACCGTCGGTGACGATCGGCGCCTCGCCGGAGGCGTCGACGACGCTGCTCCTCTCCCGGGGCTCCAGGCCCCCGGCGAACAACCAGGCACCCGCCTCCTGCAGCTCGGTGTTGAAGGCGTCGACCGCCTCGATGATGGGCTGGACGTCGGCCATGGTCATGGCCGCCATCGCGGCGTCGCCGGCCTCGTCGTGGTTGACGGCCAGGAAGTACTGCGGCATGTCGTGCTCCTCGTGTCGGTGGTGGCGGTCGGCGGCCCCGGTGGCTGCCTGACACCCTGTCCACGAACGACGTCGGTGGACTACGACAGGCCCCGGAAAGTTTCTGGTCCCGCACTTCCTACCGCGCCACGCGCCCGATAAGTACCGTCGGCCCATGACCGACTGGGGAGACCTCTACCGCGACCACGTGGCGGCGATCAGCGAGCTCGTCGGCGACCTCACCGACGAGCACCTGGCGATCGAGGTTCCCGCCACCCCTGCCTGGACGGTGCGGCACGTGCTCGCCCACCTCGCCGGTGGCGCGACCGACAACCTGACCGGGCGGGTGGACGACGCACCCGGTCCACGATGGACCGCACGTCATGTCGGCGAGCGGGTCGAGCAGCCCGTCCCCGACCTCGTGGCCGAGCTGCGGGCCAACGCCGACGCGGTCGCGGCCTCCACCGTCGACAACCCGCGACCGGCCATCGTCTGGGACATCGCCGTCCACCACGCCGACCTGCACGAGGCCCTCGGGCTGCCTCGACTGCCCGACCACCTCTGGACGCCGGTCGTCGAGATGGTCGGCCCCTGGCGGGCGCCCGACCTGGTCGGCACCGTCGAGCCCTACGAGCTGTTCCGCGGCCTGTTCTCGCGTCGCTCCCGGACCCAGATGCACCGGTGGGGCCTCGACGACGACGGCGTCGAGGCGGTCTGCATCTTCGGTCCTCGCGACGACGACCAGCCCGTGCCGTCGTGACCAGACGCGCATGGCCCGATCGGGTCCGACAACTGACCGAACGGCCGATCCGTCGGCCGGGTCCCACGCCTAGGATCGGCCCGTGCCCCGTCCGTCCAGCCTGCCCAGCCTTCTCGGGCTCCTCCTCCTGCTGACAGGTCTCTCGGTCCTCGCCCCGCCGTCCGGGACGGCGTACGACCCGACCGGCTCGACCGTCCGCCCGGCGGCGGCCCAGCCCGTCCAGCGCGCGTCGAGCGACCCCCGCCTCACCCGCGGCCTGTTCGTCGACCCCTACATGCCCGCGGCCAAGGCCGGCAAGACCTACCGCCGGATCGGCAAGGTCGCCCAGGCGCTCTGGATCACCGACTACTACGCCACCCCGGCCAAGGCCAAGAAGGCCGTCGCCGACTACACCGCCCGGGCGGCCGCGGCGAAGAAGACGCCGATCATGACCGTCTACGCCATCCCCGGGCGTGACTGCGGGCTCGCCTCCTCCGGCGGGATGCCGACCTCCGGCGCCTACCAGCGCTGGGTCGCCGCCGTCGCCGCGGGCATGAAAGGCCGCCACGCGATCGTCGTGCTCGAGCCCGACGCGGTCGCCTTCATGGAGGACCCGCGCCGTCCGGAGTGCCAGGACCCCGCGCCGCGCCAGCGGCTGCTGACCTACGCCGCCAAGGCCCTGCACGACGCCGGCGCCTGGGTCTACATCGACGCCGGGCACTCCAACTGGCAGAGCCCGACGGTGATGGCGCAGCGCCTGGTCAAGTCCGGCATCCGCTACGCCCGCGGGTTCAGCACCAACATCGGCAACTTCCGCCCGACCGCCGACGAGATCTCCTACGCCAAGTCCCTCAACTACCAGCTCGCGCGCCGCAAGGCCACCGGCAAGCGCTACCTCGTCGAGACCGCCCGCAACGGGGTCAAGCCCAGTGCCGACGGCTTCGACGTCTGCAACCCGCTGTGGGCCCGGCTCGGCGCGACGCCGCGGCTGCAGTTCAAGGGTGCCTACGACGGCAACGTCTGGATCAAGCACCCCGGCGAGTCCGACGGTGACCGCAACGACGACCAGCAGAACTGCCACGGCGGGCCCGTGTCGGGCAAGTGGTGGCCCCAGGGCGCGCGCCGGCTGATGGCTAGCTGACCCGCACCATCGCCAGCAGGGTCGGCGTGCTGCGGTCCGGCCAGCGCCCCAGCAGGGTGTGCTCGCCCTCGACGGCCACCACGGTCGTCGGGATAACCACCCGGACCACGGTCAGCTCGATCCCCGCGGCGTCAAGCACCGTGCGGTCCACGTCCTCGCGCCGCTCCACGGGCCCGACGGCGGGCACGGGTGTGCCGGGCACGCCGCTGCCGGTGACGAACGTCGTGGCCTCGCGGGTGGTCAGCACCCCGTCGATCTCGATCTCCATCTCGGCCTGCCGACCGCCGGTCAGCGCCGTGGTGGCCAGCGCGGCGGCGTACACGGGGTCGGCGCAGCCGTCGTAGACCCACCGCCGACCCAGCACGCTGTGCTCCATCTCGGTCACCAGGTCGCGCTCGGCGCCCACCAGCGGCGCGGAGCGGTAGGTGAGCGGCACCTGCAGCACCGGGCCGTCGCCCGCGCGCACCAGGAACGTCTCGATGCCGACCTCGTCGGCCGGGTCGTCGAAGCGGTAGGCGCCCAGGATCGTCAGCTCGCCGCCACCGACGAACCACGGACGGTGCGGCGCCCAGGCCGATAGCGCCTCGAGCTTGGTCGGGCTGATCGATGCCTGGTGGAGGAGGGCCATGCCGCCCACCCTGCCACCGCACGGCGAGAGTGTGCCCACCCCCGATGGTCGACCCTCGGTGGTCGACCCTCGGTGGTCGAGCTTGTCGAGACCCCGCAAGGGCCGGGTCAGGTGGCCGTGGACCCCACCGGGTCTCGACAGGCTCGACCACCGACGACGGGTCCGCGTCGCGTCCCCGTCACCACCCCCAGGTGCCGGGCTCGCCCTTGAACGGACCGACCACCCGCGAGGTGATCCAGCCGCCGTAGAACCCACCCGCCTGCGCCACGACGACCTCGCCGTCCACCAGGCAGTGGTCGACCTGGCCCGGCATCACCGAGACCGCGCCGGCGAGGTCGGCGAAGCGGGCGGTCGGGGTGGGATAGGTCCAGGCCGCGCGGGGGGCGACCCCGCCCCCACCGACCACGTCGAAGTACGACGCCGCGCCCTTCCACTCGCAGTGCGACGACCCGTCCGCCTCGCGCAGCGCGCCGTCGACCCAGGCGTCGCGAGGCAGGTAGTAGGTCGGCGGGTGACTCGTCTCGAGCACCCGCCACGAGCGCGTCGTCCGGGCGACGACCTGGCCGCCCAGCACCACCTCGACGGTCTCGGAGGAGACCTCGAGGGCCGGCGGACGCGGGTAGTCCCAGCAGGACTCCTGGCCGGGGCCGGGCTTGGTGCGCTGGTTCGGGCGGGGATGAGGCAGGGCGGTCACGACCCCAGTCTTGCGCTGAGGTGGATGACGACCCGGTCGCCGGCCTCCAACGCTGTGGTGTTTCTGGTGTTTCCCTGGGATCATGAAGGCATGGACGGCGATGACGATCTCCTGCGGACCGGGGAGGTGGCGAGGCTCTTGGGCGTCTCGCGCCAACACGTCGTCGACCTCTGCGACCGTGGCGACCTGCCCGCGGTGCGCACCGGCGTACACCGCCGGATCTCGCGTCGCGAGGTGGCACTCCTGGCAGCCGCCGGCTCTGGCGGTCTGACACGCGAGCAGGAGCGCTCGCTGTGGCTGCACCAGGGGTTGCTCGGCGTGCTCCTGGCAGAACCCGACCGAGGGCTGGCGACCGCCCGCGACAACCTCGATCGCTGGCGCACGGTGCACCGGCCTGGAGGCGCCACGCTGGGCTACTTCGACGCCTGGGAGCGAATACTGGACGCCGGCCTCGACGAGGTCGTGGCCACACTGGTGAGCCGCACACCGGTCGCGTGCGAGCTGCGACAGAACTCCCCCTTCGCCGGGCTGCTCCCCGACTCGACCAGGATCGCACTGCTGGCCGCGTTCGTCCGACACTGGGACCTCGATCACGAGCAAGCCGACCGCGGCCGGGCCTCCTGAGGCGGTCGCGACGATGGACCGTCAACAGCTCGCCCACGTGCTCCGCGCAGCCTGCGACGTCAGCGGAGACCCCGAGATCGTCGTGCTGGGCTCACAGGCCATCCTGGGCTCCTTCGACGAGGACGAGCTGCCGGTCGAGATCCTGGTCTCGATGGAGGCCGACCTGGCCTGGCTCGCTGACGGACCCGATCGCGAACGGGCCGAACGCGTCAACGGCATGATCGGCGAGCTGTCGCAGTTCGAAGCCACGAACGGCTACTACCCCGAAGGGATCTCCGTCGAGACCGCCGTGCTGCCCAACGGCTGGCGCGACCGGCTCCAAGGCTGGCCCCTGCAGGCATCCCACCCCGCCCGGCCGCTGTTCATCGACCGCCACGACCTGGTCGTCGCCAAGCTTGCCGCCAACCGACCCAAGGACTACGTGTTCGTCTCCTCGTTGGCCGCTCACGGCCTGGTGGACCTCGAGATCATCCGAGACCGCGTCGGTGAGCTCCCCGCAGGCACCGACGCCCGAGTAGCCGCGAGCATCCTGAGCTTCGTGGACTCGCTACCGGCCACCAGCCAGGCCCATCGCAGCGCAGACCGAGACGACGGCACCCCCACGATGTCGACCCAGCGACACCTGGAGGAGTCGGCCGAGTCACTCGCACTGCCAGCCGACCGACCAGCACCACGGCGCCGTGCCCCGCAGTCCCCGGACGCTCCCGACGGCTCGCGAGCTCGTGGCACCGGAGACTGAACCGATGCCGTCCAGTGACGAGCGCGGACGGAGTCCATGCGGGAGTCGGCCGCCGTTGCCGACCTCGAGAAGGTGCAGTCGGCGCGCCAGCCCCCTCGGCCTGCTCGGAGCGGGTCGGTGTGGCAGGGCAGACCCGACGCGGTCGGTGTACTCATCGCCGCTTAGCGTGGTCCGGTGAACCTGTTCGAGTTCGAGGGCAAGCGCCCCGTCGTGCACACCGAGGCGTTCGTCGCCGCGACCGCCACGCTGATCGGCGACGTGACGGTCGAGGCCGGCGCGAGCATCTGGTACGGCGCGGTGCTGCGCGGCGACATCTGCACGATCATCGTCCGGGCCGGCTCCAACATCCAGGACAACTCGGTCCTGCACGCCGCACCCGGCGAGACCCTCGAGGTCGGGCCGAACGCCACCGTCGGGCACGGCTGCGTCGTGCACGGCAAGGCGGTCGAGGAGCAGGCGCTCGTCGGCAACGGCAGCACCCTGCTCGACGGGTCCGTGGTCGGTCCCGGCACCCTCGTCGCCGCCGGGTCGGTGCTGACCCCCGGCACCGTCCTGCCCGGCGGCGTGGTCGCCGCCGGCATCCCGTGCAAGCCGACCAAGCCGATCGGCGGCACGTCCTCGGAGTTCTGGGTGCAGACCAACCCGACCTACTACCGCGAGCTCGCGACCCGGCACCGTGCCGGAGTGGTGCGCCTCGAGCCGTCCGAGTGACGCTCCCGTGAGCCGCCTGCGCGGGCTCGTCGCCGACACGCGTCCCCTCGCCAACGAGCACTTCCGGCGCCTCTGGGTCGCCAACATCGTCACCGTCATCGGCGCCCAGCTGACGGTCGTCGCGGTGCCCGCCCAGATCTACGCCGACACCGGGTCCTCGGCCTACGTCGGGCTCACCGGCGTCTTCGGCCTCGTGCCGCTGGTCGTCTTCGGGCTCTGGGGCGGTGCGCTGGCCGACGTGTTCGACCGGCGCACCATCCTGATCTGCACCACCATCGGGCTGATCGTCACCAGCGGACTGTTCTGGGCCCAGGCGGCCGCGGGCAACACCAACGTGTGGGTGCTGCTGTCGCTGTTCTCGGTGCAACAGGCGTTCTTCGGCGTCAACCAGCCGACGCGCTCGGCGGTGCTCCCCCGGCTCATCGAGCCCGAGCTGCTCCCGGCCGCCAACTCCCTCAACATGACCGTCTTCATGGCCGGCGGCATCGCCGGCCCGCTCGTCGCGGGCGCACTCATCCCGGTGTTCGGGCTCGAGTGGCTCTACCTGATCGACACTCTCACGCTCCTCGCGACCCTCTCGGCCGTCGTCCGCCTGCCGCGGCTGCCGATCGAGGGCGTCGTGGCCAAGGCCCCCGGGCTCCGGTCGGTCGTCGAGGGCTTCACCTACCTGCGCGGTCAGCCGGTGCTGATGATGTCGTTCGTCGTCGACATCATCGCGATGGTGTTCGGCATGCCGCGGGCGCTCTTCCCCGAGATCGCCGACAAGTCGTTCGACGGCAACCCCGAGGGCGGCCTCGCCTTCGCGGTGCTGTTCGCGGCCATCCCGGCGGGGTCGGTGATCGGCGGCGTGTTCTCCGGCTGGGTGTCACGCGTCTCGGCCCAGGGCCGCGCGGTCATCGCCTGCATCGTGGTCTGGGGCGTCGCCATGGTCGGCTTCGGCGTCGCCGTCGGCCTCGCCGGTGAGTACGACGCCCTGCGCCACACCATGCTCGTCGTGGCGGTCCTCATGCTGGTGGTCGGCGGTGCGGCCGACATGGCCTCGGCCGCGTTCCGCAGCGCGATGCTCCAGGCGGCCGCGTCCGACGAGGTCCGCGGGCGGCTCCAGGGCATCTTCATCGTGGTCGTCGCGGGGGGCCCGCGCATCGCCGACGTCGCGCACGGCGCGGCCGCCGCCTCGGTCGGCACGGCCGCCGCCGCCGCGGGTGGCGGCGTGCTCGTCGTGGTCGGCACGGTGGTCGCCGCGCTCGTCGTACCGTCGTTCGTCCGCTACCGCGTGACCCGGCCCGCGGTCGGCAAGGCCTGACCTACCCTCGCCCGATGGACCTGCTCCGGCGCTTCAGCCCCGAGACCTACGCCGCCGCGCTCGACGCCTGGGCGTGGCGCGACCTCGCCGACCTGACGCCGATGTTCACCGGGCCGTTCGGTGACGTCTTCCTCGAGGGGCGTGGCGGCGTCTGGTTCCTCGACCTGCTGGAGGGCACGCTCACCCGCGAGTGGGACGACGTCGACGCCCTGCACGCCGTGCTCGACACCGACGCCGGCGCCGACCGGTTCCTGCTGGCGGGCCTGGCGCACGCCGCGCAGGCGGCCGGCCACGAGCCGGGTCCCACCGAGCTGCTCACCTTCTCCGTGCCGCCGCTGCTGGGCGCGCCGGTCGCGGTCGACAACGTGACCGTGATGGACGCGATGGTCTACCTCAACCTCCAGGGCCAGCTGCACCGCCAGGTGGCCGACCTGCCTCCCGGGACCGACGTCAGCGGGTTCACGATCGCCGGCGAGGAGCCCGCGCCGGCCCCGCCGGCACGGCCCGAGAGGCGCGGGCTCTTCAGTCGGCGCAAGCGCTCCTAGACTCGTCCGGTGATCCACCCCGACGACCTCGAGACGACGCTGCGCGTGCTCGGGATGCTCCACACGATCCCCGAGGACGACCCCGACCACATCGAGGTCAAGCGCGCCGCGTCGCACATGTACAAGGCGATCAAGCGCGACCGCAAGCTCGCCAAGCGGGCCGCCGAGCTCGACCACGACCGCGCGGTCACCGAGGCCACCGCCACCGGCAGCCCGTTGCGCATCGACGACGAGACCGAGGGCATCCTGCTGACCTCGAGCGCCGCGACCAGCGGTCAGCAGTTCGCCGGCGAGCTGGTCAACCCGCGCGGCTGCTACATCTGCAAGACCGACTACACGCTGGTCGACGCGTTCTATCACTGGCTCTGCCCGTCCTGCGCGCAGAAGTCGCACGCCAAGCGCGACCAGGGCACCGACCTCACCGGGCGCCGCGCGCTGCTCACCGGCGGGCGCGCCAAGATCGGCATGTACATCGCGCTGCGCCTGCTCCGCGACGGCGCCCACCTCACCATCACGACGCGCTTCCCCCACGACGCCGCGCGCCGCTTCTCGGGGCTGGCCGACAGTGCCGACTGGATCCATCGGCTCAAGGTCGTCGGCATCGACCTGCGCGACCCCACCCAGGTCGTCGCGCTGGCCGACGACGTCGCCGCGGCCGGGCCGCTCGACGTGCTCATCAACAACGCCTGCCAGACCGTACGCCGCCAACCCGGCTCCTACGCACCGCTGGTCGAGGCCGAGCGCGAGCCGCTGCCCGACGGCGTGGCCCTTCCCGAGCTGGTGACGTTCGACCGCATCTCCGAGCTGCACCCGGCGTCGATCTCCGGAGCCCTGGCCGCAGCACCGGTGGCCCACCACGACGGCGAGTCGCTGGAGCAGGCCGAGGCCGCCCACACCGCGGCGACCCTCACGGCGCTGGCGCTGCGCGCCGGGCACGCCTCCCTCGAGGCCCACCTCGACGGCACCGCCGTCGACGCCGGCGGGCTGCTCCCCGACGTCGTGACCAGCAACTCCTGGACCCAGACGGTCGACGAGGTCGACCCGCTCGAGCTCCTCGAGGTGCAGCTGTGCAACTCGGTGGCGCCGTTCCTGCTGGTCTCGCGGCTGCGCCCGGCCCTGGCGGCGGCAGCCGCGGCCGCGCCGTCGGGGCGCTCCCACGTCGTCAACGTCTCGGCGATGGAGGGCCAGTTCTCGCGCCGCTACAAGGGTCCCGGGCACCCCCACACCAACATGGCCAAGGCCGCGCTCAACATGATGACCCGCACCTCCGCCGGCGAGATGTTCGAGACCGACCGGGTCCTGATGAACGCCGTCGACACCGGCTGGATCACCGACGAGCGGCCCCACCACGAGAAGCTCCGGATCGCCGCCGAAGGCTGGCACGCCCCGCTCGACCTGGTCGACGGCGCCGCCCGCGTCTACGACCCGGTGGTGCGCGGCGAGGCCGGGGAGGACCTGCACGGCCACTTCCTCAAGGACTTCGAGCCCAGTCCCTGGTGAGGCCCCGCAGCGCGCTCAGGCGCCGAGCAGCCCCTTGACGTAGGCCGCCTGCCCGACGTGCTGGGTGTCGTCGTTGACGACGCTCACCAGGCGTGCGCCGAGCGTGACCGGCGGGTCCCAGCGGGTGTCGACGACGCGGTCGAGGTCGTCGCCCGACAGCGTGGCCAGGTAGGCGAGGGTCCGCTCGTGGACGGCGGCGGCGTACTCCGCCAGCAGCGGGGCCGGCGCCACGAACGCCGCCACGTCGTCGCTCGACTGGCCGTAGCCGATCGCGCCCTCGTCGTAGGGCAGGGCGAAGCGGTCCACGAAGCCGGCGTAGACCTGCTCGCTGCCGGCCACGTCGGCGACGTGGTCGTCCTGAACGCGCACGAGGTGCCACACCAGCCAGCCGATCGGGTTGGCGTCGGGGCCCGGCCGGTGGCGCAGCTGGTCGTCGTCGAGGCCGTCGAGCACCGCCTCGACGCTCTCGTGGACCCGCCCGAAGGCGTCGGAAAGGACCTGGCTCGGCGTCATCCGACCAACGTACGCTGCCCGGCATGGGAGTCCAGGAGCCCGACCTGCCGACCCTGCACGAGTGGGCCGGCGGTGACCACGCCGTACGCCGTCTCATCGACGCGTTCTACGACCGGGTCGAGGCCGACGAGCTGCTCTCGCCGTTCTTCCCCGGCGGCGTCTCCGAGCACCACCGCGACCACGTCACGGCCTGGTGGGCCGAGGTGCTCGGCGGGCCGACGCGCTACACCGACGAGCTCGGCGGCTACGAGCGCATGCTGGCCCACCACCGCGACCTCGACATCTCGCCGACGCAGCGGTACCGCTTCGCCTCGACGATGAGCCTGGCCGCCGACGACGCCGGCCTGCCCGACGACCCGGAGTTCCGCGCCGCGTTCGTCGGCTACGTCGAGTGGGGCACCCGCCTGGCGATGCACAACGCGCGCCCCGGGGCCGACGACCTCACGGAGCACGCCCCCGTCCCGCGGTGGGGATGGGGCGTGGCGCCGCCCTGGCTGGGCTGAGCACGACCGGGGCTTGACCCGTCCCTTGGGGCAGGCTCCAGCCTCGGGTCACCGGCGAACCGTTCGCCGGCACGAGGGAGGGGACCGTGGGACGGATGCGGTTGATGTCGATCGGTGACGCCGCTCGGGCCAGCGGCCTGAGCGCCAAGGCGCTGCGCCTCTACGACGAGACGGGGCTGCTGCCCCCGGCCGAGGTCGACCCGGTCACGGGCTACCGGTGGTACGCCGCCGACCAGCTCGACCGGGCCCGCCTGGTCGCCCGACTGCGACTGGCCGGCATGCCGCTGGCCCGGATCCGGGTGGTGGCCGACCTGGCCGGCCGATCGGGGCGGGCGGCGGCCGCCGAGCTCACGTCGTGGTGGCGCCAGGTCGAGGCCGACACGGTGTCGACCCGCGCGCTGGTCGCCGACCTCGTGGCACTGCTGGACCAGGAGGAGCAGGACATGACCACAGGAACCACAGCAACCCCGCGGGTGCGCGCCGAGACGGCGTCGTACGTCGAGCAGGGAGCACGCGAGCTGCAGTGCGACGCCGTGCGCACCGAGGGCGGTGTCTATGCCGTCGCCGACGGCGTCGGCAACGCCCCCGGGGTGGCCGCCGACGTCGTCGGCGCGCTCGAGTCCGGCGACCTCGGCACGCTCGACGCCTCCGTGGCCCGGGCCGCGGCCCTGGTGACCGAGCGGTACGCCGAGCAGCCCGACGCGGCGACCACGCTCACCGCGGTCACCGTGACCGACGGGCAGGCGCTGCTCGCCCACGTGGGCGACACCCGCGCCTACCTCGTGCGCGACGGGCGGCTCGAGCGGCTCACCCGCGACCACAGCGTCGTGCAGACCCTGGTCGACGAGGGCCGGCTCACGCCGGAGGAGGCGCGCACCGACGACCGGCGCGTGCTCATCGACCGGGCGATCGCCGCCGGGGCTCCGTTCGCCCCCGACCTCGCGGTGCACGCGGTGCGGCCGGGCGACCGGCTCGTGCTGACCACCGACGGCGTCCACGCGGTGCTCGAGCCCGGCGTGCTCACCGACCTGCTCGTCGCAGGCGGGTCGCCGCAGGACGTGGTCGAGGCGGTGCGGGGCGTCGTACGCGCGGCCGGAGAGCCCGACAACCACGCGATGGTCGTCGTCGACCTCAGGTAGCGGACGCGCCGAGGGGCGGGCACCCGGGTGGGTGCCCGCCCCTCGGCGGTGTCTGGCGGGTCCGGCGGGTGGAGTCTGCAGGTCGGCTGCGGTGGTTTCGACTTGCCGTTGCGGCTTCGTTCCTCAGCCGCAGGGCTCGCTCAACCTTCGTACGCGACGAGCAGTCCCTCGTGCCTCGGGACTACTCTGCGCCCTTGATGAAGGCCTCGACGCGGCGGCGACCCTCGTCGTCGGGCAGCTGCACGGGCGGGCTCTTCATCAGGTAGGACGACGCGCTGATGATGGCGCCGCCGATGCCGCGGTCCTTGGCGATCTTGCAGGCGCGCAGGGCGTCGATGATGATGCCGGCGGAGTTGGGGGAGTCCCAGACCTCGAGCTTGTACTCGAGGTTGAGCGGGACGTCGCCGAACGCGCGACCCTCGAGGCGGACGTAGGCCCACTTGCGGTCGTCGAGCCAGGCGACGTAGTCCGAGGGACCGATGTGGACGTTCTTGGAGTCGACCAGGCCGGCCAGCGAGCCGGTCAGGTTGGACGTCACGGCCTGGGTCTTGGAGACCTTCTTGGACTCCAGACGCTCACGCTCGAGCATGTTCTTGAAGTCCATGTTGCCGCCGACGTTGAGCTGGTAGGTGCGGTCGAGCGCGACGCCGCGGTCCTCGAACAGCTTCGCCATCACGCGGTGGGTGATGGTGGCACCGACCTGGCTCTTGATGTCGTCGCCGACGATCGGGACGCCGGCGTCCTCGAACTTCTTGGCCCACTCGGGGTCGGAGGCGATGAAGACGGGCAGGGCGTTGACGAAGCCGACGCCGGCGTCGATGGCGCACTGGGCGTAGAACTTGTCGGCCTCCTCCGAGCCCACGGGGAGGTAGGACACCATGACGTCGACCTGGGCGTCCTTGAGGACCTGGACGACGTCGACGGCCTCCTTGGCGGACTCCTCGATCGTCATGCGGTAGTACTTGCCGAGACCGTCGAGCGTCGGGCCGCGCTGGACCTCGATGCCGAGGGTGGGCACGTCGCAGATCTTGATCGTGTTGTTCTCGGAGGCGTTGATGGCCTCGGAGAGGTCCTTGCCGACCTTCTTGTCGTCGACGTCGAACGCGGCGACGAACTCGACGTCGCGGACGTGGTAGTCGCCGAAGTTGACGTGCATGAGGCCGGGAACCACTGCCGACGGGTCAGCGTCGCGGTAGTAGTGGACGCCCTGGATGAGGGACGTGGCGCAGTTGCCGACGCCCACAATTGCTACTCGTACCGAACCCATCGGGATTCCCTTCGTGTGACTTCTCGTGTGGTGCTTGGACTGTGGTGGTGGTGCGGGTGCTGCTGGATCAGCGGTGGATCAGCGGTGGATCAGCGGTGGATCAGCTCTGCGCCGCGGGGGGCGGGGTGACCGCCCGGCTGCGCTCGGCGTTGATGAGGTCCGAGAGCCACTGGACCTCGCGCTCGGCCGACTCGACCCCGTGCCGCTGGAGCTCGGCGGAGTAGCGATCGACCTCCTTCTCGGTCAGCGACAGCTGGCTCTGGACGCGGTCGAGCCGCTCCTGCAGCCGGCTGCGCCGTCCCTCGAGGACACGCAGGCGGATCTCCATGTCGGTGCGCCCGAAGAAGGCGAACCGGATGCCGAAGTTGTCGTCCTCCCAGGCCGCCGGCCCGATGTCGGCCATCAGCCGCTCGAACTCCTGCGTGCCGGCCGGGGTGACCTGGTAGACGATCCGGGGCCGCCGCGAGACCGGCGTCAGGGCCGGTGCGAGCTCCTCGATGAGGCTGCCCTTGAGCATCTTCTTCAGCGCCGGGTAGAGCGAGCCGTAGGACAGCACGCGTCCCCACCCGAGCATCAGGTTGAGCCGCTTGCGCAGCTCGTAGCCGTGCATGGGTCCCTCGTGCAGCAGTCCGAGGACTGCCAGCTCGATGGACTCTGCGCGGCGTGCCATACGACATATCGTAGCGATATATCCGCGAAACAGAAACTTCCGATGTCTCGCGGGCGACCGTACGGGGCCGGACGGCAGGTGCCCCAGCGCGGCCCGCCTCGACTCGCGCGTGTGACGGGGTCGTCGTACGGCGCATTTGAGGCCGCCTCCCGAGGCGCCCGTACTCTGGGCTGCTGCGCCGCCCGACGGCGTACCGCACGAGCGAGCACGTGATCGACTGGTGAAGGGACCGAGATCTTGGCAGGCAAGCGGAAGGCAGCGGGAGCGACGACGTCGCGCACGGCCGACATGAGCTGGCCCGAGCTGCTGCGCGCACGCCTCGGCCGCTCGCCCAAGAAGGGCAAGGTGGCCAAGCAGGACCGGCCACCGAAGACCTGGAAGAGCCGGCTCAAGCGCTTCTTCCTGTGGAGCACCGTGGCCGGCCTGGTGCTGGCCCTCGTCGCCGTCGGTGGGTTCATCTACCTCTACCGGACCACCGACATCCCCGAGCCCAACGCCGAGTTCCTCACCAACGCCTCGATCGTCTACTACGACGACGGCAAGACCGAGGTCGGCCGCTACGCCCTGCAGAACCGCGAGTCGATCTCCTTCGACGACATGCCCGAGGTCATGAAGCAGGCCGTCGTCGCGGCCGAGGACGAGACGTTCTACTCCAACAACGGCATCGACACCAAGGGCATCGTGCGCGCGGTCTTCAACAACGCCAGCGGCGGGTCGACCCAGGGTGCCTCGACGATCACCCAGCAGTACGTCAAGATCCTCTACCTCAACCAGGAGCGCTCCTACAAGCGCAAGGTCAAGGAAGCGATCCTGTCGCTGAAGATCCAGCGCGAGCAGAGCAAGGACCAGGTGCTCGCGGGCTACCTCAACACCATCTACTTCGGCCGCGGGGCCTACGGCATCCAGGCCGCGGCCAACGCCTACTTCGACAAGCCTGCCAAGGAGCTCGGCCTGCGCGAGGCGGCCGTGCTCGCCAGCGTGCTCAACGACCCCAACGACCTCGACCCCGCCGACGGCATCGACACCCGGCGCCGGCTCAAGGGCCGCTTCCAGTACGTGCTGGACCGGATGGCCAAGGCCGGCGACATCACCCAGGCCGACGCCGAGACCGCCAAGAAGCAGCTCCCGAAGTTCCCCAAGATCAAGGCGCAGAGCGCCTACGGCGGCCAGCGCGGCCACATGCTGACCCTGATCAAGGACCAGCTGCTCGACCTGGACAAGAAGGACGGCTCGCCGTTCACCGAGGACGAGATCGACGGCGGCGGGCTCCGGATCACCACCACGCTGCAGCCCAAGATCATGAAGGCGGTTCAGGCCGGCATCGAGGAGGTCAAGCCCACCGAGCGCACCGACCAGTTCAAGAGCCCCAGCCAGCTGCACGCCGCAGCGGCCACGGTCGAGCCCGGCACCGGCGCCCTGCGGGGCTTCTACGCCGGCCAGGACTACCTGAAGTCCCAGATCAACTGGGCGATCGCCGGCGGCCAGGCGGGCTCGACGTTCAAGCCCTACGCCCTCGCGGCCGGGCTCAAGGACGGCTACTCCCTCAAGGACACCTTCGACGGCAACTCCCCCATCGATGTCGGCGGCACCGAGTTCGAGAACCAGGGTGAGGGCGGCTCCGGCGACTACGGCCCCGCGGTCAGCCTGCTCGAGGCGACCGAGAAGTCCATCAACACGGCCTACATCGACCTCACCGACTCCATGAACGACGGGCCGAAGAAGATCATCCGGATGGCTCAGGCCATGGGCGTCCCCGGCTCCAAGGCGAGCAAGACCAAGCCCTTCGGGATCCCGACCACGTCCGGCGAGCTCAACCCCGAGACCGGCGTCGCCCTCGGCTCGGCCACGGTCAGCCCGATCAACATGGCCAACGGCTACGCCACGATCGCCAACGAGGGCGTCGCGGCCCAGGTCTACGTGATCAAGAAGGTGGAGGACCGTGACGGCGAGGTGCTCTACGAGCACAAGGTCACCGACAAGCGCGCGCTCAACGCCGACATCGCCTCCGACGTCTCCTACGCCCTGCAGCAGACCGCCGACGTAGGCTCCGGGATGTCGGCCAAGCTCGACGACGACCGGCCGATCGCCGGCAAGACCGGCACCGCCACCAAGACCGGCGGCGCCGTGTCGTCGTCGTGGTTCGTCGGGTTCACCCCGCAGCTGTCGACGGCCGTGATGTACGTCCGCGGGCCCGGCAACGGACAGCTCGACGGCTGGCTGCCGGCCACCGACGACGGCAAGCTCGGCTACTTCGGCGGCAACTACCCGGCCAAGACGTGGAAGGCGATCATGACCCGCGAGCTCGACGGGGTCGAGGTCGAGGACTTCCCCGAGCCGGCCAACGTCGACGGCGACGCCCCCGACGACGGGCACGCGCCGTACGTCCCGCCGCAGACCTCGCTGCCGAGCGAGCCGCAGACGTCCGAGACCCAGGAGCCGACGGCCGAGTCGCCGACGACCCCGCCGCCCACGTCGGCGCCGGCGACCACGCAGCCGCCGACGTCGACCGCGCCCACGCCGCCCGAGACGACCGACCCGTGCGGCCTGC
This sequence comes from Nocardioides plantarum, assembly GCF_006346395.1. Lineage (NCBI taxonomy): Bacteria > Bacillati > Actinomycetota > Actinomycetes > Propionibacteriales > Nocardioidaceae > Nocardioides > Nocardioides plantarum. The sequence goes on from NZ_VDMS01000001.1 coordinate 2,073,086, forward strand.
TCGGCTGCCCCACGAGCGACCCGCCCACCTCGGCGCCGCCGACGTCGCCGGCCCCGTCCAACCCCACGGCGCCGGCCGCCAACCCGCGGGCGACGTACCGCCGCGAGCGCTAGGTTCACGGGCGTGACCCACGTCCACCCCACCCGTGACGACGGGGTGGTGGCCACGCTGAGCGAGGTCGTCGGCGGCCCGGTGGGCGACCACGCGGGGCCCCGGCGGGGGGCCGGCGTGTCGGTGCTCGGCGTCCTGCTGGCGATCACGGCGCTGACCTTCGCGCTCGGGCTGGTCTCCAAGACGGCCTGCGCCGACGACGGCTGGTCGATGACCGACGCGTCGCGCTACACCCACGCCTGCGTCTCCCACGTGCCCGACGCCTACTCCGGCAACGGCCTGGTCGAGCTCGCCTGGCCGTGGTCGGGCGACCGTGAGACCCGCCTCCGCTACCCCGTGACCGAGGAGCCGGCCGCGGTCGGGTTGTGGACCTACGCCGCCGCGCGGGTGACCCAGGTGCTCAGCGGCTCGCCCGACGTGGGCGTGCGCTACGGCGAGCCCAGCGCGACGCTGGCCGAGAGCGGGGCCGTCGACGACGAGCGGCGCCTGTTCGTCGTCGTCAACGCCGTCGGCTTCGCCCTCCTCGCCCTGCTCGCCACGGCGGCGCTGGCGGCGGCCCACCGGCGGCGGCCGTGGGACGCGGGGGTGTTCGCCGCGGCCCCCGTCCTCGCCTTCGCCGGCATCGTCTCGTGGGACCTGCTGCCCGTGGCGGCCGTGGCCGGCGCCCTGTGGGCGTGGTCTCGGGGCCGGACCGCGCTCGCCGGTGCGCTCGTCGGCGCCGGCGCCGCCGCCGGGGTGTGGCCGGTCCTGCTGCTCCTCGCCCTCGCGCTGGTGTGCCTGCGCGACCGCCGCCCGTCCGCGCTGCTGCCGCCGGTGGTGACCGCGACCGCCGCCTGGGCCGTCCTCAACGCGCCGGCCTTCCTCAGCGGTCGTCCCCAGTGGGAGCGGTTCTGGCAGGCCGCCTGGGAGCGGGGGCCCGACGAGGGCTCGATCTGGACGGTCGTCGCCCAGACCTCCGGGCTGACGCGCGACGTCGGGCTGCCGGTGTCGTGGACGCTCGTCGGGCTGTGGTTCCTCGGCGTGACCGCGCTGGTGCTCCTGGCCCCGGTCCGGCCGCGGCTCAGCCAGGTCGCGCTGCTGCTGGTCGCCGGGGTGCTCCTGCTCGGGCTGTCCTACGAGCCCCAGCAGGCGCTGTGGCTGCTGCCGCTGGCCGCCCTCGCCCACCCGCGCTGGCGCGACCTGCTGATCTGGCAGGCCTGCGAGGTCGTCTACTTCGCGATGTCCTGGTGGTGGCGCGGGGGGCTGCTGTCGTCCGGTGCCGACACCGGTCCCCGCTTCTACTGGCTCGCCATCGCCGTGCACGTCGTCGGCACGCTGTGGCTGGTCGCCATGGTCGTCCGCTCCGTGTGGTGGCCCGAGGACGACGTCGTACGCCGCAGCGACGGGGCCGACGCGGACCAGCCGGTCGTGGTCTAGTCCCGAGATCGGCTGCGGTGGTTTCGACGCGCTCGTTCCTCGCGGGGTGCCTGCGGTCTTACGACACCGTGATCGTGTCGAACGTCGTGGCGGTGTAGCGGACCCGGACGTCGATCTGGTCGCCCACGTCGGGCACCCGCGCACCGGCCGGCAGGAACAGCATCGAGGCCTGCATGTGGGGCGGCTCGGCGAACAGCCGCTGCTTGCCGTCGATCGAGAACGGCGAGCGCACGAAGCCCACCGCGTCGAGGCCGCCGCGCGCGAGCGTCGAGGCCCGCGCCTTGATCGAGGAGTCACCCATCGGCGCCTCGAGGCCGATGCCGTGGGCGGTGCCGCCGCTGACCACCAACAGGTGGCCCGACTTGGGCACGGTGCGGCCGCGGTAGCCGAACGAGTCGCCCCGGTCGACCTCGTGCACGTCGAGCACCGTCGCGGTCACCGAGAGCGCCCCGCGGTCGCCGAGCCACAGGTCGGTGCCGGCGCGGGGTCGGATGGTGAAGTCGGCGTACGACGAGCGCAGCGTCGTCAGCTCGTCGCGGGTGAGGTGGCTGACCCAGACGGTGTCGAGCCCGTCGAGACCGGCGCCGACGGCGTCGTTGAGGTGACGGCGTACCTCGCCGAGGTGGGAGCCCTGGGCCAGCGGCAGGTGGAGCGCCAGGCCCTCGAGCCGGGCGCCGGGGTGGCGGCGCAGGTGGCCGGCGGCCTCCCAGAGGCCGCGGGGGGCGAACCCGTGGCGCCGCATCGAGGTGAGGAGCTCCAGGACCATCCGGGCGCCGGGCTGGCGGGTCAGCAGCGCATCGACGTCGTCGACGCGACCGACCGTGTGGATCACGCGGGAGGCCAGGGCCGGGTCGAGGTCGGGCAGGAACGGACGCCACGGCGTGAGCACCAGCAGCGAGCCGTCGAAGCGGGACGCCACCTCGGGCAGCTCCTCGTAGGTGCCGACGGCGATCGTGTCGACGCCGAGCCACTCGCTGCGCCGGGCCAGCCGGCCGGGGGTGAACCCGTAGCCGTTGCCCTTGACGACCGGCACCAGACCCGGCGCGGCGTCGGCGTAGGCCCGCAGGTGGTCGCGCCAGCGCGGGCCGTCGACGGTGAGGGTGAGACCCATGTCAGCCCCTCCTCGACATGTAGACGGTGAACGCCTTGTAGAGCGGGCGGTGGAGCGGGAGGTCCCACTCGCCGGCGTACTCGACGGCCTCGCCGCCGGTGCCGACCTTGAACTGGATCAGCCCGGCGTGGGGGTCGTCGGCGTCGAGGGTGTCGGTGATGCCGCGCAGGTCGTAGACGTCGGCGCCCGCGGCGAGGGCGTCCTGGAGCATCGCCCACTGGACGGCGTTGGAGCCACGGACGTCGCGCTTGTCGGTGGAGGAGGCGCCGTAGGAGTACCACGCGTGGGCGCCGACGCGGATCGCGATGGTCGCGGCCACCAGGTCGCCCTCGTGGTGGGCGAACCACAGGCGGAGGCGGTCGGGGCTCTCGGCTCCCAGCGCGTCGACCATGGTGCGGAAGTAGCCGAGCGGGCGCGGGGTGAAGTGGTCGCGCGCCGCGGTGTGGACGTAGAGGTCGTGGAACGCCTTCAGGTCGGCGTCGCCGATCGGCCCCTGGGCCTGGCGGACGGCGACGCCCGCCTTGGCGGCCTTCTTGATGTTGCGACGCCAGAGCTGGTTCATCCCGGCGAGGACCTGGTCCTCGGTGCGCGCGGTGCCGTCGGGGTGGCGCAGCGGCACCTGGAAGACGTGGCGCGGCTGGCCGGCGGCGAACCCGCCCTCGACGGCCTGCGGACGCCAGCCGAGCTCGGTGAGCTGCGAGACGACCCGGGCGCCGGCCGCGTCGCGGTCGGTGGGAGCCAGGTCGCCGAGGCGGCGGCAGGCGGGGTCGGCGATGCCGGCCTTGATCGCGGCGGCGTCCCAGCGGCGGGTGACGACGGGCGGGCCGATGCGGACGCCGAACGCCCCCTGCGCCTTGAGGTGCGCGGCCAGCGGCCGCAGGAGCGCGCCGAGGTCGTCGGTCGTCCAGTCGAGCAGCGGACCCTCGGGGAGGTAGGCGAGGTAGCGCTTGACCTTGGGCAGCTGGCGGTAGAGCACGAGCGCGGCCCCGACCTGCTCGTCGCTCCCGGCGCGGAACCAGCCGATCGACTCGCGACGCCACTCGGCCTTGACCTGGCCCCACGCCGGGGTCTGCAGGAAGCTGGCCGCGCGCTGGGCGTCGACGTAGGCGAGGTGCTCGGCCGGGGTGGTCGCGCGAACGTCGTAGGTCACCACTCGAGGTTAGAGGCGCTCGCGGAGCCAGGCGAAGTCGGCGCTGTGCTCCTCGGCGCCGCCCGGGGTCTCGCAGACCACGGGCGCCCCGGCGTCGCGGACCACGGCGGCCAGGAGGTCGGGGGCGATCTTGCCGGCGCCGAAGTTGGCGTGCCGGTCGGCGCCGGAGTCGAACCCGTCCCGGCTGTCGTTGGCGTGGACGAGGTCGATCCGGCCGGTGATCGCCAGGACGTCGGCCACGACGGTCTCGAGCGCGTTGCCGCCGGCGTGGGCGTGGCAGGTGTCGAGGCAGAAGCCGACCCGGTCGGCCTGCTCGGTGGCGGCGATGGCGTCCCAGACCCGGCCGATGCGCTCGAGGTAGCGGGTCATCGCGTTGTCGCCACCGGCGGTGTTCTCGATCAGGAGGGGCAGCTTGAGGTCGGTGGCGTCGATCGCCTTGCGCCAGTTGTCGAACCCGGTGTCGGGGTCGTCGTCCTTGCCGACGTGGCCGCCGTGGACGATCAGGCCCTTGGCGCCGACGGACGCCGCCGCGTCGACGTGCTGCTGGAGGAGCTTGCGGCTGGGGATGCGGATGCGGTTGTTGGTCGTGGCGACGTTGACGATGTAGGGGGCGTGGACGTAGAGGTCGACGCCGGCCGCCTCGGCATCGACCTTGAGCCCCTCGGCACCGCCGGCGTAACGGATCTCGGGGCCCTTGTAGCTCTGGGGGTCGCCCAGGAAGAACTGCACGAGCGGCGCCTGACGGGCCGCGGCCTCGGCGATCGGGTCGGTCTGGTCGACGTGGGCGCCGATGGCGATCTCGCTCATGGCGACCACTGTAGGAAGCACCACCGACGGTCGCCACGGTGGTGGGACCCGGACCCTTGGGTGCGACGTGGGTGTGAGCAGCGTCCCCGCCGGGAACGGGGCCTACGATTGCCAGCGCGTCTCGGGCAGCCGCGACCTCGCCTCACCGGGAGCCTCCATGACCAGCATCCGCATCCAGTCCGCCGACCGCGCCTGGTCGGCCGACACGACCGAGGGCGCCCGCGTCTTCCGGATCGGTCGCGACGAGTCCGCCGACATCGTCAGCACCGACCCGTCGGTCTCGCGCCGCCACGCCGAGATCCGCGCGCTCGGCGAAGGCTGGGAGGTCGTCGACGTCGGCAGCACCCTCGGCACCTGGGTCGACGGGCAGCGGGTCGACCGGGCCTCGCTGCAGGGCACCACGACGATCGGGCTCGGCGACCAGGGCCGTTCCTTCCAGGTCACGGTCACCGTGACCGCACCGGCACCCCCCGCACCGGCGCCCCCCGCGCCCCCGCCGTCGTACGGCGCCCCGGCCCCCGTCTTCGGCCAGCCGTTCTCGCCGACCCCGCCGACCCAGCCGATCCCGACCGCGCCGCCGTTCCAGCCCGCGGGTCCGGCGTACACCCCGGCCTACGGGCCGGCCGACCCGTTGCTCGAGCAGACGGTGGTCACCGGGGGGCTCGGCGGGTTCCCGGGCTTCGGCGGTCCCGGCCTGCTCGTACGCCGGCGCGTCGGGGGCGACCTGCGCTTCCCGGGCGGCGTCCCGGTGCGGATCGGGCGCGACCCGGGCCTCGAGGTGCACGCCGACGACCAGGCCGTCTCGCGGCTGCACGCCGTCGTCGAGCCGCGACCCGACGGCTGGTGGTGGATCGACCGGTCGACCGCGGGGTCGTTCGTCGACGGCGAGCAGGTGACGTCGTTCCGCATCGATGAGCCCGTCGAGATCAGCCTGGGCCACCCGACGGCCGGCTACGAGATCGAGGTCGTGCCGGTCATCGCCGCACGCGAGGCCGCTGCCGGCATCCAGCGCCGCAAGCGCCGCCGCGGCCTGGTGCTGGCGGCCTCCGTCGTGGCCCTGGTGCTCGCGGCGACCGGCATCACCTGGGGCGTGGTCTCGCTGGTGGGCGGCGACGACAGCCCGGAGGTCGCCGGCGGCGGCGGGGTCGACACCGACGCGGAGCGCGCCGAGGCCCTCGAGCGGGCCAAGGCGGCGGCCGTCCTGCTGCAGGCGGTCGACGAGTCCGGCCAGGTGCTCTGGTCGGGCTCGGGCTCGATCATCAGCGAGGACGGGCTGATCCTCACCAACGCCCACGTCGGCGATCCCAACGCCGAGGGGCAGGGCTCCTCGGAGGACGACCCGGCGTTCCTCGAGGTGTCCCTCACCACCGGCGACGACGACGAGCCGGCCAAGGCGACCTACCGCGCCAACCCGATCGTGTCCGACGGCTACCTCGACTTCGCAGTGCTCCAGATCAACGCCGAGCTCGACGGCACCAAGGTGTCGCCCGACGACCTCGACCTGCCGGCGCCGCTGCCGCTCGGCGACAGCGACGAGGTACGCACCGGCGACCGCATCCGCGCGCTCGGCTACCCGGCGATCGGCAACGTCGCGGCGCAGGGCGACCGCCCGCTCACGGTGACCGAGGGCGTCGTGTCCACCTTCCAGGCCGACCCCGTCGTCGGCACCGAGCGCGGGGCCATCGACAGCGACGTGCGCCTCGGCTCGGGCAACTCCGGCGGCCCCGCGATCAACGACGCCGGTCAGGTCATCGGCCTCAACACGCGGGTCATCACCGCCGCCTCGGTCGACGCGGGCTCGATCACCCAGGGCTCGGCCCTCATCGTGCCGGTCAACCTGGCCCGCGCCGTGATCGACATCGCGCGCAAGGGCGGTGACCCCGACTACGTCTCGCCCTACCTCGACAAGCTGCCGAAGGACCCCGGCCTGCCCCCCGACGCCGTCGCGACGTCCAACGGCTGGGCCACCGAGGAGGGTGGCAAGTGCCAGGGCTCCAGCAGCAAGGCGTCGCCGCAGCAGCTGACCGGGGTGTCGGTCAAGGACACCGTGCAGGCCGAGTTCACGCTCAAGGGCGTCCCGTCCGGGCTGCCGCTGTCGATCGACTTCGTCACCGCCGACGGGACCCGTGTCGACACCCTGTCGGGCACCTGGGACGGCGACGAGGCCGCCACCTGCATCTCGGCGCCCCTCACCCTGCAGGCCGCGGTGCCCGGCCTGACCGCGGTGCTCTCGCTGGGCCAGGACGGCGAGGTCGCCGCCGAGAACCCGGTCGTCTTCCCCGACATCGGCTGAGACTCCTCAGCGACCGGCCAGCAGCCACACCGTCGTGGAGGTCGTCGCCGCGGAGGCGAGGAACCCGGTGGTGAGCAGCCAGGCGGGCGCGACCGGCCGAGCGTGCCCGGGGCGTCGTACGGCGGCGGGGACGGGGACGACGCCCGGACCGCACCGGTCGGGGACCCGCGGCCACCGCAGCGGACGGACCACACCGAGCATGTCGAGGCGGTGCCGCGCCTCGCGGGCCGAGGCCGGCCGCCGGTCGGGATCGGGCTGCACCAGGTCGGCGACCAGCTCGTCGAGGGGCCCGGGGGCCCGGCCCAGGAGCCGCCGGGCGGTGACCCCGGCGGCGTAGAGGTCCTGGCGCGGGTCGGGGGCCGCGCCGGCCAGCTGCTCGGGCGCGGCGAAGCCGGGGGTGCCGAGGGGCCCGTCGTCGTGGGGTCGCCCCACCACCGCGGCCACCCCGAAGTCGCCCAGGCGCAGGTGCGGTCGGCCGTGTCCGGTCGACTCGAGCAGCAGGTTGGCGGGCTTGACGTCGCGGTGGACGACGCCCGCGGCGTGCACCGCGGCAAGGGCGTCGAGCAGCTGGCCCAGCAGCACCGCGACGTACGACGCCCCGAACGGCTCACCGCGCCGCGCGGCGACCAGGTCGGCCAACGACCCGCCGCCGAACAGGTCCATCGTGAGCGCCACCCGGTCGTCGTCGGCGATCCAGCCGGTCGGCGCCGCGACGTGCGGGTGGGTGATCCGCACCGACTGCTCGCGCACGAAGCACCCCAGCCGGGCGGACGGGCGGTGGTCACCGGGGTCCGGGGCCCGGGCGTGCGCGCGCAGGAGCTTGACGGCGACGAAGCGCTGCTCGCGCAGGTCCCAGGCCCGGTGCACCGTGCCGGTCGCACCGGCGCCGAGCTCCTCGAGCAGGTGGTAGCGCCCGGCGAGGGGCGGGTCGGCGTACGGCACGCGTCCGACGGTGCCACGGGACGGGGACGGCCGTCGGGCGTCATCCACAGGCTCGCACCGCCTCTGGCCCGACCGGGATTGCGCGGCCACGGCGCGGCGCTGTTAATCTTCCCTGTCCTCGTCCGCGCCCACCGACGGGTCTGCAACGGGACGATCGATGCTCCACCCTCCTGCCACGGAGAGACCGTGGCCGCTGAAGTCCACAGGAGGTCACGACCACAGTGCGTGCCTACGAAGTGATGGTCATCCTCGAGCCCAGCCTCGAGGAGCGGACCGTCGAGCCGTCGCTCGACAAGTACCTCAACGTCATCCGCAACGATGGCGGAACCGTCGACAAGATCGAGGTCTGGGGCCGTCGTCGCCTCGCCTACGAGATCAAGAACGCCGACGGCGTCAAGAACGCCGAGGGCATCTACGCCGTCATCAACCTGCAGGCCGAGCCGGCCACGGTCAAGGAGTTCGACCGTCAGCTCGGGCTCAACGACTCGATCCTGCGCACCAAGGTGATGCGTCCCGACGCTCACTGAGCGTCGTACCAGCACCATCTGCCACCCCGCCGGGGCCGTCCTGTGGATGAGCACTGGCGACTGTCGGTACCGCGCGTCACGATGAGCGCACACCGACAGCTGCAGGACCAACCGAGAGCACCCAAGGGAGACTGACATGGCCGGCGAGACCGTCATCACCGTGGTCGGCAACATCACCGACGACCCGGAGCTGCGCTTCACCCCCTCCGGCGCGGCGGTGGCCAACTTCACGGTCGCCTCCACGCCCCGCACGTTGAACAAGCAGACCAACGAGTGGGAGGACGGCGAGGCCATGTTCCTGCGCTGCTCCATCTGGCGCCAGGCGGCCGAGAACGTCGCCGAGTCGCTCCAGAAGGGCGCGCGGGTCATCGTCAACGGCCGGATGCGGGCCCGTTCGTGGGAGGACCGCGAGGGCAACAAGCGCACCTCCTTCGAGATCGACGTGGACGAGATCGGCCCGTCGCTCAAGTTCGCGACCGCCAAGGTCGTCCGTGCCGGCCGCTCCGGCGGCGGGGGCGGCGGCAGCTACTCCGGTGGAGGCGGCGGCGGCAACGCCGGCGGCTACTCCGGCGGTGGCGGCGGCGGTCAGGCCGACGACCCGTGGTCCAGCCCGGCTCCCAGCCAGGGCGCGCCGTCCGGCGGCGGTCAGGGTGGCGGACGTCCGCCGGCCAACGACCCGTGGGCTGCTCCCGGCGTGGGCTCCGAGGAGCCCCCGTTCTAACTCCATCCATCCAACCTCAACCATTCCGGCGCGAGCCGGGCTTCTAGAGAGGAAGCACCACAATGGCCAAGGCAATCCTGCGCAAGCCCAAGAAGAAGGTCTGCCAGTTCTGCAAGGAGAAGGCGACCGGTGTCGACTACAAGGACACCACCCTGCTCCGCAAGTTCATCTCCGACCGCGGCAAGATCCGCGCGCGTCGGGTCACCGGCAACTGCGTCCAGCACCAGCGCGACGTGGCCATCGCGGTCAAGAACGCCCGCGAGCTGGCCCTGCTGCCCTACACCAGCACCGGCCGCTGAGAGGAGTCGACTGACATGAAGCTCATCCTCACCCAGGAGGTCGACGGCCTCGGTTCGCCCGGCGACATCGTCGAGGTCAAGGACGGCTACGGCCGCAACTACCTCATCCCGCGCAACGTCGCGGTGCGATGGACCCGTGGTGGCCAGAAGCAGGTCGACTCCATCAAGGCCGCCCGCGCCAGCCGCTCGGTGCGCGACCAGACCCACGCCGACCAGATCAAGGCCAAGCTCGAGGCCGCCCCGGTCGACGTCAAGGTCCGCTCCGGCGCCAACGGCCGCCTGTTCGGCACCGTGACGATCGGCGACCTGGCCGAGGCGCTGACCGAGGTCTCCGGCGAGACGCTCGACAAGCGCACGATCGTGGTCACCAACCCGATCAAGTCGCTCGGTGCCCACACCATCGCGGTCAAGCTCCACGACGACGTCTCGGCGACCGTGTCGCTCAACGTCATCCCCGCCTGACGCAGCTCGCTGCCACGGCTCTCGACGGCCGCTCCTCCGGAACTCCGGTGGGGCGGCCGTCGTGCTGTGGTGGGTGGGCTCGGACCGGGTGGGGTGCGGGGTGGGGTAGGTGCGTCATACGCGGCGGTAGCCCGAGGCACCGGACCGTATGACGTCCGGCTAGTCGGCGGGGGCGCCGGCCCACGACCGGCCCGAGTGCACCGACAACAACACGATCATCACCGTCGGCACCAGGCCGACGAGCAGGCCGGCCAGGACGTCGAGCCCGTCGAGCCCGCCGCCGAAGATCAGCACCGGCAGCGCGACGACCGCGCCGAGGCCGAGGGCGATGCTGCGCCACCAGGCCGCGGCGCCCCGATCGCCGGCGGCCGCCGCGGTGCGCGACAGCGCGTGGGCGAGCAGCAGGTAGCAGCCGAACTGGGGCAGGTTGACCAGCCACGCGATCGACTCGTCGGCACCGTCCAGGTCGTCGAGGGCGTCCACGAACGCCGGGACCCACAGCGGGACCGACACGACCCCGGCGAGCACGCCGAGCCACAGCAGCGTCGTCCGCAGCTCCACCGTCGGCGGCAGCCGACGCAGGCCCACGACGACCAGCACCCAGCCGAGGGGGTTGGCCAGCACGTCGTAGCCGTCGCCCACGACCACCAGCAGCAGGATCACCGCCATGCCCAGGGCGATCGACTGCAGTGGCCTCACGCCGCCAGGGTAGGACCGGTGCGCAGCCAGGCGTCGCCCCGGGCCCGGCGTAGCAGCGTCACCAGTCGCCCGGTCATGAAGAGCCCGGCGAAGAGCACCCACACGCTGACCAGGCCGGCGTCCCACCAGGCGGCGGCTGCGAGGGTCAGCGGCGCGTAGACCGCGGCGACCGCCAGGCCCGCCCAGGCCAGGTAGCGTCCGTCCCCCGCCCCGATGAGGACCCCGTCGAGGACGAAGACCACCCCGGCGATCGGCTGGCCGATCGCCGCGACGATCAGTACCGGCACGAGCAGGCCCGGCACGTCCGGGTCGTCGGTGAACAGCGGCGCCAGCAGCGGGCTGGCCGCAGCGAGCAGCACGCCGGTGACCAGGCCGCTGGCCCAGCCCCAGGTCACCATCCGGCGGGTCAGGGCGCGGGTGCCCTCGACGTCGCCGGCACCCAGCGCGCGCCCGGTGATGGCCTGGGCGGCGATCGCGATGGCGTCCAGCACGAACGCCAGGAGCCCCCACAGGGTCATCGCGAGCTGGTGCGTCGCGACCTCGTCGGGTCGTCCGCCGGCGCCGAGGGCGACGGCGTACGTCGTGACGAGCAGCGCGGCGCGCAGCGTCAGGGTGCGTACGACGAGGGCGACGCCCGCCCGCGCGGCCGACAGCACCCCCGCGAGGTCCGGGCGCAGCGGCGCGTGGTGGCGGCGGGCCCCGCGCACGACGACGTACGCCAGGGCGAGGGCGGAGACGACCTGGGCGATGACCGAGCCCCACGCCGAGCCCGCGATCCCGAGGCCGTCGATCGACCCGACGCCGTACACGAGCACGACGTTGAGGACCACGTTGAGCGCGTTGCCGCCCACGGCGACGACCAGTGGGGTGCGGGTGTCCTGCAGCCCGCGCAGCACGCCGGTGGCAGCGAGCATGACGAGCAGCGGAGCGGTGCCGAGGAAGGCGATGCGCAGGTAGGTGACGGCGGACGCCGCGACGTCGGCCTCGACCCCGAAGGCGGCGACGAGCGGCTCAGTGAGCGTCACCCCGACGACGGTCAGGACGGCGCCGAGGCCGATCGCCAGCCAGATGCCGTCCAGGCCGAGGGCGAGCGCGCCGCGGCGGTCGCCGGCACCCAGGAGTCGGGCCACCCCGGCCGTGGTGCCGTAGGCGAGGAACACGCACAGCCCGACCGCGGTCTGCAGGACGGCGGCGGCGATGCCGAGACCGGCGAGCTGGGCGGTGCCGAGGTGTCCCACGACGGCGGCGTCGGTGAGCAGGAACAGCGGCTCGGCGACCAGGGCCAGGAAGGCCGGGCCGGCGAGCCGCAGGATCTCCCGGTCGGTCCCGCGCAGCCTGCCCACCGCTAGCACACTAGTGAGGTGGGTGTCCGGGAATCGGCACCAGGTGCCCGGTGGAAAACTCACCCTCCTCTGTGGATGAGCGTCCTGGCGGGCCGCGGTGTCGACATACCGGCAGGACACACCGGGGTGGACTCGAGATGAACGAGATTTCCGGTGAGAGTTTTCCCTCCACACGGTGTGGTACGACGTCTGCGCAGGTCAGAGCCGCTTTTCACACTCACCGCCGACACTCGTCCACAGGCTCCTCCCCAGGCTGTGCACACCATCGTGCGTGTCGTCCACGGCGAGTCGCGAGTTATCCACAGGGCCCTGTGGACGACTCGCTGTCCCCGGCGGCGTCCGGACCCTAGGTTCGACGCAGATCCCCCGGCGGGGCGCATCGTCGCCCGGCGTTCCTGGGGGAGGTCGCCCCTACGGTCGGTCTCACCAGTCCACCCACCAGCCATCTCGCGGGAGCGTGCGTGAGCCTCACCGAGTCCGACAACCGGGGCTTCCCCGAGCCGCCGTCCTACGACGGTCCTGGTGACCCCTGGGGCGACGGTCCCGCCGCCTATGAGCCCGGCCAGGCGCCGCGCTCGGCCGGCGACCGCACCCCGCCGCAGGACATGGCCGCCGAGCAGTCGGTCCTGGGCTCGATGCTGATCTCGAAGGACGCCGTCGCCGAGGTCTCCGAGGTGCTCAGCGGCAACGACTTCTACCGGCCCAGCCACGAAGTCATCCACGACGTGATCATCGACCTGTTCGGCCGGGGCGAGCCGGTCGACATGATCACCGTCGCCGCCGAGCTGCAGCGCCGTGGCGAGCTGGCCAAGGTCGGTGGCGCGTCCTACCTCCACACGCTGGCCGCCAACGTCCCGATCGCCGCCAACGCCGAGTTCTACGCCCAGATCGTCCACGAGAAGGCGATCCTGCGGCGGCTGGTCGAGGCCGGCACCCGCATCGCCCAGTTCGGCTACGCCGGCGAGGGCCAGGTCGACGACATCGTCGACCGCGCCCAGGCCGAGATCTACCAGATCACCGACAAGCGCAGCTCCGACGACTACTCCCCGCTCAGCGACATCATGGAGGGCGTCCTCGACGAGATCGAGGCGATCTCCAACCGCGACGCCGGCCTCTACGGCGTCCCGACCGGGTTCGCCGACCTCGACGACCTCACCAACGGTCTCCACTCTGGCCAGATGATCATCGTCGCGGCGCGGCCGGCCATGGGCAAGTCGACCCTGGCCCTCGACCTGTGCCGCTCGGCGTCGATCGCCAACAACATGACCAGCTGCTTCTTCAGCCTCGAGATGACGCGCTCCGAGATCACCATGCGGTTGCTGTCGGCCGAGGCCAAGATCCCGCTCAACCACATCCGCAACGGCAACATGCAGGAGGGCGACTGGGACAAGCTCGCCCGCCACATGGGCAAGGTGTCGTCGGCGCCGATGTTCATCGACGACAGCCCCAACATGACGATGATGGAGATCAGGGCCAAGGCACGCCGGCTCAAGCAGCGCCACGACCTCAAGCTCATCGTCATCGACTACATGCAGCTGATGAGCTCGGGCCGCAAGGTCGAGTCCCGCCAGCTCGAGGTCTCGGAGTTCTCCCGCCAGATCAAGCTGCTGGCCAAGGAGCTCGAGCTGCCGATCATCGCGCTCTCCCAGCTCAACCGTGGTCCCGAGCAGCGCGCCGACAAGCGCCCCATGATGAGCGACCTGCGTGAGTCCGGCTCGCTCGAGCAGGACGCCGACATGGTGATTCTGCTGCACCGCGACGACGTCTACGAGAAGGAGTCGACCCGCCCCGGCGAGGCCGACCTGATCGTCGCCAAGCACCGCAACGGCGCCACTCGCGACATCACCGTGGCCTTCCAGGGCCACTACTCGCGCTTCGTCGACATGGCCCACTGATGTGCGCCGTGGTCGCGGCAGCCGTCGGGATCACCGGAGTCGTCACCACTCCCTCACCGTCGTCCACCTATGCGTGCCGGAGCGTGGCCGCCAGGGTCGTCAGCTCCGATCAGATGCATCCCTGACGAGCGCTTCGACGCGGGCCTGAACATGGTCCCAAGCGTGCTCTGTGACGCCTGGATGAGAGCCAGTCTCACGCTCAGCCAGCAAGGCGGCGCCCAAGCTCGCCAAGGTCTCGACGATGGTGGCAGTGGCTCGAGGGACTGGGAGCCCCCACGACCTGCTCTCGGCCTGCAGGTCGCTGACACCTATGTCGTCGAAGTAGTTCTTGCCGTTGATCTGCATCGCGACCTGTCCGTTGTGGTCTGGCGCGTGCAGGTGCATGGAGACGTCGTAGGCCGGCGCCAGGATCACTCGACCGGTCGGCGACCGCAGGAACGAGAGGTTCTTGGCGTGCATGTCGGTGTTGCCGAGGGCGAAGTTGAATGTCACGAGGGCAAGGAGGGGGTCGGTGGTGGAACCCGAGGCTTCAAGAACTCGTGCTGCATGTCCGAGCGACGGCATCGTTGCTGCGCCGCGTTGAAGCTTGCGGTTCGCGTCGCCGGTGTTCAGTCCGATCGCCTGGGCCAGGTCCTCTTGGTGGACGCGCCCGATCGTTCCGTCTGCGAGAACGCGACGGTCGTAGCGAGGCACGGCAATGGCTCGCATGTCGCCGAGGTGGAGTATCTCGGCGGTGATGTTGCCCAGTCCGATGCGTGCTGCGCACGCCAACGCCAGCACTTCGGTGTCGATGACGTCGGCGGCTGGGCCGTCTGCGTCGTGAGAGCGCTTGATGATCCATGTCGAGGGCGCGCCGCCACGGCATGCAAGCCACCCTTGCTCATCTCGGTGGAGAAGGATCTTCGGGACCATCCCGGGCAGGGACGAGAAGGAGTCTCGAGCATCGAGGCGCCCGGTATGGCGGCTGGCTTTCGAGAGTCGTTCAGCGACGTATGTCTGGTCGAGGGGCACGTACTGCGCGTGAGCGGGCGTGGGGGATGCGTCTTCGCCGACGACGATGATCGCTCCGGCGATGTCGCGTCCGTAGGTCGCGATGAGACCGAACGTGTCGTCGCTGTCGACGCCAGCCTCGACGGCGTGGTGTGTCCGCGATTGGCCTTCAGGTAGGTAGCCGTCCAAGAACGCCTTGACCGCACCTGGGTAGGCGTGGGCACCCACGGGCAAGAGGTTGCTGACGACCCGGCTCCCCTCGCCCCATCGGTCGATCGCCTCTGTCGTCCACTCGAGTTGGGGCAGGTCGCGGCGGGTTCGGGTCAGGCGGGCGGCTCGGGTGTCGTACAGCCACAGATCCAGGGCGTCGGCGGTCATGTCGGTGCGGACTCGGCCTGGGTGGCCGCGACGTCAGGCTGGGGCGGCGGTTCGTTGCTCTCGGGTGTGTCGAAGTCGTGGAAGAACGCGTCGACAGCATTCCTCGCTGCCTGGTTGTGTCCGTAGACGAGACCGCCCCACGCGCCTCCCGGGGGATCGTCGGCATCCGGTGTGGGACGTGGGGCGCTCGTGCCAGCCGCAGGTCCCTTGGTGTCAGCAGTTGGCGCCGCCGGTGGCTTCGGTGAGGTCTCGACCTGAGCGTGCAGGGGCTCGTTGCCGCCGAAGGTGGTGTCAGCCCTGGGAACGGTCTCGAGTCGGAGCTCCACGTCAAGCTCGCGAAGGAGCGCGAAGAGGCGGGTGTAGGCGAGTGTGTCCTTGCCGGCCTCGATCTCGTGAAGGTACCGCGGGGGGATGCCCAGGTGGGCGGCTAGCTCCTGCTGCTTCCAACCAAGTTCGCTGCGGCGCTTCGCGAGGAACCTGCCTAAGTCGTCCGGGGTGTGCGCGATGGCCCACCGGCGCTCTGCTCGTGGCTCCACGTTCCACCTCTCCCGCGTATATACGCAGACTAGTCGGATCTGTGAATATGCACAACCATGCCTGGCGTTGCGATAACCACAAGCTGGCATGAGATGCGGATATTGACGCTCTCCCTGGACCGCCGGCCACTCATCAGTGCGTCGTGGCGCCCAGCGGTGGCCAGCTTGGAGGGCCGCGAACAGGGTCGTGGTGCGGTTGGCGGCCATACTGGTGGGAGCGGCGTTCAACACGGCCTTCCCGTATGGGCCGGACCTGCACCGTCCGATCGACCAGGTGACACCGCAGTCTCTACGGCCCATTCAGGAGCCCGCCACGCCCTCATGTTCGGACTGAGAGGTGGAGGCATCCGGCTCGTCAGCTCCTCGGCGAACGTCGAGCGTCCCCGACGCTCGGCTCGCCGCAGACTGCGCGATGCATGGCGTCAGCCACGTCGGACGGCTTCGAGCCGGCGCCGCCTCAGTGGCCGTCCACGAGAGACGCGCCAAGGTCACTCGCGGTGATCGGGCCATCGCGAGGCGGCGTGGGGGGCGATGGTCTGCGGTTCGCCGCCATCGGGGCGCCACTCCATCTCGATGTCGTCGGCCACGATCAACCACCGCGCAGTGTCGCTCGCCAGGTGCCACTCAACCTCGTGGACCAGGTGCCCTGCATCATCGAGCCGCAACTCGTCGTATCGCCAGTCCGCGTGTCCTGTCGAGACGCTCGTGGTGTCAAGCCGATAGTTGTGAACCGTCGGGTACTTCAGGACGATGAGTCCATCGTCGTGCGCCCCCCGAAGAGTTACCTGGATCGAGACGATTCTGTTGTGCCAATGCAGGTCTCCCGAACCTGGACGCTCAGAAATCGAGGTGGCCTCGAGACGCGAACCGTGCGGGCCCCGATGGTCGAAGGGACCGAAGTACCAATCCGACTGCGCCAACTGAAGCGCGCCTGCGGGAAATTGCGCGGCGTTCGCCGCGACATAGTCCCGGTAGGCCGCGAAGCCTTCGTCAGTGCGGCCGTCAGACTGCAACAAAAACATGACATCAACCTCCCATCTGGGCGCCTCAGGCGCAACCTACCGTGCGACCCATAGCGAATCTGGCGACGAGCTCATCTCACTCCGAACGTCGAGACGAAGTTGACAGGCACTTGTCCACGAAAGGTAATCAGTGCGGTCTCAAGGCTGGTCGCGGTGAGAGTGAAAGGCAGGTAAACGTCGACTCCCCTCAATGCGCAGGTTCGTTGATTCTATCAACCACCATGCCTACGGCAATTCCACAACGTCGACAAGACTCGGAATTTCGGGACGCCGCCGCAGTGATGGCACGAGAGCCCCCGCATCTGCGACAGCGTCATAACGAAGGAATCCGCGCGTACAGGTCGTCAAACAATTTCACTCGGGAATCCCTCACGCGGCAGTGCGCGAAGAAGTTGCGATGTTGGGATAGGTCGCAATTTGTCGGACTCCCATAGGCAGCTGGCTGGCTTACAGAAAAAGCGCCATATAGTTTCGAGGTCTCTTGAGAGCCTGTCACTACCCGCCCTCGATAAATCTTGTTGGGTTAATTAGCACGCTTCTCCTACATGCGGACGCTTCCACGAATCGCCCTGGATTGACTCGTCCTGCCCAAGTCGACCCGACTTCCGAAGGAAGTCGACCGCAACCCCCTTCAACCGGTTCTCCACCGAGTCGTTCAACCTCATATCGGCCGAGTGTCCGTGCTTGCCAATCCATCCATTGCTTCCATAGATTCCGACCTCAATTCCCTTTCTGAAGACATGCACCTCGAAATATGCCTGCCCGCCAGAAGAAGGGAACGTATCAATCCTGCCCCTATAGTCCCCGGAGATGTTGAATTCCTCGTCATCACCATCATTGTGAACAAGTACGCCTCGAGTTCCGACGAAATAGGTGTGCATTCCGTCGACCGTCAGATTGTAAGCCAATGCGTTCATCCGAGTGCTGACGTCGATTGGACTAGTCACCCGCAGCAGCCTCGAGTCTGAACCAACTACGACTTCACCCAATTCTAGATCCTGTGCTTGCTCAAACTTTTGGTCGGTTTCGGACCAAAATGGATGATCCTCGGTCGTGAGAAGCCCCTGCCCGTCGATCTCCAGTTCGAACAGGTCGTCGTGGTGGACCCAGACATGGGTCACCTTCCGCAATCCCGTCCTACCGGTATTCGGATCACCGGCGAGGACGATGTCACCGACTAGAATCGCATTAATCGGCTTCCTCGACCCGTCCGCCATCAATACCACCGTACTCCCCGAGAACGACATGCAGCCGTTCCTTTGCGTCTCTGGAGCATCAACCTGATTGGGTGCGTCTGGTAGGTCCGGAGTGGATGGTGCAGCCTTCAGGGCGTCCTTAAGGATGCTGGCGGCTTTGGCTCCGAGGATGGTGGAGACGAGGTCGCCGCCGACGGAGACGAGGAGCTTGCCGAGGGCTTGGCCCATCGCGAACTCGTTGTGGTCGTTCCAGGCGTTGATGATGGCTTTGAAGTCGTCGAAGTGGGTGACGCTCTTTACGACCGTTTTAAAGAAGGCGATCGGGTTCGGGGGGTGCTTGATGAGGTTCTTGAGGCCCTCGACGATCTTGGAGGGGGTGATGGAGTCGATGAGCTCGATGGCACCTTGGCCGGCTCCGGCGATGAATCCGTCCATGAAGCTGGGTGGCGGGGGCTTGCTGTTGTAGCTGCTGCCGTGTCGGCCGCCGTCGGCATTAGTCGCCAGGTGCATGAGCCCGCTGGCGTCGGTGAAGTTGACGGGGTTGTTGCTGGCGTAGGTGTAGCCGTTGGCGGCTTGTGGGTCGTTGGGGCTCAGGACCGGGTCGACGCTGGTGAAGCGTCCGATGCTGGGGTCGTAGAGCCGCGCGCCCATGTCGACCAGTGAGGTGGTCGCGTTGGCTGGTTGGTTCAAGAAGGTGCGAGACCCAGGCAGGGTGCCGGGTGCGGCTCCTCCGGAGTTGGCCAGGGTGTTGCCGAAGGGGTCGAGGTAGCGCCGGCTGACGGCCCATCCGTTGACGGGGTCGACGGAGACCTGGTTGCTCCCGGCGATGTCGGGGATGACGTACTTCGCAGCCGACTTGCCTTCCCGGATCGCGACGTTGCGGCCGTTGAAGGAGTAGTACTTCGTCACCGCGAGAGTGCCGTCGCTGGCTGCCTTCACCTCCTGGCCGGGCAGGTAGAGGGTGGTGGAGGTGGGGTCCTTGCGGAGCAGGACCTCACCCTCGGCGTCCTCGACGTAGGTGCTCGTCCCACCCGGGGTGGCGACACTGGCGAGCGCACCCTCGGGGCCATAGGCGAAGTTGGTGGTCCCAGCCGAGGTCACCCGGGTCTTCATGGCGCCGTCAGCGTTGTAGGTGTACGACGTGGACGCGGTGCCGTTGACCTTCGTGCTGGCCAGGGCATGGACCCGGCCACCAGCACCCATGGTGTAGCTGATGCTGGAGTCGGTGCCACCGCTGAGCAGGGTGTGCTTGACCCGGCTGGTCCGGCTGCCGCCCGCGTCGTAGTCGAATGTCAGCCAGTACGGCTGGGGGCCGCCTACCTTGGACGTGGTGTCGGTGTCGGCGGGGTTGGTGGCGCAGTCGTCGGTGGACGACCAGGCACCGACGAGCTGACGGATGCCGTCGTAGTCGAAGCACTGCGTCTGGACGGGCCCCCCGGTCAGGCTGCCCTGCTGGTTGACCGTCTTGATGATGTTGCCGGCAGCGTCGTAGCTGTATTTGGTCGCCTCGATCTGTGGTGCCGCCAAGGTGCTGCCCGAGAAGCTCGTGGAGATGATGTTGCGGGTCTTGGCATCGCGCTCCCAGATCATCGTCATGGTCTCGTTGTTGGTCTCGAGGACCTGACGGCTGGGTTCGCCGTACGGCGTGTAGTCGGCCTGGGTGACGTAGGAGTTCTGCCCGTACATCGACGTCGGGTTGCCCAGGGCGTCGTAGCTGTAGGTGAGGGTCTCGGGGTAGAGGCCCTTGGTCCCGTCGAGGGTCGAGGCGTAGGTGGAGGTCGCCAGCAGGTTGGTCTTAGTGAAGGTCTGGCTGCTGGTGTAGGCGGTCTTGAACCCGGAGTCGGAGAGCCCCACGGTGGTGCCGAGGGCATTGCCGCGTGAGTCGTAGCCGGTGACGGTGCGGGTGTAGGTCGAGCCGTTCTCGACGCTGGTCGAGGAGGTCGGCATGCCGACCATCAAGGTGTCGTAGTCCCAGCTGGCCAGCACGGCCCCGGTGACCGATCCGGTGCGGCGGGTGAGGGGACGCCCGAGCGCGTCGTAGGTGTAGGCCACGACGCGGTTGGCCGCGTCTGTGCGGGTCCTGACCTCGCCCGTGTCGTAGAACTCGGTCTGGGTGTTGCCGGAGTCAGGACTGACCGCAGAGGTCACTCGACCGAGCAGGTCGTAGGTGTTGGTCCAGGTCGCCTCCTTGCCGGTGACGCCGTAGGCGGTGTCCTGCTGGAGCTGCTGTCCGATGCTGTCGTAGACGTACCTCTGACGCTGCTTGGTGCCCCCGGAGACCACGTTGCCGTTGACGGTGGGCGGGGTGAGGTACTGGTCGAACCAGACCTGGTTTCCTCGGCCGTTGACGATGGCGGTGGTGGTGACCCCGCCCGCGGGTTGGATGGTCGTGACCCGGTCGCCGCCGTAGATGGTGCGAGTGGTCGAGGTGATCGTGCTGGCCCGCTTGCGCCCGGTCACGACGGTGGGTCGCCCGGCCGGGTCGTAGGTCGTGGTCTTCCAGTCGTCGATGCCCGAGGGCGTGGTGCCGATGAGCTTGGTCTCAGGGGCGCCCGCGGTGTACCAGTGGTCGTAGGACTTCACCGACCATCCGTGGGAGTCGGTGAAGTTGTCGGTGACCACGCGGCCTCCGCCGGCTGCGTCGGCCTGAGCCTGACGGATCTCACCGAACGCGTCGTAGATGACGACGCGGGTCTGGTAGGAGAGGGCGGCGCCGTTGCCGCGGTCGACGAGGGTCTTGCTGGTGACCATGATCGGCTCGTCAGGGCGGACCAGGTAGGTGTAGGTCTCGGTGGCGGGGTCCGTGCCCCTGGTCTGACCGGGGCGCCACACCGAGGTGAGGCGTCCCAGGGCGTCGTACTCGCCCTCGGTGACCAGGCCCGCGACGTCGGTGGTCTTGGTCGCGTTGCCGCGGGCAGGGTCGAACCAGGTCCGGGTGCTGTGGGTGGACAGCGGCAGGGTGGTCTGGATGTCACGCAGGGCGCCACGACCGGACGGGTTGTAGGTCGTGGTGGTGGTTCGGGTGCTGGGACTCGCATCGGGGTTGTTCACGGTGCTGCTCAGCGGGCGCCCGTAGGGGTCGTAGTCGGCGGTGCTGCTGACCCAGTTAGGGGTGGACCCGGTGAGCGACTTCGCCGCGTCGCTTCGGGTGGCGTCGCCCTGGGTGACGGCTCCGAGCGTGCTGGATCCGTCGTAGTAGGTGCGACTGGCACGACGGATGGGCGGTGAGGGTGTGGCCTTGGTCGGGCACGTGTCCTCGTAGGTCGTGGTCTCGCGGGCCTTGTCACGCACCCACGTGGTGAGGTTCTCTGCGTAGGTCGTCTTGATGCAGCTGGTCGGGGCGCTACTGGCTGTCGAGGTAACCTCGACGGCGCGGCCCTGAGCGTCGTACTTCGAGGTCGTGCCGGACGTGGTGAACCCGCCGGCGGCCTTGGTGGTGTAGGTCGTGGAGGTAGAGGGACGCACCATCAGGGCCTTGACCGGGTCGAGGTCAGAACCGCGGCTCCGGGTTGCGGTGGTGGCGGCGATCGTGGAGGTCTGGATGGTCTTGGTGACCAGCTCGCCACCGACGCCGTTGAAGTACTGGGTCTCCAGTGTCTCGCCGGTGAAGGCGTCGTCGTCGTCGCGGTCGATGTTCTCGGAGTCCTTGATGGTGACCTGGCGGCGCCCACCGCCATACAGTCGGTCCTCGTCCATGCCGCGGTAGTAGAAGGCCTTGGACGACGTCCAGACGTCAGGGCTGCCGGAGGCGGCGCTGTTGGCGTTGCCGGTGCGGGTCTCCACTTGGGCGTAACCGCGGAACTGCGACCAGGTCCGGTACTTCGGTCGGAGCACCTCGTTGTCGTCGTAGTGCCAGGCGGGCGAGTTGAGGTAGTGGTAGGTGGTGATCCGGTCGGGCGCGGTGGCCTGGGCGTCTTCGACGTTGACCTGGGTGACGACGTACTTGTGGAAGTAGTCGAGGATCTCGTCCTCGTAGGGCGGGGTCCAGCGCACCGGGTAGCACTCGCTCGTGTTCTCGGAGACCGAGGCCGGCAGGGTCGAGGCAGTGCACAGGGGCTTGGCGCGGCCGGACTGACCGTCGTCGCCGCTGTAGCTGACGGAGATGGTCTGGCCGGTCTCGGTGTGGATGCCGTGGAGCCGCGAGCGGAACATGGGCGGGAGGTTGTGACTGTTCTCCACCCGGTTGGCGCGCCCGGACATGTCGAAGGTGACGGGCGGGCTGACGATCGGGGCTTCGCCGTTCCAGGCGGTGCGGGTGATGGAGTCCAGGAGCAGCTCGTCGCCGGTGTCGCCGCTGAAGTGCTGAACCAGGTCGTAGCTGTCGACCTTCTTGTTCTCGGTGCCGTCGAGGTACTTGGTGGTGATCGTGTCGAGGCGCTTGCGCGACCAGAACGTCGGGGCATGGTTGTCACAGGATCCGGTGGCCTTGCAGGCCTGATCGATCGGGACGTCAGGCCAACGCTCCGCGTTGGCGACCTTGAAGTCGTCCTCGTTGCAGGTCCTGCTCCCGGTGACGAAGCACCGCTCGGCGACGGTGAAGTCGATCCGCTGGGGCGACGAACCGCTGAACAGTCCGGCACCGGCGGTGTTGAGGCCGTAGCGGATCGAGGTGAGGTACCCACCGCGGTCGTAGCGGAGCCGGTCACCACTGGCGTCGGCGGCGTCGGCGGTCGAGGAGTAGTAGTTGCCTTCGACGGCGTAGTCGTAGACGGCAGCGTTGCCGTGGACGTCCTCGACGAGATCGAGGTTCCACCGGTAGGCCATGTCGCAGTGCGACTCGGCGAAGCCGGCGGTGTCGTAGCAGGGGTCGTCGGAGCGAGGGCTGTAGACGGGGACCGTCCACGCGGAGTCGGTTGCCTCGTCCGCAGTGGACCCGGGCAGCCGGCTCATCCCGAAGGTGTACCGGGTGCCGTCGGTGGTGGTGACCACCCAGTGCTCACCGGACCAGGCGCCGTTGTTCGCGCCGGTGAGCAGCTGGACACGCTCGCCGTCGTCGGAGTCTCCGTGCCACTCGCCGGTGTCGTCGTCCTTGACCAGCGAGGTGGTGGATCCGCCGGGCATGTGGAGGGTGACGATGGGACCGGCCCAACACAGGTCGTCGGTCTCCTTCGCGTCCGGCAGCGACTTGTCGTCCGCGCACGGCCGGTAGGTCCGCTCGAGGTAGCCGCCCTCGTAGGACCAGCCCTGGCCGACCCAGGAGCTCTGGTTGTTGGAGGTGGTGTTCTGACCGTCGACCATCTGCGAGCTGTAGCCCACGGAGGCATCCGGGGTCACGCCTTGCCCTGTTCCGGCGGCGGGCAGGGTCAGCGGGTACTCCCAGGCGAAGCCTCCGGTGGAGCCGGCCACTGCCCAGGAGCCGGATGCGGAGAGCGAGGTGGCCGTGAACGAGCCCTCGGCGCCGCTGGCGCCGGCCACGGCAGCCATCACCACCGCCGGGGCGGCACTCGTGGTCCCGCGGCTCTCGGCGGACCTCGGTGCCGACGAGTCGAGGCTGACCGTTGCGCTCAGGGTCTCGTCGTCGAAGTCGTTGGTTCCCTCGACGGGCTCGCTCTGACGACACTCAGGCACGCTCGGCGTCGTCAGGATGCAGGCTGGGTAGCTCACCAGGTGCAGTCGACTGCCCCAGGAGCCGCCCAGGGCGTCTGCGAACGTGCTGTAGTCGAGCTCCACCCTGGTCGAGCCGCCGGCGCCCGAGGTGGGTCGGAGCGTGAACATGACGCCGGGGACGGCTGCCCTGTCAGCAACCGTCTCTCCCAGCATCCGGACCTCGACGGTCGAGGACGATGCCGCCTTGGATGCCGCGGGGTTCGTGGGTGTGCCGCTCGCGCGCGGCAGCCCCACCCGCACCGGCAGGTCACCAGCCCTCGTCATTCGGCTCGTCCACGGCAGGGTCACGCGTGCTGAGCTCGCACCGGGAAGCTCGACGGCCGTCGACGGTCTCGAGTCCGGCGTCCTCTTGCCTGCCGACGGGCGCTTGGCGGGCGCGATCGTCTCGTGGGGCAGCTGCTTCTCCTGGGGCGCCTTCGCGATGAAGATGCCCTTCTCGGTGGCTGCAGCGTCGACATCCTTGAGTCCGGGGACGACGAGGGCGATGGCCAGGAAGCCGGTGAGTGCAGCAGCGAGTGGGTGCCTCATGGCACGGATACCCCCGAGAGTCGAAATGCAGCGAGATGAGCGCGCAGAACCTAACTGGCACTGTCCGGCTGGCCGAATCGCAGATTCACCGGTCTAGACCACCCCAGAAATCTCCCTCGATTCTCGGTGCAAATCCCTGTTCCCCTGCGCGAGCGGCCGACTTGTCCTACGGTCTGCCAGCGACCCACGTCTGTTTCGGTAGGCGGCGTCAGCATCGACCGCTCGGGCGCACCACCGCTGCGCCGATCTCCCCGAAAGAGCCTCTCTGTGATTTCACTTCGCCATGCCCGTTCACCGAGGCGCCTGGCGGCCGCTGCGACGGCCGCCTTGCTGTGTGCCCTGCTGACGCCGGCAGGAGCCGTTCCGAGAGCGGCAGCGGACGACACGACGGGCACCCCCGTGGCCGCGGATCCCGAGGTACCAACGATTCCGACGGTGGTGCCCGAGCTGACGACCGAGACCGAGCAGGTCGTCGCGATGCCGGACGGCACGTTCGAGCTCACCAGCTACCGCGAGGCCGTGCGGACTCGCCTCGACGGGGACTGGGCTCCCATCGACACCACGCTTCAGGAGACCCCGCAGGGGACGGTGGCGCCGGTCGCCACGACGAGCGACATCGTGTTCTCCGGCGGAGGATCCAGCGACCCGATGGTCCGGCTGACCGAGCCCGGGTCGACGGAGACCGCTGACGTCGTGATCGAGGTGCGGTGGGAGGCTCCGCTGCCCGAGCCGGTGCTCGACGGAGACACCGTCACCTACCCGGCGGTCCGCCCCGGTGTCGACCTGGTCCTGACCGCGCAGACCTCCGGGTTCACCCAGGCGTTGGTCGTCGAGGACGAAGCCGCCGCGAGCGCCTTGATCGCCGACCCGCCACAGGTCACGACCGCCAGCACCAACGCCGATCTGTCCACTGATGACGACGGCAGCATCGTGGCGTCCGACGCCGACGGGCCCGTCTTCACCAGCGCCCCCGCCGTCATGTGGGACTCCCACACGCCCGACGACGCTGGAGAGGAGCCCGGCTCGAGCACCCCCGGCAACGCCAAGATCCGCCGCCTGCACACCAGTCCGACCAGCAACGGTTCCAGCGTCGAGATGACCCTCGCGCCGCCGGCCGCCGTCCTGACCGACCCCACCGTGCAGTACCCGCTCTTCCTCGACCCGGGATACGACCAGGGCAGCACCCACTACCTCACCGTGCACAGCAAGGGGTGGAACTACTACGACGACGCCAACCAGCTGATGCGTGTGGGCTACTGCGACTGGGGCTACGAGTGCAACACCGCCATCCAGGGCAACGCTCGCTCCTACTTCAACTTCAACATCAACGCGCTCACGCAGTCGGGCGCCGACGCCTCGATCATCGACGCCACCGTCTTCGCCACCCAGGTCTACGGCGCCACCTCGGCAAGTCAGCCCGTCGAGCTCCACAAGGCAGGAGCGTTCACCTCCTCCACCAACTGGCCGGGCCCGATCTACTCCGACCTGCAGACCATCTCCTCCAACGCCGGGTACGGCGACAACGCCTCCGCCACCCTCGCCTTCAGTAGCGCTGCCGTCAGGAGCTACGTCGAGACCACTGCCAGTGCCGAGGACGGAGCCATCCAGTTCGCCCTCGCCGCCCCGGCGACCGACAACCGCAACTACTGGAAGAAGTTCTCCAGGAACCCCCGCCTGGTCGTGACGTACGGTTTCACGCCGACGACCCCCACCAACCTGAGCATCAACGGTCCGATCGAGTGCGCGGGGCAACCCAGGTACGCCTCGGACAGCACCCCGACCCTGTACGCGACGTCAGAGGAGCAGAGCTCCAGCCACTTGTCCCTCGACTACTACTTCGAGGTATGGCGCAACCCTGACGCCAACTACCCGACCCGGGTGCGCTACCACAACAGCGGCGTCCCCAAGGCCTCGGGAACCACGGCCTCGTGGTCGATCGCCAGCGAGAACAGCAACACGTCCGCGCGCCTGCCACCCGGTGACTACGGCTTCCGCGTCCGGACCACCGCACGCGACGCCGTCGTCGGCGACATCTTCTCCGACTGGTCGTACTGGTACCGGTTCACCGTGGAGACAGTCATCCCCGACGTGCCGGTGACCACCAGCCACACCTACCCCGAGGACTACTGGGGCGCTGCGGAGAACGCCGAGGGCACCTTCATCGCCACCGGGTCGGCAGACACCGCAGGGTTCTCCTGGAGCATCGACGCGGGCACGCCACTAGCCGTCATCAACGCCAGGTGCGACTACTCCTACACCGCCACCACCGGACTGATGGGATTCGTCCCGGCGACGGCCGGCAGGGCCACGATCCGAATCCCGGCGGGGTCACTGCCTGGGGGCCAGCAACACAACATCGTCATCAAGGCGTTCAGCCACTCCCACCTGACGTCGGACTCCACGGACAGCTACGACTTCTTCGTCCCTCGCACCTTCAACGGCTCGACCGGGAAGAACGTCGTCGAGTTCGAGAACATGACGGCCACACCGAAGACCGAGCCCGACCCCGCTGCGATGGCCACCACCTACAACAGCGCCGTCGGCTCCGCCTGGTCCGGCGGGAAGCACGCCGCGATCATCGCCAACCGCGGCACACCCACTGCGCCCACCACGGTCGACTACACCTTCTCCGTCCCCGTCGCCGGCTACTACGCGCTCGGCGCCCGACTGGCAACGGCAAACCACCTCGGGAAGCTCAGCTTCACCCTCGTCGACCCCAACCCGACGACCGGAGACACCCGGCTTCCGATCTACGGCACCAACCGAGTCGACCGCCTCGTCGTCGACACCTACTCCGCGACGACCGGGTTCAAGTACGTCCCTCTCGGCGAGTACCTACCCCAGCAGGGCGTCCTGCTGGAAGCCAACCACCCCTACCAGCTGTCCGTGGACATCGTGGGCAAGAACCCGAACTCCGTCAGCCACACCTACGACGGCACCTGGGGCTCCAAGACGTTCGACAACTACGCCGACAACGGCTACTCCGCCGCTCTCGACTCCCTCACCGTCGCACTGCTACGCCAGGCCAACTTCTCCTCCCTCAGCGCCGCCTTCGACAACCAGGGAATCGGCACCACCACCGCGTCGAAGTTCGACCTCAGCACAAACGGGACCACCTCGCTGTCGCGGGCAGCGCTCGATGACATCGGGTTCGTACCTGGTGGGGATTTCTCCGCGGGCGGAACCACGTTCAAGAACGTGCCGCAGGCGAACAACACCAAGGACAATGTCATCTCGTCCGGGCAGACCATCAATCTTCCTGCTAACCAAGGAGGCAACTTCATCTACCTCCTCGCGACCTCGACGTGCGGACCGGTCGGCGGCGCATTCGGGCAGGACTTGACCATGTATTACAAGCTCGCAGATGGAACACTCGCTACGTCATCAGCACCGCTCCTCACAGTCCCCGACTGGCTCTCCAACTCCGGAACCTCAGCCGACACTGTTGCCATGTCGCACTACCTCAACGGCACCAGCCGCGTCACGACCGGGAGTCCGAAGCTCTACGTACTCAAATTCCCGATCAACGCCAACTACACCGGGAACACCGTCAAGTCCGTCACGCTGCCACGCGTCGGCACCACTTACACGACCGGAGGCTGTGGCACGCCGGGCGCCGGTGCCCTCCACGTATTCGCCGTCCAAGTCGGTAGTTAGCGCCCCTCCCGACGACGCCTCCAGGTGCCACAACTCACGACCCAACTCGCTCTAGGAAATCATGCAAAAGAAGTTCCCCGCACTACGCCTGGCTGCTACCGCAGTGGTCTTGGTCACCGCGTTCAGCGGCATCGTCGTACCGACCGTCGAGGCGCGGGCTGCGACCACCGGAGGGATCTCGGGCGTCATCAGCCGAGCCGACGGCCGACCGGACTCGCGCTACATGGTGTACGTCGACCCCGTCGACCCGGCGTCGTCGACGCAAAACGGTTGGCACGACGTCACCAATGACGGGGTCTTCGACGTCGACCTGCCCCCCGGCGCCTACTGGGTGAAGTTCGCCGGCTTCCCTGGTGTCGCCGACGAGTGGTGGGGCGACGTCGCCACGCGCGGGGCCTCCACCAAGGTCGTCGTCGATGCCGGTCGGCTCACGCACCTCGACCCCCAGCTCAGCGCCGGCGGTTCGATCAGCGGGACCATCGATCCGGCAGCCCTCAACCCAAAGCCCCTCTCGACGACGTCAACCGCCGAGGTCTTCGCGGCCGACCCCACCGTGCCCGGTGGATACGTGAAGATCAACGCCGATGCTGGTGACGAGAACGGTGACTACTGGGTGCCACGCCTGCACCCCGGCACCTACGTCGTGCGTTATTACACCGACGAGACCGGACTGGAGGGCTGGTGGAATGATCCCGGCCCCTCGACCAGCGCCGCGCGTTCCGCGACCACGGTGACCGTGACCGAGGGCGACGACACCTCTGGTGTGGACCCCGTCGGGCTGCACCCCCAGGGCACCGTCACCGGCACGGTCCGACGCGGCGATGGCAAGCGCCTCAGCGGCGTCGCCGTCACCGTGCTGCACCTCGACGACTACGGCGAGTGGGTCACCGACTACGCCGACCAGGGCGCCGAGAGGACCGTCACCAGCGCGCTGGGCACCTACCGGTTCCAGGCCCCGTCCGGGCCCCACCGCCTGCGCTACTCCGGGGGACCGGCGGGCCAGCCGATCCGCACGGAGTTCTCCGGCGGGGCCGCCACCGTCGAGCGAGCCCGCGACGTCGTCGTCCAGATCGACGACGACACCAGGGCGGACACCTCCGTGGAGCCCGTCTCCGTCGTCGCCGACGTCCGTGCGGTCCAGTCCGGCACGCCGCGCGTCGGTGCGACCCTCACCGTGAGCCACGGCACGTGGTACCCCTCCACCGCCAGGCTCGTCTACCAGTGGGCACGCGACGGGGTCCCGATCAGCGGCGAGCACAGCCGCACCTACCGCGTCCGGCCCTCTGACCTCGGCGCCCGCATCACCGCGCGGGTCAGGGCGGACAAGCCGGGCTACACCTCGGCCTACACCTACATCGCCCCGCGAGCAGACAAGGTCCTGCCCGGCCGGTTCGAGGTCGAGTCCGGCCCCCGAGTCCGTGGACACCTCACCGTCGGCTCGACGCTGCGGGTGAGCAGGCCGGTCACCCACCCCTTCTCCAGCCCGCGCTATCAGTGGCAGCGAGACGGAAAGCCGATCGGCGGCGCCACCAGCGCCACCTACCAGCTCCGGCCCACGGACCGTGGTCGGCGCATCAGCGTGCGCGTCCGAGCCATCCGTGGGGCCTACGAGACCCTCACCTGGCACACCAGCCGCCTCGGCCCGATCCGAGCCCGCTAGTCCCGAGTACTTCAGACCGGCCTGCCCAAGGTCCACCCGCAACTGGCGCGGACTCACAGATGTCTCTGGGCAGATCCCTTGCTCGAGACGAAGCAGCCACCGAACGCAGTGAAGGTCGGGGGCTAACGGGGGCGATCCCCACCATGCGGGAGGCTCGTCTACAGATCAACCGGCATGGCTGCTCCCCCTCCACCATGCTGACGAGGCAACGTCACATTGCTCGCGGGTCGACGCCGAGGTCGAAGTCCCAGATCCCCTCGACTCGGCCACTTTGCAGTCTGTCCAGGATTTGATTGACGCCCGCGTCAGGCTGGGGTTCGACGATGACGAGACCCAACCCCGTCTCTCGTGCCTCGCAACCCAGCTTCTCGAATTCCTCCACCACGGATCCCAATGTGATCCGTCCGCCCAACGGAATGACCCGGCTGCACCAGTTGCCTCCAGTGCTCACCACCTGGGTTGCCCAATCTACCCCGTTGGCGTCCTTGTCGGCTCGGAGGACATCGCCTCGCGCCACTCCCATCAAGAAGGCTGGGGACACCCGCAGCTTCCACAGACCCGGCCCGACAGGATCGACGAAAAGTTCTTCGTATTCGTACGGAGGATATCCCGTCGAATCTTGTTCGAGTGCCACGTGAATGACCTGCATGGTCTACCTATCTGACGAAGTCTGGGCCGTTGGACTCGAATCCATTGCAAACGAAGCGCAGGGTATGCCGATTGGTTCGATCCCGGAACCTCCAGGCGCCCGCGCAGCGATATGGCCAAATGGCGACGGAGGCGTGCATGAGAGCAGCAGACGCACCAATCAGGGCACCACTGATGGGCGCTGAAGGTCTGTCAAATCTGGATCCAATTCAGCGAGAAGTTGCTCGAAGCTCTCCCAGCCCGCGCCCCAGATGTATTCGGCCTCCGCGCTGTAGATGGGGATCAGCCACGCCAGCACGACATCTACCCCGTCGACGACGACGCCGGCGAACTCGTCAGGGAAGTAGACCGGAATTCCCACGTAGAAGGCCGTCATCTCGGATTCATCCCAGATCCGCCCGGCTGGCCCTATGACGTGCCCCCGTAGCAAAGCCAGGCCGGATGTGCCGACCGTCTCACCCACCTGCAGGAGGATCGCGGCCGCTTGATGGGCTTCTAGATAGGTCGGAAGCAGGGCCAGCAGTTCCATATGGATGTGCTTGTTGGACGCGGGTGACCGCAGTGCTTGGCGGTGCAGACCGAGCGTCGCATAACCAACGGTTCCCGGACCCGAACCGCTGCTGAACTGCGCAACCTGGAAGGAGGGCTTGGAAGAGCCAATCGTTCGCGATGGCCATCCGCTCTGTATCGCACCCAGGTGCCGCTCCAGGTGGTCTGTCAGGACGCTCACGTTCACCTCCGTGTCGGGCCCTCTGCGTGGCCTTCCTGCCGACGTGCACCGAGGGTGGGTCCGGTCGACAGCGTAGAGCCCCGGCGGCCCGAGAGGCCTCGCCAACCGATGGGCGTCCTGTCTGGGAGTCCGCCGGGTCAGGCACTCCCAGCCGGCCGCGATCAGTGGCAGGGTCGCCACCATGACGACCTTCTCCGAGCCCGACGACCTCAGCGGCGCGACGTTCACCGACGTCGACCTGCGCGGGGCGAGGTTCGTGCGCAGCGACCTGTCCGGGGTCGTGATGCGGGCCGTCGAGCTGGGCGGTGCCGACCTCGACGCGCCGTGGCTGCTCGACGGCGGGAGCACGCTGCTGGTCAACGGGGTCGACGTGGCGCCGCTCGTCGACGCCGAGCTCGACCGGCGCTTCCCGGGCCGCGAGCAGCGGCGGGCCGAGGACCCCGACGGGCTGCGGGCCGCGTGGGACGCGGTCGAGCGCACCTGGGGTGCCACCGTCGAGCGCGTCGCGGCGATGCCGGCTGCCACCCCCGACGTCAGCGTCGACGGCGAGTGGTCGTTCGCGCAGACGCTGCGGCACCTGGTGATGGCGACCGACACGTGGCTGGGGGGCGCGATCCTGGGCCTCGAGGCGCCGTACCACCCGATCGGCCAGCCCAACGCCGAGTACGCCGCCGACGGCTACGACCCGGCGGTCTTCGCCAGTGGCGTCCCGTCGTACGACGACGTGCTGGCGGTGCGCGCCGAGAAGCAGGCCCAGGTGCGCGAGCTGCTCGCCGTCGTCACCGCTGCCGACCTCGACGTCGAGCGCCGCAACCCGTGGTCGCCGGAGTACCCCGAGACCACCCGCTCCTGCCTGCACACGATCCTGGAGGAGGAGTGGGAGCACCACCGCTACGCCGTCCGCGACCTCGACGCGATCACGGGCTGAGAGCCGGCCGCCCCTAGGCTCGCCGGGTGGACCCGACGACGCGTGCCGGCCTGTGGCGCGGCGTCCGGCTCGGGCTTCCCTACGCGGCCGTGAGTGGCGTGCTGTCGCTGTCGTTCGGGGTGCTGGCCGTCCAGGCCGGGTTCACCGCGCTGCAGGCGATCGTCACCTCGGCGCTGGTCTTCGCCGGGTCGGCGCAGTTCGCGTCGCTGTCGATCGTGGCGGCCGGCGGCGGCATCGCGCCGGCGCTCGGCGCAGCCACCCTGATGCACTCGCGGTTCCTGGCCATGGGCGTCGCGTTCGCGCCGTCCCTGCCGGGCGGGCCGGTCCGCCGGGCCGTCGAGGGCCAGGCGGTGGTCGACACGTCGTGGGCGCTGGCCAACCGCGGCGACGGGACGTTCGACCGGGTGCTGATGCTCGGCACGACCATCCCGCAGTACGTCGCGTGGCTGGCCGGCACGGTGGTCGGCGCGCTGGTCGGCGACCTCGTGGGAGACGTCGACCGGTTCGGGCTCGACGCCCTGTTCCCCACCTTCTTCGTCGGCATCCTGATCGCCGAGCTCGGCACACCGCGAGCCCGGGTGGCGGCGGCGCTCGGCGCGGTGATCGCCGTCGCGCTGGTACCGATCGCTCCGCCCGGCATCCCCGTGCTCGCCGCCGGGGCCGCGGCGCTGATCGGGCTGGGCGCCGTCCGCGGTGACGCCGGCCCGACCGAGGAGACGCCGTGAACCTCAGCGAGGGACAGGTCTGGCTGCTCATCGGCGCGCTCGCCGTGATGGCGGCGGCCACCAAGGCGATCGGGCCGGCGCTCGTCGGCGGGCGTGAGCTGCCGACCTGGGCGACCGGCGTGATCGCCACCATGGCCCCGCCGCTGCTCGCGGCGCTCATCGCCACCGCGGTGTTCGCCGACGAGCGCCGTCTGGCCGTGGGAGCCGACACGGCCGGCGTCGCCGTCGCGACCCTCCTGCTGCTCTGCCGGGTGCCGCTCGTCGTCAGCGCGGCGGCGGCCGTCGGCGTGACGGCGCTGCTGCGCGCGGCGCTCTGAGCCGTCCTCCCGACTCGCCCCCACCGCCCGCCCCACCTCGGTCAATGGCACGTTCGCACTATGGCGAGCCGGTCGGCGTCACCGCGACCATGAGTCCATGACCCTCCGTGCCCGCGTCGCCGTCGTCCTGATCGCCGCGCTCAGCCTGCTGCCGGCCCTGACGACCATCGGCTCGCCCAGCCAGGCGGCGGGCGAACCGTCCGGGACCGCCGCGCGCTCGGTGACGGTGACCGGCAAGGTCGTCATGTGGGGCACCCGCCGCCCGGTGCGCAACATCTACGTCGCGGCGTACGACGCGGGCGAGCGCCACCGCCTCGCCTACGACTACACCGCGTCCGACGGGCGCTTCTCGATCACCGGGATCGCCAACGGCAAGGAGGAGTTCGGCATCTACGTCCGGGGGTCGCGCTACGGCCTGCAGAACGGCTGGGTGGGCTGCAACAAGGGGGTCAAGGCGACCTTCGCGCAGGCGTGCACCTTCTCGGCCGCCGTCGGCCTGGTCATCATCAAGAAGGCCTGACCCGCAGCACCCGGGCGAGCTGGTCCGGCATCGTCCAGTTGGCCCGGCCGAGCACCGCGACCAGCGCCGGGGCCAGCAGGCCACGCACGATCACCGCGTCGATGACGATGCCGAGGGCGAGCGTGGTGGCGAGGATCTTGACCTCGACCGACGGCACCGTCGACAGCGCGACGAAGGCCAGGAACAGGATCAGCGCCGCCGAGGTGACCAGCCGGCCCGTGTGGGCGATGCCGTCGACGACGGCCCGGTCGGTCTCGCCGTGCTCGTCGTAGGCCTCGCGCATCCGCGACAGGATGAACACCTCGTAGTCCATCGAGAGCCCGAACAGGAACGAGAACGCCGCGATCGGCACCCACGTCGTGATCACCCCGGTCGCCGACTGGCCGAACAGCAGCTCGGAGCCGAACCCCTCCTGCCAGACCAGCACGGTGACGCCGTACGCCGCCCCGATGGAGATCACGTTGAGCACCAGCGCCTTGACCGGCAGCCAGACCGAGCGCAGCGCCCGGGCCAGCAGCAGGAACGTCACGACGACGACCCCCAGCACCACCCAGTAGACGTTGCCGTAGACCGCGGAGACGAAGTCGGCGTCCTCGGCGGGACTGCCGCCGACGCCCGTCGCGCCGGCGTCGGTCGCGACGTCGCGCACCCGGTCGAGGGTGTCGCGGCCCGCGTCGCTCGCCGGGTCGTCGGCGAGCCACACCTGGAGCAGCGTGTCGCCGCCGTCGCTCCACCCCTCGCCGGAGGGAGCGGCGACGGCCCCGACGCCGTCGAGGTCGCCGACGGCACCGCCGACCCGCTCGACGTCGGCGGTCGGGACGAGGAGCTCGACCGGACGGAGCACGCCCGCGGGCACCCCGTCGTCGATGGCCGCGGTCACCGCGCGCGACGCTGGGGCGTCGGTCTCGAGCCCCTCGAGCTGCGGCGAGCCGAGGGTGAGCGTGACGACCGGGGCGGCCAGGGCGATCAGCACCGCGCTGGCCCCGACGACCGTCAGCCAGCGCCGTCGTACGACGAGGGCCGCGACGCGCGCCCAGAACCGGGACCGACCGTCGCTCGACGCCCGGCGCGGCCAGGTCAGCCGCGGGCCGAACGCGCTGAGCAGCGCCGGCACCAGGGTGAGCGAGGTCGCGACGCTGAGCAGCGGGATCAGCAGGCCACCCAGCCCGATCGAGCGCAGGAACGGCAGCGGCGTGAGCACCAGCGCGGCCAAGGACACCGCGACCGTGACGCCGCTGAACAGCACCGACTCGCCTGCGGTGCGCATCGCAGCCCGCACGGCCTCGTCGTTGGCGCGCCCGCCCGCCGTCTCCTCGCGCCAGCGGGTGACGATGAGCAACGAGTAGTCGATGGCGACGCCGAGGCCGATCAGCGCGACGAGGTACTGCACGACGAACGACACGTCGGTGATGCCGGTGAGCCCGAGCAGCGCCAGGTAGGTGCCGAGGATCGACACCGCCGCCACCAGCAGGGGCACGCCGGCCAGCAGCGACCCGAAGACCAGCGCCAGCACCACGAGCGCCCCGACCCCGCCGAGCACCACCTCGACCAGGACGCTCCGGTCCCCCGACGCGCCACCCTCGGAGAGCAGCGTGAACCCCGTCAGCTCGACGTCGGTGCCCTCGGGCGCATCGGCCCGCGCCTGCGCGGCGAGCCGCTCGAGCCGGGGCTGCGAGGCGGCGTACGGCTCGGGCCCGGGGGTGACCCGGGGTTGGACGACGACCATCGACACGGTCCCGCCGCGACCGGTCAGGCTCGCGGCGCCCGGGTCGCGCGCGGTCACGGTGCGGGTGCCGTCGACCTGCTGCTCGACGGTGCGGGCGAGCGCGACGGCCCGGCCCTCGGCGTCCGGCCCGCTGACGACGAGGACCAGCGGGTCGTCACTCCCGCCGCCGAACCGCTCCGCGATGTCCACGTTGGTCTCGTAGGCCGGCTGCCCCGGGAGCGCGAACTCGTAGCTGAGCCGGTCGACCGTCGTCGGGGCCAGCGCACCACCGGCCACGGCGACCACCACCCAGCCGAGGGCGACGAGCAGCCGGTGCCTCAGTACCCAGTCGGTGAACCGGTCCATGCGCCCGACCCTCCCGGCCGCGGACCGCACCCGCCACACCCGGGTGTGCGGAGCTCTCGCGCTCGTCGTACGCCGGGAGCGGGACCGCTACTCGACGACCTCGACGCCCTTCCAGAACGCCACCCGCTCGGTGATCTCGGAGGCGGCCGGCTTGGGGTCGGGGTAGAACCACGCGGCGTCGGCGTTGACCTGCCCGTCGACCTCGAGGGAGTAGTAGGACGCATCGCCCTTCCACGGGCAGTGCGACGTGGCCGTCGAGGGCCGCAGCACGGCCGGGTCGAGCGACCCGATCGGGAAGTAGTGGTTGCCCTCGACGACGACGGTGTCGTCACTCTCGGCGATGACGGTGCCGTTCCAGATCGCGCGCATGTCCCGAGCGTACGCCGCAGGTGCGGGCGCTCGCGCTCGCGCGGCGGACGGCCCCCGCTCGACCGGGGGGCCTCGCTGGCTGAGCGGTAGCGTTCCGGGCGTGACCCAGCTGCTGATCCACGCCGGCGAGGCGGACCCCGCCAGCCCCGCCCTGCGCACCGGCGGGCTGCCCCTGGCCCCGGCCGGCTTCGCGTGGCCCTCGTGCGAGACCTGCGACGGCGCCATGCAGTTCCTCGCCCACCTGCCGAGCGCCGACGGCCTGGCCGTCTCGGTGTTCATGTGCCAGAACGACCCCGGCATGTGCGACGAGTGGGACCCCGCCGCCGGCGGCAACAGCGCCCACGCGTTCAGCGGTGCGCTGGTGCCGCTGACCGCGCCCGCCCGCGGGGAGACGACCCTCGGCGCCGTGAGCGCCGCACGGGTCGACGAGGTCGCGCAGCCGTCGTACGGCGACGCCCGCACCGCCTGGGCCGAGCAGCACGGCGTGTCCCCACGTCAGGTCCTCGGGAGCCTCGGCGGCGAGCCGCAGTGGATCCAGGGTGACGAGACCCCGACCTGCCCGTCGTGCGCGTCCCCGATGCCGTTCGTGGCCCACCTCGAGGAGGGTGCCGACGACGCCACCGGCATCAACCTCGGCGGTGGCGGTCTCGGCTACGTGTTCGCGTGCACCACCCACGAGACCGCCACCTTCCTGTGGCAGTGCTGAGGGCCCGGTCATGACGGTGGTGATGGGCATCGAGACCTCCTGCGACGAGACCGGGGTCGGCTTCGTCAAGGACGGGGTGCTGCTCGGCGACGCGCTCGCCTCCTCGATCGACGAGCACGTCCGATTCGGCGGCGTGGTGCCCGAGATCGCGGCCCGCGCGCACGTGCAGGCGATGGTGCCGACGATGCGCGCGGCGCTCGAGGACGCCGGGCTGGCGTGGCACGAGGTCGGCGCGGTCGCGGTCACCGCGGGGCCAGGGCTGGCCACAGCGCTGCACGTCGGGGTGGCCGCGGCCAAGGCGACGGCGCTCGCGCTCGGCGTACCGCTGTATGGCGTGCACCACCTCGCCGGCCACGCGGCGGCCGACACCCTGGTGCACGGGCCGCTGCCCGACCGGTCGATCGTGCTGATCGTCAGCGGCGGTCACACGAGCCTGCTGGCCGTCGACGACCTGGTCCGCACGCCGATCGTGCACCTGTCCGACACCCTCGACGACGCGGCGGG
Source organism: Nocardioides plantarum (assembly GCF_006346395.1). NCBI lineage: Bacteria > Bacillati > Actinomycetota > Actinomycetes > Propionibacteriales > Nocardioidaceae > Nocardioides > Nocardioides plantarum. The sequence goes on from NZ_VDMS01000001.1 coordinate 2,109,954, forward strand.
CGAGGCCTTCGACAAGGTGGCGCGGCTGCTCGGCCTGCCCTACCCGGGCGGGCCGTCGATCGACCGGATCGCCCGCGAGGGCGACCCGACCGCGGTCCGCTTCACCCGGCCGTTGATGACGCCGCGCGACCCGGCGCTCGGCTTCTCGTTCTCGGGCCTGAAGAGCGCGGTCGCGCGCTACGTCGCCGGACCTCAGGACCCCGGCGTCTCGGTCGCCGACGTGGCCGCGTCGTTCCAGGAGTGCGTCGCCGACACCGTGGTCACCAAGGCCATCCGGGCCTGCCGCCAGGAGGGGGTCGACACCCTGGTGATCGTCGGCGGCGTCGCGGCCAACTCGCGGGTGCGCTCGTTGGCCGAGGAGCGCTGCGCGGAGGCCGGCATCGAGCTGCGGGTGCCGCCCATGCGGCTGTGCACCGACAACGGCGCCATGATCGCGGCGATCGGCGACCTGCTGGTCCGCGACGGCGCCCGGCCCTCGGTGCCCGAGCTCGGCGCCCGGTCGTCGGTGCCCCTCGAGCTCGCGCAGCTGTCGGCGTCCTGACTGAGGTCAGCCTTTCCTTTCTGGAATCATTCAAGTAAACGTGGCAGGCTCGGCCCATGACCGAGACGATCGAACGCCACCAGACCGTGCACAGCAGCCACCCCCCGTTCCGTGCGTCGCAGCAGCTCGCGACCCACCTCCAGGCCCTTCTGGTCGACCTGACCGACCTCCACCTGCAGGGCAAGCAGGCCCACTGGAACGTCGTCGGCAAGAACTTCCGCGACCTCCACCTCCAGCTCGACGAGATCGTCGACGCCGCCCGCGCCTTCGGTGACGACGTGGCCGAGCGGATGCGCGCGCTCTACGTCACGCCCGACGCCCGCGCGGCGACGGTGGCCCACCAGTCCAGCCTCCCGGCGTTCCCGGCCACCGAGGTCGACACCGCCGAGGCCGTCGACCTCATCGTCGGCGCGATGTACGGCGTCGCCGCGACCGCCCGTCGGATCCACGACGACGTCGACGCCGAGGACCCCACCTCGGCCGACCTGCTCCACACGATCATCGAGCGCGTCGAGCAGCTCGCCTGGATGGTCGACGCCGAGAACCGCACCGCCGACAAGAGCATCCCGGCCAACCTCGCTCCCTGAGCCCGGGCGGCTCGCGCCGATCTCAGGGGACCTCAGTCGATCTCAGGGGAGACTCCGGGCACACCTGGATGAGGACCACCTCACCCGTCTGGTCCAATACAGGTATGCGAGTGGTGGGTGCGGTCAAGCAGCGCGTGGGGAAGTTCCTCCTCGAACGCACCATGAAGGACGGTATCGACCTGCGCAAGCTGCGGTTCCTGCCCGACTCGGTGACGATGCCGCTCAAGCGCGACGGGCTCGACCCGCTGCCCGAGATGGCCGTCGTCCGCGCTGCGGAGCCGGTCACCAAGCTGGCCACGCTGTTCGGCAAGGACATCTGGCTGGTCAGCGGCTACGACGAGGCGCGGGCCGCGCTGGCCGACGGGGCGTCGTACTCCAACGACCTGGGTCAGTTCGTCTCCCAGGAGGGGCGCAGCGACGAGGAGCAGATCGGCGGGCTCGGCATGATCGACCCGCCGCTGCACACCGCGCTGCGCCGCTACCTGACGCCGGAGTTCACGATGCGGCGCCTGGCCCGGCTCGGCCCGGAGATCGAGCGGGTCGTGCACGAGCGGCTCGACGCGATGGAGGCCGCCGGGCCCGAGCTCGACCTGGTCAAGGAGTTCGCCTTCCCGGTCCCGTTCCAGGTGATCTGCGAGCTGCTCGGGCTGCCGACCGAGGACCGTGAGCGGTTCTTCGAGCTCGGCGTCGCCCGCTTCGACCTCAGCTCGGGCGGTGTCGGGGTCTTCGGTGCCGCCGCGCACACCCGCGACTTCCTCATCAAGGCCGTGGCCGCGCAGCGCGCCGAGCCGGGTGAGGGCCTCATCGGCGCGCTCATCCAGGAGCACGGCGACGCCCTCGACGACGTCACCCTCGGCGGCATCGCCGACGGGGTGTTCCTCGGCGGCTACGAGACCTCGGCCTCCATGCTGGCCCTCGGCGCCTACCTGCTCGCCGAGAACCCCGACGCCATGGCGATGCTGCGCAACGAGGACGACGCCGCGGCCGTCGACCGCGTCGTCGAGGAGCTGCTGCGCCACCTCACCGTCGTCCAGATCGCGTTCCTGCGCTTCGCCAAGGTCGACCTCGAGCTCGGCGGCCGGTCGATCAAGGCCGGCGACGCGGTCGGCATCTCGCTGCTCGGCGCCAACCGCGACCCGTCGATGGCCGGTGAGCACCCCGACACCTTCGATCCCCACCGCGAGCCCACCAAGCATCTCGCCTTCGGCCATGGGATGCACCGCTGCGTCGGCGCCGAGCTGGCCCGCATGGAGCTGCGGATCGCCCTGCGCGCCCTGGCCCACCGCTTCCCCGACCTGCGCGTCACCGCCGACCGGTCCGACCTCGACTTCCGCAAGCTCTCGGCCGTCTACGGCGTCGAGGAGCTCCCCGTGCACCTCTACGGCGCCCGCGACCGCGTCCAGGTCTAGGTCCCCCCGCTGACCCGTCGCCCATGGGCGACGGGTCAGCGCATTTTTCGGATCGACCCGTCCTCCATGGGCGACGGGTCAGCGTGGTTGTCGGATCGAGCCGTCAGGGATGTGCGGGGGCGATGGTGCCGCGGACCTCGCCGAGGGTGAGGCGGGCGCCGGAGGTCGAGGGTGCGGAGTAGCGCAGCACCACCTCGTCGCCGTCGTCGAGCCAGGTCCGCTCGCGGCCGTCGACCACGAGCGGCTCGTTACCGCCCGAGGTCAGCTCGAGCAGGCAGCCGCGCTGGTCGCGCTCGGGGCCGCTGATCGTGCCTGAGGCGAACAGGTCGCCGGTGCGCAGCGAGGCCCCGTTGCTGGTGAGGTGGGCCAGCATCTGGGCCGGGCCCCAGTAGGTCGAGGAGTACGCCGGGCGCGAGAGCACCGACCCGCCCACCGCGACCTCGACGTCGATGTCGAGCCCGCGGGCGTCGTCGGGGGCCAGGTAGTCCGCGGGGCGCGGGTCCTGACCCGGCAGGTCGCACCACGCCGCGTCGAGGGCCTGCAGCGGCGTCACCCAGTGGCTGATCGAGGTGGCGAACGACTTGCCGAGGAACGGCCCGAGCGGCGCGGACTCGAAGGCCTGCAGGTCGCGGGCCGACCAGTCGTTGAGGCCGACGACCCCGAACACGTGGTCGGCGAGGTCGGCGGCGGCCACCGGGACCCCCGGCGGGCTCGGCGTACCCACCACGAAGCCGAGCTCGGCCTCGAGGTCGAGCCGTCGGCTCGGTCCGACGTCGCCGGCCCCGCGCTGGCCCGACGGCCGTACGACGTGGGTGCCCGACGGCACGACCGTGCCGGCGCGCCCGTGGTAGCCGATGGGCAGGTGCTTCCAGGCGGCCGGCAGGGGATCCCCGTCGGGGCGGAAGATCCGGCCCACGTTGGTCGCGTGGTGCTCGGAGGCGTAGAAGTCGACGTAGTCGGCGACCTCGAACGGCAGGTGCAGCACGACCTCGGACAGCGGCACCGTCGGGCTGCCCGACTCGGCCAGGAACGCGACCTGCTCACGGGTCTCGCGCCACACCTGCGGACCGAGCGCCATCAGGGGGTTGAGCGTGGCCGCCGCCAGCTCGGGGCGGTCGGAGAGCGCGGACAGGTCGAGCAGCGCGTCACCGAGCCGTACGCCGACCCGGCGCGGGCCGCCCGCGACGGAGAACACGCCGTAGGGCAGGTGGTCGAGGCCGAAGCCGTCGGTCATGAGAGGCCTTCCAGGTAGGTGAGGGCGGCCGGGACGTCCCGGGTCTGCCAGGAGCGGCACCACCGGCGTGCGGCGACGAGGTCGTCGGCGTCACCCCAGAGGCGGGCGGTGGTGGCCAGGGTGTCGAGGGCCGCGCCGATCGAGCCCCCGCTCAGGACGAACGGGAGCTCGCGGTCGAGGGCCGCCTCGATCCACGCCTCGGTCCATACCTCGGGCGAGGCCGGGTCACCGGCGTCGAGGTCGAGCACGAGGGCGCCCTCGACCGCGGCCACCTCGTCGGCGACCGAGAGCCACGAGCCGAGCGGGGGTCCCTGGACCTCGACGTGGAGCAGCACGTCCTCGGGGAGGTCGGCGTCGCGGGCCGCGACGAGGAACCGGCGGACGTTGGCGACGGGGTCGCCCGGGTCCTGCAGCCGTACGGTCGCCGCGACGATCCCGAAGGGACCGGCGGCCGCGCGGGCCAGGGCGGGCATCCCGCCGGCCCCGTCGACGGTGACCCGGAGCCCGCTGCGGCCGACCAGGCTGTCGAGGTCGCCCTGGTGGCACACGCGACAGCCGACGGCGGGCGAGTCGTGCACGGGCAGGGAGGCGCGGTCGGGGATCAGCCCCTGGTCGTCGACGAAGCCGACCAGGTACGCCGGGAGATCGCTCACCCGGCCAACCTAGCGAGCCGTCGTACGTGTACATCCTAGGGATTTGCCTAACACCTATAGGCAGACCTACCGTCGAGCCATGGACGCTCTCAGCACGAAGGAGATCCGCGGCTCGTTCGTCAACGCGACCAAGGGCGAGGCCCAGCGGATCAACCTGCCCGACGACCTCGGCGAGCTGGCCTGGGAGCAGCTGGACTTCCTCGGCTGGGTCGACCCGCGCGCCCCGCAGCAGGCGGCCCTCGTCGTACCCCGGGCCGACGGGCCGGTCGGCGTCCGGCTGCGCCGCAACCTCAGCGGCGGCTCGAGCCACAAGATGTGCTCGATCTGCTGCACCGTGCACCGCGCCAGCGGGGTCGGCCTGATGGTGGCCAACCGCGCCGGCCGGGCGGGTCGCGACGGCAACACGGTCGGGCTCGACATCTGCTCCGACCTGGGCTGCTCGGGCTACGCGCGGGGGTGGCGACCCCTGCCGGCGATCAGCCTGGTCGCCGAGACGATGACGACCGACGACAAGGTCGCGCGGATGCAGACCAACCTCGACACGTTCCTGCGCCGGGTCCAGCGATGAGGGTCCGGCGATGAAGGTCGGTCTCACCCGCGACGCGGTCGTCGCCGCCGCCGCCGACCTCGCCGACGAGGACGGCCTGCGCGCGCTCACCGTCAGCAGCGTGGCCCGCCGGGTCGGCGTGCGCACGCCCAGCCTCTACTCCCACGTCGCCGGCACCGACGCGCTGCACGCGGGCGTCTCGACGCTCGCCCTCGACGAGCTGGCCGACCTCGTCGACCGGGCGATCGCGGGGCTCGCCGGCCGCGACGCCCTCGTGGCGCTCGCCGACACCCACCGCGCCTACGCGCTGGCCCACCCCGGTCGCTACGAGGCCGCCGGGGTGGTCGACCGCGAGCTGACCCCCGACCTGGTCCGCGCGGCCGAGCGCCACAGCGCCCAGGCCCTGGCGGTCCTGCGCGGGTACGCCGTCCCCGAGGCCGAGCGCGTCCACGCCGTACGCCTCCTGGCCAGCCTGCTGCGCGGCTTCGTGCAGCTCGAGGCCGGCGGGGCCTTCGCCCACAGCGACCCGCCGAGCCAGCAGACGTGGACGCGGGCGCTCGACGTCCTCGACGAGCACCTCGCCGGGCTCGGGCGCTGAGACCGACGGCAGTCGGGGGTACCGTCCGAGCGTGGCGTACTACCGGCAGCTCGGCCAGGTCCCCCCGACGCGGCACACCCAGCACCGCGACCCCGACGGACACCTCTACTACGAGGAGCTGATGGGCGAGGAGGGCTTCTCGTCCGACTCCTCGTTGCTCTACCACCGCGGCGTCCCGTCGGCGATCGTCGGCTCGGAGGTCTGGGAGCTGCCCGACCAGGTGCGGGTGCCCAACCACCCGCTCAAGCCGCGCCACCTGCGGCTGCACGCGCTGCACACCGGCACCGACGCGGTGACCGACCGCCGGCTCGTGCTGGGCAACCACGACGTCCGGATCGCCTACGTCGTCACCGGGGTCGCGCCGAGCCCGCTCTACCGCAACGCGATCGGCGACGAGTGCGTCTTCGTCGAGGCCGGCTCCGGCGTCGTCGAGACGGTGTTCGGCGTGGTCGCCTACCGGGCCGGCGACTACGTGGTGATCCCCCGAGCGACGACCCACCGCTGGGTGCCGGCCGAGCCGTCCCGGCTCTACGCGATCGAGGCCAACAGCCATGTCGCCCCGCCCAAGCGCTACCTGTCGCGCTACGGCCAGCTCCTCGAGCACGCGCCGTACAGCGAGCGCGACCTGCACGGCCCCGACCCGGACTCGGTGGCCGGGCTGGTCGAGACCCATGCCGACGACACCGAGGTCGAGGTGCTGGTCAAGCACCGCACCAGCGCCGGGATCGTCGGCACCCGGCTGACCTACGCGACGCACCCGTTCGACGTCGTCGGCTGGGACGGCTGCCTCTACCCCTACACGTTCAACATCGACGACTACATGCCGATCACCGGCAAGGTCCACCAGCCGCCCCCGGTGCACCAGGTCTTCGAGGGCGACCGGTTCGTGATCTGCAACTTCCTGCCGCGCAAGGTCGACTACCACCCGCTGGCGGTCCCGGTGCCCTACTACCACTCCAACGTCGACAGCGACGAGGTGATGTTCTACGTCGCCGGCGACTACGAGGCCCGCAAGGGCTCGGGCATCGGCCTCGGCTCGATCTCGCTGCACCCCGGCGGCCACGCCCACGGCCCGCAGCCCTCGGCGATCGAGGCCTCGCTCGGCGCCGACCGCTTCGAGGAGTCGGCCGTCATGGTCGACACCTTCGCCCCGCTCGAGCTCGGCGAGGGCGGGCTGGCCGTGGAGGACCCCGACTACGCGTGGTCGTGGGCGCGCGACATCGCCGACTGACCAGCGACTGACCGCCGCCCGGGCGACGTACGCCGACCGGGCGGCTTGGCCGGGTCGGTCACCCTGGAGGCATGCGCCTGTTCTCCGCCCTCGTCTCCGCCGGGCTGGTCGCCGGCCTGGTCAGCGGCTGCTCCGACGACTCCGCGGGTGAGGCGAACCCCGACACCCGCACCGGCGGCGCCGCGTCCGACGGCCCCGGCGACCCCGATGACCCCGACGCCGAGGAGCTGCGGACCACCGAGATCGCGACCGGGCTCGAGACGCCGTGGGGTCTCGCGCCGCTGGTGGGCGGCGGGCTGCTGATCGGCTCGCGCGACAGCGGCGACATCCTGCTGGTGCCGCCCGGGGGCGCCGAGCCGCCGCGGGTCGTCGGGTCCGTCGACGGGGTGCGCGCCGAGGGCGAGAGCGGGCTGCTCGGCCTGGCCCTGGCCGACGACCAGGACACGCTCTACGCCTACCGCACGGGCGACACCGAGAACGGCATCGTCGCCATGACCTGGGACGGCTCCCGGCTCGGGGCACCGGAGGAGGTGGTGTCGGGCATCCCCGGCGGGGCGTCGTTCCACCAGGGCGGCGGCCTGGTCGTCGGCCCCGACGACCTGCTCTACGTCGGCACCGGCGACAACGGCGTCCCCGACGACGCCCAGGACCCCGACTCGCTCTCGGGCAAGGTGCTGCGCTTCACCCTCGACGGGGAGCCCGCACCCGACAACCCCTCGGGCACCGCCGTGCTGTCCCTGGGCCACCGCAACGTCGAGGGCCTGGTCTTCGACGCCGACGACCGGCTGTGGGCCGCGGAGTTCGGTCAGGACCGCTACGACGAGCTCAACCTGGTCGTGCCGGGCGGCAACTACGGCTGGCCCGAGGTCGAGGGCACCGGCGGTGGCGACGAGTACGTCGACCCCAAGGCCGTCTGGAGCACCGACGACGCCTCGCCGTCGGGCATCGCCTGGTGGGACGGCTCGCTGTGGCTCGCCGGGCTCCGGGGCGAGACCCTCTGGGAGGTCGCCCCGGGCCCGAGTGACGCCCCCGCACCCCGGTCCGGTGACGACCCGGACCCCGTCGCCTCCGTGGCGGCGGTCGACGTCGAGGACCCGGTCGCGCACTTCCGGGCCCGCTACGGACGCATCCGCAACGCCGTGTCGACCGCTGACGGCTCGGTGCTGTGGGTCGTCACCTCCAACACCGACGGCCGCGGCAACCCCGACGAGGACGACGACCGGCTGCTCGCGGTCACCCGCTGACCCACCCGCCGGCCGACCAGCCGTCCGACCCGCGTCAGCGCGAGTTGGACAACCGGAACTGCCGCACCGAGAGCGGCACGAAGACCACCAGGATCAGCACCACCCACAGCAGCGTGTAGATCACGGGGTGGTCCATCGACCAGGCGTCGGGAGCGGGCTGGCCGCCGGTGTTGCCGAAGAGCTCGCGGCTGGCCTGGGTGATCGTCGAGACCGGGTTGTAGAGCACGAACTGCTTGAGCACCCCGTCGAACGACTCGGTCGGCACGAAGGCGTTGGACACGAACGTCAGCGGGAAGATGACCACGAACGAGGCGTTGTTGACCACGTCGACGCTCGGGACCAGCAGGCCGACGTAGGCCATGATCCAGCTGATCGCATAGGCGAAGAGCAGCAGCAGCAGGAACCCGAGGAGCGCGTCGAGGATGCCCTCGCGGATCCGCCAGCCGACCACGAGCCCCGTCAGCGCCATGATGATCAGCGACAGCACGTTGTAGACGACGTCGGAGGTCGTGCGGCCCACCAGCACCGCCGTGCGTGACATCGGCAGCGACCGGAACCGGTCGATGATGCCCTTCTGCATGTCCTCGGCCAGGCCCGCGCCGGTGAACGTCGCGCCGAACACGACGGTCTGGGCGAAGATGCCGGCGACCAGGAACTCCTTGTAGTTGACCGAGCCGGGCGGCTCGATCGCACCGCCGAAGACGTAGGCGAACAGCAGCACGAACATGATCGGGCTGATCAGCACGAAGACGAGCACCTCGGGCACCCGCTTGATCTTGATCAGGTTGCGCTGGGCGACGACCCACCCGTCGTTGAGGGCCTGGGCGGTGGCGTTCATGAGGCGACCTCGCTGTCGTTGCTGCTGGTGTCGGACGGCTCGTCCTCGGCGGCCCGTCCGGTCAGGGACAGGAACACGTCGTCGAGGGTGGGGCGGCGCAGGCCGATGTCGAGGACCCGCACCCGCTCGCGCTCGAGCTCGTCGAGCAGCCGGCGCAGGACGGCGGTGCCGTCCTGGACGGCGGCGCTGAGCGCGCGGTCGTCGCTCTGCACGTCGCCGACCGCCATCGGGCCGAGCAGGCGCACGACGGTCTCGACGTCGCCGGTCTCGGCCACGACCACCTCGACCCGCTCGCCACCGGTCTGGGCCTTGAGCTCGTCGGCCGTGCCGCGCGCGATCGCCTGGCCGTGGTCGATGACGACGATGTCGTCGGCGAGGCGGTCGGCCTCCTCGAGGTATTGGGTGGTGAGCAGCAGGGTCGCGCCGGACGCGACCAGCTCACGGATCACGTCCCACATCTGCTGGCGGGCCCGGACGTCGAGCCCGGTGGTCGGCTCGTCGAGGATCAGCACCGGCGGCGCCGCGACCAGCGCCCCGGCGAGGTCGAGGCGTCGGCGCATGCCGCCGGAGTAGGTCTTGGACGGGCGGTCGCCTGCGTCGGCGAGGTCGAAGCGGTCGAGCAGCTCACGCGCCCGCACCTGCGACCGCTTCTTGCCCATGCCGTAGAGGCGACCGACCATCGTGAGGTTCTCGTAGCCGGTGAGGTATTCGTCGACGGCGGCGTACTGACCGGAGAGCCCGATCTTGGCGCGCACCCCCTTCGGGTCCTTGACCACGTCGACCCCGGCGACCACGGCCGTGCCGGAGTCGGGGACGAGCAGGGTGGCCAGGCAGCGCACGGCCGTGGTCTTGCCGGCCCCGTTGGGCCCGAGCAGGGCCAGCACGGTGCCCTCGGGCACCGTCAGGTCGAGCCCGCGCAGGGCCTCCACGGACTTGTAGCGCTTGACCAGGCCCTCGGCACGGATCATGTCGGGCATCTGGAACCTCTCGGGCGGTGGATGGTGCTCGAACCCTAGAGACCGCCACCGACAGCCGGACTCATCGCGCGATCGGACTCGGATCCCGTCTGGGACAGTAGGCGCGTGACCGGGGTCGTGGTGGTGGGCGGAGCCAACGTCGACGTCGTCGCCCGCCCCCTGCGCCTGGCCGAGCCGGCGACCAGCAACCCCGGCACCGTGACGGTGACCGCCGGCGGCGTCGCCCGCAACATCGCCGAGGTCCTGGCCCGCCTCGGTACGCCGACCAGCCTGGTCAGCGCGGTCGGCGGCGACCACCACGGCGACCTGGTCGTCGAGACCAGCACCGAGGCCGGCATCGACCTGACCCACCTGCGGCAGGTCGACGGCAGCACCGGTGCCTACGTCGCGCTGCTCGGTGCCGACGGCGAGCTCGTCGGCGGCGTCTCCGACATGACGACGTGCGACCTGCGTCCCGACGACCTCGACGCCGACCTGCTCGCCGGGGCCGACCTCATCGTGCTCGACGGCAACCTCGACCCGGCGACCCTCTCCCGGGCGCTCGACCTCGCCGGCAGCGTCCCGGTCGCGCTCGACCCGGTCAGCGTGCCCAAGGCGGCCCGGCTGCGCGAGACCCTGGCCGGACGGCGACTGTTCCTGGTCTCGGCGGGTGCCGCCGAGCTGGCCGTGCTCGGCGACGTCGACGCCGAGCTCGTCTGGGAGCGCCGCGGGCCCGACGGCTCGACCCTGACCGGCCCCGACGAGGCGGTCGACCACCCCGCGCTGTTCGTCGACGACGTCGTCGACGTGACCGGCGCCGGTGACGCCATGCTCGGGGCGTTCCTCCACGCCTGGCTGGGCGGGGCCGGCGCGGGCGAGGCGGCGGCGTACGGGCACGCCGCGGCCGCGCTCACCGTCGCCAGCGCCCACACCGTGCGACCCGACCTGACCGACGAGCTCGTGAGGAGCCTGCTGTGATCCACCCCAACGACGAGGTCCGCGAGGCGCTGCGCGACCACCGGCCGGTCGTGGCGCTCGAGAGCACGATCATCAGCCACGGCATGCCCTACCCCGACAACGTCGCCATGGCCACCGAGGTCGAGCAGATCGTCCGCGACGCCGGCGCCGTCCCGGCGACGATCGCCGTGCTCGACGGCGTCCCGCGGGCCGGCCTGACCGAGTCCGAGCTCGACCTGCTGGCCAGCCACCCCGACGTGGTCAAGGCCAGCACCCGCGACCTGCCCCACGTCGTCGCCCGCGGTCTGCACGGCGCGACCACGGTGGCCGCCACCATGCGGCTGGCGGCGCTGGCCGGCATCGACGTCTTCGTCACCGGAGGTCTCGGCGGTGTCCACCGCGGCGCGGCGCGGACCTTCGACATCAGCGCCGACCTGACCGAGCTCGCCGCCACGCCGGTCACCGTCGTGTGCGCGGGGGTCAAGAGCATCCTCGACATCGGACTGACCCTCGAGGTGCTCGAGACCAACGGCGTCCCCGTCCTGGTGCACGGCAGCGACGAGTTCCCGGCGTTCTACTCCCGCGCCAGCGGTCACCCCGCCCCGTCGCGCACCGACTCGGTCGACGAGCTCGCGGCGACGGTGGCCGCGGCCCGCTCGCTCGGCCTGACCACCGGCATCGTGGTGGCCAACCCGGTCCCCGAGGCCGACGAGATCCCCGCCGCCGAGATCGGGGCCGTGATCGACCAGGCCCTGGCCGACCTCGACCGGCTCGGCATCGACGGCAAGGCGGTCACCCCCTACCTCCTGGGCCGCATCGTCGAGCTCACCGGCGGGAGCAGCCTGACCACCAACATCGCGCTCGTGCGCCACAACGCACGGCTGGGCGCGGCCCTGGCCGTCGCCCACCGCGCCCTGGTCTGAGCTCCGGGGCGGGCGCCCACCGCGGCGCCGCGGGAATGCGACCCGGCCCGTGCGTGCTCGACAGGTCATGACCGATGACCGCCAGGCGTGGCACATGACGACCGGGAGCACCGAGCGACTCACGCGCGGATCGGCGTACGCCGAGCGCGGACCGCAGTGGTTGCTGGTGGTCGAGGGCGCGGCGCGACTCGAGTCGGGCGGTGCGGTGCACCTGCTGCAGGCCGGTGACGCCGTGCTGGTCGCGGCCCGCCACCAGGCGGTGCTGACGACCTGCGAGGGCACGACGCTGGCGGTCAACGACCTCGCGCTCGTCGTCCCGTCCTACCCGCTGCCGAGCGTGCTCGTCGTACGCGACTTCGCCGAGCGGCACAGCGGGATCGCCGCGCTGGTCCGGTTGTGCCCGGTGGTCACGCAGTGCGGGCCGGAGCTGATGACGGCCGGCTACGCCAACCTGCTCGGCTCGGCGATGACGGCCTCGTGGCTCGAGGACCAGGGCCTGTCGAGCCAGGCGCCGCCCACCGATCCGGTCGTGGCGACCGTCGTGGCCGCCGTGACCGACCGGCCGGGCGAGGCCTGGACGGTCGAGCGGATGGCCGGCCTGGTGCACCTGTCGCGCTCGGCCCTGGGCGAGCGGTTCCGGCGCGAGCTGGGTCGCAGCCCGGCCGAGGTGCTCCGCGACGCGCGGATGCAGGAGGCCCGACGGCTGCTGCGCGGCTCGGTCCCAGGTTCGGTCCAAGGCGCGGTCCAGGTCGAGCAGGTCGCCCACGCCGTCGGCTACGGCTCGGCGGCCGCGTTCAGCCGCGCGTTCGCCGCGCAGCACGGCGTACCACCCCAGGCGTGGCGTGCCGCCTCGAGCCGCTCAGCCACGCTCGGCCCGGCCGGCACGCAGCACCGCGAAGGCCAGCCCGCCCGCCGCCGCCAGGACGGCGCCCAACATCAGAGCCGCCACGACTCCGTGCCCGTCGACGAGCGCGCCTCCTGACGCCGCACCGAGGGTGATCGCGACCTGGAAGGCCGCCACCTGCAGCGACACGGCCGACTCGGACCGCTCCGGCTCCACGCGCGTCACCCACAGCTGCGTGGCGACGGGCACCATGTTGAACGCGAAGCCCCACAGCGCGATCCCGACGGCCAGCACGACGAGGGTGGTGGCCTGGGCGGTGATCAGGAGGCTCACCGCCAGCAGCACGGGCGCGGTCGCGGCGACCACCCGGAGGCGAGCGGCGAACCGCCCCGCGCTCAGGTTGCCCGCCAACCCGCCGAGGCCCCAGAGCAGCAGCAGCCAGGTGGTCGCCCCCTCGTCGACCTCGCCGATGGCGAGGCGGATGAACGGGTAGGCCGCGAAGTTGCCGAACGCGACCAGCATGACCGCACCGATCCCAGCCATCAGGTGCCGGTTGCCCAGCGCCTGCCGCAGCATGGCGAACCCCGCCCCCGCGCTGGCCGGCACCGACGGCAGCGTGCGCCCCAGCGCGAGCGCGCTGAGCAGGGCGAGACCGGCCGCGAGCCCGAACACCGCGCGCCAGCCCACGGCGTCGCCCAGCAGCGACCCGAGCGGTACGCCGACGATCGTGGCCCCGGTGACGCCCAGGGCGATCGAGGTGGCGACGACATGGTCGCGTCCCGGGGACGCGGCGGTGCCCGCCCCGAACGCGAACGACCAGTAGCCGGCGATCGCGACGCCCAGCACGAGGCGCGAGACCAGCAGCAGCACGAAGCTCGGGGCCAGCGCGACCGCGAGGTTGGAGACGGCCGCCGCGACGAGCAGGGCGACCAGGACGGTACGCCGGTCGGTACGCGGCAGCAGGACCGCGATGCTCGGCGCGGTGAACGCGCCGGCGATCGCGGTCGCGGCGACGGCGAGGCCGGCGGTGCCCTCGCTCACGCCGAGGTCGGCGGCCAGCGACGGCAGCACGCCGGCCGGCAGGAACTCGCTCGAGACGAGGATGGCGATGCCGGCGACGAGGGCGAGGATCGCCCCGGGGTGGGTCGCTCGCCCGGCCGTCATGGTGGGGGTGGGAGCAGGTGTCGTGGTCACCGTTCCAGCGTGCGGTGCGGCACCCGGGTCGGGTTGATCGGATGACGCGTGTGCATGATCGGTCGGCCGGTCCACGTGCTGCCCCCTATCTTGGCCACGTGCACTACGTCGGGATCGACCTCGCCTGGGGGGACAAGAAGCCGACGGGGCTGGCGGTCATCGACGCCGACGCCCGGCTCCTGCTGGTCAGCGCCGTGCTCGCCGACGACGAGATCGAGGCCGCCCTGGCGGCGTACGACGGCCCGTGCCTGGTCGCCATGGACGCGCCCCTCGTCGTTCGCAACGCGACCGGCATGCGTCCGGCCGAGCGCGAGCTGTCGGCCGACTTCCGCCGCTTCGACGCCGGCACCCACCCGTCCAACACCGGCAAGCCCGAGTTCGCCCACGGCACCCGTGCGGCCCGCGTCGCCAAACGGCTGGGCCTCGACATCGATCCGCGCTCAGGCCGGGCTCGGCGGGCGATCGAGGTCTACCCGCACCCGGCGACGATCGTGCTGTTCGGGCTCGAGAAGGTGCTGCGCTACAAGGCCAAGCCCGGTCGCGACCTCGAGCTGCTGCGCAGCGAGCTGCTCACGCTGATGGGCCACGTCGAAGGGGTCGTCACCACCGACGAGACCTGGGCGGCGCTGCGCACCACCGTCCAGACCGCCACCCAGAAGGCCCAGCTGCGGCGGGTCGAGGACCAGGTCGACGGGGTCCTGTGCGCCTACCTCGCGCTGTTCGCCGACACCCGCCCCGCCGAGGTCACCCGGTACGGCGACCTCGAGACGGGCTACATCGTCACCCCGACCCTGCCCCCCGCCCGGCCCGCGGCGCCGTCCCACGCCGAGGTCGTGGCCGAGGCGGTGCGCGTCTACAGCGCCCGCCACGCCGACCTGATGCGCGTCGGGCACGAGGCCGTCGACCTCGTGCGCGGCTTCCTCGACGAGGCGGGCATCAACTACCTGTCGGTCACCGGGCGCACCAAGACCGTCGCGTCGTTCGCCGAGAAGGCCGCACGCACCGCCGCCGGCCTCCCGCTGTACGACGACCCGCTGGCCCAGCTCACCGACCAGGTCGGCGTACGCGTGATCACCTACGTGTCGGGCGACGTCGACGCGGTCGCAGACGTCCTGGCCGAGCAGGTGCGGGTCGCCGACGACCGCGACCTCGGCCAGGAGACCGCGCAGGAGGGCCGCTTCGGCTACGCCTCGCGCCACCTGCTCCTCGAGCTCGCCACGCCCGAGGGCCCCCAGCTCGTGCAGGTGCAGATCCGCACGGTGCTGCAGCACGCGTGGGCCGAGTTCGAGCACGACATCCGCTACAAGGGCACCGTGCCCGACGAGCACGCCCACGAGTTCGACCGCCGCTTCACCCTGGCCGCCGGGCTGCTCGAGCTGGCCGACCGCGAGTTCGGCGAGATCCGCGACCGGCTGCGCGGTGTCGCCCCCGCGGTGACGACCGAGACGCCCGCCGACGACGACCCGCGCCTGGACCCCCGCGAGCTGGCCGCCTTCCTGGCCGGGCAGTACTCCGACGCCGAGTGGTCGCGCGCCGACCACTACAACTGGATCGCCGGGCTCCTGCTCGAGCTCGGCGTCACCTCGCTCGAGGAGCTCGGCGGGGTGCTGCGCGACGCCGACGAGGCCGCCATCGCCGAGCGGATGGACTACCGCCACCCGCCCGGCGCCGTACGCCGCCTCGACGACGCGCTGCTCCAGGTCTTCGGCGAGCGCTACGTCGAGCTCCACTCCAACGCCCACCGACGTGCTGCGCTCGCCCAGCGGCTCGAGCGGCTGCGGGGCTGACTGCCTAGAGCAAGGGCGTACGCACCGGCCAGGGCGTGGCTGATGGCCAGTGAGCCGACTTCCCGCCGCCCCAGCCAGCGAGCTTCGTCGGCAGGGTCGCGTACGACCGTTGATGAGCCGCGCGGCGCGCTGGTCGAACGGGCCGGGGCCTCCGGAGGACAGCCGACCGGTTTGTGCAGGTTCGTTGTCGTAGACAACTAGTGGTCACCGGCCTAACCTGAAATTGACTTCGGGGCAACCGGCTCCGGTGTCGCTTCTCGGAGGGAAATGACATGAGCATCCGCACGATGGCAGCCTCACTGATCCTGACCGCCGGCGTCCTCGGCTCCACGGCCCTGGTCGCCGCCGCTCCCAGCGCCGACGCGGCCACCGCGTGCCCGAGCGGCGCGGTCTGCATCCGCGAGACCAACGGCACCATCCTGAGCAAGAACATCTTCTACTCCTACGGCTACCACAACCTGTCCAACGTCACGGGCAACCGCGTCGTGGTGAACAGCCAGACCGGCGGAGCCGGGTTCAAGGTCTGCCTGAACTACGGCGGCACCAACTGCTCGTCGGTCACCCGCGCCACCGGCGACTACGCCCCCTACAACTTCACCCCGATCAACTCGATCGTGCTGGTGGCCTGAACCTCGGCCCGTCAGTGTCCATTTCTCGGAAAGGAACATCGATGAAGATCCGCTCGATGAAGCCGACCCGCAAGAACGCCGCGGCGGGAGCCGCAGCGACCGTCTCGGCCTTTGCCATCGTCGCGCTGACCGCCAGCGCCGGTTACGCCGCCTACAGCCCCCATGCCGGGGACCTGTGCCAGGCCGCGGAGAACATCCAGTTCTACGGCAACGACTTCTCCACACCCAGCTACGTGGTGCAGACCAACGAGTTCATCCGCATGGACTCGACCGGCGACTCACTCGTGAACTGGACCGACGGGCACGGCGACGGGCACGCCACCCGGGTGTTCAAGTACCGCCACGGGGAGGACTCCACCGGGCAGCTGCGCGTCAAGAACTGCCACTAGGCAAGCAGATCCGCACGGGCTCCCCGGTCCGGCGCCCCACCCACCGTCGGTGGGCGCAGCACGATCTCGCCGTCGGCTGAACGAGCCCCTCACTGGCCCAGGCTGGTGAGGGGCTCGCGCCACTCCTGGCGTATCGCTCGACGCCCAGTCCCGACCTCGGGACGAGCCACGAAGGGAAATTGCCAACACCGCCACATCGGGCCGCAATTCGTGACACGCTCGCCGCCCACTACTCGTCGGGTCGAGCCCGACACCGATGACCAGAAGGTAGGACAATGTCTGACGCCAAGACCCTGACGCTCGTCAACTACTTCACGTCCCCGATCGACGTGTCAGTGACCGAGAACGACTGGAACTGCTGCGACCTGCCCAAGCGAGGCCAGGTCATCGGCAACATCGCGCCGAACGGCACGGCGAGCTTCGAGTACGTGCGCACGGACGGTCACGGCTGCGACGGCCGCCAGGGGCAGTTCCAGCTCTCGATCGAATCGAAGTACCTCCTCGACCTCGACTTCGACGGCAACGCCAACATCCAGATCAGCACGACCCCGACCACCTTCGGCGCCTTCCTGGCCCCGAACAAGGATGGCAGCTCCACGTTGGTGGTGGGCGCAAACCCGAGCTGAGGCAACTGCGAGGTCGGCGAGAGGTGCGCATGTCTCGCGTACCTGCACCGACGACGCCTCGAACTGGACCTGCAGGTCGTCGGAGTGCGTGCGTACCTCGACGACGACCACCGGTTGGTCGACCCGGGGATCGGTAGACCTCGTGGAGCTCAGCCAGGGTGGCGCGCCGCGCCAGGCGTCGCGGGCGGCGACCAGGCGAGCTCGGGCCCGGCCTCAGGCCGACTCGGCCTCGGCCTTCACCCGCGCCAGGGTCTCCTGCATGCCGCGCTCGAGGCGGCGGGTGAACGGCCCGACGCCGCCGAGGACGAACCGGGTCATCACCAGCGAGAGCTGCGAGATGCCGTGCGGCACCTCGCGGCGCTGGGTGAGCGTGGTGCCGCCGCGGCCGTTGTCGGTCAGCTCGAACGACCACACGACCCGGTTCTCCCTGATCCGGAACGCGAAGTCGCGGTGCGGCTCGAAGCGGACGACCCGGCCGGCGGTGGGCCACAGCAACGGACCCTGGTGGTTGAGGTTGCTGAACCGTGCGCCCTGACGTACGACGCCGCCCTTGACCCGGGTGTGCACGACCTGCGGGCTCCACGACGCCATCCGCGGTACGTCGGTCACCAGCGCCCACACCGCCGCGGGCGGCGCGTCGATGTCGGTGCTCGCCTCGAGCTCGTCGTGCTGGGTGTCGGCCATGGCCGGAGGCTACTGAACGGCGTTCAACAGCGTCACCGTGACGCCCACCACTCCTGCAGCGCCGCCGTGGCGGCGGCCTCGTCGAGGGGACCGCGGTCCAGACGCAGGTCGAGCAGGAACGTGTAGGCCTGGCCGACCTCGCGCCCCGGACCGATGCCGAGGATCGCCATGATCTGGTTGCCGTCGAGGTCGGGGCGCAGCGAGGCCAGCTCCTCCTCCTCCGAGAGCCGGGCGATCCGCGCCTCGAGCTCGTCGTAGGTCCGGCGCAGCCGGTCGGCCTTGCGCTGGTTGCGCGTGGTGCAGTCGGCCCGGGTCAGCACGTGCAGGCGCTCGAGCTGGTCGCCGGCGTCGCGCACGTAGCGGCGTACGGCGGAGTCGGTCCACTCTCCCGACCCGTAGCCGTGGAACCGCAGGTGCAGCTCGACGAGCCTGCTCACCGCGTCGATCTCGTCGTTGCTGAAGCGCAGCGCCTTCATCCGCTTGGCCGTCAGCTTGGCGCCGACGACGTCGTGGTGGTGGAAGGTGACGGTGCCGTCACCGACGAGCCGGCGCGTGCGGGGCTTGCCGACGTCGTGCATCAACGCGGCCAGGCGCGAGACCAGGTCGGGCTCGCCGTCGGGCGAGAGCCGCGGCTCGAGGTCGATCGCCTGCTCCAGCACGGTGAGCGTGTGCTCGTAGACGTCCTTGTGGCGGTGGTGCTCGTCGCGCTCGAGCTGCAGCGCCGGCAGCTCGGGCAGCACGATCGCGGCCAGCCCGGTCTCGACGAGCAGCGTCAGGCCCAGCCGGGGGTGGGGCGCGCAGATCAGCTTGACCAGCTCGTCGCGGACCCGCTCGGCGCTGATGATCGTGATCCGCTCGGCCATCGCCGTCATCGCCTCGACCACCTCCGGCGCCACCGTGAAGCCGAGCTGGGCGGCGAAGCGGGCCGCGCGCATCATCCGCAGCGGGTCGTCGGCGAAGGAGTCCTCGGGGCGCCCGGGCGTGCGCAGCACCTGGTGGGCCAGGTCGACGATGCCGCCGTACGGGTCCTCGAACTCGCGGGCCGGCAGCGAGACCGCCATCGCGTTGACCGTGAAGTCGCGACGGCCGAGGTCACCGGCCAGCGAGTCGCCGTAGTGGACGGTCGGGTTGCGCGAGGACGGGTCGTAGGTCTCCGAGCGGTACGTCGTCACCTCGACCACCCACGGGCCCTTGCGGGCGCCGATGGTGCCGAAGTCGCGGCCCATGTCCCACAGGGCGTCGCCCCAGCCCTTGAGCAGCCGCTCGCTGACCTCGGGGCGCGCGGACGTCGTGAAGTCGAGGTCGTGGTGGGAGCGGCCGAGCATCGCGTCACGCACCGGCCCGCCGACGAGGTGGAGCTCGTGGCCGGCGTCGGTGAACAGCGCGCCCAGGCCGTCGATCACCGGGCCGAGCCGATCGAGCTCGGCGCCGACACGTCGCTGCACCTCGACGATCGAGAGGGGTTCGGACGCGGACACGGGCACTCACCCGAGTCTAGGGATCCCCAGGAGCCACAGGCGAGGCGGATACCCTCGTCGGCGTGGTCGGTCCCCGGAGGTTCTTGCGCGCCCTCGCGGCGACGTGGGCCCTGAGCGCCGGGCTCGTGCTCGCGGCCCCCGTCTCGGCGCCGGCCGCGCCGGCCGACGCAGCCGGGGTGGCCGACGGCCGCACCGCCACGGCCACTGCCGCCCGGGACGACTCCTCGCTGCGCGTCACGATCACGTCGATGACGCCGGGCTCGTTGCCGGCGACCGGCGACATCGAGGTCACCGGCACCGTCACCAACCGCACCGACGACACGTGGCGCGACATCAAGCTCTACGTCGTCGACGGCACCGTGATCGACGGCGACGTCCCGGCCGAGCCGCTGCGCACCCCGGGACAGCTGGCCAAGGCGATGACGACGGCCGACGACGAGGTCGTCGGCTCGCGCATCACCGAGCCCAACGTGGACGTCGCCGAGCTGGCCCCGAAGGCCTCGGCCGACTACCGGATCGTCGTCCCCGCCTCGGCCATCAAGGCCGACCGGACGGGCGTCTACTGGTTCGCGGTGCACGCCCTCGGCATCAGCGACTCCGTGCCCTACGACAAGGTCGCCGACGGTCGGGCCCGCACCTTCCTGCCCTACGTCCCCACCCGCTTCGACGCCACGCCGGTCAAGGTCTCGGTCGTGGTCCCGCTGACCCGGTCGGTGCGCTACGCCGCCAACGGCTCGCTCGAGGACGAGCGGGCGTGGATCCGCGACCTCGACGGAGGCCGCCTCGACCGGGTGCTCGACCTCGTCGGGGCCGCCCCCGGACCGGTGACCTGGCTGGTCGACCCCGCCCTCGTCGACGCCGTCGCCCACCTCGCCGCCGGGAACAAGCCCCGCAGCCTGGGCCCGTCGGTGTCCGGTGGCGGAGGCCCGACCGAGGAGCCGAGCGAGGAGCCGTCCGCCGACGCCGAGCCGGTCGCCGAGAGCGAGGGCGCGCAGGTCGCGGCCCGGTGGCTCGACCGGCTCGGCACCGCCCTCGACGGCAACGAGGTCCTCACGCTCCCCTACGGCGACGTCGACGTCGCCGCCACGCTCGACCGCGACCCCGACCTCCTCGCGGTGTCGCTCGCGCAGCGCAGCGCGGCCCTCGAGGCCCTCGGCGTCGACACCCGTCCCGTCCTCGCCTCGCCCAACGGCTACCTCGACGCAGCCGGCATCCGCGCCGCCGAGCCCGGCACCCGCGTGCTGGTCAGCGACAAGATGTTCGGCACCAAGGCGCCCGTCGTCGCCGACGCCGACGGCCACCGCCTCCTGGTGGCGTCGTCCGGCGCGAGCCAGGGCAGTCCGGGCCCGGGCTCCTCGCTCACCGCGGTCGGCATCCGACAGCGGGTGCTGGCCGAGGCCGCGCTCCGCGTCGTACGCAGCGACCGGGAGCCGCTGATCGCGGTGGTGCCGTCCAGCTGGGACCTCGACGACGCAGGGGCGTTCTGGGACGGCCTCGACGCGCCCTGGATCGATCTCACGACGGTGTCCGGGGTCGAGGCCGCCACGACCCCGGTCGACGTCCCGGTCGACGACCTCGACTACCCCGAGTGGCAGGCCGGTCGCGAGCTCGGGCCGCTCACCGTCGACGGCGTCGCCGATCTCGTCCGGGCCGGCGACACCCTGCAGAGCCTCCTGGTCGACAACACCGGCATCGGCGGCACCGTGACCGAGGAGGCCCTCACCGGCCTGTCCTACCGGGTCCGCCTCGACCAGGTCGCCGCCCGCGCGGCGACCGCCCGCTCCCGCGACTGGGTCGACGAGCGACTCGGCGCGGTGAAGATCGACGCCCCCAACGGCGTGACGCTGGCCAGCGACCAGGGCACGTTCGTCGTCACCCTGGCCAACACCCTCGACCACCGCGTCGTGGTCAGCGTCCGGGCCCGCTCCGACGACGGCATCGACGTGACGTCGCCCAAGCGCGTCGTCCTCGCCCCCGACGCCCGCGAGACCGTCCGTCTCACGACCCGCACCACCGACAGCTCGGTGCACAACGTCGAGCTGATGGTCACCGACGAGGCCGGCACCCCGCTCGGCTCGACCTCCGACCTGCGCATCCGCTCGACCCAGGTCGGCGGCGTCATCTGGATCATCATCGGCGTCGGCGTCGGCGTCCTCTTCGTCGCGATCGCCGTCCGCCTCGCCCGCCGGGTGGCCGCGGCGCGACGAGGCGAGCCGGGCGCCGGGCGCCGGCTCACCCGGATCCGAGCCCGCAACCGCGCCAAGGGCGAGCGGTCCCACCCGGTCGAGGCCACGTGAGCGGCGGGGGCAAGCACGCGGCCCGGCCGGACGACGTACCCGCCGGGCGGCCCGCCACCGAGCCGGCCGAGTCGTCGGAGCCGACCGAGTCGACCGGCCAGCCCACCGTCGGGGCGTCGGACCGCGAGCAGCAGACCATGCTCGCCAACAGCGCGGTGATGGCCGCCGGCACCATCGTGTCGCGGATGAGCGGCTTCGTCCGCTCGGCGCTGCTGGCCGCCGCGCTCGGGGCCGCGCTCCACGCCGACGTCTTCACCATCGCCAACACCGTGCCCAACATGCTCTACATCCTGTTGGCCGGCGGGGTGTTCAACGCGGTGCTCGTGCCCCAGCTGATCCGGGCGATGACCGACGACGCCGACGGTGGCGAGGCCTACACCAACCGGATCATCACGCTGGCCGCGCTGTTCCTCGGAGCGGTGACGGTCGCGCTGGTCGTCTTCGCGCCCCAGCTGATGTCGCTCTACCTCAGCGACCAGTGGCACGAGCCCGACCGCGCCGAGCAGCTGCAGTCGGTCGTCGACCTCGCCCGCTACTGCCTGCCACAGGTGTTCTTCTACGGCATGTTCGTCCTGGTCGGGCAGATCCTCAATGCCCGCGGCCGGTTCGGCCCGATGATGTGGGCGCCGATCGCCAACAACGTCATCTCCGTCGCGGTCCTCGTCGTCTACCTCGTCGGCTTCGGCCCGGCCCGCGGCAACGAGCTGACGGGTCCGTTCACCAACGGCCAGGAGCTGCTCCTCGGCCTCGGGTCGACCGTCGGCATCGCCGCGCAGCTGGCCATCCTGGTGCCCTACCTGCGCCGCGCCGGGTTCACCTTCCGCCCGCGCTTCGACTTCCGCGGGACCGGCCTGGGGCACACCCTGCGGCTCGGGCTGTGGACCGTGCTGTTCGTGGTGGTCAACCAGATCGCCTACACGGTCGTGGTCCGCCTCGCCTCGGGCGGCACCGTCGACGGCGGCGACGGTACGGGCTACACGATCTACTCCTCGACGTTCCTCATCGTGATGGTCCCGCACTCGATCATCACGGTGTCGCTGGCGACGGCGATCCTGCCGAGGCTCTCCCGCTACGCCGCCGCGGGCGACGACCGGAGCCTGGCCGAGGCCATGGCCACCAACCTGCGCACCGCGCTGGCCGTCGTGGTGCCGTTCGCGGCGCTGCTGCCGCTCGTCGCCGACGACATGGCCAACGTCATCTGGGGCCACGGGGCCGCCGCCGAGCAGTACGAGCGCTACGCGCCGACGCTGTCGCTGTTCGGCATCGGCCTGGTGATGTTCACCGTGCACTACCTGGTGCTGCGCGCGTTCTACGCCCTCGAGCTCACCCGCACCGTGTTCTACGTGCAGTGCGTCGTCGCCACGGTCAACGTCGTCGCCGCCGTCCTGCTCGTGCGCAGTGGCGATGCCGCCGCGACCGCGCCGGCCCTGGTGCTCGCCTACGCGACGTCGTACGCCGTCGGCGCGGCACTCTCCTACGCCGTGCTGCGCCGACGCCTCGGCGGTCTCCACACCGGCCGGCTGCTGCGCTACCTCGCCCGGCTGGTCGTGGCGACGGCGGTCGCCGTCGCCGTCGCCGGTGTCGTGGCCCTGCTGCTGGGACGCCTCGCCGACGACCCCGACTGGGTCGTCGCGGCGCTGCGGGGGTGCGCCGTGGCGGGGGTCGGCGGCGTCGTGTTCCTGGTGATGGCCCGCGCGACGCGCCTGCGGGAGGTCATGATCGTCATCGAGACGATCACCCGCCGCGGCAGCCGCACCTCCGGGGGCTGACCGGATCTACGATGGCTGCGCAGCCGGCGCCGTCCCGACGCCCACCCAGCCACCCGCCACCTCGAGGAGACCAGTCAGGTGCCGCACGCCACCCGACCCGGTGACCTCCTCGGCGAGCGCTACCGCCTGGTCGACCTGCTGACGGAGAGCGACGGCGGCCGGTTCTGGCGGGCCCACGACGGGGTCCTCGAGCGACACGTCGCGATCCACGCGATCCGCGGTGACGACGCCCGCGCCCCGGGACTGATGGAGGCCGCGCGTCGATCGGCCACCGTGCACGACCCGCGGGTGCTGCGCGTGCTCGACGCCGAGCACACCGACGAGGAGTGCTACGTCGTCAACGAGTGGGGCTGGGGCGCCAGCCTCGACATCGTGGTGGCCGGGTCGGGTCCGCTCGGCGCTCGCAAGGCCGCGTGGCTGGTCGCCGAGGTCGCCGACTCGGTGGCCGTCGCCCACGCCGCCGGCGTGGCGCACGCCCGGCTCAACCCCGAGAACGTCCTGGTCGACCGCACCGGCGGCATCCGGATCATCGGTCTCGGCGTCGACGCAGCCCTGCACGGCATCGATCCGGCGGGGCCCGACGCGTTCGAGCGGGACATCGACGACCTGGCGGGGCTGCTCTACTGCGCACTCACCGCCCGGTGGGCCGGGCCGTCCGACTCGCTGGTGCCCCGTGCCCCCCACGGCGGTGGCACGGTGCTGCGCCCCCGACAGGTGCGCGCCGGGATCCCCCGCCCCCTCGACCTGGTCTGCGACGAGCTGCTCCACACCTCCCCGGCCGGACGCCACCGCGAGCCCGACGCCGTCGACCGCTCCGCTCGGGGTGTGGCCGACTACCTCGCCGCGTTCGTGGGCGACTCGACCGGCATGCCCGAGGCCCTGCTGTCGAGCACGCCCGACGTGCTGCCCGACGAGGAGCAGGTCGTGCTGCCGCCCGTGCCCGTCCTGCTGCCCCACGACGCAGACGAGCCCGACGAGCCGGCCGCGACAGCCGGCGATGACGACGACACCGACGACACCGGCAAGCTCGGCCGGGCCGTCGACCTCGATGCGATCGAGGACCCCGTCGTCCCCGGGGACGAGCCGGTGGTGGCCGACGCCCCGGACGGGCTCGGCGACCCGGCGTCGGTCGAGGAGGCGTCGGTGGTGGACCTGCCGACCGAGGCGGGGGTCCCGATCTTCGGCGAGGACGACGACGTCTCGTGGCTCGAGCGGCGCGCCACCCCCGCGCCGCCCCCGCCGCCCTTCGAGGCCCCGCCCGAGCGTCCGCTGTTCGCCCCGGGACCGGCACGGACCCCGCGACACCCCGACGGGTCGCGGGCCGCGGGCCGCGGGAACGACGAGTTCTGGCCGTGGGACACCGGCGCCGGACCGGGCACCGGCGGCCTGCCGCCGCGCTCGTTCAGCGGCTCCGGCCGCTCCGGCGGCCCCGGTGACGACGACAGCGGCGAGCAGGCCGTGGTGCCCGGACGCACCTTCCTGCGGCTCGGGGTCGTGATCGCCGTGGTGGTGCTGGTGGTGGTGGCCGTCCTGGTCGCGGTCGGGATCGGCCGGGGTGGCGGGGACGGAGAGGCAGCCGGCGACCCCACGGGCAGCGGCCGCACCTCCGGGACGACCGCCTCGACGACCCCGGCCCCGTCCGCGCAGGCGGCGGTCCTGCGCGGTGTCACCGCGACGGCGTACGACCCGCAGGGCGACGACGGCTCCGAGAACGACGACGCCGCGGCCAACGCGGTCGACGGCGACCCCGAGACGGTGTGGACCACGGCGGGCTACAACGACCAGCTCGGCCCGCCGCCCGGGCTCAAGCTCGGCGTCGGCCTGCTGCTCGACCTGGGCGGGGTCACCAGCCTCGACCAGGTCGTCGTGTCCTTCGTCGGGGCCCCGACCTCGGTCTCGCTCTACGTCACCGAGGAGCGTCCCGCCTCGGTCCTCGACCTCGACCCCGTCACCCGGGGCACCGCCGACGGCGGGCGTCTGGCCCTCGACGCCGACGGCGCACGCGGCTCCTACGCCGTGGTCTGGCTCACCTCGTTGCCGGCCGGCGACGACGGCCGGTTCCGCGGGACCGTCTCGGAGATCTCGGTCCGGGGAGCCGCCGGGTGAGCGAGCAGGGCCTCGACCCGACCGGCGCGCCCAGTGACCCCGAGCTCCTCGCCGCCCACGTGGCCGGCGACCCCGACGCGTTCGGCGAGCTGTTCGCCCGCCACCGCGACCGGCTGTGGGCGGTCGCCCTGCGCACGATGGGCAACCCCGACGACGCCGCCGACGGCCTGCAGGACGCCATGGTCGCCGCCTACCGGCGGGCGGGGTCGTTCCGCGGCGAGGCCCAGGTGACCACCTGGTTGCACCGGGTCGTGGTCAACGCGTGCCTCGACCGGCTGCGCGCCGCGAAGGTGCGCCGCGCCGAGGCACTGCCCGACGACCTCGAGGAGTACGGCGGTCGCGGGTCCCTCGTCTCGGGGACCGAGGACGCCCTCGACCCCGCCGAGCTGTCCGTGGCCGCCGACCGGCGGCGCCAGGTCCTCGAGGCCCTGGCCAGCCTGCCGGACGAGCAGCGGGCGGCCCTGGTGCTGGTCGACATGGAGGGCTACCCCGTCGCCGAGGTCGCCGTGATGCTCGACTGCGCCGTCGGTACCGTGAAGTCGAGGTGCTCGCGCGGGCGCACGCGGCTCGCGGGCCTGCTGGCCGGGCTGATCGACGACCGTGACCCCGAGCACGTCGGCGAGGGGAACCAGCCGTCACCGGGGTCCGTCCCATCCACGCACCCGCCGCGGGGACCGCCTGCCTGAGCGCACCCGACCCTCCCCGACCCTGATCGTCGACCGGAAGCCACCGATGTCCCAGCACGAGCCCGAGGCCAGTCCTCAGCAGCAGGAGGCCGTACGCCGCCTGCTCGCCGAGGCGCGCCACGACGAGCCGCTGCCCGACGACGTCGCGGCTCGCCTCGACAGGGTGCTGGCCCGGCTCGCCACCGAAGACGGCCCGGCTGTCGACGAGGCGGGGTCCACCGGGTCCACCGGGCCCACCGAGGGCGTCGTCGTCGACCTGGCGGCGCGCCGGCGACGACGGGTCACCGGCCTGCTGGGCGCGGCAGCCGCCGTCGTCGTGCTCGGGGTGGGCATCGGCCAGGTGATCGAGCGGGCCGACTCCGGCGCCCACAGCACTCGGGACGACAGCGCCGACGGGATGGCGGCGCGCGAGGAGCACTCGGGCGGTCAGGCCGACCGGCCTGGCGACGGCGAGCCGCCGTCGGCCGCAGGAGCCCAGCCCGCTCCCGAGGGCACCACGCCCCTGCCCGACACGGTGCCGCGCGTCGGCACCCCCGACTTCAAGCAGACGGTGCTGCGCCTGCGCGAGGGCGCCGCGGTGACCTCACCGACCGACGGCACGGCGTACACCGCTGCCGACCTCACGACGGAGCCGCTGTTCGTGTGCCCGCCGACCGTCCTCGGCGTGGGCCGGATGGTGCCGGTCACGTTCGTGGGCAGCCCCGCCGTGCTGGCCTACCGTCCACCGACCGGCGACACCCAGGTCGTCGAGCTGCTGCAGTGCGGCACGGGCGAGGTGCTGCGCTCGGTGGTCGTCCCCGCACCTTGAGCCCCCGGCGTCGCCCCGGTGCCGGCGGAATGCTCCTCGCCTACCATCCGTTGTAGCGAGAGCACGTCCCCGTCCGTCCGCCACCTCGAGGAGACCCGACCCGTATGACCCAGCCCGTGACCGAGACGCCCGACGCTCCCGTGGGCGAGCCCCGCAACGTCATCATCATCGGCTCCGGTCCGACCGGCTACACGGCCGCCGTCTACGCCGCCCGCGCCAACCTCAAGCCCCTCGTCTTCGAGGGGTCGGTGACCGCCGGCGGCGCCCTGATGAACACCACCGAGGTCGAGAACTTCCCGGGCTTCCGCGACGGCATCACGGGCCCGGCCCTGATGGACGAGATGCGCGCCCAGGCCGAGCGGTTCGGCGCCGAGCTGGTCCCCGACGACGTCGTGTCCGTCGAGCTCGAGGGCGAGATCAAGGTCGTGCGCACCGCCACCGACACCCACACCGCGCGCGCGGTGATCCTGGCGACCGGCTCCGGCTACCGCAAGCTCGAGCTCCCCAACGAGGACGCGCTGTCCGGCCGGGGAGTCTCCTGGTGTGCAACCTGCGACGGCTTCTTCTTCCGCGAGCAGCACATCGCGGTCGTCGGCGGTGGCGACTCGGCCATCGAGGAGGCGACGTTTCTCACCCGGTTCGGCTCGAAGGTGTCGCTCATCGTGCGGCGCGACGAGCTGCGCGCCTCCAAGATCATGCAGGAGCGAGCCTTTGCCGACCCCAAGCTCGAGATCATCTGGAACTCCGCCGTCGACTCGATCAACGGCACCGACAGCCTCGAGTCGGTGACCCTCGTCGACACGGTCACCGGTGACAAGCGCGACCTCGACGCGACCGGGCTGTTCATCGCGATCGGCCACGACCCGCGCTCCGAGCTGGTCAAGGGCCAGGTCGACCTCGACGACAACGGCTACGTCACCGTCACCCACCCCGGCACCGCGACCAACCTTCCCGGCGTCTTCGCCGCCGGTGACCTGGTCGACCACGTCTACCGCCAGGCGATCACCGCGGCCGGCACCGGCTGCGCTGCGGCGCTCGACGCCGAGCGTTTCCTGTCCGAGCTCGACCACGTCGCCGCCACCGGCGCCGAGGCCAAGCAGCGGGCCGACGCCGAGGCCCTGCTCGACATCTGACCCGCCGCGGCGGCGTCGGGCCGGGAACAGTCCGGCCGCCGGGCGCGTTCTGTCCTCACAACCACAGTCATCCAGCAAAGGGGAGTCCCGCCGTGGGCAACATCGAAGCCGTCACCGACGCAGAGTTCGACACCCAGGTCCTGAAGTCCGAGCTTCCTGTGCTCGTCGACTTCTGGGCGGAGTGGTGCGGCCCGTGCCGCCAGGTCGCCCCGATCCTCGAGGAGATCGCGACCCAGCACGGCGAGAAGATCAAGTTCTTCAAGATGAACGTCGACGAGAACCCCGTCACGCCCTCGTCCTACCGCGTGACCGGCATCCCGACGATCAACGTCTACCAGGGCGGCGAGGTCGTGCGCAGCATCGTCGGCGCCCGCCCCAAGGCCGCGATGCTCAAGGAGCTCGAAGAGTTCACGGCGTGAGGTCACCCGCGAGCTGGCTCGCGGGGTGACCTCGACGGTGGTCGAGCATCCGGGTCGCCGGCCGAGCTTGCTCGGACGCGAACCGGTGTCGAGACCTAGTGAGCGATTCCGATAGCTCACCCACCGGTCGGCACCACGACCCCGGACGTCACCCGACGTCCGGGGTCTCGTGCGTCTGCAGGCGGTGGGCCGGGGCGGGCGCCTGACCCGGTCTGACCGCACCGAGCAGCCGCTCCAGCGCCGCCTCAACCTCGTCGCGCCAGGTCAGCGCCGAACGCAGGTCCATCCGCATGCGCGGCGTGGTCGGGTGCTGCCGGTGGGTGCGGAACCCGACGTGGGCGAGGAAGTCGGCCGAGACGACGCAGCCCCCGCGCGACCTGCGGTCACCGAACGCCTCCACCGCGCGGACCCCGCCGCGTTGGACGAGGTCGCGAGCCATCGCCTGGACGAGCATCCGCCCCAGGCCCCCACCGGCGTGCTCGCGATCGACGTACGCCGTCGTGAGCAGCACCGCGTCGGGTGACACCGGCGCCGTGGGGTGACTGTCGGAGCCGGCGACGAAGGCCGGAGGCGCGTAGACGACGTATCCGACGGCGACGTCGTCGACCATGGCCACCCGGCCGCACGAGCCCCACTCGCGCAGGACCAGCGAGAGCCACGCGTCCTTCTCGGCGGCGGCCTCGCTCGGCGAGCCGAGGCGGTCCCGGCGTACGGGGTCGAGCTCCCAGCGCACGCACGAGCGGCAGGGCACCCCACGCTCCCCCAGGCTGGCGAGCCGGTCGGGGGTGAGCCGCACGATCCGGCGGGACATGAAACCCAGGGTAGGCCGCGGTGCGGGACCTGTCAGGATGGCTCGGTGCGCCAGATCCGGCAGAGCAAGAAGCTGAACGACGTCCGCTACGACGTGCGGGGACCCATCCTGGTCGAGGCCCAGCGGCTCGAGGCCGAGGGCCACCGGATCCTCAAGCTCAACATCGGCAACCCGGCCCCGTTCGGCTTCGGGGCCCCCGAGGCGATCCTCGCCGACGTCACCCACCACCTCGCCGACTCCCAGGGCTACAGCGACTCCCGGGGCATCTTCTCGGCCCGTACGGCGGTCGCGCAGTACTACCAGCAGCGCGGGCTCAAGGACACGGCCGTCGACGACGTGTTCATCGGCAACGGCGTCTCCGAGCTGATCTCGATGGTGCTGCAGGCCTTCCTCGACGACGGCAACGAGATCCTGGTGCCCGCCCCCGACTACCCGCTGTGGACCGGCGCGGTCACGCTCTCGGGCGGCACCGCCGTGCACTACCTGTGCGACGAGGACGACGACTGGAACCCCGATCTGGCCGACATCGAGTCGAAGATCACCGACCACACCCAGGGCATCGTCATCATCAACCCCAACAACCCGACGGGCGCGGTCTACAGCAAGGAGATCGTCGACGGGCTGATCGACATCGCGCGGCGCCACGAGCTGGTCGTGTTCGCCGACGAGATCTACGAGAAGATCCTCTTCGACGACGCGGTCCACCACCACGCGGCCGCCTCGGCCGGCGACGACGTGCTGTGCCTGACCTTCAGTGGCCTCTCCAAGGCCTACCGGGTCTGCGGCTACCGCGCGGGCTGGGTGATGATCTCCGGCCCGCAGGAGGTCGCGACGGACTTCCTCGAGGGCCTCACCCTGGTCGCCAACATGCGGATGTGTGCCAACGTGCCGGCCCAGCACGCCATCCAGACCGCACTGGGCGGCTACCAGTCGATCAACGAGCTGATCGTGCCCGGCGGGCGCTTCTACGAGCAGAGCATGCTGGCGCACCGGCTGCTCAACGAGATCCCCGGTGTCACCTCGGTCAAGCCGCGCGGGAGCCTCTACTGCTTCCCCCGTCTCGACCCCGAGGTCTACCCCATCGACGACGACGAGGCGTTCGTGATCGAGCTGCTGCGGGCCAAGAAGATCCTGGTCACGCACGGCACGGGGTTCAACTGGCCGGCGCCCGACCACTTCCGGCTGGTGACGCTGCCCGACGTGGCGATGCTCGAGGAGGCGATCGGCCGGATCGCCGACTTCCTCTCCACCCGACGCTGACGCGCACCTCGTCGGTCTGAGACTCTCTGTCCCATGCGCGACATCACCTACCCGCCGATCATCCTGACCGCCAAGGCCGGCTTCCGGGCCCTCGGGCAGACGTTCCAGATGAGCGGCACCGAGCACGTGCCCCGCACCGGCGGCGTGCTCCTGGCGGTCAACCACATCAGCTACGTCGACTTCGTCTACGGCGGCCTGGCCGCGAACCCGTCGAGGCGCCTCGTGCGGTTCATGGCCAAGCGGGAGCTGTTCGACCACCGGCTGAGCGGCCCGCTGATGCGCTCGCTGCACCACATCGAGGTCGACCGAGGGGCCGGGACCCAGTCAATGCGCACGGCCTTGTCCTACCTGGAGGCCGGGGAGGCGGTCGGGATCTTCCCCGAGGCCACCATCTCCCGGTCCTTCGAGCTCAAGGAGTTCAAGCACGGGGCGGTCCGGATCGCCGCCGAGGCCGGCGTCCCGCTGGTCCCGGTGATCCTGTGGGGCACCCACCGGATGATGACCAAGGACCACCCCAGGGACTTCTCGCGCGGCAAGACCATCGCCGTACGGGTCGCGCCGCCCATGTATCCCACCGGCGAGGACCCCGCCGCCGAGACCGCCGCCCTGCGCCGGGTGATGGCCTCGCTGCTCGACGAGACGATCCGCACCTATCCCGCCGAGGAGCAGCCCCCCGGCTCCTGGTGGCTCCCCGCGTCGTACGGCGGGAGCGCGCCGACGCCCGAGGAGGCCTTGCGGCTCGACGCCGAGGAGAAGCGGGCTCGGGCCGCCAAGCGCAAGGCGGCACGGGCGAAGAAGTAGTCACCGGGGTTGACTTGCAGCTCTAGCGACACGTCGCCAAGTCGACAAAGCGGTATGTCCTCCTAGATGGGTCGATCCTCACGATTGCGCGGGTCCATCACGTCGACGATGCGGCGCAGGTCGTCGAGGGAGGCGAACTCCACCGTGATCTTGCCCTTGCGCTGCCCCAGCTCGACCTTGACCCGGGTCTCGAGCCGGTCGGACAGCCGCTCGGCCAGGTCGGCCAGCCCGGGTGCGGTCGGCTTGCGACGGACCTGGCGCGCCGTACGGCCTGAGAGCTCGCCGTCGGAGACGGCGACGATCTCCTCGAGGCCTCGCACGCTGATGCCCTCCGCCACGACCCGCTGGGCCAGGCGATCCTGCAGGTCGGCGTCGGCCACCGAGAGCAGGCTGCGCGCGTGGCCTGCGGAGAGCACCCCGGCTGCCACCCGGCGCTGCACGGCCGGGCTCAACCGCATCAGCCTGATGGTGTTGCTGATCTGGGGACGGGAGCGACCGATGCGCGAGGCGAGCTCCTCGTGGGTGCACCCGAAGTCCTCGAGCAGCTGCTGGTAGGCCGCAGCCTCCTCGAGCGGGTTGAGCTGGCTGCGGTGGAGGTTCTCCAGCAGCGCGTCGCGCAGCATGTCGACATCGTCGGTCTGCCGGACGATGGCCGGGATCGTGGTGAGGCCGGCCTGCTGCGAGGCGCGCCACCGCCGCTCTCCCATGATGAGCTCGAACTGGTCCGGACCGGCCGCTCGCACCACGATCGGCTGGAGCAGGCCGACCTCGGTCACGGAGTGCACCAGCTCGGCCATCGCCTCCTCGTCGAAGACCTGCCGGGGCTGCACCGCGTTGGGCCGGATGTGGTCGATCGGCAGCTCGGCGAAGTAGGCACCGTGGACGGATGCGAGCTCCGGACCCCCTGTGGCCTCGGCCCCCGTGTCGACCTGCGGACCCGGCGACGTCTCGGTGGGCTCGGTAGCAGGGTTGGACGCAGAGTCGGCAGCAACCGGCGCAGGCGCGGTGGGAATGAGCGAGCCGAGACCACGGCCGAGGCCGCGTCGCGGGGACGGGCCGGCCATCAGCGGGCTCCCTTGGTGGCGATCTCGCGGGCGGCCTCGAAGTAGGACAACGCTCCGGGCGAGCCGGGGTCGTAGGTCATCACCGTCTGCCCGTACGACGGAGCCTCGGAGACCCGCACCGAGCGGGGGATGTTGGTGCGGAGGACCTGGTCACCGAAGTGGCCACGCACCTCGTCGGCGACGCCGGCCGCCAGTCGAGTGCGGGCGTCGTACATCGTCAGGAGGATGGTGCTGACCGCCAGGTCGGGGTTCAGGTGGGCCCGCACCATGTCGACGGTCTCCAGCAGCTGGCCGAGGCCCTCGAGCGCGTAGTACTCCGCCTGGATCGGGATCATCATCTCGTCGCCGGCCACCAGGGCGTTCAGGGTGAGCAGTCCCAGGGAGGGCGGGCAGTCGATGAGCACGTAGTCGAAGCGGTCCTCGACCTCGGCCGCCCGCGCAGCGTCGGTGACGACCAGGGGGTGACCGTGGATGGCCTTGCGCAGCCGTCCCTCCCGCGCCACCACGCTCACCAGCTCGATCTCGGCGCCAGCAAGGTCGATGGTCGCCGGCACCACGAACAGGCCGGGCAGGTCGGGGCAGGGTCGCGCGATGTCGGCGAGGGGCTTGCCCTCGACGAGGCCGTCGTACGTCGACGGCACGCCGCGGCGGTGCTCCACGCTGAGAGCAGTGGAGGCGTTGCCCTGGGGGTCCAGGTCGATCACCAGGACACGCTGGCCGAGCTGGGCGAGCGCGGCGGCGATGTTCACGGTCGTCGTGGTCTTGCCGACGCCGCCCTTCTGGTTGGCCACCACCATCACTCGGGTCGAGCGTGGCCGGGGGACAGCACCTGCCGTCCCACGCTCCGGCGCTGACCGGCTCTGGCGCGCCAACAGGCTGTGCTGAGCGGCTCGCGCCAGCGGTGTCGCGTCGATGTCGTAGGTGTCCTCGAGAGAGGCGAGGTCGCCTGCTGTCCGAGGGGCCGACGGGACGGAACCCGGGGGGATGGTCACAAGTCACTCCGTTTCACGTGAAACAACAGCATGGCAGTGTGCGCATCCTGCGTCGATCGGGCCTGGGGACAAGGCGCCCAATTCTGTGGATAAGTGGCCGTTTCAGGCGGGCGAGGCCGGTGGATAACTCGGATGACTCAGGGACGTCCAGAGCGACGACGCCGAGAAGACGACGACGGTCGGCGCCGTTCCGGCCGAGCAGGCCACGATACCGACTCCGGACGGGCCCACTCGACCCGGACTGCGGACGTCGGCTCCGCCAACGTCGTACCACCGAGGGTCAACACCTGGGGCTGAGCACATCCCCAGCTGCTGAGCGTCCGCTGCGAGTCGAGCACCTCCTGGGCCGCGGTGTCGCCCTTGAGCGCGACCAGGGCTCCGTGGGGCTCAACCAGCGGCATGCACCAGTCGACGAGCTGCGACAACGTGGCCACCGCCCGAGATGTCACCACGCCGAAGCCAGGCACGAGGTCGGGTGAGCGGTGCAGGTCCTCGCCACGCGCGCGAATCACCCGCACGTTGCTGAGGCCCAGCAGCTCGACAGCCTCCTGGAGAAACGTGGCACGCCGCAGCAACGGCTCGATCAGCGTGATGGTCGCGTCCGGGCGAGCAATCGCCAGGGGGAGGCCGGGGAGGCCGGCACCGGAACCGACGTCGGCCACGGTGGCACCGGGAGGGACCTGCTCGGCCAGCACCGCCGAGTTCAGGAGGTGTCGCGACCAGAGCCGCGGCGTCTCACGAGGCCCGATCAGCCCACGCACGACTCCGGCGGACGCCAGCAGGTCGGCGTACGCCACCGCGATCGGCAACCGCTCCAGAGGGAACACCCCCCGTGCCTCGTTCGGTACGGGGGGTGCTGGGTCTGTTTCACGTGAAACATCCGCCATGGTGGGTCCTCAGGCCGGCAGAACCACGACACGACGCCGGGGCTCGACGCCCTCGGACTCCGAGATCAACCCGGCCTCGGCCACCGCGTCGTGCACGACCTTGCGCTCGAACGGGGTCATCGGGTCCAGGGACTGCGGCTCGCCGGTCTCGCGCGCGCGGGCGACGGTCTCGTTGGCCAGCTCGACCAGCTTGGTACGACGCTCGGCGCGGAACCCGCTGATGTCCAGCATCAGCCGCGACCGGTCACCGGTCTCGCGGTACACCGCCAGACGGGTCAGCTCCTGCAGCGCCTCCAGCACCTCGCCGTTGCGCCCGACCAGCTGCTGCAGGTCAGCGCCCACGATCGAGACGGCCGCGCGGTCGCCCTCGACGTCCATGTCCAGGTCACCGTCGAGGTCGGCGATGTCCAGCAGCTCCTCGAGGTAGTCAGCGGCGATGTCACCCTCCTGCTCGAGCTGTTCGAGCCGGCTCGGGCGGGCCGCGCCGTCAGCGGGGGCCTCGGACGGGGCAGCCGACACGTCACCGTCACCGTCGGCCACCGGGTCGTTCGATCCGGTCTCGTCCAGCGCGATCTGGTCCTGCACGGTCTCGCTGGTGTCAGCATCTGCACTCATCGGCCGCCTCCTTGCTTCTTCTTGGTCAGGTTGGGGTTCGGGGGTGCGCCACCGGGGCTGCCACTCGGGCGCTGGCCGGACTGGCGCTGCGCCTTGGTCTGCCGCTTGGGCTGCTGCCGGGTCGCGGGGCGACGCTCGGACTCGGTCTCCGGCTCGGTGAGGACCGAGCCGGGCTCGTCGGTCTTGAGCTTGCCCTTGGCGCGGTCGCGGTCCTGCTTGGCCTTGAAGGCCGGCGTGCCGGGCGCCGGGTTGTTGCGAATCACGTAGAACTGCTGCCCCATGGTCCACAGGTTGGAGGTCGTCCAATAGAAGAGGACGCCCACCGGGAAAGCCACGCCGCTGATGCCGAAGACGAGCGGCAGCACGTAGAGCAGGATCTTCTGCTGCTGGGCGTAGGGCCCGCTCATCGCGTCGGCCGGCATGTTCTTGCTCATCAGCTGCCGCTGGGTCGTGAACGTCGTCGCGGTCATCAAGAGCACGAGGATGATCGCGACGATCATCACCGTGGCGTCGGGTGCGTTGCCCCAGACCCGGGCCTCCCAGAAGGACTCGGAGATCGGGATCTTGCCGAAGATCTTGGACTCCGCGAAGTCCGTGGCCCGCGCGTCGGTCAGGAACCCCCGACCGCTCTGGTTCTTGGCCGCCTGGTCGAGGATCCGGAACAGGGCGAAGAAGATCGGCATCTGCAGGATGAGCGGCAGGCAGGACGCGAACGGGTTGGTGCCCGCGTCCTTGTAGAGCTTCATCGTCTCCTCGCCCAGCTTCTGCCGGTCGTGGCCGTACTTCTTCTGCAGCTCCTTGACCTTGGGCTGGATCAGCTGCATGTTGCGCTGCGACTTGATCTGCTTGACGAAGAGCGGGATCAGCAGGATCCGGATGACCAGGGTCAGCCCGATGATCGACAGCGCCCAGGACAGCCCGCCCTCAGGGTCCAGGAACGTGCTCAGCACCTCGTGCCAGCCGAGCATGATGCCGGAGATCGCGTAGAAGAGCGGCGTCATGATGAAACTGCCGATGTCGCCGAGGAAACCCAACGGAATCAAGCTCCTTGCTGGTGGATCGGGCTGCCGGAGCGGTCAGCGACCGGGGCAGGGGGACGAGGGGAGCGGGTACGACGCGGCGGCACCTTGTCGACGCCGCCGGCGGCCCAAGGATGACACCGGGCCACTCGACGCACGGCCAGCCACGAGCCCTTGATGCTGCCGTGGACCTGGACAGCCTCCAGCGCATAGGCCGAGCAGGTGGGGTAGTAGCGGCACACCTGGCCGTAGAGCGGGCTGATCAGCAACCGGTAGAGCTTCAGCAGGCCGATCAGGAGGTACTTCACGCCGACACTCCCGACGTCACCGAGGCGACCGACGGGCCCGAGGCGCTCGCCGGGACACCGAGCCGACCCAGGCAAGCGTCGAGGTCGGCCGCGAGATCCCGCGAGCTGTGACCCACCGCTCCGGGGAGCGGACGCACGACCAGCAGCGACCCGCTGGGGAGCCGGTTCAAGCGAGGACGCACCACGTGACGCAGTCGTCGCTGCACACGGTTGCGGGTGACCGAGTTGCCGACGGCCTTGCCGACGACGAAACCCACGCGAGGCGGGGCAGGCGCACGTCCCGCGGCGGCCAGGTGGACGACCAGCAGCGTGCCCGCGGCACGACGACCACGCCGCGTCGCCTCCCGGAAGGAGGCGGCGTCGGTGACGCGGTGTGCTGCCGGCAGCACGACCGGACGACAGGCCCGCTCGGGGCGCAGAGCCTGGGAGCCTGAGCCGAGGCTCAGACGCTCAGGCTCTTGCGGCCCTTGCGGCGACGGCCGGAGAGGATCTCGCGGCCCGCGCGGGTGCGCATGCGGAGGCGGAAGCCGTGCACCTTGTGACGGCGACGGTTGTTCGGCTGGTAGGTGCGCTTGCTCACGGTATTCCTTCGTTCGTCGGTCCCGCACTCGGCAGCGCAGGTGTCATACAGTCGTGGTCGACGGTGTCGCGTGCCGGCGTGCACCGCCTCGAGCAGGAGCCCAGGACAGAACATCGCGGCACCCTTCGACGCCTCGTGACCTAGGAACGGTACGCGCTGCGTCGAGAGACGGTCAAACCGCGCCCGCCCCGCCGCGGCCGAGACCGCCACAGCCTGTGGATGACGGGTTGCTCGGGCGCTCGGGCGCGGGTTACGTTTCCCGACATCCGGCTTCCCCAGCCGCCCCCCGTCGGCCACCGCGCGTGACGTGGCGATCCCGTTCCCTCGGCCGCCATACGTCGTCTGACCTGCACCAACGCTTCTCGGGCGGGTCACGGGCGACACCCCGGTACCCCTCCTCCACCTCACGACCGCCGGATGCACATCCTGTGGACAAACCTGTGGAACAGCCCGACCGGGATCGACGACCAGAAGCGGAGCACCCAGTGGACGACGACGGACACCCCGGCGCCAACACCCCCGGCGACCGCGGGGCGTCAGGTGTCGCCGACGGCCCGCCGACGGCCCAGACCGACCGCCCCGATCTCGGTGTGGCGTGGGCCGCGGTGATCCGGGAGCTCCAGCCCCAGCAGCAGGCGTGGCTGCGTCAGAGCCAGCCCGTGCACCTGCACGAGACCACCGCCATCGTCGCGGTGCCCGACGACTTCACCCGGTCCCAGCTCGAGGGCCGCCTGCGCAACCACCTCGAGGAGGCGTTGACCGAGAAGTTCGGTCACGACATCCGGATCGCGGTGACCGTCAATCCCGAGCTGGGTGCGATCGTGCCCGAGGACGTCCCCACCACGGTCGATGTGTCGACAAAGCAACCTGTCGATGCACTGTCCCTTCCCGACCGCGACCTTCCCGCCTCGTCGGGACACCGCGACCGGGGCGATGCCCACGACACGAGCCACGACCAGGCAAAGTCCGCGCTCGAGACCCGCCTGAACCCGAAGTACACGTTCGAGACCTTCGTGATCGGCTCCTCCAACCGCTTTCCCCACGCCGCAGCCGTCGCCGTGGCCGAGGCCCCGGGCAAGGCCTACAACCCCCTGCTCGTCTACGGCGACTCCGGACTCGGCAAGACCCACCTCCTGCACGCCATCGGTCACTACGTGCGCAGCCTCTACACGGGGGCCAAGGTGCGTTACGTCTCGAGCGAGGAGTTCACCAACGAGTTCATCAACGCGATCCGCGACGACCGGCAGGACCGGTTCAAGCGCAGGTACCGCGAGGTCGACGTCCTGCTCATCGACGACATCCAGTTCCTCGAGGGCAAGACCCAGACCCAGGAGGAGTTCTTCCACACCTTCAACACCCTCCACAACGCCAACAAGCAGATCGTCCTCACCTCCGACCGCGCCCCCAAGCGCCTCGAGGCGCTCGAGGACCGCCTGCGCAACCGGTTCGAGTGGGGCCTGATCACCGACGTCCAGCCTCCCGACCTCGAGACCCGCATCGCGATCCTGCGCAAGAAGGCCGCCATGGACCGCCTCACCGCACCGCCCGACGTGCTGGAGTTCATCGCCTCCAAGATCCAGACCAACATCCGCGAGCTCGAGGGCGCCCTGATCCGGGTCACCGCCTTCGCCAACCTCAATCGCCAGCAGGTCGACATGACCCTGGCCGAGATCGTGCTCAAGGACCTGATCCCCGAGGGCGGCGAGCCCGAGATCACCGCACCGTTGATCATCGCGCAAACCGCGGCCTACTTCGGGCTGTCCATCGAGGAGCTGACCGGTCCGAGCCGCGGGCGCCACCTGGTGATCGCGCGCCAGATCGCGATGTACCTGTGCCGCGAGCTGACCAACCTCTCGCTGCCCAAGATCGGCGCCCAGTTCGGCAACCGCGACCACACGACCGTCATGTACGCCGAGCGCAAGATCAATCAGCTCCTGGGCGAGCGCCGTGCGGTCTTCAACCAGGTCAGCGAGCTCACCAACCGGGTCAAGATGCAGGCGCGGCAGGTGTGATCGAGACGCACCCACCCCGTGTCGTCCGGGCCCGCCTCGCCTGTGGAGCGACGGGCCTGCGACGTACGAACTACACGGGGAGGATCTGGGGACAACCCAGCGCCGTCTCCCGAAGGCCCTGTCCGAGTGCACAGGCGCCCGACGTCGATCGGCCCGTCGTCCACAGGCCCTGTGCACGACGATCGAGCGCAGTGACCTGCGACGACGTGGTTCATCCACAGAACCCACAGTTGCTACGACTACGACGAACCTCTAGCCATCACGTCACCCGCCGAACTCCATCTGGCCCTCCCCCTGTGGACTACCCGCTCCCCGTGGCAGGATGCGAACCCCGCCGGACACCCGTCCTGTCGTGCCAGCACGCCTGCCCGTCACCTCGAAGGACAACCACGTGAAGTTCCGTGTCGACCGCGACGTCCTCGCTGACGCCGTCGCCTGGGCTGCTCGCAGCCTGCCGGTCCGTCCCAGCGCTCCCGTGCTGGCCGGCCTCCTCATCGAGGCCAGCGCCGACGGGCTCGTGCTGTCCACCTTCGACTACGAGACGTCGGCGCGCGCGAGCCTGAGCGCGGACGTCCACGACGAGGGTCGTGCCCTGGTCAGCGGCCGACTCCTGGCCGACATCTGCCGCAGCCTCCCCGCCAAGCCCGTCGAGATGGTCATCGACGGCAACCGCGTGTCCCTCACCTGTGGCTCGGCCCGCTTCAGCCTGCAGACCATGCCCGTCGAGGATTACCCCACGATCCCGCAGATGCCCCAGGCCACCGGCACCGTGCAGAGCGACGTGTTCGCCCACGCTGTCGCCCAGGCCGTCACCGCGGCCGGCCGCGACGACATGCTCCCTGTGCTGACCGGCGTACGCCTCGAGATCGACGGCTCCACGATCTCGCTGCTGGCCACCGACCGTTTCCGGCTCTCCCAGCGCGAGCTCGGCTGGGACCCCGGCACCCCCGACGAGTCGCTGGCCGCCCTCGTGCCGGCCAAGGTGCTGGGTGACACCGCCAAGTCCCTCACCTCCGGCAGCGAGGTCACCATCGCGCTGTCCGCCGGCGGCACCGGCGAGGGCCTCATCGGGTTCGAGGGCGTCGGGCCCGGCGGCGTACGCCGCACCACCACCCGGCTCCTCGACGGCGAGTTCCCCAAGGTCCGCAGCCTGTTCCCGGCCGAGAAGCTCACCACCGCCCGGGTCGACAAGCAGGCCCTCATCGAGTCGGTCAAGCGCGTCGCCCTGGTCGCCGAGCGCAACACCGCGGTGCAGCTCAAGTTCAGCGACGGCGTCCTGACCCTCGATGCGGGGTCCGGCGACGAGGCCCAGGCCTCGGAGTCGATCCAGGCGACGATCGAGGGCGAGGACATCACCACCGGGTTCAACCCCCAGTTCCTGCTCGACGGTCTGGGCGCGATCGACCAGCAGGTCGTCGAGCTCGCCTTCACCCAGGCCTCGAAGCCGGTCGTCCTCAGCGGCATCACCGACGACGACGGGGCCGACTCCGGATTCCGCTACCTGCTGATGCCGCGCCGCCTGCTGTCGTAGATCCTGGTCCAGGACCACCGCACACTCACCGCACGGCCAGCACTCAGGAGGCAGCCATGGAGATCGGACTCGTCGGACTCGGCAAGATGGGCGGCAACATGCGCACCCGCCTGCGCAACGCCGGTCACACCGTCGTGGGCTACGACCGCAACCCCGACCTCGCCGACGTCGACAGCCTCGCGGCCCTCGTCGAGGCCCTTCCCGCCGACGGCCCGAAGGTCGTGTGGGTGATGGTCCCGGCCGGCGAGCCGACCAGGGCGACCATCGCGGAGCTCAACGACCTGCTCGGCGAGGGCGACCTCGTCGTCGACGGCGGCAACTCCAAGTACACCGACGACCAGGCCAACGCCGAGCTGCTCGGCCAGCGTGGCATCGGCTTCGTCGACTGCGGCGTCTCCGGCGGGGTCTGGGGCCTGCAGAACGGCTACGCCCTGATGTACGGCGGCTCCGACGACGACGTCGCCAAGGTGCAGCCCGCCCTCGACGCGCTCAAGCCCGACGACGGTGGCGCCGTCCACGCTGGCTCCAAGCCGGGCGCCGGCCACTTCGCCAAGATGGTCCACAACGGCATCGAGTACGCGATGATGCAGGCCTACGCCGAGGGCTGGGAGCTGCTCGAGGCCGTCGACCTGGTCGAGAACGTGCCCGCCGTCTTCGACTCGTGGCGCACCGGCACCGTCATCCGCTCCTGGCTGCTCGACCTCCTGGTCGCAGCCGTCGAGGAGGACGAGCACCTCGACAAGCTCCGTGGCTACGCCGACGACTCCGGCGAGGGTCGCTGGACCGTCGAGGCCGCCATCGACAACGCGGTCCCGATGCACGTCATCGCCGCGTCGCTGTTCGCGCGCTTCAGCTCGCGCCAGGACGACAGCCCGGCGATGAAGGCCGTGGCCGCGATGCGCAACCAGTTCGGTGGCCACGCCGTGCACACCGCGCCGCCCGCCGGTGGCGACGCGAGCCCCGACGCCTGACCTGCAGCACCTACAGCGCCAGGACCAGCCGTACGGCGCCGAAGGCCAGCCACGCGCCCACCACGGCGACGACCCACGGCCTGCGCACCAGGACGTCGAGGTCGGGCAACGGACCGCGACGGACGAGGGCGACCACGACCGAGACGACCAGGGCCACCGCCATGGCGACCGCGACGGGGCCGAACGGGTGGGCCGCGACGGAGTCGTGCCACTGCCCGTGGGCGAGGTAGACCCAGGAACGCGTCAGACCGCAGCCCGGGCAGGGCAGGCCGGTCAGGCGTCGGAACGGGCAGATGACCGGTCCGTCCTCGACGTGGTCGGGCGAGATCCAGAAGGCCGCGCCGAGCGCGGCCGCAGCCCCGGCCGCCACCAGGACGGTGGTGACCGGGGCGTGGTGGGGCCTCAGGTCAGCTGAGGGGGCGGCCCTGGGCATCGGGCACCTTGCGCAGGATGATCAGGACGAAGTCGATGATGGACCAGATCCCGAGTCCGCCGCAGGTCAGCAGCTTGGCCACACCGAGACCGGTGTAGCCGAGGTAGAAGCGGTCGACGCCGAAGCTGCCGAGGAAGAACGACAGCAGCACCGTCGTCAGCCACTCCTTGGCCGAGAACAGGCCGGGGACGTCCTTGGCCAGGAACCACTGGCCTCCGTTGTCGGCACGGACCTGGGTGTCGGGCTTGACGGTGCCCGCGGTCGCCATCTGGGCGAGCTGGCCGACCTGCAGCGGGCCCTGCTCCTGGCCCATGTGGGAGATGAAGTAGGCGCCGCCGGCGGGGGCGCCGTACCCCTGCTGGCCGTAGCCACCCTGCTGCGGCTGGCCGTAGGGGGATGTCGGCGGGCCGGCGGGCGAGGCCGGCGGGGGCTGCGACGAGCCGTAGGGGTCCTGCGGGGGCTGCTTGGCCAAGGGGTCTTCGCTCATGGCCGAACCATAGGCCCCGTAGGCTCCGATGAAACCTGACGCGCTCAATCGGAATCCAGGAAGGATCGTCGCGGTGCACGTCTCCCACCTGGCGCTGCACAACTTCCGGTCCTACGAGCTGGTCGACGTGCCCCTCGGACCCGGCGTCACGGCGTTCGTCGGGCGCAACGGGCAGGGCAAGACCAACCTGGTCGAGGCCGTCGACTACCTGTCCCGGCTCTCGTCGCACCGGGTAGCCGGCGACGGCCCGCTCGTGCGAGCCGGGACCGAGCAGGCCCTCGTCCGCGCCGCGGTGGTGCGCGACGGGCGGACG
Source organism: Nocardioides plantarum (assembly GCF_006346395.1). Taxonomy (NCBI): domain Bacteria; kingdom Bacillati; phylum Actinomycetota; class Actinomycetes; order Propionibacteriales; family Nocardioidaceae; genus Nocardioides; species Nocardioides plantarum. The sequence goes on from NZ_VDMS01000001.1 coordinate 2,152,605, forward strand.
GCTGTGCTCGAGGTCGAGATCAATGTCGGCAAGTCGAACAAGGGACGAATCAACAAGTCGACATTGCCGCGGGTGCGTGACCTCGTGGGTCTCGTCCGGACGGTGGTCTTCTCCCCGGAGGACCTGATCCTGGTCAAGGGCGACCCCGGCGACCGGCGGCGGTTCCTCGACGACCTCCTGGTGCTGCGCACCCCCCGGCTGGCCGGCACGATCAGCGACCTCGAGCGGGTGCTGAAGCAACGCGCGACCCTGCTCAAGACCGCCGGCCACGCCCGGCGCGGGTCCTCGAGCCAGGACGCCGCCCTGTCGACCCTCGACGTCTGGGACTCCCACCTCGCGCGCGTGGGTGCCGAGCTGCTCGCGGAGCGGCTGACCCTCGTGGAGCACCTGCGCCCCTACGTCGGCGCCGCCTACGCGACGGTCGCCCGCGGGGCCGGGCGTGACGACGCGACGATCGCCTACAAGGCGTCCTTCGACCTGCCGCACTCCGCCGTCACCCAGCCGGACCGACCCGACCGCGACGACCTGGCGAAGGCCCTGCTCGCCGAGCTCGAACGCCGCCGCAACGACGAGCTCGATCGCGGGGTCTGCCTGGTCGGCCCCCACCGCGACGACCTGCTGCTCTCGCTGGGCCACTCGGTGGCGCCGGCCGACCCGGACCCCGACGACCCCGCCGCCGGCAACGGTCCGCCTGCCACCCGGCTCCCGGTCAAGGGCTACGCCTCCCACGGCGAGAGCTGGTCCTTCGCGCTGGCCCTGCGCCTGGCGTCGTACGACCTGCTGCGAGCCGACGGCGACGACCCGATCCTGATCCTCGACGACGTGTTCGCCGAGCTCGACGTCGAGCGCCGCGCGCAGCTGGCCGAGCTGGTGGCCGACGCCGAGCAGGTGCTGGTCACCGCCGCCGTCGCAGCCGACGTGCCCGCCGTCCTCGCGGGCGCCCGGTACGACGTGGGCGGGGGGAAGGTGACCCGTGTCGACGGATGAGTCGGCCGAGCCGGGCCCCGAGGCCACGCCCGTCACCCACAGCGACGACGGTCTCGACCTCGCGCGTCAGGTCACCAGTGCCACTGCCGGCTCGACGCCGGCCGCGCGCCGCCGCCGGGCGCGTCGTACGCCGCCACCGGGGGAGGCACGCCGGGGGCGCCTGTCGGGGGCGCACCCCGACGACCGCGACCCCCAGCTGCTCGGCGGCGAGGTGGGACGCCTGGTCGATCGCGGCGGCTGGGAGCTGCAGCTGCGCATCCGCGGGGTCTTCGCGCGCTGGCCCGAGCTGGTGGGGGAGGACGTGGCCGCGCACTGCGTGCCGGAGTCGTTCAGCGACGGCCGGCTCGTCGTACGCACCGACTCGACCGCCTGGGCCACCCAGCTCAAGATGCTGGCCCCCAGCGTGGTGCGCCGGCTCAACGAGGAGCTGGGTGACGGCACGGTCACCGTGATCGAGGTGCTCGGGCCCCACCTCCCGTCGTGGAAGAAGGGGCCGCGCTCGACGCGCGACGGCCGCGGACCCCGCGACACCTACGGCTGAGTCGGCGCGACGGGGTCGAGCCGCGGGCCGGTGCCCGCGCACCGCCGCAGTCGCCGCAGCACCATCACGCCGCCACGCCAGGAGCCGTGTCGCGACACGGCCTGGAGGCCGTAGCGCGAGCAGGTCGGCGTCATCGTGCACACCGGGCGGGCTCTGGGGACCGACACGTTGACCTGGTACGACCGGATCAGTCGGGCCGCGGCGCGGCCCAGCGGACCGACGGGGCGCGCGACCCACGGGTCGACGGCGTCGGCGCGGAAGGCACCGGGCACCACCCGTAGGAGGAGAAGGAGGGGCGAGAGCATGAAGGGCGAGCAGTCGGCGCACGCCGCGCAGTCCACGCACTCCTCCGTGCGCCCCTTGCGGCCCTGCTGCTTGCGGACCGCGCGCCGGTGGCGGTAGCGGGTGACGACGTTGCCCATGGTTGCTCCTGCGCCCGTGGGCCCGTGCCGGGCCCAGCCGGGCCCATCATCACGCAGGCCGGCGGCCCCCGGTGGCACCTGGCGCGAGGCGGCGGGCCGAGGACGGCCCTCGAGCCGCCCTCCCGGGCCGTCCGGCGTACAGGGACTAGGTCATGCCCCTCCCAGGACGCCTGAGAGCCGCCTATGGACCGCTGAGAGCCGCCTCGGACGACACCTCGTCCACAGGCCGGGAGCGGTACCGTGAAATGCGGGCCGTAGAGGGCTATCATGGACGTTGAGGTCGCGACCGGAGTGTCGCGGCCATCATCATGTCTGGCTCCTGCCCGTGAAGAGGTCTCGCGTGTCCGAACAGTCCCTGCCCGAGAGCACGTCCGAGCCCGTCGAGCCGACCGAGCCGACGCCGTCCCTGCCCTCTCCCGAGGAGACGGCCGAGGAGCTGCGGACCGGGTTGCGCAGCAACACCGTCGACGCCGAGTACGGCGCCTCCTCGATCCAGGTCCTCGAGGGCCTCGAGGCCGTGCGCAAGCGCCCCGGCATGTACATCGGCTCCACCGGTGAGCGCGGACTGCACCACCTGATCTGGGAGGTCGTCGACAACGCGGTCGACGAGTCGCTCGCGGGCCACTGCGACCGGATCGTGCTGACCCTGCTCGCCGACGGCGGCGTCCGGGTCGAGGACAACGGCCGCGGCATCCCCACCGACACCGCGCCCGGCCAGGAGCTCCCCGCGCTGACCCTCGCGCTGACCGTGCTCCACGCCGGCGGCAAGTTCGGCGGCGGCGGCTACAAGGTCTCCGGCGGTCTGCACGGCGTCGGCATCTCGGTCGTCAACGCGCTCTCCTCCCGCGTGGTGGCCGAGGTCAAGAACCGGGGACACCGCTGGCGCCAGGAGTTCGCGATCGGCGACCCGACCGGTCCTCTCGAGGAGGTCGGCACCATGGCCGACGGCGAGCGCACCGGCACCACGATCACGTTCTACCCCTCGCCCACGATCTTCGAGACGACCACGTTCAGCCTCGAGACCATCACCACCCGCATCCGCGAGTACGCCTTCCTCAACAAGGGCCTCGAGATCGTCGTACGCGACGAGCGGGTCGGCTCCGACGCCGTCGCCGACGCGGCCGGCGACGACCTGTCGACCGACGGCTCCGACGCCGAGGCGGCTGACCAGCCCGACGCGCTGGGCACCGCTGCGACCGGTGGCACCGAGCAGATCTTCAAGTACGACCGGGGTCTCGTCGACTACGTCGAGCACCTCAACCGCTCCAAGATCCCCGCCAACCCGAGCGTCATCAGCTTCGAGGCCGAGACCCCCGAGTCGGCCGAGAACCACATGAGCCTCGAGATCGCGATGCAGTGGAACACGACCTACTCCGAGTCGGTCCACACGTTCGCCAACACCATCAACACCCACGAGGGCGGCACCCACGAGGAGGGCTTCCGGGCGGCGCTGACGACGCTGATCAACAACGCCGGGTCCGAGTGGGGCCTGATGAAGAAGCCCGAGGACCGTGTCTCGGGTGACGACATCCGCGAGGGCCTGACCGCGATCATCTCCATCAAGCTCGGCGAGCCGCAGTTCGAGGGTCAGACCAAGACCAAGCTCGGCAACACCGAGGCCAAGGGCTTCACCCAGCGCATCGTCAACGACCAGCTGAAGATGTGGCTCGAGCAGAACCCCGCCGAGGGCAAGGACATCGTCCGCAAGGCCCAGGCCGCGGCCCAGGCCCGGCAGGCCGCCAAGAAGGCGCGCGAGCTGGCGCGCTCGCGCAAGGGCCTGCTCGGCGGCGGCGGCCTCCCCGGCAAGCTGTCCGACTGCCAGTCCAACCGCCCCGAGGAGTGCGAGGTCTTCATCGTCGAGGGCGACTCGGCCGGCGGCTCGGCCCGTCAGGGGCGTGACCCGCGCATCCAGGCGATCCTCCCGATCCGCGGCAAGATCCTCAACGTCGAGAAGGCCCGCATCGACAAGGTCCTCGGCAACACCGAGGTGCAGTCGATCATCTCCGCGCTGGGCACGGGCATCCAGGAGGAGTACAACGTCGACAAGCTGCGCTACCACAAGGTGGTGCTGATGGCCGACGCCGACGTCGACGGCCACCACATCAACACCCTGCTGCTGACGCTGCTGTTCCGGTTCATGCGCCCGTTGATCGAGGGCGGCTACGTCTACATGGCCCAGCCGCCGCTCTACCGGATCCGGTGGACCGGTCCGCCGTCCGACCACGAGTTCGTCTACTCCGACGCCGAGCGCGACACGATGATGGCCCACGGCCTCGAGAACGGTCGCAAGCTCCCCAAGGAGAACCCGGTCCAGCGCTACAAGGGCCTCGGCGAGATGAACGCCAAGGAGCTGTGGGAGACCACGATGGACCCCGAGCAGCGCCTGATGCTCCAGGTCACCCTCGACGACGCGGCCCACGCCGACGAGATCTTCTCGATCCTGATGGGCGAGGACGTCGAGCAGCGTCGTTCCTTCATCCAGCGCAATGCCAAGGACGTCAGGTTCCTCGATATCTAGTACGCCGAGCGCCCGGGGTCTCGACAGGCTCGACCACCGGGACGCTCGCTGATCGAGCTTGTCGAGATCCTCTGAACGAAACGAGTGGACATGACCGAGACACCCACCACCCCGCCGGGCGGCCGCATCGAGCCGGTCGAGCTGCAGACCTCGATGCAGCGCGCCTACATCGACTACGCGATGGCGGTCATCGTCGGGCGCGCGCTGCCCGACGTACGCGACGGGCTCAAGCCGGTGCACCGCCGCGTGCTCTACGCCATGTACGACGGCGGCTACCGTCCCGACCGCGGCTACTCCAAGTGCTCGCGCGTCGTCGGTGACGTCATGGGTCAGTACCACCCGCACGGCGACACCGCGATCTACGACACCCTCGTGCGGCTCGCCCAGCCCTGGGTGATGCGCGCCCCGCTCGTGCACGGCCAGGGCAACTTCGGCTCGCCGGGCAACGACTCCGCGGCCGCGATGCGTTACACCGAGTGCCGGATGGCCCCGCTCGCGCTCGAGATGGTGCGCGACATCAACGAGGACACCGTCGACTTCCAGCCCAACTACGACGGTCGCTCGCAAGAGCCCGTCGTGCTGCCGGCGCGGTTCCCCAACCTGCTGGTCAACGGCTCCGCCGGCATCGCCGTCGGCATGGCCACCAGCATCCCCCCGCACAACCTGCGCGAGGTCGCCGACGGCGCCCGGTGGGCCCTGGAGCACCCCGACGCCTCCCGCGAGGAGCTGCAGGACGCGCTGATCGAGCGCATCAAGGGCCCCGACTTCCCCAACGGTGCGCTGATCGTGGGCCGTCAGGGCATCGAGCAGGCCTACCGCACGGGTCGCGGGTCGGTGACCCAGCGCGCCGTCATCGAGGTCGACGAGGACGCCAAGGGCCGCACCTGCCTGGTGATCACCGAGCTGCCCTACATGGTCAACCCCGACAACCTCGCGGTGAAGATCGCCGACCTGGCCGACACCGGCAAGGTCCAGGGCATCGCCGACGTGCGCGACGACACCTCCGACCGCACCGGCCAGCGCCTCGTCGTCGTCCTCAAGCGCGACGGCGTCGCCCGGGTCGTGCTCAACAACCTGCTCAAGCACACCGAGCTGCAGACCAACTTCAGTGCCAACATGCTGGCCCTGGTCGACGGCGTGCCCCGCACGCTGTCGATCGACCAGTTCATCAGCAACTGGGTGGCCCACCAGATCGAGGTCATCCAGCGGCGCACGCGCTACCGCCTGCGCGAGGCCGAGGAGCGGGCCCACATCCTGCGCGGGCTGGTCAAGGCCCTCGATGCCCTCGACGAGGTCATCGCCCTGATCCGGCGCTCGCCCGAGGTCGACGACGCCCGCCAGGGCCTGATCGCCCTGCTCGACATCGACGAGCTGCAGGCCAACGCGATCCTCGACATGCAGCTGCGCCGCCTGGCGGCCCTCGAGCGCCAGAAGATCATCGACCAGCTCGCCGAGATCGAGGTGCTGATCGCCGACCTCGAGGACATCCTGGCCAACGAGGCCCGCCAGCGGCAGATCATCTCCGACGAGCTCACCGAGGTCGTCGACAAGTACGGCGACGAGCGGCGTACGCAGATCATCGCCGCCGACGGCGACCTGTCGATGGAGGACCTGATCCCCGACGAGGAGCTCGTCGTCTCCATCACCCGCGGCGGCTACGCCAAGCGGACCCTGCGCCACCAGTACCGCACCCAGAAGCGCGGCGGCAAGGGCGTGCGCGGCGCGACCCTGCGTGGCGACGACGTGGTCGAGCACTTCATCGCCACGACCAACCACCACTGGCTGCTCTTCTTCACCACGGCCGGTCGCGTCTACCGCACCAAGGCCTACAACCTCCCGGAGGCGTCGCGCGACGCCAAGGGCGGCCACGTCGCCGGGTTGCTCAGCTTCCAGCCCGACGAGTCGATCGCCCAGGTGCTGGCCATCCGCGACTACGACCAGATGCCCTACCTGGTGCTGGCCACCCGCGCCGGTCTGGTCAAGAAGACCCGACTGGGCGACTACAACTCCCCGCGCCAGGCCGGCGTCATCGCGATCAACTTCCGCCAGGACGACGACGAGCTGATCGGTGCCGAGCTGGTGGGTCCCGACGACGAGATCCTGCTGGTGTCGCGCCGCGGTCAGGCCGTGCGGTTCAAGGCCGACGACGGTCAGCTGCGCCCGATGGGTCGGGCCACGTCCGGCGTCACCGGCATGGCCACCGGCGAGGACGACTCGGTGCTCTCGATGTCGGTCATCCGTGCCGACCAGGCCGCCGTCGAGGACGCCGAGGAGAGCGCGGAGGTCAAGATCCAGTACGTCTTCACCATGACCGACGGCGGCTACGCCAAGCGCTCGCGCATCAACGAGTACCGCCTCACCAACCGCGGCACCAAGGGCGTGCGCGCGATGGGCCTGACCAACGCCGACCGCGGTGGACTGGTCGGTGCGTTCATCGTCGAGGACGGCGACGAGGTCATGTCGATCACCGCCACCGGTCAGGTGGTCCGCAGCCCCATCAACGCCGACTTCCGACCGCTGGGCCGCTCGGCCCAGGGCGTCAAGTTCGTCACGCCCAAGAAGGGCGACACGGTCAACGTCGTGGCCCGCTCGGTGGAGGCCAAGGTCGCCGAGGAGGAGGGCATCGCCGAGGAGCCCGAGCCCGGTGCCGAGGAGCGTGTCGACGGCCTCGAGGTTTCGGCGGATGTGGTAGCGGATGACACAATCGCCGACGAGATGTCCGCGACGGACGCCCCCGACCCCGGTGAGGATGAAGCCTGATGAGCGATCGGCCAGCACCACCGGCACAGCCGCCGGCTCCGCCGCGCACCCCTCCCCCGTCGGGACCGCCGGCCGGCTCCGGTGCGATGCCCGGTCCGAGTGACACCGCCGTACGGGCCGGCCTCGCCGAGCGCATCCAGGCCAAGCTCTCCTCGGCGACCCAGTCCGGCGAGGGCAAGGGCCGCGCCAAGGGCGCCGAGTCCCGTGGCCCGGCCACCGCGGCATCGACCAAGCGCTCGCGCTCCCGCGGCCCGCGTCGCGCCCGGCTGCGGCTGACCCGGGTCGACCCGTGGTCGGTGATGAAGACGGCGTTCCTGCTCTCGATCGCCTTCGGCATCGTCACCGTCGTCGCCGTCGCGATGATCTGGGAGGTCATCGGCGCGGCCGGTGTCTGGACCTCGATCAACGACACGGTCAAGGAGGTCATCGACGAGCCCGGCACCGCCGACTTCAACATCGAGGACTACGTCGGCACCCAGCGCGTCCTGGGGTTCACCATGCTGGTCGCCGCGGTCGACGTCATCCTGATCACCGCCATCGCCACCCTGGCGGCGTTCCTCTACAACATGTCCGCCGCGCTGCTCGGCGGCATCGAGGTCACCCTCGCCGAGGACAACTGATCGCCCCTACCGATTGGGAGCCCGCTCCCACGGTGGGATAAAGTCATGCCGCCCCGCACGGGGCGGTGCGGGCCTATAGCTCAGACGGTTAGAGCGCTTCCCTGATAAGGAAGAGGTCACAGGTTCAAGTCCTGTTAGGCCCACTCACGTACGACGCCCGGAGGCGACCACATGAAGAAGATCCTGCTGATCGCCCTGGCTGCTGCCGGCGCGGTCGTCGCCCGCAAGAAGATCACCGAGGGCCGCACCGAGCAGGCCCTGTGGGCCGAGGCGACCGACGCGGTCACCAAGTCCCGCTGACGCTCGCTTCCCTGACGTCCACGTTCCAGGGGCCTTGGCGCAATTGGTAGCGCACCTGCTTTGCAAGCAGGGGGTTAGGGGTTCGAGTCCCCTAGGCTCCACCAGCTCGTCACCCGCTCCTCGCGTCACCTCGCCGCACCGTGTGAGGATGACCCGGTGAGGGTCCGGTCCGTGCTCGTGCCGCTTCTCGTGGTGGCCGCCCTGACCGCCGGCTGCGCCGACGAGTCCGAGCCCGTGGTCGTCCGGCCGAGCGAGGTGGCCGCCGCCACGCCGTCGTACGACGCCCGGCTCGAGCCGGCTGCGGCGGTGATGGCCGTCGTACCGGCCGATGCGACGGTGCTCGAGGTCACCGACTTCGACGAGATCCGCCTCGCCCTGGGCTACGGCAGCCTCAACGGCCGGTCCGAGCCCGCCGTGCTCCGCCGGTTCTGGGCCCAGGCCGAGCGGGAGGCACCCCTGCTCAGCGACGGGATCCTGCGGGCCGGGGGCACCGACCTCGGCGGACCCGGGTTCACCCAGGACGACGTGTCGTGGGAGGCACACTTCACCGGTCCCTCGGGCGCGGGCTACGTCGTGAAGTTCCGTGACGGCCTCGACATGAGCGCCGTACGGCGCGCGACCAAGGCGTCCGGCAGCCCGCTGCGCGGCGCGACCGTGCTGTCCGAGGACCACCTCGCCGCCGTGGGCGCGACCCGTGATCCGGCACAGAGCTGGGCGGCGGAGCCGGAGCTGAGCGTTCTCGTGGGTGGGAAGGCGGGCGCGACCTACGTGTCGCGCGACTGCCTGACCGCGGACGAGGCGTTCGACGGCCGGGGCCCGGCCGCGGCCGAGCTGGCGTCCCTCGACGAGCTCGGAGCGTTCTCGGTGGGCTTCGGCGGCACGCTGATCACCGCTCGCCTCGGCGCCGGCCGGCCCGACGTGTTCGACCGGGCCCGGTTGGCCGGCACCATGGAGAGGACCGAGCCCGGGTTCGAGAAGGGCTACCGCACGCCCGTGGTGGGCGACCCCTCCAGCGGGCGGATCGGCTTCGGTCTGGGCGATGCCCCGGTGGCCGCGCGGCTGGCCCACGAGCGGCGGCTGCCGTTCGCGGTCTGCAGCCCCTGAGGCCTGCCCGCGCTACGCGTCGGTGAAGGCGGCGAGCTCGACCGGGTCGTGGGCGCTGAAGATGCGCAGCCCCGGGTGGTCGGCCTGCACCAGCTCGCGCAGTCGCGCCTGGTTGGCCCGGCGTACGACGTCGTCCTGGGCCAGGAGCCTCTGCACGACCCGCAGCACGCGCGGGGCCGTGGGCGGGGAGGTGAGGTCGCCGCGGTGGAAGTAGGCGTCGCCGGCGTGCACCTGCCAGCCGTCGGCCACCTCGGGGTCGCGGACCGCGACGAGCGTGTGGCCACGGCTGTGGCCGGCCAACGGCACCATGAGCACGTCGTCGCCGAGCACGGTGACCGACTCGAAGCCGTGCCAGTCGTCGCCGCCATCGGCGTGGTGGGTGGCGAAGCGGGCGTCCTGCCACTGCACCGGGAGGTAGCGACCGTGCTCCATGCCGCGGGGGTGGCGGGCGGCCTCGAGCTCGGCGTCGTAGACGTGCACCGTGGCAGCCGGGAAGTCGCCGACCCCGCCGGCGTGGTCGAGGTCGAGGTGGGTCAGCACGATGTCGGTCACGTCGTCGGCCTGGTATCCCAGCGCCTGCACCTGGGCCAGGGCCGTCTCCTGCTCGCGCAGCGCGGGGCGCATCATCGCCCGGAACGCGCGCCCGAGCCGCACCGAGTGGGCCACGTCGGCGGTGCCGAAGCCGGTGTCGACCAGCAGCAGTCCCTCGGGTCGCTCGACGAGCAGGACGTGGGCCACCATCGGCCCGACCAGGCGGGGGGCGAAGGACGCGCAGTTGAGGTGACGGATCACGGATGCATCGTGGCAGAACACCCTCGCGCCGTGGAGGGCCGCGACCGCGGGCCGCGGCCCCTCCGTACGCTGGACGGGTGCGGACCCTGCTGACCCCGAGGATGCTCGGCGCACACCTGCTCGCGCTGATCGCCATGGGGGCTGCGGTCGCGCTGGGCCTGTGGCAGTACGACGCGTGGCAGGAGCGTCGCTCGGCCGAGGCCGTCGACCTGACCCAGGACGACCCGCTGCCGCTGACCGACGTGATCGGCCCGAGCGACGGGTTCCCGGGCGATCGGGTGGGCCAGCCGGTGACCCTGGCCGGCACCTGGGTGCCCGATGCCACGGTGCTGATCTCGGGTCGGGTGCGCGACGGCGTCGACGGCTTCTGGGTCGTCACGCCGGTCGAGGTCGCCGATGCCGCCGTACCGGTGGTGCGGGGGTGGGTCGCCACGGCCGCCGACGCACCCGCTCCGCCCACCGGCAGTGCCGACCTGGTCGGCTGGTTGCAGCCGCCCGAGGGCAGCGGCGCGGTCGACGACGACCCCACCGACGACGTCTTCCCGCAGCTGCGGGTGGCCGACCTGGTGCAGCGCCTGGACGGTGACGTCTACAGCGCGTACGCCGTCGCGCAGGACGGCGTCGGCGGCCTGCCCGCCGCCGACCTGGAGGAGCTGCCCGACGCCGGTCGCTTCACCGCGCTGCGCAACCTGCTCTACGCCCTCGAGTGGTGGGTGTTCGCCGGATTCGCCGGGTTCATCTGGTGGCGCTTCGTGCGCGACGCCCAGGCCGAGGAGCGCATCGACCACCCGGTAGCGTCGGGAGCGTGAAGCTCTTCTCGGCCTACCGCGTGCTGGCCCTCGTCGTCGGGGTGCTGCTGGCCTTCTGCACCGTCGTCGCGCTGATGAAGTACCTGCTGCCCGACGGCAGCAGCCTGCAGCAGTTCGGGTCCGACGCCAGCGTCATGTGGGCCGTGCACGGCTGGGTCTTCATGATCTACGTCGTCGTGGCCTTCCTGCTGTCGCGCCGGGCCGGCTGGACCCCCCAGTTCACGATCCTTGCCCTGGTCGCCGGGCTCGTGCCCTTGCTGATCTTCTGGGTCGAGCACCGCGTCGCGGCGCGGGTCAAGGCCGAAAACCCAGAGCTCGCCGGCACCGCCTGAGCGGTACCGGCGAGCGGTGGGTGCTGCGCGGTCGAGCCCTACTTCGTGGCGTCGGGGTCGATCTCGACGACCTCGGCTGGCTCGTCCGGCGTGGTGACGACGTGCGGCGTCTCGGTGGCGTCGGCGATGGCCTCGCCGGGCCCGGCGCCAGCGGGGTCGTCGGTCGGCGTGACCGGCGACGGCGTGGCCGCCGCGGTGGCGGTCGGCGCAGGGGTCGGCGTGTAGGAGGACTGCCAGTTGTCGCTCTGGCCGCCGCCCTGGAGCTTCTTGGCGACGTAGGCCGCCACGGCACCGAGCAGCGCCACGACCGCGAGGGTCTTGATCTTGCTGCGCTTCTTGGGCTTCTCGCCCTTGACCTGGGCGACCTTGGCCTCGGCCAGGGTGCGCGCGGCGGTGGCCTTCTCGCTGGCGAGGGCGGCGCCGGACGCCACCAGCGGCGCTGCCTTGGCGCGCGCGTCGGCGAGCACGGGGGCAGCCTTGTCGCGGGCGTCGGCGAGTACCGGGACGGCCTTGTCGCGGGCATCGACCAGGGCGGGCACTGCCTTGTCCTTGGCGTCGGTCAGCGCGGGGACGGCGGTGTCCTGGACGAAGTCCTTGGCCTGGCCGTAGGCAGCCTCGACGTGGGGGCGCAGGGCGTCGACGTAGTCGCTTGCCTGGTCGCGCGCCTGGTCGACCAGTGACTTCTTCTTGCGGAGTCCCATGTCGAGCCTCCCTTTCCGGGCCTTGCGGCCTGCTGCGGGCTTGGGACTCCACCCAACCACGGGGCCACCGGCAGCGACCACCCCAGGTCGGGTGAGGACGGCGTGGCAGGATCGACCCGACCATCGTCAGGCACGACAACCGCACACGCGAAAGGGAGTCATGGCGGACCTTCAGGCCATCCTCAAGACCAACCGGGGCGACATCACGATCACCCTGTTCCCGAACCACGCCCCCGAGACGGTCGAGAACTTCACCGGTCTCGCGACCGGTGAGAAGGCCTACTCGACGCCCAACGGGCGCAGCGGGCCGTTCTACGACGGGCTCGTCTTCCACCGGGTCATCTCCGGCTTCATGATCCAGGGCGGCTGCCCGACCGGCACCGGCACCGGCGGCCCGGGCTACCAGTTCAAGGACGAGTTCCACCCCGAGCTCGTCTTCGACAAGCCCTACCTGCTCGCGATGGCCAACGCCGGACCGGGCACCAACGGCTCGCAGTTCTTCATCACGGTCGGCAAGACCCCTCACCTCAACCGCAAGCACACGATCTTCGGCGAGGTGGCCGACCAGGCCTCCCGCGACGTCGTCGACGCGATCGCGACCACCAAGGTCGGGGCGGGCGACCGCCCCGTCGACCCGGTCGTCATCGAGTCGGTCGAGATCACCGGCGGCGAGGGCTAGGACCCCGATGTCCGAGCCCGCACCCGGCGTGACGGTCTGCTACCGGCACGCCGGGCGCGAGGCCAACATCCGCTGTCAGCGCTGTGAACGTCCCATCTGCACCGAGTGCATGCGGGACGCGGCCGTCGGGTTCCAGTGCCCGTCGTGCATCAAGGAGGGCGCCCGGTCGACCCGCCAGGTCGTCGGCCCCTACGGCGGCACCCGGTCGAGCAACCCGGCGCTGACGTCGTACGTGCTGATCGGGATCAACCTGGCCGTCTGGCTCGGCGTGATCGCGACCGGGTGGCACTCGAGCCGGCTGCCCGGGCTGCTCGGCCTGGCCCCGCGCGGGTTGTGCGAGTCGGTCGCGGAGCCCGGCCGCTTCTACAGCAACGCCGCGTCGCAGGCGCTGTGCTCGGGTAGCGACATGCGGTGGGTGCCCGGCGTGGCCGACGGCGCCTACTGGCAGCTGGTCACCAGCATGTTCCTGCACATCGAGATCTGGCACATCGCCGCCAACATGCTGTCGCTCTACATGCTCGGACCCACGGTCGAGGCGGCCCTGGGACGGACCCGCTTCCTGGCGGTCTACCTCATCGGCGGGCTCGCCGGCGGCGTGACCGCGTTCTGGCTGTCGGCGTCCGACGGCTTCACGCTCGGTGCGTCCGGGGCGATCTACGCCGTCTTCGGCGCCCTCGCGATCCTCGTGCTGAAGGTGGGGGGCGACCTCCGGCCGATCGGGATCAACCTCGCGATCAACCTCGTCATCACCTACGCCGTCCCCAACATCTCCTGGCAGGCCCACCTCGGCGGGTTGCTCGGCGGTCTGGTGGTGACCGCGATCATCGTCTACGCCCCGCGCGGCGTACGACGTCCGACGATCCAGTGGTCGGCGCTCTTCGGCGTCACCGCCCTGATCGTCCTGGCCGTGGTGCTCAGGTCGGCCGCGCTCGCCTGAGCTCTGTCCACAGCTGTGGACAGACCGGTGGACAACTACACCGTTGTTATTCGTTCCACAGGTGGGGATAACCCTGTGGATAACTACGGCGGCGACGGGTCCGGTCGGACGGCCGGATTCCGGGTCGTGTGCCTGACGTCGGTCCCCGGACCGCTATGGGGCACACGCCTCTGAGCCGGACGCCCGATGCCACGCGCACCGGCACGGGCCATGATCGCCGGCCCCGGGGAGCCTGTGGATGACGCGCACGCACCACCCCGGTCAGCGCGCACCATGACGCGATGGACAGCACCGACCCGGACCGACGACTCCGCACCGCACGCCGGGCGTGGGGAGAGCGGGACCTCGCCGTCCTGGTCGCCGACCAGGCGGGCATCGTCGCCCGCCGCCAGCTGACCGCGACCGGGGTCGACCGGGACGCGGTCGAGGCCAACATCGCCGCGCGCCGATCGATCGGCTGGTGATCCGGTGCTCGGGTCACGAGCTGCGCCACGAACCGACCGAGGTCGCGCTCGATCTCATCGCGCTCGGTGTACCGGGTCAGCTGCTCGACTCGGTCGCCTGACTCCGCTTGGGAGATGGGGTCGTGTGTCTGGCGGTGGGTCGGGGACCGGTGTCAGGCACACGACCCCCCAACCCGGGGCTCACACGACAGGTCGCCCGCCGCCGGAGCGCCGAGCCACGAGGGCCGGGGTCACTCCCAGCGCGTGGCGAAGGTGAAGCCGACCGCCATGAAGGCGATGCCGACGACCAGGTTCTTCTGGTCGAGGTCGTTGAAGACCGGGACGTTGGAGGTGTCCTGGGCGATGGCGTAGTAGACGCAGATCCAGGCCAGGCCGATCAGGAAGCAGCCGAGCATGCCGACCACGACGCCGCGGCCGCGGCCGAGGGGGGTGGCCGGGTGGGCGGTGAGGATCAGGCCGACGAAGAAGACGCCGAAGCCGATCACGTAGTTCCAGCCGCCGAGGTCGCGCATGAAGCCGGGCCCGGTCGACTTGGGGTCGAGGACCTCGGGGGACGGGTCGGGGGCGCGGACGCCGAGGTAGTAGAACGCGATGTAGGCGATGCCCACCACGATCAGCAGCAGGGCGATCCCGAATCGGATGCTGAGGACCGGCCCCCGGTCGGGGTCGAAGGTCTGCTGCTTCGCCTTGAGCTTGGCCACGTGATGGATTCCTTCGGGTCGGTGAGTCGCGGGTTACCTTAGTCGGGTGCCGCCCCCCGACCGAAACGACCCCGGCGCCGAGCCCGACGTCGAGCCCGACGTCGAGCCCGACGTCGAGCAGCGCACCCCGCCCCGCACCGACCCACGCCGACACACCGGCTGGGGCTGGCGACTCGGCACGCCCGTGGTCGTGACCGCCGTCGGGGCGCTCTTCGTCATCAGCGCCACCAACAGCCAGGGCACCGACCTGCGCCCGGGGCGCTACACCGACCTGGCCAGCCTGACCGACAACGAGTCGCGCGCCTACCAGCAGCTCCAGGGCCGGGCGAGCGACCTCAAGACCGAGGTCGACCGGTTGACCCGCGACGTCGACGACAAGCGCGTACGCCGCACCGAGCGTCAGGCCGCCGCGCTGCGGTCGTCCGCCGGGCTGCGGGCGGTATCGGGCTCGGGGGTCAAGATCGTGCTGTCCGACGCCCCCGAGGACGTCTTGGAGGCGGCCCTGGCCGAGGCCGGCAGCGACGACCCCGCCGCCGACGTCAACCTGCAGCCGCTGGTGGTGCACCAGCAGGACATCCAGGCCGTGGTCAACGCGCTGTGGGCGGGCGGGGCGCGAGCCGTGACCGTGCAGGGCCAGCGGATCGTCACCACCACCGGCATCAAGTGCACCGGCTCCGCGGTCCAGCTGCAGGGCGTCCCCTACCCGCAGCCCTACACGATCGAGGCGGTCGGCGACCCCGCCGAGCTCGTCGCGTCGATCGACTCCGACGCCTGGACCACCGGCTTCCGCGCCGACGCCGGCCGCCCCGAGGTCGGGGTCGGGTGGGACCTCAGCGAGCAGGACCGCGTCGAGGCGCCGGCGTACGACGGCCTGCTCGACGTCGACCTGGCCAGGCCCCAACCCCGCTGACCCGCCCGGCCCCCGGGTCAGGGCGGCGGCGGTGTCGTCTCGGGCGGGTTGTCCGGAGGCGGCGTGGTCTCCCCCGGTGTGCTCGGCGGCGGTGACGTCGTGGTGGGTGCGGTGTAGACCGCGACGAAGACGGTCACGATGCCGCCCTCGTTGAGCAGGGTGCCGGGAGGCTGGGCCTGACGGACGACGCGGTTGTTCTCCTCCGGCTTGTCGGTCGGCTGCTCGACGATGTCGGGCTCGAACCCACGGCCCTTGATCTTGCGCTGGGCGAGGTCGCGGCTGTCGCCGACGACGTCGGGGACCTCCTCCTGCCCGTCGGAGTAGAAGAGCGTGATCCGGGTGCCCTTGGCGACCTCGGTGCCACCGGCGGGGTCCTGGCGCAGGATCTCCCGCTCGGGCTCGTCGCTCTCCTCCTCCTTCTTGGTGACCACGAACCCGGCCTGCTTGAGCTCGGCCTCGGCGTCCTCGAGCGACTTGTTCGTCACGTCGGGCACGGACACCTCGGCCTGACCGATCGAGATGGTCAGCTCGATCGCGGTGCCCGGCTCCTGGTAGGAGTCGCCGGCGGGGGACTGGTCGATCACGTTGCCGCTCGGCTCGGTGTCGCTGTTGACCGAGGTCGGGGGCTCCTTGACCGAGAAGCCGGCCGCGCCGATCTCGGTGCGGGCCTGCTGCTCGGTCATCCCGACGACGTTGGGCACGGCCTTCGTCTCGGGCGAGTCGGGGAAGAGCGAGTCCTTGACCAGGAACCACCCGGCGATGAGCAGCGCCACGGTGAGCAGTCCGAGCACGAGCCACAGGCCCGTGCGCGGTGGGCTGTCGTCCGGCGCCAGCGGCGTCGGCTCGGGGCGGCGCGGCGGGGTGGCGGCCACCGCCGGGACAGGAGTGGGGACGGGGACCGGGCGCGGGGGCTCGGGGGCCGCCACGGGGTGCGCCGCCGCCTCGACCGGTCGTCCGGCCAGGTAGCGCTCGATGTCGGTGCGCATCGCCGCGGCCGACTGGTAGCGGTCCTCGAGTCGCTTGGCCAGCGACTTCATCACGATGGCGTCGACGGCCGGGCCCAGGTCGGTGTCGTGGTCGGACGGCGGGTCGGCCTGCTCGCGCACGTGCTGGTAGGCGACGGCGACCGGGCTGTCGCCGACGAACGGCGGCCGGCCGGTGAGCAGCTCGTAGAGCAGGCAGCCCGCGGAGTAGACGTCGGAGCGCGAGTCGACCTGCTCGCCCCGGGCCTGCTCGGGGGAGAGGTACTGCGCGGTGCCGACGACCGCGGCGGTCTGGGTCATGGAGTTGGCGGCGTCGCTCATCGCCCGGGCGATGCCGAAGTCCATCACCTTGACGTCGCCGCTGGGGGTGAGCATCACGTTGCCGGGCTTGATGTCGCGGTGGATGATGCCGGCGCGGTGGCTGTAGTCGAGGGCCGAGAGCACGCCGCTGGTGATCTCGAGGGCCCGCTCGGGCAGGATCTTGCGGCCCTCGCGCAGGATGTCGCGCAGGGTGCGCCCGGCGACGTACTCCATCACGATGTAGGGCTGGGCGACGCCGCTGCCGTCGGTGGCGGGCTCCTCGCCGGTGTCGTAGACCGCGACGATCGAGGGGTGGTTGAGCGAGGCAGACGACTGCGCCTCGCGCCGGAAGCGGGCCTGGAAGGTGGCGTCGCTGGCCAGGTCGGTGCGCAGCCGCTTGACCGCGACGATGCGACCGAGGCGGGAGTCGGTGCCCTTGCGGACCTCGGCCATGCCGCCGCGCCCGAGCAGCTCGCCCAGCTCGTAGCGGCCGCCGACCACGGTGGGGCCGGACTCGTCGGACCTGTGGTCGTTCACGGGGTGGGCACTCCCTCGGTGGGCGGTGTGACGGGATCGCTGGGGGGCGGCGACGAGGGCGGGGAGGTCGGCGGGGACGACGGCGGCGACGAGGGCGGGGAGGACGGCGGGGACGACGGCGGCGACGAGGGCGGCTCGCTCGTCGGGGTCTCCGGTGCGTCGTCCCAGTAGGTCACCGTGATGGTCTCGCCGGGCTGGACGTCGCCGCTCGGGGACACGGCGGTGACCTGTCCGTCGAGGTCGGGGTTGTCGTTGTCCTGCCCGTTGCGCTGGACCCGGAGGTCGAGCTCGCGCAGGTCGGCCTCGACGTCGTCGACCTGCTGGCCGACGTAGAGGCCCTCGTCGACCGAGACCGTGCCGGGTGCGGTGCTGGTCGGTGTCGTCTCAGTAGGCGCTGTCGACCGGCCCGTGGTGCTGGGGGGAGTGGAGGCCGGTTCGGAGTCGTCGTCGTTGCCGGTGAGCAGCAGGATCACGACGACGGCCAGCGCCACCACGAGGAGCACGACGAGCACGAGGGGCCAGGGGTTGGTGCGCTCGTCGTCGGCGACGGGGGTGCTGCTCGTCGCCGGGGCGGCCGCGGGCTCGTGGGCGGGCTCGTAGGACGGCTCGTAGGGCGTGGCCGCGAGCACCTGGGTCTGGGTGGCGTCGGACGCTGGCACCACGGGCGCGACCGCGGGCGGGCGCTGGACGGCCGCCGTGGCCGGGTCGCGCAGCGCCGCGGCGAACGCCGCCCCGTCGGGGTAGCGGTCCTCGGGGCTCTTGGACAGCGCGCGGGTGACGACCGCGGCCAGGTCGGCCGGCACCCGGGCGGGCAGCGACGGGACGGGCTCGCGGATGTGGGCGAGCGCGGTCGCGACGGGCGACTCGGCGTCGAAGGGTCGTCGTCCGGCCAGGCACTCGAAGGCCACGACCCCGAGGGCGTAGACGTCGGAGGCGGCGGTGGCAGGGCGGCCCTCGGCCTGCTCGGGGGAGAGGTACTGGGGGGTGCCCATGACCGCACCGGTGCGGGTGATGCCGACGCCGTCGGCGGCGCGGGCGATGCCGAAGTCGGTGACCTTGACCTTGCCGGCCGGGGTGACGATCAGGTTGGCGGGCTTGACGTCGCGGTGGATGATGCCGGCGCGGTGGGCGGCACCGAGGGCCTCACCGACCTGGGCCAGCAGGTCGCGGACCGCCACCGGGTCGAGGTCGCGCCCGGCCCCGATCAGGGCCGAGAGCGGCTGGCCCTCGACCAGCTCCATCACCAGGAACGGGCGGGGGTGGCCGGAGCCGTCGGTGGCGTCACGCTCACCGACGTCGTAGACGGCCGCGACCCCGGGGTGGTGCAGGGCGGCGGCGTGCCGCGCCTCGGTCTCGAAGCGGGAGCGGAAGACGGGGTCGTCGGCGTACTCGGTCTTGAGCAGCTTGACGGCGACCTCGCGCCCGAGGGCGGTGTCGGTGGCCCGCCACACCTCGCCCATGCCGCCCGTGGCGATCCGGGAGTCGAGCCGGTAGCGGCCGGCCGTGTCGGCGAACTCCTGCGACTCGGTCATCTCGTACTCCTCACCCTGGTCTGGCTCACTTGTCGAGCACCGCTTCCATCACGGCCTTGGCGATGGGACCGCCCAGGCGTCCGCCGGCGATCTCCTGGCCCGGCGCCTCCTCGATCATGACGGCGACCGCCACGTCGGCGTCACCGGCGGGGGCGAAGGACACGAACCAGCCGTAGGGAGGCTTGCCGGCCACGCCGCGCTGGGCGGTGCCGGTCTTGCCGGCGACCTCGACGTCCTCGATCTGGGCCGGCGTGGCCGTGCCCTCGTCGACGGTGGAGACGAGCACGTCGGTGAGGGTCTTCGCGGTCTCGGAGGAGATGGCGCGCGACAGCTCCTCGGGCTCGGTCGTCTCGGCGTCGTAGTCGGCCTGCTGGACCTCGTCGACGATGTAGGGCCGCATGACGACCCCGTCGTTGGCGATCGCGCCGGCGACCATCGCCATCTGCAGCGGGGTCGCCTGCACCTCGAACTGGCCGATGCCGGTCTGGCCGACCTCGGGCGGGGTGAGGTCGGAGGGGAACGCCGAGCGGACCTGGCCGTCGAGGTCCTCGAGGTAGTCGCTGTTGAACCCGAACTTCTCGGCCTGGCGCAGCATCCCCTCGGAGCCGACCTTGATGGCCAGCTGGGCGAAGGTCGTGTTGCAGGACTGCTCCATCGCCTTGCGCAGGGTGAGCCCGTCGGCCGGGCAGGAGCGGCCCTCGTTGTCGATCTGGCCCGTGGCGCCGGAGGTCTGCGGCAGCTGGAAGGTGTCGCCGCCGGGGACGATGTCGTCGGGGCCGTCGTAGTCACCCGACTCGAGCGCTGCCGCCGCGGTGACCAGCTTGAACGTGGAGCCGGGCGCCAGGCGCTTCTGGATGCCGCGGTTGAGCAGCGGCTCGCTGCTGTCGCGCTCGAGCGTCTGGTAGAGCTTGTCGCGGGCCGCGAAGTCGTGGGTCGCGAGGCGGTTGGGGTCGAAGCTCGGCACCGAGACCATCGCCAGGATCTTGCCGGTCTTGGGCTCGATCGCCACGACGGAGCCCTCGACCCCGTCGCCGAGCGCCGTCAGCCCCTTGTACGCCGCCCGCTGGGCGTCGGGGTCGAGCGTCAGCTGGACGCTGCCCCCCTTGGGCGGCTTGTTGCCGAGCAGCTCGACCAGGTTGCTGATGAACAGGCGCGGGTCGTCGCCCGAGAGCACCTTGTTCTGCGACGACTCGATGCCGGTGCTGGAGCCGAACGAGAAGTAGCCGGTGACCGGGGCGTAGAGCCCGCGGTCGGGGTAGGTGCGTAGGAACTTGAACTCGTCGTCGACGGCCTTGCTCTGCGCGATCGGGGTGCGCCCGACCAGGATGGCGCCGCGCTCGCTGGAGTAGGCGGCCTCCTTGACGCGGCGGTTCTCGGGGCGCTTGTCGAGGCTGTCGGCGGCGACGAACTGGTAGTAGGTCGCGTTGAGCATCAGCGCCAGGAACAGCAGCATGAAGAAGATGGAGACGGTGCGGATCGGCTTGTTCATCGCGAGACCTTGATCAGCTGGGTGGCCTCGTTGGCCTCGGCCTGCTCGTCGACGGGCTCGAGGGCGGGCAGGGGGCGGCGGGCCTGGTCGGAGATGCGCAGCAGCAGCGCCACGACGACCCAGCTCGCCACCAGCGAGGAGCCGCCGTAGGACAGGAACGACGTGGTGAGCCCGGTGAGCGGGATGAGGCGGGTGACGCCGCCGATGACGACGAACACCTGCAGCGCGATGATGCCGGCGAGCCCGGTCGCCATCAGCTTGCCGAACCCGTCGCGCGAGATCACCGCGGTGCGCAGGGCCCGCTCGACGAGCAGGCCGTAGAGGACCAGGACGGCCAGGACGGCGGTCAGGCCGAGCTCCTCGCCGATCGAGGCCATGATGAAGTCGGACTCGGCGTAGGAGGTGCGCGCCGGGTCGCCGCCGCCGAACCCGCGGCCGATGAGCCCGCCCCAGGCGAACCCGAAGAGACCCTCGACGAGCTGGTCGCTGTTCTGGCCGAGCGGGCCGCGGTAGTACTCGAAGGGGTGCAGCCAGGTGTCGACGCGGACGCGCACGTGGCCGAACAGCCGGTAGGCCGCGGTGGCCCCGGCGAAGAACATCACGCCGCCCACGATGATCCACCCGGGCCGCTCGGTGGCGACGTAGAGCATCAGCAGGAAGAGGCCGAAGAAGAGCAGGCTGGAGCCGAGGTCCTTCTGGAACACCAGGATGCCGAGGCTGACCAGCCACATCGCCACGATCGGGCCCAGGTCGCGCCCGCGCGGCAGGTCGACGAACAGCACCCGGCGCCCGGCCAGCGCCAACGCGTCGCGGTGGAGCACGAGGTAGCCGGCGAACGCGACGACCAGCAGCACCTTGGCGACCTCGCCGGGCTGGAAGCTGAAGGGGCCGACGCCGATCCAGATACGGGCGCCGTTGATGTTCTTGCCGATGCCGGGAAGGATCGGCATGAGCAGCAGCACGATCGCGAGCAACCCGAACGTGTAGGTGAACCGGGCCAGCACCCGGTGGTCGCGCAGCACGAGCAGGGTGCCGGCGAAGAGGATGACGCCGACCGTCATCCAGGTCAGCTGCTGGCGGGCGAAGGTGTGGTCCTCGGCCAGGTCGATGCGGTGGATGACCGCCAGGCCCAGCCCGTTCAGGGCCGCCACGACCGGCAGCATCACCGGGTCGGCGTACGGCGCCACGAGCCGCACCACGACGTGGGCGCCGACCATCAGCGCCGCGAGCCAGCCGCCGTAGCCGATGATGTCGGGCGGCACCTTGCCCTGGACGCCGAGACCGACCGCGGCGTAGCCGCCCACGCCGACCCCGAGTGCGAGTACGAGCAGGAACAGCTCGGCCCCTCGACGCCGCCGGTGGACGAAGCCCATCAGCGTCGACGGGTTGCCCGGTGTGGTGGCCATCTGCTCAGCCGCCGGTCTCGTCGGTCTCGTCGGGCAGCCGCTTGGCGCCGAGCTCGTCGACCCGGTCGCGGGCCTCGGCGAGGTCGTCGACCGGGATGCCCTCGCGGACCAGGTTGCGGTCGAACTCCGCGAGCTCGTCGACGCGCAGCGTCGTCACGACGACGACCTCGGACAGGTCGAAGCCCGGGAGCGAGGCGTCGAGGCCGTGCTGGATGACCACCACGCCGTCCTCCTCGCCTACGTAGTACTGGCGCTGCACGTAGGACCACGCGGCGGCCGCGCCGATCCACAGCAGGCCGACGACGATCACCAGGACCATGACCCGGCGCAGCCACGTGTAGCGGGGCCGCGGCTGCGGGGCGTAGCGGGCGGCCTCGGGGTCGACCGGCCGCAGCGGGTCGGAGGCGACGGCGAACGGCAGGTTGGCGGGGAGGTCGGCCTCGACCGGCTCGAGCTCGCCGGTGTCGCCGGAGCGGTGGCCGCGGAACAGGCCGCGCGGCAGCTTGCGCTTGAGCTCGGCGGCCGCGCCGACGAGCATCGGCTCGAGCTCGGCGTACGCCGGGTCGGCCGCGGCGGCCTCGGGCGTCACGACGTCGGCGACGACGCACGTGACGTTGTCGGAGCTGCCGGCCTCGAG
This sequence comes from Nocardioides plantarum, assembly GCF_006346395.1. NCBI lineage: Bacteria > Bacillati > Actinomycetota > Actinomycetes > Propionibacteriales > Nocardioidaceae > Nocardioides > Nocardioides plantarum. The sequence goes on from NZ_VDMS01000001.1 coordinate 2,175,066, forward strand.
GCTGGCGCGGACCAGCTCGACGGCGGCGAAGTCGGGGGTGCCCATCGAGAGGATGTCGGCCAGCCGGCCGTCGTCGAGCACGCCGCAGGCGCCGTCGCTGCACAGGAACAACCGGTCGCCGTCGACGAGCTCGAGCATGAAGAGGTCGGGCTCGGCCTCGTGGATGCCGTCGAGCGCCTTGAGGATGAGGTTGCGGTTGGGGTGGACCCGCGCCTCGGCCTCGGTGATGCGGCCCTCGTCGATGAGGCTCTGCACGAAGGTGTGGTCGGTGGTGAGCTGACTGATCTCGTTGTCGCGGAAGAGGTAGGCGCGGCTGTCGCCGACGTGCCCGATGCCGACGCGACGGCCGTCGAAGAGCGCGACCGTGGCGGTGGTGCTGGTGCCGCTGATCGTGGGGTCGGCGTCGACGAGCCGCCCGATCTGCTCGTGGGCCGAGTGGAGAGCGCGGGTGACCCGGTCGAGCAGGGGTCCCTGGCCGTCGGGCGGGTCGGCGTCGAGGTTGCGCAGCTCGGAGACCGCGGTCGAGGAGGCGATGTCGCCGCGGGCGGCGCCACCGACGCCGTCGCAGACCGTCAGCAGCCACGGACCGGCGTAGCCGGAGTCCTGGTTGTCCTTGCGGACCCGGCCGACGTCGGAGATCGCCGAGTAGTGCAGCAGCAGGGGTTCGACCGGGGCGGGTGCGCCCGAGACCGTGGCGCTCTCGCGGGTGGCCTCCGGGTCGGCGCTCGCCTCGGCGGCCGCGTCGGGCTCCTGGGGGGTGCCGGTCACTTCTGCAGCTCCAGGATCGTCTTGCCGATGCGGACCTGGGTGCCGAGGGTGATCGTCGTCGGCTGGGTGATCCGGACGCTGCCGATGTAGGTGCCGTTGGTGGAGCCGAGGTCCTCGACGAACCACTGGTCGCCGGAGGCGGCGATGCGGGCGTGCCGGGTCGAGACGTAGTCGTCGTCGAGGCGGATCGCGGCGTCGGTGCCGCGCCCGATGAGGATGGGTGCGCGGTCGAGCCCGGCCGTCGCCCCGGTGTTGCTGCCCTGGGTGACCGCGACGCGCGTCGGCGAGCCGCGCCGCTTCGATGCCTTCTGCTTCGGCGGCTTGGGGGCGTCGGGGGCGCGCACGGTGCGCTGGGCCTCGGGCACCCGCGCGCCGAACATGTCGGAGCGGATCACCGAGATGGCGGCCAGCACGAAGATCCACAGGATCGCCAGGTAGGCGATCCGGATCAGGAAGTAGGTCAGCTCAGACACCGTGGGCCTCCTCGCGCACGATGCGCAGCGTCATCGTGGTGGTGCCGACCTTGACCTGGGAGCCCTCGCGCAGCGTGGCGCGGGGGACCTTGCGGCCGTCGACGGTGATGCCGTTGGTGGAGCCGAGGTCGTGGACCTCGACGAGCGGGTCCTGGCCCTCGCGGCCCAGGGTGATGTTGAACTCCAGGTGGCGCCGGCTGATGCCCGGGTCGTTGATGCGCAGGTCGGCGTCGGTTCCGCGGCCCACGACCAGCCCCGGCGGCAGCAGCGGGTGCTGGCTGCCGTTGACCTCGATCAGGGCCTGGGCCCGGGTGACCTGCGTGTGGGTGGCGGTGCCGACGACCTTGGCCTGGGCGGCGCTGCGGATGCGGAACCGGCCGGTCGTCAGGTCGCCGGCCTCCTCGAACCCGATCCGGATCGGACCGGGGAAGACGTAGGACTGCCCCTGGGCGTGCTCCTGGAGCTGGTCGGACAGCTCGCGCGCCAGCGTGGAGTCGTACGGCGCCAGGCGGCCCAGGTCGGTCGCCGACAGCTCGACGTGGAAGTCGTTGGGCACCATGCGCCGGTCGCGCGACAGGATCTGCGCGTTGTTGTCGATCTCGCGCTCGAGTGCGGCCGCGATCTCCACCGGCTGCACCGCGCTGCGGAAGGCCTTGGCGAACGCGCCGGAGATCATGGACTCCAGGCGTTGCTCGAAGCGCTGCAATCCCCCCACGACCCACCTCCTCGACACGGCACGCGCCACGAGACCCTCGCGTGGCATGACAACAGCCGGTCGGACGACCGGAAGTTCGCTCGATGGTAGCGAGACGAGGCCCGCGAGCCACGCAAGCAGGACCGGGGCGACCCGGCGTGTGCCGGGTCCGGGACGCTCACGGCGCTACCGGTTTGGGTGGTGATCGTGGGCTGGGCTAGTCTTCAGCGGCTACTTGCGCGAGTGGCGGAACGGCAGACGCGCTGGCTTCAGGTGCCAGTGTCCGAAAGGGCGTGGGGGTTCAAATCCCCCCTCGCGCACACAGACCGGCGCAGGGAACTTCCTGAAACGGTTTACGCAATGGAGAGGCCCCTGACCTGGGACGATGGTCAGGGGCCTTCTCCGTTCGGCCGGCAGAAGAGGAGGCGGAGTTGAACCCGCAAGCTCTACCTGCCCGCTGTGGGCCGCTATGGGGTCTGCTCCGCCCAGGCCAGGCGAAACTGAACACCCCACGACGGCCCCGCCGACCCCGGGGAGCATCCTCACCGATGGGGCAGCCGCGTCGTCCTGACCCGCACACCACACTCCACGCCGTGCCAGAGTCACGCGCCGATGACCGTCCGGCTCCCGCCCTTCCCGGTTGAATCGTTGGGTTCTGGTCGGGTCGCCGTGCGCTGGTGCGGTGCGGTGCGGTGCAGTCAGGGGGGTCCGTCGAGTGGGGAACTGGCCAACTGGTGGTTAGACAGGATGCGTTTAAACAGTTGCGTCGTGAGCCGAACGCGGACAACACCCCCTGCTGCCCATCTGCCCAGCTGCCGACCTGCCAGCCCCTGCCGGCCTGACCCAGCTCGCTGGACGACGTGGAGCGACCGACCACGGAATCTCTCCGTTTCGCGCAACGAAGTGGTGCTCGACGAACCGGCCCTCGCCCACGGCCGATGCAACGAGGACGGCCGCTAGGTTCGCCGCCGCATACCGGCATCGCTCAACCACCAAACTGTTTAAACAGTTGGTCGTACACTTAGCCAGTGCACAGCGACCGAGGGATGACGCGATGATCGAGGTGGACAGCGTCGAGACACTGGACGAGCTGCTAGGCGAGCTCCGCACCCTCAAGGTCGACCATCAGGTCGTGGAAGCCAAGGCCTCCCGCAAGGCACTCCCAGATTCCCTCATGGAGTCCGTCAGTGCCTTCGCCAACACCGACTCTGGCGGTCTCATCCTCCTCGGAGTGGACGAGAACGATGGCGCGTTCGACGTCGTAGGGGTCGAGAACCCCAAGCCAGTGCACGACACCTTCGCTGCGCGATGTGCGCTCCTCGACCCACCGATGCGCCTGGCCATCTACGCGCTCGACCACCCAGACGGTGTCGTCCTCACTGCCCGGGTCCCGTCGGTTCCGAGGCACCAAAGACCATGCCATCGCCAAGGCGAGCCCTACACCAGCTCCTACATCAGAGTCGGTGACCGCGATGACCTGATGAGTCGACCCGAGGTCGATGACCTGCTCGCGAACCGGACGGGCAAAGACCACAGTGCCCGCGCCGCACCCGAGGCAGCGATGCTCCGAACAGATCTCGTTGAAATGTTCCTCACTGCCGCCAGGCAGGTAACGCCTCGCAACGAGGAACTGCCCCCCGACCGCCTCATGCACAAGTACCGAATCACAGACGACGCCGGTACGCCGACGCTGGCGGCCATCCTCGCCCTCGGAGACAGCCCCGAGTCACAAACCCCAGCGGCCCGCGTTTCGTACCAGGTCGCGCCTGCGGCGGGCGACGACTCCGTCCGTTTTGCGACAGCAACTCACCTCGAGGGGACTATCGGGGAAATCCTCGACGAGGGCATCGCACTACTGCGCCGCGACCTGAGGAGCAGTGTCGCGTCGCGTTCCGACGGCCACGTGGTGAACCGCTTGGAGGTACCGGTCGAGGCGCTTCGAGAGATCCTCGGCAACGCACTTGTCCACCGCAGCTTCGCCCCGGGTCAAGACCAGTCCTCGTCGCGGCTCGTCGTCCAGGACGACTACGTCTTGGTGACGAGTCCCGGCGGCATCCACGTCGACGTCGACCCCCGCGACCTAGGTCATGCCGCCACCCTCAGCACCCCCCGCAATCTCACGCTTACCAGGATCTGCGAACTGCTCACGACACCGAGTGGTGCCCGGCTGACCGAGGGTCAAGCCTCGGGTATCCGGGCAGCAGACCGGGCCTGCCACCAGACTGGCAACGCCCCGGCATTGTTTGCTTCCCGGCCGGCCCGCTTCTGCGTCGCCCTCTTCCGGGGTCCTCTCGACACAGCACGCACCGCCTCGCTCTACGACTCGTCAGGCTTCTCCCTGAACGTTCGCGAAGCTCGGATCGTGGCCTTCGCTCGGCGGCTCGAGGACTTCCTCGCTCAGGACCTCAGCTCGGACTTCAATGAGGTCCGCTTGGACGCACGCCTAGCGGCACGTCTCTTCGAGCGCACCGACCAGGAGCGAGTCACAGTTGAACTCGCCGGGCTCGAGGAACGGGGAATCCTCCGCAGCCGCCGTATCGCCGACCGCGTCGCTTGGTCACTCACCCCGACCGAAGAGCTACGCGGCGGCGCGCCGGGAGAGCCGGACGGCGGCGATTCCGGAACCAAGCGCCCCCGCCGTAAGAGTCGCTCTGAGCAGATATCAGTCCTCCTCAGCGCGATCACCGAGGCAAGACATAGCGAGGTGAGGCTGAGCGACGCCATGGACGCGCTGGGAGTGTCGCGCGCGACGGCAAACACCGTCATCCGGATCGCCGCGGAAAAGGGTCTCGTCGAGGCAACGACTGATGTGGTCCACTCCCCGAATCGTGCATACCGCCTGACTCCGACTGGCGAGGCTGCCGCAGCCCGCAGGCGCCGCTAGGTAGTGGTTTCGATCGATGTCGCCCACGCGGACTGCGTATCCGATGAGGTGGCGTTCTGAGATCATGAAGACCTCGTCAATCCATGTGGCATCAGCGAGAGCGGTGGCCGATCTCGGTGAGTCGGTGACTTGGAGCGAGTGCGCGCATGCACTCGCCGAGTAGGTGGACGGTTTCGTAGGCGATGCGAGGCCCTGTGGTCCGATTTCCGAGTCAGCTGGGACGGACCGCCGGATCAGACCCGGGGCGACTCAGTCGCCGCCACCAACCCGTTGGCCGACGAACTCCCGATGATCACGCTGCGTCGAGGGCTCGACCGCGCCAACTCGGTGGCCCCTGCGCTCACGGCGGCCGGCATTGAGAGGAGAGCGGTCCGTCCGTCCGCGGCCGGCGGGCGCACGGGCTAGACCACTCGGGGTGGAGCCGATGAAAGATTGCCAAACATGCCATCAAGGGTTGACGTGACTGGCAAGTCTTGTTCTGATCGTCATCCACCCCTGATCGAAGGCCGCGATGACCCAGACGACCGACGCCACCAGCTCCTCGACTCCGACGCCCATCGAGCAGATCTATCACCAGCTGATGGGCCTGTTCGGCGGCACGAATCCGAACCAGTTCCTCAACATGAGCCTGCCGGGCACGGTGCTGACGCAGTCGGACTTCGCGTGGGACGTGACCACGTCCAAGCCCGCGCTCGTTGCTGAGGCCGAGTCGCGGCTCGTGGACCAGATGTACGACGTCGCGCAGATCTCCGGGGCGTCCAACGGCCAGACGCTGTCGTCGCAGTACACCCAGGCCCTGAGTGCGCTGGTGCCCCGGTTCGAGCCGGGTGTGGCCGCCATGAAGAACAAGCTTCGCGAGTTCCTGACCTCGGCTGCGCCGCCCGCCTCCACGGTCAACGGCACGCCGTTCACCGGCACGCTGCAGGAGCTGTACTTCGCGCTCTACGAGTCGTGGCTGGAGAAGAAGTCCGAGTGGGACACCCTGGTCGTCCAACAGCGGTCGGGCCTCAGCTCGGAAGAGTTCCTGAAGTGGTACGAGGAGGTCGCCGAAGGGCACCTCGCGCGCATCGACGCGGCGGAGGGCCGGCTGCTCGCGGTGCTCTCGCCGTCCGACATGGACGCCATCCTGGGCGCGCTCGCCGCAGGGCCGGGTGGCCAGATGCAGGAGAGCCTGGATCAGGTGCTCGACCTGAGGCTGCCGTCGCCCTCGGGCGGCTACGTGTACCCCGTCGACCTGACGCCGACCGACTGGTTCCTCGGTCTCGCGTCCGACCTGGACCCGGTGGACCTCCTGGGTGATCCCCAGTTCATCGCCTTGACCCTCAGTGGGCGGACCCAGGCCGTGATGGCGAGCATCAGCCAGGTCCAGGCGTTGCTGGCCCAGGTGCCTTCCAGTGACGCGGCCGCCAGGGCGGCGGCCGCATTCACGACCGCCCAGACCACGTTCACCTCGGCGCAGAACTCGCTGATGAACACCTACACCTCGAACACCGTCACCGCGGTGCAGATGGTCATGAGTGCGGTCGGTGGTGGTGAGATCGCCGCAGGTGCGAAGGGTCTCGAGGAGCTCGACTCCGCCGTGACCTCGGTCAGCACGGCCAACAAGGACGAGGCGGTCGAGACTGCGGCTGCGCGGGCCGATGGCAGCCCGTTGACCCCCGAGGACTTCGACAAGCTGGTGGCCGGGCAGCAAGCGGCGATCGCTGCACAGTCGGCACTGACCAGCAGCGCGCAAGCGCTGTCCGACGCGGGAATGAACCTGGCGTCGACCCAGGCCCGCCAGTTCGGGAACCTGCCGGTGCTCCTTGCTCGGCTCCAGAGCCAGCTCGCAGACGTGCAGACACTTCAGAGCCAGCTCGCCGCCTCTGTCTCGTCCGGCTCGACCACGCGTGCCGTGGTTCCGGTGACGTACGCCGACGCCGACAAGCCCGCCATCGCCAGCGTCGCCGCGCTGCTGACCCCGACCGACCAGCCCAGCCCGATCGCCTGGCTCACCAGCGTCTGGGCTGCCATCACCCCGACGACCACAGGCGCCACCCCTCCGGCGGAGCTGTTGCCCCTCTACCGTGGGGCACTCCGAGCGTGGGCCCAACCGTCGGCGGACGCCGTACGGGCAGCCGCCGCCAACCTTGCCGGGCTCGTCAACGCGGCTGAGGACGCGTTCCGTACGGCCACCTCCACGCCTTCGCCGGCCCTCGAGGACGTCCTCGATGCGCTGAAGAACGTGGTGAACGCGCCCGCCGTGCCCAGTGATCTCCAGGCCGCCAGCGCCTCGCTCCTCATGTCCGATCAAGCTGACGTGTCGTCTGCCGAGACGGCGTTCCCGGCCAGTGCCGCTGCCCTCCGCACGCTCATCCAGGCCGCCACGGCGGCAGTCGACACGGGGCTGAACGACGTGAACTCGCCGGTGGCCCCGACCGCGACAGACGACACCCCCGTCGTCGCGGAGGTCAAGAAGATCTCTCCGCTCCCGAGCGAGGCGTTCAGCTACCTGGTCGCGCAGGGCACCACCCCGCAGGCAGCGTCGTCGACCTTCGCGACGATGACCAGGGCGGTCCAGGGAGTCCTCGCCGGCTACACCAGCGGCGCACCCGCATCCACCAAGGCCGCGGCCGACGACCGCTGGATGCAGGTCCAGATGTCGTTCTCCCAGTCGGAGATGCAGAAGCAGTCGTCGGAGGCATCCCTGGCGAGCACCTCGTCGTGGAGCTGCGACTTCTTCTTCGGGAGCGCCGGCTCCAGCTCCAGCTCGAGCTCGTCCTCGGTGTCCGACCACAGCTTCGAGGAGGGCTCGACCATCGCGATCGGGTTCAACGCCACGAAGGTCAACGTCAACCGGGGGTGGTTCGACCCCGGTGTCTTCAAGCTGTCCTCCGACATGTCGCGACTGACCACGGCGCCGGTCTCCGTCGGTGCCGTCGAGTTCGACGGGGCCTCTGCGAAGCAGACCCTCGAGGCGGCCAATGCTGCTCTGCTGCCGTGCTTCCCGGTCGCGTTCCTCGTCGTGAAGGACGTGACCCTCCGGTTCAGCGTCCACGAGTCCCAGCTCGACGCGGTCCAGTCCGTGGTGGACAGCCGCTCGGCCTCGGGCGGGGGCTTCTTCTGCTTCTCCTCCGCCAGCTCGTCCTCGTCGCACTCCGACAGCTCGTCGATGAGCAGCGTCTCGTCCGACAATGCGATCTCGGTGACCATTCCCGGGCCTCAGATCCTGGGTTGGTTCCTCGAGTTCACCCCGAAGGACGACAGCACCCGCCTGATGGACGAGGTCCCCGCCGCCGGCCAGGAGCTCGACATCACCCAGTTCGTCGAGGAGCTGCGCCGCTACCAGGACCCGGACGTGCCGGCCGCCGTGACCGACGGTGGACCGTCGGGGCGACACGCCTCCGAGTAGGGCTGGCCGTCCACCGCTCGGGACCGCCTTCAGACCGCAACCTCCGCTCCCACCCCAGCCAGAAACCAAGCGCAACCCACCACAGATTGGAAGACCATGCCGCTACCGACCCTCAACACCCCGGTCACCGACGAGCAGGTGAGAGCCTGCATCAACCTCGAGCACTTCCCGGAAGCGACCCCCGGTTCGAAGGGGTGGCACGAGGGCCTCTTCGAGCCCTGGACGAGGTCGTACGGCTATCCCGGCGGCATGGCCGTCTACGGTTCGGTCACGGTCGGCGACAGCGAACATCACATCTACTACCTCAACGATCGCCGGCAGTGCCCCATCATCCTGCGCCGCGGAGAGACGCCGCAGAACTACGGGGTGGATCCGGAGGCCTAGTGGCAGTAACCGCAGTGAGCCGGTCGCCCCTGTCCGCGCGGCTGGTCTCTCACGAATGACGTCACCTCACGGGTGATCCGAGCCGATCCCCATCCATCACCAGGAGACCCGCCATGCCGCTCCCCGTCAAGCAAGCCCTCCAGCGCGCAGCCGCGCAGTCCGCACACGGTCCGGCCTTCGGCGTCAACGAGTGCCAGATGCAGTGCCGTCTGCTGTACGAGGTGCCGTCGAACGGCACCCTGACCGCCGCCGACGACTGGAACAAGTCGAAGAACAAGCACACGGGCAACCCCCACGACGCGCCCGTGGGCGCGTTCCACCGATGGACCGGTGGATCGACCGGAGCCGGTCACGTCGCCGTCAGCCAAGGAGCCGGGAGCGTCTGGTCCACCGACATCAAGCGCCCAGGCTACTTCGACCTCACCACGGTGGACCACATCAATCAGGCCTGGACCCACCTGCACTACGTCGGCTGGACCACCGACATCGACGGCGTCGTCTGCGTCTGACCGTTCAGGCTGCGCGAGGCGGGCGCGGAGCGAGACCTCCGGCCGGCTGCTCCCGCATCCGACGGACCGGGTCCCGTCGTACTCCGAGCGTCAGCCGCAGCACCAGTGCGGGTCAGAGCGCCGGGGCGGGACGACCGGCCCACCTGTCGGCGGGTCCGTCGGCAGGTCCGTGGGCGACGATGTGGTCCCCGAGGGGGACTCGTCCGGAGTTGCCGACGCCGGGACAGCAATCACCCCGCCACACCAGGCCACCACCGGTGCGGTGACACAGACCAGAGCGGCAGCGGCGATGCCGTGAGCGAGTTTCGTGGGCAACGGTCGGTCCTCACCTTGGATGCGGGCCGCACTGGAAGCCGACCGCGAGGACGGCAATAAGACAGCTCCTGCACCGGTGCCATGCGACGAACTACCCAAGATCGCTAGAGCGGGCCACGGTGACCAGCCCGAGCAGACGGCGAAGTGTGACCGGTCGGCGGTTGACGTACGCCGCTTCGCCACGGCCATGGCTCGATGCCACCGCCACCGCCACCGCCGCCCAGGCGGCACGGTCTCGGCGCACGTGGACCGGCCCCATCCTCTCCACTTGCTGATCGGGCGCGACAATGCCCACGTGCGCTCAGAGCTGTGGGAGGCCATCGCGGCCGTCGACCCCGTCCTTCTTGGACGGCGACTCAAGGAAGCGCGGCTCGAGGCAGGTCTGACCCAGCCGGAGGCCGTGGGCGACGGCATGTCGGCGGCGTACCTGTCGCGCGTGGAGCGAGGACAGCGCCGCCCCAGCCCGGCAGCCCTGGAGAAGCTCTGCGACCGACTCGGTGTCTCGATGGACCTCGTCGTCCGTGGGACCGACCGGACCGACCCGCGCGCCGTCGAGTGCGAGGTCGGGTTCGCCGAGCTCGCGGCACTGTCAGGTGCCTCCCACGACGCCTTGGCACGAGCCACCCGGCTGCTCGAGAGCGGCGAGCTCGACGGGTCGACGCACCTGCACGGTCGCATCCTGATGGTCCTGGGCACCGCCCAGGCCGCCCTGGGCAACCCGGCAGACGCCGTGGAGACCCTCACTCGGGTCCTGGCCTCGAGCCCACCGACGCACCTCCGCGCGCAGGCCAGCCTCCGACTGAGCCGACTGCTCCGCGAAGGCGGCGACCTCCCCCGAGCGACCTCGGTGGCCGAGGACGCGATCGACGTCCTCGACAACGACGGCGGGCGCTCGGCGCAGGTCGCCGACGACACCGCCCACCTCAAGGTCACCCTTGCGGCCGCCTGCTGGGAGAGCGGTGACGTCGAGCGCGCTCTCCTCATCTGCCGCCAGGTGGCCGCCGAGAGTGAGATCGGTGGCTCCCCGGCAGGCCGGGCCGCGGCCTACTGGAACACCGCGATCATCGAGTCCGAGGCGGGCAACCTCGACGAAGCGCTGACCCTCACCCGGAAGGCACTGCACCTGTTCGAGAACGAGACCGATCTCAGGCTCTACGCGAGGCTGCGGACCCAGCTCGGGGAGCTTCTCCTCCGTATCGACCCGCCGGAGACCGACGAGGCCTTCGAGCACCTGACGGCAGCCAGCCAGGCGCTGGGCCTCACCTCTGCCGACTCCTACGACGTGCTCCACAACACGATGGCGCTCGCCCGCGCCAGCTTCGCCCGCGGTGACCTGGAACGAGCTCGACGAGACGCCGCGGCCTGCCTGGACCAGGCCGACGGCCACCCCTACGTGGCGGCCACGGCTGCGACCCTGCTGAGCCGGATCGCCGGGCAGGAGTCCGACCGGAGCGCTGAGCGAGACCACCTGCTCGCGGCCGTCGGCTACCTCGCACACGCGGGTGCCGACCGGCGCATAGCCCAGCTCTGGTTCACGCTCGCGAGCTCGCTCGACGAGGTCGGCCTCACCGAGGAGGCCAAGGACGCCTACCGACGCGCCGCCGCCTCGACCGGTCTGACAGCCACCTACTCGAACGCCGCCAAGGCGCAGCACATCTAGCCATCCCGGGGTCGCTGACCTCGCCGAGCACGGCCTGCGGACGCAAGGTCATCGTCAGCTCAGCGCGCGCCGAGCAGCTCCTCGACGAAGAACGGGACCACGACCTGCTTGGTGCGCTGCCGCTGCTGGGCGGGAGTGAGGGCCCGGTCGCACGGTTCGAGCGCGTCGTCCTCGCCGCCGATGCGGCCCGGTGACCACCACGTGTTGAAGAAGTTGTGGTTCCCGCCCACGATGCGCGCCTGGGACGCGCCGGGGTTGGACCCGCGTACGTCGTCGACGTAGGCACTGCCTCGCTCGCCGACCGCGCCGTCGCAGCTGGCGGTGACGACCTTGAAGGGCACCTTGGTCACCAGCGTGTCCTTGTTGCTCTCGCCGGGCGGGACGAAGTAGACGGGCGCGAGCGGCAGCACGGCGCGGACCCGGACGCCCTTCGGCCACTCGGAGCGGTGCTGGTCGGAGGCCTGCCACATGACGGCCTTGCCGGCGCGGGAGTGACCCAGCGTGCCGACGTTGCGTGTGTCGACGTGGCCGCGGAAGGCGGGGTGGGCACGCTTGCCGGTGCGCTGGTTCCAGAACCGTCCGGCGAGCGGACCCTTGCCGGTCGTGACGAGCGTCTGCCACATCGCGAGGTGCTTGTTGATCAGGTGGGCCCGGCCCCAGTAGCCGGGGTCGCCGAGGGCGTGCGCGTTGATCGCGTTCGCGCTGATGGAGACGACGACGAAGCCGCGTGCGGCCAGGCTCTTCGCCAGGTAGTCGTAGCCGCGGTAGCTCGGCAGCGGTGTGGTCCCCTTCGTGCAGGGCCAGTCGTTGGTGGGCTTCCCGGCCCGCTTGTCGAGGCAGGTCCACCAGCTGCCGTGCTCCATCACGATGAGCGGGTGCTCGGTCCGACCCAGGCGGGTGGGGTAGTGGACCACGGCGGCGAGCTCCTGGCGCACCGGTCGGTCGGGGTGCTCGATGTCGGTCACCGTCGGGTCGACGAAGACCTCGTCCCCCAGGTCGTAGGCGACGGTGGAGACCGGCACCCACCGGGTCCGCGTGGGCGCCTCCTGCGCGGCGTACGACGGGGCCTGGGCCTGGGCGACCGTGGCCGGCCCCAGGGTGATCAGGATCGTCGCCAACGCCGTCAGCCATGCTCGTCTCATCAGTCCTCTTTCGCATCGGTGAGCTGTCCCGATGGAGCGTCACACGCTGATGTCAGGAACTTGTCCGGGTCCTGTGGGCCTGGTGTCCGTGCCCGCGACGGGCGGCACGTCGGGCCAGAGCGGCTGCGGTGCGACTCCTTATAGTCGCCGCCATGTGCGCCATGATCCTGCTCGCCGAGGACGACCGGAAGCAGGTCGAGCTGGTGCGCCGCTACCTCGAGCGCGAGTCGCACCAGGTGGTCGCGGCCCACGACGGGCAGCAGGCCCTCGACGTCCTGCGGCGGGCCCGCCCGGACCTCCTGGTCCTCGACGTGATGCTGCCGGTGGTGGACGGCCTCGAGGTCTGCCGGATCGTCCGGGCCGAGTCCGACCTGCCGATCCTGATGCTGACCGCTCGCAGCGAGGAGGACGACATGCTGGTCGGCCTCGACCTGGGCGCCGACGACTACATGACCAAGCCCTTCAGCCCGCGCGAGCTGGTCGTCCGGGTCCGAGCCCTGCTGCGCCGGGTCCGGGTCGCCGACGGCCAGCCGCCGGACCGGGCCCGGGTCGGCGCCGTCGTGGTCGACGCCCGCGCCCACGAGCTCTACTGCGACGACGTGCGCGTCGACGTCACGGCAGGCGAGTTCCGGCTGATCGCGGCCCTGGCCGCCCGTCCGCACGGTGTGCTGACGCGCAGCCAGCTGCTCGAGGAGCTGCACGGCATCGACCGCTACGTCAGTGTCCGCACCATCGACACGCACGTGCTCAACCTGCGTAAGAAGATCGAGCGCGACCCTCGCCGGCCGACGCGGCTGGTGACGGTCTACGGGGTGGGCTACAAGCTCACCGACGAGCAGCGCTGAGGTGCGGGTCCGGGCGCGGCACAGCCTGCTGGTCCGGCTGGGCGCAGGAGCGGTGCTGGTCGCGGTCGCCTCGACCGCGGCGACCGCCTGGCTCGTGGCGCGCAGCACGACGGTGGCGATCGAGCAGCAGCAGGGGGAGGCCCTGAGCGACGACACCCGGATCTACTCGGTCCTGCTCGACTACGCGGCGACCCACCCGGACTGGACCGCGGTCGGGCCGGTCGTCGCCGCACTGGCCGAGTCGACCGGGCGCGACATCACCCTCACCACCGAACGACGCGAGCCGATCACCGGGGGTCCCGGGCCGCTGGCCCGCAACGCCTCGTCGGTGGTGGACCCGCTGGCCGTGGACCCTGCCCTCGTCGCCGACAGCCCCGCCAACCGGATCGACCGCGCGGTGGTCGGTCCGTACCGGCTCACGCCGGGTGAGTCCACGCGCCTGGCCGCCCTCGCCCGGCGCGACCTGGCGTGCGTGCGCGCGCAGACCGGCGCGGGGAGCATCGCCACCAGCCCGGGCGGCCGACCCCGCATCGTCGGGGTCGACCTCGACGTGGTCGCCACCTGCCCCGCGGCCGCCGACGCGACGAGGGAGCAGGGCCCTGTCCGGGGTCGGCTGGACCGGCCCACGGCGACCGAACGGGCCGCGCTCGGTGAGCTCACCCGGCTGACCAACACGTGCCTGGCGACGCGAGGCGCGGGCCGCGTCGAGGTGAGCCTCGGCTTCACCTGGAGGGCCCGGTCGAGTCATACACCCCCCGCCCGGCGAGCCGTCGAGACGTGTCTGGCGACCAGCCGGCGGAGCCAGCTCGAGCCGTACGTCGCGCCACCGGCCCTGCTCTTCCTCGGCTCGCCCAGCAGTGCGACCGCGACCGTCGACCCGCTGACCGACGTACGGCGGGTGGCCGGGGTCGCCGGCATCGTCCTGCTGGCGACGCTGGCGATCGCCCTGGTCGGGGCCCACCAGCTGGTCCGACCCGTGCGCGCGCTCACCGGCGCGGCCCGCCGGCTGGCTGCGGGCGACGAGACCGCCCGGGTGCCGGAGCGCCGACGTGCCGACGAGGTCGGTGAGCTCACCGCGGCGTTCAACGACATGGCCGACAGCCGAGCCCGGGCCGAGTCCCTGCGTCGCGCGATGGTCAGCGACATCGCCCACGAGCTACGGACACCGCTGAGCAACATCCGTGGCTGGCTGGAGGCGGTCGAGGACGGTCTCGCCGAGCCCGACGCCGAGCTCCTCGCGTCCCTGGGCGAGGAGGCGGCGCTGCTCCAGAGCATCATCGACGACCTGCGCGACCTCGCCACCGCCGACGCCGGGCGCCTGGTGATCCACCCCGAGCAGCTCCACCTCGCGACGCTGTTCGAGCAGTCCCTCGACGCGTTCGGCTACCAGGCCACGGCGACCGGGGTCCGCCTGGAGGCCTTGGTGGACGACGAGCTGGAGCTCGAGGCCGACCCGGTACGCCTACGCCAGGTCCTCGCCAACCTGCTCGGCAACGCATTGCGCCATACCGATCGCGGCGGTTCGATCACGCTCACCGGCCGCGCCGAGGGCGACTGGGTGGTCCTGGAGGTCACCGACACCGGGACCGGCATCCAGGTCGCGGACCTGCCGCACGTCTTCGACCGGTTCTGGCGGGCCGACCCGTCGCGCAGCCGCCACCACGGCGGCAGCGGCCTGGGACTGGCGATCGTGCGCAGCCTCGTCGAGGCGCACGGCGGCACGGTCGGCGTGGCCAGCACCGTGGGCGCGGGAACCACCTTCACGCTGCGCCTGCCCCGACGAGGGCCGGGACCTGCTTCTTGAGCAAACGTTTGGTTGCGGATCCGGCATGCCCGGCTGTGCGCTCGGTTAGCCTGGGGCGCCGTCCCCCGCTCGACCGTGGGGGGAGAGCGGGGGGCGGCTTCGTCCCCCTCCTCGTGGGACGGCACCACTAGGTTCAGGTCATGCGCATCCCGCCGCCGCGGCTGACCGCGTTCGCCGACGCGGCACTCGATCGGTCCCTGGTCCTCGGCTACACCCGGATCGGGCCGGCCCTGCGGCGCCGGTGGTGGCCGGCCGACCCCGAGCCCGGGTGCCTCGACGGCCAGCGGGTCGTCGTCACCGGGGCGACGTCCGGCATCGGCGAGGCGATGGTGACGCTGTTCGTGTCGCTCGGCGCGACCGTGCACGTGCTGGGCCGCAACGCCGCCAAGGTCGAGACCGTCCTGGCCGACGTACGCCGCGCGCTGCCGTCGGCCGACCTGGTCGCCGAGGTCTGCGACGTGAGCGACCTCGACGCGGTCCGGGCCTGGTGCGACGACCTGTCGTCGCGGGTCGACAGCCTGCAGGGCCTGGTGCACAACGCGGGGGTGCTGACCCGGGCGCGCGAGGAGTCGGCCCAGGGCCACGAGCTGGGGCTCGCGGTGCACGTGCTCGGCCCCCACCTGATGACCGAGCGGTTGCTGCCGCTGCTGGGCGCCGACAGCGCTCGGCCCGGCAGCGTCGTGTGGATGTCGTCGGGTGGGATGTACAGCGCCGGCCTGCGCAGCACACCCGACGAGATCGAGTACCGCGAGCCGGGCAAGGCCTACGACGGTGTGCGCGGCTATGCCCGCACCAAGCGGATGCAGGTCGAGGTCGTCGATGCCTGGAACGATCGGTTGCGCGGCGGTGCGGTGCGCGTCGAGAGCTGCCACCCGGGCTGGGCGGCGACGCCTGGCGTGACCGACAGCCTCCCCGGCTTCGGCCGGCTGATGGGGCCGCTCCTGCGCGACGCGGCGTCGGGTGCCGACACGGCCGTCTGGCTCGTCGCGACCCGACCCACCTCGGCGGGCACCCACCACTTCTGGCACGACCGGGCGCCGCGCCCCACGACGTACCCCGTGCAGCGGCGACGCGACCCGGTGGCCCGGCGGGCCTTCCTCGACCACGTCGCGGCGGCCACGGGGACCGTCTGGCCCTGAGGCCTCGGCGCCCGCAGGTCAGTCGGGGCGGGGGCACCTGGTCAGGCGGCGACGCTCGTCGGCGGTGAGCCCGCACAGCCGGGCCCGGAGGGTGGCGACGTCGACCCCGAGGTCCTCGGCGACCTCGGGCAGGTGGGGTGACCACTGGACGGCGCAGGCCAGGTCGTCGAGAGGGATCAACCGACGCGCCGCCTCGTGGCGCACCGCCCGCTCCTCGCGCGGCACGAGCCAGCGGGGCACCCCGCCGCGCTCGTCGTGGACGAGCTCGTGGGCCACCACGCACCGGCTCTCGTGACGCGGCATGGCACGGCGCATCCGGATCTCGCCGGTGGCGAACTCCAGGCAGCCCCGACGACCCCGATCGGTCCACACCAGCCGCAGGTGGGTGCGCCGGGCCAGCTCGGCCCAGGGGTTCCACGGGGTGACGGACTCCGGCATGCCGGCACCCTAGGGGCGGGCACCGACACGGGCCCTAGGAGAGATCGGCCTCGGGGCCTTCGTCCGGGCCTTCGTCGGCCCCTTCGTCGGCCCCTTCGTCGGCCCCGTCGTACGCCGCTCGCTCGGCGGGGGTGGCGTCGGCCTGCAGGCGTCGTCGCCGCGAGCTGCGGCCCTCGTCGAGGCTGGGCAATCGGGCACCGGGACCGGCCCGCCGCGCTGCCAGCTCGTCGAGGAGCTCATCCAGGGTGGCCTCGTCGAGCCGAGGTGGGAGCCCGTCCGGGGCGCCGGTCGTCTCGGGACGCGGGTGGCCGTGCTCGTCGAGCCCGAGGACCTCGAGCACGGTGGCGCGCTTGGTGTCCTGGACCGACTCGCCGGCCTCGACCTTGCGCCAGGTGTCGCGGGCGATGCCGGCCTCCCGGGCGGCGGCCTGCACGCTCCAGCGAAGCGCGACGCGTCGGGCCGCGACCCGGCGTCCGAGATCCGTGGCCCACGTCATGCCCGCATGCTGCCAGTCACGCCAGGTCACCTCCAGTCACAGGTCGGTGACGAGGGCTCCCGCACCAGATAGTGACGAGAACTGTCATTCTTCCTGGTCAGTACTTGCCACCATGTTCAGAGTTGTCTAACTTGTTAGTCATGCCTGCCACCGACCGCACGATCGAGGTGCACGGGTTCGCGCTCCGGGAGATCCGAGAGCTGCGCGGCCGCACCGTGACCGACCTGGCCGACGCCCTCGGGGTCGACCGGTCCTACATCACCCACCTCGAGATCGGCAGCAAGCGACGCGTCAGTCCCGAGCTCTACCACGCCTTGTGCGCCGAGCTCCTGGTCCGCGACGCCCGGGCGCTGCTCGCGGTCGCGCCGGTGCGCCAGCACGCGTCCGCATAACCGCGCCGACCTCGGTCGGCGCCCCGGATCCGGCGCGGGAGCAGCCCACGCCAGGGCAACAGAAGGAGTTCTCGGGTGAACACACAGCGACGACAGCGATGGCTGGTCCTGGTCGGGGCGGCGGTCCTGGTCGGCACCGGCCTGGGTCCGGTGGCGACGCCGGGCCCGGCCGGGGCCGACGACGGTGAGCAGCGCACCACGCAGCGGACCGCGGACGGCATGGTGGTCGAGACCATCACCCGCGGTGACACCACGGTCACCACCTACGGCGCCAGCGGCGCCCAGGTGCAGTGGGAGGCCGCGGGGCCCGACGAGGCACTGGTCGGCGTCACCATGCCGACGTCCCCCTCGTCGGGGTCGACGCTCGCGTCCGACGCCGTCGCTCCCACCGTCTACGAGATGTCGCTGGCCTCGGGGATGTCGGCGGCCCAGGCGTGCGAGTTCGCGCGTGACCTGGACGCGCAGGGGTGTCGCACCTCCGCCCAGGTCGAGGCGGCCGCGACTCGCACGGCCGCCACCCCGACGGCGGCCACCCCGACGTCGGCCACCCCCACGGCTGCGACCCGCACGGCCGGGGTCTCGGCGGCGGCCAGCTCGATCCACGACTCGTTCTGCTACGACTTCAAGACCACCAAGGGCGACGGCACCAAGTACAACCACGCCTGCGTGGTGCGTTACCTCGACGCATCCAACTCCAAGTACGTCTGGATGGCCAACAAGATGAAGGCCACCGGCTGGGTCAAGAACCCCGGCGCCATGTACGACCGGCTCAAGGGCGTCGGCATCCGGCTGGAGTACGTCAGCGAGCGATCGACGGCGGTCGACTGGGATCCCTACTCCAGCGAGTCGATCGGCTCGTGCCGCAGCACCGACGTGTCGGTCGAGGGCAAGAACGGCGCCAGCTACTCCTCCTCCACCGAGATGTGCCCCGACCGGCTCAACCCGTGGGCCTCCGAGGACTTCCAGTACTTCGGGGCGAAGTGGACCTCCAGCGGCCAGGCCCCCGCCGACGAGACCCGCGGTGTGGTCGCCACCTCGCTGCAGCGGATCTCCAAGGGCAGCGCCGGCGGGTCTCGCGCCAGCATCCACGCCTGGCTCAAGTGGAGCTGAGCACGAAGCGGCTCCGTCGGGCGCTGGTCGGGGCGATCGCCATCGCGGTCGTGCTCGCGATCGTGGTGGTGGTCCTGGCCCTGGCCCTGACCGGGCGCTCCGACGGCCGCGCGCGGGAGGGGAAGACCGTGACCGCCGAGGTGACGGCCGTGAGCTCGAGCGGACGGAGCCTGTGCGTCGATCGCGCCGACAGCGACGACGACTGCGGGTTCCCGGTCGTGCTCCCCGGCAGCAAGGGCCGCCTGGTCGCGGGCAGCACGATCACCGTGACGGAGCTGTGGATCACCCGGGACGGCACCACTCGGCTCGCCTGGCTGGTCGAGTAGCGCGCGGACGTCCCGCGTCACCCGGCCCGTGATCGGGCACCATGGGCCGGGTGACGGAGCAGGGTGAGGGATCAGGCGGCCACGCACCGATGCCCGGGGCCGAGGGCTTGGCCGAGCCGCTGCGGTCCCGCTGGAGCCCCAGCGTCCTCGACCCGACCCACGAGCTGTCGGCCGACGACGTCGCCACCCTGCTCGCCGCGGCCCGCTGGGCCCCCAGCGCCGGCAACAGCCAGCCCTGGCGCTACGTCGTCGCCCCCCGCGGCAGCGCCGCCCACACCGCCTTCGTGCCGCACCTGACCCGCGGCAACGCGGGATGGGTGCCGCGGGCCTCGCTGGTGCTCGTCGCCGGCGTCGAGGTCGTCGACGTCAAGGACCCCGACATCGCGCGCCACGACCTGGGCCAGGCCTCGGCCCACGTGACGCTCCAGGCCCGGGCGATGGGGCTGCACGCCCACCAGTTCGCGGGGTTCGACAAGGAGGCCGCCGCGCGCGCGCTCGGCGTACCCGACAGCGTGCGACTGATGGCCGGCATCGCGATCGGGGTGCTCGGCGACCCCAGCCAGGTGCCCGAGAGTGACGCCGAGCGCGACCGGCGCGAGCGGGTCCGCCGTCCCCTCACCGAGATCGCGTACGACGTCGGCTGGCGGCCGTGGGCCGACTGAGGGCGAGCCGATGGGGCAACAAGGGCGCGCTGGCCGTCCTGCTGCTGATCGTCGTGGTCAACCTGCCCTTCGTGCACGGCGCCTGGGTGGGGCGCGACGTCGAGCGCCACGGCGTCGACGTCACCGCGACGGTGACCGCCTCCCGTGCCTCGGGTGACGACGGTGGCCTGGTCGACTTCCGCTTCGACCAGCAGATCGACCCCGACCAGGACACCTGGACCGCCGCGCTCGAGGCCGACGCCTACGACGACGCCACCGCCACCAAGACGATCCAGGTGCGCGTGGTGCCGGGCTCGCCGAACCGCTCCCGGGTGGCAGGTGAGCAGGGGGCCGGAGTGCTGATGGTGCTCACGGTCGTCGCCGACGTCTTCCTGCTCCTCGCCCTGGTGCTCGTCTGGCGGCGGCGACCCGCCGGGCTGCTGGGCCTGGTGGCACTCGAGGACGTGAGCCGGGCGCGCCCCGGCGGCCGACTCGACCGGCTGTCGCCGACGACGTACCTCGTCACCGGCGAGGTGAGCGCGATCGAGGCCGACGCGGTGGTGCTCGACGTGGGCACCCAGCACGTGCGCATCCAGCTCGGCGGCTTCGACAACCCCGTGGGATACGAACAGCCCGCACAGGTGAGGGCGCGCCTGCCAGAATCACCAGCATGACCTCACTCCAGGACTTCAGCGCTACCACCCTCGACGGGGAGCCCGTCGACCTCGCGGCGTACGCCGGCAAGGTGGTGCTCGTCGTCAACACCGCCTCCCAGTGCGGCTTCACCCCTCAGTTCGAGGGCCTGCAGAAGCTGTGGGAGACCTACGGTGAGCAGGGCTTCGTCATCCTCGGCTTCCCGTGCGACCAGTTCGGTCACCAGGAGCCCGGCGACGAGGCCGAGATCGGCGCCTTCTGCCAGAAGAACTACGGCGTCACCTTCCCCATGATGAGCAAGGTCGAGGTCAACGGCGACGACGCCCACCCGCTCTACCAGTGGCTCCGCAAGGAGAAGAGCGGCCTGCTCGGCGGCAAGATCAAGTGGAACTTCACCAAGTACCTCGTGGGCAAGGACGGTCAGGTCGTCGACCGCTACGCCCCCACCACCAAGCCCGAGAAGATCTCGGGCGACATCGAGAAGGCACTCCAGGCCTGATCCTTGAGCACCTTCTCCTCCTCCACCACCGCCGAGGCGGTCGTGCCCGTGGAGCGCGAGCGGGTCTGGGCGGCGCTGACCGATCCGGCCCTGGTCGCGGCGTTCACGCCCTTCATCTCCCAGATCACCGTCGAGGGTGACGACCACTGGATCTGGCGCCTCTCGGGGCTGCAGGTCCTCGGCAAGGGCTTCTCGGCGACCTTCACCGAGCGGATGACGCTCGAGGAGGGCAAGCGGATCGAGTTCACCCACGACCCGCCCCCGGGTGCCAAGGAGCGGGCCGGCGTCCACGGCTGGTACGCGCTGGCCGACCACCCCCGGGGCGTCCTGCTCGAGACCAGCATGGAGATCTGCGTCGACCTCCCCCTGCCCAAGGTGTCCGGCGGCGCGGTGCGCACGACGATGCGCGGGGTCATCAACCAGATGGGCGACCGGTTCAGCAAGAACCTGCTCCACCACCTCGGCGTGTAGGACGCGCCCTCGGTGCGCTCAGGACCACAACGACCGCAAGGTGCCCCTACTCGCCCGTAACGGGGCCGCGGTGACAAGGTGGCGGGCGTGACCCGGACCGCCACCACCTCGTCGTACTCGATCACCATGCGTCTCCACACCGCGCCCGACCACGGGGTCGTGGGCGCCGTGGCCACCGCGATCGCGGCGGCCGGCGGCATCGTGACCGCCATCGACGTGGTCGAGTCGTCCCACACCCGGCTGGTGCTCGACGTGACCTGCTCGGCGGGCGACGCCGACCACGCCGCCCTCCTCGAGGAGGCCGTCGACGCGGTCGAGGGCGTCGAGGTCCACAAGGTCAGCGACCGCACGTTCCTGCTCCACATCGGCGGCAAGATCGAGGTCTCCTCCAAGGTTCCCCTGCGCAACCGCGACGACCTGTCGATGGCCTACACGCCCGGGGTCGGCCGGGTGAGCATGGCGATCTACGAGAACCCCGAGGACGTCAGCCGGCTGACGATCAAGGGCAACTCGGTCGCCGTGGTGACCGACGGGTCCGCCGTCCTCGGCCTGGGCAACATCGGTCCCGGTGCCGCGCTGCCGGTGATGGAGGGCAAGGCGGCGCTGTTCAAGCGGTTCGCCGACATCGACGCGTGGCCGATCTGCCTGGCCAGCCAGGACACCGACGAGATCGTCCGGGCCGTCGAGATGATCGCGCCGGGCTTCGGCGGCATCAACCTGGAGGACATCGCCGCCCCGCGCTGCTTCGAGATCGAGCGGCGGCTGCGCGCCAGCCTCGACATCCCGGTCTTCCACGACGACCAGCACGGCACCGCGATCGTCGTCCTCGCCGCCCTGACCAACGCGATGCGGGTCGTGGAGAAGGAGCTGGCCTCCGCCCGGGTCGTCGTGGCCGGCGCCGGCGCGGCCGGTACGGCGATCGTGACGCTCCTGCTCGCCGCGGGGGTCACCGACGTGGTCGTCTACGACCGGGTCGGCTGCCTGGTGCCCGGCCTCGAGGGCCTCTCCCCGGCCCAGGAGGAGCTCGCCCAGGCGACCAACCCCCGTCGGGTGACCGGCGGGCTGCACGACGCGCTGAAGTCCGACGGCGGCGCCGACGTCTTCGTCGGGGTCAGCGCCCCGGGCATCCTCGACGCCGAGTGGATCCGCGACATGGCCGACCGGGCCGTGGTCTTCGCCCTGGCCAACCCCGACCCCGAGGTCGACCCCGCCGAGGCCGGCAAGTACGCCGCCGTGGTCGCCTCGGGCCGGTCGGACTACCCCAACCAGATCAACAACGTGCTGGCCTTCCCGGGGGGTGTTCCGCGGGCTGCTCGACGCCCGGGCCAGCGAGATCACCGTCGACATGCTGCTGCGGGCCGCCCACGCCATCGCCCTCGTGGTCCGCGACGACGAGCTCAACTCGAGCTTCATCATCCCGACGGTCTTCCACCCCGACGTGCCCAAGGCCGTGGCCGCGGCGATCCGGGGCAGCTGAGGTCAGGACTGGCGGACGACCACCTGGTCGGCGGGACGGAAGGTGACCAGCTCGTCGAGCGCCGTGTCGCGCACCCGCCGGTCGGGGGCCTCGACGGTGACCGAGAACGGGTGGCCGGCGTAGGCCACCGTCACCCGGTAGAGCCCGTTGCTCCCGGCACTGGACCCTCGGAACACCAGCCGCTCGCCATCGGCCTCGCTGACCGGCTTGGCGCCGTAGGAGGCGCGTAGCGCCTTGAGCAGGTCGTCGGCCGAGGACCGCGCGGTGTAGGTGACCGTGACCGGGCGCTGGTCGAAGCGCAGCGCACACGCGACCTGGTAGGGGCTCGAGCTGCCGCGGCGCTCCAGCGGCACGCAGCGCTCGTCGCGGATCTGGTAGCTGGGGAAGACCCAGTGCAGGCCGCGACGACCCCGCGGCTCGGTGCAGTCGGTGACCGGGGCGCTCTGGCCGTCCCAGCAGGTGACGTCGGGGCCGGTCAGCTGGCGATCCGGGATGTCGGCCCAGAGCATGCCCGCCCCGATGGCGGCCGCGATCAGCAGCCCGGCCAGGAGGGGGACCAGCACCAGGACCGAGCGGAGCCGGAGCAGCGTGCGCAGCACGACGTTGCGCTCGCCCGTCTCGCCGTCGGGGGCGTCGCCGCCGAAGCGGGTGGGGGGAGCCGGGTCGGACATGGGGCCATTGTGACGTGTCCGGCCGGGTTGAGCGCGATCGATTCCAGCAGCCACTTTACAAACGGCTACCTCTTGTCAACGGGGTTTACATGTCCTACGGTCCTGTAAACCCGCGACGACGCAGGAGGCGCGATGACCGACCCGATCCGCAACAGCACGGTGCCCGAGGGCTCGAGCGCGACGTGGCGCGACGGCAAGCGCTACCTGTGGCTGATCGGGCTGGTGGTGCCGTCGCTGGCCTTCGTGGCCGGCGGCCTGTGGGCGCTGACCGGCTGGGGCGTGTGGTTCTGGATCGGCCCGATCGTCGTGCTCGGCGTGGTCCCGGCCATCGACCTGGTCGCCGGCCTCGACCGCAGCAACCCGCCCGACGACGCGATCGAGGCCCTCGAGAAGGACCGCTACTACCGGTGGATCACCTACCTGTTCCTGCCGATCCAGTACGTCGGCTTCGTGGCCGCCTGCTACGTGATCGCCGAGGGGGCGCCGTACGGGCTCGGTGAGCTGACCCTGGTCGACAAGATCGGGCTGGCCATCTCGATCGGCACCATCGGCGGCATCGGCATCAACACCGCCCACGAGCTCGGCCACAAGCGCGAGGCCAACGAGCGGTGGCTGTCGAAGATCGCCCTGGCCCAGAGCTTCTACGGCCACTTCTACATCGAGCACAACCGGGGCCACCACGTGCGCGTGGCCACCCCCGAGGACCCTGCGTCGTCCCGGCTGGGCGAGAGCTTCTACGCCTTCTGGCCCCGCACCGTCCTCGGCTCGCTGCGCAGCGCGTGGAGCCTGGAGAAGAAGCGCTACGCCCGCAAGAAGACGCACCCCTTCCACCTCGGCAACGACGTGCTCAACGCCTGGCTGATGTCGGCGGTGCTGTTCGGCGGGCTCGTCGCCTGGCTGGGCGTCGAGCTGGTCCCGTTCCTGCTCATCCAGGCGGTGGTGGGCTTCAGCCTGCTCGAGGTCGTCAACTTCATGGAGCACTACGGGATGCTGCGCCAGAAGGTCGGCACCGGCGCCCGCCAGCGCTACGAGCGGGTCGACCCGTCGCACTCCTGGAACTCCAACAACATCGCGACCAACGTGCTGCTCTACCACCTGCAGCGTCACAGCGATCACCACGCCAACCCCACCCGCCGCTACCAGACCCTGCGCGACTTCGAGGAGAGCCCGGTGCTGCCGACCGGGTACGCCGGGATGATCGTGCTCGCGCTGGTCCCGCCGCTGTTCCGCGCGGTGATGGACCAGCGGGTCGTGCGCCACTTCGGCGGTGACGTCACGCTGGCCAACGTCCAGCCGCGCCTGCGGTCCCGCTACCTCGAGCGCTACCCCCGGCCCGCGACCGTGCTCGAGGCCGAGCGCGTGGCCCGCGAGGACGTCGCCCTCGCCGCGGCGGCCGCCGCCGCCACGCAGGAGGTGCTGGCGGCGCGCTGCCCCGGCTGTGGCTACACCTACGAGGTCGAGACCGGCAACGAGCTCGAGGGGTTCGCCGCCGGGACCGCCTGGAAGGACATCCCCGACGACTGGTGCTGCCCCGACTGCGGGGTGCGCGACAAGGTCGACTTCGTCGCCCTGTCCGACACCGAGCGACAGGAGGCGTGAGGTGGCCGCGCGCATCGTGGTCGACCGCGAGCGGTGCGAGGGGCTCGGCATGTGCGAGGCGATGGCCTCGGACTACTTCGAGCTGACCGAGACCGCCGACGGCGAGGACGAGCTGACCGTCCTGCACGACGAGGTCCCCGACGCCGATCGTGGACACGTGCACGCCGCGACCCAGGCCTGTCCCGTCCTGGCCCTCACCCTGACGGGATAGGACCGCTGCCTACGCTGGTCGACGTGAGCGACACGGCAGCGGCCCCGGGCACCTCCACGCCGGGCACCACGACGCGCGAGCGCGTCGTCGACGCCGCCGTCCGGCTGACCAGCGAGATCGGCTGGTCGCAGGTGACCATGGCCAAGCTCGCCGACGTGGTGGGCGTGAGCCGTCAGACGGTCTACAACGAGATCGGCACCAAGCCGGGGCTCGCCGAAGCGATGATCGCGCGCGAGCTCGACCGCTTCCTCGCCGTCGTCCAGCTCGCGTTCGACCAGCACCCCGACGACCTCGTCGAGGCGATCCGGCTGGCCTCGCGCACCGTGCTCGAGAACGCCGAGGACAACCCCCTCCTGCACGCGGTCGTGTCGGCCACCCACGGCGCCGACACCGAGCTGCTCCCGCTGCTGACCACCCACGCCCAGTCGCTGCTCGTGGTCGCCAAGGCCGTCATCTCCGAGCGCATCGCGCCCTACGGCGTACCCCTGGACGCCCCGCGGCTCGACGCCGCCACGGACATGGTGGTCCGGGTCGTGCTCAGCCACGTGATGCAGCCCAGCGGTCCGGCCGCGGCCACGGCCGACGACATCGCCTGGATCGCCGCGCGCGTCCTGCGCTGAGGGCCGTTCGGAGCACACACGTTGCCCGGCCCAACTACGCTCGGCTCGGAGGGAGGGGTCGATGACGATCTCGCGTGCACGCAGCACCGCCGCCGTGGCCGCGGTGCTGCTGGTGTCCGCCTGCTCTGGTGACCCCGGCGCTACCGCTCCGGCCACCGACTCGGCCACCGGCCCCGCCACTGCTTCGTCGTCCGGCACGTCCGACCCCACGGGGTCGTCGACCCCGCCGCCGCCGACCGCCACCACCCCCGGCGCCGCCTCGACCGCTGCGGTCCTCGATCCGGCGTACGCCGTGGCCGCGCCGGGCAAGCGCCGGGGCCCGCTCGGGGCCGCCGACATCCTGATCTCGGCCAAGCAGACGCTCAGCCCCGAGCTGGTCGCCCGGCTGCGCGACCTGCAGGGCGTCACCGCCGTCACCACGATCTCGCTGGCCAACGTGCCGCTCGAGAACAAGGTCTACAACCTCGCGGCCGTCGACCCGGCCCAGTACCGCCGGTTCACCTCGCAGGAGAGCGCCGACCTGCAGGCGCAGTGGGACCGCGTCGCCGCCGGGGAGGTCGCCGTCTCCGACGACCTGCGCAAGCGGCTGCCGGTCACCAAGCAGGGCGTGCTCACCCTGGGCCAGGAGGCCGGCGCCGACGTGCACGTCGGTGCGTGGGCGCCCCAGGCCGAGAAGATCGACATGGTGGTCAACCGCAAGCGCGGCGCGGCCCTGGGCATGGTGGCCGACAACGCGATGCTCATCAGCACCGGGCAGACCGCGCCCGAGTCGCTGCGCAAGCCCATCGCCCGCCTCGTCGGCGACACCGCGGTGGTCCAGAACCTCGACGCCGTGGCCCGCTACGGGCTCGACCCCGGCAAGTTCGACAGCGCGGTCCTGGTCGGCGACTTCGCCGACGCCGTCGGCGTCTTCGACTACACCCCGACCGGCGGCGGCCGGATCACCCCCGACCCGTCGTGGGTGCGCAGCCACATCGTCACCGAGACCGTGCCGATCCTCGGCTCGGTCACCTGCAACAAGTACCTCATGCCGCAGCTCAAGGCCGCCCTGGCCGAGGTCGTCCAGCTGGGGCTGGCCTCCACGATCAACCCAGACCAGTACGCCGGGTGCTACTACCCCCGCTTCATCGCCGGCTCCACGACGCTGTCCAACCACTCCTTCGGCCTGGCCCTCGACCTCAACACCCCCGGCAACCAGCGCGGCACGGTCGGCGAGATGGACCGGGGCGTGGTCGCGGTGTTCAAGCGGTGGGGCTTCGCGTGGGGCGGCGACTGGCGCTACACCGACCCCATGCACTTCGAGCTGTCGAAGATCGTGACGCCGGGCTGATCCCCTCGGTCCGGCCCGGCGTACGACCCACGATCCCTCACCCGACGGTGACGCTCCCGTCGGGCTGGCGCCGGCAGGTCAGGGCCGCCGCGCCACCGGTCCACGCGGCGCTCAGGCACTGCCCGAGCACCTGGTGCCCGGCCGCGCTGGGGTGCCACGACTCCTGGCAGGTCTGGTAGTAGTCGGAGCAGGTGTCGGTCACCCGCTTGATGTCGAGCTTGTCGAACGGACCGAAGCTGTCGACCTTGACGCCGGTCGGGCCGTCCATGACGCGCAGCGGCGTGGGCAGCGCGCCGGCGGGGCTCCCCGGGTTCTCGCACAGCCGGGCGCCGTCGAAGGCGTGCTGGACGTCGAGGTAGGCGATGTCGCTGCCGGGCCGCTCGGCCTGCAGGGTGGTGGCCACCCCCGCGACCAGCGCGCCCAGCCCCTCGCTGAAGCGGTGGGCGGGGGCGAGCGTGGCGACGTCGGCCGGGCAGCCGGCGGCGTACCGCTCGTCGACCAGCGCGCGGTACTTGTCGCGCTCGTCGTCGCGACCGTCCTCCTCGAGGTAGTCGGCGGCGTAGGTCTCGGGCAGCGGGTTGACGTAGTCCTGCAGGACGACGCGGTGCTGACCGTCGGGGTCGATCTCGTCGAGGGCGTCGAGCACCTGGCGGAGCGCGGCCGTGGTGTCGGCCTGGGCGGCGGAGAACTGGGCCGGGGTGGCGAGGTCGTCGTCGGTGCAGGGCTCCTGGTCGAGCTCGGTGCCGCTGATCCAGTTGATCAGGTCGATCCAGACCTCCCACCAGCCGGTGTAGCCGTCGCCGACGAACCGTCCGGCGCACTCGGCCGCCACCGTGCCGAAGGTGAAGTGGGCGTTGTTGGACCCCAGCCCGATCAGCACCAGGTCGATGTCGTGGGTGGTGGCCACCTGGCGCAGCTGGTCGATCTGGCTGGCGACGCTGCGTCCGCCCGGACGGGCGCTGGAGGGGTTGGCCATGTCCTGCGGCTGGCCGCCGCTGCAGGCGAGGTTGACCCGCTCGGTGATGCCAGGGAGGTCCGCGACCGCGATGCTCGCGTGGGGCGAGCGGTGGCAGAAGTAGGGGTTGGCGTTGTCGGCGTCCCAGCCCGGGAAGCCCTGGCTGGCCCCGCTCTGGTCGGTCACGGCGAGGTAGTCGCCGGCACCCTCGCCGCTGATGAACGAGTCGCCCAGCGCGACCGCGGTCGGGGGCAGGACGTCGGCCCGGGCGGCCGGGGCCTGGGTCGTCTGGACGACGGTCAGCGGGGCGAGGACGAGCGCGGCCGCGGCGGCGATGGCGCGGACGGGTCGGCGTAGGGACATGTGGGGGACCTCCCGAGAGGGGCCCGTTCCCGAGAGCGGGCCGTTCTCCGCACCCTCGTCCTGCCCCGCCGGGCGGTCAACGGGAAGGTTCCGGCCACCACCGGGTGGGCCCCGCCCCGACGTGGGCGGGCTGGTTGGATCGGGGTCATGCGCGCAGTCCAGGTCATCACGCCCACCGGTCCCTCCGACGTCGTCGTCCGCGAGGTCGACGAGCCGATCCCCGGTGCCGACGACGTGCTGATCGAGGTGCACCGCGTCGGGGTCAGCTTCCCCGACCTGCTGCTGAGCCGCGGCGAGTACCAGATGAAGCCCGAGATGCCCTTCTCGCTCGGCGTCGACGTCGCCGGAACCGTGGTGAGCGGTCCCGGGTTCGAGCCCGGGCAGCGGGTCGCCGCCGTGGGCGGCTGGGGTGGCGCGCAGGAGCGCGCCGTCGTGCCGGCGATGTTCACCTTCGCGCTGCCCGACGCGACGTCGTACGACGAGGGGGCGGCGCTCCCGATGAACTACCTGACCGCGGAGTTCGCCCTGTTCGAGCGGGGTGGCCTCGAGCCCGGCGAGACCGTGCTCGTGCACGGTGCCGCCGGCGGGCTCGGCACCGCCACGATCCAGGTGGCCAAGGGCATGGGCGCCACGGTCATCGGCGTGGTGTCGACCGAGGCGAAGAAGGCCACCGCGACGCAGGCCGGGGCCGACCACGTGGTGCTGCTCGAGGGGTTCAAGGACGCGGTCAAGGAGCTGACCGGCGGCGCCGGGGTCGACGTGGTCGCCGACATCGTGGGCGGCCCTGCCTTCACCGACTCCCTGCGCTCGCTGGCGACCCAGGGACGCCTGCTGGTGCTGGGGTTCGCCTCCGGCGCGGGCATCCCCGAGGTCAAGGTCAACCGGCTGCTGCTCAACAACGTCGACGTCCGCGGGGTCGGGTGGGGCGCCTTCGCGATGATGCGGCCGGGCTACATGCAGGAGCAATGGGCGCGACTGGTGCCGATGATCGAGGCCGGCCACGTCAAGCCGACGGTCGGCCGGGTCTACGAGCTCGAGGAGTTCGGCCAGGCGCTCGTCGACATGGACGAGCGGCGCACGCTCGGCAAGTCGGTGGTGCGTGTCCGCGACTGACTCCTCGGGCATCGACCCGGCTCACCGGCAGACGGCGTCCGCCGTGCGCCTGGAGTGGGGGCCGACCGGCGCCGGGGCCGTCGCGGCCGGGTGTGACGTCGCCGTGGTGGTCGACGTGCTGTCGTTCACGACCACGCTGACCGTCGCCCTCGACCTCGGCATCACCGTGCTGCCCTACGCCTGGAAGGACTCCCGTGCCGAGGCGTACGCCGCCGAGCGCGACGCCGTGCTCGCCGTCGGTCGTCTCGAGGCGCGGCAGTGGCGCGCCGGAGTCTCGCTCTCGCCGGCGTCGCTGGCCGCCCTCGGACCCGACCACGGCATCGAGCGGATCGTGCTGCCGTCGCCCAACGGGTCGGCCATCTCGTTCGCGCTGCGCGACTCGGGCTGCACGGTCGTGGGCGCCTCCCTGCGCAACGCGCTGGCGGTCGGCGCGTGGGTCGCGTCCCAGGTCGAGAGCGGCGCTCTCGTCGCCGTCGTACCTGCGGGGGAGCGGTGGTCCGACGGCTCGCTGCGACCCTCGGTCGAGGACCTGTGGGGTGCCGGAGCAGTGCTCTCGTCGTTGGGTCGACTTGTCGACATGTCGTCTTGGTCGCCGGAGGCGCGAGCCGCGGCGACGGCGTACGACGCGGTGCGGGCGACGATCAAGGACGAGCTGATCGCCTGTGCCAGTGGGGCGGAGCTCGTCGACAAGGGTTTTGCGAGCGACGTCTGGATCGCCGCCGAGACGGGCGTGTCCGAGGTGGTGCCGGTGCTGACCGACGACGCGTTCGGCGACGCGACCCGGGAGTGACGGGCGCCGACGCCTACCGGCCGTCGCGCGGGCCGAAGGCGCCCAAGGCCTCGACATCGCCCGCGGGCCGGCGCACCATCTCGTCGAGCCAGTCCACGACGCCGGGCATCGTGGACAATCGAGCCGTGGTGTCGACCAGCTCGGTGGGATCGATCAGCGTGCGACGCAGGGTCACAGCGCCGTCGTGGAGCAGCGCCCAGTGGGCACCGGGCCGGCCGTAGGGAAGGCCGACGCTGCCCGGATTGACCACGAGGCGGCCGCTGGCCAGACGCACGAAGGGCATGTGGGTGTGGCCGCAGACGACGGTCTCGATCTCGGGCGGCAGGTCCTGGAACACCTCCGCCCACCGCTCGACACGGCTGTCGACCAGGACGACCTCCTCGTCGTCTCGCGGCGTCGCGTGGCAGAACCGGACGGCGCCGAACCCGGGGACCTCGAGCGTCACCTGCTCGGGCATGACGCCGAGAGCCTGCTGGTGCCCGGGACGGAGCTGGGTGGCGCCCCACGTCGACACCGGGTCGCCGCCCAGTCCGAGGTCGACCCCGCGCGACATCTCGAGCAGCTCGCGGTCGGCGTTGCCGCGGACCAGCACGGCCCGGTCGCCGAGGCCCAGCAGGCGGTCGAGCACCTCCGTCGGCTGAGGCCCCCACACGTGGTCCCCGGTGACGACGACCAGGTCGGCCGCCGCCACCGCGGGCTCGGCGAGCACCCGGTCCAGGGACACGAGCATCCCGTGGACGTCGGAGAGCACCGCCACCGTTCTCAGCATGTCGCCAGCCTGGCACCGACCCGGACGGGACGAGGTGGGCTTCTGCTCTGAGCAGTCAGGCGGCGACGGCCAGCTCGGCGATCTCCTCCGCGCTCGGCTTGAGCTGCCGCGACGCGGCCGCCAGCACCAGGATCCCCAGGCCGAGGACGGCGGTGAGCAGCAGCCCGCGCTCGTAGGCGTCGGCGAGGGCGGCCGTCGGAGAGCCGCCGTCGGCCAGCGACGACGTCGCGGCTGCGGTGGCCAGGCTCGAGATGACGGCGAGCCCGAGGGCGCCCCCGACCTGGTAGCCGGTGTTGATGATGCCCGAGGCGGCGCCGGCGTCGGCGTGCTCGATCTCGGAGAGCGCGCTGATCTGGGCCGGTACGCCGACGCCCATGATCCCGGCGCCGTAGAGGACGAAGCCCGGCAGGAGCTCGGTGGCGTAGGAGCCGTCGGCCGAGGCCTGGGCGAGCAGCAGCAGGCCACCGACGGCCACGAGCGCGGACCCGACCTGGACGGGGCGGGTGCCGAAGCGGGGGAGGAGCTGGGTGGCGAGCAGGGCGCCGGCGATCGCGGCGACGCCCATCGGCAGGAACTGCAGGCCGGTCTCGAGGGCCGAGAGGCCCTTGCCCTGCTGCAGGAACAGCGCGGAGAGGAAGAACATCGCAAGGAAGGCGCCGCCGTTGAGGCCCAGGACGAGCGTCGACTGGCTCAGCGAGCGGGATCGGAACAGCCGCAGTGGCACCAGGGGTGCGCTCGAGCGCGACTCGACGACCACGAACAGGGCGAGCAGCGCCGCGCCGGCGACCAGGGACCCGATGACCTGGGCCGAGCCCCAGCCGAGCGGCTCGGAGCGGATCACGCCGTAGATCAGGGCGAGGACCGCGCCGGTCCCGAGGGCCGCGCCGGCCAGGTCGAAGGACCGAGGGCCGTCCGAGACGACCCGGCTGTCGGCGACGGTCGAGCGGGTCAGGGCGAGCAGGGCGACGCCGATCGGCACGTTGACGAAGAAGACCCACTCCCAGCCGAGGGAGTCGACCAGCACGCCGCCCGCGACCACGCCGAGCGTGCCGCCCAGCCCGGCCAGTCCGCCCCAGATGCCCATCGCGATGTTGCGCTCGCGCCCGGCGGCGTACGTCACGGTGAGGATCGACAGGGCGGCGGCCGACATCAGCGCGCCGCCGAAGCCCTGCACGGCCCGCGCGGCGATGAGGAACGCCTGCGACGACGCGAGCCCGCCGACCAGCGAGGCCGTGGTGAAGAGCGCCAGGCCGCCGGTGAAGACCCCCCGTCGCCCGAGCACGTCACCGAGCCGGCCGCCCAGCAGCAGGAAGCCGCCGAAGGCCAGCGTGTAGGCGCTGATCACCCACTGCAGGTTGTCCGGGCTGAAGCCCAGGTCGGCCTGCAGGTCGGGCAGCGCGACGTTCACGATCGTGACGTCGAGCACCACCATGAACTGGGCGAGCGCCAGCACCGCCAGCGTGGCCCACGGACTCTTCCTCATTGCTGTTCCCCTTCCGGAACGATGCATCTACGACGTACCTGTACGCCGTACATCTACACCGGACAGGATCCATGTACGGTGTACAGTTGTCAACCATGGCCACCAAGACGAGAGCCGCGACGGCGGCGAAGGAACGGTTGAGCCGCGACACGGTCGCCCGCGCGGCCCTCGGGCTGGTCGACGCCGAAGGCCTCGACGCCCTCACCGTGCGCCGCCTGGCCACGGGGCTCGGGGTCACGCCGATGGCGCTCTACTGGCACTTCAAGGACAAGGACGCCCTGCTCGACGGGGTCGCCGAGCAGCTCCTCGCGGAGGTGGCCCTGCCCGCTCCCGACGACACGGTCACGTGGGACGTGCAGCTGCGCGCCGCGCTCGAGGCCCTGCTCGCCGGTCTGGCCGCCCACCCCGCCGTCGCCCAGCTCGTCGGGCGGCGGATCCTGCTCAACGACCCCGGCCGCGAGATCGCCGAGCGGATCCTCCGGCTGCTCCGCGACGGTGGCTGCTCACCCGAGCAGGCCTCCCAGCTCGGGATGTACGCGCTGATGTTCATGACCAGCCTCGTCGCCGACGAGCCCGGCCTCGCGGTCGGCACGACCAACGACGAACGTGACCAGGAGGTCCGGGCCAAGTGGGCTGCGCTGCAGGCGCTGCCGCCCAAGCGGTTCCCGACGATCATCGAGTCGGCGGAGACGCTCACCGACTGTGCTGCCTCCGAGCAGTGGCTCGGGTTCGGCCTCGACACCCTGCTGGCCGGCATCCGCGGCGTGGCGCCGGGCGCATGAACCGGCGCGCCCTCGTCCGTCGTCCGGGCCCGCGGCTGGCCGACGGTCTGGTGACCCACCTCGAGCGCGTCCCGGTCGATGTCGACCTCGCGCAGCGGCAGTGGGCGGCCTATGTCGCAGCACTGCAGGCCGAGGGGTGGGAGACCGTCGAGGTCCCGCCGGCCCCGGACTGTCCCGACGCGGTGTTCGTCGAGGACACGGTCGTCGTCTACGGCGACCTGGCGGTAATCTCGCGCCCGGGCGCCGACGAGCGCAAGCCCGAGACCGCGGGCACCGAGCAGACCCTGCGAGAGCTCGGCTACCGGATCGCCCGCATCGAGGCCCCCGGGACCCTCGACGGCGGCGACGTCCTCAAGCACGACGGCACCGTGTGGGTCGGGCTGGGCGGCCGGACCGACCGGGCCGGGCTCGACCAGCTCCGCGCCCACCTCGCGCCGCTGGGGGCCGAGGTGGTCGGCGTACCCCTCACCAAGGTGCTGCACCTGAAGTCGGCGGTCACGGCCCTGCCCGACGGCGTCGTCGTGGGGTTCGAGCCCCTGGTCGACGACCCGACGGTCTGGTCGCGCTTCCTGGCGGTGCCCGAGGAGCCGGGCTCCCACGTCGTCCTGCTCGACGAGCGCACGGTGCTGATGTCGACCAGCGCGCCGCGCACCCGCGAGCTGTTCGAGGGCCGAGGACTCCGCGTGGTCGCCGTCGACCTCACCGAGTTCGAGAAGCTCGAGGGGTGCGTCACCTGCCTGTCGGTGCGCCTGCGCGGCTGACCAGGTGGAGCGTCATCGCGACCTCGGCGCGGGCACGAGATGCCGCACACCAAGCGGAGGCGTTCATTCGGGCGTCGCGCGCGAGGTCCGGCCGAGTAGACCGACTGCCCCGGCTCGGGCATATGCCGCGGCCGCGACCACGACCGTGGCACCGATGACGATCACGAACGTCGATGAGACGTCGCGGTTGTAGAGCAGGTTGGCTTCGAACGGCACCAGTCCGGGCGCGCTCATCGTGAAGGCTGTGGCTGCTGCCGGAAGCCATCCGAGTCGGGTGCCGAGCAACGCGTTGCCGGCGATGTTGACCCCGGCAAGCAGCAAGGTGTCGGCCAGCACGAGCGCGATGGGCAGAGCGACCGCCCAAGCCATCGCAGTGGAGAACAGTGCAGCCGTCAGCAGGTACCCCGTGATGAGCGCGATCCGCGTGGTGGTGAGGCGACGTGCGGCCGATCGAACGAGGTCGGCAGGGCCTTCGTCGAGTGCGAGGTTCATGACTGCCAGCGGAATCAGCAGGCCGATGACGACCCCTGAGTCAAACACCTGCCCGCGGGCCTCGTAGGGATACTTGAGCGGGACCGTGATGGATGCGAACCCCCACAGGGCCACCCAGCTGCCGACGGCGACCAGCACCCAACGGCGTTCGATGTGGTGAGCGAGCAGCCAGGTTCGGAGCATCGCGCTAGCGCTCGATCGTCGCAAAGTCTGACCATTCAACGGTGCCGTCGCGCAGGGACTGCGTGTGTGACTCGAACCAGCTCGCTCGTTCGACGGCGTCCATGCCCTCGAACGCGTCGATGTCTGCTGCATGCTGGCTGTAGTCGAGGTAGCGGTCGTCCAGCAGCGGCGCCCCCGCACCGCCTGATCCGTCGACAGGAACGTCCAATGCCGTGAGGTACCAGCGGTAGATGGCGTCGGTGGGCGTCGCGGTCGGCAGGATGACCTCACCGCCAGGCTCCGTATCGCCTACATCGACGGGTGAGGCGGGAATGAGCGCCGCGATGAGGCCGTAGTGAAACTGATCGGTGCTGAGCTGCGTCCGCGCGCTGAGATCACCGGCTTCGGAGAAGAAGACCAACACCCGTCCCTGTCGGTGCTGTTCGGCGGTCACCGTGTTGATCGAGCGATCGGCGTCAGGTGAGACGCCGCGGGCTTCGTCGTCGATGAACGCGACCTCCGAGGGCAGCAGCCCTTCGAGAAGGTCCAGCCCCCGGCTGGCCTGCGCCATCAGGGCGCCCTCGAGCTCTGACTTCGCCCGCGGCAGACAGATGGTCGTGTCCGCTTCGGTGGTGCAGGCCATCTCGACGTCCGATGCCGTGACCGCTCGGGTGGCCGGCGTGACGTACAGCAGTGGCGCAGCCGCAAGACCGGCTGCCACCAGCGCACCGGACGCGGCGCGGGGGAGCGCGGCACGTCGTAGCACCACAGCGGCGATCACGAGGGTCCACAGCAGTGCCTGCAGGACGAGGACCCACCAGATGATGTGGTGAAACGTCATCCACCGTTCGTCGACGGGGGTGAGGGAGAGCAGCAGCCGGTCCGCGTTGAATGACAGAAATCCTAGAAGCACGTAGGCGGCAGCGGCGCAGACCGGGGCTCCGAGATACCACGGCATGCGGGTGCCTGCGAGGTGGCCGAGCGTCGTCATGCCGCCCAGGCAGGCGAGCTGCGCGACGATCGGGAGTGGACGTGGATGGCCGACGTCGGCCGTCAGCGCTGTGGCGACGTAGGCGGGAGTGCAGGCCAGGACGAAGCCTGCCCAGATCCACACGACAGGTTCGCCGAGCTCGCGTACGGCGACACAGATCGGCGAGGCGCTCGCCCCCGCTTGCAGCGCGCTCACTCCGCCGCGGGCGTTCTGCGCCCCCACCCAAGCACCTGCAGCGGATGCGGCCGGGACACCGAAGATGAAGGCAATGCCCACGTAGTTCTGGGTCTCGGACCAGACGCCGAGCCACTGATCCCACCGGCCGACATAGGTGGCCGGGAGAGAGACGGCCAGCGCGAGGCACAGCGGCAGGCCGCGGCGCCACGTCAGGACGAGCATCTGCACGTTCAGGGTCCTTCGGTGGACACGATGTTGATGAATCCGCTGCGCAGGCGCGACTGACTGGAATCCTCGCCGTCGGAGCTCATGGCCTGCAGCTCATCCGTCGTGCCGTCGAAGGACAGCGAGCCTTGCTCGAGCACGAGGATGCGGTCTGCCGTCGCCTCGACATCCTCGAGGAGGTGGGTCGAGATCAGCAGCGACCGGTCGGCTGCGAGCGTGCGGATGATGTCGTGGAATCGCGCGCGCTGTTCGGGGTCGAGGCCAACCGTGGGCTCGTCGAGGACGACGAGGTGAGGGTCGTGGACGATGGCTTGGGCGATGCCGGCACGGCGAAGCATGCCGCCGGACAGCTGGCCGAGGCGCCGGCGGCGCTGGTCGTCGAGGTCGACCTGATGGATCGCACGGTCGATCGCGGTGCTCGTCTCAGCCTTGGGCACCGTCTTCAGCCATGCGGCGTAGCGAAGGTATTGCTCGACGGTCATGGACATCGGCGCGGTGAGCGTCTGCGGCAACCATCCCGTCTGCGAGTGGTGATGCCGCCAGTCCGCCCTCGAGGTAACGGCCGCACCATCACGCAACACGCTGCCGCTCGAGGGCGTCTCGAGGCCGGTGAGGATCCGGCTCAGGGTCGACTTTCCAGCGCCGTTCCTTCCCAGGAGCACCGTCGTGCCGAGGCCCAGCGTGAAGCTGACCGAGCTGAGCGCCCGAACATCGCCGTAGCGGCGGGAAACGTCGGCGAGGCCCACCGCGGTGGCGCGGCGGGCCTCACTCAGATCATGGCGTCGCGTGCTCACCAGTAGTCGTTGTCTTGAGATCCGCACCCGTCGGGCAGGCCGGTGCGGTCACGGCAGACCTTCCAGCCCGCGCCATCGGCGCTCGGCGGGATCGGCACGACCTGCGAGCAGGACCCGCCACGCGTCACGTACGACGAGGAGGTGGTGTTGTCCGAGATCCGGTCGCAGGTGTAGTCGGTGTAGTTGTTGTAGACCACGATGCCGCGGTAGTACACCTTGTTGCCGGTGTTCGAGCGCAGGTTTCCGGTCGATGAGAACGACTGGTCACCGTGCGAGGTGACGCGCTGGCTGCCGTTGCCGTCGTTCGACGACACGTTGCCGGCGTAGGCCGCAGCAGGCGCCAAGGCTACTCCGAGCGTGAGGGCCGCGACCCTCAGCAGTTTCTTCATGTGAGCTCCTCGTCGTGGCGGCGGGGCGCCGCAGGGCGACCGTAGATTGTCTTTCCTTGTCACGTCTAGATGTCGGACCGACAAGACTGGTCTTGAGCCACGTCGCTGGAGAAGCCCGACTCCCCGGGTGGACCTAGTGGCACGGGGCCGAAGTTCTTGGCCGCTTCGCGCACTGATGGCACGCACCTCGCGGCAGCGGCGATCCTCGGAAGACAACCGGGTATGCCGTCGGACCGCCGCCACCGCGAAGGCACGCACCCTGAGCACGCCAAGCCATCAAGAACCTCGGACCCGCGGCACTAGTCGCCGGAGATCTCCTCGATGGCCCGGACCGACTGCCAGGGACGGTGGACCGTGTAGCGCGCGTCGCCGTTGCGGGGGTCCATCAGGCAGTCGACCGACCACCAGGTGCGGCGTACGTCGACCACCTGCTGCTCCAGGTAGCCCGGCGGTGTCGTGTAGCAAGCCTCGCTCGCGTGGTCGAGCGAGACCTGCAGGCCCGACCAGCTCAACCCCGCCGAGACCACCACCAGAGCGGCGGTCACGAGTGGACGGCGACGGGACGACACAGGGGTGAGTATCCCCGAGCAGGCGCGGCCTGCCGACGCCGTCGTCGAGACGGCTGGACGTCGGAGTGGTGCGTGGTCAGGGCGTCGAGCAGGTGGTGAACCGCGCGCTCTTGCTCATCGTCTGGTGGACCCCGTGCTTGAGGTAGGTCGCCTTCGCTGTCAGGAGGTAGCTGCGGCCGGGCTTCAACGCACGTGCCGGGATGGTGCGGTAGATCTTCTGGTTCCCCAGCGTCACCGAGGTGCTCTGCAGCCGCCACCCCTTGGCGGCCTTGGCCGTGACCTCGAGCGTGGTGTTGACCAGCGGCAGGCACGAGACCGGTGCGGTGAGCGTGAGACGCCCCGCCCTCGACGACGTGGTCACCGGGCTGGTCAGGGCGGGGAGCAGGATGGGCCGGGCCACCAGGGCGCTGTGGCCGGTGGCGATCCACACGACCCACCCTCGGCCGCTCGGGTTGGTCGCGATCTGCGCGTCGACGCCGGTGACGCTCAGCCCGGTGCGGAACTGCGTCAGGGCACCGGCGGCGCCGGTCTGGTGGTTGCCGATGGCGAGGGTGTCGCACCCGATGGCCACCGACGACATGCGACCGCTGGCGTCGGTGGCCACGTCTCGACCACCGGTGGCGCACGACTGACCGACCAGTGCCGGGACGGGCTTGCTGAAGGCGTGGGCCGTCGACCTCCAGCTCGCGACGACCGACTGCTCACCGCCCTTCTTGGTGTCGCGGGCCGTGGCGAGCAGTCGGATCCCCCGGGAGGTGGTCGTCATCCGGGCCGTGTTGTGGTCGGTCGTGGTGCCGGCGACGGAGGCGAAGCTGCTCCAGGCGCCCGAGCCGGAGGGCTTCCACGCGACGCGGACGGGCGCGGTGACCGCGGCGTACTGGTCGATGAGCATCACGCTAGAGGTGCCGTCGTCGGCGAGCTGGACGTTGCCCACGGCGTACGGCGCGCGCAGCGTGGTCGGTGACGCCGGCGTCGACGTGGACAGGGCGTCGTAGTAGTAGACCGTGCGGGCGTCGTCGTCGGGTCCGGACACGAGCGCGGCGCTGATCCCGCGCGGCCCGGCGTTGACCGCCATCAGGGTGCTCTCGCTCGGTGCCGAGGCGACGTCGGTGCCCGGCATCAGGTGGCCGTCGACGACCTGCGCGGCCGCGATCCGGTCCTGCATCGGGTCATCGGTGGACGCATCGCCACTGAGGTGGTGCCAGACCAACGTGGCCTGGTCGTCGGACGCCACGACGAAGAGCTGCTCGGCGGTGACCTTCTCGAGGGCGTCGATCGTCTGGATGCCCCCAGCGCACGCGGTCGCCCCCACCGGCAGCACGCACACGTGCACCTGGGAGAACAGGTCGTCTCCGGGGTGGGAGCTGATCCAGCCGACGTACGACGTGCCGGCCCGGTCGGTGGCCACGTCGAACCGGGAGTAGTTGGCGTCACGGTCCAGGACGACCGAGGCACCCGCCGATCCCGGACTCCCGGCAGCGGCCCGAGGCTCCGAGGAGGACGCGGCGGGCCCGGAGACGGACCCGAGGGCGAGGGCAGCAACAACCGCGACGGCGGGTCGGGAGAATCTCACGCCAGCGTATTTAACACGAGGCAGCCGGTGCCGTGGCTCGACCTCCTCCGGATCCTTCCGCAAGGGCCCGCGGTGCCCCTGCGAGGTGGCGGGAGGCATCCAGCAGTCGGCCTCGACAAGGACGCGAGCCCCACTCCCGCCGGGGGAGTGGGGCTCGGTCGTCGTCGTGCGTGGCGCGGTCGGGGGTCACCGACCCGTCGATGCGCGCGACGTGGCCCGGGTCAGGCGGCGTAGCCCGTGACGTAGTGGACGCCGTCGTTGTTGCCGGTCCGGTTGGTGCTGAAGTAGAGCTTGTTGCTCTCGGGGCTGATCCCGACGCCCTCGATCTCGAACTTGGCGTAGTTGGCGCTGGTGATGTCGATGTCGATGCCGCTGTTGGGCGACACCGGTTGGGTCTTGGGCAGGGAGATGGTCGGCGCGATGTTGTCGTACACCAGGACCCTGCTGCGGTTCGCGCGGGTGATGGGCCGGTAGAAGCGCTGCGTCGCGGCGTCGTAGTGGACGCCTTGAGACGCCCAGCCGTCCGGCTTGCCGTTCATCGTGAACGCCTTCGCGAGGTGGATGTCGTTGGCGCTGCCTCCCTCGGCGGTCACGTCGAGGCTCCCGTGGTAGACCTTGTCGTCGGTGCTGAAGAAGAAGTCCACGGTGTTGCCGTTCTGGGAGATCTTGCTCAGGCCGCTGACGCCCAGGGTGTCCGTGCCGTTCAGGATGTTGTAGGTGTGGTCCCACTCGTAGCTGGTGCCGTCGTACTTCAGCTTGACCAGCTGCTTGGCGCTGTTGGCGCCGTCGTCGCTGCCGAACATGGTGACCACGAACATGTAGGTCTGATCACCCACGGTGACGATCTGCATGTCGTTGGCGTGCCCGAGCCAGGTGTTGACGTTGGAGTCGCTCGTCGCGTTGTGCATCAGCTCCCGGTCGCCGGTCTCGCGGTTGAACCGGTAGATGACCGACTTCTTGTGGTCCGAGTCGGTCTTGATGGTGTAGAGGAAGTTTCTGGTCACGGCGAAGCCCTGCGCCGCTGTGCAGGCATCCGAGCCGCAGTCGTAGTCGGGTATCTCGGCCTTGGTCGTGTAGCCCGTGTAGCTCGCGGCCTGGCTGGGCGTGGCCATCGTGACCGTGGCGGCCAGGACGGACGTCATCAGCATCGCCAGCTTGCGTGTTGTTCTCACGTGGTTCTCCCGAGAGTCGATGGATGGTGGTGACGGGGCTAGACCCGTCGACACGAGGTCTGCCCCGACGTTGTCGATGTCAACCACCGTGCGTCCACCATGCGCCCCGCGACATCCACTCCGGTCACGGACCCCCGCGCCAGTGCTCGATGCGTCGGTGGTCGGGCAGGAACCCGTTGCGCACTCCCCAGAGGACCGCCTGGGTCCGGCTCTCGACGTCGATCTTGCGGTAGAGACCGCGGATGTAGGACTTGACCGTGTTGGGGCTCAGGTAGGTCAGCGCGGCGACCTCGGCGTTGCTCTTGCCCTGGGTGATGAGGGCGAGGACCTCCGCCTCCCGGTCGGAGAGTCCTTCGCCGCGGCCGGGCCAGTCGCCGGCGGTGTTGCGGGCCTTGGGTGCCGAGGCACTGACCACGATCTCGCCGGCGTGGACGGCCTCGAGCGCGGCCACCAGGTCGCGGGCGCTCAGGGCCTTGGACAGGTAGCCGTGCACACCGAGGTCGCGGGCCATCGCGACGAGCTCCGGGTGGAAGTTCCAGGTGTAGACCACGACCCGGCGGGCCAGGGGGTTGTCGATCAGCGTCTTGATCTCGTCGTGGTCGGACTCGGGCTGCGCGAACGAGTCGTAGAGCGCGATGTCGACGTCGTCGATCACGGCCTTGTTGGTGTCGAGCTCGGCCACCACGACCCGGTCGCGGTAGGGCTCCAACATGTTGGCGACCCCGACCACCACCACGTCGTAGTCGTCGACGAGGGCGACCTGGATGGGGTCACGAGGGCTGCTCATACGGGCACCCTAACCGCCCTAGGGGTGTGTCGCACCCCTCAGGGGGGTGGTTGCGTACACCCCAAGGGCCGCGACCGGCAGCCTCGAAGGAAAGGCACTCACATGCTCGGACTCATCCTGACCATCATCGTCGTCGGCGCCATCGCCGGCTTCGTGGCTCGTCTCCTCGTCCCCGGCCGGCAGGACCTCTCGATCGTGGCCACGATCGTGCTCGGCATCGTCGGTTCGTTCGTCGGCGGGTTCCTGGGCTACCTGCTGTTCGGCAAGGACGCCGGCGACGGGCTGCTCCAGCCCGCGGGCATCATCGGCTCGATCATCGGCGCGGTCATCGCGCTGCTGATCTGGACGGCGTCGCAGCGCCGGACCGGCGCTCGGGTCTAGTGGTGCGGGTCCGACGTTCTTGATGGCTTGGCGTGCTCAGGGTGCGTGCCTTCGCGGTGGCGGCGGTCCGACGGCATACCTGGTCGTCTTCCGAGGATCGTCGCTGCCGCGAGGTGCGTGCCCTCAGTGCGCGAAGCGGCCAAGAACGTCGGCCCCGTGCCACTAGGACACGCTCCAGGACCCACGCGCACGACAGCCGCCGGCTCGAGCCGGCGGCTGTCGTGCGTCCGGGCGGCGCCGACTGGGTCAGGTGGGCCGTGGGGAAGCAGATGGCCCGAGCAGCTCACCGATCAGCCCGGCGATCTCGACCGCGTCCAGCTCCAGCGCACCCTCGCCGACCGCGATCTCGCAGTGCACCCGGCCCGGCTGGTCGGTGGGCGACCAGGGCGAGGTCAGTAGCAGCCGGTGCTCCTCGGCGTACGACGCCAGGCGGCGGTTGACGTCGTCGGGCTCACCGTCGGCGTAGAGGAGGAAGGTGCCCGTGTGGGGCACCGGAGGCACCACGGTCACCGACGCCGGCAGCGCGGCGGTCATCGCGCGGGCCCAGCGCACGCAGTCGCCCATCAGGGGCAGCCGGTCGCGGAGCCCGACCAGGGCGGAGACGACCTCGGGGGTGGACCGGAAGAGGGTG
Source organism: Nocardioides plantarum (assembly GCF_006346395.1). NCBI lineage: Bacteria > Bacillati > Actinomycetota > Actinomycetes > Propionibacteriales > Nocardioidaceae > Nocardioides > Nocardioides plantarum. Next base: position 2,217,368 of record NZ_VDMS01000001.1, read on the forward strand.
CCGCCCATCCGCCGCCGCCAGCGCCGCGCCTCGTCGATGACGTCGGGCGCGCCGACCAGCGCGGCGCCGGCCAGACCGCCGAGACCCTTGTAGAACGAGACGTAGACGGTGTCGGCGAGAGCAGTGATCTCGGACAACGGCCGGTCGAGGTGGGTCTGCGCCTCCCAGAGGCGGGCGCCGTCGACGTGCAGCCGCACCCCGCGCTCGCGGCAGGCGGCCGACAGCGCCGCGAGCTCGTCGTACGTCGGCACGAGGCAGCCGGCGTCGCGCAGCGGGATCTCGACGAGCACGGCGGCCAGCCGCCCGGGGATCGCGGCGAGGTGGTCGGCGGTGGCGACGACAGGGCCGGTCGTGAGGTGCTCGACCTCCAGCTGCTGCAGGATCCGCGGGCCGTCGAGCTCGTGCACGAGCAGGTGGCTGAGGTCGGGCATGGCCACCCGCCGACTGCCCGCGCGGTCGCACCAGATGCGCAGCGCGACCTGCTGGGCCATGACCCCGGAGGGGAAGTACGCCGCCGACTCGGCCCCGAGCACCGAGGCGACCTCGGACTCCAGGCGGGCCACGGCTCCGCGCTCGCCGTAGCCGTCCCACTCGTCGATGTCGAGCTCATGGCAGGCGGTCGCGAGCTCGGCGAAGACCTCGGCCGGGGTCTGGAACGGCCGGCCCGGCACGGTGCGGGTGCAGGCACGCGCGGCGGCGCGCAGGCGGGGGCCGAGGTCGGCGTCGACCGTCGGATCAGGTGTCGGACCGGTCGGCGGACCGGTCGGCGAGCCGGGGATCAGACCTCTCCCAGCACGTGGATCGCGATCTCGCCGGCCAGCAGCGGCCCGGCGACCTCGAACGCCTCGGCGACGTGGGGCTGGGACATGTGGGCGTCGAGGTCGGCCTGCGCGCGCCACTCCTCGATGGTGACGAACGTGCCCGGCACCGACGTCGAGGCGAAGACCTCGTAGCGCAGGCATCCCTCGTCGGAGCGCGAGGCGGCGGCCAGCCCGGCCAGGGCCGGTCCGGCCTCGTCGACGCGGGCGGGGTCGATCGGGATGGTGGCCACCACGTGAAGGGTCATGCCAGGGACAGTACGGCGACAGCCGTCACCCGGATAGTGTCGATTCCCGTGAGCATTCTCGACGACGCCCGCGAGGGCATGGACCTCGACATCCGCCCCCAGGACGACCTGTTCGGCCACGTCAACGGACGCTGGCTCGAGACCGTCGAGATCCCGAGCGACCGCTCGAGCTGGGGTCCGTTCGTGCAGCTGGCCGACGCTGCCGAGGCGCAGGTCAGGATGATCATCGAGGAGCTCGCGGTCTCGACAAGCTCGACCACCGAGGGGGGCTCGACCACCGAGGGGGGCTCGACCACCGAGGGGGGCTCGACCACCGAGGGGGCCGTCGACGAGGACGCGCGCAAGATCGGCGACCTCTACGCCTCCTTCATGGACACCGATGCGATCGCGGCCCGCGGCACCGAGTCGCTGCGCCCGCTCATCGACGCGGTCGGCGCGCTGCGCGACACCCGCGACCTGGCGGCGTTCCTGGGTGAGTTCGAGCGGATCGGCGGACACGGCGTCTTCGGGTCCTACATCGACAACGACGACAAGAACTCCGACCGCTACCTCACCAACCTCTACCAGGGCGGGCTCGGGCTCCCCGACGAGTCCTACTACCGCGACGACAAGTTTGCCGACAAGCGCGCGGCGTACGTCGACTACCTGACCAGGCTGCTGACCCTCGGCCGTCACGAGAACGCGCCCGAGGCCGCCCAGACGATCCTCGGCATCGACACCCGGATCGCCGCCGGCCACTGGGAGCGGGCCGAGACCCGCGACGTGCAGAAGACCTACAACCTGATGACCTACGCCGAGCTGGTGGCGCTGTGCCCGAGCTTCGACTGGGACGCCTACGTCCGCAACCTCGGCGGCAGCCGCGAGACGATCGCCGAGGTCTGCGTCCGGCAGCCGTCGTTCTTCGCGCACCTGTCGACCGTGCTCGACGAGGTGCCGATCGAGGACTGGAAGGCCTGGCTGCTCAGCCACGTGCTGCGCTCGGCCGCGGCGTACCTCACCGACGACTTCGTCGAGACCAACTTCGACTTCTACGGCCGCACCCTCAACGGCACCCCCGAGCTGCGCGCCCGCTGGAAGCGCGGCGTCGCGATCGTCGAGGGCGCGCTCGGCGAGGCGGTCGGCAAGGTCTACGTCGAGCGGCACTTCCCGCCCGAGAGCAAGGCGCTGATGGACGAGCTGGTGGGCGACCTGATGGAGGCCTACCGCCAGTCGATCGAGCAGCTCGACTGGATGACCGACGCCACGAAGCAGCGGGCCTACGAGAAGCTCGCGACCTTCCGGCCCAAGATCGGCTACCCCGACACGTTCCGCGACTACAGCGCGCTGAGCGTCGACCGCGGCGACCTGCTCGGCAACGTCTACTCCGCCGCGGCGTTCGAGACCGACCGCCAGCTGGCCAAGATCGGCTCGCCGGTCGACCGCGACGAGTGGTTCATGCTGCCGCAGACCGTCAACGCCTACTACAACCCGGGCACCAACGAGATCTGCTTCCCCGCCGGCATCCTGCAGCGGCCGTTCTTCGCCCCCGACGCGCTGGCAGCCGAGAACTACGGCGGCATCGGCGCCGTCATCGGCCACGAGGTCGGCCACGGGTTCGACGACCAGGGCGCGCAGTACGACGGCCAGGGCAACCTCAACGACTGGTGGAGCCCTGACGACAAGGCGGCCTTCGAGGTGAAGTCGAAGGCCCTGATCGCGCAGTACGACGCCTTCTCGCCTCGCGCGCTGCCCGGTGAGACCGTCAACGGCGCGCTCACCGTCGGCGAGAACATCGGCGACCTGGGCGGCCTCACCATCGCCCTCAAGGCGTTCGCGATCAACCGCGCCCGCCACGGCGAGGAGGTCACGCAGGAGGGCCGCGAGACGCTCTTCCTCAACTGGGCCTACGTGTGGCGCACCAAGCGGCGTACGGAGCAGGAGCAGCAGTACCTCACGATCGACCCGCACAGCCCGCCGGAGTTCCGCGCCAACATCGTGCGCAACCTCGACGAGTTCCACGAGGTCTTCGGCACCGCCGAGGGCGACGGGCTGTGGCTCGACCCGGCCGAGCGCGTCCGCATCTGGTAGCCGCCGGTCGCCCTCAGCGCACGACCACCGCCAGCACCGGGCGGTGGTGCTGCTGCTCGGCGCGGCTGCGCAGGCCGCCGCGGCGGCGTACGGCGTTGGTCACGAAGACGACCTGCTCGCGCTCCGGGAGCGCACCGCTGGTGACGACGGGGACGACGGCGGGGGCGGGGGAAGGGGCGGGAGCAGGCAGCTCGTGCAGGGTCACGGTGGTGCGGGAGGGGGGCGTCTGGCGCATGGGGGGAACTGTCCTCACGGCCCTTCGGGAATCCTGGGTGAATCCTGTCCGGATCCTCACGACGCCGGAGCGACCCTGTGGAGGACGGCTCCGGGCTGTCGGGGGGCGCTGGTAGACAGGCGGGCATGTCCACCCTCCAGTCCGGCGCCGACCTGACCGCCACCCGCGCCTCCGCCGAGGCGCACCTGCGCGCGCTGGTCGGTCGTGACGACGCGGTGCTGCGCGACGACCAGTGGACCGCGATCGAGGCGCTCGCGGTCGGGCGCCGCCGGGCGCTGGTCGTGCAGAAGACGGGCTGGGGCAAGTCGGCGGTCTACTTCGTGGCGACGCTGCTGCTGCGCGACCAGGGTGCTGGGCCGACGGTGATCGTCTCGCCTCTGCTGGCCCTGATGCGCAACCAGATCGCGGCGGCCGAGCGGGCCGGCATCCGCGCGGTCACCATCAACTCCACCAACCTCGAGCAGTGGGACGAGACCCACCGCGCGATCGCGGCAGGCGAGGTCGACGTCCTGTTGGTGAGCCCCGAGCGGCTCAACAACCCGGGCTTCCGCGACGAGGTGCTGCCGCGGCTCGCGGCGACCTGCGGGCTGCTCGTGGTCGACGAGGCCCACTGCATCAGCGACTGGGGCCACGACTTCCGCCCCGACTACCGCCGCATCCGCACCCTGCTGACCGAGCTGCCGGCCGGCATCCCCGTGCTCGCGACGACGGCGACCGCCAACGCGCGGGTCACCGCCGACGTCGCCGAGCAGCTGCAGTCCTCGAGCGTCGAGCCGGTCGCGACCCTGCGCGGCTCGCTCGACCGCGAGTCGCTGCGGCTCGGCGTGGTCCGCCTCAAGACGGCTCAGCAGCGCCTGGCCTGGCTCGCCGACCACCTGTCCGAGCAGCCCGGCTCGGGCATCGTCTACTGCCTGACGGTCGCGGCGACCCACGAGGTCGCCGACTACCTCCGCTCGCGCGGTCACGAGGTCGCCGCCTACTCCGGGCAGACCGAGACCACCGAGCGGGCCGCGCTCGAGGAGGCGCTGGTCACGGGCCGGGTCAAGGCGCTGGTCGCCACCAGCGCCCTCGGCATGGGCTTCGACGCGACGCTCGGCTTCGTGGTCAACCTCGGGGCGCCGCAGTCGCCGGTCGCCTACTACCAGCAGGTCGGCCGTGCCGGTCGTGGCGTGCCGGCCGACCCCGGCGCGACCGTGGTGCTGCTGCCCGCGCTCGAGGACCGCGACATCTGGGCCTACTTCGGCTCGCTGTCCTTCCCGCCCGAGGAGCTCGTGCGCCAGACGCTCGAGGTGCTCACCGCCGAGGGCCGGTTGATGTCGACGAGCGCGCTCGAGACCCGGGTCGAGCTCAGCCGCAACCGGCTCGAGCAGATGCTCAAGGTGCTCGACGTCGACGGCGCCGTACGCCGGGTCCGCGGCGGGTGGGAGGCGACCGGCCGGCCGTGGTCCTACGACGAGGAGCGCTACCGGCGGGTGCGCGAGGCCCGCGAGCGCGAGCAGCAGGCGATGCTCGACTACCTCGCCACCGACGGCTGCCGGATGCGGTTCCTGCGCGACCAGCTCGACGACCCGGGGGCCGTCGACTGCGGTCGTTGCGACAACTGCGGCGGCCTCACGCTCGACTCCGTGGTCTCCGACGCCGCGGTCGCCGAGGCGGGCGCGCGGCTGTCTCGCCCCGGGGTCCCGGTCGAGCCCCGCAAGATGTGGCCCACCGGCCTCGCCTCGATGGGCATCGAGCTCAAGGGCAAGATCAGCGCGGGCGCCGACGAGGGCCGCGCGATCGCCCGGCTCACCGACCTCGGTCACGGCCAGGCGCTGCGCGACCTCTTCCGCCCCGGCGCCGGCGACGGTCCGGTCCCGCCCGGCCTGGCCACGGCCCTGGTCGAGGTGCTGATGGACTGGCGGCCCCAGGTCGACGGGCTCGTCGTCGTCGAGTCGCTGAGCCGCCCCGAGCTGACCGCCGACCTGGCCGCCAACCTGTCCCGCTTCCTGAAGAAGCCACTGCTCGGCCGCTACGCCGTGGTCGACCCCGACCTCGAGCCCGGCAGGGGCGCGATGAACTCCGCCCAGCGGGTCTCGGTCGTCGGCCGCCGCTTCGCACTCGAGCTCGACGAGCCGGTCGAGGGGCGCTCGCTGCTGCTCGTCGACGACCTGTCGGTCACCGGCTGGACCCTCACCCGGGCCGCCGTCGCCCTGCGCGCGCGGGGCGCGACCGCGGTCAAGCCGCTGGTGCTGGCCGTCGAGCGTTGATAGCGTCAGTGCTATGGGCACGATGGGAAACGACCTGGTGCGGGAGGCGCGCAAGCGGGCCCGGCTGACCCAGCGCGAGCTGGCCGAGTTGGCCGGCACCACGCAGAGCGCCATCGCCCGGCTCGAGTCGGGCCGGACCAGGCCGACCTTCGACAGCGTGCTGAGGATGGTCCGGCTGTGCGGCATGGATCTCGACGTGATGCTCGTCGAGCGCGACGACTCCGACTGGGTCCAGGCTCAGCGGCTGCTCGCACTGACCCCCGCCGAGCGGGTCGCCAGGGCGGTTCGGACCGCGCGGACCATGCAGCGGATTCGTGGTGGTCAGCGCGATGACGCTGCGTGAGTACGATCCGGGCGCGATCCTGGCGGTGCTGGTCGAGCGCCGGGTCGACTTCGTCCTCATCGGCGGGCTGGCCGCGATCTCCCACGGATCCCCCTTCCCGACCGAGGACGTCGACGTGACTCCCGAGCGGAGCAGGCACAACCTGGACCGGTTGTCCGACGCGCTGCGGGAGCTCGGTGCGCGGATCCGCGCTGACGGGATCGACGACGGACTCCCCTTCGAGCACGACGGGGCGTCCCTGGCCGCTGCGGACGTCTGGAACCTCGTCACCGACCGCGGTGACCTCGACATCTCCATGGTCCCGAGCGGTACCGACGGCTACGCCGACCTCCTGACGGACTCGGCCGGGACGGAGATCATGGGCGTGGGAGTGCGCGTCGCGTCCTTGGCCGACGTCATCCGCAGCAAGCAGGCCGCCAACCGTCCCAAGGACCAGCGGGTCCTCCCCACGTTGCGCGAGCTGCTCGACCGCCGCCGGGGTTGAGCCACCCTCGTCACTAAGGTCGAGTCCATGCGCTTCGGCCTCACGATCCTGACCGACCTCCCCTGGGCCGAGGCCCGTCCGCGCTGGCAGGCGGCCGAGGAGATGGGGTTCGACCACGCGTGGACCTACGACCACCTGGTGTGGGGCGGGCTGCCCGAGGCGCCGTGGACCACCGCGACCCCGGTGCTCGGGGCCGTCGCCCAGGTCACCTCGACGATCGGGCTCGGCACCCTGGTCGTCTCGCCCAACTTCCGCCACCCCTACCTGCTGCTGCGCGACGCGCAGGCGCTCGACGACCTCAGCGGCGGGCGGTTCCTGCTCGGGGTCGGCACCGGTGGCAACCTCGACTCCTCGATCCTGGCCCTGCCCGAGCTGTCGGTGCGCGAGCGGGTCGACCGGTTCCAGGAGTTCGTCGAGACCCTGGTCGCGCTGCGCGACGGCGACCACGTCACCCGCGACGGTCGCTGGTTCTCCGTGGCCGACGCCCGCACGCTGCCCCCGTTGCGGCGCACCCCGCTGCTCGTCGCCGCCAACGGCCCGCGGTCGCTCCGTTTCGCCGCGCGGGTCGGTGACGGCTGGGTGACCACCGGGCCCAACGCGGAGTCCGACGAGGAGTGGTGGAGCGGCCTGGCCGCCGCCGCGGCGACGTACGACGAGGCGCGGGCGGCGGCCGGGCGCGGCCCGGCGCCGCGCTACCTCATGACCGACGCGGCCCCTCGGCTCGCTCGCCACGGCCGGTTCGCGCTCAGCAGCCGCGGCTACTTCGAGGAGGTTGCCGGACGAGCGGCCGACCTCGGGTTCACCGACCTGGTGACCCACTGGCCGCGCCCCGACGAGCCCTACGCCGGCGACGTCGCCGTGCTCGAGGAGGTCGCACGCGACGTGCTGCCGGGGCTGCGCGACGCGGGCTGAGGCCCGGCTGACTCCCCGGTGGGTGCCGGATTGACGGATTCCGGGCGCCGTTCGGCTTAGGGTCCGCCCATGAGCTCCCTCGACCCCACCGCCCCCACCCCGCGTGATCCCGCCCCGGACCGCGGGCCGCTCCTCACCCTGCGCCGACCCGAGGTGCGCCGCGACAGCGTCGCCGTCGCCCTGGGGGTCGCGTTCCTCGCGGCCGCCGTGGTCGTGTCGGGCACCCGCGCCCGGTCCGGGCCGAGCGGCGACCTCGACCTCACGGTGTTCCTCGTCGGTGTCGCCGCCACCGTCGTCCTGCTCGGGTTCGGCGTCCTCGCCCGGGCGAGCGTCGCCGATCGCGTCACCGCGCACGCGCTGATGTCGTGGCCGCTGGCCTTCGGCACCGTGGGTGCCGGCCTGATGCTCGGCATCCTCCTCGACGACGGCACCAGCACGACGTACATCGCCGGCGCCCTGGTGATCGCGCTGGCCGCCGCCAGCTACCTCCTGGTGCCGAGCGCCCCGCCGGTGGTCGCCGGCATCTTCGGGGTCCTCCTGGTCTACGGGCAGGCCTTCACCGACGTCGTCGACTTCGACGTCGTCGAGGACAACGGCTTCAAGACCTTCGCGTTCGCGGTGTTCCTCTTCGTCGCCATCGTCACCGCCATCGGCTGGGTGCTGCCGCCGGCGCGGACCGTCGTACCGGTCGTCGTGGGCGTCGGCGCCGTGGTCGCCTACGCCGGGCTGATGGCCGCGATCGCCGTCACGGCGATCTTCGTCGGCGGGTTCGCCGAGCTCGACGAGAGCGGCGAGACGCCCGAGCCGCCGAGCTACGACGGTGACGTCTACACCCTGTTCGCCTTCGCGGCGGTGCTCGTCGTCGGCTGGCTCGTCCTGGGCTACCTCACCGACGCCACCGGCTACCGGGTGATCATCGTGGCCATGGTCGCCACGGTGTTCCCCGCGGGCATCTCGCTGCTGGCCGTCGAGCACCCGACCGTCTGGGGTGTTGTGGTCGCCGTGCTCGGCACCCTGGTCCTCGCGGTCGTCGGCGCCCGCGCCGCGTCGCACCGGTCGACCGGGTCGGCCACGCCGACCGGCCCGACCGGCCCGACCGGCCCGCCCCCGTCGACCCCGCCCCCCGGCCCCTACGCCGGCTGAGCTCGTTGCCCGCAGACTAGAACACGTTCTAGTCTGCGGGCATGGCCCTGCGTGTGATCCAGTGGACGACCGGCAACATCGGGCGTCGCTCGCTCGCCGCGATCATCGACCGGCCCGACCTCGAGCTAGTCGGGGTCTACGCCCACGGCGCCGACAAGGTCGGCCAGGACGCGGCCGCGCTGTGCGGTAGGGCGGAGCCGACCGGGGTCCTGGCGACCGACGACGTCGCGGCGCTGGTCGCGCTGGGGGCGGACGCGTGTTGCTACAACCCGTTGTGGCCCTCGATCGACGACCTGGTCACCCTGCTCGAGCACGGCGTCAACGTCTGCACCAGCGCCGCCTGGATCACCGGCGCCAAGCAGACCGCCGAGGACCGGGCCCGTATCGAGAGGGCCTGCGAGGTGGGTGGGTCCTCGATCTTCGGGTCGGGCGCGCACCCCGGCATGACCAACCTGGTCGGCATGGTGCTCAGCGGGTCGTGCGAGCGGGTCGACGAGATCCGGATCACCGAGTCGGTCGACTGCTCGACCTACGAGTCGGCCGCCACCCAGACCGCCATGGGCTTCTCGCAGGACCCCACCACCCCCGGGCTGGCCGAGTCCGTACGTCGCGAGAGCGAGGTCTTCGCCGAGTCGGCCGCGATGATGGCCGACGCGCTGGGCGTCACCCTGGACCGGCTCACCTTCGACGTGGAGTTCTCGGTCGCCACGGACGACTCCGACCTCGGGTTCATGACGATCCCGGCCGGCACCGTGGGCGGGGTGATGGGCTACCACCGCGGCTGGGTGGGGGAGCGCAACGTCGTCAGCGTTGGCTTCAACTGGACCATGGGGCAGCACGTGGTCCCGCCCAAGCCGCTGGCCCACGGTCACGTCATCCAGGTGTTCGGGGTGCCCAACATGCGCACCGTCATCCACTGCCTGCCGCCCGCGGACTGGTCGGAGGGGTTCATGGACCTCGGCATGATCTACACCGCGATGCCGGTCACCAACGCGGTCCCGCGGGTCGTGGCCGCCCCGCCCGGCATCGTCACCCTCGCCGACCTGCCCCCGATCACGGGGCGCGTCGTGGTGTGACCCGCCTCGCGGCTTTATGGTGTCTTATGAAACCTCCATTCATAAGGATTCATCACGTGTGGTCGACTCACCGACCAGGGCCGCCTCAGCAGGTGAAGGTGGCCTCGATCCGGACCTTCTCGTCGCTGCCGATCTCTGGTGCGTCCGCCTGGATCGTGGCGCCGCTTCCGTCGGCCTCCACGTCGACCGACCCCTCACCGAACGGCACCGCGAAGCTGCGACCGTCGGCGAGCAGGGTCACCGTCGCGTCGTCGAAGCCGTTGCCGACGGCGCTGACCGTCAGCATGTAGCCGTCGTGGTTGCTCTGGTAGGTGGCCGGCGGCGCGACGTCGCTCTCGCTGACGTCGACCTTGGCGCCGCCTGACCACTGGGCCGTGAGCGCGCCGCCGAGCGTGACGTCGGAGTCGCAGTCCTCGCCCTGCAGGGCCGGGACGTCGCCGGCGTCGTCGTCGCTGGTGTCGCTGGTGTCGCTGGTGTCGGAGGTGTCGTCGGAGGTGTTGTCGGAGTCGTCGCCACCGCAGCCGGTGAGCAACAGGAGCGGTACGGCGGCGAGAGCCGCCAGGCGGGCACGGGTCGGGGGAGTCAGGGTGGTCACGAGCGCATCGTGCGCGAGGGGCGTTCGAGAACGGTGACGGAATCGTTCGGGTCAGGCCGCTCGTCAGGCGGCGCCGGACAGCGCGTCGTAGGGCAGGGGGACGAGGTCGACGTCGGTGGCCAGGTGCACCACCTCGGTCCGTACGCCGGCCTCGCGGCACGCCCTGACCAGGCCGTGCGCCCACGCCCGGTCGACTTCGGTGACGCCGGTCCCGCCGGGCCGGGAGAGCAGGAACGCCCAGCGCCCCGCCGGCGCGAGGTCGTCGAGCAGGGTGCGGGTCAGGTCGGCGAACCCGGCGAGCAGGTCGGGGTCGGGCGCCTCGTCGCAGCCCTCGACCTCGGTGAGCCCGGGCAGGGGGCGGTCGTCGGCGTCGAGCAGCATCAACCAGACGCTGCTGCGCGAGAAGCCCAGCGGCTCCATGAGGTGGCGCCAGGCGCGCTCGAGGTCGGCCTGGGTACGGATGGTCGGGCGGAAGGGTTCCGACAGATCGGTCATGCGTCCCAGCGTGGACGACATCGCCGATCGCCGCTCGCGTCATCCACAGGCCCCGCGAGGCCGGCGGGAACTCCTTGTCGGCACGGGCCGTTACGGTCTGAGTCTGCCCTCCCGTCGAGCCGCCGCTCGGCCCCGCCCACCCCCGCCCACCCCCGCCCACCCCCGCCCACCCCGCAGAGGAGGCCCGTGAGCTTCGTCCCGGTCACCGGCGTCGCGACCTTCCGCGCCGCGGTCCCCCCGCGCGACAGCGTCGTCGAGTTCAGCGACGAGCGGCGCACGGTCGCGCTGCCGATGCGAGCCGCCCTGCCGGTGCTGACCAAGGTGCGCGGTCGCGACGACGTCCACCCCAGCGTGGGGCTGTTGTCGGGGGCGGTGCTACTCGGCATGCGGCTGGTCGCCGACGGCAAGTTCGAGCCCGGCGAGGGGGCCTGGCGGATCGCGCCGCTCGACGAGCGCGACACCGAGCGGGTGACCCTGCTGGCCGACGCCCGGGTGCACGACGACCTCGACGCCGAGGCCGCCGTGGCGGTGGTGCGCGGGGTTCTCGACGCCATCGCCGACACCATGCCGCGCAGTGCTCCGATGGCGCCCGCCCGCCGTACCCCGCCCGCGCCGGTGGCCGCGACGCCCACCCCCACCACGCAGCCCGACTTCGCCGACCGCCTCCAGGCCCGCATCGCCCGCCACCGCACGGCCGCGGCGCGGGCCGACCTGCCCCAGCTCGTGCGGCTGTCGCTGCGGGTCGAGGCCGACGAGGAGGAGCTCGTGGCCGGGTCGCTGCGGGTGGTGCTGCAGGTGCACGACGAGCAGGACCCGCTCCACCTGTGCGACGCCGCGGTGCTGTTCACCGCCGACCACGAGACCCACGGGTTCGGCGACCGGGCGCGCACCCACGCCAGCATCGCCCTGCGTGCGGCGGCCGAGGCCTGGCCGGCGCTCGACCGGATGCTCGCGCTGCGGGTGCCCGACGAGATCGGCCTCGACCACGACGAGCTCGTCAGCCTGCTCGAGGGCGGGGTCGCGGCCCTGGCCGAGCGGGGCGTCGACGTGTTGTGGCCCAAGGCGCTGGGCCACGACCTGACGTCGTCGGCCGTCCTCGATCTCGCCCCCTCGCGCACCGCTCCCGGCGGCGCCGCCCGCGAGGAGCCGCTCAACCAGCCGCTGCTGTCGACCGAGACGCTGTTCAGCTTCCGGTGGCAGCTGGCGCTGCACGGCGACCCGCTCACCGACGACGAGATGGACCAGCTCGCCCAGGCGGCCTCGCCGGTGCTCAAGCTCCGGGGCGCGTGGACCGTCGTCGACCCGGCCACCGCGCGCAAGGCCCGCAAGCGCCTGATCCGCACCGCCAAGCCCGCCCAGGCCCTCGCCGCGGCGCTGACCGGCGTGGTCGAGGTCGCGCCCGACACCGACACGGCCGTCGTCGTGGGCGCGAGCCTGCTCCGGGTGCGTGACCGGCTGCTCGCAGCGGCGTCCCGCGAGCCGATCGAGCCGCCCGCGGGTCTGCACGCCCACCTGCGCGACTACCAGCGCCACGGCCTCACCTGGCTCGCCGACCTGACCGCGCTGGGGCTCGGCGGCTGCCTGGCCGACGACATGGGCCTGGGCAAGACCATCACGGTGATCGCGCTCCACCTGCACCGCGTCGCGGCCGGGGCGACCGGTCCGACCCTGGTCGTCTGCCCCGCCAGCCTGCTCGGCAACTGGGAGAACGAGATCCGCCGCTTCGCCCCCGGCGTCGAGACCCGGCGGTTCCACGGCACCGAGCGCGACCTCGAGGGCGCCGTGCAGGGGGGCGGCTTCGTGCTCACCACCTACGGCACGATGCGCGTCGGGGCCGACGACCTGGCCGCGGTCTCGTGGGACCTCGTGGTGGCCGACGAGGCCCAGCACGTCAAGAACCCCGCCTCCTCGACGGCCCGCCGGCTGCGCTCGATCCCGAGCGCGGCGCGGGTCGCGCTGACCGGCACCCCCGTCGAGAACAACCTCACCGAGCTCTGGGCGATCCTCGACTGGGCGGTCCCCGGCCTGCTCGGCAGTCGCGGCGCGTTCCGCAAGGCGTGGGCCGGGCCGATCGAGTCGGGCGACGAGCCGAGCAAGGCCCGCCAGTTCGCCGACCTCGTCGGACCGTTCCTGCTGCGCCGCCGCAAGTCCGACCCCGGCATCGCCCCCGAGCTGCCGCCCAAGACCGAGACCGACCACCCGCTCACGCTGACCCGCGAGCAGGTCGTCCTCTACGAGGCGTTCGTCCGCGACACCATGGACCGCATCGAGCGCTCCGACCCCGACGCCCGACGCGGCCTGGTGCTCGCTCTGCTCACCGGTCTGAAGCAGATCTGCAACCACCCGGCGCAGTTCCTCAAGCAGTCCGGCGCGGTCCGCCTCGCCGGTCGCTCCGACAAGCTCGACCTGCTCGACGAGCTCGTCTCGACCGCCGTCGCCGAGGGCGGCTCGGTGCTCGTCTTCACCCAGTACGTCGCCATGGCCCGTCTTCTCGAGTCCCACCTCGACAAGGCCGGCCACCGCTCCCAGCTCCTCCACGGCGGCACGATGGTGCGTGAGCGCGAGCGGATGGTCGAGCGCTTCCAGGCCGGCGAGGTGCCGGTGTTCCTGCTGTCGCTCAAGGCCGGCGGCACCGGCCTCAACCTGACCCGCGCCGACCACGTCGTCCACGTCGACCGCTGGTGGAACCCCGCCGTCGAGGAGCAGGCCACCGACCGCGCCTACCGGATCGGCCAGACCCGCCCGGTCCAGGTGCACCGGATGATCATGCGCGGCACCGTCGAGGAGAAGGTCGCCGAGCTGCTCACCCGCAAGCGCGCCCTGGCCGACTCCGTCCTGGGCCGCGGCGAGGCGGCGCTGACCGAGCTCGACGACGACGACCTGCGTGACCTCGTCACCCTGAGACCGGCATGACCGCGGCCGTGGTCGCTCACCCACCCGTCGCGGCCCGGCGGGGCGCGACGCGGTCCTCGACCTGGTGGGGCAAGGCCTGGGTGCGTGCGGTCGAGGAGGCGGCGTACGCCGAGGGCGACCTGCGGCGGGGCCGCACCCTGGCCCGCAGCGGACGGGTCGGCGGCATCTCGATCACGTCGGGCCGGATGGTCGCCGCCGTGAGCGACGAGCACGGCCTGTTCACCGTCGACTGCCGGCTGCCCGAGCTCGACCCCGAGGGTCGGGCCACCCTCGTCGAGGTCGTCGCCGCCGAGTCCGGCCGGATCGGCTCGCTGCTGGCCGGCCAGCTGCCCCACTCGCTGGTCGAGCACGCCGACGAGGCTGGTGTCGAGCTGCTCCCCTTCGGCACCGAGCTCGAGACCACCTGCACCTGCGTCGGCTGGCTCGACCCCTGTCCCCACGCGCTCGCGGTGCTGTCGCAGGTCGCCTGGCTGGTCGACGCCGACCCGCTGGTCCTGCTCCACCTGCGCGGCCTGCCCCGCGACGACCTCCTGGCCGGCCTGCACGCCCGCACCGTCACCGCCGTCGCCCAGACCGGCGAGGTCGACGCCGCCTACCTCGACACCGCCCTCGACGCCGCGGCCCGGGCCGCGCGGCTGCTCGACGTCATCGACGGCGACGACGACGCCCGCATCGACCACCTGCTGTAGAGAATCTTCTTATGGCAGCTGAGCCCGCGGGCCGTTGTCCATAATTAACCTTCTCCATTAGTTATGGGATGGTGCATAGTGAGACCTGTGGCCATAAGTTTCGGCGCTGACCCCGTGCGAGCCGAGGTACGTGACCTGTTGGACAGAATCGATCGCGGTGAGCTCGTCGATCACACGGTCGAGCGGCAACGGGTCGACCTGAAGGAAGAAGCCGGCCGTCGCGATGCCAGCGGCAGACCTGGGCCAGGGTCGGCAAACAACGAGGCTGCCGCCAAGAAGTTGGCTGGTGAAGCGGCCTGTATGGCCAACACTCCAGGCGGCGGTGCGCTGATCGTCGGCGTTGCCAACGATGGCGCACTGTTGGGGGCTGATCTCGACGAGGAGTGGCTTCGACAACGCATCTACGCGCTGACTGACCGTCGGCTCACGGTGGACGTTGACGTGGTGCATGTGTGCAACACGAGACTTCTCGCCGTGGTAGTGCCTACTGCGGTCGAACCCATCCGATGGAACAACAAGATCCACTGGCGGGTCGGCGACTCCTGTGTCGAGGTCGATGCCTCGACGTGGCACGCCAAGCGGATGAGCCAGCTCCACTACGACTGGTCAGCGGAGGAGTCCAACGCACCGGCTGAGAGCGTCCGACCTCAGGCCATGGGCGCAGCACGCGACTTCCTTCTGGACTCAGGGGACGGCGGGGCCGCCGACCTCGCCGGCTCGAGCGACATGCAGATTCTCCGTCGTCTGAATGCCGTCACCGGCCGGGGCATGCTCACCAATGCCGGCGTGCTCGCCTTCGTCGGGCGGCAGGCTCCTGCGCTGGACTACGTGCACCGGGACTATGCCGGCGGGGACAGCACCGCGCGGGTCAGGCGGTCCGATCGGTCGTTGCTCGAAGAGCTGCAGGAAGTATTCGTCACCATCGATGCCAACAATGCGACCCGGCACGTGCAGACCGGATTGGCAATCGGGCAGGTGCGTGACATCCCCAGGCTTGCGGCTCGCGAGGCAGTCGTGAACGGGGTTGCTCACCGTGAGTGGGGTGTCCCGGACCCAACGGTGATCGAACACGTCGGACGTACTCTGCGCGTGACGAGTCCCGGGGGCTTCTTCGGTGGGGTCACCGAGGCGAACATCATCACGCATCCCTCGCAGTCGCGTAACCGCACGCTGACGCAACTCCTGGCCGACCTCCGCGTGGCCGAGCGAGAAGGCATCGGCGTCGATCGAATGGTCCGCGAGATGGTTCGGGTCGGCCACCAGCCGCCAGACATCCGCGAGATCAACGGCCCCTACGTCCGTGTGTCACTTGTCGGCGACGCGCTCGACGAGGCATGGGTCGGCTGGCTCGGGAGGATCCAGCCCAAGGACGAGACGAGGGACATCAACTCGCTGCTGATCTTGCGACGGCTGGTGATGAGCGGGTGGGTCGACGTCACCGTCGCCGCTCCCATCATCCAGCTGACAGTCGAGGAGGCGCGCGGCGCGATCCTCAAGCTCGCCGCAGCCACGGTGGGAAGCATTCCCGTGCTTGTCCTCGTGGATGGAGTCCCCGACGGAACCGAGCCGGTCTGGCGGCTCGCCCCAGAAGTCCTGGACGACTTGGTGACGGCCGATCGCGCGCTCGGAACCCACCGCCACACGCCCACCCGATCTGAGGTGGCACGTGCCTACGCGCGGGCACGAGGACGTATCAGCACCACGGAGCTCGGCTCGCTCGTCGGTGCGCGACCCAACAACGTCGGTGGCGTTCTCAAGGATCTTGAACAGGAAGGACTGCTGACGCCCTCTTCCGTGACGGGCAGGGGCCGAGGCTTCTACTACCGGTGGGCTGGCCCCGCGTCCGGCTAGTGGTCTGCAGTCACCGGCAACCGAAACAGGTGCCCGACCGCTGTAGGCGGTGTGAGCGAGGTGACCGACCTGCGACGTGACCGATCGGCGGGGACGACGACCTCGTTCGAGTCGTTCGCCGCGCCGGTACGACGGCCGCGGTGGTCGCGGGCATCGCGTTCGGTGCCGCGCAGCTCGACCGGTCCGGGTCGAGGTCGGAGGTCGCCGCCCCTTCCCCCAGCGCGTCCACCACGCCCAGCACGACCAGTACGACCCCGGCACCGCCGACCGACGTCGAGTGCCCGCCTGAGCTGCGCATCGATGGTCCTCGACCGGACGGTGTCGCCGCCGCGTTGCCCGAGGACGCCGTGGTGGTGCGGCTGTGCCCGACGAGGTGGTCAGCCTCTTCGCCGACCTCGTCAACGACGGCAGCAGCGACGCCCGAAGACTGACGACCGATGCATCGTTGGTGGACGTCGACGGGACGCTCGACGTCCAGGCCAATGACGTGACCGCTGCCGATCCCAGTGAAGGCCGGGAGCGGGCGGTCGTCAGCTCTCTCTACCGGGTCCTGCCACCCACCGCCCGACAGCCGTTCATCGACTACTGCGAGGCCACGATCCAGAAGTCGCGCCGACCGGGCGCCGTCTGGCAGATGGACGCGATCATCCTCGGTGAGGTCGTCCCCACCGGTCGATAGTCCCTGACGAAGTGGCCCCGATCCGGCGTACGAGGGGCCAGAACGTCAGGGACTATCGGCCGAGGAGCGCGCGCGTCGCCATCACGATCAGCAGTCCGCGCATCTCCTCGACTGGGAGCCGCCCGCTGTGGGGCGTGGAGTTGATCAGGCCGAACGCCGCGTGCGCGGACGCGCGGGCGGCGTCGAGACCGAGCTCCGGGTCGACCAGGCGCAGCTGCGCGGCCCACAGGTCGACGTACGCGCGTTGCAGGGTGCGGACCTGCTCGCGGGCGTCGTCGGGCAGGGAGGACCAGTCGCGGTCCTGGACGACGATGAGGGCCTTGTCGCGCAGCGCGAACTCGACGTGCCAGTCGACCAGCGCCGCCACCGCGGCCCGGGGGCCGGGCGCGGCCGCGACCCGCTCGCGCCCGACGAGCAGCAGCTGCTCGCTGATCGAGACCAGCATCTCGGCGAGCACGGCGTCCTTGGAGGCGAAGTGCTTGTAGAGCGCCGGGCCCGAGATGCCGCAGGCGGTGCCGAGCTCGGCGACCGAGACGCCGTGGAAGCCGCGCCTGGCGAACAGCTCCGCAGCGGTCGCCAGGATCTGCTCGCGGCGGGTCACCACGGCCTCGGTCATCGGGCCAGGTTATCGATCGTTCACCAGGACGTCGGGCTCCGTCTCGACGCGCGTCGCGTCGGGCGTGACCTCGGGCACCTCCCAGCCCCGGCCGGGGAGGGCGACCACGGCGAGGGCAGCGGCGACCAGGCAGAGCAGGCCGATCACGACCGTGGCGGCGGAGAGCCCGTCGAGGAAGGCTGCGTTGACGGCGGACTCGACGCCGGGCACCCGGGCGGCGAGGGCGTCGCCGAACCCGACCGACTCCTTCGCCTGGTCCAGCGTGGCGCCGTCGACCTTGCCGGTCAGGAGCAGGTCGAGGCGGTCGGCGTACAGGGAGGCGAAGAGCGAGCCGATCACGGCGACGCCGAGGGTGCCGCCGAGCTCGCGGGTCGCGTCGTTGACCGCCGAGCCGACACCGGCGCGGGCCGGGGGCAGCACCTGCATGATCGACTCGGTGGCCGGCGTGCTGATCAGGCCGATGCCCAGGCCCATCAGGACCATCTGCGGCACGATCGTGGTGGCGTACGACGTGTCGACGGCGATCGTCGAGATCCACAGGAACGACGCACCGAGCATGGCAAGTCCCGTGGAGACGACGGCCTTGGTGCCGATGCGCGGGGCCAGGTTGGCGCCGACGATGGAGGCCAGGGCGATGCACGTGGCGACCGGCAGGATGCGCAGGCCGGTGCCGAGCGCGGAGTAGTCGCGGGTGAACTGGAAGAACTGCGTGATCAGGAAGATGAACCCGAACAGCGCGAAGAAGGCGACGGTGACCGACGCGCAGGCGGCGCTGAACCGGCGGTCGAGGAAGAGCGTGACGTCGAGCATGGGGTGCGCCACGGCCCGCTCGAGGACGACGAAGACCGCGACGAGCACGGCGGCGACGGCGAAGCCGGCGAGCGTGGTCGGGCTGGTCCAGCCGTGGGCGGGGGCCTCGATGATGGTCCAGGTCAGCGACCCGAGCGCGGCGACCGAGACGAGCAGGCCGGGCTTGTCGAGCGCCGGGACCGCGGGGTCGCGTGACTCGGGCACGAAGGCCAGCGCCAGGGCGATGGTGACGACGCCGACGGGGACCAGTGCCCAGAAGACGCTGTGCCACGAGAAGTGCTCGAGCAGCAGGCCGCCGGTCACCGGGCCGAGCGCGACGCCCATGCCCGTAGCCGCGCCCCAGATGCCGAGGGCGGCAGCCCGCTCGCGTCGCTCGGTGAAGGTGTTGGCGATGATCGACAGGGTCGTGGGGAAGATCAGGGCGGCGCTGATGCCCATCACGAACCGCAGCGCGATCAGGGCCTCGACGCTGCCGACCAGGGCGGCCGCGCCGCTGCTGGCCGCGAAGCCCGCGAGCCCGACGATGAGCGCCGGTCGACGACCGAAGCGGTCGGACAGGCTGCCCATCGCCAGCACCAGGGCGGCGAAGGCCAGGTTGTAGCCGTCGACGACCCAGAGCAGGTCGCGGGTGCCGGCGTCGAGCTCGCGGGCCAGGCTCGGCAGCGCGACGTTGACGATCGTCGTGTCGAGGTTGATGGTCAGCGTCGCCAGGCAGACGGTGGCCAGGACCAGGGGCTTGCGGGTCACGGGGACTCCTCGGGGCGGGGCGCCGACGGTTGATGTTGATGGCGTCAACATGAGGATGGGTGAAGATGTGGGCGGTGTCAACATCTAGGTGTCGATCGTCTAGGGTCGATCGCGTGACCACCGCTCGCTACCACCACGGCAACCTGCGCGAGGCCCTCGCCGACGCCGCGGTCGAGTCGGCGCGCGAGCACGGCCCCGACGGCCTCGCCGTACGCGAGCTGGCCCGCCGGGTCGGGGTGTCGCACAACGCGGCCTACCGCCACTTCGCCGACCGCGACGCCCTGGTCGACGTCGTGGCCGAGCGGGCCATGAACGGCCTGGTCGAGGTGATGGAGCGCCGCATCGCCGGCGTCACCGAGACCCACCCGGTACGCCGGGCGCGCGCCCGGCTGACCGAGCTCGGCCGCGGCTACGTCGACTACGCGGTCGCCGAGCCGGGCCTGTTCCGGGTGCTGTTCACCGCCTACCCGGAGTTCCCCGAGATGGGCACCGGCACCGAGCCCGGCGACCCGTTCGCCATGCTCAACGCCGCCCTCGACGACCTCGTCGCCGTCGGCTACCTGGCCCCCCGGACCCGGGCCGGCGCTGCGATCACCTGCTGGTCGGCGGTGCACGGGTTCTCGGTGCTCTGCATCGAGGGGCCCCTGCGCGGACTGGCGCAGTCCGACCGCGACGCCGCCCTGGCCGCGATGCTCGACACCATCGACGCGGCGTACGGCGTCTCGACGACCTGAGCCACCGCGCCGACGACCATGGACGCGTTGGTTAACGATCGCTAACCTGGCGACGTGTCCGAACTCAGAGACCTCGTCGACGACCTCCGCGAGCGGCTGGCCGTCGTACGACGCGGTGGCAGCGACGCCGCCCGCACCAAGCACACCGACCGCGGCAAGCTCCTGGCCCGCGACCGCGTCGACCGGCTCCTCGACCCCGGCAGCCCGTTCCTCGAGCTGAGCGCGCTGGCCGCCGACGGCATGTACGGCGGCGGGGTGCCGTCGGCCGGCATCGTCACGGGCATCGGGCGCGTGCACGGCCGTGAGGTCCTCGTGGTCGCCAACGACGCGACCGTCAAGGGCGGCACCTACTACCCGATGACGGTCAAGAAGCACCTGCGCGCGCAGGCGGTCGCGGCCGAGAACCGGTTGCCGTGCGTCTACCTCGTCGACTCCGGTGGTGCGTTCCTGCCGCTGCAGGACGAGGTCTTCCCCGACCGCGAGCACTTCGGGCGGATCTTCTTCAACCAGGCCAACCTGTCCGCGGCCGGCATCCCGCAGATCGCCTCGGTGATGGGCTCGTGCACCGCCGGCGGCGCCTACGTGCCGGCGATGAGCGACGAGACCGTCATCGTCAAGGAGCAGGGCACGATCTTCCTCGGCGGCCCGCCGCTGGTGAAGGCCGCGACCGGCGAGGTCGTCACGGCCGAGGACCTCGGCGGCGGCGACGTGCACGCCCGCAAGTCCGGCGTGGTCGACCACCTGGCCGACGACGACGCCCACGCGCTGGCCATCGTCCGCGGCATCGTCGACACGCTCCCGGTCGCGACGAGCTCGACCGCCGAGGGGAGGCACTGGGAGGTCCGCGAGCCGGAGGAGCCCGCGCTCGACCCGGCCGGCCTCTACGACGTCGTGCCCGCCGACACCCGCACGCCCTACGACGTGCGCGAGGTGATCCGCCGCATCGTCGACGGGTCGCGCTTCCAGGAGTTCAAGGCGCTGTACGCCGAGACGCTGGTGACCGGGTTCGCCCACGTCTGGGGCCACCCGGTCGGCATCGTGGCCAACAACGGCATCCTGTTCAGCGAGTCGGCGCGCAAGGGCGCGCACTTCATCGAGCTGTGCAACCAGCGCGGCATCCCGCTGGTCTTCCTGCAGAACATCACCGGCTTCATGGTCGGCCGCGAGTACGAGAACGCCGGCATCGCCCGCGACGGCGCCAAGCTCGTCACCGCGGTCGCCTGCTCGGTGGTCCCGAAGTTCACCGTCGTCATCGGCGGCTCGTTCGGCGCCGGCAACTACGGCATGTGCGGCCGCGCCTACGACCCGCGGTTCCTGTGGATGTGGCCCAACGCGCGGATCTCGGTGATGGGCGGCGAGCAGGCCGCGTCGGTGCTGGCCACGGTCAACCCCACGCTCACGACCGACGAGGAGGTCGAGGCGTTCAAGGCCCCGATCCGCGAGCAGTACGAGACCCAGGGCTCGCCCTACTACGCCACCGCCCGCCTGTGGGACGACGGCATCATCGACCCCGTCGACACCCGCCGGGTGCTCGGCATGGGACTGGCCGCCGCCGCGCACGCTCCTGTGCCGGCGCCCTCCTACGGCATCTGGAGGATGTGATGCCCTCCGTGATCGAACCTGTTTCCTCGGTGATCGAGCCTGTCTCCTCGGTGATCGAGCCTGTCTCTTCGGTGATCGAGCCTGTCGAGATCCACACCCTCCTCATCGCCAACCGCGGCGAGATCGCCCTGCGCGTGATGCGTACGGCGTCCCGCCTCGGCATCAGGACCGTCGCGGTCTTCACCGACCTCGACGCGGCCGCGCCCCACGTGCGGGCGGCCGACGTCGCCGTCCGGGTGCCGTCGTACCTCGACGTCGAGGCGGTCGTCGCCGCCGCCGTCTCCTCGGGCGCCGACGCCGTCCACCCGGGCTACGGGTTCCTCTCCGAGCGCGCCGCCTTCGCCGCTGCGCTGGAGGCCGCGGGTGTCACGCTCGTCGGTCCGAGTGCGGCCGTGATGGACCAGATGGGCCGCAAGGACGCCGCCCGCGAGATCGCCGTGGCCGCGGGCGTGCCCGTCGTGCCTGCCTCCTCGTCGATCGAGCGTGTCGAGATCCCCTTCCCCGTGCTGGTCAAGGCCGCGGCCGGCGGCGGCGGCAAGGGCATGCGGATCGTCCGGTCGGCCGCCGAGATGGACGAGGCGGTCGCCGCGGCCCGACGCGAGGCGCTGTCGGCGTTCGGCGACGACACGATGCTGGTGGAGAAGTACGTCGAGCACGGCCGCCACATCGAGGTCCAGGTCATCGGCGACCACCACGGCACCGTGCTGCACCTCTTCGAGCGCGACTGCTCGACCCAGCGCCGCCACCAGAAGGTGCTCGAGGAGGCGCCGGCCCCCACGATCGACGAGGCCACCCGCGCCCGGATCACGCAGTCGGCGGTCGACCTCGCAGCCCACGTCGGCTACGTCAACGCCGGCACCGTCGAGTTCCTGCTCGACGCCGAGACCGGGGAGTTCTACTTCCTCGAGATGAACACCCGCCTGCAGGTGGAGCACCCGGTGACCGAGGCAGTGACGGGTCTGGACCTCGTCGAGCTGCAGCTGCGCGTCGCCGCCGGCGAGCCGCTCGGCCTGGCCCAGGACGACGTCACGCTGACCGGACACGCGATCGAGGCGCGGGTCTACGCCGAGGACTCCTTCGGCGGGTTCCTGCCCCAGGCGGGCACCGCCTCGATCGTGCGGTGGCCCTCGGGTCCCGGCGTCCGGGTCGACCATGCGCTCGAGCCCGACCAGGTCGTCAGCACGTCGTACGACCCGATGCTCGGCAAGGTGATCGCCCACGGCCCCGACCGCGAGAGCGCGCGGCGCGCCCTGGTCGCGGCCCTCGACGAGACGTCGATCCTCGGGCTGACGACCAACGCCGGGTTCCTGCGGGCGCTGGTCGCCTCCGACGAGTTCCGCGACACCACGATCGACACCGCGTGGCTCGACAGCGTCGATCTGCCGGCGGTCGTCCCCGCGCCCGACGACACCGTGCCGCGTGCCCTGGTCGCGTGGGTCTCGGCGATGCTGACGTCGCTCGACACCGGCCACGCCTTCGCGTCCGACGGGTTCCGGATCGGTGGGCCGCCGGCGCCGACCCTGGTGGAGCTCGACCGCGACGTCTGGGTCTCGACAAGCTCGACCACCGAGGGGAGCTCGACCACCGAGGGGAGCTCGACCACCGAGGGGAGCTCGACCACCGAGGGCACCGTGGACGGCGTGCCGTTCCGCCAGCTCCGTGCCGCCGACCACGTGCTCGAGGCCGTTGTCGACGGCGAGCCCGTGCGCGCGGTGGTCAACGTGCAGCGCGGACCGTCGGCCGTGCTCGAGGTCGCCTGGCACGGCCAGCGGTTCGTCTTCACCCCGCCCGACCGCCTGGCCGGCACGGCCGCGGTCGGCGACGGCACCCTCGTCGCGCCGATGCCCGGCACCGTCCTCGAGGTGCGGGTCGCCGACGGCGACCGGGTCGAGGAGGGCCAGGTGCTCGGCACCATGGAGGCCATGAAGATGGAGCTTTCGCTCAAGGCGCCGTTTGCCGGCACCGTCGTCGAGGTCGACGCCGTCGCCGGCGCGCAGGTGCCCCTCGGCGCTCCGCTGTTCGTGGTCGAGGCGCGGGAGGTGGCCGAGTGAGCTCCCTGCCCATGGTCGTGCCCGAACCCGGCCTGCCCGCCGCCGTGACGATCTACGAGGTCGGCGCCCGCGACGGCCTGCAGAACGAGAAGGCGCTCGTGCCCGTCGAGGTCAAGGAGGAGTTCGTCCGCCGACTCCTGGCCGCCGGCCTGCCGATCGTCGAGGCGACCAGCTTCGTCCACCCGAGGTGGGTGCCCCAGCTGGCCGACGCGGCCGAGCTGATGACCCGCCTCGGGCCCGACGGCGTGGACCTGCCCGTCCTGGTCCCCAACGAGCGCGGCCTCGACCGCGCCCTCGAGCTGGGGCTGCGCCACGTCGCGATCTTCGGCTCGGCGACCGAGACCTTCGCCCGCAAGAACCTCAACCGCTCCTTCGACGAGCAGTTCGCCATGTTCGAGCCCACCGTCGACCGGGCTCGCGCGGCCGGGCTCGACGTCCGCGCCTACGTGTCGATGTGCTTCGGCGACCCGTGGGAGGGCGCGGTACCGATCGAGCAGGTCGTCGCCGCGGGCACCCGCCTGCTCGACCTCGGCGCCTCCCAGCTCAGCCTCGGCGACACGATCGGTGTCGGCACGGCCGGTCACGTGACCGCGCTGGTCGCCGCCTTCGCGGCGGCGGGTGTCGGCGCGGACCGCCTGGCCCTGCACTTCCACGACACCTACGGCCAGGCGCTGTCCAACGTGCAGGCCGGCCTGCGCGCCGGCGTGACGACGTACGACGCCAGCGCGGGTGGCCTCGGCGGCTGCCCCTACGCCGAGAGCGCGACCGGCAACCTGGCCACCGAGGACCTCGTCTGGCTGCTCACCGGACTCGGCGTCGAGCACGGCGTCGACCTCGCCTCGCTCGTCGCGACGAGCACCTGGATGGCCGGTCACCTCGGCCGGGAGAGCCCGTCGGCCGTGGTGCGTGCCCTGGGTGGGGCGTGAGCCGGGTGGTGCGCGGGCGCTACTGCTTGCGCAGCAGGAACTCCGACTCGGCGTAGTGGCCCACTCGGTAGGTCGCCCACCCGTCCGCGCCCATCCCGACGACCCCGCCCAGCCCGGGCACCCGGCGGCCGACCGTGGTCGCCAGCCGGCGTCCGGTCACCCGGGCGACCAGGTCGCGGGCCACCTCGGCCGACACGACCGCGTCGATGCTGGCGTCGTGCACGGGCGCGGTCGCCAGCGCCATCGGCGGCGCGGGCAGGGTCTGGGCGCGCACCAGACGGTTGACGGTGTCCTCGCCGAGGACCGTCACCAGGATCGCGTTGTGGACCCGCGGGTCGTCGAGGTCGTGGCCCCGTAGGTGGGCCACGGCCGCGACCATCCGGCACTGGATCAGCGCGATGCCGGTCAGGTTGGCCGGCACGGTCACCGCCATCGTGACCAGGCCGCCGAGGTTGGTGGCGAACCCGGACACCCCGGCGTAGCGGATGTGCTGGTCGACGACGTCCTTGACCGCCTTGTCGACGTGGCCGTCGTGGGCCTTCAGCGACTTCGCGGCTGCGTCCCGCGCGGCCGCCAGCGGTCCGACGCCGTCGATGGCACGGTGCAGCGCCTCGCGCACGAACGACGACGTGACTCCCGGCGCCAGGTCGGTGATCCGCGGCGCGAGCTGGCGGCCCAGCTGTCGGCCGACGTTGCGGGTCACTCCCATGCCCCGATCCTAGGTGGCGCTCGGTGCCCAGCCCCGGATCCACCACGGTCGACCGGGCCCGGTCGCGTAGCGTCGGTCGCGGAAGGTGTCGAACCAGCCTCCGGGCTCGGCCAGGGTCAGCCGCGAGTCGCCGTCGTCCACCGTCACCGCGAGCAGGTCGGCGCCGGCAGTGACGAACCCGGCCGTCGTGGCCACGACGGGCAGCCGACCACCGCGCCGCTCGATCCGGACCCGGACCGCGACGCGCGTGTAGGCCGAGAAGTCCCAGCCGGTCGAGAGCGTCTCGCTGATCTCGTGCAGTGGCGCCATGGCGTGGACGTCGCGACGGAGCACGAGCAGGTCCGGGGCAACCTGGTCCACCTCGTCCTCCTCGACGAAGGTCCGGCGCGCCAGCGCGTGGACCCGCACGGGGTCGTGGAGGAGCGCCTGTCCCGCTCGGACGGGCTCGCCGGCCAGGCCACCGGCCAGGACCCGGCGCGCGTGCCGCCGGGTCAGCCCGCTCCACCGACCGAGCGCGGCCTCGGCCTCCCGCGACGTCATCACGGACCTCACGCTAGGAGCGAGGGGGGTCGTCGCGCTCGCCCCAACCGGCGGCCTGTGGACAAGGATGTGGGCGTGGTGGCCCGCCGAGGGGATGCCCATGTCGAGCACTGAGGAGAGGGGTCCAGCTGGACCCCTCTCCCCAGTGGTCGCAAGGCCCGGGCCGGGGCCCGCGACGGTACGGTCGGCCGCATGCCCGTCGAGCCTCCGCCATCGCGCTGGCGGCTCGACCGGGCCCTCCACGACGAGGCCGGCGAGCCGCGCGCCGACCCCGAGGACGACCTGGTGGCCATGGGCGCTGACCTGGAGCCCGGCACGGTGCTGGCGGCGTACCGCAGCGGGTTGTTCCCCATGCCGGTCGGCGGGTGGCGCGACCCCATGGGCTGGTGGTCGCCCGTACGCCGGGGGGTGCTGCCGCTCGACGGGCTGGTGGTGTCGCGGTCGCTGCGCCGGGCCTGCCGCGACTACGAGGTGCGCGTCGACACCGCGTTCGACGAGGTGCTGGCGGCCTGTGCCGACCCGCGGCGTCCGCACGGCTGGATCGACAAGCGGATCATCCGGACCTACACGGCGCTGCACGAGCTGGGGTGGGCGCACTCGGTGGAGGTATGGCGCGACGGACGGCTGGAGGGCGGGCTCTACGGCCTGGCGATCGGCGGGCTGTTCGCGGGGGAGTCGATGTTCCACCGCGCCCGCGACGCCTCCAAGGTCGCGCTGGTCGGCCTCGTCGACGTGCTGCGCGACGAGCACGCCGACGCCCGGTTGATCGACGTGCAGTGGGCGACGCCGCACCTGGAGTCGCTCGGGGTCCGCGAGATCGGCCGCGAGGACTACCTGGCCCGGCTTCCCGCGCTGCTCGACGTACCCCTGCCGGCCGCGTGGCGGCCCGGTGCGGCGGGGGAGCGCTGACTCAGACGACCTGCGGCGGCGCGTCGCCCTCGGCGACCATCGGGCGCCGGGCGGCCTCCCACTCGAGCATCCCGCCGTCGAGGTTGACCACGTCGTAGCCCTGCTGGGCCAGCCAGGCGGTCGCCTGGCCCGAGCGGCCGCCGACCTTGCAGACCACGAGTGTCTGCCCGGCGGGCACCTCGTCGAGCCGCTGCGGCAGCTCGCCCAGCGGTACGTGCACAGCACCCTCGATGTGCCCGGCGTCCCACTCGAAGCCCTCGCGGACGTCGAGGACGGTGAGGTCCGCGGGGAGCGGGTCGGGCACGCCGGACAGGGCGACGGTGGGGACGTTCATGGGGTCGTGCCTATCACGGTGCCGGTGGCGGGTCGACGATCCGGCCGCCGAGCAGGTCGAGGAACTCGTCGGCCATCTCGACCTGGCGCACCAGCGTGAGGCGCCGTCGTACGGCGTCCTCGCGGACCTCGTCGAGGCGGGCACGGGCCTCCCGGGCGACCGCGGGGGTGACGTCGGCAGCGCCGAGGGTCTCCACGTCGGCCATGACCGCCTTCATCTCGTCGATGCTGAACCCCAGCGGCTTCATCCGCCGGATGACCAGGATCCGCTCGACGTCGTCCTCGGTGTAGAGGCGGAACCCGCCCTCGCTGCGCCCCGACGGGTGCAGGAGGCCGACCTCCTCCCAGTGCCGCAGGCTGCGCAGGGAGAGCTCGGTGCGCGCCGCGACCTCGCCGATGTGCATGACGGCCTCGTCGCCCACGGTGACTCGCCTCTCGTCGTCCTGGATCACAACTCTAACCTCACGTAAGGGTAGGGTTCCGGTGGCGCCGACCCACGGCGCCACCCACCCGAACGGAGCCCAGTGTCCACCACGCCGATCCCCGCCCCGGGGGCCAAGCCCCCGGTCGCCCCCGAGGCGTCGGTCCGCGCAGCGCTCCGCTCCCCCCGGCTGCTGCGCACCGAGGTCCTCGCCGGGCTCGTCGTCGCGCTCGCACTGATCCCCGAGGCGATCTCGTTCTCGATCATCGCCGGGGTCGACCCGCGCATCGGGCTGTTCGCCGCGTTCACGATGGCGGTGTCCATCTCGTTCCTCGGCGGGCGGCCGGCGATGATCTCGGCCGCGACCGGCGCCGTCGCCCTGGTCATCGCGCCGGTGATGCGCGACCACGGCTACGACTACCTCGTCGCCACGGTGCTGCTCGGCGGCGTGATCCAGGTCGGCCTCGGCCTGGGCGGGTTCGGCCGGCTGATGCGGTTCATCCCCCGCTCGGTGATGGTCGGGTTCGTCAACGCCCTGGCCATCCTGATCTTCCTGGCGCAGCTGCCCTACCTGGTCGACGTGCCGTGGCTGGTCTACCCGATGGTCGCCGTCGGCATCGCCGTCATGGTCGGCCTGCCGCGGGTCACCCGGGCCGTCCCGGCCCCGCTGGTCGCCATCGTCGCCCTGACCGGGTTCACCGTCCTGGCCGCGCTCAACGTGCCCGACGTGGGTGACGAGGGGGAGCTGCCCGACAGCCTGCCGTCGCTGTTCGTGCCCGACGTGCCCTTCGACCTCCACACGCTCGGGATCATCGCGCCGTACGCCGTCGCGATGGCCCTGGTCGGCCTGCTGGAGTCGCTGCTCACCGCCAAGCTGGTCGACGACATCACCGACACCCCCTCCGACAAGACCCGCGAGTCCTGGGGCCAGGGGGTCTCCAACGTCATCACCGGCCTCTTCGGCGGCATGGGCGGCTGCGCGATGATCGGCCAGACGATGATCAACGTGAAGGTGTCCGGTGCGCGCACCCGCATCTCGACGTTCCTCGCCGGGGTCTTCCTGTTGGTCCTCGTGGTCGGGTTCGGCGACGTCGTCGCCATCATCCCGATGGCTGCGCTGGTCGCGGTGATGATCATGGTCTCCGTCGGGACGTTCGACTGGCACTCGATCCAGCCCGCGACCCTGCGCCGGATGCCGAGGTCCGAGACCGTGGTCATGCTCGCCACCGTCGCGGTCACCGTCGCGTTCGAGAACCTCGCGATCGGCGTCGTCGTCGGGGTCCTGGTCGCGATGACCCTGTTCGCGCGCCGGGTCGCGCACCTCACCGAGACCCGCCGCGAGGTCGTCGAGCACCGCGACGGCGGGCCGACCGCCGTCTACCGGGTCACCGGCGAGCTGTTCTTCGCCTCCTCCAACGACCTCTACACCCAGTTCCAGTACGCCGACGACCCCGATCGCGTCGTCATCGACCTCACCGACTCCCACATCTGGGATGCCTCCACCGTCGCCTCGCTGGACGCCATCACCACCAAGTACGCCCGCAAGGGCAAGACCGTCGAGATCGTCGGCCTCAACGAGGCGAGCGCCGAGCGGCACGAGCGGCTCACCGGCCAGCTGCCGTCCTCCTGACGGGCTACTTGAGGAACTTGCTGGTCCGCCGGTCGGCCAGCGGCTTGCCGCCGGTCTGGCAGGTGGGGCAGTACTGCAGGGACGAGTCGGCGAACGACACCTCGCGCACCGTGTCGCCGCACACCGGGCAGGCCTTGCCGGTCTGGCCGTGGACGGACAGGTTGCTCTTCTTCTCGCTCTTGAGCTCGCTCGCGGCCAGGCCGCGCGAGCGCTCCACGGCGGCCCCGACGGTGTCGCGGATCGCGGCGTAGAGCACGTCGAGGTCGGCCTCGACGATGCCGTTGGCCGGCCGGTAGGGCGACATCTTGGCCGCGTGCAGGATCTCGTCGGAGTAGGCGTTGCCGATGCCGGCGATGGTGCCCTGGTGACGCAGCACGCCCTTGATCTGCTTGCGCCCCTCCCGCTCGAGGATCGCGGCGAGCACGGCCGGCGTGAACTCGTCCGCGAGCGGGTCGGGCCCGAGGCTGGCGATGCCGGGCACGTCGAGGGGGTCGCGGACGACGTACATCGCCAGGCTCTTCTTGGTGCCGGCCTCGGTGACGTCGAGCCCGGTGTCGTCGTCGAGGACGATGCGCACGGCGAGCCCGCTCTTGCTGTTGGGGCGCGGCGGCAGCGCCGGCACCTCGTCCTTCCAGCGGATCCAGCCCGCGCGGGCCAGGTGGAAGATCACGTGCAGTCCCGAGGCCTCGATGTCGAGGAACTTGCCGTGCCGGGTCACGTCGTCGACCAGCGTGCCGACCAGCGCCGAGACCGGCGGGTCGTAGGTCTTCAGCGCGCTGAACGCCGCCAGGTGCACCGCCGCGAACGCCCGACCCTCGAGCCGGCCCTTGAGATCGAGGGCCAGCGCTTCGACCTCGGGCAGCTCCGGCATGGGGCGAGTTTAGGTCGCACCGCAGACAACCCGGGCCGTCTCGGAGCATGATGTGGAGATGACGGCCGCCTCGATCTTCCTCGACCCCCGGGGCGACGACCGCGCGCTGCGCGTCTCGTGGCACGAGGACCGGGGCGTCGTGGTCCTCTCGCTGTGGCGCGACGCGGTGTGCGCGGCGACCTTCCGCCTGGGCGTCGACGAGGTCCCCGACCTCATCGCCCTGCTCCGCGACGGCCTCGACGTCGCCTTCCAGCACGCCCGCGTCGCCAAGACCGCCTGACCCCACGTCGGTCGAGGAAGGCGCGCCAGCACCTGACCCCACGTCGGTCGAGGAAGGCGCGCTAGCGCCTGTCTCGAGACCACCGCAGCATCAGCACGACCTCACCGCAGGACCCCCGGCCCCCCGTCGTCGTCGAGCCACCCCTCACCGTCGTCGTAGAGGTCGCGCTCGCCCTCGACCCGCTCCTCGTCCGTACGCCGTCCGCCGCGACCACCCGCCCCGCCGACGCCGACGCCACCACGACCCCCCGCACCACCACGTCCGCCGCGACCACCACCCCCGCGACCGCCGACGCCACCGGCCCCGCCGCCACCGAGCACCCCGCCCGACGCGGACGTGCCACCCGCGCCGATGGGTCGGACGCCGCTCGTGCCCGTCGTACCCCGGGCGGCGGCGCGCGCACCGGCCACCGCCCCGACCCCGCCGAGTACGGCGCCTCCGAGGGCACCGGGGTTGATCGAGGACGGCGGCGCCCCGAGCCCCGACGGCGGGACGCCCGGCGTCATGGCCCCGGGCGAGGCCGGACCGCCGAGCGGGCCCTGCGGCGTCATCTCCTGGTCGTCGAGGTCCGCGTCGGGGTCGATCGACGGGTCGAGTGGCGGGTCGGGGCGGTCGGTGACCGGCGTCCACCACGTGGGCGGGGGTACGTCGATCGGCCCCGGGCCGACGACCTGGATCGGCGTACGCCGGGGGTCCTCGCCGACGTCGATGCTCTTCATCACCGCGATGCCCTGGCGCAGCGCGGACTCCTGGCTGTCGGCCATCTGACGCGAGCCCTCCTCGCGCCACACGGCGTGGGTGCCGGCGGCGTCGTCGGGGTGGTCACGGTCGAGACGACGCTTCTCCTCCTGGTGGGCGCGCGTGGCGTCGGCGATGTAGCCGAGCGCCTCCCCACCACGGCGCAGGTCACGGGCCTTGACCCGCAGCACGTCGGAGGCGCGCGCCATGGCGACCGCCATCGAGGGCCCGGTCTGCCCGCCGATGTCGGCCTGGCGTGACCCGATGGCGTCGATGCGCTCGGCGGCCTCCTCGAGGACTTGTGCGCAGCGCTCCCACTCGTGGGCGTTGCGTTCGATCCGGCGCGGGTGGGCGCGCTCGACGGCGAGCATCGCCCGCATCACGTGGTGGCCGCTCACGACACGACCCCGGTGATCCGGGCCCGCACCGCGGCGAGCTGCTCCTCGGTCGTCGCCTCCACGCGGCGTACCTCCTCGCGGAACGTCGACAGCGCGACGTGGTGCTGGGCCAGCGCGTCGAGCGCCTGGTCGAGGGCCTGCTGCACGCGAACCTGGGCGCGCACGGTGTGCCGCGCCATCCGTTCGCCCTCGCGGGTGCCGCCGAAGACGTCGGGGTCGATCCACTGCGGCGCGCCGGTCGACACCTGGCGGCCGGCGTCGTCGAGCACGTCGAGCAGCTGGGCGACCACCGACTCCTGCAGCTGCAGGTCCTCGAGCTGGGCCCGCGCTGCGGCGTCGTCGACCACGGGGATGGCCGGGGCGACCGGCATGACGGGCGTGACGGGGGTGGCCGGTACGACGGGCGGCGGGGTCGTCCCGAGGGGCGGCTGCAGGGGCTGGCTCATGGCACTCCTCGTGATCCGGGACGGTCCCGGTCGGCGTACCCCGTGACGTGCGTCGCAAACGGACGCGGACGCCCCGGCGCTGGGTGCGGTCGGGCACGATGTGCGCCATGAGGTCAGTCGCCGCACGCTCGGCGCCGATGCTGCTCGTACCGGTGGTGGTGATGGCGCTGGCCGGCTGCAGCGGCGGGGACGACGACGACCGGGGCGGCGCCGCGACGCCGTCCGGTACGCCGTCGGCCACCGCCCCGACCGCGGCCACGACGAAACGCCCCCTGCCGGCGGCGCCCGAGCTGGTCGACGCGACCGGCGGCACCGACGACGTCGGCTGGGACCCCGCGTCCTGCCCGACCGCGGCCGGCCGACAGCGCACCTCGGGCACGCTCACCAACCCGACGAAGAGGGCCGCCGATTACGTCCTCACGGTCAGCTGGCTCGACGAGGCCTCCGAGACCCTGGCCCGCGGCGTCACGCTCGTGAAGCGGGCCCGGCCCGGTGTCGAGACGCGTTGGAAGGTACAGGCCACGGTGCCCGAGGGGGCGTCCACCTGCATCGCCAACGTGCTGCGCGGAACGTTGGCGACGTAGTCCGATGCAGCTACGGCAGACTGGCGACGTGACGCCGCAGGTCGTTGCCCACCGGGGAGCGAGCCACGAGAACGCCGAGCACACCCTCGGCGCCTACATCGCCGCCCTCGACGCCGGGGCCGATGCCCTCGAGTGCGACGTCCGGCTCACCGCCGACGGCCACCTCGTCTGCGTGCACGACCGCGACCTGCGTCGTACGGCGCAGCAGCCCGGCCTGGTCTCGACGATGGACCTCGCCGACCTCAACGAGCTCGACTTCGCCGCCTGGAAGAACCCCTGGGCCGAGCTCGACGACGAGGCCCCCGACCGCGACGAGTCCCTCGACCGCGTCCTCACCCTGCGCAAGCTGCTCGAGACCGTCGCCGACTACGACCGCCGCGTCGAGGTCGCGATCGAGACCAAGCACCCCACCCGCTTCGGCGGCCTGGTCGAACGCCGTCTGGTCGACATGCTCGGTGACTTCGGCTGGGACCAGCCCGGCTCGCCGGTGCGCGTGATGAGCTTCTCGTTCACCGCCCTGCAGCGCGTCGAGCGCGCCGCCCCCGGCATCCAGCTGGTCCAGCTCGTCGACCGCTACCAGTACTGGTCGATGCTGCGCCGCGTCATCGGCCCCGACTGGATCGTCGGCCCCGGCATCGAGCTGCTCCGCGAGCACAAGAAGTTCGCCAAGAAGATCACCGCCTCCGGCCGCGACATCCACGTCTGGACCATCAACACCGACCGCGACCTCCAGCTCTGCGTCGACGCCGGCGTCAAGGCCGTCATCACCGACCGCCCGGCCTACGTCCTCGAACGCCTCGGTAGGTAGCTCAGGCGTACGACGCCGGCGCGCCACCCCCGCGCACGCACACGCACGGTGGTTGAGGTGCGAGGAGCGCTAGCGACGAGCCTCGAAACCCCCGCAGCCGACGCACCCAACCCCACCCATCGGTGATCGAGCTTGTCGAGATCCCCCCAACCGACGCACCCCACTCCACCCACGACCCCGCCAGATAGGTTCACCTCATGGCAAAGAAGTCCCGCACCAAGGCCCGCGACACCGCCCCCGTCGCCGATGGCGAGGTCGGCCCGAAGCAGCCCTGCCCCTGTGGCTCCGGCAAGCGATACAAGGCCTGCCACGGCGCGCCCGGTGGCGGCGACGTCTACGTCGCCCGCCCCTTCGAGGGCCTGCCCGGCGAGTGCGACATCGTCGCGTTACGCGAGCTCGTCCCCGCGGCGACCGCCCCGCTGACCATCAAGGGCTACGAGGACCGCACCGTCCAGCTCTGCTCCCTGCTCCCTGCCGCCTCGCCCGCGATGAACCGCGACAGCGGCCAGGTCTGGCTCGGCCTCCAGGTGCAGCACGCGTTCGGCGACCCGTCGCGCGACCTCGCTGCCGTACTCCTCGCCGCCCTCGAGGCCGAGGAGCCCGACGTCATCGGCCTCACCACGCCCCCCGGCCCCGGCCCCCGCCTGCAGGACCTCATCACCAACAAGACCCTCGACGTCACCGTCCACGAGGGCTTCGACTACTGGCTGGCCGACATCGAGGAGCGCGACGACCTCGCAGAGGCGATGGAGGAGGCCAACGACGCCGCCACCCCCACCGCCCGCCTGACCTCGGTCGAGGCCGCCTACTGGACCGACGTCGGCACCAAGGAGCACCTGCGCTGGGTCATGCCCGAGCCCGAGGACGCCCTCCTCGACGCCCTCTCGCGCCTCCACGCCGCCGGCGACGACGTGCTCGTGCCGGACTCCCGCCTGGTTGGCATGTTCCGCGCCCACGGCCTCCTCGCCCCCGTCTGGGACCTCCCCCTAGGCACCGGCGCCGAGGCCCTCGAGGAGCCCGCCGCCGCCTTCAAGAAGGCCCTCGACAAGGCCCTCGCCGACGACACCCCGTTGACCTCCGAGGAGCGGGCGACCAAGTCGGGTCTTGCGAACCGTCAGGTCACCATTCGCTGATTGGTTGTACGGCGTTCGCCGGGTTGAGCGCCCGGGGTGTCGGGACGTCGAGCAGACTGTGACGGTGACGCTCGAGGATTACGCATGGGTCAACGACTCGCACCTGGAACAGGCGGCGTGCTTCTCCATCGTGCCGGCCGCAGACCGCGACGCGGCGCTGGCAGCCTTCGGTGCCCGAGCGGTCCTCGACCCCGAGACCGAGGACATCCAGGAGGCCGCCTTCGATCGCGAGGTCATCCAGGTCGTCGAGGTCGGCGACGCTCTCGTGGTGATCGAGGACAACGGCTTCCAGGGCACCCGGCCCGAAGTCCTAGGCCCGCTGTCACTGGCCAGCGCGAGCGGCGTAGCCGCGGCGTTCTTCTGGAACGTCAATGCGCTGACCGACTTCACTGCCGCCCGCAACGGCGTTCAGGAGTTCGCGATCGAGCTCCTCGGCCCCATCGAGGCCGATGACGAAGATCTCCTGCAGATCCCGGCCACCCTGCATCCGCTGATCAGCGAGGGAACCGCGGACGACGGCGACAACCTTGCCGCCGGCCTGGCCCTCATCGCAGCCCACACCGGTGTCTCGTTCGGGCCGGAGGTCCTTGACGCCGGCACCTGGTACGCGCTCGAACCAACACCGTCCGCTCCGCGCACCTACACCCAGAGCTCTTCCTACGACCCCTTGGGCGGCGTCCTCCCGGGCGCCTCTCCGACGATCTACACGCTGTCGCCGGATGAGCAGCGCGCCGTGGCGGAGTGGGCCAGCCGCGCGGCGGTGCGCGAGAGCGGTCTGAGCGACGACCCGATCGTCACGCAGGTGCTCGCCGGTCTCGGCACCGGATCCCCAGCACCGGTCGTGGACGGACTCGACGAGCTCGCCCGCACGACGACTGCGGCCCACGACCACTTCACCAGCCTGGAGCACCGCCTCGAATCGGGCGGGCACGAGATGCCGTCGCACCCGTTCCACGAAGCACGAGTCTCCACCTGGCACGGCGATGTCCGCGCGATCTCTCACCTCGAAGGCTCCTACCTCGGGCAACGCAGGTGGGCAGTCGAGGCGCTTCGCGACGTCTCGCATCACGACGCATACTCCGCCGCGCTCTCGTGCCTCTCCAACGCGAGCGTGGTCTTCGAGCTCGGGCGCACCACCCGTGACTGGACCTTCCGCGAGGACACCACCGGCCGTTGGCGCGAGGACACCAAGCCGAACCCACGACACCAGGCCTTCCTCCAAGTTGTCGCGGACCTCGTTGCCGACCTGTCGTCGTCCCAGGGTCGCGCCGATCCCGCCGTGTGGGCCCGAGCCGACGCAGCCCTGCCGGAACCGCTCACTGAATCAGAACGACGAGCGGCGATCCACGCAGACGCCGAGGCCGACGCGCAGGGCGAGTTCTCGACCTATCAGATCGCATCCTCGGAGGATGACGACATGATCGAGACGACCTGGTCCCACGGCATGGGTGTCTCCGGACCCGTTGTCCCGGGCGGTGTCGATGGTGTCGACGCTCTTGACGAAGACGAGGTCCGGAACCTCCTCAAGGACATGCTCCGCCACGAGGGAGCCACGGCGTCGGTCTTGCTCGAGGTCGACGACGCCGACCAGTTGTTCTTCTCCGACTTCGGCGACGAGCACGGCCCCCTGGCCCAGCTCGACACCGAGCTGCGACGTCTTGACGCGCTCCTGCTCGCTCTCACCCGACCGGTCGACGTCCTTACGGCCATAGCCGAGGCCGATCACATCCCCCAGGCGATCGACCGACTGTGCATCAGCCTGTCCATCGACGAGAGCCAAGCGCGCGCCATCCTCGGCATGCGCTTCCAGCGCGCGACGCGCGAGGACGTCGGGCGACTGCGCGCCGAGAGGGATGCGGTCGCCGCCATGATCGACCAGATGCGGCCACCGCCGGCGCAATGAGCGGCCTGCGTGGGAGCACCGCTCTCGTGTGAACACCGCAGAATGTTTCGCCGGGCGCTGATGGTGCCGCAGGGGCGAGCTACTCAATCTGGACAGGTGGGGAGGACGCACACTCAGCGGTCCGAGACACAGTGCAGCGGGGCAGACGCACCGCCGCGACCGGGAGAATTGCCACCCGGCGCGGTGCAACCTACTGAGCGAAGGTCCGAACCGCCGGCTGTTGCGATGAAGACGGCGCCAGCGGGGGTGGAGATGGGCCGTGTCGCCCGGCTCTGCCCCTGCTCCCCGCAGGCTCGCCTCTCGGAACCGGCGCCGGGGCCCCATGCCCCTATGCGCCCAGAAAGGGCTAGTGGCACAACCACGCGTCGACTGCCGTCAGCGCGTCACTTGAGAGCCTCCGAAGCCGGCACGCGACACAGGAACTAAAAGCAGACGCTACTGTCGCGCAGACCCTACGGACTCAACTGAAACTAGTGAGGCCTCGGTATCAGGAACACGCGATTGCGACCAAGGAGGGAGAGTCAACCAAGTGGCCAACCAGGACGAGGACTATGTGCTGCGCTGGCCACGCGGCCTCTTCAAGGAGGAAGTGGCAGAGCTGGTGGCACGACGGGGCAGCCTTGACGGCTGGGCAGAACGCTGTGCGTTTCTACTCGGGGACGCTTTTGCCAGCGTCGCACCCCGCGATGAGTTCCTGGCGGCGAACAGTGCCGTGGCCCACGACCCGTGAGTGCAGACGCCTGTGTCTCGCTACTCGGCCCCAGACCCTGGACTTGTATTCATGCGTTCATTGCTTGACCGAGCCGACTCCTTGAACGCGATTGGAATTCGCAAGCCGTTCTTCTCCCAGCGGCACGGGACTGCCGCGAGCGGGACCCTAACCTTAAGAACCGCCGTGCAGGAGTTCGGCCGAGTAGTGGGCGACCTAGAGAACCGTGGCTACTTCGAACAACGGTTTGAGAAAGATTGTCCTGAT
The DNA here is from genome assembly GCF_006346395.1 of Nocardioides plantarum. Taxonomy (NCBI): domain Bacteria; kingdom Bacillati; phylum Actinomycetota; class Actinomycetes; order Propionibacteriales; family Nocardioidaceae; genus Nocardioides; species Nocardioides plantarum. Next base: position 2,254,330 of record NZ_VDMS01000001.1, read on the forward strand.
GCTCCGAGCACTGTTCAACCCGCCGATGTCATCGCGTCTGAACTCGGCGTGGAGGACCTATGGCCCCTCCCGCTTCGCAGGTTGGAATCGAATCAGGAACTGTTCTTCGACGTAATCGAGGCCCTGCACGACCTCACGTCTGCACCCCAGTCAGGCTACGTCCATAACTATGGCGGTTGTGGACTTCACTACGGCAGTTTCTCCGCTGCCATAGGGCGGCGGGTGTACCGATCATCCGTGAACCACATCCTGGATCGCGCCGCCTTTGGACTGCGCTTGTCGGAAAACGGCGAGGACCGAGGCCGCCTCGTCGCTGTGACTGACAGTGCGCGTACCGATCTCGTCAGGGATATGGCACAACGCAGCGACGCCGAGACTGGTGACGACGTACGACACGCGATAGCACTATTCCGCGCTCGTGGTGCAAGCGTTCAGGACAAGCGGTCATCGTGCATCGCGCTCGCAGGGGTGCTTGAGAGCCGGCGAGATCTTCTACAGAGTGGGATGTTGAGGAAGGACGAGGGGGCGCTCTTTAACCTGGCCAACTCGTTCGGTATCCGTCACCAGAACGCGCAGCAGAGCGGCGACTACGACCCCATCTTCCTCGACTGGGTCTTCTGGTTCTTCTTGGCAGCCATCGAGCTCTCTGACCGCCTGCTTGACCGGCAGAACGCCAACCCGCCGAAACACCCGCTGGTGGGACATGATGCGCATCCACCAGGCTGACGGCGTTCCAGAAGCCTCAGGGAATTCGATCGACCCCCGCGACGTCTACCGGATGGTCACCCGATCGCGAAGGTCGCCGGCATCCCGCGGCATCAGCCCGCACTCCCTGCGGCACACCGCCATCACCGACGCCCTCGACGCCGGCGTGCTACTCCGAGACGCCCAGATCCTTTCCCCAACATGCCGACTCGCGCACGACTGAGCACTACCACCCCGCCCGCGGCAACCTCGACGGGCACGCAGTCCACCTTCTCACGGAGTACGTCGGACCATCCCCGCCCACTATGCAGCGCCTCCAATCGAAAGGAACCAGTTTGGCTCGATTTCAGGCGCCCGGTGTCGAGGCGAGTTCGACCGTTGGGATCTGACTGCGAGCGCCAACGGCTCTAGCCTTCGACCTCCGGCTGTTCGTCGAGCCACCCGGCAGGTATCAGTGCTGCGGACCCGCGCCACTTTTCGAGTACTGCGTCCTGGAACCAGGGCTCCGAAAGAAAGTCGGCATGGTCAAGAACGAGAACCTGCAGATTGCCGGATGCTGCGGTCACAGCGTCGTTGATCAACATAAACAGACGCCGAGTTCGCTCCTTGTCGCCGACCTCGAGATCGTCAAAATCGACTGCGTCCCCTTCGGAAGCGGAATCCTCTTCGGGGAAGAACACCTGCGACGGCTGGTCGAAGACGATGAACGAGGGAACGGGGCGGGCGTGCTCGATAAAGTACGCCTGCATGGCGAGGTACGTGGCTAGGTGGTAGCCCACCCAGTTCATGCCCCCACCTATCTCCTTCTCGCTCATATACGCGGGACCAGACGGAAGATCGGCCACCACAGTCAACCGCTGAGGATCGATGCGCACCCCAGTTGTCGAGTGCTCCAACCCTAGGAACTGGGCGTACTCAGCCATCCGCCGAGAGACGAGATTCATTAGCGACTGTGTCCGAGAACGGACTGCGTCGCCGTCGATCCGCTCCTCGAGTTGCTCGATCTGTCGCCGCAGATCCGTGATCCGGGAGGTCAGCAGTTGGCGATCGACGTCTGTCGCCTCATCGTGGGTCTCTAAGAACTGGGAGATGCGTCCAACTACAAAACTGCGCATCTCAAGGGAACGTGCGCGCTCCGTCTCTTGCGCCCTCAGGCGGTCAATCTCTCGCAGCGCCGCTTGAGTAGCCTCGTAGCCGACACGATCCCTTTCAATCGAGGCCTGCAACTCCGAGATCGAGACAGCAATTTGCCTCTGGTCCCGGGCGGCCGACCTGAGACGGTGGTCAGCGTCGCCGGTAGCCATAGCGAGGTTCGAGCTCATCACTCCTTCCAAACCGGCGACGCCTTGCCCACAAAGAGGACAATGTCCTTCTGTCTTAGGCTCTGGAACGAGACGGGCCGAGGCTAGGCGCGAACGCTGCTCGGAAACCTCCACCTCGTAGCCAGCAGAGTCCTCGGCGAATCGATTCAGCCGTCGGAGTTGTGCAGATTGCTCGCGCATGGACTCCCGGAGCATCCTCGAATCGTCGATTAGGCGCTCGTACTCATCTTGGGGAACGGAGGCGGGCGTCTCCATACCGAAGCCGGCGGTAGCCGAGGTCAACGCTGATCGGAGAGAGTCAATGGCGGACTCTTCCGCGACCAGCTCGCCGACATCGATAATTCCAAAATCTCGCGCCTGGCCCATTAGGGTTCGAGCAACGGCGGTCTCTTGAAGTTGGAACGCATCGAGCTGACCAAGTTGCAGTTCGATCCGCCGCCGATCCCTGCGAAGACCCCGCAACCGATCACGAAGGGCCATTTCATCCCGCCCCTGAGCGCCGACGAAGTAGGGGAGGGTGTCGCGAATTGCTTGCGCCTGAAAATCGAGAGTCTGATGGTGGAAGAGGCTGTAGGGGTTCGCTATCTCGCCCTGCTCCAAGAAGCAGTAGTACAGCGAGTGGACGAATGTTGCGGCCAGCGGAGCGCGTGTGTGTCCGGGGTCGGGAACATTTTCGTTTGCTCCAATGCCAAGAAGCCCACCGAGATGATTTCGAACCTCTTCCGCTGTCGCGTTTGTCGTCAGATCGACGTACGCGGGGGCGTCAGTCGCACCGGGCAGCCACATCGCCTGATTCGTAGTCTGGCTGCCACCGACGCGCGGACGCCCAATGAAGAACGATTCTTCACCCACTGAGGCCACCAGGCCGTACCAGGAAACCGCCCCGCGGATGAGCGCCGGCGCGTGCGGCGAACCCGAACCAAGTAGGTATCGAAGAATACCGATGAGACTTGACTTCCCCTTCAGGGATGCGCCGGTAATTATATTCATGCGTCCGGGAAGCAGTGTGAGAACTCGCATCTCCCCAGAGTTGCTGTAGAGAATGATCTGATTGATCTGCATTAGGGGCTAACTCCAAGGTAACCAAAGGTGAGTTCGGGCGTTGCTTGTCGCGCCAGCCAACGGCCAACCTGCGCGGACTTGCTGAAGCACTCGAGCACTTCGCTCGTCAACCCACTGGGGCGTCGTCGCGCACTGCCGGGGTACAGGAGCCCACCGTCTGACACGATCAGACCAGTAGCGCAACCATAAAGCGTTCCTTGGGCAATGTAGGGCGAAAGCGCCTTTGCGTTCCGTGGGAACGTCTCGACTAGGGCTGGGTTCTCGTAGATCCAGGCGACGAGGGCGCGAGCCGTCGACTTAGGAAGTTCTCGGCGGCTCGGGCCGTGGAGAACGAGCGGAAGCACCAGAAACCCATAACTAAAATGCATCCCGGTTTCGGTTGTCTTGAACCACCCGTCGGACGCCTGACGAAGGAGAACGGCGATGAAGGCTGGGTTGAATAGGGACCACTCCGATGGCGGAGCTACTGGGATCGTCGACAGCGACTCGCCTGGACTATTGCTCATGCCACCCCCGCCTCAGGGTTGACGGCATCAGTCAGCACTCCCCTTAGTCGTGCGAACCACTCCGGATGCCAGCCGACCTCGAGGCGGTCGGCGAGAATGTGCAGGGAGCCGGTGGCGATGAACTCCTCGCTCACACCGTGGCGGATCCGCGGAAGTTGGCTGCTCTCTAGGGCGAGGTATCGGTCCCGGGCTGCCGCGCAGACCATGTCCTCGTCCGATTCCGCGGCCTTATGCGTAGACATCGTTGCGGGCAAGAAGTGCCGCTTCCACGCGGTCTTGAGCCGATCGTCGTATGCTTCCAGCTCGCCAACGCGAACGAGGGACTCCCGCTGCCAGTACGAGCGATTGAAAAACGCCCGATTGTGGTCTTGAACGCATAAGGCGACTCGCTCGTCGAGTAGCGCGATCAGCCGAAGCTGTATGACGAAGTTTCTGTCTTCGCCGCTGACGGGTAGCTCGCCAATGTCGACAGCGATTGGCAGGTCGTCATCCCTAAGTCGATTCCGGATCGCATCCATCTCGAGCTCCATATCAAGGAGATCGATGTACTTATGAGAGTCGTTCCAGAAACTCATAAGGTGTGTGCGTACTCGGTTCAGCCACCATCCGCTAAGCGCTGTTGCTCCGGCAGAACTGAAACGCGGCCCGAAGCATGGTCGCACTCGACGAACAAGTTCTTCATGTAGTTCATCAGCCTGTGGGGCGTCGAACACCACTTCAACGAGATCAAGGAACTCTACTCGTTGGGCTGGAGTGAGATTGAGCCATTCCTGGGATCTCTCTGCCATCAGCGCCGACCCAGAGTTCTCGCGGGCAGCATCAAGGCCATCCGCCGCTGCACCCGGGTCGCGGTCCTCCGCGCGCAAGTGCCGCAGCGCTGATTGATCTCCGCAACTGGCTGTTGTCAGAAAGAAGAACCGAGTCGACTCACTGGGGGAGCGAGTACGTAGCCAGATCGAAATTGTCTTCCAGAACTCGAGGTCTCCATCTTTGAGTTCGCGCGCACTGTCCACCGAATGTTTGGTCTGCCACCACTCAGCGTGTGCGAGCTCCTTCGACTTTGCCGAGAAGTCGTCCTCAAGTTCGACGGCGAATTGCATCGTGAGATCACCGTCAAGGAGAGCGTCGACTGCGCGAAGCAGGGCGTACTCAGCCTGCGCCATGTACCCCAACATCGACCCGGCAGCCGACGAAGAACTTAGTTGGACCATGGCCCGCAGGCTAAGCCATCGCGCGACGTGATGGCAGCAGATCCGCTGCGGCGCCCAATCGAATGCTCTCGACCCCGGACATCGCGCGATGAGTCGCTCGCCCGCCCCCCACAGTCGGCGCGCCCCTACCAGCCGATGCGTGCCCGAACGGGCCAACCAAACCTGCACCGCGTCTTACCGCCGCCCCTGGGACAACTTTATTGCGACGCGGTCTGATGACCGGAAGTGCTCGGGCAACGCCGAGGGACTACGCCCACTTGACCGTTCTACCGCGCCCCGGCGCGGACCGTGTGATCCTCGGGGGGTGACTGACGTAATCTCGGAACCGCAAGCCCTGACCAAGGGCGCCAATGTCGCCCTGAGCAAACTGAGCGCTGAGCTCGGCTCGTTGACAGTGTTCCTCGACAGCCGCGGCCGTGAAGGCAACGCCGTCGATGCCGACGTGAGCGTCCTGCTGCTGGACGCAAGCGGAAAGGTGCGGTCGGGGTCGGACTTCGTGTTCTACAACCAGCCCATTGCGCTGGGTGGCGCGGTGCACCTGCGCGACAAGCTGATGCCGGAGCCAGGCACGGACGACGCGGACCTCGGTTGGTCCTCCGACGTCGTGACCCTCGAGCTCGACGACGTACCCGACGAGATCGAGCGGATCGTCGTCTCGGCCAGTCTGGATCCGACGACCGGGGTCACCTTCGGTGACGCCGCCGCCATCCGGATGCGGTTGCAGCGCACCTCGGACGCCGCAGATCTGCTGGTCTTCGACATCGACGATGCGACGAGCGAGCTCGCCCTGGTCTTCGGCGAGTTCTACCGACGCGACGGTGCGTGGAAGGTGCGTGCGGTGGGGCAGGGCTACGCGGACGGCCTGGCGTCATTGGTGGCGGCGCACGGCGTGGAGGTGAGTGCCGAGACGGACGAGAGCTCGGACGAGGGGTCCGGTCAGTCGGAGCCGCCCGAGACCGAAGGGTCGGGCGCCTCCGACGACGCCCCGTCCGGTGGGCCTGCGGAGCAGGCTGGCGACTCGGAGGGCACGACGATCACCGGTGCCACAGCAGAAGAGCCCACTGCGGCTCCGCCGGCACCCGCCAAGCGGGGCGTCTCGGTCCGTCGCCCGACGCGTGCGCCCAGGCTGCCCGCCGACTGGGACGCCTCCATCCCTGCGGCCGACGGCAACGACTGGCAGACGGCGCGGCTGTTCCCCGTCGCCGGAATCGGCAGCGGGGAGGAGCAGGAGCGCCGAGCCACGTCGGCTCTCCTGGCGGTGATGACGATGGTTCGCGAGTTCGGCGGTGCCCTGACCACGAAGTGTGGGGCGCCCCGTGGAGTCATCACGGCGTACGTCGAGGTCCCATTCGGGCAGGACGAGGAGGCGTACCGCCCTGACGGCGTCATCCAGGTGACCCGAGGTCAGAAGCAGTGGACCGCGCTGGTCGAGGTGAAGACGTCGAACGGCAGGCTCAACGCCGAGCAGATCGACCACTACGTCGAGATCGCCAGGACCCGGGGTTACGACGCCGTCATCACCATCAGCAACGAGCTGGCGGGTGGAGACGCGGACCACCCTGTGGTGATCGACCGCCGCAAGCTCCGCAAGGTGTCGCTGCACCACCTGTCGTGGGACCAGGTCCGCGCACAAGCCCTCCTCACCGCGCGCCACCGCGGCGTCGCGGACGCCACCCAGGGCAAGGTCCTCGAGGAGTTCATCCGCTACATGTCCCACGCCCGGTCCGGGATGGGCGGGCTTGGCGACATGGGCCCCAGCTGGGTCAAGGTGCGTGATGCCGTGAAGGCCAAGACCGCCCGAGCCTCCGACAAGGCCACGGGTGACATCAGTGCGCGGTACGACGAGCTGGTCCAGCACCTCGCGCACCACATGTCGGCGCTGCTCGGTGTGGAGGTCCAGGCGCTCGTGCCTCGCGAGACCCCGGACCACGCCAGCCGGCGTCAGCAGCTGGCCGATTCCGGACTGCTGTTCGGTCGCCTCAAGGTGCCTGGTGCCGTGGACGTCATCGTCGTCGGAGCCGACCTCCGGTCGGACAAGGCGACCGCCACCGTCAGCGTGCAGGCTCCCCGCGGCGACACCCGGCCGCTGACGCGGGTCAACTGGTTGCTGCGACAGCTTCCGGAGCAGGCCAAGGACTCGATCCGGATCGAGGCGCACCTCGCGGGCCCACGGGCGGGATCAACGGCCGCCCTGCTGGGCAAGGCCCGCGAGGACCCGGCGTGTCTTCTGCCGGACGACCAGCGAGAGATCAAGTCCTTCACTGTCTCGTTCGAGCTGCCCCTCGGTGCCAAGCGAGCGGCCGGCACGGGGACGTTGATCGGCTCCGTCAAGAGCGCCACGACGACCTTCTACGCCGACGTCGTCCAGCACATCCAGCCCTGGGTCGACAAGCGGAGCTAGCCGACCGCGACCGAGCCACGCGCAACCAGGCAGCTGTCAAGAGCCTGGTTGAGCCATTGCTGCGCAGCAGGTCCGGGAACAGAGTCTCAACACCGACTCATCCGGAGACGCCGATGCCAAGCAACCCACGTCCACTCATCCTCGTACGGGGCTTCGGCTTCTTCGACGTCGAGGACGAGCAGCGCAACGCCTACCAGGGTTTCAACGACGGCACGGTCTATCCGGACCGCCGCGGCGACAGCTACATCTACGAGGGCTTCGTGCTGCGCGCCCTGAAGTCACGCCGCTACCGATACACCGACGCCACGAACGTGATCGCCTACTACGGCCGAGACATGGAGGTGGATGACCTTCCGGACCCTGAGCCCGCCCACGCCAGGCGGATCGTGCTCGACTCGCGGATGGCGGAAGCGTGTCTCGCCGAGGGAGTCGCCGGCACGATCTGGGTGTACCGCTACTACGACCTGCTCCCCCGGAGCATCCGTCTGTACGCCGAGGGTCTCGTGCGGCTCATCGAGCTCATCGAGCAGGAGACCGACAAGCGCAGCGGTGCCTCGAAGGAGCAGTGGCGAGGCGTCGACATCGTCGCGCACAGCATGGGTGGACTGATCGTCAACGAGGCCCTGCGGCTCCTCGACGCGCGCCAGGCGGGCGCGGCCAGGACCCAGGTCAACAAGGTGGTCACCCTCGGGACGCCGCACCGAGGCATCCGGTTCCAGGCGATTCCGCCCGGCCTGCTGCATGCGCTGTCCGCGACGTACGAGAAGGTCAACGACCTCCGGCGTCTCCTGCCCGGCCGCGACAAGGAGCCCGAGGGGACCAAGGACGCCCTGGACGAGCTCGCGGCGTTCGACGACGACAACCTGAAGTACCTCGACGTCGCGACCACCTTCGACCCCAGGCGGGTGCTGACGATCGTGGGGACGGACTTCGGCAGCTACGGGAACAAGGCCGCCAGCGTCCTCAACCAGATGACGAACCTCGCGGACTCCGGCGGGGTGGCCGGCAACCACAGCGACGGTCTGGTGATGCAGTCGGCCGCCCAGCTGCCCGGATCGCCTCGCACGTTCATCCACAAGTGCCACGGCGGACGCGACTCGCTGGTCACGTCTCGCGAGGCGTACGAGATCGCGATGCGCTTCCTGCACGGGACGCACCACATCGCCCTGAGGCTCCAGGACGCGGAGATCAAGCAGGGCGGGGACTGGGGGCCGTTCCGCAACGAGTTCTACCTCGGGGTCTCGATCAAGCCGCGCGGCGTGGACTTCAACCTGTTCGAGCAGAGCATGAAGGCCCAGAACTGCTACGGGCCCTTCAACTCCGACAGGCTCGAGGACGGGACGGACGTCATCGACGCGCTGCAACGACCGTTGACCGAGTGGGACCACCAACGCCCGTACTGGGCGGGCCCGGGACGCCTGCTGTGGGAGGGGTGGATCGATGCGGACAACGCCTTCAAGGACGCAGTGAACGGCGCCATCTTCCGGGTCGACGTCTTCGTCGGCGAGGACGACCCCGGCGGGTTCTCCGACAAGGTCATCCTGCGCAAGCAGGTGTTCATCCAGGTCTTCCCCGGGAGCCCGCCCGCCCTGTTCGTGCACAGCGGCGAGACGTATCTGGACCCCGAGAAGTATCGCGACCGTGCCTCCGTCGAAGCAGTTGCTCAGGCCCCGAGCACCGAAGGGCTGACCCTCCCGGTCCAGCAGGCGACCCCCTGCGACGGCATCGGCGAGGGCACCGGCGTCGGATGGGACTTCACGGTCAACGGGACGGGCTTCACCGGCACCTTCCACATCGAGGTCCAAGGGGCCCAGGACGCCGATCGCCCATAGCGCCGGATGTGGCGCCACTTGACGACTTGACGTCCCGATATGGGTACCGGCTTTGCCGCCAAGTTGCACTCGTGAACGAGACGGCACTAATCCTGGTCGAGGCCGACTCGCGTGAACCTGTTACGCCGGATGTGCGTTGATCAGGTCGGCCTAGGTCCACAAGCAGTCCGTCTGCGAGCCCCGGGGTGACGCCGGCAGCGCTGGAACCCGCGAGGTGATCTTCTTCTCTGGACCCGACGCCGGTCAGCCTGTCGCTGCCAACGGCGTCAATCCCGCTGACCGGGCCGCTCCCGGCACGACCCAGGACGGCCGCCAGCGGGGTGTCGAGTCGTGCCTGACTCCTAGGCTTCATCCATGGGCGAGGAGTTTGGCACGGGTACGGGCTCTGAAGATCTGAGCCGTGCTCAGGTCATGGTGCTCGATGATGTCTACCTGTGGTTGGTCCAGCATGATCGGTGGCCGACTTATGAGGAGATCGACCACGACGCCGATCGCCATGGAATCGAGGACCCACTCTCGGTGATCCAGAGCTTGACACCGAAACTTCTGCAGGGCGCTTCTGGCATTCCGGGGCCACAACAGGAAGTGAGCTTGTCCCTAGTCGGGGTCGCGACGGTGGCGCGGTGGAGCCAGGTTGCTCGAGACGACCTCGAGCTGTTCACGAAGTCGGTGCAGCAAGCCGTATTGATCGCCGACCGGACTCGCCCTCCTGCGTCTGCGAACTTCAGCGCCATGGCCTTCATGTCCACCCTGCGGCCGGGTGCGGGCATACCAGTGAAAGAGGTCCTGCGGCTCGAGCGGCTCTGGAATGCCGGGGGAGGGGGGCTGTGGCAAGGGCTTCACGGAATCGGAACGATCGAGTGGGGCGCGACTCTCAATCGACAGAACATCCGGCGCTATCGGCAGGTGCAAGATGTGGCCTCCTTGCTGGAGGTCGAGTCGAGGCGATCGACCCTGCTCCATAGTCACGATCCAGCGACCAACGGCCCCAGCATGCCGCTCGCGCCTCGGGCGGCCGCGATCACCTCCCCAGCTGGTATGGCGCCTGCTTGGGTGTTGTTGCTTCCCGATGGGCTCCGCGAAGCAATCGGAGCAAAGGTTGTGCACTCAGGCCCCGATGCCATCAACGCTGGCTGGATTGCGCTGGCCGATCTCATTCACGAGAAGGTCGGTTTGGACCTTGATGGGGAGGATCTGGTCAACCAAGCATTCGGGGGTAAGAAGCCGCGGATGCGGCTGGGGCCCGAGACCAAGACCGGTGAGAACCTCCATCAGGCCTACACCCACCTGATGCGCGCTCTGGCGCGGGTCAGGAACGCGCAGTCGCACCGTGGACGACCAGAGGTGACGGATCTCCACGTCGCAGCCACCGTCCTGGCAATGGGGGAGTGCTTTGAGGTGATCTCTAAGTGCAACCCCGAGCACCCGTCGTCTGCGTGACCACGGCGAGCGAACGCCCGTGGCCCGTGGCTTGATCGAGTGGATCCCATGGCCCTAGAAGGAACCCTGGATTGGTCGGCTCATGCATGCTTCGGGCCGACCCAGGTCGAGCACATTCGGCTGGACCCAGCGAGCTCCGACGTCGGAGCGCGTCCGGGTTCTAGGCCCGGCTCGCGTTCGAGGTCTATGGCCTACCGGATTGGGTGAAGCAACTCGCGTACCCATTCACGAAGACGACATTGTCGCCAATTGTGTCGTTGGCCTGAATGAAGAAGTCGCTTCCATCGAGTGATGCGTCGAGGGTTCCAAGGTCCCCATTCGACGTCACCGCTGACTTGATGTCGCTTCCTCCCTGCTTGACCTGGAGGAGGGCCTCGGACGGATATTCCGATCGTTTCAACACGAACTCGAGGTGGATCGACCGGCACGTCGTCTTCGAACCGAAACTCAGGACGTCGGAAAAGTCGGGTGGCTGGGCGGTTCCGCAACACCCCGAGGATGCGATGTAGCTGAACGTTCGCGGACCATAGTCAACAGAGAAGGGCTCGTCCTCACAGGAACCAAATGACAGGTCGCTGTTGCACATCGCGGCTAGGGACACCCTCACGAACACATTTACGGTCACCTCAGTCGAGTAGACGGAGGAACCGTCGTCAGCCACCGCGTTTATTCTGTAGGTGAATCTGCCGGGCTCCGAGGGGGAGGCGATGGAGACGGTTCCGGAGCGAGACTCCAACGGCGCCTCGCTCTGATAGACGTCATCCGTGCCTGCAGTTCGTTCGATTTCTGGGCTGCCAGCCGTCTTGCCCTTGATCGCGTACTTGAACTTGATCTCTTGGCCGATGTCGACTTCTTTGGTGGTCGCGGACAGGCGAAGCGTGGGCGCCGGCGCGATGACGGGCGCAGGCGGCGTCGTCGCGGGCTGCGAGCTGGGCGGTGGCTGTGAGTTGGCTGGCGAGTCGGTGGTGGGCTCGGGCGTAGAGGTGTTGATGGCATCCTGCGTGCTTGGGGAGTCGTCCGATCGCCCATTGGCTTGTTCGGTTTGGGTCCGGTCGAGTTCACGGCCCAGTAAGAACGCGCATGCGATCAGCAGCGCGACGATGGTTACCAGCGCGGCCACCATCGGACCCGACCGTTTCCTTGGTGCCTCTGCTGGGGGCGGTACCGGGTTGGCCCTGGGCGGCTCCGGGAGTGTGGAGGGGCTGGTGGCAGGAAGGTTCGGTGAGCGCGGGGGAGTAGGGGTTGCCGCGATTGTCGGGTCTGCTGAGGGTGGCTGGGGGTGTGGCGAGCCCGAGATGGCCGGTCGCGGTGCGAGGTCTAGCGCTCCCCTGGATACGGTGTGAACAAGTTCAATGCGCGCCCCGCTCGGAGCATGGCCCGTCGAGCCCGCCCACAACGCTTGCAAGACCAAGGTCTTGCTTGGTCGCTCTCTGGGGATCTCGAGGGCCTCAAGCATGGCCGATGCCCCTGGGTCGGCCAGCACGCCCAAGGCGGTCGTCTCCAAGGCATCCGCGATGTATCTCTGAGCGTGCTGGATCTCGAAGGTCTCGGCGGGGGAAGTGCCCATGGGCCGGGTGTCGATGAGTTTGGGGTCATTGCCGTTCGCCAGGTCGAAGAGCGTTTTACCAAGAACGCGGCGCCCTAGAGCCACGAATCGGATTTGTTCTTCGAGGCCGAGGATCTCGAGCGGCTGGCGGCCGTCGAGCGGATGACCGTAGTCGAAGTGGCGGGCGACAATACTGCGTAGATCATCCAGCTGCTGGCTGTTGAACGTTGCGAGCAGCTGCTGAAGTTGGTCGGGACTCTTAGCAAGGATGAACTGCTCCTGCTTGGCGACCTCGGGCTCGGTGCAACCCAGCGCCTGGGCTAGTTGGCGGAGGGCGCCGAACTGGAAGGCCAAGGGTTGCAGTGCGGTGCGGTAGATCAGGGCAGTGTCGTAGACGATGCGGTGACGCTTCTCTTCTGACCATGTTGGGAACGCCTCTTTGACGAGCGGCTCGAGTTCGCGAACGAAATGACCCCAGTCGGTCGGATGTTGCGTCATTGTCGATACCTCCTACGATCCGGTCGAGGCAGTGTAGGCCGCTTTCCCCGTGGTGGTGCCGGATTGAACGAACCTGACCCGCGGTGGATCAAAAGCGGTCGGTTCCCGGATTGGGTCACGGCGCACCATGATGTGGCGATGGAAAGAACTGAGGCGCTAGCGGTCCTAGAGCTTGCTGAGGGAGCTTCGATCGACGACGTGCGGAAGGCATATCGACGTCTTGCTACTCAACACCATCCTGACGCCGGAGGAAGCCCAGAGCATTTCAATTGCCTTTTGCAAGCGCAGGAGCTGCTACTGGCCCCGCCGTCGACAGCCATGGTGCCGATCGATCAGGTGACAGAAATCGTCCGTATGGCGACCCAGGGCTCGGAGGCCCGAGCCCGGCAGCTGGAGTTGGCACGGGATACATCGGCAGTTGTGCGTCAGGCGATACGGATCCGAACGACGCGCCTTGCGCGACAGCAACGTCAAGTGAGTGCGTTGACTGTTGTAAGCGTGTTTGTTGGGTCGGGGACGCAACCTGTCCGATTGCTGCCCGGCGAGCGGAGCGTGGTCGCGACTGCTTTGGGTCTGTTCTTCGCAATGACCGCCGCCGTCCTCGGATTCGCTCTACTCGTGCTTACGGCAAGCCAAGTCGGACACCGAAGCGGCCATCAAGGAAGCAGCGGAGGTACTCGACGACAAAGCGCTGTTGGTTCAGTTGTTCGGCCGGGTTCTGAAGCGACACGAACTCACGGACGAATGGTCGGCCGAAACATGGCACTGTCGCGCCGAAGACGCTGTTGCTGACGACAGCTTCTCTGGCGGACTATCCCACTACGTTCGCCGGATGGGTGTGCACGAGTTCAGCCGTCTCGCTCTCACCAAAGGTCTTGAGCGCCAAGTACTCGAGGCGGACGAGGTCTGGAATGAGCACTACCTTCAGGTGCGCTATCACTTCAACCGACCCTAATCGCAAACTCCCTATAGCTCGGCGTGGTCGATGGAGCGGGTGACGTTTGACGGTGAGCGGACAGCGGCGATGGAGTTTGACATTGAGACTCGGACGACTTCGTCCCGATCGCGCCTCGGCGGCACCTATCACCACCTCTGGAACAACTCGAATCATGGCAATGGCCGTTGCTCGAGAGGTGGTGTTCGTGTGCGACGGCTGTGGAGCGATGCCGCTCCACGCGCAGGTCGACGGGCACCCAGGGTCCGGTGACGTCGTCCATTCTCGACCTCGCCCGCCCGACCTCTGGGACGATTGATCCAAGAGTTACGGCTACGACTGAGGAACACCTGATGGAGATGTTCGATCTCTGGGGACAGGTAGGCGCGTACGTTCGCCTGGACCCGCCTGCGGACAAGGCTGCCGTACAGGCATTGCTCGGATCTAGCAGGGTCGGACGGGACGAGCCGCGCTTGCAAGCCTGTCTCTTCATCGACGGTGACCGGCTACGTGTAGACGTCGATGCGGTCGTCGTGGGGTGGGTTCCGGAGGAGATCACGGATGGCTATCTGGGCGTCGTTCGATCGATGACGGCGCGTGGGCGAACGCCGAGGGTCACCGCTCGCGTCCAGGTGTACGACAGCTACGAGGCGTACGGCAACGACGCGAACGACGAGGTGGAGGACGAGGAGAGCGACCTCGCGAGCCGAGATGGTTTGTGGGTGAACGCCTACATATCCCTCGCCGAACCCCATCTCCTGCAACCGTTGAACGACCCACCGACGGGTGATGTCGTAGAGCTGCCGGAGGGACGCAAGCAGAAGGTCGCAGTGTCTGCTTCAACGCGGAGCGACGGTGCGAGGCCCTGGATCCGGCCAGAAGGCGCAGGGTGGGTCTACTGCCACCTGAAGCCGCACACCGAGCAGCTCGCCCGAAGCACCCGAGACGTCGTCCAGGTCTGGATCGACTCGACTTTGATCGGGACACTGACTCCAGCGATGAGCAAGAACTTTCTGCCGCTGGTGAACCTCGTCGTCGACTCCGGTCGGATCCCGGTGGCTCGAGGTCTGGTCAAGGGCAATCACCTTCAGGTCGAGATGGCGGTGGCCGCTTTGAAGTCGTCGGAGGTCACCCAGTCCTGGCTGCGTGATCGCGACCTGATGCCAGCGCATGCAGGCACCTCACCGCTGGCGGCGCCGGATGTTCTGGATGACCCGATCGAGCAAACGACCGATAGCTCAGGCGGCGAGGGCGGCTTCAGCAGCAGGGCCGAGGGGGCCGGGCGAGAGCCGGGGTTCTACGCCGACCCGGAGGGAATGGCGGACGAGCGATTCTGGGATGGGTTCGAGTGGACGCCCCGCATCAGGATGCGCCCGAAACCGGCTCGTTGAAGCTGTAGGCGGGGGCGGGGATGGCAAGCGTGCCCGTCTGCCCCGCCGGGTGCCTGACCGATCCGGCTCCGACCACGGAGACGTTGGTGCATGGGGTCGAGCAGCTGTGGACGTTCCGGGCGCGGAAGCTGTTGGGCTGAGGGATTTCGACAAGCTCGATCGCCGAGGCTCGGCTCGATCACCGAGGGGATCTCGACAAGCTCGATCACCGAGGGTCGGCGAGCACGTCACGCCAGGAGTGCTGGGGCTCGTAGCCGAGCAGCTCACGCGCCTTGTCGATCGCGTAGAACGTCTCGTGCGGGCCGAGCTCGCGGCGTACCTCGACCCCGTCGTAGAACCGCTCGCGGATCTCCTGGGTGGTGGCGGCGACGGACAGGTCGGCGTTGGCGACGTTGAAGACCTGGTAGCCCAGGCCGTCGGTCTCCAGGGCGCGCTGGGTCAGCTGGGCCAGGTCGCGGGTGTCGATGTAGGCGAAGATGTTGCGTCGCCGCAGGGCCGGGTCCTCGAGGAACGCGGGGAACAGCTCGGCGTACTCGTGGGGCTCGATCACGTTGTTGATGCGCAGGCCGTAGACGTCGCTGCCGGTGCGGGCCTGGAAGGAGCGCGCGGTCGTCTCGCTGGCGACCTTCGACATCGCGTAGGCGTCCTCGGGGACGGTCGGGTGCTCCTCGTCGACGGGCAGGTAGAGCGGCTTGCGCTCGCCCTGCGCGAAGCACACGCCGTACGTCGTCTCGGAGGACGCGAACACGACCTTGCCGATGCCGAGCCGGGTGGCCGCCTCGAGGATGTTGTAGGTGCTGAGCACGTTGGTGGCGTACGTCGTGGCGTCGGGCACGAGCAGGATGCGCGGCACGGCGGCGAAGTGCACCACGGCGTCGTACGACGGCACCGACGGCAGGTCGAGCTCGGCCATCGTGGCGAGCCCGGCCATGGCCGAGTAGGTCTCACCGGCGTCGGTCAGGTCGACGCGCAGGTCGGTCATGTCGGGGTGGCCGAGCGCGACGAGATCGGCGTTGGTGACCTGGTGGCCCTGCTCGGCGAGGTAGGTGGCCACGTGCTTGCCGGCCTTGCCGCTGCCGCCGGTGAAGAAGATGCGCATGGGCTGCGAACCGCCCGAGGCCCGGTTTGCTTCCCCGGCGAGACCACCCCGAGGGGGGTCAGCGACCGTGCTCGATGACGAACCGGAAGCGGACGTCGTTGGCGCGCAGCCGCGTCAGGGCGGTGTTGACCTCGCTGGCCGGCAGCACCTCGACGTCGGCGACGACGCCGTGCTCGGCGGCGAAGGCGAGCATCGCGGCGGTGTCGGGGCGCCCGCAGCTGCCCGAGCCCATCACACGACGGCGCGGGAGGATGCTCATCGGGTCGAGGTGCCAGCCCTCGCCCGGCAGGGCGAGCACGACGAGGGTGCCGTCGATGCGCAGGGTGCCGAGGTAGGGCTCGAGCGCGTGGGCCGCGGCGACGGTGTCGATGACGACGTCGAGCGTCTGCTGGGCGGTGGCCATCGCCGCCTCGTCGGTGGACACCACGACGTCGGTCGCGCCGAGGTCGCGGGCCTGCTGCGCCTTGGCGGCGGAGGTGGTGAAGACGGTGACGCGCGCGCCGAGCGCCGCGGCCAGCTTGACCGCGAGGTGGCCGAGCCCGCCGAGGCCGACGACCCCGACGGCCGTGTCGGGCCCGACCCCCAGGTGCGAGAGCGGCTGCCAGACGGTGACGCCGGCGCACATCAGCGGGGCGACGCCGGCAGGGTCGAGGCCCTCGGGCAGGGGATAGGTGAAGTCGGCGCGCAGGACGTAGTGGTCGGCGTAGGCACCGCGGGTCGTCGTGTCGTCGTACGGGTCGTGGCCGCCGTAGGTCTGCAGTGGGAACTGCGCGCAGTAGGGCTCGTCGCCACCGAGGCACGCGGCGCACTCGCCGCACGAGTCGATGATGTTGCCGACCGCGACGAGCTGGCCGACGGAGCGGTCCGTGACGCCCTCGCCGAGCCCGACCACCTCGCCGACGAACTCGTGGCCCGGCACCAGCGGCAGTCCGCCCATGCCGGCGCCGGCCGCGTCAATCGCGTGCAGGTCGCTGTGGCAGACCCCGCAGTGCGTGACGCGGACGACGACCTCGCCGGGTCGCGGGTCGCGCCGCTCGAAGGTCAGCGGGGTCAGGTCGGCGCCCGCGGCCTGCAGGGCCCAGGCGGTGGTGGTGGTCGGCATGGCCGTCGTCCTCTCGTAAACAAACTAGTTGGTTACTTTCTACCAGGATGAACCAACCGGTTGGTTACGATGGCCGCGTGAGAGACGCCGACGCCACCCGGAGCCGGATCCTGGACGCCGCGACGGCCGAGTTCGCCCGCCACGGCATCGCCGGCTCCCGGGTCGACCGGATCGCGGCCTCGGCGCGCGCCAACAAGGCCCAGATCTACGCCTACTTCGGCGGCAAGGACGCGCTCTTCGACGTCGTCTACGACCACCAGCTGCGCTCGATCGTCGAGGCCGTGCCGCTCGACCCGCTCGACCTGCCCGGCTACGCCGTCCGTCTGTACGACGCCTGGCTCGACGACCCCGACCGCGTCCGGATCGCCACCTGGGCCCGCCTCGAGCGCACCCCCACCGGGCACCTGCTCGACGAGCCGCAGCGCGCGGTCGCCTACGGCGAGGACGCGATCCGCCGGGCCCAGGACGCCGGCGACCTGCCCGACGACCTCGCACCCCTCGACCTGCAGGCACTCGTGGTCAGCATGTCCCTGGCGTGGGCCCCGGCGAGCCTGATCTACGTCGCCGGCGCCGACGACCCGCACCGCGACGCCCGACGCGAGGCCCTGCGCGACGCCGTACGACGGATGTTGGGTCGCGAGGCCTGAACCGGCCTCAGAGCACCGCGCCGTCGTCGCGCCGACCCGGCCCCGGCGTGCGATCGATGGGGTCCCACGTGCGGCCGCGGCTGACGGCGACGGCCGCGCCACCGAGGAGCAGGCCGAGGAACGCGAGCTCGACGGCGTGGGTCAGTCGCTCGGTGCGGACCCGGCCGCACGTCTCGATCACCTCGTCGATGTCGATGCCCTGCTGGCTGAGGACGTACTGGTCGTCCTCGGCCAGGTTGTCGTCGCCCTCGAGCTGCTCGGGGCCCTTCTGGCCGCCGTCGTCGGTGAGCAGGGGGCCGCTCGCCGGCGAGGCGCACTTGACCCGGATCTTGGTCGGCTCGCCCGGGGCGTCCGGGTTGGCGGGGTCGGTCTTGGTGCCCTGCAGGGTCTGATGACCGGCGCCGTGGACGAGCACGAGCGCGAACACGAAGGCAGCCGCGCCGAGCAGGGCGATGACGAGGACGAGGCGGGAGCGGGTCACGCTCCCTCGCTACCCACACCCCGGACGGCCAACCCCGACGTCGGGTCGCGAGGCGTGAGCGGAGATCGACTCAGGTGTCGTAGTCCAGGCCGTCCCACGGCGCGTAGTAGGCGATGAAGTTGCCCGGCTCGACGTTCACGCTGTAGTCGCCGTCGTACTCGTCGACGCGCCAGCCGAACTCGACCCCGTCGACCTTCTCCAGGAACGGCTCGACCTCGATGGGCTCCAGGACGTAGTCGCCGAGCTCGGCCAGCCGGGCGGCCACGAGCTCCTCCGCCCCGGCGGGGGCAGCCTGCTGCGCCGGGAGGCCCTCGGGTCGACCGGTCGGGTCGACCCGGACCTCGTCGAAGGTGCCGTCGGACGTCCAGAGGAACAGCCCGACGTAGCCGGACTTCTCGTCGAACAGCTCCTCGCTGAGGAAGAATCGTCGTCCGTCCTCGGCGGTGCCGGCGTAGGGCACGTGGTAGCCGTCGGGGACGAGCGTGATCCGCGCGGGCGGTCCGCTCGCGGTGGGCTCGGCCGCCTCGCGGTCGTCGGCGGGGTCGGACTCCGGCTCCGACGAGCAGCCGACGAGGAGGAGCACCAGGGCGAGGAGCAGTCCACTCGTCTTCACGCGGCGAGCGTAGGGCTCGCCTTCGCGGTGGCCACCGTCGGACATCAGCCCGCGCCCAGCGCCCGCCGCAGCCGGGCCTCGTCGTCCGAGCCCTCGTCGGCGCTCAGCACGACGACCTTCTGCTCGGTCTGGCCGGCGAGCATGACGTCGCAGTCGACGGTGATGGGTCCGGCGGACGGGTGCTCGACGACCTTGCGGTCCTCCGGGTGGGTGCCGATCGCGGCGGTGGCCCACAGCTCGGCGAAGCGCGCGTTGCCCGCGGTGAGGTCGCCGACCAGGCGTCGCAACCGCGCGCTCGCCGGATAGAGGCCGGTGGCGCGGCGCAGGTCGGAGACCACCGCAAGCTCGACGGTCTGCTGGGCCAGGGAGGTCACCGGCCAGTGGGACAGGTAGGGGCCGGTGTCGTCGACGGGGAAGGTGTCGCGGGCGAAGTTGCGGCGGTGCGGCTCCCGGTCGGCCGGGTCGCCGAGCAGCGCGACCCAGCCGCGGTTCCACCAGATCAGCTGCCAGTCGGCGGCGAAGACGGCCGCCGCGGTCGTGTCGCCCATCCGGCCCACCAGCCGCTGCAGCCCCACCGGCAGCCGGTCGTCGATCTCGGTGTCGCCCGGCGGGACGACGTGGGCCAGGCGGTAGAGGTGGTCGCGCTCGGCGTCGCTGAGCTGCAGCGCCCGCGCCAGCGCCGCGACGACCTGGGCGGACGGCGTCGTGGCGCGACCCTGCTCCAGTCGTACGACGTAGTCGACCGAGATGTCGCTGAGCTCGGCCAGGTCCTCCCGCCGCAGGCCGGTGGCCCGGCGGGCCCGGCCGTCGGGCAGGCCGGCTGCCGCCGGCGTGACCCGCCCGCGCCAGGTGCGCAGGGTCGCGCCGAGCGACGTGTCGTCGATGTCCATCCGCCTGTCCCCGTGTCGCTGGTCGTCGAGGTGGTAGTCGTGGTCCTACCGTCACGCCGTCCCTGGTGGGAGGGCTGGCGCTCGACGAGCCTACGGACATGACGATCCGCATCTCTCACGACCACGTCGGCCTGAGCATCACTCCGGACGACCTCGACGCCACCATCGCGTGGTACTCCCGCACCCTCGGCTTCCGCGTCGAGCAGCAGTTCGAGGCCCACGGCACGACCTACACGTTCCTCGTCAGCGGCGACGTCCGGATCGAGCTGATGAACGGCGCCTCCGAGCGCCAGGTCCCGACCACCGACGTCTTCACCAGCATGGACCCCGCCCGGCTGCACCACGTCTGCCTCGCGGTGGACGACCTCGACGCCGCCGTCGCCGAGCTGGCCGACCTCGGCGTCGAGCTCATCGGCGGCCCGCTGGAGGTCCCCGGGGCCGGTCAGCGCATCGCGTTCGTCGCCGACAACCTCGGCAACGTCATCGAGCTCACCGACCCGGGCAACGGGCGAGCAACGAGCTCCTGACTCAGTCGCGCGGCCGCACCACCCACGCCGCGAGCCGCGAGTAGCCCTTCACCGACAGCCGGCGCAGCAGGCGGAAGTGGAAGTCGGGGTGGTGGACCTCGACGTCGTCGTCCACGCCGTTGAGTGCCGCGTAGGCGCCGCGGTCGACGAGCACCGAGCCGGGCCGCGCGGCCGAGGTCAGCCGGGCCGCGATGTTGACCGTCTCGCCGTAGACGTCGCCGAGGCGTCGTACGGTCACGCCGTGCGCGAGCCCGGCCCGCACCTCGGGGAACGGGTCGGCCTCGTCGGAGCCGCGGCGGCACAGCTCGAGCGCGACGTCGAGCGCGGCCCGCGGGTCGTCGGCGACGTAGAGCACCTCGTCGCCGATGTTCTTGATGATCCGCCCGCCGCGGGCCACGACGAGGGCGGTGGTCTCGTTCTCGAAGGTCTCGATCCACGCGACCAGCTCGTGCTCGGTGAGGCTCTTGCTGCGCGAGGTGTAGCCGACGATGTCGACGAACCCCACCGTCAGCGGCGCGGCCGATCCGGGCGAGCCCGCCGTCGGCTCGGCGTCGGCCAGTCGCCGCGCACTGGCGCTGACCAGGTGGCGCCGCCACACGTAGCTCTGCAGTGCCTCGACGCGCGGGACCACCTCGGCGGCCAGCGTGGCCGTGCTCTCGTCGAGGTCGGCGCCGCTCTCGAGGGCGACCGTCGCGAGCAGGCTGGTCTGCCAGTCGGCGAGCCGGGCGAAGCTGCGACCCCAGGTGCGCACCAGCGCGGCCTGCCGCTCGGCGGACAGGATGCCGAGCTCGACCAGCTCCTGGGCGCCGCGGAGCGCGTCGACGTCGGCCGGGGTGAACACGACCTCGTCGTCCTCGACGTGGGCGAAGCCGAGCAGCGCCCACAGCCGTACGGCGTCCTCGAGGGGTACGCCGGAGAGCTCGACGACCTGGGCGCGGGTCAGCGACGGCGCCGCGCCCAGCAGGTAGGCGTCGAGCCGGTCGAGCGCGTCGCCGGGCCGCTCGGTCAGCTGGCCGGGCCCGTCACGCGCGACTCGACGACGGCCGTGACCTTCTCGCGGAACGACGGCAGCTCGGTGAGCAGCGCGTTGACGTCGGCGTCGGTGAAGTGGATGGCCACCAGCGGCGTCAGGGCCACGATCGAGGCGGTGCGCAGCGTGTGGCCGACGATGGCCGCCTCGCCGACGATGTCGCCGGGGCCGAGCTGGGCGATCTCGGTGCCGTCGCGGCGTACGGAGACGGTGCCCTCGAGCAGGATGTAGGCCTTGTCGGCGGGGGTGTCCTCCCAGATCGGCGACCAGCCCTGCGGGAGCGTGACGCGGCGCCCGCGCGCGCTGATCCGGGCGATCTCCTGGGACGTGAAGGAGTCGAAGAACGAAGCCATGGTGGAGCCTTCCTTGCCGGAGGTGAGCAAGGTCGATCCTGGCCGAGGTGCGCGGTGGGTGTCCAGGAGTCTCAGGAGCGGCCCGTCCACCGCCAGTTGCAGGCCAGTCGCAGGTCAGTAGCGGGTCAGCCGCAGGTCAGAGCGGGTCGCGCTCGATCGGGCAGCTCATGCAGCGCGGGCCGCCGCGGCCCGAGCCCAGCTCGGAGCCGGCGATCCGGACGACCTCGATGCCGGCGTCCTCGAGCCGCGCGTTGGTGCCGTCGTTGCGCTCGTAGGCGACCGCGACGCGGGGGGCCAGGGCGAGGGTGTTGTTGCCGTCGTCCCACTGCTCGCGCTCGGCCTCGACCGGGTCGAGCCCGGTGGCGATGCGGTGCACCTTGTCGAGGCCCATGGCGTCGGCCGCGGCCTCGAGGAACGGCCGCGCGGGGGCGACGTCGAGCAGCATCGAGCCCGAGCCGTCCGGCGACTCCGTGAGACCGGCCGGGGTGACGGCGTACGCGACGAGGGAGTCGGCGACGTTCTCGTAGACGACCATCAGGTCGACGTCGACCATCGTGCAGATGGTGTCGAGGTGCATGGTCGCGCGCTCCTGCGCGATCGGGACGGCGAGCACGGTGTGGGCGAGGTCCTGGTCGAACATCTGCCGCGCGATCCGCTCGACGCCGGCGGGGGTGGTGCGCTCGCCGACGCCGACCGCGACGACGCCGGGGGAGAGCAGCAGCACGTCGCCGCCCTCGACGTGCTCGTAGTGGGCCCCGTGGATGCGCGGGGTGCCGACGAAGCGCGGGTGGCGGGTATAGATCAGCTCGGTCAGCTCGGTCTCGCGCTTGCGGGCCGGCATCGTCAGGCTGGTGATCGCGACGCGGTCGCGCACCCACACCGAGGAGTCGCGGGTGAAGAGCAGGTTGGGCAGCGGGTCGACCAGGAACGCGTCGCTGGCCAGCAGCGAGGTCACCAGCCCGAAGCCGCCACGCACCTCGTCGTTGCGGATGCCCGCGGTGAGGTAGGTCGTGAGGTCGGCCGGGGTGGCCTCGGCCAGGAAGCCGCGCAGGTAGTGGCGCATCGTGTCGCCGAGCTCGAGGCCGCGGATGACCGTGTCGACCGCGATCTGGCGCGAGGTCTCGTCGGTGAGGGTCTCGGTGAGCAGCTCGGTGAGGTAGAGGACCTCGACGTCGCGGTCGCGCAGCGCCTGGGCGAACGCGTCGTGCTCGTCCTGCGCGCGAGCGACCCAGGGGATGCCGTCGAAGAGCAGCCGGTCGTTGTTGCGCGGGGTGAGCCGGCTGAGCTCGGGTCCGGGTCGGTGGAGCATGACCGTCCGCAGACGTCCGACCTCGCTGTCTGCGCCGTGTGCCATGTTGAGGAGCCTAACGACAATCGCGATTGTCAGACAATCGCCGTCAGAGGGTGGTGACGAACCGCTCGAGCAGGGCGGAGAGCCGTCGGGTCTCGGCGGCCGTGAGAGGGGCGACGCGGTTGTTCATGGCGTCGGCGACCGTGCGGGCCTGCGCGAGCACAGCGTCGGCGCCGGGACGCAGGTGCAGCAGCGACGTACGCCGGTCGGCCGGGTCGCGTCGGCGCTCGATCAGGCCGTGCTCCTCGAGGGCGTCGGCGATCTGGACGACCCGGGCGCCGCTCACGCCGAGCAGGCGCGCGAGCTCGGCCTGGGCGACCGGCTCGGTGCTGGCGATGGCGGTCAGCGCCCCGAATAGTCGCGGCTCGAGCCCGAGCGGCTCGAGGAGCGCGAGGAAGTCGCGGTGCATCACGGCGTGGAGTCGGCTCACCAGGAACCCGATGCTGCCGCGCAGCGCCGGCAGCAGGGCGGTCGGCAGCCCCGGCGCCACGACGCGCAGCAGCAGGTCGAGGAGCTCGGCCTGCTCGTCGGCGGAGAAGGGCGCGGTGAGCCGGTCCTGCATCGCGCCGACGTGGCGCTGCCAGTCGTGGGCTGCGGCGGCCCCGGCCGCGGTGCGGGTCAGGGCGTAGGAGCGACGGTCGGCGGGGCTGCGGACCCGTTCGACCAGTCCGCGGGCGGACAGGTCGCCGGCGACGCGCGTCATCGTCGTCCGGCTGACCCCGGCGGCCTCGGCCAGCTCCTGCTGGGAGTGGGGGACGTCGGAGTCGAGGATGAGGAGCACGGCGTAGGCGTGGACGTCGACGCCGGCCGGAAGCTCCTGGGCGAGCGCGAGCGCGACGCGGGCGTGCGCGCGCCACACGAGGTGGCCCAGCAGCTCGCTCAGCGCGGGCAGCAGCTCGCGGCTGTCGACGACGCCCTCGGCGACGAGGTCACGGTCGGGGTGGACCACGTCGTTCCCTCCAGGTCTTGACGTCCGGTGCCGGAAGCGTACTGTAACCAGGGCAATCATTAACCTCGTGACGATTAACCCGTTGACGAATAACCCCGTGAGGATCTCTCATGACCGAGACCACGACCCGCGACCCGAAGTGGTGGACGCTCGTCGCCGTCTGCACCGGCGTCTTCATGCTGCTGCTCGACATCACGATCGTGAACGTCGCGCTGCCCGACATCCAGAGCGAGCTCGACGCGAGCCTGTCCGACCTGCAGTGGGTGATCGACGCCTATGCGCTGAGCCTGGCCTCGCTGCTCCTCACCGCCGGCTCGCTGGCCGACCTCTACGGGCGCAAGCGGGTCTTCGTCATCGGCACGGTGCTCTTCACCGTCGGCTCGGTGGCCTGCGGCCTGGCCCAGAGCGTCGACTTCCTCACCGCGGCCCGCGCGTTCCAGGGCATCGGCGGCGCGGCGATGTTCGCCACGGCGCTCGCCCTGCTGGCCTCGGCGTTCACCGGCAAGGACCGCGGTACGGCGTTCGGTGCGTTCGGCGCCACGACCGGCGTGGCCGTCGCCATCGGCCCCGTGCTCGGCGGCGTGCTGACCAGTGGCATCAGCTGGCGCTGGATCTTCTTCGTCAACATCCCGATCTGCCTGGTCGCCCTGTTCGTCACCATCGGCAAGGTCCGCGAGTCGCACAACCCCCGCGCCGGATCGCCGGACTGGGCCGGTTTCCTGTCCTTCAGCGGGTCGCTCGGGCTGCTCGTCTACGGCCTGATCCGCGCCGGCGAGGACGGCTTCGGCGACAGCGCCGTCATCGCGTGCCTGGTGGCCGCGACGTTCCTCCTGCTGGTCTTCCTGGCGGTCGAGGTCGGGGCGCGGCACCCGATGTTCGACCTGTCGCTGCTCAGGAAGCCGACCTTCACCGGCGGCCTGATCGCCGCCTTCGGCGTCTCGTCGTCGATCTTCTCGCTGCTGGCCTACCTCGTCATCTACGTGCAGAACGTGCTCGGCTACTCCGCGGTGCAGACCGGCTTCCGCTTCCTGTTCCTGTCGGCGACGTCGTTCTTCGCGGCCGCCATCGCGGGCCGGTTGAGCGAGCGGATCCCGGTGAAGTGGTTGATCGGTCCCGGCTTCACCGTCCTGGGCATCGGCCTGCTCCTCCTGCACGGCGTCGCCGAGTCCAGCGACCCCGGCGAGTGGACCCACCTGATCCCGGGCCTGCTGGTCGCGGGTGTGGGCATCGGGCTGATCAACCCGCCGCTGGCCTCGACGGCGGTCGGCGTCGTCGAGGTCGCCCGCTCCGGGATGGCGTCGGGCGTCAACTCGACCTTCCGTCAGGTCGGCATCGCCACCGGTATCGCCGCCCTCGGCTCGATCTTCGCCCACGAGGTCGCCGACAAGGTGACCGAGGGCCTGCGCGGCACCCCGGCGGCCGCCCAGTCCGACCAGATCGCCGCCGCGGTCACCGGCGGGCAGGTCGACGCCGTCGTCCGGGCTGCCCCGGCCGAGTCCCAGGCTGCGATCGCGCAGGCGACCACGACCGCGTTCGTCGACTCGCTCAACCACATCATCCTGATCGCCGCGGTCATCGCGTTCGTCTCCGCGCTCGCCTCGTTCCTGCTGATCCGGCAGAAGGACTTCGTGGTGCGCGGCGGTCCGCCGCCCTCGACCGGGGGCGACGTGCGCGACGCCGAGGCCGAGGCGGAGGCCGAGGCGGCCGGTCGCGCCGGGCCGGGTGAGCCGGTCGAGGTGGGCCACGGGACCCACGCGCGCACCGAGGAACCCGGCAAGCACCGGCCCTGACCGGCGCTGCACCACGGCCGACCGGGCCGGGCGTCGTACGGTGCGGACATGGACGCACTCGGGACGATCGCCGTGGTGCTCGCCGCCCTGGCCCTGGTGGTCTCGGGGCTCGCGCTGCGCCGTACCCAGCGCCGCTCCGACGGCTCCGACCTGCCCTCGGACCTGCTCGGCCTGCGTCGTGAGGTCGCTGCCCTGCGCACCGAGGCCGGCGACGGGCTGCGCCACCTCGCCGTCGTCCGGTACGACGCCTTCGGCGACATGGGCGGCCACCTGTCGTGGAGCCTGGCGCTGCTCGACGACCGGGGTGACGGGGTCGTGGTGACCTCGATCCACGGGCGCAGCGAGGGCCGTACCTACGCCAAGAGCATCGCCTCGTGGACCTCCGACCAGCAGCTCTCGCCCGAGGAGGACGAGGCGGTCGCGCAGGCGCGCACCTGACCCCCGGCCGGCGGCGCACCTCGCATCGGCCCCGCCGCTCGCCCGGGTGAGTCGTCCTGTCGGTTGCAGGGGCCAGGATGAGCACATGACCGACACGGCCCAGAAGCAGCCGCACGACCCGAAGTGGTGGACCCTCGTCGCGGTCTGCACCGGCGTCTTCATGCTGTTGCTCGACATCACCATTGTCAACGTGGCGCTGTTCGACATCCAGGAGGACCTCGACGCCTCGCTGTCCGACGTGCAGTGGGTGATCGACGCCTACGCGCTGAGCCTGGCCGCGCTGCTGCTGACCGCGGGGTCGTTGGCCGACCTCTTCGGCCGCAAGCGCGTGTTCGTGATCGGGCTGCTGCTGTTCACGGGCGGGTCGGTGCTGTGCGGGTCGGCGACCAGCGTGCTGTTCCTGTCGCTGTCGCGCGCGGCCCAGGGCATCGGCGGTGCGGCGATGTTCGCCACCGCCCTGGCCCTGCTCGCCTCGGCGTTCACCGGCAAGGACCGCGGCGTCGCCTTCGCCGCCTTCGGCGCCACCACCGGCCTCTCGGTGGCGATCGGGCCGGTCGTCGGCGGGGTCCTCGTCTCGGGGCTGTCGTGGCGGTGGATCTTCTTCGTCAACATCCCGATCTGCGTGGTCGCGCTCGTCGTGACGATCTTCCGTGTCCAGGAGTCGCACAACCCGCGCGCCGGCCGGCCCGACTGGATCGGCTTCGTCACCTTCAGCGCCGCGCTCGGCGCGCTGGTCTACGGCCTGATCGAGGCCGGCCAGCACTCGTGGGGCGAGACCAAGGTCGTCCTCTGCCTGGTCGGCTCGGCGGTGCTCCTCGCCCTGTTCGTGGTCAGCCAGCTCAAGCGCCGCGACCCGATGTTCGACCTCGCGTTGCTGCGCAAGCCGACCTTCACCGGCGGGCTCGTCGCGGCCTTCGGCATCTCTGCCGGGGTGTTCGCGCTCTTCACCTACCTCGTCCTCTACCTCCAGGGCGTGCTCGGCTTCTCCGCGGTCAAGGCCGGGCTCATCTTCCTGTTCCTGTCCGGCACCTCGTTCCTCGCGGCCATCGTGGCCGGCCGCCTCACCGAGCACGTGCCGGTCAAGTGGCTCATCGCGCCCGGCTTCCTGGTCGCCGGCGTCGGCCTGCTGCTGATGTACGGCGTCGACAACTCCGCCGACCCCTCGCAGTGGCACCACCTGATCGCCGGGCTGCTCGTGACCGGCGCCGGCATCGGCATGATCAACCCGCCGCTGGCCTCGACCGCGGTCGGCGTCGTACCCCCCGCGCAGTCGGGCATGGCCTCCGGCGCCAACTCGACCTTCCGCCAGGTCGGTATCGCCACCGGCATCGCCGCCCTCGGCTCGATCCTCGCCCAGCAGGTCACCTCCGACGTCGAGCGCGGCCTGTCCGGCGTCGTACCGCCCCAGGCCCTCGGGCCGCTCTCCGAGGCCATCAGCAGCGGCCAGGTGCGCGTCGCCGCCCAGATCGCCGGTGACGGCAAGGCCGGCGAGGCCGTGGGTCGCGTCGGCACCCAGGCCTACGTCGACGGCCTCAACACCGTGCTGCTCATCGGCGCGATCCTCTGCCTGGTCGCCGGTGCGATCTGCCTGGTGCTGATCCGTCAGTCCGACTTCGACAACGCCGGCCGCTACGACGCCCCGCCCGCGGGCGGGGGTGGTGCTGACTCTGGCGGCGAGCAGCCCAAGCACGTCGATCCCGCGGCCCACGAGGTGCCGCTCGAGGGCGGCGCCCACGCCGCCGGTGCGCACGTCGCGCCCGAGGACGACGCGGAGATCGCGACGACCTGAGCCAGTCTCACGGCTCGAGCGTGTACCCCAACCCGGCACTCGTGATCAGGTGCCGCGGCGCCGAGGGATCGGCCTCGAGCTTGCGGCGCAGCTGGGCGGCGTAGACGCGCAGGTAGTTGGTCTCGTGCTCGTACGCCGGGCCCCACACCTCGCGCAGCACCTGCTCGCGCGGCACCAGCCGGCCCAGGTTGCGGGTGAGCAGCTCGAGGAACGCCCACTCGGTGGGCGTCAGGCGTACGTCGACCCCGTCGCGGGCGACGCGCTTGCGGGCCAGGTCGATGGTGAGGTCGCCCACGACGACGACCGACTGGGTGCTGGCGGGGGCGGCCTCCTGCGAGCGTCGTACGGCGGCCCGCAGGCGCGCGAGCAGCTCGTTCATCGCGAACGGCTTGGTGACGTAGTCGTCGGCGCCCAGGTCGAGGGCCTCCACCTTGTCCTCGCCGTGCTGACGCGCCGAGAGCACGACGATCGGGACGGTGGTCCAGCCGCGCAGACCGGCGATCACCTCGCCGCCGTCCATGTCGGGCAGGCCCAGGTCGAGCAGGACGACGTCGGGGTGCGTGGTCGCGGCGGCGTCGAGGGCGGCGCGACCGTCGGCGGCGGTGACGACCTCCCAGCCGTGGGCGCGCAGGTTGATGGCCAGGGCCCGGGCCAGCGCCGGCTCGTCGTCGACGACGAGCACCTTGTGGGCCGCGGTGCTGCTCACGGGGCGTCCGATCCGGGACCTCGACAAGCTCGATCACCGAGAGCGGATCGAGGCAACGACAGGACCATGGTGAGCCCGCCGCCGGGGGTGTCCTCGGCGGACAGCTCGCCACCCAGCGCGAGCGTGAGGCCCTGCGCGACAGCCAGTCCCAGCCCGAGCCCGCCCGGCGTGGTGTCGGACAGCCGCTGGAACGGCTCGAACATCCGCTCCCGCTGCTCGGCCGGTACGCCGGGCCCGCGGTCGACCACCATCACCTCGACCCGGGTCGGCAGCACGTGCGCGAGCACCCGGACCGGCTCGCCGGCCCCGCCGGCCGCGGCGGAGGAGACGCGCACGGCGTTGGAGACCAGGTTGGCCACCACCCGCTCGAGCAGACCGGCGTCGGTGTGCACCACCGGGGCGGGCTCGTCGACGTCGAGGACGACGGCGCCCGGCGGCTGACCGGCGAGGGCGAGGGGGAGCACCTCGTCGAGGCTACGGTCCCGCAGCACCGGGTGGACCAGGCCGCTCTGCAGCCGGGACAGGTCGAGCAGGTTGTCGATGAGGCCCTCGAGCTGGTCGGTCGAGGAGTCGAGCGACTCCAACAGGGTCGCCCGGTCGGCGGCCCCGACCTCGCCCCCGACGAGTCCGTCGACCGAGGCGCGCATGGTCGCCAGGGGGGTGCGCAGGTCGTGGGAGACCGCGCGCAGCAGGGCGGTGCTGGTGGCCTCGGCGCTCTCGAGGGTGGCGGCGCGCTGCTCGCGCTCGCGCAGCCGGCGGTACTCCAGCACCAGCGACGTCTGCACGGCGAACGCCTCGAGCACCTTCTGGTCGGTCGCGCGCAGCGGCTCGCCGCGCAGGCAGAGGATGTGGTCGTCGTCGACCTTGACCCGGGTGTCGCCCTCGTCGGGGCTGCACGCGTGCGACGGGCCCGCGTGCGCCATGACCTCCCACCCGAGGCGCCCCTGCGCCAGCAGCGACACCGAGGCCTGGCCGAACACCTCGCGGACCCGCTCGACGATGGCCTCGGCGGTGTCCTGTCCGGTCAGCACCGAGCGCGACAGCGAGCTCATCGTGGCGGCCTCGGTGCGCGCGCGCAGCGCGTCGCCGGCCCGCCGCGAGGCGCGGTCGACGACGGTCGCGACCCCGGCCGCCACGGCGACGTACACCAGGAGCGCCGTGAGGTTGGCCGGCTCGGCGACGGTGAGCCGGCCGGTCGGCGGGGTGAAGAAGTAGTTGAGGGCGAAGAAGCTGACGACCGCGGCGACCAGCGCCGGTAGCAGTCCGCCGACCAGGGCGACCGCGACGGTGCCGGCGAGCAGCAGCATCTCGGCCAGCGGCAGCTGGTCGGTGTCGCGGAACGCCTGCAGCGCCCAGGTGAGCAGCACCGGCATGACCACGGCCGTCGCCCAGCCCGCGACCTGGCGGCCCCGGCTCAACGGCGACACGATCGACCGACGGCGGGTGCCGCGCGAGACCTGGTCGTGGGTGACCAGGTGGACGTCGACCGAGCCGGCGAGCGAGGCGATCCGGTCGCCCGTCGTACCGGCGACGAGCTTGCGCAGGCGCCCGTGCCGCGACACCCCGACGACGACCATCGTCGCGTTGGAGGCGGTCGCGAAGTCGACGACCGCGCCGGCGACGTCCTCGCCGACGATGGAGTGGAAGGTGCCGCCGAGCGAGGCCACCAGCTGCTGGGCCCGCGCGATCCGCCGCTCGTCGGGGTTGCGCAGGCCGTCGGAGGCGATCACGTGCACGGCCAGCAGCTCCGAGCCGGCCGCGCGCTGCGCCAGCCGGGCGCCCCGGCGCAGCAGCGTCTCGCTCTCGGCGCCGCCGGTGACGGCGACGACGATGCGCTCCTTGGTCGGCCACGGGTGGTCGATGTCGTGCGCGCGGCGGTAGTCGCCGAGCGCGTCGTCGACCCGGTCGGCCACCCACAGCAGCGCCAGCTCGCGCAGCGCGGTGAGGTTGCCGACCCGGAAGTACGACGTCAGCGAGGCGTCGATCCGGTCGGGCTGGTAGACGTTGCCGTGGGCCATCCGCCGGCGCAGCGCCTCGGGCGACATGTCGACGAGCTGGATCTGCTCGGCGGTGCGGACGACCTCGTCGGGCACGGTCTCGCGCTGGCGTACGCCGGTGATCCGCTCGACCTCGTCGTTGAGCGACTCGAGGTGCTGGATGTTGACGGTCGTGATGACGTCGATGCCCGCGTCGAGCAGCACGGCCACGTCGGCGGCGCGCTTCTCGCGCGGGCTGCCCGGCACGTTGGTGTGCGCGAGCTCGTCGACCAGCACGACCTGCGGCTTGCGGGCCAGGATCGCGTCGGTGTCCATCTCGGTGAGCGTCGTGCCGCGGTGCTCCACCTCGCGCCGCGGCACCACCTCGAGGTCGCCCACCATGTCGACGGTGTGGCGCCGCCCGTGCGTCTCGACGTAGCCCACGACCACGTCGGTGCCGCGCTCGACGCGGCGCCGCGCCTCGCCGAGCATCGCGTAGGTCTTGCCCACCCCGGGCGCCGCGCCGAGGTAGACCGTCAACCGGCCCCGCCGCGGCTCGTCACTCACGGTGTCGATCCTCGCACCTGATGGTGGTCTCGAGGCTCGTCGCTAGCGCTCCTCGCACCTCGACCGCCGTCGGACGTCGGTCGAGGTGCGAGCGCAGCGAGCCTCGAGACCACGTCACTTCGCTGCGTTCTTCACCGAGATGTTGAGCAGCAGCACGTTGACCGTCGGCTCCCCCAGCACCCCGAGGGGTCGGCCGTGCGTGGCCTTGTCGACCAGGCGGCGTACGACGTCCTCCGACAGGTCGTTCTCGCGCGCCACCCGTGGCACCTGGAGGGCTGCGTAAGCCTCCGAGATGTGCGGGTCGAGCCCGGAGCCGGACGCGGTGACGGCGTCTGGCGGCACCTGCGACTCGGCGACGCCCTCGCGCTCGGCCACCTCGGCCTTGCGCTGGGTGATGGCGGCGATCAGGTCGGGGCTCTCGGGCCCGAGGTTGGAGCCGTAGGTGCTGAGCATGTCGTAGCCGTCGCCGGCCGCCGAGGGACGCGGCTGGAAGAGCGTGGGGTCGTCGACGAGCTGGCCGATCAGCGCGGAGCCGACGGCCTCGCCCCGGTCGGTGGTGTGCTCGCCGGTCGCGGTGACCAGCGAGCCGTTGGCCCGCCACGGCGCGACGGCCTGGGCGAAGCCGGTGACGAGCAGGGGATAGGCGACGCCCAGCACGAGCGTCAGCGCGACGAGCACGCGCAGCCCGGCGAGGCTGTTGCGGAACAGCGAGAGGAGGTCCTTCATGACAGCGTTACCTGGTTCCTAGAGTCCGGGGATGAGCGAGACGACGAGGTCGAGCAGCTTGATGCCGACGAACGGCGCGATCAGGCCACCGACGCCGTAGACGAGCAGGTTGCGCTGCAGCAGGGCCGAGGCCGAGGCCGGCTTGTACTTCACGCCCCGCAGCGACAGCGGGATCAGCGCGACGATGACCAGCGCGTTGAAGATGACCGCCGAGACGATCGCCGACTCGGGACTGCTCAGCTGCATGACGTTGAGCTTGTCGAGCGCCGGGAACGCGCTGACGAACAGCGCCGGCAGGATCGCGAAGTACTTCGCGACGTCGTTGGCCACCGAGAACGTCGTGAGCGCCCCGCGGGTGATGAGCAGCTGCTTGCCGATCTCGACGACGTCGAGCAGCTTGGTCGGGTCGGAGTCGAGGTCGACCATGTTGCCGGCCTCCTTGGCCGCGGTCGTGCCCGTGTTCATCGCGACGCCGACGTCGGCCTGGGCCAGCGCGGGGGCGTCGTTGGTGCCGTCGCCGCACATGGCGACCATCCGGCCGCCCTGCTGCTCCTTCTTGATCAGCGCGAGCTTGTCCTCGGGGGTGGCCTCGGCGAGCACGTCGTCGACACCGGCCTCCTTCGCGATCGCGGTGGCGGTGACCTTGTTGTCGCCGGTGATCATCACGGTGCGGATGCCCATCGCGCGCAGCTCCTCGAACCGCTCGCGGATGCCGTCCTTGACGACGTCCTTGAGGTGCACGACGCCGAGCAGCCGCCCGGACTCCGCGACCACGAGCGGGGTGCCGCCCGAGCTGCTGACCCGCTCGACGATGGCGTCGATCTCCGGCGTCGAGCCGCCGGCCCACGCGGCCACGGCCGAGGCCGCGCCCTTGCGGATCTCGCGGCCGCCGACGTCGATGCCGCTCATCCGCGTGGCGGCCGAGAACTCGACGTACGTCGCGCCCCCGTCAGCGTCGGCTGAGGTGCGAGCGGAGCGAGCCTCGAAGCCACGCTGCTCCACCAGCGTCACGATCGACCGCCCCTCGGGTGTCTCGTCGGCCAGCGACGACAGCAGCGCGGCCTCGGCGAGCTCCTCGGGGGTCACGCCGGGCGCCGGCAGCAGCTCGGAGGCCTGCCGGTTGCCGTAGGTGATGGTGCCGGTCTTGTCGAGCAGCAGCACGTCGACGTCGCCGGCGGCCTCGACCGCGCGGCCCGACATGGCGAGCACGTTGCGGCGTACGAGCCGGTCCATGCCGGCGATGCCGATGGCCGAGAGGAGGGCGCCGATCGTGGTCGGGATCAGGCAGACCAGGAGCGCCACCAGCACCAGCACCGACACGTCGGCGTTGCTGTAGTCGGCGAAGAACCAGAGCGTCGCGCAGACGACGACGAACACCACGGTCAGCGCCGAGAGCAGCACGTTGAGGGCGATCTCGTTGGGGGTCCGCTGGCGTTCGGAGCCCTCGACCAGCGCGATCATCCGGTCGACGAACGACTGGCCGGGCTCGGAGGTGATCCGGACGACGATCCGGTCCGACAGCACGATCGTGCCGCCGGTGACGGCACTGCGGTCGCCACCGGACTCGCGGATCACCGGTGCGGACTCACCCGTCACGGCCGACTCGTCGACCGAGGCGATGCCCTCGATGACGTCGCCGTCACCGGGGATCCGCTCGCCGGCCTCGACGACGACCACGTCGCCGGCGCGCAGCGCGGTGGAGGAGACGGGCTCGAGCCCGCCGTCCGCCGTACGACGCCGCGCCGGTGTCTCGGTCTGCAGCTCGCGCAGGCTGGCGGCCTGGGCCTTGCCGCGGCCCTCGGCGACCGACTCGGCCAGGGTGCCGAAGAGCACCGTGAGCCACAGCCAGACGGTGACGATCCAGCCCATGGTGCTGGGGTCCACGACCGAGATGACGGTGGTGACGACGGCGCCGATCTCGACCACGAGCATCACCGGGGTGGCGAGCAGCTCGCGGGGGTCGAGCTTGCGGAAGGCGCCGGGCAGGGCCTCGCCGACCTGGGCGGTGGTCAGGACGCTGGTGGGTGCGGGTGCGGGTGCGGATGTGGTGGTGCTCATGAGAGGGCCTCGGCGATCGGGCCGAGCGCGAGCACCGGGACGAAGGTCAGACCGACCACGACCAGGGCCACGCCCGACAGCAGGACGACGAACAGGGGTGAGTGGGTGGGCAGGGTGCCCGAGCTCGGCGGTCGCTGCCCCTGGCTGGCGAACCGGCCGGCGAGGCCGAGCACCAGGAGCATCGGGACGAACCGGCCGAGCAGCATCAGGAGCCCGAGCAGGGTGTTCCAGAACGGGGTGCCCGAGGTGAGCCCGCCGAAGGCCGAGCCGTTGTTGTTGGCGGCCGAGGTGACGGCGTACACCGCCTCGGAGAGGCCGTGCGGCCCGGTCTCCTGCAGGCCGGCCAGTCCGTCGCTCGCGGTGATCGCGATGGCGCCCCCGACGAGCACCAGGATCGGCGTGGTGAGCACGTAGCCCGCGACCAGCACGATCTCCTTCTGGCCGATGCGCTTGCCGAGGTACTCCGGGGTGCGCCCGACCATCAGGCCGCTGAGGAACACGGTGACGACGGCCAGCATCAACATGCCGTAGAGGCCGGAGCCCACGCCGCCGGGGATGATCTCGCCGAGCATCATGTTGAACATCGCGACGCCGCCGCCGGGGGCGGTGAGCGAGTCGTGCATCGAGTCGACCGCGCCGGTCGACGTCGCGGTGGTGGTGGCGGCGAAGAGCGCGGAGGCCGCCGTACCGAAGCGGGTCTCCTTGCCCTCGAGCGCGCCGCCGGCGAGCTGGGGTGCGGTGCCGTGCCCGGCCATCTCGGCCCAGGTCAGCAGGGCGACGGACACGGCGAAGAGCAGCGCCATCACCGACAGGATCGCCACGCCCTGGCGGCGGTCGCCGACGATGACGCCGAACGCCCAGGCCATCGAGAACGGGATGACCAGCATCAGGAAGATCTGCAGCAGGTTCGACAGGCCGTTGGGGTTCTCGAACGGGTGTGCGGAGTTGACGTTGTAGAAACCACCGCCGTTGGTGCCGAGCTGCTTGATCGCCTCCTGGCTGGCCACGGGGCCGCCGGTGAGGCTCTGGTGGCCGCCGGTCAGGGTGCTGATCGTGTGGGTGTCGGACAGGTTCTGGATGACCCCCATCAGCACGAACGCGACGGCGGCGAGGAGCGCCATCGGCAGCAGCACCCGGTACGTCGTCCGCACCAGGTCGGCCCAGAAGTTGCCGACCCGACCGGCGTTGGCCGGGTCGACGGCCCGCTTGGCCAGCCCGCGGGCGAAGGCCGCCGCGACGGCCATGCCGACCGCAGCCGACACGAAGTTCTGCACCGACAGGCCGCTGGCCTGCATCAGGTGCCCGATGGTGACCTCGCCGGAGTACCACTGCCAGTTGGTGTTGGTGACGAACGAGACGGCGGTGTTGAAGGCGCCGTCGGGGGGCAGCCCGGGGAAGCCGAGCGAGAGCGGCAGGTGCTCCTGCAGCCGGCCCAGGGCGTAGAGCCCCAGCACGCTGACGAGCGAGAACCCGAGCACGGCGCCGGCGTACGAGCGCCAGTGCTGGTCGGCGTCGGGGTCGACCCGCAGCACGCGGTAGGTCACCCGCTCGACGCCGAGGTGCCGCTGGGAGGTGTAGAGGTGGGCCAGCCACCGCCCGAGCAGCGGCACGGACAGGACGAGGAGGACCACCAGGAGCGCGATCTGGCCGATCGCCGGCGCGAGCTCACTCACGGTCGAGGAGGCCGATCAGGAGCGCCAGCAGCGAGAACGCCACGACGATGGTCAGCAGGAAGAGGACGTCGTTCACGTGCTCCATCTGACGGCCGTTCGGGGCTCTCCACCTGCGGTCTTGACGCTTCCTTGACGCCGTCAAGGCCTGCCCTGACGCGTTCCCTACGCCTCGCCGGTCGCGGTGTGAGGCGGGCCACGGACGCTCGGTGGTCGAGCCCTCTCTCCTCGGTGGTCGAGCCGTCTCTCCTCGGTGGTCGAGCTGTCTCTCCTCGGTGGTCGAGCTTGTCGAGACCCGTGCGGCGCATCCGCCCGACCCCGTCAAGATCGCGTCAAGGCCCTTGACCCGCGTCGTGACGCCGGAGCCTGATGGAGGCATGCGCCCGCATCCGTCCGGCTTCCCCGTCCTCCTCGCGACGAGCCTCGTCGCACCCGTCGTGGTCTGCGCGCTCCTCTACCCGGCGCGTGCGTCGATCAGCGACGCCAACGCCGTCCTGCTGCTCGTCCTGGTCGTGGTCGGCGCGGCGGCGACCGGGCGGCGGGCCGCGGGCGTCGTGGCCGCCCTGTCGAGCACCGTCTGCTTCGACCTCTTCCTCACCGAGCCCTACCTGCGCCTCACGATCTCCGACCGCGACGACGTCGAGACCGCCGTGCTGCTGACCCTCGTCGGGGTCGTGGTGACCGAGATCGCCCACTGGGGCATCCGGCAGCGGACCCGGGCCAGCGGCCGCGCCGGCTACCTCGACGGCCTGGTCTCGGCGGCCGCCATGGCGGCGGACGGCGACGTGCCCCCGGCCGTCCTGACCGACATCGTCGGCCGCCAGATCGGCGACGTGCTGGGGCTCGACTCGTGCACGTTCCGTGCCGGACCCCCGGCCGACCACCCCCGGCTGCGGACCGACGGGTCGGTGACCTACGAGGGCCGCGAGGTCGACGTCGACCGATCGGGACTGCCGACCTGGGACGTCGTCGAGCTGCCGGTGCGCTCCGGTGGGACGGTGCGCGGCACGTTCGTGCTGACCAGCGCCTCGCGCCAGACCTGGCCCACGCTCGAGCAGCGGCTGGTGGCGGTGACGCTGGCCGACCAGGTCGGCTCGGCCCTCGTCACGCCGAGCCCCGCTCCGTGAAGACGATGGAGAGGATGGCGAGGACGGCCCTCAGGCCGTCCGGGCCAGCGCGAACAGGTAGCGGAGTCGCCAGCCGTGCTGGGGCATGAGGTCGAAGCTCGTGCCGTAGACGATCGGCACGAGGTTCGACCCTGCCAGCAGGATCCTTCCGGTTCACGGGCCGGGGCGTCAGGATCTCGTCGAGATCCTGGGGCGGGACCGGCATTTGCCATGCTCACCGCACGCATGAGAATCAGCGAATGGCTCAGGAGCGAGAGATCCACTCCCACGTCGTCGATGGCGTGCGGCACTTCTGGTGGACCGAGACCCTCTGGGTTGAAGCCGCCGGCCTGCCGGTGACGTCGGTGCCCATCGCGGACATCGCCGAGTTCGACCAGAACTGCTGGTTCGGGGCCACGCCACCGACGTGTCGAGAGGTGGCCGAGCACGCACGTCGCATCGAGGTGGCCGACCTGAGCTACCCGGTGATCCTGAACGTCGACGGGGGTCTCATGGACGGTGGTCACCGGATCGCCCGCGCTTGGCTCGACGGACTCACCGAGGTCGACGCCGTCCGCTTCGAGGTTCTCCCGGCACCGAGCTGGACCATGCCGGAGGTCGTGGTCCAAGCGCGACGGAAGCGCGCTGAGACGTTGTTCGTGCACGAGGTCACGCCCCATGTCAGGTTCCGCACCAACGGCGGGCGACCCTTCGAGCCGCGTGGAACCAGCGCGGGCGAGTTCATTGTGGTCAACGGAACCCTCGAGTCCGGGCCGCGGTACCGCAATGCTCGTGTTGCTCGTTTCCACGCGTCAGTTGTCAGCCCACCCGGCGACACCTCCTACGCGATGGCCGCGCTCCACTATCCGGCCGACCCTGACCTGGTCGCGGAGAAGGACTGTCACGTGGTCCTTTGGGCGCTGGCACCCCAGGACGTCCCGGCCGGAACGGTCATCTCGTCCATTGGCGTTGTCGAGACCTGAGCCGGGGGACCGGCCCACGCGACACGTCGAAGACTGCTGTTCGGCATCCCGATCGCCCCGCTCATCACGTGTCACCGATGCGCACGACGGAATCGGACGCGTTCCCGCCGGCCAGCGCCTCCTCGTGCGCATCAGTCCGGTCCACCGTCCGGATCCTAGGAGGCGGGGCCCTGCCGGGCGCCGACTATTCGGCGTGAGCGGGCACCCTCAGGCGGCTTGGCCTGCCCAGGGTCACGCCCGTTTCGGCTGGGTGGGTGGTTGAGCGTGCGGACGCGGTGATGGTGGACCTCGGACGACGACTATCAGGTGCGGATGGGGTCGTGGCCGGGTTGGTGGACGCGGGCGTGATGGAACGGGCAGTAGAGCTTCGTGGTCCTCAGGTCGGTGCCACCGCCGTGGGCCCAGGGGATGTCGTGGTGGGCGTGGCACAGGTAGCCCGGGACGTCGCAACCGGACTGGTGTTGGCAGTGGCGTTGTTCGACGATCGCAGCGAGGCGTTGGGCGGGGGTGTGGAACCGGTGCTTCCTACCCAGGGCCAACACTTCGGCGTCGGCGTTCATCCAGGCCGGGATGACCCCGGCGCCGCAGGCCAGGCGGAGGTATTGGGTGGGGCTGATCTTGGTGCCTGTCTCGAGCTGGGCGGCCTTGAGCTTGCCTTGGAGGAGGTCGTAGTCGCCGATGGCGATCACGGTGGCGGACAGGCCGCCGATCTTGGGTAGCTGGGCGGGGTCGTAGCCCTCGATCCACTCGATGAACGCCTGACCGAGGCGTTCGGCTGAGGGCCTCTTCCAGTCGTAGGACCCCGCACCCTGTTCGGCGCGGACGTGTTTGGGGGCGGCCAGGGCATGGAGCTGTTTGCGGAACGCATCTGCGGTGGCGGTGGGGATGCTGAACCGGCCGTGGGTCAACCCGTCACCGTCATCGCCCATGGTGAGCCTGGTGCGTCTGCGGGCTCGTTCTTCCTGGGCTTCGAGGGCTTTGGCTTCGCGTTCGTCGGCGCCGTCTGGGTCGAGGCGTTCCCAGATCGCGTGCCCCATCGTCGCCAGGGCGTCGGCGTCGTGACCGCCGACAGCTTCGCCGAGGAGGAACGCCTCGGCGCGGGCCTGGTCGTGGACCGAGACCTTCTCGTCGTCCAGCAGAGCGACATGGTTGGCGATGGCTTGGGCCTGCTCGGCGTGGATCTCCCCGCGGGCCGTCGCGGCCCTGGTGGGTTCCAGGTCGCCCAGACCTGCGGCGAGCTTGGCCTTTGCTCGAGCAGACCGTCGGGTCACCCCGGTGGTGCGTTGGACCCACCGGCCCACGTTGCGGCACTGCACCTGGCCGGGCAGGTCCAGGACCTCGGCCTGGCTGATCGACCTGGCTTCGAGCTCGGCCACACCTGCTGCGACCCGGGCAGCGAGACCCACGACCCTGGTGGTGGTCTTCTCGTCCATCGACCAGGTCGGGACGTCGGCTAGATCCTTCAGCTCGTCGAGCACCGTGCACAGGAACGCCTCGATCGGGTGTCCCGATCCGGGGGTGTCGGTGTGCTGGGCCATGGGTCTATTCCAGCACCGACCACTGACAGTCCTGATCGACTTTCGCGCTCAACCACAGGGGTTGTGGACAACCCAGCCCCACCCTGTCCCTGTGGACGGTTCGTGGTTGTTTCCACAGTCGTGGGTCGGGTTGGGCGGGTCGGTGGCGGTGGCTTCGAGGCTCGTCGCTGGGGCTCCTCGCACCTCAGCCGACGTGGGGCGGCCTGGTCGGCGTACCGGGTCGGCTCGTCACCGTGCCCCGCACGTCTCAGCCGGCGGTGAAGCCCACGTGCACGTGGTCGCTGTGCGTCGGGTCGGAGAAGTACTGGCTGCCGCCGTCGTCCAGGTCGGTGGGGCCGCCCACCTGGTAGGCGCCGGTGTCGGCCGCGAGGCGCATGACCCGCTCCACGACGGAGGCCGCGCGGGGGTCGACGACGAGGCGGCCGTCGATGCGGCCGATGTCGTAGGCGAGTCCGTCGGGGTGGTTGCTGCGTCGGTCGGTGCCGAACACGTTCACCGGATGAGCGGAGATCAGCACGCCGATGGTGATCCGGTGCCGCTTCGCGACTGCCAGCATCGAGCGCAGCACGTCGTCCGAGACGCGTCCCGACGCGATGTCCCTGCGACCGGCCCAGGGCAGGTCGATGCGCTCGTCGTCGAGCACGCGACGGATCAGCGAGCCCGGCTCGCGCAGGGCCCGCACCTTCGCGGCGGGCTCGACGGAGTCGACGCGCCACCGGTCGCCGGACCGGCTGATCCGCACGTCGTACGTCGTCCCGCCCCCGGCCTCGAAGTCGGCCTCGACCAGGATGCTGGCCTGCGGCGGCAGGTAGCCGAAGTACTGCGTGTAGGTCACCTGTCGTACGCCGGGCAGCGCCTCGACCGCACGGGCGGCCGTCCGCTTCGCCGCTGCGTCGACCTCGGTGGCGATCGGCTGGTAGCGAGCAGGCGCCTCGGTCGGCGTCTCCGAGGCGGTCGGCGACCCCGTCGGCGACCCCGACGGCGACCCCGACGGCGACCCCGACGGCGACTCCGAGGGCGACCCCGACACCGACGCCGACGCGGACGCCGTCGTCGACGGGCCACCGGCGGTGGGCTCGGCGGGGTCGTCGGGGTCCGACGGGGAGCAGCCCGCGAGAGCGACCCCGACGACCACGAGCGCCACCGCGCCGACCGTCGTCCGACCACCTGACCATCGCCTCATGCCTGAAGGCTAGGCACCCGGCATGATCGGGTCGTGTTCCACGTGATGTTCCTCGAGCCCAGGATCCCGCCCAACACGGGCAACGCGATCCGGATGGTGGCCGGGACCGGAGCCACGCTGCACCTGGTCGAGCCGCTCGGCTTCGACCTGTCCGAGCCCCAGCTGAGGCGTGCGGGCCTGGACTACCACGACCTGGCCTCGGTGGTGGTGCACGCCGATCTCGACACGGCGCTGGGGAGCGCGGCGCTGGCCTCCTCGAGGGTGTTCGCGCTCACGGCCCACGCCACCCGCTGGCACACCGACGTCGCGTTCGAGGCGGGCGACGTGCTGCTCTTCGGACCCGAGCCGACCGGTCTGTCCGACGAGGTGTTGGGCCACCCCCGGGTCACCGAGCAGCTGCGGATCCCGATGCTCGGTGGCCGGCGGTCGATGAACCTGTCGAACTCCGCGGCCGTGGTGACCTACGAGGCGTGGCGCCAGCACGGGTTCCCCGGCGCGCAGTAGGTCCGCCCGGGTCGAGGGGTTGATTCGGCGACCATGTCGGCGTACGGTTGCGATATATCGCGAAGCAATCAAGAACCGTCGCGATACCACCATCATCGAAAGGGGGTCCCGAGATGGGACACCGAGGACACCAGCGACACTGGGCCGGAGGGCCCGACGACAACCCCTGGCAGCAGCACGGCGGAGGACGCCGTGGCGGCTGGGAGGGACCCGGACGAGGCGGCCCGATGGGCGGCCGCGGGGGACCGATGGGCGGCCCGCCGCCGTGGGTGGCCGGGCTGTTCGGCCTGGGTCAGCCCGAGCGGGGCCGCGGGCCACGCGTCCGGCGGGGCGACGTACGCATGGCCATCCTGGACGTGCTCGCCACCGCGGCCCGCGAGGGCGAGGGCGGGGAGTCGGTCAACGGCTACCAGGTCATCCAGCAGATCGCCGAGCGCAGCGACGGTGGCTGGCGCCCGAGCCCCGGCTCGGTCTACCCGACCATCCAGCAGCTGCAGGACGAGGGCCTGGTCGACACCGACGACGAGCGCGGACGCCGCAGCCTGCGGCTCACCGAGAGCGGACAGGCCTACGTCGCCGACCACGCCGACGAGCTCGCCGCCGTGTGGCTGCCCTTCGAGCGCTCGACCGAGAAGGCCGCCGGCCGCACCGAGCAGGTCGACCTGAAGTCCGAGCTCGGCCAGGTCATGCCCGCCGTGTGGCAGATCGTCACCCAGGGCTCCGAGGCCCAGCGCCGGGCCGCGCTCGACATCCTGGTCGACACCCGACGCAAGCTGTACGGCGTGCTGGCCGACGGCCCCGAGGCGGTCGACCCCGCCACGGACGAGGACGACGAGGCATGACCGACCTGCGGGTCGGCGACGCCGAGCGCGACCGCGCCGCAGCCGACCTGGGGGAGCACTTCGCCCTGGGTCGGCTGTCGGCCGACGAGCACGCCGAGCGGCTCGACGCCGTCTGGACCGCGCGCACCCGCGCCGACCTCGACCTGGTCTTCCACGACCTGCCGACGCAGCAGGCACCGCCCCCGCCGGGCGCCGGCCGACCGGCACGGCCCGGCTGGCGGCCGATGCCGTTCGTGCCACTGGCGATCCTGCTGGTGGTGCTGTCGGCGATCACCCACCTGCCGCTCTGGATCGGCATCATCCTCCTGGGCTGCGGCCTGTTCCGCCGCGCTCACCGTCGTCGCAGGACCTGGAGCCGCGCGTACCCGTCGTACCCGTCGCCATCGCCGAGCACCAGGTAGCGGTCGTCCACGGACACGACCGTGAGGTCCGGGTCGGGGCCGATCAGCGTGCCGCCGGCTGCGTCGACGGCACCGGCGACGCCGCCGTAGCCGTCGAGTGACACCACGCCGTCCTGGATCGTCGTCGGGGTCCAGTCCTGGTCGCGGTCGTCCGAGAGCGTGGCCGACAGCGACAACCCGCGCTCGGCGCCCAGGGTCAGCAACCGGGGCTGCGCGCGGAGGTCCTCCGGGTCCTCCCACACGCAGGCGACGTCGAGGTCCCCGCTGATCCAACGCGCGCAGCCGCGGGTCCGTGTCGGCGGTTGCTGCGGCAGGGGCCTGCCGGTGCGGCTGTCGAGCAGCCGGGCCCCGCCGCTGACGTCGTCGAGCACGACGACCCGCGGGCTCACGCTCACCGCGCGCGCTGTCTCGGTGCTCCGCCACCGCTCCTTGCCGGTACGGGCGTCGAGCGCGACCAGGGAAGGCGCGCTCGCGTCGTTGACCCGCCCGATCACGAGGTCGCCCGCGACGAGGTCGACCACGACGTCGGGACGCGCCCACAGCCGCTCACCGGTCGCCGGGTCGAGCCCGACCGCGTACGCCGGCAACGTCTTGTCGGGTCGGCCGTAGAACAGCGTCCCGTAGTCGGCCACCCCGAGGACCACCGACGTGCTCGAGACGCCCTCGACCATGACCGAGAGCCGCGCGAGGTCGTCGCGGGGGCGCAGGTAGTCGGCCTGGGTCGACTGTGTGAGACCGCTGCCCCACACGACGTCCCCGGTGCGGGCATCGACGGCGACGG
Organism: Nocardioides plantarum; assembly: GCF_006346395.1. Taxonomy (NCBI): domain Bacteria; kingdom Bacillati; phylum Actinomycetota; class Actinomycetes; order Propionibacteriales; family Nocardioidaceae; genus Nocardioides; species Nocardioides plantarum. Next base: position 2,297,278 of record NZ_VDMS01000001.1, read on the forward strand.
CGCCCCGCTGACCGTCCTCCATGGTGGGCTCCGGACAGCCGTAGGCGCAGGCGAACGCGAAGTAGGGCAGCACGACCAGTGGGCCGTCGGCCGTGTCGACCAGCGCCGGCTCGTCGTTGAGGTCACCGACGGAGCCGGTGGTGGCCCCGAGCGGGACGTCCTTGGTCGGGAGCCGCCACGTGGTCCGACCCGACCGGAGGTCGACGACCTCGGGCCGTTCTCCGGTGAGGAGCATCAGGTCGCCGACGACCGCGACCCCACGCTCCTCGTCCGAGGGGGAGGTCCAGACCGGACGGGTCGAGGTCCGGACCGGGGCGCGTTCGCTCGCCTCGAGCACCGGGAGCGGCAGCGGCGCCGCGGTCGGTGCCGGCGACGAGGTCGGCTCCGCCGGTCGGCGAGTCTCGTCGGAGCTGCACCCGGTGAGCAGGAGCAGCAGGGCGAGCGCGGTCAGCGCGCGGGGGCGGGGCACGGACCCCCTGTTCCGCCCCGGCCGGGTCCCGAAACGGACCCGCCCGACACGACGGTCGTGCGACCGCGTCCAGGTCATTCGGTGAACACCTGTCCTCCGACATTGCGTCGCGAGTAATCTCGGCCTCGTGTCCACGCCCTCGTTCGACCTGACTCCCGACCACCTCGAGCTGAAGAGCTGGCTCCACACCTTCGCCGCCGACGTCATCCGCCCGGCCGCCTCGGAGTGGGACGAGAAGGAGGAGTTCCCCTGGCCGGTCGTCGAGGAGGCGGCCAAGGCCGGCATCTACTCGATGGACTTCTTCGCCACCCAGGGCTTCGACCCCACCGGCCTCGGCATCCCGGTGTCGATGGAGGAGCTGTGCTGGGGTGACGCCGGCATCGGCCTGGCCATCGTCGGTACGGCGCTGGCCGCGGCCGGGGTGAGCAGCAACGGCACCCAGGAGCAGGTGCTCGAGTGGGTCCCCGAGATGTTCGGCTCGCCCGGCGACGTCAAGCTCGGCGCCTTCTGCTCCTCCGAGCCCGACGCCGGCAGTGACGTGGGCGCGATGCGCACCCGCGCCCGCTACGACGAGGCCACCGACGAGTGGGTCATCAACGGGACCAAGACCTGGGCGACCAACGGCGGCATCGCCGACGTCCACGTCGTGACCGCCGTCGTCGACCCCGACCTGCGCACCCGCGGCCAGGCGAGCTTCGTCGTACCGCCCGGCACCAAGGGCCTCAGCCAGGGCCAGAAGTTCCACAAGCACGGCATTCGCGCCAGCCACACCGCCGAGGTCGTCCTCGACAACGTGCGGGTGCCGGGCCGCTGCCTCCTGGGCGGCAAGGACAAGCTCGACGCCCGCCTGGCCCGCGCCCGGGAGGGCTCCGGCGCCCGCGGCAACGCCAGCATGGCGACCTTCGAGCGCACCCGCCCCGCCGTGGGCGCCATGGCGGTCGGTATCGCGCGGGCGGCGTACGAGGTGGCCCTCGACTACGCCAAGACCCGCGAGCAGTTCGGCAAGGCGATCATCGAGAACCAGGGCGTGGCCTTCATGCTCGCCGACATGGCCGTCTCGATCGACGCGAGCCGACTGCTCGTGCACCGCGCGGCCTGGATGGCCAGCCAGGGCAAGGCGTTCGACGCCGCCGAGGGCTCGATGTCGAAGCTGATGGCGGCCGAGACGGCGGTCAAGGTCACCGGCAACGCGATGCAGATCCTCGGCGGCAACGGCTTCACGCGCGAGTACCCCGTCGAGCGCTGGGCCCGCGACGCCAAGATCTTCACGATCTTCGAGGGCACCTCCGAGATCCAGCGGCTGGTCATCGCGCGCACCGTGTCGGGCGCGCCGATCCGCTAGTCGTAGGCCCGCGGTCTCAGGCCAGCAGCGCCACGATCACCGTCACCACCGGCACGCACCCCAGCGTGCTCACGAAGATCGCGTCGCGGGCCAGCAGCTCCGCGCGTCCGTAGCGCGTGGCAATGACGTAGACGTTCTGCGCCGTCGGCAGCGCCGAGATCACGGTGATCGCGAGCAGGGCGTCGGGGCCGAGACCCAGCGCCCGGCCCACGGCGTACGCCGCCAGCGGCTGCACCAGGAGCTTGAGCCCCACCGCCACCCCGAGGTCGGGCAGCGCGACACCGCGACCCGGCAGCGGGCCGAGCCAGAGGCTGGCGCCGTAGGCCAGGAGCATGGCCGGGACCGCCAGCCCGCCGACGAGCTCGAGCGGGTCCACCACGAGGTCCGGCACGTCGACCTCGAGCAGCGCGACGACCACCCCGGCGAGGCTGGCGATGGTGATCGGGTTGCGCAGCGGTCGGGTGAGCACGTTGGCCAGCGGCAGCGGCTCCGGCGAGACCGTCACGTCGAGGATCGTCAGGGCGAGCGGCTGGAGCACGACGAGTTGGAGCAGCAGCACGGGGGCGACCAGGGCGGTGTCGCCGAGCACGTAGAACGCGATCGGGATGCCGAGGTTGCCCGCGTTGCAGTACGACGAGCACATGGCGGCCACGACCGTGCTGCCCGTGTCGCGGCCCTGCACGCGGCACACCGCGAGCGTGCCGACCAGCGTGGCGAGCACGCCGCCGACGATGGCGAGCAGGTTGCCGGAGAACAGGTCGGAGACCTCGCTGTCCTGCAGCACGGTGAACAGCAACGCTGGGCTGGCCAGGAAGAAGGCGACCGACTGCAGGGTTCGCAGCCCGGGCTCGTCGAGCACCCGGCCGCGGGCCAGGACCATCCCGAGCGCGACGACGACGGCGATGGTCAGGAACCCGCTCAGCACGCCCGTCATGTCCTCGGGATCCTCTCAGGGGGCGCGGCCGGGGCGGCGGGCCACCCGGCACGTGCTAGACGTGGTGCTGTGGCTACTCCTGCCGGCCGGCACCGCGTCCGCTTCCGCGGCCAGATCGCCGGCGTCGGCACCACGAGCGGGACCCGCATCGTCGTGGGGCGCTGGGACGACACCCCGCTGGGCTCGTTCGCCGACGCGATGGTGGAGCGCCCCGACGGCCACCGGCTGCTGCTCGCGTCGCACCCCGACGTCGCGCGCCTGGTCGCCGCGACCTACGAGTTCGACGAGATCCGGGTGGAGCGCTTCGGGGTGCTGGTCGGTCCGCACGGCTGGCAGGTCCGCTCCGACTCGCTCGAGCTCGACGTCGCCGTCGGCGGGGTGACGGTCCTCGGGCGGCTGCTGAGCGTCGTACCGGACCGGGTCGCAACGGCGACCTGGTGGTGCGCGCTCACCGATGTCGTCGCGCGCACCGTGCTCACCGGGGTCCGCACGAGGGGCGAGATCGGCGAGCGCCGTGAGTGGTACGGCGCCACCGCCCACCACCGGATCGAGTCGGCCTCCGGCACCTTCGACGGCGAGACGCTGGGCACGCTCGCGCCGGTCGACCCGCCGCCGCGGTTCGGCTTCTCCTCGACGCCGCCGCGGCCGTCGGTCACCGACGTGGTGACCACGATCGAGCTCGACCGGTCCGTCGCCCTGGTGGGACCATCGACGTACGCCGCCTGCTCGAGGGCCCGGGAGTAGAGCTCCTGGCGCTGCGCCGGGTCGGCCCCGGGCGCCCGGAAGTCGTAGCGGACCACGAACTGCGTGCGAGCCATGGCCGCACGCTAGTGCGCTGCGTGCCCCGCGGCGCGGGTATCGTCCGCCCGTGATGAGACGGACGGTGGGCGCGGCGCTGCTGGCCCTCGCCGTCGCGGCACCCGCGACCGCGGACACCACGTCCTCACCCGGTCCCGAGCCGACCGAGCTCGGCGGCACGCCGGTCGTGGGCGGCAGTGCAGGGCAGCCGACACAGCTCGTCGCGGGCCTCTGGTCCGACACGCTCGTCGGTCCCGGTGAGGACCCGGCCAACACCCGCTGGTTCTCCTACACCCGCGCGATGGCGCAGAGCAGGGTCTTCGTGGGTGTCGTCGCGTCGGCCGTCGATCCCGTCAACGACCAGATCAGGGTCGAGGTGCGCAGCTCCGACGGCGAGGCGTGCGGCTCGTACGACGACTCGACGGCGAGCTCGGCGCCCGGCGTGCTGATGGGCGCACTGAAGGTCGTGGGGCTCGAGAACGACGACCCCGCCTGTCTCTCCTCGCCCGAGCTCCGGATCGCGGTCAGCCGCGGGTCCACGTCCGGGCTGGCCTCGTCGATGCCGTTCGCCCTGCGGGTGGTCGAGGAGCCGCCCCTCCCGAGCGATGACGACTCGGAGCCGCCTGCGGACCACTTCCTGCAGACGCTGGCGACCGACGAAGCGGCCCCGACCGCGGGCGCGCGGTCGTTCGACGACGCGCCGTCGGTCGACGGCACGGTGCGCGACCAGGTGCCGCAGGGCACCGAGCGGCTGTGGAAGGTCCATCTGGACTGGGGACAGGCCCTGGCCTGGCGGCTCCAGGTCCCGTCGCGGCCCGAGAGCGAGACCTCCACCCCCGATCCGCAGGTCGAGGTCACCCTGTTCGACCCGATGCGCAACGCCTTCGACGGTGGTGCGGTCGACGCCGAGACCTCCGGGTCCTACGGCTTCGACGGCGCGGACCTGTCCGACACGACGGCCCCGATCGCCGACGCCCAGCTGAGCGGCGACGCTGCGCTGGTCCCCGGTGACTACTGGGTCGCCGTCTCGGTCGCGACCTCGCCCACGGACGACGCACCGATCGAGGTGCCGATCGAGCTCACTGTCGGAGCGACCGGCGAGAAGACCGGCGCCCCCGACTTCCCCGATGCAGTCACCGGACCCGGGGGGCGCGTCGGCCCCGCGGGCTACGACAAGTCCACCCCCTTCCTCGTCGGCGACGGCGTCTTCAGCGCCGACGTCTCGGGCACGCCGACGTCTCCGGACGACGAGGCGGCCGCCGACCCCGACGTACGCCGGATCGCCGGGTTCGCGGTCGGTGCGGCCAGCCTGGTGTCGCTGCTCGCAGGTGTGGTCCTGCTGCGGCGCCGGGCGCGGTTCAGCCGAGCAGCAGCCAGGTAGCGAGCACCAGCCCGACGAGGCCGACCAGCAGGAGCAGCGCCCCCGGCAGGGCCGACGGGCGGACGGCGGCGGTCGCCGTCGAGGTCTGGCCGCCGGGCTGGAAGGCGATCGTGGGGGCGGCCGTCGGCGCGAGGCCGTGGCGCGGCGGGGGAGGCGGCGGCAGGTCCGGCACGGTCGCGGCCGGGAACCGGTCCGGCACGTCGACCACGGGCTCGCCCGGCGGCGGGGGGAGCGCCACGAGGTCGGCCAGGGCGGCGCGCATCTGGGTCGCGGTGGCGGGGCGGTCGGCGGGGTCGACCTGCGTGGCGTGCGCGACGAGCTCGACCAGGCGACGGGTGGCCGTCGCGGAGGGGTCGGAGCCGATCCTCACCGTGGCGGGCTGGTCGTCGTCGGTGAGCCGACGTCCGAGCAGCATCTCGAGGACGACCCGCCCCACGGCGTACAGGTCCGAGCGGGGGTCGGGGTCGCCTCCGTGCCACTGCTCCGGGGGCATGTAGCCGGGGGTGCCGATGCCCTGGGCGCCGTGGGTCATCCGGGGCTGGTCGAGCGGGACGGCGATGCCGAAGTCGGTCAGGCGCAGGTGGGGGGTGCGGGTGCCGGTCGGCTCGAGCAGCAGGTTGCCGGGTTTGACGTCGCGGTGGACGATGCCGGCCGCGTGCACCGCTTCGAGGGCCTGCAGCAGCTGGTCGGTGAGGACGGCGACCCAGCGCGGCGGCAACGCGCCGTGCTCGTGGAGTAGGTCGGCGACCGACCCGCCGTGGACCAGCGGCATCGTGAAGAGCACCCGGTCGTCGACCCCCGCCCACGACAGCGGGGTCACGACGTGGGTGTGGTCGATGCGCACCGACTGCTCGCGCACGAACCTCAGCAGCGACGCCGCGTCGGACTGCCGCAGGATCTTGGCGGCCTTGAGCTGCCCGTCGCTGCGGTCGAGCACGCGCCAGATCGTGCCCATGCCCCCGGTGGCGACGGGGTCGAGCAGCTCGTAGCGGCCCGCGAACACCTCGCCCATGCCGGGCAGGCTACGGGGAGGTCAGCGAGATCGCGCGGTTGACCCAGGTCGAGGTGACCTGCATGCCGACCTTCTCGTAGAGGCCGAGGGCGCCGGTGCGGCTGTCGGTCGAGAGCCCGCACAGCACGGCGCCGTGGTCGCGGGCGACCGCGAAGGTGTCGACCATCAGCGCCTGGGCCAGGCCGCGGCCGCGCTCGTCGCGGCGGGTGGCGAGCCGGGAGATGTAGGCCTCGGGAGCGTCGGCGGCCTCGGCGTAGACCGACACGACCGCCACCGCGACGACGGCACCGCCGGGGTCGGTGACCACGCGCAGCTGCCACGGCACGAAGCCGGGGCGCAGGACCGTCGTGGCGGCGAAGTCGGCGTAGCTCTCGCGGTCGCGCTCGGACCACTCGAGGAAGGCGTCCTCGACGACGGTGTGGACTTCGGCGTACTCCGCGGGGTCGGACGCGCGGACGGCGTAGCCGGCGGGCAGCGGGCGCTCGGCGATGCTGGCGCCGACGGGGAGCTTGAGGATCCAGCTGGTCCAGCGCACCTGGTAGCCGAGCGCGGTGAGCAGCCGGTCGCCGGGCGACCCCTCGGGCACGGGCATGCCGACGACGGTGGCGCCGTGGGTGCGGGCGAGGTCCTGCATCGCCTGCGCGAGCCAGGTGCCGATGCCGCGGCCGCGGTGCTCGGGACGGACGGCGGCGTCGCCGCGGTCGGGGGCGGCGTACTCGGCGTACCCGACCATCTGGTCGCCGTCGAACACCCCGACGGTCTGCTCCTCGACGCAGAAGCTGGGTCGCTGCCAGTCGCCGACGATGTCGGCCTCCTCGATCTCGACGGCGCCGAGGTCGTGGAGCTCCTGGGCCGCGATCGTCTCGAACACGGCGTGCGCGTCGGCGGGGGTGAGCGCCCGGGTGGTGAGGCCGACGGGCAGGCCGGGTCGTACGTCGTGCATGGGCGGATCGTGGCAGGACGCACGACGGGGCCGCGACCGGATATCCGGTCGCGGCCCCGATCGGGGTGCTGCAGGGATCAGGCGTTCTTGATGGCCGAGATGTCGAACTCGAGCTTGATCTTCTCGGAGACCAGGACGCCGCCGGTGTCGAGCTTGGCGTTGAAGTTGAGGCCCCAGTCGCTGCGGTTGACGGTGACGCCACCCTCGAAGCCGACGCGGGTGTTGCCGAACGGGTCCTGGGCCGAGCCGACCTCGTCGAAGTCGATGGTGATCGACTTGGAGGTGCCCTTGATCGTCAGGTCGCCGGTGACGGTCCAGGTCGAGCCGTCGCGGGAGACCTCGGTCGAGGAGAAGGTGATCTGGGGGTGCTCGGCGGCACCGAAGAAGTCGGCGGTCTGCAGGTGGCCGTCGCGGTCGGCGTTGCCGGTGGTCACGCTCGCGGCCTCGATGGCCAGGTCGACCTTGGAGGCGGCGGGGTTGGCCGTGTCGACGTGGGCGGTGCCGGTGAAGGCGTCGAAGTGGCCGCGGACCTTGGTGACCATCGCGTGGCGCGCGACGAAGCCGAGGCGGGTGTGGGCCGGGTCGATCGTGTAGTCGCCGGTGATGTCGGCGATGGCGGTGGTGGCGTCGTCGAACTCGGACATGGGGTCCTCCAGAGGTAGGTGGTTGAAGTATCAATGGCCATGAACGGACCGCGGTCCGTTTATGTTCCCGACTCCAGGGACCGCCACCAAAAAGGTACGACGGCCGCACCCGTGGGGTGCGACCGTCGTGACGAGCGACGTGACAGGGCGTCAGGCGGCGTGGCTGATGGCCGCGGACGCGGTCGGGGTGATCCAGACCGCTTCCATCCGCGTGCGTCCGGCCGCATCGGTCACGGGGACCCAGCGCATCTCGAGCTGGGCGTGGCGTTTGTCGGTCATGGGACACCTCCTGTTCATCTGTTGTTCACCGACTGTAGCCGATCCCCACTCGGAGGTCCACTCACCCCTCAGAGTGATCTTCTTCCTCCACCCGGACCGCTCCGGGAGGGTCAGGCGCACGTGGCCGCTCCACGCCCGCGGTGCCGTGGCTTCGGTAAGGGGCCGGTGCCAGGGCCCTCGGCCCGGTCGATGTGGCCGGACGTGCCCGAATTCGGGCAAGAAGTTGCGTGTCGTGCGCGGTCGGCGCACGATCGCCCGGTGCCGGTCGACGAAGCGCTCCTCGCCCACCTGGTCGCCACGACCGGGATGAGCCGGGCCGAGGCGGAGCGGGTCGTCGAGGACGTCGTCGCCTTCCACCGCGAGAGCGTCGAGGCGTTCGTACGACGACGCCACGGCGAGCTCAAGACCTACGGCGCCAAGAACCCCGAGATCTTCGCTCGCGTCGCCGACGAGCTCGCTTCGCGCGTCGTCGCGGCACCACCCCTCACCGAGCGGCAGCTACGCCGCCTCGTCTATGGATAGCGGAGACGCGTCAGCGGATCCGCTGATGGTGGTCGAGCGAGGAGCGCGACCGAGGCACGAGGTCGCGACCGACGGGTCGAGACCCTTCTCACTACGAAAGGCAGTCACCACATGTGCGGCATCGTCGGCTACATCGGCACCCGTCAGGAAGCGGCCCCGCTGCTGCTCGAGGGCCTCTCGCGCCTCGAGCACCGCGGCTACGACTCGGCCGGCGTCGCGGTCGTCTCGCCCAGCGGCATCAAGGTCGCCAAGCGCGCCGGTCGCGTCCGCGACCTGCAGGAGGCGCTGCCCAAGCGCTTCGCCGGCAAGGTCGGCATCGGGCACACCCGGTGGGCCACCCACGGCCCGGCGACCGACGCCAACGCCCACCCGCACACCGACGCCAAGGGTGACGTGGCCGTCGTCCACAACGGCATCATCGACAACGCCGCCGCCCTGCGCGCCGAGCTGGCCGCCGCCGGCGTCGACCTGGTCTCCGACACCGACACCGAGGTCCTGGCCCACCTGGTCTCCCTCGCCGACGCCGACACCCTGGAGGGCAAGGTCGCCGCGGCGCTGGCCCGCGTCGACGGCACCTACGGCCTGGCGGTGCTGCACGCCGACTTCCCCGACCGGATCGTGGTGGCGCGCAACGGCAGCCCGCTGATCATCGGCGTCGGCGACAAGGAGATGCACGTGGCCTCCGACCTGGCCGCGCTGGTGCGCTACACGACCCGGGTCGCCCACCTCGCCGACGGCGAGATCGCCACCGTCACCGCGACCGGGTTCACGACGTACTCCAACCGGGGCGCCGACCTCATCCACTCCCCGCGCGACGCCATCCACCTCGACGTCGACCCGGCGGCCTACGACGTCGAGCACGGCGAGGGCGGCCACATGTGGCGCGAGATGCAGGACCAGTCCGCGGCGGCCGAGCGGGTGCTGCGCGGGCGGCTCGACGAGCGCTTCGGCACCGCCCACCTCGGCGGCCTCAACATGGACGCCCGCGAGACCCGGGCGATCCGCCGGGTCAAGATCCTCGGCTGTGGCTCGGCCTACTACGTCGGACAGATGGGCGCCTCGCTGATCGAGGAGCTGGCCCGCATCCCTGCCGACGCCGAGGCCGCCAGCGAGTTCCGCTACCGCGACCCGGTCATCGAGCCTGACACGCTCTACGTCGCCGTCAGCCAGTCCGGCGAGACCATCGACACCCTCCTCGCCGTGCAGGAGGTACGCCGCAAGGGCGGCCGCGTGGTCGGGCTCGTCAACGTCGTCGGGTCGGCCATCGCCCGGGAGGTCGACGGCGGCATCTACCTGCACGCCGGCCCGGAGGTGGCGGTCGCCTCCACCAAGGCGCTGACCACGATGTTCCTGGCGTTCTCGCTGCTGGCCCTGCAGCTGGGCCGGGTGCGCGACCTGTCGATCTCCGACGGCAAGCGCATCGTGGCCGCCCTCCAGGCGCTCCCCGACCAGGTCGAGGAGGTGATGTCGCTCTCCGACTCGCTCGTCGAGGTCGCCGAGCAGCTCGCCGCCGCCGACAGCCTGTTCTTCGTCGGCCGGGTGCGCGGCTTCCCCGTGGCGCGCGAGGGGGCGCAGAAGTTCAAGGAGATCACCTACCGCCACGCCGAGGCCTACCAGACCTCCGAGCTCAAGCACGGCCCGCTCGCGCTGATCTCGGCCGCCGTGCCGACCGTCGCGATCGTCCCTCAGGACGAGCTGACCGACCGCAACGTGGGGGCCCTGCACGAGATCGCGGCCCGTGGCGGCCCGCTCGTGGTGGTGACCCACCCCGGCGTCGACCTCGGCGACGTGCCCTGCCGACGCTTCGACGTACCCCGATCGGAGCGTGAGCTCGACCCGATCCTGCTGACCCTGCCGCTGCAGCTGCTGGCCTACCACGCCGCCAGCCACCTGGGGCTCGATGTCGACAAGCCGCGCAACCTGGCCAAGTCGGTCACGGTCGAGTGACAACCCGCGCCGGCTGCGCGGAGTTGTACCTGGTGTGAGAGAGACGAGAAGCGGGTGATCCCGCACCGGGAGGCTGCGCAGTTCGACGCCTTCGTGGCCGGGGCGTCGTCGCGGCTGCTCCGCACGGCGTACCTGCTGTGCGGCGATCGCGGCCACGCCGAGGACCTGGTCCAGACGGCGCTGCTGCGCACCGCCCGCCGATGGCGTGCGGCGCGCGACCAGCCCGAGGCCTACACCCGCCGGGTGGTCGTCAACCTCGCCAAGGACCGGCACCGCGCACGCAGCCGGCGCCTGGCCGAGGTGCCGATGGACGCCTCGCCCGACCCGGTCACGCCGGGCCGCGAGGGCGAGGTCCTCGACCGCGACGCCCTGCTCGGCGTCGTCCGTGGCCTGCCCGACGGGCAGCGGGCGGTGCTGGTCCTGCGCTACTTCGACGACCTGTCCGTCGAGGAGACCGCCGACGCCCTCGGCGTCACCACCGGGACCGTGAAGTCGCAGACCTCCCGGGCCCTCGCCTCCCTCCGCCTCACCCTCGACCCGACCGCACCAGGAGACCCCCGATGAACGACGACCGCCTGACCGCCGACCTGCACGAGGCCTTCCGCGCCGCCACGGCCGACCTGACCTACGACCGGCCGGCCCCCCGGCTGCGCCGCACCCCGGCGTACGCCGTCCCGGCGGCGGCGGCGGGGCTGGTCGCCGCCGGCGTGGCCACCGCCGTGCTGCTGCCGTCGCTCGCCTCGTCGCCGCCCCGCGACGTCGCGGCCCCCGAGGTGACGACCGGGCCCCCCACGACCGGTGTCGCCGCGGCCGTGCAGGAGTTCGTCGTCGACAGGGTCTCCTTCGCCGGGACGACGTACGTCGCTCGGCGCGACAACGGCCAGCAGGGACGGCTGGTGGCTCGCGACGTCGGCACGCTGCCCGCGGGGGCCGAGCCGGTGAAGACCTCCGTGGACGCGAAGGCGTGGTTCGGCGAAGAGCCGAGCACCGGCGATCCGGCGCTGTTCGTCAAGGCACCCACCCGCTACGACGGCAGCATCTTCTCGCTCAGCGGTGCCGGTTGGACGCAGGAGCAGCTGGTCGCGGTGCTCGAGGGCGGCGAGCCGGAGGTCGTGCCGCACGTCGGCTGAGCCGGGGTGACCCACCCCACCGCTCCGTCGAATCTGGTGGTACAAGCCACAGCCACTACCGTTGACGGGTGAACGACGAAGCCGTGACGACCGAGACGCCCGACGCCCTCCCCACTTTCGCCGACCTCGGGCTCGGCGACGCCGTCCTCAAGGCATTGAAGGACGTGGGCTACGAGAGCCCCTCGACCATCCAGGCCGAGACGATCCCGCCGCTGCTCGCCGGCCGCGACCTGGTCGGCCTCGCCCAGACCGGCACGGGCAAGACCGCCGCGTTCGCACTGCCGATCCTCGACCGGCTCGACGTGCGCCAGAAGGCCGTGCAGGCCCTCGTGCTCGCGCCGACCCGAGAGCTGGCGCTGCAGGTCTGCGAGGCCTTCCAGAAGTACGCCGCCCAGACCAAGGGCGTGCACGTGCTGCCGGTCTACGGAGGCCAGGCCTACGGCGTCCAGCTGAGCGCGCTGCGCCGCGGCGTCCACATCGTCGTCGGCACCCCCGGTCGCATCATGGACCACCTCGAGAAGGGCACGCTCGACCTGTCGGAGCTGAAGTTCCTGGTGCTCGACGAGGCCGACGAGATGCTCAACATGGGCTTCGCCGACGACGTCGAGACGATCCTGGCCGACACCCCCGACGACAAGCAGGTCGCGCTGTTCAGCGCCACCATGCCCAACCAGATCCGTCGGCTGTCGAAGCAGTACCTCAACGACCCGGTGCAGATCGACGTCAAGGGCAAGACCCAGACGGCCAACAACATCACCCAGCGCTACATGATCGTCAGCTACCCGCAGAAGGCCGACGCCCTCACGCGCATCCTCGAGACCGAGAACTTCGAGGGGATGATCGTCTTCGTCCGCACCAAGAACGAGACCGAGATCCTCGCCGAGAAGCTGCGCGCCCGCGGGTTCTCCGCCCAGGCCATCAACGGCGACGTCGCCCAGGTACAGCGCGAGCGGACCGTCAACCAGCTCAAGGCCGGCAAGCTCGACATCCTCGTCGCGACCGACGTCGCGGCCCGCGGCCTCGACGTCGAGCGGATCAGCCACGTCGTCAACTTCGACATCCCCACCGACACCGAGTCCTACGTCCACCGCATCGGCCGCACCGGTCGCGCGGGCCGCTCGGGCGACGCGATCTCGTTCGTCACCCCGCGCGAGCGCTACCTGCTCAAGCACATCGAGAAGGCCACCCGCCAGTCGCTCACCGAGATGCGACTGCCCTCGGTCGAGGACGTCAACACCACGCGGCTGGCCCGCTTCGACGACCAGATCACCGCCGCGCTCGGCAACGCCGGCCAGATCGAGATCTTCCGCGACGTCGTCAACCACTACGTCCGCAACCACGACGTACCCGAGGTCGACGTCGCTGCCGCGCTGGCGATCGTCGCCCAGGGCGACACCCCGCTGCTGCTCGACCCCGCCGCCGAGCGGGCCCGCCCGACGTTCACCGACCGCGCCGACAAGGTCGACCGGCCGGCGCGCGGCGGCAAGTTCGGTGGTGACGACCGCTTCGACAAGGGCCAGCGCCGTCCGCGCCACGAGACCGGCAAGGCGATGAAGGCCTACAAGATCCAGGTCGGCAAGCGCCACAAGGTCGAGCCCCGCCAGATCGTCGGCGCCATCGCCAACGAGGGTGGCCTGTCTCGCGGCGACTTCGGCGCCATCAAGATCCAGCCCGACTTCTCCGTCGTCGAGCTGCCCGCCGACCTGTCGCCCGAGGTCTTCAAGAAGCTCGAGCACACCCGCATCAGCGGCAAGCTCATCGAGCTGTCCGAGGACCGCGGCCCGCGCGGCTCGCGTCCCCCGTCCACCCGGCCGTCGTCCGCGCCGTCCGCGTCGTCCGCGTCGTCCGAGTCGTCCGAGTCGGCCGCCGAGGGCGACGGCGAGCCCGTGCGCGAGAAGAAGCCGCGCCACAAGAAGTCGCACGACGACTGACGGCTGCAGCCGGGATGTTACTGACCGTTCGGACTTCTTCCCTGCGCGTTGAAGCGCAGGGAGGAAGTCGCAACGGTCAGTAACAAGCCCGGTGCCGACCGCCCCCCTCACACCGGCGCCAACACCCCGTGGTCGAGGGCCAGCAGGTCGGCCACGCAGGCGGTCGCGGCGGCTTGGCCGGCTGCGGCGGCGGCGAGCACGGAGCTGAGCGGCATGGGGGTAGCGGCGGTGTGCGCGAGGTCGCCGGCGGCGTACACACCGGGGAGCGAGGTGCGGCCCATCACGTCGACCTCGACGCAGCCCGAGCCCAGCAGGGTGAGGCCGAGGTCGGCCGCGAACGGTGCCGACTGCGCGAACGTCGTCGCGACCAGCACCCCACCCACCTCGAGGTCCGGTCCGCTCGCGAACGACACGATGCCGCCCAGCGAGCCCCGGCAGAAGCCGGCCACCACCTCGGTGCGCACCGACGTGCCGAGCGACCGCAGCTGGGCCAGGTTGGCGTCGTCGACCTCGCCGCCGTCGGCCAGGACGACCACCTCGGAGGCGATCGGCGCCAGCATCGCCGCGACCCGACCGATGTGCGGGTGGCTGCCGAGCACGGCGACCGGGGTGCCGGCGTACTCGTGGCCGTGGCAGAACGGGCAGTGCGCCGCCACGGTGCCGAACAGGCCCGCGAGCCCGGGCTTGTCCGGCAGCGTGTCACGCACGCCGGTCGCGAGCAGGACCAGTCGTGCGCTCACCGGACCGTCGTCGGTGCCCACCGACCACCGGTCGCCGTCGGGGACCACGGAGGAGGCGACGACGTCGCGCACCTCGACGGTGTCGTACGTCGCGAGCTCGGCCCGGGCCAGGGCGCGCAGCTCGGCCGGCGGGCGGCCGTCGTGGGTCAGGAAGTTGTGCATCAGGTCGGCCGGGTCGTTGCGGTAGCTGCCGGAGTCGAGCAGCAGCACCCGCCGGTGCATCCGGCCCAGGGTCAGGGCCGCCTGCAGTCCGGCGGGGCCGCCGCCGACCACCACCACGTCGTACTGGCTGTCGTGCTGACTGTCGTGCTGGATGTTCTCCATCGTGCGTCCTCTCGTCGATGACTTGCCTCAACGACGAGCATGTGAGTTCATGTTGACATGAAGTCAAGCCCTCGATCGATCGGTGCGATCGCGAGCCAGTTCGGCCTCGCGACCCACGTGCTGCGGCACTGGGAGGACGTCGGGCTACTGGCCCCCGAGCGGGACGCGGCCGGTCGGCGGCGCTACGGGCGCGACGAGCTGGTGCGGGTCGCGGTGATCCTGCGCAGCCAGGCGGCGGGGATGAGCCTGGAGCAGATCGGCATCCTGCTCGACGCCGAGGCGCCCGAGCGCCACCTCGTGCTCGAGGCGCACGTCGCCGACCTCGACCGCCGGATGGCCGAGATGCAGCGCAGCCGCGAGATGACCGTGCACGCGCTGGCCTGCCGTGCCCACGACGTGGCCAACTGCCCGGGCTTCCGCAAGGGCGTCCAGGACCTCATCGACGGCGACCCCTCGTCCATCGTCCAGGGATTGCCCTCTACCGGAGGTCGCCGCCGACTGCTTGGCTGAGAGCCAGGTCACACTCGGGTGACCTGCAGGGGATCCCTCTCGGAGGTCAATCGTGCTGGTCCGTCGTCTCGCCCTCTCGTTCGCGGCGCTGGTCGCCGCGGCCGTCCCCGCGCTGGTCGCGGTCGGCGCCGCCCCCGCCCGGGCCGCTGGGCCGTCGTACGTCGCCCTCGGCGACTCCTACTCCTCCGGCGTCGGCACCGGGACCTACATCGACAGCTCGTCGTGCAAGCGGTCCAACTACGCCTACCCCAAGCTGGTGGCCAACCAGAAGGGCTACGCGCTCAACTTCCAGGCGTGCTCGGGCGCGACGATCCCCACGGTCACCAACAGCCAGCTGGCCGCGCTGACGACCGCGACGCGCTACGTGACCATCTCGGTCGGTGGCAACGACGCCGGGTTCGCCGACGTGCTCACCGAGTGCGCGACCCCGTTCTGGGCCGGCGACTGCGACACCGCGATCGACGGCGCCCAGGCGTTCATCCGCGACACGCTGCCGGGGAGGCTGACCACGCTCTACACGTCGATCCGCTCCCGCTCGCCGCAGGCGAAGGTCGTCGTGGTCGGCTACCCCCACGTGTTCATGGGCGAGGACTGCAACGCCGCGACGTGGTTCTCCCCCGAGGAGGAGGCCCGCCTCAACACGACCGCCGACCAGCTCAACGCCAAGCTGTCGGCCGCGGCCTCGGCCCGCGGGTTCTCGTTCGCCAACCCGACCAGCCGGTTCACCGGCCACGCGGTCTGCGACGACCCCGAGTGGCTCAACGGGCTCTCCAACCCGATCGCCGAGAGCTACCACCCCAACAAGGCAGGTCACTCCTCCGGCTACCTGCCGCTGGTCAGCGCGCTGCTCAACTGAGCGTCACGACCTCGACCGGCGTTGTCCCACCCGGCTGGTAGAACCTGGGGCATGCGCCGTACCCCCCTCGCCGTTGTCTGCGCGCTGCTGCTCACCACCTCGCTGGTGGCGTGCAGCGGCGACGACGAGCCCGATCCGGCCGACGCGGGCGACCGGGCCGACGGCACGGCCGCCGCCCTGGTCGCGGGCCTGGGCTCCGGCGACCTCGATAGCGTGCCGTTCGCCGAGACGACCGGGCCCGAGGCGACCGCCGACCTCGCCGACGTGGTCGAGGGGATGGGCGACCTCGAACCGGACGTGACGCTCGGCAAGGTCGTTGAGGACGGCGACCGCGCCACCGCGACCGTGTCCTGGTCGTGGCCGGTCGGCGGCGAGGAGTCGTGGGACTACGACAGCACCGTGAGCCTCACGCAGTCCGACGGCGAGTGGCAGGTGGCCTGGAGCCACGCGGTCGTGGAGCCGAGCCTCAACGCCAACTCCGTGCTCGACACGACCGCGGTCGGGGCCTCGCGCGGCGACATCCTCGGGGCTGGCGGCGTCGCGCTGGTCACCTCGCGGCCCGTCGTACGCGTCGGCATCGACCGCGGCCGCGTGTCGGCCGGTCGCGCCGCGCGGTCGGCCGCAGCCCTGGCCCGCCTGGTCGACGTCGAGTCGGCGCCCTTCGTCAAGCAGGTGACGGCCGCAGGCCCCAAGGCGTTCGTCGAGGCCATCACCTACCGCCAGGACGACCTGCCGCCGCGGGTGCTCCGCGGCTACGAGGCCATCGGCGGCGCGACGCTCGTGTCGGCGAAGGAGCCGCTGGCCGTGTCGCGCGGCTTCGCCGCGCCCATCCTCGGCACCGTCGGCCCGGTGTCCGCCGAGATGATCGCCAAGGACCCCGGTCGCTACCAGGCCGGTGACGTCGCCGGCCTCTCCGGCCTGCAGGCGCGCTACGACGAGCAGCTCCAGGGCACGCCGGGCGTCGTCGTCGACGCCGTCGGCAGCGACGGCAACGAGCGCGAGCTCTTCCGCTCGGGCGGTGCCGTGGGCAAGGACCTGCAGCTGACCCTCGATGACAAGCTGCAGTCCGAGGCCGAGTCGATCCTGCCCGCCACCGGCCCGGCCAGCGCCCTGGTGGCCATCCGGCCCAGCGACGGCGCCATCCTGGCCGCGGCCAACAGTGCCGGCACCGACGGCCAGAACCTCGCGACGTTCGGCCAGCTGCCGCCCGGCTCGACCTTCAAGACCGTCAGCAGCCTCGCGCTGCTGCGCCGCGGCCTGACCCCCGACACGACGGTGCCCTGCACGGCCACCGTCAACGTCGACGGCCGCAACTTCGAGAACTACGACGACTACCCCGCCGGCGGCACCGGCCGGATCCCCTTCCGCACCGCCCTGGCCAACTCGTGCAACACCGCCTTCATCGCCGAGCGCACGCGCCTCAAGGAGGGCGACCTGGCCGCCGCGGCGGCATCCCTCGGTCTCGGGATCGACCACGACCTCGGCTTCCCGGCCTACTTCGGCTCGGTCGAGCCGCCCACGAGCGAGACCGGCCGGGCCGCCGACATGATCGGCCAGGGCACGATCCTGGCCTCGCCGATGGCGATGGCCACCGTCATCGCCTCGGTGCAGGCCGGCCACACGGTGGTGCCGCGACTGCTCGACCAGGTCAAGGTCAGCGTCCCCGCGCAGGCGAAGCCGCTCACGGCCGCCGAGGCCCGCGCGCTCAAGAGCCTGCTGCGCGGCGTCGTCACCGACGGCAGCGGCCGCCGGCTCGACTCGATCCCGGGGGGTGAGGTCATCGCCAAGACCGGCACGGCCGAGTTCGAGCAGGGCGGCAAGGTCCGCACCCACGCCTGGATGATCGCCGCCCAGGACGACCTGGCGGTCGCGGTGTTCGTGCAGGAGGGCGCCTCGGGGTCCGGTACGGCGGGCCCGCTGCTCGAGAAGTTCCTCCGCGCCGCCGGCTGATCCGGCGTTCAAACCGGGAACCTTCCCCGCGGCTGGCGCTGTCGGCGTCCCGCGCCGCGGCATAGCCTGAGGTGCATGACTCGGGTCATCGGACGCACGGCGCTGCTCGAGGAGGTCCGTGACCTCCTCGCCCGCGGCGAGTCCGTGGCGCTGTGCGGGCCCTCCGGGGTCGGCAAGAGCGCCCTGCTCGACGTGATCGAGGAGGCCGCCCGCCGCGACCGCGAGGCCGAGGTGCTGCGCGCCAACGGGGCTGCCGACGAGATGGCGCTGCCGTTCGCGGCCCTGCGCGACCTGCTGGCCCAGTGCCCCGCCGACCTCGTGGCGCAGATGCCCGACGTGGTCCGCGACGTCGTCGCCTCGGGACTGGTCGGGCTCGACGCGACCCTCGAGTACCGGTCCGACCTGGCCGCCGCCGTCCACACGCTGCTCGACCGGTGGTCGAGCGACCGGCCCGTGGTCCTCCTGCTCGACGACGTGCAGTGGCTCGACTCCGACTCCTCGGCGATCGTGGGCTACGCCCGGCGGCGCCTCGGGGGGCGGGTCGCCGTCGTCGCGACGCTGGGCCACGACGACGACAGCGTCGACCCCGACATCGACGTCACCGGCCTGCACCACCTCGACGTCCCCCCGCTCGACCCGGTCGACATGCTCGAGCTGCTCTGCGCCCACGGCCTGACCCCCGACGTGGCCCAGCGGGTCCACGTCGAGACCGGCGGGATCCCCTCCTTCGCCTTGTCGCTGGCCGGGCTGATCGGCGAGCGGCCCGTCGTCCTGGGGTCGCCCACCCCGCTGCCGAGCACCATCGGCCAGGTGCTGCGCGAGCGCTTCCGGGCCCAGCCGGCCGAGGTGCGCGAGACCCTGCTGCACGCCGCGCTGCTGCACCGGCCGACCGTGCGCGAGCTCGAGCGCGCCGGCCGGATCGGCGCCGACGACGACGTACGCCGGGCGGTCCAGTCGGGCCTGCTGGCCCGGTCCGACACCGCCCTGAGGTTCACGCCGTCGCTGCTGCGCGACGTGGTGGTCGAGTCGTTCCCGGCCACCGAGCGGGCGGCCCTGCACCAGCGGCTGGCCGAGGCGGTGCCCACCGCGTCGCAGCGGGTGCGCCACCTCGCGCTCGCCGACCCCCGTCCCGACGCCGAGCTGGCCCACGAGCTGGGGCTCGCGGCCCGCGACGCGGCCGCCCTGGGGGCGCGCGAGCTGGCGGCCGAGCTCTACCTGCTCGCGGCCGACCGGGCGCCGTTCGCGCTCGACGACGAGCGGGTCGAGTGGCTGGTCGCGGCGATCGAGACCGCGGCCCCGGGCAACCACGTCGACCTGGTGCAGCGGGCCCTGACCGACGTCCTCGAGGCCAACCCGACGCCCGCGCAGGCCGTCCGCGTGCGGCTGGCCATCCCCGAGCTGGCCGGCCACGGCGTCACCGTGCTCGACGAGGTGCTGGCCGCCGCGCTGGCCGACGCCGGCGACGACGACCTGCTGGTCGCCAAGGTGCTGCTGCAGCGGGCCCGGATCGCGCTGATGGAGTCGCGCCCGCACGCCGCGCACCGCGCCTGCGAGCGGGCGGTCGCCCTGCTCGAGCGCCATGGCGACGACGACGAGCTCGCGCTGGGGCTGACCACGCTCGCCGTCGCCCAGCGCTGGACCGGCGGCGACCACCAGGCGTCGATCGCGCGGGCCGTGGAGCTGTCGGGTCCGACCCCGACCGGCTTCGTGCACATCTCACCCGACTACATGGACGCCCGCTTCGCCTTCTACGACGACCGCCTCGACGAGGCGTGGAACGCCAACCTCGCGATGCTCGCCCAGGTCGAGCGTGGCGCCGGGATGGACCACGTGCACGTGCTGCGCTGCCTGGTCGAGGTCGCCGCCCGCACCGGTCGCAGCCGCGAGGCCGTCGAGTACGCCGCCCGCGCGACCCGGATCGGCGAGCAGTTCGACCTCGAGGCCTACTCGGGGTGGTTCATCACCGCGACCGCCGAGCTCGTCGCGGGCGACCTGGGCCGGGCCCGGACCCTCGCCCGGCGCGGGGTCGAGGCCGCCGAGCAGCGCGGCGACGTCCGCTACCTCCAGCGGCACCTGATCGTGCTGGGCCAGGCCCTGCTCCGCTCGGGCGACGCCCAGGGGGCCCACGAGGCGCTGACCCGGGTCCGCGACATCGAGCGGGAGGGCCGGTTCAGCGACCCGACCGTCAACCGCTGGCAGGCCGACCTGGTCTCCGCGCTGACCGCATTGGGCCGTCTCGACGAGGCCGACGAGGTGCTCACCCAGGCGCGCTACGAGCTGGGCCGCCGCGCCGAGCGCGGCGGGGCCGGCGGCACCGACGGCGTCTCGGCCCAGCTCGACCGGGCCGAGGCCGAGCTCGACATCGCGCGCGGCGACCTCGAGGGTGCCGAGCTCGTGCTCGACCGGGCCGCGAAGGTCTCCGACGACCTCGGTCTGCGCGTCGACGCCGGCCGGGTGCTCGTGACCCGCGCCCACCTCGAGCGCCGGCGTCGGCGGGTGGCGGCCGCACGGACGGCGCTGCGTGAGGCCCACGACCTGTTCACCGCGCTGCACGCCGACGCCTGGGCGCGGCAGGTCCACGCCGAGCTCGCCCCCGACCGGGCCCCCGACACCGACGACCCGCTGCTCGACCGCCTCACCGACACCGAGGCCCGCATCGCGCGTGCCGTCGCGGCCGGCGCGAGCAACCGCGAGATCGCCGAGCGCACCTACGTCAGCGTCAAGACCGTCGAGGCGACCCTCACCCGGATCTACCGCAAGCTCGACCTGCGCTCGCGCACCCAGCTCGCCACGCTGCTCGTCCCGGCCCCACCGGAGTGACCCGGAGTGACCGGGTCCGGGACGTCATACGCCGCGGCAGCCCCGGCAGCCTGACCGTATGACGTCCCGCCGACCCGCGAGGTCGGCCGCACGAGAACTGGTCTAGACCCCCGGGGCGGCAAGGGTTTCCTCCCTATCGGGCAGATTCCGGCAACTCCTACGTTGCCGGAGCGCCTCATCTCGGAGTCACACCCCTGAGCGACGAGGGCGGGCGCGTCCCCCTCTCACACCCCAGGAGACCCCATGAGATCCACGTTGCTGCCCCGGGTGGCAGTGGCCGCGCTGGCCACCGCGCTGGCCGGCTCGCTCGCGTTCGGCGCCCCGTCGTCGACCGCAGCCTCGGCCGGCCCCGCCGGCGACCGTGTGTCGGCCGACCGGACCGCGGCGCCGTCGCGGGCCGCCACGGCCGAGCGGCGCGACCGCGCGGTCGACGCCGCCGCGGCGTACGTCCGCAGCCACACCCCCGCCGGCCGCAGCCAGGACGGCCAGGCCCGTCCCGCCGGGGCCCACCCGGGCACCAAGGGCACGTTCTACGTCGCCTACCAGCGCACGTTCGACGGCCTCTCGGTCTACGGCGCCGACTTCGTCGTCGCCGTCGACGAGGCGGGCAAGGCCACCGGGGTGACCGGCAAGCCGACCCGCTCGATCTCGCTCTCCTCGACCACGCCCACCCGCAGCAGCGCCTCGGCCCAGGCCACCGCGCGCCGCCAGGTCGGCACGGTCCGCAGCGTCTCGAAGCCCCAGCTCACCGTCTACGCGGTCTCCACGCCGCGGCTGGCCTGGCGCACCAAGGTCACCGGCTCGACCGCCGGTCGTCCCTCGATCACGACCGTGTGGACCGACGCCCGCAACGGCAAGGTCCTGCTCGCCTCCGACGCCGTGCACGACGGCACCGGCAACGGCTACTACTACCCCGGCGTCACGATCGGCACCTCCGGCTCGGGCTCGTCGTACTCGATGACCGACCCGACCCGCACCGGCCTGAAGTGCGGCGGCCAGAACGGCGCGGCCTACACCGGTACCGACGACATCTGGGGCAACGGATCGGGCACCAACCTCGAGACCGCGTGCGCCGACGTCCTCTACTCCGTCGGCAAGGAGGTCGACATGCTGTCGGCCTGGCTCGGCCGCAGCGGCATCAAGGGCAACGGCACCAACTACCCCGCCGAGGTGGGGCTGAACGACGTCAACGCCTACTACGACGGCACGACCACCAACTTCGGTCACAGCCAGGACAACGCCCGCCAGCTCACCGCGATCGACATCGTCGCCCACGAGAACGGCCACGGCATCTTCCAGACGACGCCCGGTGGCTCGACCGGCGGCAACGAGACCGGGGGCATGAACGAGTCGACCGGCGACATCTTCGGTGCGCTGACCGAGTTCTACGCCAACAACCCCAACGACCCGGGCGACTACCTGGTCGGCGAGGAGGCCGACCTGGTCGGCGACGGGCCGATCCGCAACATGGCCAACCCGAGCGCCGTAGGCGACCCCAACTGCTACTCCTCGTCCATCCCCAACACCGAGGTGCACGCCGCCGCCGGCCCGCTCAACCACTGGTTCTACCTGCTGGCCAACGGCACCAGCGGCTCGACGAGCTGCAACGGCTCGACCCTGACCGGGATCGGCATCCAGAACGCCGGCAAGGTCTTCTACAACGGCCTGCTCCTCAAGACCTCGTCGTGGACCCACGGCAAGGCCCGCGTCGCGACGCTGACCGCCGCCAAGAACCTCTTCGGCACCACCGACTGCACCACCTTCAACCGGGTGCGCGACGCGTGGGCCGGCATCAACGTCGGTGCCCAGTCCGGTGAGCCGACCTGCGGCGGCACCACCACCCCGCCGACCGGCGGCACCTGCACCAAGGTCACCGCGACCGGGACGGTGAGCAACCGGGCGTCGTCGTACAAGCCGTCCAGCACGGGCATCGCCACCAGCGGCGGCACGATCAACGCCTGCCTCACCGGCCCGAGCGGCAGCGACTTCGACCTCTACCTGCAGAAGAAGTCCGGCTCCTCGTGGACCGACGTGGCGGCGAGCGAGAGCGCCGGCTCGACCGAGACGATCGCCTACACGGCCGGCTCGGGCACCTACCGCCTCGAGGTCTACGCCTACTCGGGCAGCGGCAGCTACACGCTGAAGTACGACATCCCCTGACCTCTCCCGTGAGGTAGGACGCGAGGCCCGTCAGCACCGCTGGCGGGCCTCGCTGCGTCGGGATGGCACGACGCCGTCACAAAAGGAGGCGAACCCCCCGCCGCATGGGGTCGGCGAGGGGTTCTCGTCGTCTTTCTAGGTGCTCCCTCCGAAGGACGACACGGCCAGGATACCCCCGGTGCCATGGTGTGTCCTCCTCCAGGGGCAAAGTCCTGGAGTGGTTGGCTGGTGGGTATGACCGGACCCGACCGTCTCGACGACCTGCTCGCCCCCGCCCATCGCAACCTCCTCGTCGGCGGCACCTGGCGCGAGGCCGACGACGGCCGTCGCTTCGAGGTCGTCGACCCCGCCGACGGGTCGGTCCTGACGACCGTGGCCGACGGCTCGCCCGACGAGGCCGTCGAGGCGCTCGACGCCGCCGTCGCGGCGCAGGCCGACTGGGCGGCGACCGCGCCGCGCGAGCGGGGCGAGATCCTGCGCCGGACGTGGCAGCTGCTGCAGGACCGTGCCGACGACGTCGCGCTGCTGATGAGCCTCGAGATGGGCAAGCCGGTCGCCGAGGCGAGGGGTGAGGTGGCCTACGGCTCGGAGTTCTTCCGCTGGTACGCCGAGGAGGCCGTCCGCATCCACGGCCGCTGGATGCACAACCCGGCCGGTGGCTCCCGGCTGCTCACGATCAAGAAGCCCGTCGGGCCGTGCCTGTTCGTCACGCCGTGGAACTTCCCGCTCGCGATGGGCACCCGCAAGATCGGGCCGGCCATCGCCGCGGGCTGCACGATGGTGGTCAAGCCGGCCGCGAGCACGCCCCTGACGATGCTGCTGCTGGCCACGCTGCTCGAGGAGGCCGGCCTGCCGCCGGGGGTGCTCAACGTCGTGCCCACCACCCGCGACAAGGGCCTCAGCGAGACCCTCCAGGCCGACGACCGGCTCCGCAAGGTGTCGTTCACCGGGTCCACCGCCGCCGGCCGGGTGCTGGTGCGCCAGAGCGCCGAACAGCTGCAGCGGGTGAGCATGGAGCTCGGCGGCAACGCCCCGTTCGTCGTGTTCGCCGACGCCGACCTCGACGCCGCCGTCGAGGGCGCGATGCTCGCCAAGATGCGCAACATGGGCGAGGCCTGCACCTCCGCCAACCGCTTCCTGGTGCACGCCGACGTCGCCGAGGAGTTCGGCGCCAAGCTGGCCGCCAGGATGGGGGCGCTGAGGGTCGGACGCGGCCAGGACGACGGCGTCGACGTCGGTCCGCTGATCGACGAGAAGGCGGTCGAGTCGGTGGCGCAGCTGGTGACCGACGCGGTCCACGACGGTGCGCGGGTGCTCGTGGGGGGAGACGCCCCCGACGGGCCCGGTTTCTTCTACAACCCGACCGTCCTGGTCGACGTACCGGCCGACTCGGCGATCAACGTTGCGGAGATCTTCGGTCCCGTCGCCCCGATCACGACGTTCACGACCGACGAGGAGGCGGTCGCCGCGGCCAACGCCACCGAGTACGGCCTCGCGTCCTACGTCTACACCCGCGACCTGGCCCGCACGATCAAGGTCGCCGAGGCGCTCGAGTTCGGCATGGTCGGGGTCAACACCGGTCTGGTCTCCAACCCGGCGGCGCCGTTCGGCGGCATGAAGGCCAGCGGGTTCGGCCGTGAGGGCGGCTTCGAGGGCATCGAGGAGTACCTCGAGACGACGTACGTCGCCCTGCCGGTCTGAGCCGGTCTGACAGCCGGTCTGATCGAGCCGCCGTAGGGTCGCCGGATGAGGTGGGCGGTCGGGACGGTGCTGCTGTGCCTCGTCGCGGCGTGCTCGTCCGGGGAGCCGGCCACCAGCCCGTCGGTCGACGCCCCGTCGACGACGTCGACGACATCGGCTCCAACCGCGGTCGCCACCCCCGAGCCCACCGAGACGGCGCCGCCCCCGCCGACCCCGACGCGCGACCCGCTGGCCGACCTGGTCGAGGGCATCGAGGTCGAGGACGGGCCGGTCCTCGGCGCCGACATCAGCTGGCCGCAGTGCCCGCCCGGCCTGGGCATCCCCGAGAAGCGGTCCAGCGGCCAACCGCTGCCGGTGGCCGAGGCGCGCTACGTCGTCGTCGGGCTCACCAACGGCCCCGGGTTCCGTCCCAACCCCTGCCTGGCCGACCAGGTCGCCCACGTCCGGCAGCGCGGGCAGCTGATCTCGGCGTACGCCGTGGCGTCCTTCCCCGAGGCCGAGCGGGTCGCCCGGCACGGCCAGGACGGGCCGTACGACGGCGCGACGCGGCTCGGGACGCTGGCCAACACCGGCTACCAGCAGGCGCTCTTCAACGTGCGGTCGATGAAGGCCGCCGGGCTGCGGACGCCCGTGGTGTGGATCGACGTCGAGCCGGTCCCGAAGTTCGACTGGAGCAGTGACGTGGTGGCCAACGCCGCGGTGGTCGCCGGCGTGGCGCGGGGCTACGAGGACGCCGGGTTCCGGATCGGCGTCTACTCGACGCCTGCGCTGTGGGACGCGGTGGTGGGCGACCTCGAGCTCGGCGTGC
This sequence comes from Nocardioides plantarum, assembly GCF_006346395.1. Classification (NCBI taxonomy): domain Bacteria; kingdom Bacillati; phylum Actinomycetota; class Actinomycetes; order Propionibacteriales; family Nocardioidaceae; genus Nocardioides; species Nocardioides plantarum. The sequence goes on from NZ_VDMS01000001.1 coordinate 2,322,479, forward strand.
CCGAGTGGCGCGCCGCGGGTCACACGTCGCGCGACGAGGCCCTGTCGAGGTGCGGCGACGACCACGTGATCCAGGGCGGCGAGGCGGTGATGGGGCAGTGGGTGGAGTCGCGCCGCGACCAGAACCTCACCTGCCCGGGGATCTCCGCGGACCTGGCGGCGTGGTTCCACCACTACTGAGCTCCCCGACCCGGGCCACCGCCTCCTCCGTGCGGGGGCACACCCACACGACGTCGCCGGCGACCTGGCGCACCTCGAGGGGATGGGTGGTGGGGTGGGCCGGGCACACCGGCCAGTTGGTCGGCCGCCGGAGGCCCGGCAGCTCCTCGACGACCCACTCGTGCACCTGGTCGGCGAGGCGCTCGAGCTCGTCGGCCGGCGTCTGGTCGTCGGTGCCGGGGTGGATCATCCAGCTGCCGGACGGGAAGTCGAGGTGGACGGCGTGCGGGGACTCCCACGACGGGGGCCCGGGGCTGATCGCGAACTGCTCCTCCAGACCCAGGCCGAGGGTGCGCACGTCGTCGAGCACGAGCGCCAGGAGCTCGCGCAGGCCCTCGAGGCCGACGGTGCTGCCGGGATCCGGCCGCTCGGGGATGTCGAGCTCGCGCAGGGTGTCGAGGAGCACCGGCCCCACCGTGGAGCGGGGCGCCCCCGACGGCAGCCCGGCCAGGGCGCGCAGCGACGGGGTGTCGAGACCGGCCACCAGGCAGTCGACGGCTGCCTGGACGACCTCCGCGGTGTGGCGGTGGGCCAGGAGCCAGGCGGACTCGGTCTCGTCACGCCACTGCCGGGCGGTGTGGGCCAGGTACGCCGCCGCCTCGTCGCTCGTCTGTCCGGTCACCCGGACAGCGTGCCCGGCGGCGACCACGGCCGCACCCGAGTTGTGCCGGAGCCGTCGGTGCCACCAGCGGGGGCGCCGCTGACCGCGGACGGCCAGGTAGCTCACGTCGGGCCCGGCTCCCGGGCCGCCAGGACCAGCTCGCGCAGGACGTCGGCGTGCCCGCAGTGCTGCGCCAGCTCGCGCAGGGCGTGCAGGTAGACCCAGCGCAGCGGCAGCGGGCCCCGGCGGTTGCCGGTGACCTCGTCGTCGATCCCGAGGCCCGCCGCGGCGGCCCGCGAGGCCGCACAGGTCCGGCGGTAGTCGGCCCGCACCGACTCGATGGTGTCGTCGTCCCCGAGCCGGAACGACTCGTCCGGGTCGGCGGGACAGCCGATCTCGGCGCGGGAGCGCGCGGTGATGGCCTCGTCGAACCACACCTGCTCGACGAACGCGGCGTGCTTGACCAGCCCGAGCAGGGTGGTGGCCGACGGGACCAGCCGCCGGCGGGCCTCCTCCTCGGTCAGGTCGTCGAGGCAGTCGTGCAGCGCCCGGCGGTGGTCGTCCAGGAACAGCTCGAGCTGGTCACGCAGCGGCGCGGCGAAGCTCTCGGGGTCATGGCTGGAACGCTCGGTCACGGGGCGACCCTAGTGAGACGGAGCCTCGAGCGGGTCGTCGGCGACCCGGTGTGGATCGACGATGGTGGTGCGGGCGTGGTCGCGGAGGTAGTGGAACCCGTGGGGGTCGGTCCACAGGAACTGTCGGGTGTCGAGGCGCCGGTAGGTCCACGGGGTGTGGGTTTTCAGTCGGTGGTGATGTCGGCACAGGGGGGCGAGGTTGTGGGTGCAGGTCGCCCCGCCTTGGCCGGGTTCGGTCGACCAGGCGTCGATGTGGTCGAGGTCGCAGCGTCGCGAGGGTCGGGTGCAGAAGGGGAACACGCAGGTGGGGTGGAGGAGCTGGGTCTGCTCGCGTAGCCGGTGGGGGATGGCGTAGGACTCGGTGTGGAGGTCCTCGTTGAGGTCGAGGACGGGCTTGACGGTGACGTGGGTGTCGGTGCGGGCCAGCCAGTCGCGGACCTGCTGGGCGAGCATGGCGTGGCGGGTGGTGTCGTTGAGGGCGACGGGGTCCAGGCCGAGCAGTCCGAGGTCGGTCAGGTGCAGGTAGAGCACGGCCTGCTTGGACGGTGCGGGCGCCTCGGCACCGTTGAGCAGGGCGAGGGCTTGGGCGGGGTCGGCCAGGACCCCCAACGCGCGGGCGCGGCGTACGTCGAGGCCGGTGTCGTCGCCGGCGGCCTTGAGGGCTGCAGCGACGTGGGTGAGGGTCTGGTGGAGGTCGTGGAGGTCTTTCCAGTCCCCGCGGGCGAACAGCTCGGCGGTGCCGTCGGGTTGGGCGTCACCGTGGAAGCGGACCTCGTGGGACTCGGTGGCGCAGGCTTGGTCGGCCTCGCGGGCCTCGGCGTGCAGCAGGGTCATGGCTCGTTCCACGACCTGGTCCAGGGTGACGGTGCCGATGGTGCCGACCACGGGGGCGATCTGGTCATCGACGTAGGCCACCACATCGGCCGGGGCGGCCAGCACAGCCTCAGCGACCCGACGCGCCCGCCACGCGGGGACCTCACCACCGGTCACACGCGCCCAGGTCCGGGGCAGGCGGTGGTGCAGGATCAACGCGTCACGGATCAGGCGTTTGCCGGCGGCGGTGGACATCTTGTTGGCCGCAGCGAACGCCGCGGGGGCATCCCAGGCCACCGGGGGGATGCCGCACCACTCGACCAGCTCCTCAGCCGCGGGGTCGGTGGGGTCCAGGGCCAGGGCGGTGCCGTCGACCTCGCTGTAGGCCACGCCAGTGGCCGTGGTGATCTGCCACCCCTCACCACCCTCGAGGACGGGGTGGGCGTGAGCCCACTCCACGGCTAGCTCCATGATCCGGGCTTCGGCGGCCTCGGCCGCAGCGCGGGCACGGCGGACCTCGTCGAGCAGCAGCGCCGGGGTCACGGCGGTGTCGGCGAGGGCGGCGGGCATGCCCCAAGAATACTAGAACATATGTTCGAACAAAAGGGTCTGCGGGATGCTGTGGACAGCCGTGATGAGGCCGGTGTGACTCGACCCAAGCCGAGGAGGCGGCCACGTTCGGCGTGGCGGCGGTCGGGCAACGCATCGGCGTTGAACCCCTCGCGCGGCGGACCTGATCCACCTCGTCGAGCACGTGTCGCGACTCGGGATCGAGCCGATCGCCGCCACGCCCTACAAGCCGACCACGCGGGCCAGGTCCTCACGGAACACCCCCGACCAATCCCCCGGGAGTCACCTACCTCGGCAACGACAGACCCCCCTGGACCTCGACCCCAGAACCCCGAACCATCACCAAAGTCCTGACGGAGCACGTGTCAACGATGTCTTGAGGCAGGACGGTCACCGATGTCTCGAGACATCGCACGGACGTGCCAGGCTGGCGGGATGGACGTCAGCGACCTGGTCACGATCGTGCTCGTGGTGCTCGGCGGGCTGTTCCTGCTGGGGGTCGCGGTCATCGTGTTCGTGATGGTGAGGTACCGCGTGCCCCCGCGGGGACTGGTGGCGATGGTCGGCGCGCTCGTCTACCTCGCGAGCCCGGTCGACGTACTGCCTGAGATCGTGCTCGGGCCGCTGGGTCTGGTGGACGACGCCGGGGTCGTGGCGGTCGTCGGGATCTGGGTCTACAAGCTGGTCCAGGCCCGCAAGATCCTGCGCGACGCGGGCGTCGGACGGCGTCCGGGACCGACGGCCTGAGGCCCGGCCCTCGCTGCCCGGGCCGTCCTAGACCGACGCGAGCAGCGCCACGAGCCCGCGGCGCGAGCAGAGCCCGAGCTTGCGGTAGACCCGCGACAGGTTGCCCTCGACAGCCTTGACCGTCACGCCCAGCTGCTCGGCGATCTGCCGGTTGCCCAGGCCCTCGACGGCGAGCAGCGCGACGCGGCGCTCGGCGGCAGTGAGCACGGCCAGCGCCTCGGCCCCGGCCCGGTCGGGGACCTCGCCCATCCGGTCGAGCAACCGCCGCACGCGGCTCTGCAGGGGCCACAGGTCCTCGCTCGCGGCGTACGCCTCGGCGGAGCGGAGCAGGGCGACCGCCGCGTCGCGGTCACCGTCGAGGAGCCGCAGGCCGGCCAGGTCGGTCTCGAGCTGGGCCCGCAGGCGGGTCGCCTCGACGTCGGCGAGCAGGGCCAGCGCCTCGCACAGCCGCGGCGCGCGCTCGCTGCTCCCGGTGGTCGTCGCGTCGGTGGTGGGGTCGGTGGTGGCGAGCACGCGCAGCGCCAGCGCCACGTCGTACGGCGTGCCCGCGGCCCGGGCGAGGTCGTGCTGGGCGTGCGCCAGGGCGAGGGCCTCGGCGCGCTCGCCCTGGCGCACCAGGGCGAGGGCCGCGCCGGCGCGCCAGGGGAGCAGCAGGTCGTGGGCGGCGCGGGCGCCGTCGACGGCGCGGAACCGCTCGACGGCCAGGTCGGGATCGCCGACGGCCGAGGCGAGCTCGGCGCGGGCGTGGTGCACCCAGGCGTGGTCACCGGCTGTGGCGAGCTCGTCACCGAGGGCGAGCGCGGGACCGAGGTCGCCCTGGGCCAGGTGGCCCTCGGCGAGCAGGGCGGCGGCGACGGCCGACCCGTCGGCGTCGAGGTCGCCACCGGCGCGCAACCGGACCAGCTCGCCGACCGCCGCGCGGACGTGGCCGCGCCGCATCAGGTCGTGGACCGGTGCGAGCCGGGCCCCCAGCAGCTCGTGCGGGGAGGCCGCGACGGTGAGGAGAAGGAGGGGGACCATGCGCACAGGTTAGGAAGCGGGCCGCTCCCGCGTCCGACGATTCAGCGAATCCACAGGGAGTGGACCAGTCAGGCCGCGTGGGTCCGGGTCGCGTCCGAGGTGGGCCAGCAGCCGCTCCGCGGGTCCGGCGTACGGCGGGAGGGGGCGGGGTCGGGCGAACCGCACGTCGCGGTCGTCCTCGTCGACCAGCACCACCGCGACGGCCAGGAGCTCGCGGGCCAGGTCGGCCGGGATCGGCGTACGCCGCCCGGTGGCCAGGGCGACGTCCCACCCGTGCGTGGCGATCTCGAGCGCCGCGGCGCTGGCGACGACCGCGGTCGGCACCGGGAGGCCGCCGACGTCGACGACCCCCGGGACCCCCGGGGCGCTCCACGCGCCGAGCAGCCCGCACGCCCGGCTCAGCAGGGTCGCGACCCTGACCTCGAGCGCCCGCGTGGGCGGGGTGACGTCGACGGCGCCCGTGGCGCCCTCGGTGAAGGCACCCAGGGCGTCGTCCATGTGGTCGAGGAGCTGGTCGAGGCTCCACGCGGCGCAGGGCGTGGGGCGGTGCAGGTGCTCGGGGCGCACGTGGAGGAGCGTGCTGCGGGTGTAGCCGAGCGCGCGCTCCAGCAGCTCGACCCCCGGCCCGGGCGTCCTGTCGGGCATGACGGTGGGGATCAGCCGGTCGGGGCGGCGGGGGCGGTCGCGACGGCGGGGGGTGCCCAGTCGGCCGGCAGCCGGTCGGGCAGGCCGAACGTCACGAAGAGCCGCGGCTCGAAGAACGCGGTGACGTGGCGCACCAGGTCGCCCTCGAGGTGGAGCACCTGCAGGTGGAAGGGCTCGAAGTCGCCGTCCGCGGTGCGCATGTAGAGGCCGAAGGCGGGCTGGCCGTTGGCGACCGTGCGGATCATCGGCATGTCGTGGTGGCCGCCGGGGCACTTGGTGCCGATCAGCTCGCCGATGGTGGTGGAGCCGCGGTACCAGTTGGTGAACGGCGGCATGTCCCAGGTGGCGTCGGCCTTGAGCAGCCCCACGATCGTGTCGATGTCCTTGACCCAGAAGGCCTGGAGGTAGCGGTCGAGCAGCGCCTGCTGACGCTGGTCGAGGTCCTCGACGACCGTGTCGGCGGTGAGCCCGCGCTCGCCGAGCTGGGCGTGCGCGCGCTGCAGGGCGGAGTTGACCGCGGCGACGCTGGTGTCGAGGGCGTCGGCGGTCTCGGCGGCGCTCCAGCGCAGGACGTCGCGCAGGATCAGCACCGCGCGCTGGCGGGCCGGGAGGTGCTGCAGTGCGGCGACGAAGGCCAGTCGCAGGGTGTCGCGCTCGGCCACGACGACGGCGGCGTCGGGGACCGGCTCGAGCCAGGCGATCTCGTGGTTCTCCTCCAGCGCGTCGCCGGCCATCTGGTCGCTGGTCCCGAGCCCGGCCGGCAGCGGTCGGCGCGGCTTGCCCTCGAGGTTGGTGAGACAGACGTTGGTGGCGATGCGGTAGAGCCAGGTGCGCACGGAGCTGCGGCCCTGGAACGTCGCGCTCGCCTTCCACGCCCGCAGGAACGTCTCCTGCACCAGGTCCTCGGCCTCGTGCACCGACCCGCTCATCCGGTAGCAGTGGGCCATCAGCTCGCGCTGGTAGCGCGCGGTCAGCCCGTCGAAGTCGTCGAGCTCCGTCACCGTCGCCACCTCGTCGTACGTCGTCGCCATCCCGCTCTCCCGCCGCTGGTCAGTGTGCTCCGACTACCGACCGCGGTCGACCCCCGAACTCATCGCTCCAGCCCCGGGCGGGATAGTCCCTGACGTAAATCAAGGTTCTGGCGCCCGGAACCGTGATTTACGTCAGGGACTATCCCGACGCGGCCGCCCGGGCCACCAACGCCAGGGCGCGCTCAGCGGCGGGGAGGGCTGCGGCGCGGTCGGCGGCGACCAGGCCGACGCGGGTACGTCGGTCGAGCAGGTCGGCGGCGTCGTGCGCGCCCTCGTGGGTGACGCCGAAGACGAGCTCGGCGAGGGTGACCGGGACGGTCGGCGTGATCGGCGCGAGCAGCTCGTCGTCGGGCAACCCTGTGACCTCCCGGGCGGTCTCGAGCACCAGGGCCGCGTCGGTGCCGAAGCGGCGCACGAGACGGCGCGGCTGCTCGAGCGCGGCGAGCTCGGCGCGCGACGCCGCACCCAGCAGCGGCAGCGTCGCGGTGACGCACGGGCCCCCGATGCCGGTCAGCTCGTGGACGGTGTCGAGCGCGTCCTGCGCCATCCGGCGGTAGGTCGTGAGCTTGCCGCCGACGATCGTGACGACGCCGCTGTCGCTGGTCAGCACGGCGTGCCGGCGGGACAGGTCGGCGGTCGAGCCGTCCTCGCCCCCGTCTAGCAGCGGGCGCAGCCCGGCGTAGGCGCCGACGACGTCGTCGCGGTGCAGCGGTCGCTCGAACGACGCCGCGACGACGTCGAGCAGGAAGCCGATCTCGGCGTCGGTGGGCACCGGCACGTCGGGCACCTCGCCCTCGACCGGCTCGTCGGTGAGCCCGACGTAGATCGTGCCGTCGGGCTGGGGGAGCACCATGACGAAGCGGTTGCTCGCACCCGGCACCGGTGCGAAGACCGCGGCGGTCAGTCCCGGCAGGGTGTCGGCTCGCAGCACCAGGTGGGTGCCGCGGCTAGGGCGCAGGGTCACCTCGTCGACCAGGTCGCCGGCCCACACGCCGGTGGCGTTGACCACGGCCCGCGCCGCCACGTCGTACGACGCCCCGGTGAGCTCGTCGCGCAGCCGCACCGATCGCCCGGTGGCGGCCAGTACGCGGGCCCGGGTGCGGACGTGGGCGCCCCGCGCCGCGGCGGTGCGGGCGATGGTGGTGACCAGCCGTGCGTCGTCCTCGAGCTGGCCGTCCCACGAGAGCATCCCGCCGGCGAGCCCGGCGGTGCGCAGGCCCGGCGCCAGCTGGAGGATCTCGGTCGCCGACAGCCGGCGCGGCGAGGGGAGCGTGTCGACGGAGGTGCCGGCGCCGCGGCGCAGGGCGTCGCCGGCGCGCAGACCGGCGCGGGTCAGGGCGCGCTGGGGCTGGGAGGTCGAGGTCGTGAACGGGACGACGTAGGGCATCGCGCGGGTCAGGTGGGGTGCGGTGACCTCCATGAGCACGCCGCGCTCGGTCGCGCTCTCCCGCGCGACGCCGAGCTGGCCCTGCGCGAGGTAGCGCAGCCCGCCGTGGACCAGCTTGGAGGACCAACGGGAGGTGCCGAACGCGAGGTCGTGCGCGTCGACCGCGAGCACCGTGAGGCCGCGGGTGACGGCGTCGAGCGCGACGCCCGCCCCGGTGACCCCGAGCCCGATCACGACGACGTCGACGTCGGTGGGTGCGTCGGCCAGCCCGGGCGTGATCCGGGGGGAGGAGTCCACGTCGCTCACGGCGCCAGCACCCGGCCCAGCACCAGCGCCAGCTCGGCGTCGAGCTCGGCCTCGCCGACCCGCTCGTCGACCATCGTGTGCGCCGACAGCACGAAGCCGTGGGCGGCCAGCACCAGCGCCCGGGCGATGGCGGTCGGGTTGCCGGTGCGGACCTCGCCGGCCTGCTGCCCGGCGCGGATCGCGTCCTCGGCGAGGCCGAGGATGAGGTCCTGCGAGCGGCCGCGACGCGCCAGCAGGTAGGGCAGGACCAGCTCGGGGTCGACCTCGACGATGCGCACGAACAGCTCGTTGGCGCGCAGTGCGCGGATGGTCGCGACCATCCGCTCGACGAACCCGCCGCGGTCGGCGGTGGCGTCGACGACGCCGGTCCACTCGCGGGTCATCAGGTCGGCGAGCAGCGTGGGCATGTCGGCCCAGGTGCGATAGATGGTCATCCGCGAGACGCCGGCCCGTCGGGCGACCTCGGTCAGCGTCGTACGCCGCCAGCCGACGTCGAGCAGGCAGGCGCGGGCGGCGTCGAGGTAGAGGTCCTGCGGCGACTCGTTGTGACGAAGTGACGTCATGTGTCACAGTGTAACGCATGACGCGACCCCTGCCCGCCGAGATGCACCCCCAGCGCTGGGGCGACCCCGCCCGCGCCGCCGCGCTGCCCGAGTCGACCCGCGGCCTGGTCGAGCTCGCCTTCGGCCTCGACCCGCGGCCCGTCGTCGCCGATGCCCCGCTGCCGGCGTCCGGCCTCGACGACGCGCTGCTCGACGACCTGCGCGACCGGCTCGGGGCGGAGCACGTGCGCACCGACGACGACGCGCGACGGCTGCGCACCCGCGGCAAGTCGACGCCCGACCTCCTGCGGGCGCGCGCCGGCGACCTCGCCGACGCTCCCGACGCCGTGGTCCGTCCCGGCGACCACGACGACGTCGCCGCCGTCCTGGCCTGGGCCGTCGCGCACCACGTCGCGGTCGTCCCGTTCGGCGGCGGTACGTCGGTCACCGGCGGCCTGGTCGCGCGCCGCGAGGGCTACGCCGGTCTCGTCTCGCTCGACCTCGGCCGGCTGCGACGGCTGCTGCGCGTCGACCACGAGTCGATGACCGCGGTCCTCGAGCCGGGCCTGCGCGGACCCGAGGCCGAGGCCCTGCTGGCCGCGGAGGGCCTCACGCTGGGCCACTACCCGCAGTCGTTCGAGTACGCCACGATCGGCGGTTTCGCCGCGACCCGCTCCAGCGGTCAGAGCAGCGCCGGCTACGGCCGCTTCGACGCGCTCGTGGTCGGCCTGCGGGTCGCCACGCCGCGGGGCGAGTGGCGGCTCGGCTCGGCGCCGGCCAACGCCGCCGGACCCGACCTGCGTCAGCTCGTGCTGGGCTCCGAGGGCGTCTTCGGCGTGATCACCGAGGTCGCCGTTCGGGTGCGCAGGATCCCCACGGCCACGGTCTACGAGGGGTGGCGCTGGCCGTCGTTCGACGTGGGTGCCGACGCCATGCGCACCCTGGCCCAGGCCGGGATGCTGCCGACGGTGATCCGCCTCAGCGACGAGACCGAGACCGCGATCAACCTCGCCCGGCCCGACGCCATCGGCCCTTCGACAGGCTCAGGGACCGATCCCGGGTGCCTGATGATCACCGGTTTCGAGGGCGAGCCGACCGCGGTCGAGGCCCGGCGTACGGCGGTCACCGCGGTGCTCACGGGCCTCGGCGGGACCCCCCTCGGCGAGGAGCCCGGTGAGGCCTGGGCGCACGGCCGGTTCGACGCGCCCTACCTCCGCGACGCGATGCTCGACGTCGGGGTGCTGGTCGAGACGATGGAGACCGCCACCTGGTGGAGCAACCGCGCCCGGCTCTACGCCGACGTCAGGGCCGCGCTCACCGACTCCCTCGGTGAGGGCGCGCTGGTGCTCTGCCATGTCTCGCACGTCTACGAGACCGGCTGCTCGCTCTACTTCACCGTCGCGGCCAAGGCCGACGAGGACGCGCTGCCCCAGTGGCGGGCCGCCAAGGCGGCCGCGTCGGAGGCGATGGTCGCAGCCGGCGCGACGATCACCCACCACCACGCGGTCGGCACCGACCACAAGCCCTGGCTGACCCGGGAGATCGGCGAGCTCGGCGGCTCCGTGCTGCGCGCCGTCAAGGCCGACCTCGACCCGACCGGCGTCCTCAACCCGGGGGTGCTCGTCCCGTGAGTGGCAGCCCGCGGTCCTACTCGTTCCTGGTCAACCCCGCCTCCGGCGGGGGCGCGGCCCCCGACGCCGTCGTCCCGGTCGCCCGGCTGCTGCGCGACGCCGGGGCCGAGGTCGACGTCACCTACTCGCCGGGCCCACGGGCGATGGCCGGGCTGGTGGCCGCCGCGGTCGAGCGCGGCGACGTCGTGGTCTCGGTCGGGGGCGACGGCATGCTGTCCTCGCTGGCCGGCTCGGTCTCCCTGGCCGACGGCACCCTGGCGATCCTGCCCGCCGGGCGGGGCAACGACTTCGCGCGGATGCTCGGCCTGCCCGACGCCGCCGCCGGACCCGAGGCCCAGGCCCGGATGCTGCTCGAGGGCGCCGTACGCCGCGTCGACCTCGTCTCCTGGACGCTGTCGGGCGCCGCCCCGCGACGGGTGGCCGGCTCGGTCTACTGCGGCATCGACGCCCGCGCCGGCGAGCTCGTCGACCGCGCCCACCGGCTTCCCCGCACCCTGCAGTACCCCTACGCCGCCCTCCGCGCCATCGCCGGCTACCGGCCGGCGCGCTACCGCGTCGTGGTCGACGGCGAGTCCCGCGACTACGAGGCCGCCACCGTGGTCGTCGCGAGCTCGGCCTACTACGGCAAGGGCATGAAGATCGCCCCCGCCGCCGTCGTCGACGACGGCCTGCTCGACGTGGTCGTGATCGAGGCGGCCTCCAAGCTCTCGCTGATGCGCTCGCTGCCGAAGGTCTACGACGGGTCCCACGTCGACCTGCCCCAGGTCAGCGTGCTGCGGGGCCGACGGGTCGAGGTCGCCGTCGACGCTCGGGGACCCGTCCCCGTCGGCGGCGACGGCGAGCCGCTGGGCGTGCTCCCCGGCCTGGACGGCGTACCCGCGGTCGTCGAGGTCCTGCCCGCCGCGCTGGCCGTCGTCGGCGCGGTCGGCTCACCTCGGGCGCCGGGATAGTCCCTGACGTAGATCAAGGCGCTGGCGCCCGGAGGCTTGATTTACGTCAGGGACTATCCCGCCGGGCGGCTGGGCCTCGGCTCGCGCTCGATGACGGCGAAGGCCTTGTCGAGCAGGGGGGCCAGGGTCTCGACGTAGGTCTTCGTCAGGTGCGATCCGTTGCGGTAGACCAGCACGTTGCCGATGACGGGCGGGCAGGTGTCGGTGGGGCAGACCCACGGGATGACGTCGACGTAGGAGATGTCGGCGGGGGCCGTACGACGGCCGACCTCGTCTCCGCGCAGCGCCGGGGTCAGGTCGCGCGCGCCGGCGGAGCGCAGGGCCTTCTCCTGGGTGGGGTAGCCGCCCAGGTCGATGCCCCGGGTGCGGTCGAAGGTGCAGGCGGTGAGGTCGTCGAGGTGGTCCTCCACGCACGGCGGCACCTCGAAGATGTCGGTGTCGTCGTCCGGGTCGACCGGCTTGGGCGTGTCGGAGACGACCAGCACCTTGCTGCCGGCCTTGGCCCAGACCCGCCACGTCTGCTGCAGGCCCGCCGAGAGCGCGGCGTCGCTGACCTTGACCGAGCCCGACTTGTCGCGCTCGCTGATCGCGCTGCCCCGGCCGCTGACCGTGAAGACGAGGTCGACGGGCTTCTCCGTCAGGCGCTTGCGCACCTCACGGTTGAACTCCGAGCAGGTCTGGTAGACCTTGCCGGCGTTGGAGACCGGGACCGTCGAGGCCGGGCACGCCGACTTCGTGTAGACCTCGATCCGCCACGAGTAGCGCTCGGCCAGGACCTGCAGGGCCGGGAGCCACTGGGCCGCCTTGGAGTCGCCCACCACGGCGACGGTGGCCTTCGCCCGGGCCGCGGGGACGCCGTACGCGCACTCCTTGAGCTGGGACTCGTCGACGGTCAGCTGGCAGTCGTCGGCGTAGAGGTCGGGGAGGTCCTGGTCGGCCTCGGCGGGGTCGGGCACGATCGGCCCCGGCACCTGGTCGACGGGGACGCCGGCCGGGGAGTCCTCGGGCTCGCTGCCGAGCGCGGCGGCGCCCTCGGGCGTCCCGCTGGGCGGCGCACTGGACGTCTCGCCCTGCGTCGGCTCGGACGACGGGTCGTCGGTCTGGCTCTCGGTCGGGTCGTCGGACGGGCTCGCCGACGGGTCCGAGGAGGAGTCGGTGGTGCCGGAGTCGTCGTCGACGAGGCGGGTCGCGACGAGCGCACCGGCGGCCAGCAGGACGATCACGGCGAGCCCGACGAGCCACGGCAGCGGCCCCGAGCGTCCGCTCCTTCGAAGTTGCATGTGCCTACGCTAGAGGGGACGGGGGCACGCGGGGTCGTCCCCCGCGGGCGGCAGCGGGCTCATGCGGGGTGGCCGAAGCTCCACACGAGCAGCACCGAGTCGACCCCGGCGGTGACCTCGTGCGCGGGCTCGCCGGTGAAGCGGAACGCGTCGCCCTCGTGCAGCGGCTCGGCCATCGACGAGCGCAGCAGCGCGCCGCGCGCCACGTAGACGTGGGTGAGGGGGGCGGCGGGGATGGTGCCGGTCGCGCCGTCGGCCAGGCGCAGCACCGTCAGCCGCGCACCCGGCAGGGCGTCGACAGCGGCGACCGCGTCGACCTCGGCGCCGGGCACGACGGCGTACGACGGGGTCTCGGGCGGCTCGTCGTCGGTCAGCCACACCTGGACGAACCGGGTCTGGGGGGCGGCGGCCAGCTCGCTGTGCTCCACGCCGTCACCGGTGCGCAGCACCGCGACCGAGCCGGCCTCGACACGCGCGGTGCCGTCGGGGCCGGTGTGAGAAAGAGCACCCGACACGACGTAGGTGACGATGACCAGGCCGCTGTGGCGGTGGGTGTCGAACCCCGTGCCGGTCGCCAGCAGGTGGTCGTCGTGGCACACCATGGGCCCGAACCGCAGGTTGTCGGGGTCGTACGCCGCCCCGAAGGCGAACGAGTGCTGCGTCAGCCGTCCGGGCTCGCGCTGGACCAAGCGGTCGGTTCCCCGGCGGATCTCGCTGCTCACGGGCATCATTGTGCAGGTGCCGCCACCGTCAGCAGACGGCGTGCCCCTGCTGCCGCCGGGGTTCGTCCTCGGAGCCGCCACGGCGGCGGCCCAGATCGAGGGAGCGACGGCCGAGGACGGCCGCGGTCCGAGCATCTGGGAGACCTACGCCCGCCGCCACCCACCCGCCGACGGCAGCGACGGCTCGGTGGCCGCCGACCACTACCACCGGGTCGACGAGGACGTCGCGCTCCTGGCGCGGCTGGGGGTGTCGTCCTACCGCTTCTCGATCTCGTGGTCGCGCGTCCTGCCGACGGGGCGCGGACCCGTCAACGCCGCAGGCCTCGACTTCTACGACCGGCTGGTCGACCGGCTGCTCGAGTCGGGCCTGGCCCCGATGGCCACGCTCTACCACCACGACCTGCCGCAGGCGCTCGAGGACGACGGCGGCTGGATCAACCCGGCCACCGCCGTCGCGTTCGGCGACTACGCCGGCATCGTGGGCGAGCGCCTGGCCGACCGGGTCTCGTCATGGGTGCCGATCAGCGAGCCCAACGTCGCGGCGTTCCTCGGCTACGGCAACGGCACCCAGGCGCCCGGGCACCGCCTCTACTTCGACGCCCTGCACGTCGTCCACCAGCTGCTGCTGGGCCACGGCCGTGCGGTCGGGGCGCTGCGGGAGGCCGGGGCGCGCGAGGTCGGCTGCGCCAACAACCACGCGCCGATCTGGCCGTTCAGCGAGGACCCCGCCGACGTCGGCGCGGGCAAGCTGTTCGACTCGCTGTGGAACGGCATGTTCCTCGAGCCCATGCTGCTGGGCCGCTACCCGGTCGACGTCGCACCGCTGATGGACGACCTCGTGGCGCCCGGCGACCTCGCGTTGATCCGGCAGCCGCTCGACTTCTACGGGGTCAACTACTACAGCCCGATCCGGATCGCGGCCGCCCCCGACGACGCCCCCGTGCCCTTCGAGGTCTTCGAGATGCTCGGCTACCCGCGCACCGACCGCGGCTGGACCGTCGTCCCCGACGCGCTGCGCGAGTGGCTGATCACGTTCCGCGCCCGGTTCCGCGCCGCGCTGCCGCCGATCGTGGTGACCGAGGCCGGGGCGTCGTACGCCGTGGGACCCGACGAGCGCGGCGTCGTCGACGACCAGGCCCGTATCGACTACCTCGACGCGCACTTGCGCGCCGTGGTCGAGGCGTGCGAGCGCGGCGTCGACGTCCGCGGGTTCTACGTGTGGTCGCTGCTCGACGGGTTCGAGTGGACCGAGGGCCTGGCCCAGCGCTACGGGCTGGTGCACGTCGACCACGAGACGCTGGTCCGCACCCCCAAGCGGTCCTTCGCGTGGTACGCCGAGGTCATCGCGGCCCAGACGCGCTCCGTCGGCTGAGGTTGTCGGCTGAGGTCGCCGGCGCGGCGTACCTCAGCCGAGCGCGACCTCCAGCCGGCGCACGATCTCGGTCAGCCGCGCCGCGCTCGTCGCGAAGTTGAGCCGCACGTGCCCGGGCAGCCCCGGGTGGTAGTCGTGGCCCGGCGCCAGCCGTACCCGGCCGCGCTCGAGCGCCACGGCCGCCGGGTCGTCGTGGCCGTAGGCGCGCAGGTCGACCCAGGCGAGGTAGGTCGCCTCGACCGGTCGCAGCCGGGCCAGCGGCAGCCGGGCGGCGAGCAGCCGCTCGAGCAGGTCGCGCTGGTCGGCCAGCCGCCGCCGCAGGGCCTCGAGCCAGGCGTCGCCGTGCGTGTACGCCGCCACCGAGGCCTCGACCGCGAGGACCGACCACGACTCGTTGCGGGCCGCGGGCGCCGACACCAGCGCCTGGTGCAGCCGGTCGGAGGCGGTGACCAGCTGCGCGCACCTGAGCCCGGCGATGCCGAACGCCTTCGACGCCGACACGAGGGCGACGGCGTGCTCGGCGGTGCCCTCCACGTCGAGGTAGGACACGTGCTCGCGCCCGTCGAGCACGAGCGGGGCGTGGATCTCGTCGGACACCACGAACCCGCCGCGGCGCAGCACCACGTCGCGGACCCCCTCGAGCTCGGCGCGGGTGAAGGCCCGTCCCCACGGGTTGTGCGGCTGGGTGAGCAGCAGCACGCGTGCCCCGTCGGCGAGCAGGCGATCGAGGTGGTCGAGGTCGAGCTCGGCCCGCGCTGCGTCGGGGTCGAGGGTGAGGTCGAGGCGCTCGCGCCCGGTGATCTCGGCCATCGCGAGCTGGGGGCTGTAGCCCGGCACCGGGAAGACCAGCCCGCCGGCCGGGGCGAGCACCTCCAGCGCGAACCTGACCCCGGCGGTGACGTCGACCGTCGGCACCACCCGGTCGGGATCGACGTCGTGCCCGAACTGGCGGGCCGCGAAGGCGGCGTACGCCGCGCCGAGGGGGCCGCCCACGCGGGCCGTCGGGTAGCCGGTCATCCCGGCCGCGACCGCACGCTGCAGCGCCTCGACGACGGGCTCGGCGATCGCGTAGTCCATCTCCGCCACCCACGCCGGCAGCACGTCCGGATCGACCTCGCCCCACTTGCACGGCAGCGCCGTACGGGCCTGGTCGTCGGTCAGGTCTCGCACGAGCGCGGTCACCCCCCGACCGTAGCCAGCGCCGGTCGGCGGTCGGGTCAGGCTCGGTCAGGCCGAGGTCGTGAACCAGCCGGAGACCGCCTTGATCTGCTTGGCCTCGGGACCCTCGGAGGTGCCGTCGAACGGGCCGTCGCCGCGGCCGCTGATCGGGCCGCAGTCGAAGGTGCCAGCCATGCCCTCGGCCGACAGTGCCGACACGGTGACCACGCAGTCGGTGTTGCCGACGTAGTAGGTGCGGTCGACCTGGAACGCGATGAAGGACGACGGCTGGACCAGGTCGACGGGTGCAGTCGGGAAGTCCTCACGCGGAGGACGGGCGCTGACGACGAGGCCGCCATCGACGTCCCCGAGGTCGGCCGATCCGCCGGGGCTGCTCGGGTCGAAGCTGGCGTCGCCGTAGGTCCCGTCGTAGACGCCGTCGGCCACCACGCACGTAGTGCTCCCGTCCTCGGCCGTCACGGTGATCGCTGCCGACCCGCTCGAGTACGGCGTGGGCTCGCCGGCGGCGTCACCGGGGTCGAACGTGCCGGTCAGGTCGGGCGGCGCCGGGCAATCGGCCTCGCGCTCCGCGGGTTGCGACGGGGCGGCGTCCCCGTCAGTGCTGGTCTCACGGGGGTCCGTGGATCCCGAGCCGTCGGAGCACCCGGCGAGGAGTGAGGCGGCGAGGACCACGGCAACGAACGAGCGGGGCGCCATCGGCCCGCGGGCGGGCTGGAGAGATCGGGTCACGGCCCGTGAGGCTACGTCGCGACGCTCGGCCGGGGCACGTCAGGTCAGGGGGCGTCGCGGACGGCAGGTATGGCGCTGGCGTCCTGTCCTGGTTCCTCGATCGAGGCACCACCCCGGTCGGGGCCGGTCCGTGCGCTACGTCACGCCGCCGTCCACGTTCCCGAGGGAGGGTCCGAAAGGCCTGTAACTCGCCCTACGCTCAAGACATGCGTCTGCGTCGTACCGCCCTCATCGCCGTCTCCTCCCTGGTCCTCGCGGCCACCGCCGCGTGCGCGCCCGTCGACGACGAGGACGGCGGCGACGCCTCGGGCGCCGCCGACAGCGGCGCTCCCGCGTCCGCCGGGTCCGACGAGTGCGCGACCGACTCGCTGCCCGTGCTGTCGAAGGGCAAGCTCACCGTCGCCACCGACTCCCCGGCCTACGAGCCGTGGTTCGTCGACAACGACCCGACCAACGGCAAGGGATACGAGTCGGCGGTCACCTACGCCGTGGCCGAGCAGCTCGGGTTCAGCAAGGACCAGGTCGAGTGGGTGACGGTGCCGTTCAACACCTCCTACGCGCCGGGGGCCAAGAAGTTCGACTTCGACGTCAACCAGATCTCCATCACCCCCGAGCGCGAGAAGGTCGTCGACTTCTCCGACGGCTACTACTCCGCTGCCCAGGCCGTCATCACGCTCGAGGACTCCGACGTGGCCAAGGTCGCCAGCGTCGCCGACCTCGCCGACTACCGCCTCGGCGCCCAGACCGGTACGACGTCGCTGACCGCGATCCGCGACGTGGTCAAGCCCCGCAGCGCCCCGCTCGTCTTCGAGGACACCAACGCCGCGAAGCAGGCGCTGCTCAACGACCAGGTCGACGCGATCCTGGCCGACCTGCCGACCGCGTTCTACATCAGCTCCGTCGAGATCCCCGACAGCACCATCGTCGGGCAGTTCCAGGTCCAGGGCGCCGACCAGGAGAAGTTCGGGCTGCTCTTCGAGAAGGGCAGCGACCTGGTCCCGTGCGTCGACGGTGCGCTCGCGGCGCTGACCGAGGACGGCACCATCGCCGACCTCCAGCAGCAGTGGCTCTCGGACGTCGTCGACGTCCCCGCCCTCCCGTGACCGAGGCCTGGACCCCCAGCCCGAGGGAGCTCGCCCGCCGCCGCCAGCGCCGACTGCGCCGGCTCGGCTCGGTGGCGCTCGCGACCGTGCTCACGGTCCTGGTGTTCGCCGTCATCACCGCGGCGGTGACCCTCTCGCCGGGCTGGCCACGGGTGCGCGAGCTGTTCTTCAGCGAGTTCCACGCCCGCGAGTCGTTCCCGGCCGTGCGCGACGGCTTCGCCGTCAACGTCAAGCTGTTCCTGATCTGCGAGCCGGTGATCCTCGTGCTGGGCCTGGCCGTCGCCCTGGCGCGCTCGGCGCGCTCGGCCTGGCTGGTGCCGGTCCGCCTCCTCGCGGCGCTCTACACCGACGTCTTCCGCGGCATCCCGACGATCCTCCTCGTCGTGCTCCTGGCCTTCGGCATGCCGGCGCTGCAGCTGCAGGGCATCCCCAACAGTGCGCTGTTCTGGGCCGGCGTGGCCCTGGTGCTGTCCTACGGCGCCTACGTCGCCGAGGTCTTCCGTGCCGGCATCGACTCCATCCACCCCTCGCAGGTGGCCAGCGCCGAGGCCCTCGCCCTGAGTCGCACCCAGACCCTGCGCCACGTCGTCGTACCCCAGGCCGTGCGGCGGGTCCTGCCACCGCTGCTCAACGACTTCGTCTCGCTGCAGAAGGACACCGCGCTCGTCGCCGCGGCCGGCATCCTCGACGCCGTCTTCGCGGCCCGCGACTACGGCAACTACCAGTTCAACTACACCCCGCTCGTCGTCGTGGCCTGCTTCTTCATCGTGATGACGGTGCCGCTGGCCCGCTTCACCGACTGGCTGCAGCGTCGGTACGCCGAGCGCGAGAGGGCAGGGGCACGATGACCGACCTCACCAAGCACACGCCGCCCACCCCGGCGGTCGGGCCGGCGGCCGGGCCGGCGGTCCGGCCGGCCGGTCCGCCGCTGCTCGAGGTCGAGCACCTGCGCAAGACCTACGGCGAGCGGGTCGTGCTCGACGACGTCTCCTTGACGGTGCGGCGCCACGAGGTGATCTGCCTGATCGGCTCGTCCGGCTCGGGCAAGTCCACCCTGCTGCGCTGCCTCGACCTGCTCGAGCAGGTCGACGACGGGGTGATCCGGCTCGACGGCTACGAGATCACCGATCCCCGCGTCCACCCGCGCGAGGTACGCCGCCGCATCGGCATGGTCTTCCAGGCCTACAACCTCTTCCCGCACCTCAGCGTCCTCGACAACTGCACCCTCGCCCCGCGCCGGGTGCACGGGCTGTCCCGCGCCGCGGCCCAGGAGCAGGCCCGCGAGCTGCTCGCGACCTTCGGCCTCGCCGACCACGTCGACAAGCACCCCGACCGGCTCTCGGGCGGCCAGCAGCAGCGGGTCGCGCTGGTGCGCGCGCTCTGCGGACGTCCCGACCTGCTGCTGCTCGACGAGATCACCGCAGCCCTGGACCCCGAGCTGGTCGGCGAGGTGCTCACCATCGTCCGTGAGCTCGCCGAGCGCGGCACCACGATGATCCTGGCGACCCACGAGATGGCCTTCGCCCGTGACGTCGCCACCTCGGTCTGCTTCCTGTCCGAGGGCCGCATCCTCGAGCAGGGCCCGCCGGCCGAGATCTTCAGCGACCCGCGGGAGGAGCGGACCCGGCAGTTCCTGCGCCGCGTGCTGCCCGGCTGACGCGCCCGCTGGACGATGACAGCAACACTGGCAACGTCCTGGCATGATCCGGTCCATGACTGAGCAGACCGTCGAGCTGGGCCAGGGCACCGGACCGCTGAAGGGCGTCAAGGTCGTCGAGATCGCGGGGATCGGCCCGGGGCCGCACGCCTGCATGATCCTGGCCGACCTGGGCGCCGACGTCATCCGCGTGGAGCGCCCCGGCGGCCAGGCCCTGGCCGGCGGCAAGACGATGCTGCTCAACCGCGGACGGCCCAGCGTCGCGCTGGACCTGAAGAACCCCGAGGCCCGCCAGGTCGTGCTCGACCTGGTCGCGGATGCCGACGTCCTCGTCGAGGGCATGCGCCCCGGGGTCACCGAGCGCCTCGGCCTGGGCCCCGACGACTGCCACGCGGTCAACCCGCGCCTGGTCTACGGCCGGATGACGGGCTGGGGCCAGACCGGTCCGCTGGCGCAGGCCGCCGGGCACGACATGAACTACATCGCCATCACCGGTGCCCTCTTCGGCCTGGGCCAGGACAAGGCCAGGCCGCACTTCCCGGCCAACCTGGTCGGCGACTTCGGCGGCGGGTCGACGTACCTCGTGATCGGCATCCTGGCGGCGCTCCTCGAGGCCAAGGCGTCCGGTCAGGGGCAGGTGGTCGACGCGGCCATCGTCGACGGCACCGCCCACCTCAACGCGATGACCAACGCGTTCGCCAACTCCGGCGGCTACCACGAGGAGCGCGCGGCCAACCTGCTCGACGGCGGCGTCCCGTTCTACGACATCTACGAGACCTCCGACGGCAAGCACCTGAGCGTCGGGTCGCTCGAGCCGCAGTTCTTCGACACGCTCGTCACCCTCCTCGAGATCAAGGACACCTGCCCCGGGCAGGCCGACCTCGACCGCTACGACGAGATGCGCGCCCTCCTCACCGAGACCTTCGCGAGCCGGACGCAGCGGGAGTGGATCGACCTCTTCGAGGGCACCGACGCCTGCGTCGCCGGGATCATCCCGATCAGCGAGGCACCCGACCACCCCCACCTGGCCGCCCGTGGCACGTTCGTCGTCAAGGACGGGATGACCCAGCCCGTGCCCGCCCCGCGCTTCTCGCGCACCGAGGCGACGCTGGGCTCGCCGCCGCCCGGCCCCGGCGAGCACACGCGAGCCGCCCTCACCGCCTGGGGCGTCGCCGACGTCGACGGCCTGCTCGAGCGTGGCGTCGCCGTCCAGACCTGACCCCCACCGCCCGGCTGTTGAATATGTGTCAATAAGCCCCTAGGGTCGGGGACCATGAGCACTCCCGAGCACGTCGACGTCCTCATCGTGGGCGCCGGCCTGAGCGGCATCGGCGCCGCCTGCCAGCTGAGGACCGGCCACCCCGGCCGCACCGTTGCGCTCCTCGAGGCGCGCGAGGCGAGCGGCGGTACGTGGGACCTGTTCCGCTACCCCGGCATCCGCTCCGACTCCGACATGTTCACGTTCGGCTACAAGTGGCGGCCCTGGCCCAGCGACACCGCGCTGGCCGACGGCGCGCTGATCCTCGACTACGTGCGCACCGTCGCCGAGGAGTACGGCGTCGACAAGCTCATCCGCTACCGCTCCAAGGTCACCGCCGCGAGCTGGGACAGCGAGACGGCCCGCTGGACGGTCACGATCGACCACGACGGGACCGAGCTCACCATGACCGCCGGGTTCCTCTGGGGGGCCACCGGCTACTACGACTACGAGGGGGGCCACGCGCCCGTCTTCCCGGGGCGCGAGGACTTCGAGGCCGCCGGCGGCCAGGTCGTCCACCCGCAGTTCTGGCCCGAGGACCTCGACTACTCGGACAAGAAGGTGGTGGTCATCGGCTCCGGCGCGACCGCGGTGACGCTGGTGCCGTCGATGGCGCCGACCGCCGCCAAGGTGACCATGCTGCAGCGCACGCCGACCTACATCCTCCCGCAGCCCGCGAAGGACCCGCTCGCCGTGGCGTTGCGCCGCCTCCCGACCAGGCTGAGCTCCCCGATCGTCCGCAGCGCCAACATCGCCAAGCTGGTCGCCAACTACCAGCTCGCCCAGCGGCTGCCCGACGTCTCCAGGAAGCTCGTCCGCCGCGTCACCGAGCGCCAGCTCCCCGAGCACCTCTCCTACGACGAGCACTTCCAGCCGCCCTACAACGTCTGGGACCAGCGCCTGTGCGTCGTCCCCAACAGCGACCTGTTCCGCGCGCTGCGCTCGGGCAAGGCCGACGTCGTGACCGACACCATCGACACGTTCACCGACACGGGCATCCGGCTCTCCTCCGGCAAGGAGCTCGAGGCCGACATCATCGTCAGTGCGACCGGGCTCAGGCTCAAGCTGTTCGGCGGCATCGCGGTGACCGTCGACGGAGAGCCGTTCGTGGCCCACGAGACCATGACCTACAAGGGCCTGATGGTCAGCGGCATCCCCAACTTCGTCTTCACCATCGGCTACACCAACGCCTCCTGGACCCTCAAGGCCGACCTCGTCGGTGACTACGTCGTCCGGCTCCTGCGCCACATGGACGACACCGGCGTCCGGGCCGTGGTCCCGGTCAAGGACGAGAGCGTCGGCGAACGCCCCTTCATGGACCTCGCCTCGGGCTACGTCCAGCGTGCCCTCGACGGCCTGCCGCGCCAGGGCGACCGGGCCCCGTGGGCGCTGAAGCAGAACTACTACGTCGACGTCCGCTCCATCCGCACCGGCAAGATCGACGACGGGGTGCTCCAGTTCGACTAGCCGTCCGAACGCCAGCGCTCCGCAATGCTGGCGATCTCGGCCGCCAGCTCGTGGTCTGCCAATCTGTGGGCCACTTGGTCACTGGCCCACTGCTGCAGGTCGGCTGCCTCGCCAGCGTCGCGCGTCACGAGAAACGTCAACGCGAGGTCGAGCGCCGAGTGGAGTACGTCATGCGGGTACGTCGCCACGGCAGCGGAGGCAATCGCCCAAGCAGCGTCGGCTGCGGCTGGTCTTCCAGCCAGCTCGAGCCACGACGCCATCGCTCCGCTCAGCATGAAGCGCTGACTCTCCGGCGTGGAACGGAAGATCCGTTCTGCGCGTTCGACCCAGGCGTCGACATCTGCGGCACCATCCGTGATGAACGCGAACGTGGCCTCGACCAGCACCTCCGCTTGTATGCGGACGACCGACCGACCTGCCAGGGCGTGCTCGACGGCCCTTCTGACGGGCGTGGGCAGACTGAGCAGGCCGTCGGGTTCACGGCCCTCGAGGACGTCCGACAGGTGCATGAGAAGGGTGAGTGACGCGCCATTCACACGTGAGCTGGCGTAGTCCGTGAGGAAACGCGACACCCTGACCACGGGTTCGTCCTGCGCGGCCAATGCCGCTGACAGGTACTCGGCCGTCGTCAGTTGAGCTGACGGCACCTGCAGCTGCAGCCGGTCGAACCAGTGCTTGAGAAAGTCGACGACGAGGCGGAGCGGTTGCTGGCGGCCGTCCTTGACCTGGAAGGCGAGTCGAGCCATCGGCTCGGCCAGTTCGTAGTGCGTCCGGCGCCGATCTGTTGCGGCCGGTGTCAACGTCGTGGTCGAGGAGCTCGAGACCTGAGACACCCAGCCGCGGTCGAGCAGGTCGACCATCGTGCGCCCCACGCTTCGCTGGTCCGCCTCGATCCGCTCCGCGAGCTCGCGCACGTGGAGAGGGCGGTCGGCCTCGGCCAGCTCGGCAACGACCAGTCGTTGCTGAGGCGAGAGTCGAGCCAGCTGCTCCTGGTAGTACGGCGTGAGGTCGTCGACCCTGGCGATCAGGTGCTCCACCAGCTCGGAGAGGCCGTCCACGGACAGCGAGGTCGAGAGCAGTGACCACATCCGCGGCTGCCCGCCGGCGAGGTGGGCGATGGCACGAAGTCGGGCCCGACCCTGGTCGGAGGCCAGGTAGTCGACGAGGTCGTCCTGGCCGTTCTCGATCGCGATGCGGGTCAGCATCGCCGCGGCCTCGTCGGTGTCGAGCGGCGCGAGCCGCGAGGTCGTGAAGAACGCGTAGAACGGGCTCGCCTGCTCCGACAGCGATCGGTCCAGACGAGTCGTCGTGGCGACCAGCAGCAGGGACCGATCGGCCTGGAGCAGGTGTCGGAGCCGTTGCTGACCGTCCTCGCCGATCTGGTGCATCACCTGGTCGAGGTTCTCCAGCAGCACCACCACCGGGCCTCCGGCCTGAGCCGCCACCCGGATCTGGTGCTCCCGCTCGTCGGCGGTCGGTGCGGGAGGCACGTCGAGACGCTCCAGGATCGCGCCGAGCAGGTGCCGGTGCGACGCGATGGTCCAGGGATCCTCGGGAAGCCACGCCACGTGCAGTCGGGCACCCTCGTCGATCAGGCCGCGGACGCGATGATGGACCAGTGAGACCAGGTGGGTCTTCCCAGCGCCCCGCGGGCCGACGAGGAGCGTGTGGTTGCGTTCCTGCGAGGTCGCAGCGCGTCGTACACGGTCGACGATGTCGGTGAGCAGGTCGTCGCGCGCGACGAAGAGCCGCTCCAACAGCTCGGGTGCCATCAGGGACGGGGTGAAGTGCGACCTCGGAGCAGCGCTCATGACGACAGCCTCCGGCGGCGGTGCCACACGCGACGCAGCACGTCGTACCGCCACCTGATCGCGTCGGCACCCTCGACGAGGTAGTGGTCGTCGACGAGGTCGTCGAGGATCAAGCGGATCTGGTCGGACCCCTGGGTGAGCACGTCAGCGGTGGGAACCGACCCTGCGGTGGCCACCCGGTCCAGGAGCAGCTCGGCCTCGCGCACTCGACCCTCGTAGAGGGGGTCGAGCCGGGTGACCAGGTGGGTCAGGGCTCGGCTGTCCTCGCGGTCGCCCACGAACTCGTCGAACACCGACACCACACGGGTGGCGTCGGTCGCGAGGCCGGACTCGCGGAGTCGATGGGCGAGGGCGTGGAGCAGGAACGGGATGCGTTCGGTGACCCGGACCATCTCGGAGACTGCTGGGTCGGTCGGCGTGTGGCCGATGCCCAGCAGCAGCCGATGGGCCAGCTCGACCGCTTCGGGCTGGGTCATGGGGCCCAGGGGCAGGTTGACCAGGTCGTTGATGACGCCCTCGGTGGCCCCGCACGCCCGCAGCACGTGATGGAAGCCGATCGATCCGCAGAGGATCCACCGCAGGCGCGACCGTCGTCGGCGCAGTTCTCGCAGGCACTGCAGCAGCTGATGCGCAGCGGCTGGGCCCTCGTTGTCCTTGATGTTGGCGATCGCGATGGGGACCTCGTCCATGGCGACGACCAGTAGCGCCTCGGGCGGGAGGTGCTCCTCGACCGCGAGGATGACGTCCGACAACAACGCCGTCGCCGACCGGCCGGTGGCGGCGACCCCGAGCTTCACCGGCCCGAGTCCGAGATCCAGGTCGACGTTGTCGAAGAAGGTCCGCCATCGATCCCTGGTCCGGGACGCGAGCCCGCGATGCGCTCGGAGTCCTTCGAGGGTGCGAAGCACGAACTCGGTGCTGCTCCGGACGCCCTCGTAGTCGATCTTGATCGCCAACAGGCCTGCACCCGGGTCGTCGACGAGAAGATCCAGCAGCACCGTCTTCCCCATCCGTCGGGGGTCGGTGAGGCTGAGGTTGTTCCCGGCGGTGAACTCCTCGCGTGCCCTCCGCAGCACGTCGCGGCGCCGAACCGCGCTCGCTGGATCGATCGTCGACCCCGGCTGGGGCGAGATGGGGGTGGTGTCCACGGCCGACTCCGTTCGTACGGGAGGAATGACGTACAAGTGTACGTGACTTCCTACGTACTTTGTCGACCAGGCCGGTCGCCGTTCCCCCTCAGCCATCTCCCACGGGGTGAGTCTCGCCCACCAGCCGCGTGGTTCTGTGGAGGACGACGGCGCCGTACGACGCCGGCACCTACTGCGAAGGAGCACTCCCGTGGGACTCGGAGACAAGATCAGCAACAAGGCCGAAGACCTCAAGGGTCAGGGCAAGGAGGCCACGGGCAGGGCCACCGGCGACGAGAGCCTCGAGGCCGAGGGCAAGGGCGACCAGGCCTCCGCCTCGCTCAAGGACGGCGTCGAGAAGGTCAAGGACGCCGCCAAGGACATCAAGGACGGCCTGACGAAGTAACCGTCGCCGCCGCCTCCTCACCCCTCGTCACACCGACATCTCCACCCGTGTCCTAGCGTGTACGACGAGGGGTGAGTGCTGTGGTGAGGCAGTGGGTTCAGCGGTCGCTGTGGGACGTCGTCCCCCGTGATCACCGGATGAGCGAGCGGGCGCTGCGGCGCCGCCGCATCGTCACGGGCGCGTTCGTCGTGCTGGGGGCGATCGTCCTCGGGACCCTCCTGCGGCTCGAGCAGGGCAGCACGGCGTTCGTCGTGATGTCGCTGGTGCTGGCCGGGGTGTGGACCGTCGGGGCGTTCGCCAGCGGGCCGATCTACCTGGGCCGGATCACGGTGAAGGACATGGAGGTCCGCCCGATCGTCCAGCCGTTGCTCATCGGGGCAGCGCTCGCCGGCGTCTTCGTGCTCGGCGCGCTGGTCGTGCGCGAGATCGGTCCGCTCGCCGACCAGATCCGCAACGTGCTGGGCTTCGCCAGCGAGGGCTACCTGCCGGTCCTGGTGGTCGTGACGGCCGTCAACGGAGTGGCCGAGGAGCTCTTCTTCCGCGGCGCGGCCTACGCCGCTATCTCCAAGTACCCCGTGGCCTGGACCACCGTGGCCTACACCATCGCCACGGCTGCGACCGGCAACGTGATGCTGGCGTTCGCCGCGATCCTGCTCGGCGTGATCACCGGGCTGCAGCGTCGCGCCTCCGGCGGCATCCTGGCCCCGATCCTCACGCACTGCACCTGGTCGTTGACCATGCTGCTCGCGCTGCCGGCCATCTTCGGCGTCTGATCGCCGCAGCCGGGCCGCGCAGCCGGTCTCAGGCCGGCTGCTTCGACTCCTCGATCGCCTGCCGTACGGCGTCCTGGTAGGCCGTCCGGTCGCCCGGCACGAGCGCAAGGATCGCGTCGTCGGTGACGACGACCTCGGTGGCCATCGAGTCGATCAGGTTCTTGGCCGTCGTGGTGTCGACGTCGGTCACGAACGCGATCCAGTGCGACGACAGCGACGGCGTCAGCAGGGGCACGGTGATGATCGGGACCTTGCGCCCGAGCATGACCTGCGCGGCCTGCTGCATCATCTCCAGGTAGGTCAGCTGCTCGGGCCCACCGATCTCCAGCACCCGGCCGTAGGTCGCCTCGTTGCCGATCACGCCGACGAGGTAACGGATCACGTCGTCCACCGCGATCGGCTGGGTGCGCGTGTTGACCCACTTGGGCACGACCATGGCCGGCAGGTTCTTGACCAGCTGGCGGGTGATCTCCCACGAGATGCCGCCGGCGCCGACGACGATGGCCGCGCGCAGCACCGTGACGGGTACGCCGCCCAGGCCCAGCTTGCCCTCGACCTCACGGCGCGAGCGCAGATGGGGAGAGAGATCGTCTCCCTCGGCGCCGAGGCCGCCGAGGTAGACGATCTGCTGCACGCCGGCCGCGGCGGCAGCCCGACCGAACGCCTCCGCGGCGTCGGCGTCCTTGCGCTCGAAGTCGTCGTCGTCGAGGGAGTGCACCAGGTAGACGGCCAGGTCGACGCCCGCGAGCGCCCGGTCGAGCGAGTCGGTGTCGCCGACATCGCCGTAGACACCCTCGCCGGGACCCTCGTAGTCGTCGGGACGGCGGGTCATCGCGCGTACGTCATGCCCTCGCTCGACCAGCACGGGCGCGAGACGTCGACCGACGAACCCGGTCGCGCCGGTCAGCAGGACAGTGGCCATCCCCACAGCGTAGGGAAGCGTCACGATGCCGGGGTTCACCCCGCAAGCGGATAGAGTCTGGCGATAGCAGCCCGCACAGTCTTGCCTCGGGCTCCCGCGCAGACTTCTGTCGGCGCCCCTCCTCGTGAGGCACCGCTACTCCTCCCGCCGCCGGCGGGACAGCTTGGTGAGACACACCAACGTGAGTGATCTCCTGTGACTTCTGTTCCTTCGTTCTCCGACCTCCTCGTGCCGGACGAGCTCGTCTCGATCCTGACCGCACGCGGCATCACCACCCCGACCCCGATCCAGGCCGCCACGCTGCCCGACTCGCTCGCCGGGCGCGACGTGCTCGGCCGCGGCCGTACCGGCTCCGGCAAGACCTACGCCTTCCTGCTCCCGCTGGTCACCCGGCTGGTGCAGTCGGGCAAGCGCCCGGCCGCCGGCAAGCCCCGCGCCCTGATCCTGGCCCCGACACGTGAGCTCGTGGGTCAGATCCACGAGGCCCTGATCCCGCTCGCCCAGGCGACCGGGCTCACCACCCAGACCGTCTTCGGCGGCGTCGGCCAGAACCCCCAGGTCAACGGCCTGCGGCGCGGCGTCGACATCGTCCTGGCCTGCCCCGGCCGGCTCGAGGACCTCATCCAGCAGGGTCACGCCTCGATGGCCAGCATCGAGATCACGATCCTCGACGAGGCCGACCACATGGCCGACCTGGGCTTCCTGCCCGCCGTACGCCGCCTGCTCGAGGCCACCCCGCGCTCGGGCCAGCGGCTGCTGTTCTCGGCCACCCTCGACAACGCGATCGACGTGCTGGTCAAGAAGTTCCTGACCAACCCGACCGTGCACGAGGCCGACTCGGCGCAGTCGCCGGTCTCGACGATGGACCACCACGTCCTCCACCTGGCCCGCGAGCACCGCGTGCAGGTGCTGGTCGACCTGACCTCCGCCCCCGGTCGCACCGTGGTGTTCACCCGCACCAAGCACGGGGCCAAGGCCCTGGCCCGCCAGCTCAACAAGAGCGGCGTCCCGACCGTCGACCTGCACGGCAACCTGAGCCAGAACGCCCGCACCCGCAACATGGAGGCGTTCCACTCCGGCCAGGCCACCACGCTCGTCGCGACCGACATCGCCGCCCGTGGCATCCACGTCGACGACGTCGCGCTGGTCGTCCACGCCGACCCGCCGACCGAGCACAAGGCCTACCTGCACCGCTCGGGCCGTACCGCCCGCGCCGGTGCCGCCGGCACCGTGGTCACCCTGATGACCGACGAGCAGGTGCGCGACGTCCGTCAGCTCACCCGCGCGGCCGGCATCAAGCCCACGCTCACCAAGATGTCCGGCGCGTCGCACCCGGTGCTCGTCCAGCTCGCCCCCGGCGAGCGGGTGCTGGTGCCCGGTGGCCTCGAGCTGACCGCGTCGGGTCAGGACGTCCAGTCCTCCTCGGCCGGCGGCGGTCGCGGCAACGGCCGCAACCGCACCGGTGGCGGCAACGGCGGCGGTGCCCGCTCGGGCGGCGGACGCCGCTCCGGCGGCGGCGCCCCCAAGCAGGGCGGCCAGGCCAAGCAGTCCGGCCCGCGCAGTGGCTCCGGCGCCCCCAAGCAGGGCGGCAACGGCGGTGGCGGCGGTCGTCGTCGTACCGGTGCCGGCGCAGCCTCGGCCAGCTCCGGCGGCAGCCACTCGGCGTCCAGCTTCTCCGGTCGCCGCTGACCCCACCGCTCGACCCCGGCTGCTCCGCAGCCGCCACGAACCACGCCGGCCCGACGTCTCGCCACGACGGGCCGGCGTGCTGGCTTTTTCGCTGACCCGTCCCCCATGGGCGACGGGTGACCGCGAATCTGACGCTGACCCGTCGCCCATGGGCGACGGGTCAGCGGCGGGTCGCCTCGCGGGCGGCCTTGGCCACCGCGTTCTCGTACGCCGTCACCAGGCCGCCGACCGAGAGCGGCTTGAGGCTCTCCATGACCTCCTGGAACCGCTGGGACTCGTCCGCGCCGTAGCGCGGGGCGAGCTGCTCGGCGATGACCCGGTGCAGCTCCTCGGCCATCTGCCGACCGTGGTCGAGGTAGACCGCACGGGCCGCCTCGGCGACCTCCCGCGGGAACCCGAGGTCGAGCAGGTGCACGCCGATGCCGAGCTGGGTGCGGGCCACGAGGAACCGGTCGGCGCGCACCCGGACGATGCCGAGGGCGACCAGGGTGGCGACGTCCTCCTCGGACAGGGCACGGCCGGCGCGGCGCTCGAGCTCGTCGCGCTCCATGTCGACCGGCAGGTCGGACTGCCACGGGGCGAGCATCGTGCGGGCCAGGGCGATGTCCTCGGGCTCGGCGTCCTCGGGCAGCGCGGAGACGTAGCGCTCGATCGCTGCGAGCGTGAAGCCGTGGGCCTGGAGCTCCTGCACCAGCTCGAGGCGGGCGACGTGCTCGTCGGAGTAGTAGCCCGAGCGGCCCCGGCGGATCGGCGGCGGCACGAGGTTGCGCGAGGTGTAGAAGCGCACGTTGCGCACCGAGAGCCCGACGCGGTCGCACAGCTGCTCGAGCGTCAGCAGGTCGGGCGACGGGCTGGATGACGCACGGGGCGACGGTGCCGACATGACGTGACCCCTCTCACTCGGCGTACGGACTCGGGTTTCCTTGACGACAGTGACAGTATTGGTGTCACAATCGTGGGGAGCAAGCACCCCTTCGCGGAACACATCGCTAGAGCAACCTGAGGACGGTCATGGCAGAAGCATTCGTGTACGACCACCTGCGCACCCCGCGCGGCAAGGGCAAGGCCGCCGGCTCCCTCCACGAGGTGAAGCCGATCGATCTCATCGTGGGCCTCCTCGACGAGGTCAAGACCCGCAACCCCGGCCTCGACCCGGCCCGCGTCGACGACGTCGTCCTCGGTGTCGTCTCGCCCGTCGGCGAGCAGGGCGGCGACATCGCCAAGACCGCGGCGCTGGCGGCCGGCTACCCCGACACCGTCGCGGGCGTGCAGCTCAACCGGTTCTGCGCCTCGGGCCTCGAGGCCGTCAACCAGGCCGCAGCCCGCATCCGCGGCGGCATGGAGGACCTCATCCTCGCCGGCGGCGTGGAGTCGATGTCCAACGTCGCCATGGGCTCCGACGGCGGCGCCTGGGCCCAGGACCCCGCCACCGCGCTGCGCACCGGCTTCGTGCCGCAGGGCATCGGCGCCGACCTGATCGCGACGATCGAGGGCTGGAGCCGCGACGACGTCGACACCTACGCCGCCGAGTCGCACCACCGTGCCGCCAAGGCGTGGGCCAACGGCTACTTCTCCGACGCCGTCGTCCCGGTCCGTGACCTCAGCGGCCTGACGATCCTCGACCACGACGAGACGATCCGTCCCGACACCAGCCCCGAGGGCCTCGCCGGGCTCAAGCCGAGCTTCGCCGGCATCGGCGCCGACGCCGGCTTCGACGACGTGGCGCTCGAGAAGTACCACTGGATCGAGAAGATCGACCACGTCCACCACGCCGGCAACTCCTCCGGCATCGTCGACGGCGCCGCCCTGATGGCGATCGGCACCGAGCAGGTCGGCATCGACCTCGGCCTGACGCCCCGCGCGCGCATCATCTCGATGGCCGTCAGTGGCGCCGACCCGACGATCATGCTCACCGGTCCGGCGCCGGCCGCCCGCAAGGCGCTGGCCAAGGCCGGCCTCGAGGTCGGCGACATCGACCTGTTCGAGATCAACGAGGCGTTCGCCGCCGTCGCGATGCGGTTCATGCGCGACCTCGACATCAGCCACGAGATCACCAACGTCAACGGGGGCGCCATCGCCATGGGCCACCCGCTCGGCGCCACCGGCGCGATGATCCTCGGCACCCTCATCGACGAGCTCGCCCGCCGCGACCAGAAGCGCGGCCTCGCCACGCTGTGCGTCGGCGGCGGCATGGGCATCGCCACCATCGTCGAGCTGGTGTGACCGAGGGACGAGGTCACGCCAGCTGATGGTGGTCGAGCATCCGGCGTCGCGGCTGAGCCTGCGAAGTCGCGAACCGGTGTCGAGACCCCCGCAGCCGATGCGCCCAGAGCACCCCATGACGCCGTACGAACTGACAGGAACCACGCATGACTGACACCACCACCGACACCCAGACCGCCGTGCGTTACGACAAGGACGCCGACGGCATCGTCACCCTGACCCTGGACGACCCGAACCAGTCGGCCAACACGATGAACCAGCTCTACATCGACTCGATGACCAAGGCCGTCGACGCGCTGTACGACGAGCTGGCGGCCGACGAGAACGCCGTCACCGGCGTCGTGGTCGCCTCGGCCAAGAAGACCTTCTTCGCCGGCGGCGACCTCAAGAACATGATCGAGGCGACCAAGGCCGACGCCGCCGAGATCTACGCGCTGGCCGAGAGCGTCAAGGCGGCCCTGCGCCGCCTCGAGAAGCTGCCCAAGCCGGTCGTCGCGGCGATCAACGGCGCGGCCCTGGGCGGTGGCTACGAGATCACCCTGGCCACCAACCACCGCATCGTGGTCGACGACCCCAAGGCCGTGGTCGGCCTGCCCGAGGTCAGCCTCGGGCTGCTGCCCGGCGGTGGCGGCGTGACCCGCGTGGTCCGCAAGTTCGGCCTGCAGGACGGACTGATGACGGTGCTGCTGCAGGGCACGCAGTTCAAGCCCGCGGCGGCGCTCAAGGCCGGGCTCATCGACGAGGTCGTCGCGACCCGCGAGGAGCTGGTCCCCGCTGCCAAGGCGTGGATCAAGGCCAACCCCGAGGCGACCCAGAACCCCTGGGACGCGCCGGGTTACAAGATGCCCGGCGGCTCGGTCAAGAGCCCCGCGATCGCGGGCTTCCTGCCGGCGTTCCCCGCGCTGCTGCGCAAGCAGACGAAGGGTGCCGTCTACCCCGCCGCCCGGGCGATCCTCAGCGCCGCGGTCGAGGGCGCCGGTCGCGACTTCGACACCGCCTCGCGCATCGAGAGCCGCTACCTGACCAACCTGATCGTCAACCAGGGCTCGAAGAACATGATCCAGGCGTTCTTCTTCGACCTGCAGGCGATCAACTCCGGCGCGCTGCGCCCGCAGGGCATCGCGCCGTGGAAGGCCACCAAGGTCGGCGTCCTCGGCGCCGGCATGATGGGTGCCGGCATCGCCTACTCGTGTGCCCGCGCCGGCATCGAGGTCGTCCTCAAGGACGTCGCCCTCGAGAACGCCGAGAAGGGCAAGGCCTACACCGAGAAGCTCAACGCCAAGGCGGTCAGCCGCGGCAAGCTAGCCCAGGAGAAGGCCGACGAGCTGCTCGCCCGGATCACGGCCACCGACGACTACGCCGACCTGGCCGGCTGCGACCTGGTCATCGAGGCCGTCTTCGAGGACCCCACGCTCAAGCACCAGGTCTTCGCCGAGGCGGTCAAGCACGTCGACCCCGACGCGCTGCTGTGCTCCAACACGAGCACCCTGCCGATCACCGAGCTCGCCGAGGGCGTGGCCCGGCCGAAGGACTTCATCGGGCTGCACTTCTTCAGCCCCGTCGACAAGATGCCGCTGGTCGAGATCATCAAGGGCGCGGAGACCTCCGACGAGGCGCTCGCCAAGGCCTACGACGTCGTGCAGCAGATCAAGAAGACGCCGATCGTCGTCAACGACAGCCGCGGCTTCTACACCTCGCGCGTCATCGGCACCCAGGTGATGGAGGGCCTGGCCATGCTGGCCGAGGGCGTCCACCCCTACTCCGTCGAGCGGGCCACCACCCAGGCCGGCTACCCGGTCGGCGTGCTGCAGCTGACCGACGAGCTCAACATGGAGCTGATGGCCAAGATCGAGAAGGCCTCGCGCGATGCCGCGGAGCGCGACGGGACGCCGTACGTCGAGCACCCGGGTGTCGCCGTCGTACGCCGGATGATCGACCTGGGCCGCCCCTCGCGGCTCAAGGGCGCCGGCTTCTTCGACTACGTCGACGGCAACCGCGGCTCGATCTGGACCGGCCTCGCCGGCGAGTTCCCGCCGGCCGAGAAGCAGATCCCGATCGAGGACATGAAGGACCGGATGCTGTTCGCCGAGGCCCTCGAGACGGCCAAGTGCTTCGAGGAGGGCGTCATCACCTCGGCCGCCGCGGCCAACATCGGCTCGATCATGGGCATCGGCTTCCCGCCCATGACCGGCGGCGCGGCCCAGTTCATGACCGGCTACGAGCACCCGGTGACCGGCGAGATCGGCCTGCAGGCGTTCGTGCTGCGCGCCGACGAGCTCGCCAAGCTCTACGGGACCCGCTTCGAGCCCACCCCGTGGCTGCGCGACCTGGCCTCCTCGGGCGGCTCGTTCCCCGCCTGACCTGACCGCACCGCACGACGGCACCGACGTACGCCGGCCCGGACCCTCTCAAGGGGGTCCGGGCCGGCGTCGTTCACGGCTCGCGGTGGTCCGCTCGGTCGGGATCGTCGAGCTCGCGCTCGGCCTCTTCGGTCAGCCGGGCGCGCTCCTCGGGGTCGAGGGACTGCCACGCCTCCTCGTAGGCGCGGGCGCCCCGGTCGGTCAGGGCGACGAAGTCGGGGTAGTCCGCCAGCGCGCGCATCTCGGTGCGGCCGGCCAGGGTCGACTCGACGAGTCGTCCGAGCGGGGTGCCGGCCTGCTCGTCGGCGATCGCGCGCAGCGCGGCGCGCAGGTGGCCGGCCGCCTCGGCGTCACCCCGGGTGAACGCCAGGACCGAGTCGTCGTCACCAGGCTCGACCGACGTCACTCGAACCCCGGGGGCACGTGGGTCAGACGCTCCTCGGTCGACAGCCCGTCGTGCGCCTCGTCGGGGTCCGACCACGGGGCGCCCTTGGCGAGCCACTCGGCACGGTAGGCGCGCGTCGACGCCGGGCTGTTGTCCTCGTAGCCGGCCTCCACCTCGCAGCACGGGCAGATCCAGAAGGTGGCGGCGTCGTTGCCCACGCCCCACGGGGGCTCGCCCCAGTCGTAACCACAGACGCGGCAGGTGGTGATCGGCTCAGCCATGGAGGAAATAGTCCCAGTTGGTGGGGAACGGGTGCTTGCCGACCTGCGGCTTGAACATCGTCTGCATCACGCCGTCCTTCGTCATGATCCCGAGCGTGTTGCTGTCGGGGTTGTAACGCATGATCGCGCCGTCCGACTCGCGGACGCGCGTGTAGGTGCCGGGCGGCGGGTCGGTCATGAACTTCTTGGCTGCCTCGACGTACTCCTTGGCGTTGCGCACACCGGGGAACTCCCCCTTGTGCTTGTTGAAGTGCTTGAGCGCGTTCTTCGGCCGTGTCCACTTGCCCGGCGACCAGAGCTGTTTGTCGATGCCCTTCGCGGCCCGACGGACCTTGCGGATGTTCTGGAACTTCTTCAGGGCCGAGCGGACGCTGCGGATCTTGGGCAGGGTCCGCACCATCGTCCCGATGGCGCGGACCGCCTTGAGCGCCATCAGCGCCTTGATGATGTTGCGGGCACATGAGATCGCCCGTTGCAGCGCGACGCCGGCCCCGACCGCGGCCGCGCCGCCAAAGGTGACGACGCTGAGCAGACCGCTGACGACAGCCGTCGCC
This sequence comes from Nocardioides plantarum, assembly GCF_006346395.1. Classification (NCBI taxonomy): domain Bacteria; kingdom Bacillati; phylum Actinomycetota; class Actinomycetes; order Propionibacteriales; family Nocardioidaceae; genus Nocardioides; species Nocardioides plantarum. Next base: position 2,356,873 of record NZ_VDMS01000001.1, read on the forward strand.
CCGACCTCGATCGCCAGGTCCTTGATCAGGCCCTTGATCGTGTCGCGGGTCGTGTCGACCTGCTCGGCGTAGTCGTCGCACGCGCCGGCGAGCTCGCGGCAGTGGGCGGCCAGGTCGGTGGTCTGGGTCTTGAGCTCGCCGATCGCCGTACGGGCGAAGGGGATCTCGGGCGACTTCTGCCCCGAGAGGTGGGAGTCGGCGACCGAGGCGAACGAGGGCGCCCGGTCGATGTCGTCGGCCACGGCCCGCCAGGTGCCGGCCGCCTCACGCAGCTTGCCGGTGTCGGCGCTGGGCCAGGCCCAGCCCTGGAGGTGGTCGACCACGAGGTTCCAGAACTCCGGCATGTCCTGGTTGTCGCCACCCAACGAGCTGGGCGGGGTGTAGGCGGACACGACGTCGGGCTGGGGTTCGGCTGCGTCGCCTCCCCCTGCGGCTGCGCCGCCGTAGACGGATCCGCGGTTGGCGTCGCCGTGGTTCTTGCCGCTGGTGGCGGTGAGCAGTGCCAGGTTGCCGTAGGCCGTGGCCAGCTCGGCGATGGCGCCGACCGTGTCGGCGGCGGCGGAGTCGTAGTTGGCGACGAAGTCCTCCGACGACGTGTCGTCGCCGGCCATCGCCGAGTAGCCGGACAGCTTGCCGACCAGCGACGTGTAGCCGCGCGCGATCGCCTGGTTGCCGCCGACGAAGGCCTCGGCGGCCGAGTCGTAGCCACCGCCGCTGACGTCGAGTGCGATGTTCAAGCCAGCCCCGCCCACATCGACCGGTTCGCCTCGGCGGCCCCGCGGTAGTTGCTGCCCGCAGTCTCTGCCGCCGCGCGGATGTCGGCCAGTGCGCCGCGCATCGCCGCCATGCCCTGGTCCCACTCCTGCTGTGCCTCGGCGTGGGCCTGCGCCGCGAGCCCCTCCCACTCGGCGTGCAGAGCCTGGATCTGCTGCCGCAGGTCGTTGCTGAGCGTCTCGAGGGCCGTCTCGGTGCGGGCGATGTCGGCGATCACGGCGTCGAGCTCGTCGGGGTCGATGGTGAAGCTGTCGCTCATCAGCCGAGCCTCGCGATGATCTTGCTCGAGACCTGGTTCATGTTCTGGGCCGAGTCGTCGTCCCGGTCGGTCAGGTCCTGGTGGGTGGCCTGCATGAGGTCCGCCATCGCGACCAGGCCCTCCAGGACGTCGGTCGAGCCGGCCTTCCAGTCGCCCCACGCGTCGACGAACGAGTCGGCAGCGATGCCGGTCCACCCGTCACCCAGGAAGCCGCTGACGCGGTCGTCGATGCGGGCCCGGTCCTGGCGCAGCTGACCGGCCGCCTCACGCACGTCCGCGATCGCCTTGGTGAAGGCCGCGTGGTCGAGGTTGATCTGGTCCATGTCTAGACAGGTTGCCGGGACGGACGGGGCTGAAACCCCCGCTCGCCTACGATCGCCGCGTGTCCCGCATCCTCCGGTCCGTGCTGGCCGCGCTGGCGATCCTCACGGTGGTCGCGGCGGCGTACGTCGTCCTGACGCCGGACGAGGACGGCGTGGTCCCGTCGTCCCAGGACGTCCTCGAGTTCACGCCGGAGACGACCCCGCGCGGCCTGGCGGTGGCCATCATCGACCACCTCGGTGACCGGACGATCACCTCGGTCGCCGTGACGGGGAAGGGCGGCACGCACGCGGTCGTCGAGACCACGGACCCGGAGGTCGCCTCGGTCTCCGTCTCCGTCAGGACCTCGACCGAGGGACCGTATCAATGCGGCTCCGACGACGGCTACACCCGAGTCTCGTGCTCGGCGAACGGCCCGCTGCGCGAGGTGGTCCGACGCACCCCCGGCGGGGCAGCCCCGACCGTCATCGGCCACGCGAACGACGACTTCCGCGGCGACGTGCTCATCGAGGTGCACGGCGACAGCGACACCCCGGAGGTGGTCGAGCTCGTGCAGTCGCTCGTCGACGACGAGGACCTCGGCGAGGTCACGTCGCAGGACCGCAACGACCGCGGACGCGACCTCGACGTCGTCCCCCTCCGGTTCGAGAGCACGCTCGAGTCCGTGGGTTAGCCCAGGCCCACGCTCGCCGCGGCAACCAGCGCCGCGGCGACCTCGTCGGCGTCCTCGGGCGGCACCAGCCCCGACGTCACGCGCACGAACGACCCGGTCTCGCCCGCGGCCAGGAACGGCGACCCGGCGGCCACGCGGATGCCGGCGGCGGCGAGGTGGAGGACGGCCGCCTGCTCGTCGCGGACGGGCAGCCACAGGTTGATGCCGTCGGGGGTCGGTACGACGAGGCCGTGCGCCGCCAGCGCGGCGACGAGGGCCTGCTGCCGGCCGTAGTACTGGCGGCGGGCCTCGCCGACCTCGTCCATCGAGCGCGACGTGGTGAGCAGGTCGAGCAGGATCGTCTGGAGCATCCGGGACGTCCAGGCCGGGCCGAGCATCCGGCGCGCGACCAGGGCGTCGACCAAGTCGGTCGGCCCGCCGAGGGCGGCGACCCTCAGGTCGGGGCCGTGGGTCTTGGAGTAGGACCGCACGTGCACCACCCTCCCGGGCAGCCAGGCACCGAGCGAGACGTCGGGGGCGGTGCTGATCGCGCCGGAGTGGTCGTCCTCGACGACCCACGGGGTGGGCGTCGTACGACGCAGCAGCCGCGCGAGCGACTCGGCGCGGGCCGGGGTGGTGGAGACCCCGGTCGGGTTGTGTGCGCGCGGCTGGAGCACGACGGCCGCCGGCCGGGTGGCCAGCGCGCGGCGCAGCGACTCGGGCCGGACGCCGGAGCCGTCGAGCTCGACGGGCACCGCCTCGGCCCCCAGCGCCTCGACGAGGTCGTAGAACGGCGGGAAGCCGGGGGTCTCCAGGACGACCCGGTCGCCGTAGGAGACGACGAGCTCGAGCACCCGGGCGACGCCGTCGGTGGCCCCGTCGACGACGGTGATCTGGTCGGTCGGCGACGGCCACGTCGCGGCGAGCGCACGGCGCAGCTCGGGCACCACCGGCTCCTCGTGGTAGCCGGGCGTCGTGGCCCGCTCCGAGACCCGGCGCAGCGCGGGGCCGAGCTCGGGCAGCAGAGCGGGGTCGGGAGTGCCCCGTGACAGGTCGAGCCGGACGCCGTCGTCGGAGGGTCCGCGCAGCCCGGCGACCCGCGGGCTCAGCCGCCGCGCGGGCGCCTCGCTGACGTAGGTGCCGGCGCGTCCCCGGGACACGACGAGGCCGGTACGGCGCAGGGCCTGCCACGCGGCGCTGACCGTGGCCGGGGAGACGCCCAGCTCGGCGGCGACGTCGCGCACGGTGGGCAACCGCTCGCCGGGGGCCAGCTCGCCGGAGCGGACGGCGCGCCCGAGTGCCGCCGCGATGCCCCGGGGGGTGCGGTCCTCGAGCGTGGCCAGATTCACGGGAAATCCTTGACACGAGCGTCACATGCGCGAAATGTTCAACTCCCACGATAACAGTTCGGACGACCCCAGGGAGAACGCGTTGACGATCGTGAAGGCCGCCATCAGCCAGACCACGTGGACCGGCGACAAGGAGTCCATGCTCGACAAGCACGAGCAGTTCTCCCGCGACGCAGCGGCGCAGGGCGCACAGGTGATCTGCTACCAGGAGCTGTTCTACGGGCCCTACTTCGGGATCACCCAGGACCAGAAGTACTACCGCTTCGCCGAGGCCGCCGACGGCCCGATCGTGCAGCGCTTCGCGGCCCTGGCCAAGGAGCTCAACATGGTCCACATCCTTCCGATCTACGAGGAGGAGCAGACCGGCGTCTACTACAACACCGCCGTGGTGGTCGATGCCGACGGCACGATCCTGGGCTCCTACCGCAAGCACCACATCCCCCACCTCGACCGGTTCTGGGAGAAGTTCTACTTCCGCCCCGGAAACCTCGGCTACCCGGTCTTCGACACCGCGGTCGGCAAGATCGGCGTCTACATCTGCTACGACCGACACTTCCCCGAGGGCTGGCGCGAGCTGGGTCTCAACGGTGCCCACATGGTGTTCAACCCCAACGCCACCAAGCCCGGTCTGTCCAACCGGCTGTGGGAGGTCGAGGGCCCGTGCGCCGCGGTCGCCAACGGCTACTTCGTGCTGCAGCCCAACCGGGTCGGTCGCGAGGACAACGAGTACGGCGACCTGGCGGTCGACTTCTACGGCACCAGCCAGGTGATCGACCCGCGCGGCAACAACATCGGCCCGCTGGGCTCGGGCACCGACGAGGAGCTCATCGTCCGCGAGCTCGACCTCGACCTGGTCCAGGAGATGCGCGACGACTGGCAGTTCTACCGCGACCGCCGGCCCGACTCCTACACCCACATCGCGCAGGCCTGACGTGACCACACGTCGGTCGAGGAGGCCGGTCACGGCCGTCTCGAGACCATCCGACGGCAGCCGACGTGGTCTCGAGACGGTTGCTAGCGCAACCTCCTCGACCACCGTGGAGGAAGGAACCCCCGCATGAGCACCCTGCTGATCACCGGCGGCACCGTCGTCAGCTCGACGGGCCGCAGCCTGGCCGACGTCCTGGTCGACGGCGAGAAGATCGTGGCCGTCCTGGCCCCCGGCTCGACCCTGCTCGGCCACGACCTCGCGGGCAGCGTCGACACCGTGATCGACGCGACCGGCAAGTACGTCGTCCCGGGCGGCATCGACGCCCACACCCACTTCGAGCTGCCCTTCGGCGGCACCGAGGCCAGCGACACCTTCGAGTCCGGCACGACGGCCGCGGCCTGGGGCGGCACCACCAGCGTCATCGACTTCGCCGTCCAGACCACCGGCCAGCGCATCGAGACCGGCCTCGCGACGTGGCACGAGAAGGCGGCCGGCAACGCCGTCGTCGACTACGGCTTCCACCAGATCATCGGCGGGGTCGACGAGCACTCCCTGAAGTCGATGGAGACCCTGCTCGACGAGGGCATCAGCAGCTTCAAGCTGTTCATGGCCTACCCCGGCGTCTTCATGTCCGACGACGCCCAGATCCTCAAGGCCATGCAGAAGGCCGCCGAGCTCGGGCTGCTGACGATGATGCACGCCGAGAACGGCCCCGCGATCGACGTGCTCGCCCAGCAGCTCTACGACCAGGGCAAGACCACGCCCTACTTCCACGGCGTCGCCCGTGCCTGGCAGATGGAGGAGGAGGCCACCCACCGCGCGATCATGCTGGCCGACCTCACCGAGTCGCCGCTGTACGTCGTCCACGTGAGCGCCAAGCAGGCCGTCGCCCAGATCGCCGCGGCGCGCGACCGCGGCAAGAACGTGTTCGGCGAGACCTGCCCGCAGTACCTCTACCTCTCGCTCGAGGAGCAGCTGGGCGCCACCGGCGACCCGACCTGGGGCGACTTCGAGGGCGCCAAGTGGGTCTGCTCGACGCCGCTGCGCTCGCGCGCCGACGGCCACCAGGACGCCATGTGGCAGGGGCTGCGCACCAACGACTTGCAGATGGTGTCGACCGACCACTGCCCGTTCTGCATGAAGGACCAGAAGGAGCTCGGTCGGGGCGACTTCCGGGCGATCCCCAACGGCATCGGCACCATCGAGCACCGGATGGACCTGATGTACCAGGGCGTCGTCACCGGCGAGATCACCCTGGAGCGCTGGGTCGAGCTCACCTCGACCACCCCGGCGCGGATGTTCGGCCTCTACGGCACGAAGGGCGTCATCGCCCCGGGCGCCGACGCCGACGTCGTCGTCTACGACCCCGCCGGCCACACCTCCATCGGCATCGGCGAGGGTCGGACCCACCACATGAACATGGACCACAGTGCGTGGGAGGGCTACGAGATCGACGGGCACGTCGATGTCGTGGTCTCCCGTGGCACCGTGCTCGTGTCCGACGGTGAGTTCCACGGCCGTGCCGGCCACGGCAACTACCTCAAGCGCGGCCTGACCCAGTACCTCGTCTGATCTCGACAAGCTCGATCCCCGACGGTGGTCGAGCTCGTCGAGACCCCGCCAGTATCGGTGGTCGAGCTTGTCGAGACCCCGCCAGACCAAAGGAGAACCCCATGGACTTCGGCGTCGTGCTGCAGACCAACCCACCCGCCTGGCGCACCGTCGGCCTGGCCAAGCAGGCCGAGGAGCACGGGTTCGACTACGTCTGGACCTTCGACTCCCACCTGCTCTGGCAGGAGCCCTACGTCATCTACTCGGCGATCCTGGCCGCGACCAACCGGATCATCGTCGGGCCGATGGTGACCAACCCCGCGACCCGCGACTGGACCGTCACGGCGTCGGTGTTCGCCACGCTCAACGAGATGTACGGCAACCGCACCGTCGTCGGCATCGGGCGCGGCGACTCCGCCGTCCGGGTGCTCAACGGCAAGCCCACGACCCTCAAGGACGTCCGTGAGGCGACCCACGTGATCCGCGAGCTGGCCAACTGCCGGCCGGTCGAGATCAACGGCACCACGCTGCAGTTCCCCTGGGCCCGCAGCTCGCAGGTCGAGGTGTGGATCGCGGCGTACGGCCCGCTGGCGCTCAAGACCACCGGCGAGGTGGGTGACGGCTTCATCCTCCAGCTCGCCGACGTCGACATCGCGAGGTGGATGATCGGCGCGGTCCGCAAGGCCGCCGCCGACGCCGGCCGCGACCCCGACGCGATCACGTTCTGCGTCGCCGCCCCGGCGTACGTCGGCGACGACAGCCCCGAGTCGCTGCAGCACATGCGCGACCAGTGCCGCTGGTTCGGCGGCATGGTCGGCAACCACGTGGCCGACATCGTCGCCAAGTACGGCGACTCCGGCGACGTCCCGCAGGCGCTGACCGACTACATCAAGGGCCGCGAGGGCTACGACTACAACAGCCACGGCAAGGCCGGCAACGACCACGTCGACTTCGTGCCCGACGAGATCGTCGACCGCTTCTGCCTCCTCGGCACCCCCGAGCAGCACGTCGCCAAGCTCGAGGAGCTCAAGGCGATCGGCGTCGACCAGTTCGCGGTCTACCTCCAGCACGACAACAAGGAGGAGACGATGCGCCTCTACGGCGAGTCGATCATGCCCGCGCTGCGCGACCAGGTGACGGCGAAGGCCTGACCTTGTCGATGTCCGCCACCGCCCAGACCACCGCAGCCCCGGGGCTGGTGACCGCGCGCCCCCGACGGGGCGCCGGCGCCTGGCCCGTGCTCCGCTCCGTGCTGCTCGGCCTGCTGGGCCTGGTCGCGGTCGCCGGGCTGTGGGAGGCCTACAAGGCGCTCGCCCCCGAGGACGGCGTGATGGTCGGCGACAACCGGGTGCTGCCGCGCACGACCGACCTGGCCATGCCCCACGTGTGGGACATGGCGCAGCGCCTGGGCGAGCCGGTCACCGGGATGCGGGGCGCCGAGCCGCTGTGGCAGGCGGTGGCCGACGCGGTCGTCGTCTCCCTCAAGGTCGCGGCCGCCGGCTGGCTGGTCGGCACGGTGATCGGTCTGCTGCTGGCCGTGCTGATGGCGCGGCTGCGGGTCCTCGAGTTCGGCCTGCTGCCCTGGATCGTGCTGAGCCAGACCGTTCCCCTGATCGCCTTCGCGCCGATGGTGCGCAGCTGGGGCTCGCGCATCGAGATCGGCGGGTGGCAGTGGCCGCCGTGGATGTCGGTGGCCCTGATCGCCAGCTACCTCGCGTTCTTCCCGGTGGCCGTCGGGGCGTTGCGCGGCCTCCAGGCCTCCGACCGCATCCACACCGAGCTGATGCGCACCTACGACGCAGGATGGTGGGCCACGCTGGTGCGGGTCCGACTGCCGGCGTCGGTGCCCTACCTGCTGCCGGCCCTGCGCCTCGGCGCGGCCGGGGCCGTCGTGGGCACCGTCGTGGCCGAGGTCTCGATCGTCTATCCCGACGGCATCGGCCGGATGCTCGTCACCTACGCCGGGCAGGCCTCCGGTGACCCGGAGAAGGCGTGGGCCCCGATCTTCGGCGCCGTCGTGCTCGGCCTCGTCGCGGCCGCCTTCATCGCGCTCCTCGGCGTGCTCCTGCGCCGCTACCGACGTGGTGAGGCCACATGAGCACCGCCGTACCCCCCGACCCAGAGGACACCGTGGATCTCGACAAGCGCACCCCCGCGACCGGCTCGACCTCGTCGGCGTTCGGCGCCCCGCCGGCCGTCGAGGCGGTCGGCGTCTCCAAGGCGTTCGGCTCACGCAAGCGTCAGGTCGTCGCCCTCTCCGAGGTCGACCTCAGGGTCGCCGCCGGCGAGTTCGTCGCCCTGATCGGGCCATCGGGCTGCGGCAAGTCGACGCTGATGCGTCTCGTCGCCGATCTCGAGAAGCCGACCAGCGGCACGCTCGAGGTGTTCGGCAAGCCGGCGAGCCAGGCGCGCGTCGACCAGGACTACGGCATCGCCTTCCAGCAGGCCGGGCTGCTGCCCTGGCGGAGCGTGGCAGGCAACATCTCGCTTCCCCTCGAGCTGCACGGCGCCTCACGCAACGAGCGCAAGCAGCGGGTGGCCGAGCTGATCGAGCTGGTCGGCCTGACCGACTTCGCCAAGTCCCGGCCCGACCAGCTGTCGGGCGGCATGCAGCAGCGGGTCGCCATCGCCCGCTCGCTCGCCGAGCGGCCCCGGCTGCTGCTGATGGACGAGCCCTTCGGTGCCCTCGACGAGATGACGCGCGAGCGGATGCAGGCCGAGCTCGCGCGGATCTCGGTCGAGACCGGGGCGGCGGTCGTGTTCGTCACCCACTCCATCCCCGAGGCGGTGTTCCTCGCCGACCGGGTCGTGGTGATGACCGCACGGCCCGGCCGGATCACCGAGGAGATCGTCACCGGGATCGGGCGCGAGGTGGTCCGCGACCAGCAGCTGCGCGAGGACCCGGCGTTCTTCACCAAGGTCACCGAGGTGCGCGAGGCGCTGCACGGCGCCCCGGTCGCCTCGAGCGCGGAGGAACGGTGACCAGCCCGGCCACCGAGCGGGTCCTGCGGGTCGTGGCGCCCGTGGTGGTGGGGCTCGTCGTGCTGGCGATCTGGCAGTACCTCGTCTCGGTCGTCGGGGTCGCCCCCTACCTGCTGCCCGGCCCCCGCGAGATCGGGCAGGAGCTGCAGGACAACGCCGACGCCGTACGCGAGGCGTTCTGGATCACCGGCCGCAACGCCGCCCTCGGCCTGGTCTTCGGGTCGGTGGTCGGGGTGGTCCTGGCGGGCCTGTCGGCCTGGGCGCGGGTCGTCGACGGCATGCTGGCGTTCGTCGTGGCGTCCCTCGCGGTCGTCCCGATCGTCGCCCTGGCCCCGGTGCTCAACTCGATGTACGGCGCCGACAGCCAGTACGGCCGCCGGGCCATCGCCGCCATCGCGGCGTTCGTCCCGGTCTACGTCAACACCGTCCGCGGACTGCGCCAGACGACGCCGCAGCACCGCGACCTCATGCACTCCTACTCGGCGTCGGGGTGGCAGACCTTCCGCTCCCTGACCCTGCCCTCGGCGGCGCCCTTCGTCATCACCGGCATCCGCGTCGCCAGCTCGCTGGCCGTCATCTCGGCCCTGGTCGCCGAGTACTTCGGCGGACCTCGCGGTGGCCTCGGCAGCTTCATCTCCACCTCCGCGGCCACCAGCGCCTACGCCCGAGCCTGGGCCTACGTCGTGGCCGCCATCGTGCTCGGACTGGTCGCCTACGTCGTCACCGTGCTGCTCGAACGCATCGTGCAGCACCGACTTCCGACCGGAGGCGCCCGTTGAGGGGCGCCACCCGCCCCGCAGCGTCGCGAGGCAACCCCATCCATCGCACGCGAGAGGAACTCACATGATCAACAGGATGCGCCGCACCATCGCGGCCGGGGCGACCGTGCTGGCGGCGTCGAGCTTCCTCGCCGCCTGCGGCGGCGACGGGGACGACGACAAGGCGGGCGGCAGCGGCGGCGGCGACTGCAACACGTCGAACGACGTCAAGCTGCAGCTGCAGTGGCTGCCCCAGGCCCAGTTCGCCGGCTACTTCGCCGCCGTCGACCAGGGGTTCTTCGAGGACGAGGGCCTGAACGTCGAGATCATCCCGTCCGGCGGCGACATCGTCCCGCAGGACGCGCTCGCCGCCGGCGACGCCGACTACGCGATCGCCTGGGTGCCCAAGGTGCTCGGCTCGATCGAGCAGGGCGTCGACCTGACCAACATCGCGCAGATCTTCCAGCGCTCCGGCACCCTCCAGGTGTCGATGGCCGACTCCGGCATCGACTCGGTCGCCGACTTCGAGGGCAAGAAGATCGGCTCGTGGGGCTTCGGCAACGAGTGGGAGATCTTCGCCGCGATGGCGGCCGAGGGCCTCGACGCCGAGTCGGTCGAGATCGTCACCCAGGACTTCAACATGAACGCCTTCCTGCAGGGCGACATCGACGCCGCCCAGGCGATGACCTACAACGAGTACGCCCAGTTGCTCGAGACGCCCAACCCCGACACCGGTGAGCTCTACCAGCCCGACGACTTCAACGTGATCTCCTACCAGGACACCAAGGGCGCGATGCTCCAGGACGCCATCTGGGCCGACACCGCGTGCCTGAAGGACCCGGCCTTCGTCGACCGCACGGTCAAGTTCCTCAAGGCGGTCGTCAAGGGCTGGGCCTACGCCCGCGACAACGTCCAGAAGGCGGCCGACATCACCGTCGCCGCCGGGTCCAGCTGGGGTCCGAGCCACGAGCTCTGGATGGCCAACGAGACCAACAAGCTGATCTGGCCGGCCGACAACGGCATCGGCGTGATCGACCAGGCCGCCTGGGACCAGACCGTCGAGGGTGCGATGGCCGCCGTCAACGAGCAGGGCCAGCACCTGATCACCAAGAAGCCGCCGGCCACGGCGTACGACAACACCTACATCGAGAAGGCCATCGACGAGCTCGGCGACGAGGTCGACACCAAGGGTGCCGACTACAAGCCGATGGACGTCGAGCTGACCGAGGGCGGCAACTGACGCGTGGTCTCGAGGCTCGCTCCGCTCGCACCTCGACCGACGCCGGTCGAGGTGCGAGGCGCCCCGGCGCCGAGCCTCGAGACCACCGCACCACCACGACCACGCAACCACCACTGGCAGGGAGACCGACGATGACGACGGCGACCGAGCAGGACCTCGACGCTCGCACCAAGACGCTCGACAAGGCCCACGTCTTCCACTCGTGGTCTGCGCAGGCCGCGCTCGACCCGCTCGTGGTCGCCGGCGCTCTCGGCTCGAGGGTGTGGGACCACGCCGGGCGCACCTACCTCGACTTCTCCAGCCAGCTGGTCAACGTCAACATCGGCCACCAGCACCCGGCGGTCGTGGCCGCCATCCAGGAGCAGGCCGGGCTGCTGGCGACCATCGCGCCGTCGACGGCCAACCTGGCGCGCGGCGAGGCCGCCCGGCGGATCACCGACCGCGCCGGCGACACGATGAACAAGGTGTTCTTCACCAACGGTGGCGCCGACGCGATCGAGAACGCGATCCGGATGGCGCGGCTGCACACCAAGCGCGACAAGGTCGTCTCGACCTACCGCAGCTATCACGGCAACACCGGCGCGGCCGTCGTCGCGACCGGTGACTGGCGGCGGGTGCCCAACGAGTACGCCCGCGGCCACGTCCACGTCTTCGGCCCGTTCCTCTACCGCAGCGAGTTCTGGGCCACGTCGCCCGAGCAGGAGTCCGAGCGCGCGTTGCAGCACCTGCGCCGGGTGATCGAGGTCGAGGGCCCGGCGTCGGTCGCGGCCGTGCTGCTCGAGTCGATCCCCGGTACGGCGGGGGTGCTGGTCCCGCCGCCGGGCTACCTCGCGGGGGTGCGCGAGCTGTGCGACGCGCACGGCATCGTGCTGATCCTCGACGAGGTCATGGCCGGGTTCGGCCGGGCGGGGGAGTGGTTCGCCCACGACGCCTTCGACACCGGCCGCGGACCCGACCTGATCGCCTTCGCCAAGGGCGTCAACTCCGGCTACGTCCCGGTGGGCGGGGTCGTGATCAGCGACGAGATCGCCGCCGACTTCGACGAGACCGTCTTCCCGGGCGGGCTGACCTACTCCGGCCATCCGCTCGCGGCCGCCTCGATCGTCGCGACGCTCGACGCGATGGAGTCCGAGGGCATCGTCGACCACGCCCGCAGCATCGGCGCCGACGTGATCGGGCCCGGCCTGCGCGAGCTGGCCGAGCGCCACCCGGTGGTCGGCGAGGTGCGGGGGCTCGGCGTCTTCTGGGCCCTCGACCTCGTGTCGGACGCCGAGACCCGCACCCCGGTGGCCCCCGCCCTCATCGGGCTGGCCAAGAAGGAGGCCCTGGCCCGCGGCCTGGTGCCCTTCGCGGCCGACAACCGCATCCACGTCGTACCCCCGTGCGTCGTCACCGCCGACGAGGTCGCCGAGGCCCTGGCGATCTACGACGACGTCCTCACCCTGCTCGACAAGGAGATCTCCTGATGACCACCGACCAGACCGCCACCCCCACGCTCGACCACTGGATCGCCGGCGCGCTCACCGCCGGCGCGTCCGAGCGGACCGCCCCCGTCTACGACCCCGCGCTCGGTGAGGTCACCAAGCACGTGCGGCTCGGCTCGACCGCCGACGTCGACACGGCCGTGGCAGCCGCGCGGGCGGCGTACGCCGGGGTGGACGGCAAGGGTGGCTGGGGCCGGTCGTCGATCGCGAAGCGCCAGACGGTGATGTTCAAGTTCCGCGAGCTGCTCGACGGGCGACGCGACGAGCTCGCCGCGATCCTGACCTCCGAGCACGGCAAGGTGCTCTCCGACGCGGCCGGCGAGGTCGCCCGCGGCATCGAGGTCGTCGAGTTCGCGTGCGCGATGCCCCAGCTGGCCAAGGGCGCCTACTCGCAGAGCGTGTCGACCGACGTCGACGTCTACTCCGTCAAGGAGCCGCTGGGCGTCGTGGGCATCATCAGCCCGTTCAACTTCCCGGCGATGGTGCCGATGTGGTTCTTCCCCATCGCGATCGCCACCGGCAACACCGTGGTCCTCAAGCCCTCGGAGAAGGACCCGTCGGTCGCCAACTGGCTCGCCGCGCTGCTCACCGAGGCGGGCCTGCCCGACGGCGTCTTCAACGTCCTGCACGGCGACAAGGAGGCCGTCGACGGGCTGCTCGAGCACCCCGACGTCGCCTCGATCTCGTTCGTCGGCTCGACCCCGATCGCCCAGTACGTCTACGAGAAGGGCACCGCCGCCGGCAAGCGCGTGCAGGCCCTCGGCGGCGCCAAGAACCACATGCTGGTGCTGCCCGACGCCGACCTCGACCTGGTCGCCGACTCCGCCGTCAACGCCGGTTTCGGCTCCGCGGGCGAGCGCTGCATGGCGATCTCGGTGGTCCTGGCGGTCGACCCGGTCGGTGACGAGCTCGTCGACAAGATCCGCGACCGGATGGGCAAGCTCGTCACCGGCGACGGGCGCGGCGGCGCCGACATGGGCCCGCTGATCACCCGCGAGCACCGCGACAAGGTGGCCGGCTACCTCGACGTGGCCACCGCCGACGGCGCGTCCGTGGTCGTGGACGGCCGCGGGGTCGTGGCCGACGGCGCGGCCGACGGCTTCTGGCTCGGGCCCTCGCTCGTCGACCACGTCGGCACCACGTCGACCGTCTACACCGACGAGATCTTCGGCCCGGTCCTCTCGATCGTCCGCGTGGCGTCGTACGCCGAGGGGCTGGCCCTCATCAACGGCGGCCCCTACGGCAACGGCACCGCGATCTTCACCAACGACGGCGGCGCCGCGCGACGCTTCCAGCAGGACGTCGAGGTCGGCATGGTCGGCATCAACGTGCCGATCCCGGTGCCGGTTGCCTACCACTCCTTCGGTGGCTGGAAGGCGTCACTGTTCGGCGACGCCAAGGCCTACGGGCCGTCCGGCGTCGACTTCTTCACGCGCGAGAAGGCGATCACCTCCCGCTGGCTCGACCCGAGCCAGACCAGCAGCGGGCTCAACCTGGGGTTCCCGCAGAACGAGTAGGTCGTGTGGGTGTGGGTGTGGGTGTGGGTGTGGGTGTGGCGGCCAACTCGCGCAATCGAACGAGTTGGTCGGCCGCACCAGCCGCGGCTCCTGGGCAACTCGTTCAATCGAACGAGTTGGCATCGGATCGGCCGGATTCGGGCCCCCGACCCGTTCGATTGCGCGAGTTGGTCGACCCACCCACCCACCCCCACCGCGTCAGTCGATGGTCGTGCCGCGCGGCACCGCGCAGGTCTCCTGGGCCGCCTCGAGCTCGGCGGCCGCGGGGTCGGTCCCGAAGCGGCCGGTGAGCGTGGCGACGAGCGCCTGGCGCACCCGGTCGGGGGGGACGGCGGCGTCCAGGCACGAGGCGACGGTGGCCGGGTCGAGCTCGGGGTCGCGGGCGACCGCGACGCGCGCGGCGACCTCGGCGTACGACGTGCAGGAGCCCATCGCGTCGACCCAGGCGTCGGCGACGGTGACGTCGAGCATGGGCGTCACGTCGGTGGCCAAGCCGTCGTCGCGGACCAGGCCCGCCTCGACGAGCTCGTCGAGGGAGAGCCGGTCGGCGAGGGCGGCGGCGAAGCACTCGCCCTCGGCCAGGACGTCGGCCGACGGCGAGGGGCCGGCGTACAGCGAGGCGAGGCCGGCCCGGACCCGGTCGGGGGAGGGATCGCGGTCGTCGCTCTGGGAGACGTCGGCGTTGCAGGCCGACAGCGCGAGGGTCGTCGCCGCGGCCGTCAGCAGGGCCAGGACGGGACGCACGACGTCGATCCTCCCACGCACGGATAGCGTGCCTGACGTGGACTTCGCCCCTTCTGCCCAAGCCGCCGACCTCACCGAGCGCGTACGCGCGTTCCTGGCCGAGGAGCTCGAGCCCGTCGAGCGCGACTACCACCGCGACCTCGCCGCCGCGCGGCTCGCGGGCACCGCCTGGCAGCCGCTGCCGCTGATCGAGGAGCTCAAGACCAAGGCGCGCGAGCGCGGCTTGTGGAACCTCTTCCTCCCCGCCGGGCACAGCGACCCGTACGGCGAGGGCCTGAGCAACGTCGACTACGCGCCGATCGCCGAGCTGACCGGCCGCTCCGCGATCGCGCCGCTCGTCCTCAACTGCAACGCCCCCGACACCGGCAACATGGAGGTGCTGCTCAAGTACGGCACCGAGGCGCAGAAGCAGGAGTGGCTCGAGCCGCTGCTCGCCGGCGAGATCCGCAGTGCGTTCGCGATGACCGAGCCCGACGTCGCCTCCTCCGACGCCACCAACATGGCCGCGACGGCGGTCGTCGACGGCGACGAGATGGTCATCAACGGCCGCAAGTGGTGGACCTCCGGCATCGGCCACCCCGACTGCCGCGTGATGATCTTCATGGGCCTCACCGACCCCGACGCCGACCGGCACCACCAGCACACCATGGTGCTCGTGCCGCGTGACGCCCCGGGCGTGAAGGTCGAGCGGATGCTGTCGACGATGGGCTTCCAGGACGAGCCGCTCGGCCACGGCGAGGTGTCGTTCACCGACGTCCGGGTGCCGCTGACCAACGTCATCGGTGGTCCGGGCGAGGCGTTCGCGATCGCCCAGGGTCGCCTCGGGCCGGGCCGCGTCCACCACTGCATGAGGCTGATCGGCCTCGCCGAGCTGGCCCTCGAGCTGGCCTGCAAGCGGGCCCTGGAGCGCACCGCGTTCGGCAAGCCGATCGCCAACCTCGGCGGCAACCGCGAGCGCATCGCCGAGGCCCGCATCGCCATCGACTCGGTGCGGCTCCTGGTGCTCAACGCCGCCTGGAAGCTCGACCAGGGCGGCCCGCTCAACGCGCTGTCCGAGGTTGCCCAGATCAAGGTCTCGGCGCCCAACGTCGCCCAGCAGGTGATCGACATGGCCATCCAGCTGCACGGCGGCGGCGGCCTGTCCGACGACCACCCGCTCGCCGGCGCCTGGACCACGGCCCGCGCGCTGCGCCTGGCCGACGGCCCCGACGAGGTGCACCGCGGCGTCGTCGCGCGCCTCGAGCTCGGCAAGTACGGCGCCCGCCGGTGACCGGGCCGACCCCTGACCCCTCCAGCTCGGCGGTCCGCGACGAGGACGCCTTCGACGTCCCCGCGGTGGCGGCGTACCTCGGGCGTGGCCCCATCGCCGGCGTCCGCCAGTTCCGCGGCGGCGCCAGCAACCTCACCTACCTCCTGCAGTACGACGCCGACGTGACCGGGCAGCCCGACCTGGTCCTGCGGCGTCCGCCGGCCGGCGCCAAGGCCAGGGGCGCCCACGACATGGCCCGCGAGCACGACGTCCAGGCCGCGCTCGCGCCGGTGTTTCCCCAGGTGCCCGCGATGGTCGCGCTGTGCACCGACGAGTCCGTCATCGGCAGCGAGTTCTACGTCATGGAGAAGGTCGCGGGCGCCATCCCGCGCCAGGACTTCGGCTTCCCGGTCTCGCCCGAGCAGGCCGACAACCTCTGCGACCGCGCTCTCGACACCCTCGTCGCCCTCCACGGCGTCGACGTCGACGCGGTACCGGCCCTGACCGCGCTCAACCGGGGTGACGGCTACGTCGCCCGGCAGGTCGGCGGCTGGACCAGGCGGTTCGCCGACGCGCGTACCGACGACACCGGCGACTGGAGCGACGTGCTCGCCTGGCTCGACGAGCACCAGCCGGCCGACGTCGCCCAGCGGCTCATCCACAACGACTTCCGGCTCGACAACCTCGTCCTCGACCCCGACACCCTCGGCGTACGCGCCGTCCTCGACTGGGAGATGGCGACCGTCGGCGACCCGCTGATGGACCTCGGCGGCGCGCTGGCCTACTGGGTCGAGGCGACCGACGACGAGGTGTTCCAGCTCTTCCGCCGCCAGCCGACCACGACCCCCGGCATGTGGACCCGCGACCGTCTCGTCGACGCCTACCTCGAGCGCTCCGGGCTGTCGCTGCCTGACGGCGGCTGGCGGTTCTACGAGGTGTTCGGGCTGTTCCGGCTCGCCGTGATCGCCCAGCAGATCTGGTACCGCTACGTGCACCGGCAGACCACCAACGAGTCCTACGCCGTCTTCGGGCCGGCCGTCGGCTACCTCGAGACCCGCTGCCGCGGGCTGCTCAGCGGCGGGGCGAGCTGATGGGGGTCGTGCTGCTGGTCCGCCACGGCCAGGCGTCCTTCGGGGCCGACGACTACGACGTGCTGTCCCCGACCGGGTGGGAGCAGGGCCGGGCCCTCGGCTCGTGGCTGACCGGCGCGGGGGTCTCCCCGACGTCGCTGTGGCGGGGCGACATGCGCCGGCACCGCGAGACGCTCGAGGCCATGACTCAGACGGCCGGCTGGACCGACCTGCCCGAGGCGACGGTCGACCCCGAGTGGGACGAGTTCGACCACCTCGGCATCGTCGCGGGCTTCGCCGAGCTCACCGACGCCTTCGGAGGAGGAGGCGCCCCGACCGACCGGCGCGCCTTCCAGCGGGTCTTCGAGCAGGCCACCGCGCGGTGGACCGCCGGCGAGGGCGAGTACGACGAGACGTGGGCCGGGTTCGTGGCCCGCGTGCGCTCCGCGCTGGCCCGGGTCGCGGCGTCGGCCGGCTCGGGCGAGACCGCCGTCGTCGTCACCTCCGGCGGCGTGATCGCGGTGCTCGCGGCCGCGCTCGTCGACCCCGACGACGAGGACCCGGCCGCGCTGGCTCGCCGGTGGTCGCGCCTCAACGCGGTGACCGTCAACTCGTCGGTGACCCGCCTCGTGGTCGGCTCGACCGGCGCCCGGGTGCTCACCTTCAACGAGCACGCCCACCTCGGCGGCGACCTGCTCACCTACCGCTGATGACGCTCGAGCCGCAGGGCGTGGTCGTCGTGGTCGGCGGGATCAACCAGGACGTCGTCGTGCGAGCCGAGCGTCGTCCGGGTGCCGGCGAGACCGTGGTCGGCGACGGCCCGGCGGTGGTCCCGGGCGGCAAGGGAGCCAACACGGCCGTCGCGGCGGCCCGGGCCGGGGCGTCGGTGGTGATGTGCGGCGCCGTCGGCGACGACGACGCGGGCCGGGCCCAGGTCGTCGCCCTCGCCGCCGAGCACGTCGACACTCGCGGCGTACGGGAGCGGGTCGGCACGGCCACCGGCGTCGCGATGATCGTGGTGACGCCCGACGGCGAGAACTCCATCGCCGTGGGCCGCGGCGCCAACGCGACCGTCACCGGGCCCGACGTACGCCGGGCCTGCGCCGGCGCCGCGGTGGTGCTCGCGCAGACCGAGGTCGGCGCGGAGCCGGCCGACTGGGCCGCGGCGGCCTGCGCCGGACGGTTCGTGCTGAGCCTGGCGCCGGTGCTCCCGCTGCGCGCCGAGACCCTCGCACTGGCCGACCCGGTGGTGCTCAACGAGACGGAGGCGGCCGAGGTCGTCGGTCGTGCGGCCGACGACCCCGCCGCGGCGGTGCTCGCGGCGACGGGCGCGCGAGCGGTCGTGGTCACCCTCGGCGCCCGCGGCGCGGCCTGGGCGGACGGTGCCTCGTCGGGCCGGGTCGCCGGCCACCTCGTCGCGGCCGACGACGTCGTTGACACCACGGGCGCCGGCGACTGCTTCACCGGCACCCTCGCCGCCCGACTCGCAGCCGGTGACAGCCTCGAGCTGGCGGTCACGGTCGCGGTGGCGGCCGCCGCTGAGTCGGTACGCCGGCCCGGCGCCCGGCGCCCGGGGCTGAGCGACGGGGGTCAGTCGGGCACGCCGTAGGTTCGCCGGATGAGCCAGACGCTGCGCGTGGTGGGCCGGGTGCTGCTCGCCGCGGCGCTCGGCGTCGCCGGGATCGCCCACTTCGCCCGGACCGACGAGTTCCTGGGCCAGGTCCCGACGTTCCTGCCGTGGCGCGACGCGATCGTGATCGTCTCCGGGGTCGTGGAGCTCATCCTGGCGATCGCGCTGCTGACGCTGCGCGGCAAGCGGCTCGCGCTGCTGGGGTGGGTGGTCGCGCTCTTCTTCGTCGCCGTCTTCCCCGGCAACGTGTGGCAGGCCGTCCACGGGTCGTCCTCCTTCGGCCTCGACACGACCACGAGCCGCGTCGTACGGCTGTTCTTCCAGCCGCTGCTCGTCGTCTGGGCGCTGTGGTGCACGGGGGCCTGGGCGCGGCGGGACCGGTGGCGCCCGACCCGCGCAATCGAACGGGTTGAGGGGTCCTAAGGGGGCATGGCGGATCCGACTCGTTCGATTGAACGGGTTGGTGGGCCCTGAGGGGTCGGGCCGGCGCCGACTCGTTCGATTGCACGAGTTGACCCCGGACTTAAAGTCAGGCTTGACTGTTTGTTGATCGGTGCGGCATCGTCGAGGACGTGACCACCGTCCCGACCACCCGCGTCCCGCAGGAGGAGCGCACCCGGGCAATGCGGGCGCGGCTGCTCGAGGCGACCGTCGACTGCCTGGTCGAGCGCGGCTTCACCGGTACGTCGACCACGCTGGTCTCCGAGCGGGCCGGGGTGAGTCGGGGTGCGCAGCTGCACCACTTCCCGAGCAAGAACGCCCTGGTGCTGGCCGCCGTCGAGCACCTCACGGTGGTGCGCGGCGCCGAGCTGGCCGCCGCCGCCGCGCGGCTGCCGACCGGCGCGACCCGCACCCGGGCGGTCCTCGAGATGCTGGGCGACCACTTCGCCTCGCCGGTGTTCTTCGCCGCGCTCGAGCTGTGGGTCGCCGCCCGCACCGACGAGGCCCTGCTGGCCGCGGTCGCCCCGCTCGAGCAGCGGGTCGGGCGCGAGGCACACCGGCTGGTCGTCGACGCCCTCGGTGCCGACGAGGCGCAGCCCGGCGTCCGCGAGCTGGTGCAGGCCACCCTCGACCTGGTCCGCGGCCTCGGCCTGGCGACCACCATCACCGACGACGCCAAGCGCCGCGGTCGCATCCTCGACCAGTGGGCCCTGGTGCTCGACACCCATCTCCAGGGGAGCCCGTCATGACGCTGCTCGACGACCTGCTCGCCGACCTCGACGCCGAGGGCGACCGCCTGCGTGAGGTCGTCGCCGTCCTCGACGCCGACGGGTGGGCCACGCCGACGCTGGCGGAGGGTTGGACCGTCGCCACCCAGGTCGCCCACCTGCTCTGGACCGACGAGGCCGCCACCGCCGCCGCCCGCGCCCACCTCGAGCCCGAGCCCTGGGACGCGATCGTGCGGGCCGGCGCGGCCGACATCGACCACTTCGTCGACGACGGCGCCCACGAGCTCGCCGCCCTCGCCCCGATCGAGCTGCTCACCGGCTGGGACGCCGCCCGCGTCGCCCTGGCCGACGCCCTGCGCGCGGTGCCCGCGGGGCAGAAGATGCCGTGGTTCGGTCCGCCGATGTCGGCGGCCTCGATGGTCACCGCACGGTTCATGGAGACCTGGGCCCACGCGCTCGACGTCCACGCCGCCCTGGGGCTCGAGGCCGAGCAGACCGACCGGATCCGCCACGTCGCCCACCTCGGCGTACGCACCCGCGGGTTCTCCTTCGTCAACCGCGGCCTCGACGTGCCGCCGGCCGACGTACGCGTCGTGCTGACCGCGCCGAGCGGCGACACCTGGGAGTGGGGCGACGCCGACGCGGCCGAGTCGGTGACCGGCAGCGCGCTCGACTTCTGCGCCCTGGTCACCCAGCGGGTCCACCGCGGCGACACCGACCTCGTCGCCGTCGGTCCCGGCGCCGACGCGTGGCTCGACGTCGCCCAGGCCTTCGCCGGGCCACCCGGACCCGGCCGTGTGTCTCGACAGGCTCGACAGCCGAGGGAGTCATCGTGAGCGTCCTGCGCATCGGCAACTGCTCCGGCTTCTACGGCGACCGCCTGTCGGCGATGCGCGAGATGCTGGAGGGGAGCGTCGACGGCCAGGGCCTCGACGTCCTCACCGGCGACTACCTCGCCGAGCTGACCATGCTGATCCTCGGCAAGGACACGATGAAGGACCCGAGCCTCGGCTACGCGCGCACCTTCGTCCGTCAGGTCGAGGACACCCTGGGCCTGGCCCTCGAGCGTGGTGTCCGCATCGTCAGCAACGCCGGGGGGCTCAACCCCGCCGGGCTCGCCGAGCGGCTGCGCGAGGTGGCCCGCGGCCTCGGCCTCGACCCCGCGATCGCCCACGTCGAGGGCGACGACGTCCGGTCGCTCTCGTTTGACGGCGCCCTGACCGCCAACGCCTACCTCGGCGGGTTCGGCATCGCCGCAGCGCTGCGCGCCGGCGCCGACATCGTGGTCACCGGCCGCGTCACCGACGCCTCGCTCGTCGTGGGCCCGGCCGTCGCCCACCACGGCTGGACCGACACGTCGTACGACGAGCTCGCCGGCGCGGTGGTCGCGGGGCACGTCCTCGAGTGCGGCACCCAGGCCACCGGCGGCAACTTCTCCGGCTTCAAGGACCTGCCCCTCGACGGCCGGCCGCTGGGCTTCCCGCTGGCCGAGATCGCCGCCGACGGGTCGTTCGTGGTGACCAAGCACGACGACACCGGCGGCGCCGTCACCGTCGACACCGTCACCGCCCAGCTGGTCTACGAGATCCAGACGACGCGCTACCTCGGACCCGACGTCACCACCCACCTCGACACGATCCGTCTCGCACCGGCCGGGCCCGACCGGGTGCGCGTCGACGGCGTCCGCGGCGAGGCCCCGCCCGAGCGGCTCAAGGTCTGCGTCAACACCCTGGGTGGGTTCCGCAACACCATGGAGCTCGTCCTCACCGGCCTCGACATCGACGCCAAGGCCGACTGGGTGCGCTCGCAGGTAGACGGCGCCCTCACCGCCGCCACCGTCAGCTGGACCCGTACCGCCCTCCCGACCCCAGGTGCCGACACCGAGGAGGGCTCGTCCTGCCTGCTGCGCGTCACCGCGATGGACGCCGAGGCCGGCCCGGTCGGCAAGGCGTTCACCGGTCCGCTCGTCGAGCTCGCGCTCGGCTCCTACCCCGGCTTCACGATGACCGCGCCGCCCGGCCCGCCGACCCCCTACGGCGTCTACCGCCCCGAGTACGTCGACCGCGCGGCCGTCACCCACACCGTCGTCCACGCCGACGGCACCCGCGAGGTCGTGGCCGACCCCCCGGCGTACGCCGTCGTCGACGAGAGCATCGGCCGCCGACCCTCGCCCTTCCCGGCCCCGCACGACACCGTCACCCGTCGGGTCCCGTTCGGGTCGTTCGTGCACGCGCGCTCCGGCGACAAGGGCGGCGACGCCAACCTCGGGCTGTGGGTCGCCCACGGGGTCTCGACAGGCTCGACCACCGAGGACGGCTCGACCACCGAGGACGGCTCGACCACCGAGGACGGCTCGACCACCGAGGACGGCGCCCTGTACGCCGCCCGCGTGACCTGGCTGTCCAAGTTCGTCACCGCGCGCCGCGTGCGCGAGCTGGTGCCGGAGGCCGCCGACCTCGAGGTCGAGGTCTACCTGCTGCCCAACCTCGGCGCCGTCAACGTGCTGATCCGCGGCCTCCTCGGCGAGGGCGTGGCCGCCTCCACCCGCTTCGACCCCCAGGCCAAGGGCCTGGGCGAGTGGGTCCGCTCGCGCTCCGTCCACATCCAAGAGGGGTTGCTGTGATGCCAGGTCGTCCCACGTCGGTCGAGGTGCGAGGAGCGCTGGCTCCGAGCCTCGAGACCGCGGCAGGAGCACACCGGCTCGACCATGACGCTGCGGTGGTCTCGAGGCTCGGCCGCGGGCGGCCTCGCACCTCGACCGACGTCGGGAAGGACCTGGCATGAGCGATCTCCACGACCTCGGCGCCGAGTTCACCCGTCGCGAGGTGCTGCCCCACCTCGACCGGTGGGAGGACGACGGCACCCTGCCGCGCGAGCTGCACCAGGCCGCGGCCAGGCAGGGCCTGCTCGGTGTCGGGTTCCCCGAGGAGGTCGGCGGCGGCGGGGGAGACCTGCTCGACACCACCGACCTGCAGGAGGGCATGTTCGCCGCGGGGGCGTCGTCCGGGCTGATGGCGGGGCTGTTCACCCACGGCATCGCGCTGCCCCATGTCGTCTCGGCGGCGATGAAGTCCGGTGACCACGACCTCGTCGACCGGTTCGTGCGCCCGACCCTGGCCGGTGAGCTGATCGGCTCGCTGGCCGTCACCGAGCCGGGTGGCGGGTCCGACGTCGCCGCCGTACGGACGACGGCCGTGCGCGGCGGCGACCACTACGTCGTCAACGGCGCCAAGACCTTCATCACCTCCGGCACCCGCGCCGACTACGTGACGACCGCCGTACGCACCGGAGGCCCGGGTCATGCCGGCCTCTCGCTGCTGGTCGTCGAGACGGACACGCCCGGCTTCACCGTCGACCGCAGTCTGCGCAAGATGGGCTGGCACTGCTCCGACACCGCCGAGCTGTCCTACGTCGACGTCCGGGTCCCGGTCGCCAACCTGGTCGGGGTGGAGGGCCACGGCTTCTACCAGATCGCCGAGCAGTTCGTCGTGGAGCGACTCGGGCTCGCGACCCACGCCTACGGCATCGCCGGCCGCGCGCTCGAGCTCACCGCGGCGTACGCCCGCCAGCGCGAGACCTTCGGCAAGCCGCTCGTCGCCAACCAGGTCGTGCGACACAAGCTGGTCGAGATGCGCCGCCAGGTCGAGGTCGCCCGGGTCTACGCCCGCGAGGTCGCGCGCCGCCACGTCGCCGGCGAGAGCGTCATCGCCGAGGCGTGCCTGGCCAAGCAGACCGCGTGCGACGCGGCGACGTACGTCGTTGACCAGGCCGTCCAGCTGCACGGCGGCGCGGGATACATGCACGGCACCGAGGTGGAGCGGCACTACCGCGACGCCCGCATCCTGCCCATCGGCGGCGGTGCGACCGAGGTCCTCACCGACCTGGCGGCCAAGCTCATGGGCTACGCGTCGTGAGGCAACGGGGTCTCGAGGCTCGCTCCGCTCGCACCTCGACCGCCGTTGCGTCCACCACTGCAGTGAACGGGGATCAGAAGCATGAGTGACAACAGAGCAGCGATCCTGGACAAGATCAGTGCTCTCGATGCCGAGCACGCCAAGGCGGTCGCGGGCGGCGGGGAGCGCAGCGTGCAGCGCCACCACGCCCGCGGCAAGCTGATGCCGCGCGAGCGCATCGAGCTGCTCGTCGACGAGGGGTCGGCGTTCCTCGAGCTGAGCCCGTTGGCGGGCTGGGGCTCCGACTTCACGGTCGGGGCCTCGGTGGTGACGGGCATCGGCGTCGTCGAGGGCGTCGAGTGCATGATCACCGCCAACGACCCGTCGGTGAAGGGTGGCGCGAGCAACCCCTGGACCGTCAAGAAGATCTTCCGCGCCTCCCAGATCGCCGCCGAGAACGGGCTCCCGACGATCTCCCTCGTCGAGTCGGGCGGTGCCGACCTGCCGACGCAGAAGGAGATCTTCATCCCCGGGGGCAAGCTGTTCCGCGACATCACCCGCGCCTCGGCGGCCAAGACGCCGACGATCGCGCTGGTCTTCGGCAACTCCACCGCCGGCGGCGCCTACGTGCCCGGCATGAGCGACTACACCGTGATGGTCAAGGAGCGCGCCAAGGTGTTCCTCGGCGGTCCGCCCCTCGTCAAGATGGCCACCGGCGAGGAGTCCGACGACGAGTCGCTGGGTGGCGCCGAGATGCACGCCCGCACCTCCGGCCTGGCCGACTACCTCGCCGACGACGAGCGCGACGCGATCCGCATCGGCCGCCGCATCGTGGCGCGCCTCAACTGGCGGGTCCCGACAGGCTCGACCGCCGCGGGGCGGTCGACCGCGTCGTACGCCGAGCCGGCGCTCGACCCCGACGACCTGCTCGACCTGATCCCCGCCGACCTCAAGGTGCCGTTCGACCCGCGCGACGTCATCGCGCACCTCGTCGACGGGGTGTCACCGACCAACGGCGCGGTGTTCGACGAGTTCAAGCCGCTCTACGGCACGTCGCTGGTCACCGGGTGGGCGCGGATCCACGGGCGCCCGGTCGGCATCCTCGCCAACGCCCAGGGCGTGCTGTTCAGCGAGGACGCGCAGAAGGCGACGCAGTTCGTCCAGCTCGCCAACCAGACCGACACGCCGCTGCTGTTCCTGCACAACACGACCGGCTACATGGTCGGCAAGGACTACGAGCAGGGCGGCATCATCAAGCACGGCGCGATGATGATCAACGCCATCAGCAACTCCACCGTCCCGCACCTGACCGTGATCCTCGGGGCGTCGTACGGCGCCGGCAACTACGGCATGAACGGGCGGGCCTTCGACCCGCGCTTCCTCTTCACCTGGCCCAGCGCCAAGTCGGCCGTGATGGGCCCGGCCCAGCTCGCCGGGGTGCTCGAGATCGTCGCCGAGCAGTCGGCGGCCTCCAAGGGGGAGCCGTTCGACCGCGAGGGCTTCGCCGGGATCAAGGCGGTGGTCGAGGCCCAGGTCGAGGAGCAGTCCCTGCCCTACTTCCTGTCCGGGATGCTCTACGACGACGGCGTCATCGACCCCCGCGACACCCGCACCGTCCTGGGCATCTGCCTGTCGGTGATCGACAACAAGGCCTTCGCCGGCACCGACCGTTTCGGGGTGTTCCGCCCGTGATGAGTCGCGATGGGGTGGTTTCGAGGCTCGTCGCTAGCGCTCCTCGCACCTCAACCACCGTTGCCGTTGCTCCGCCGGTCGAGGTGCGAGCGAAGCGAGCCTCGAGACCAGGGAGCTCCCGATGATCCAGCGCCTCCTCGTCGCCAACCGGGCCGAGATCGCGTCCCGGGTGTTCCGCACCTGTCGCGACCTCGGCATCGAGACCGTCGCCGTCCACTCCGACGCCGACGCCGAGCTGCCCTACGTCGGCGAGGCCGACCTCGCGGTGCACCTGGCGGGCACCGCACCGGCCGACACCTACCTGCGCGCCGACCTGATCGTCCAGGCGGCGATCGACAGCGGTGCCGACGCGCTCCACCCCGGCTACGGCTTCCTGTCCGAGAACGCCGACTTCGCCCGCGCCGTCATCGCCGCCGGCCTCACCTGGGTCGGCCCGCAGCCCGAGGCGATCGACGCGATGGGCTCCAAGATCGAGGCCAAGCGCCTGATGGAGGCGGCCGGCGTACCCGTGCTGACCAACCTCGACGCCGCGACCGCCACCGAGGCCGACCTGCCGCTCATCGTCAAGGCGAGTGCCGGCGGCGGCGGCCGCGGCATGCGGATCGTGCGCGACCTCGCCGACCTCCCCCGTGAGATCGAGATCGCCGGCGACGAGGCGCTGTCGGCGTTCGGCGACGGCACCGTGTTCGTCGAGACCTACGTCGAGCGCGGCCGCCACGTCGAGGTGCAGGTCTGGGGCGACGCGGCGGGCCGCATCGCGGTCCTGGGCGAGCGCGACTGCTCCTTGCAGCGACGCCACCAGAAGGTCGTCGAGGAGGCGCCGGCGCCCGGCACCTTCACCTCCTCGACGCGGACGGCGATGCACCGCGCGGCCCGCCTCGCGGCCGAGGCCATCGGCTACCAGGGGGCGGGCACGGTCGAGTTCCTCTACGACGAGGCCGGCGAGCGCTTCTTCTTCCTCGAGATGAACACCCGGCTCCAGGTCGAGCACCCGGTCACCGAGCTGGTCTTCGGCACGGACCTCGTCGAGCTCCAGCTGCGCGCGGCGCAGGGCGAGACGTCCGACGTGACCTACCCCGCCGAGCCCGACGGGCACGCGATCGAGGTCCGGCTCTACGCCGAGGACCCCGACCAGGACTACCAGCCCCAGAGCGGGCTGCTGCGGCGCTTCGAGATCCCGACCGGGCCCGGCGTCCGCGTCGACTCGGGGTTCGCCACGGGGACGACCGTCTCGACGCACTACGACGCGATGCTGGCCAAGGTGATCGCCCACGGCCGGACCCGCGACGAGGCGGCGCGGCGTCTTGCCGGCACCCTGCGCCGCGCCCGCATCCACGGCGTCACCACCAACCGCGACCAGCTGCTGACGATCCTCGCCGACCCGCGGTTCCTGGCCGGCGAGGTCAGCACCGCCTTCCTCGACGAGATGCCGTCGCGCCCCGTGGCCGCCGGTCACCCCGAGGTCGCGGCGACGATCGCGATCGCCGAGGCGGCGCGGCTGGCGCGCACTGTCCAACGCGGTACGCCCGTCGCCTGGCGCAACGTGGTGAGCCAGCCGCAGCGCACCGAGTTCGAGGTCTCGACAAGCTCGACCACCGAGGGCGGCTCGACCGTCGTCGAGTGGTACGGCGGCCGCGACGGCTACCGCGTCGTCGACGGTCCGCTCGTGGTGGCGGCGTCCCCGACGAGCGTGACGTTGGAGTCCGAGGGCGTCCGGACGTCATACGAGGTGGCGCTCGGGGCCACCGGTTCGTATGACGCCCCCGTCGTCGACGTCGACTGGCCCGGCGGCCACCGCGCGCTGCGGCGTACCCCCCGCTTCATCGACCCTGCCGACGCCGTCGCCAGCGGCAGCCTGCTCGCGCCGATGCCCGGCACCGTCGTGCGGGTCGCCGTCGAGGCGGGTCAGTCCGTGGTCCAGGGCGACACCGTCCTGGTCCTGGAGGCCATGAAGATGCAGCACACCGTGAGCGCGCCGACCGCCGGCACCGTCACCGCGGTCCACGTCCGACCCGGGTCCCAGGTGGCCTCGGGAGAAGTCCTCGCCGTCGTCGAAGGAGAAGACGCATGACCACCAGCCTGTTCAGCGAGACCGAGGAGCGCCAGGAGCTCCGCACGCAGGTCGCCAAGCTCGCCGGCAAGTACGGCCGCGAGTGGTTCACCGCCAAGGCCCGCGCCGGGGAGAAGACGACCGAGCTGTGGCTCGAGCTGGGCAAGAACGGCTACCTCGGCATCAACGTGCCCGAGGAGTACGGCGGCGGCGGCGGTGGCATCGGCGACATCGCCGCGGTGTGCGAGGAGCTGGCGGCGCAGGGCTGCCCGATGCTGCTGATGGTCGTCAGCCCGGCGATCTGCGGCACCGTGATCACCAAGTACGGCACCGAGGCGCAGAAGCAGCGCTGGCTGCCCGGCCTGTGCGACGGCACCTCGACGATGGCCTTCGCCATCACCGAGCCCGACGCCGGCACCAACACCCACAACATCACCACGACCGCGCGCCGCGACGGCGACGAGTGGGTGCTCAGCGGCCAGAAGATCTGGATCTCCGGCGTCGACGAGGCCGACCACGTGCTCGTCGTGGCGCGCACCGAGGACGCCCGGACGGGCAAGGTCAAGCCGGTCCTGCTCGTCGTGCCGACCGACGCGAAGGGCTTCGAGTTCCACCACATCCCGGTCGAGATGGTCTCGCCCGAGAAGCAGTTCCAGGTGTTCATCGACGACGTCCGGCTGCCCGCCGACGCGCTCGTCGGCGACGAGAACGGGGGCCTGGTCCAGCTGTTCGCCGGGCTCAACCCCGAGCGCATCATGGCCGCCTCGTTCAGCACCGGGCTGGCCCGCTACGCGCTGCGGCAGGCCACGGCGTACGCGAAGGAGCGCACGGTGTTCAAGGCGCCCATCGGCAGCCACCAGGCCATCGCCCACCCCCTCGCCCAGAGCCACATCGAGATCGAGATGGCGCGGCTGATGACCCAGAAGGCCGCCGCCCTCTACGACGACGGCGACGAGGCCGCCGCCGGCGAGGCCGCCAACATGGCCAAGTACGCCGCCGCCGAGGCCGCCTGCGACGCCGTCGACCGCGCGGTGCAGACCCACGGTGGCTACGGCGCGTCGCAGGAGTACGGCATGGCCGGCCTCCTCGTCGCCGTCCGGGTCGGGCGGATCGCCCCGGTGAGCCGCGAGATGATCCTCAACTTCGTGGCCATGCACTCCCTGGGGCTGCCGAAGAGCTACTGAGGCGCTCCTGGCGAGGGCTAGGCTCGCGACCATGTCCGATCCGTGGATCGTCGGCGGTGCGATGGCCCTGCAGGAGCACGCGCCGGCGGCGGCGGCCGCGCTCGGCCGGCTCGTCTCGCTGTGGCCCGAGCAGGTCGACGAGGAGCAGCTGGCCGCCATTCGCTCGGTCACCGCCGAGGGTCTCGGCCTGACCCCGCTGAGCACGCCGCCGACGTCGTCGTCGGCCGGTCCGGACCCCGCGGTGATGGCGTTCGCCGAGCAGTTCGCGGTCGACGTGTCGGTGCTCGACGACGAGCTGCGCACCGACTGGTGCGCGGCCCTCGGCCCGGCGACGTACGACGCCACGCTGGTCGCCTGGGTCGCCGACTACGTGCCCCGGGTCCGGGTCACCCTCGACGCGCTCTTCGGTGCCGACTCCTGGTTCGACGAGGCGCTGTCCCCGGCCCGGCACGCCCGGCTGGTGCGGGACGACTACCTGCGCGAGGTCGCCCTGCTCCGCAGTCTCGACCCCGTGACGACCGAGCTGGTGCGCCTGCGCGGCGCCCGCCACCACACCTGCCGCGCCGGCATGTCGCGGCGCAGCCTCGCGGCGATGGAGGCGGGGGCCGACGCCGCGACCTTCCAGGCCGTCGACCACTATCGCGCCAGCGACCTCGACCCCGCCCAGCAGGCCGCGCTGGCCCTCACCGACGCCATCACCTGGATGCCCGCCCACCTCCGCGCGCAGGACCTCGCGGGCGTCCGCGCGCACCTCGCCCCCGTCCAGGCGGTCGAGGTCGTCCTCGACGTGATGCGCAACGCGGTCGACAAGATCGCGGTGGCCCTGGGCGCCGACGCCGCCGAGGTCGAGGGCATCCAGCTCTTCGAGATCGACGAGGCGGGCGACCTGCACTTCCCCTAGGGCGTGGCTCCGATCTCGGACGACCCGCACTGGGCGTCGCCGGCTCCACCCCTGATGGCGAGACCCGCCCGGATCGGCGGCGGGTAGGTTCACCGCATGAGCGCCGTGGGTCGGGTCGACCGGACCCAGCGTCGCTTCACCGTGTTCGGGTTCCCGCTGGCGGTGATCTACAAGTTCTTCGACGACCAGGGCAACTACCTGGCGGCCGCGATCAGCTACTACGCGTTCATCGCGATCTTCCCGCTGCTGCTGCTGGCCTCGTCGATCTTCGGCTTCATCCTGCAGGGCAACCCCGGCCTGCAGGACCAGGTGCTCAACTCGGCGCTCGCCCAGTTCCCGATCGTCGGGCAGGAGCTCGGCCGGCCGCAGGGTCTGCGGGGCTCGACGGGCGCGGTCGTCGCCGGTGCCCTCGCGGCGGCGTACGGCTCACTGGGTCTGGGCCAGGCCATCCAGAACCTGATGGCGACGGCGTGGGCGATCCCGCGCAACAGCCGCCCCAACCCGGTGCTGCTGCGCGCCAAGAGCCTGCTGCTCCTGCTCTTCGCCGGCATCGCCGTGGTCGGCGTCTCGGTGCTCTCGGCGCTGGGCAGCAACACCGAGGTCTTCGGCGACGGCGTCAACGCGACCATCCGGCTGCTGATCCAGGTCGCGACGGTGCTCGTCGTCGGCCTGGTCCTCACCGTGCTGATGCGCTTCGCCTCGGCCCGCAGCCACCGAATCACCCGCGCCGCGCCGGGCGCGTTCACGGTGGCTGTGCTGTGGCAGCTGCTGCAGTACCTCGGCACGTTCTACGTCGAGAAGGTCCTCACCGGGCCGACCTCGCTCAACCAGACGTTCGGCTTCGTCCTCGGGCTCATCGGGCTGCTCTACATCGCCTCGGTGATGGCGATCCTCGGCGTCGAGGTCAACGTCGTCCTGGCCCGCCGGCTCTGGCCCCGGGCCCTGCTCACGCCGTTCACCGACGCCGTCGACCTCACCGAGGCCGACCGCCGCGCCTACGCGATGTACGCCCAGATGCAGCGCCACAAGGGCTTCGAGACCGTCGTGGTGCGCTTCGACGGCCGCGACGGCGACACCCACGAGATCGTCCTCGAGCCCGACAAGAAGCAGCCCGACCTGCACGGCTCGGTCGACCCGACGCCCCACCCGGACGCACCGCCGACCTCGGCGCCCCAGCACCATCGCGGTGAGGGGCGCGTCACCTAGCCCGTCGGGTCAGTGACTCAGAACGGGTTGTCGGTGTCCCACGGTGCCTCGAAGGTGTCGGTGTCGACGCCCTGCGCGGTGAGGTGGTCGACGGCCGCGTCGACGCTCGCGAACGTCGTACGGCGCAGCTCGACGAGGTCCTCGGGGGCCAGGAACGTGTCGGGGTAGACCTCGTCGATCGACTCGACCTCGATGAGCACCACGCCGTCGCCCTCGGCGGGCTCGAGCATCATCCACGCGCGCCGGTCGGGGACCGAGGGCGTCACCTCGGCGGTGACCATGCTGTCGAGCACGGTGACGCGGTCGCGGATCTCGGGGCGCATCCCCCGAGCATGACCTACGCGACGAGCCGCCGCCGCAGGGCCTCGCGCAGGTCGTCGGTCAGGCCGAGCCCGTCGCGCAGGTAGCCGTCGACCGATCCGTACGACGCCACCGCCTGCTCCAGACCGGCGTGGAGGTAGGCGAGGTCGGCGACCATGGTCGGCTCGAACGTCGGGACCCGGTCGGCGCCGAGGTGCTCGGCGACGAGGCCGAGGTACTTGTCGCGGGTGCCGGCGGAGCGGTCGTTGGTCAGCAGGTAGTCGGCCTCGACGACGTCGTCGGCGACCCCCGCGACGTGCAGGACGAGCGCGGCGACCCAGCCGGTGCGGTCCTTGCCGGCGGTGCAGTGGAAGAGCTGGGGGGTGCTCGAGGTGGCCAGCGAGGCGATCAGGGTGCCGAACGAGCGGCGGGCGTCGGCGTCGGTCACGAACCCCCGGTAGATGTCGAGCATCGTCTCGACCGCCGCCGCCGCGTCGGGCAGCTGCGCCCCGGCGCCCGGGGGGATGCCGACGACCTCGACATGACGCCAGGTCGCGCCCGGCACCTCGACGTCGGGGTGGGCCTCGACCTCGTCGGTGCTGCGCAGGTCGAAGACGGCCGTGATGCCGAGGGAGGCGAGGGTCGCGGCGTCCTCGTCGAGCAGCTGCAGCTCGTTGGAGCGCCAGAACACGCCGGCGGTGAGCGGCTCGCCCGCCGCGGTCCGGTAGCCCGGGCCGGTCACGTCGCGGAAGTTGTCGGCCGACGCCAGGCGCGTCAGCTCCTCGCCCCAGCGGGCGTCGTCGGCGGTCACGGCCTCACCCTACGAGTCGTCTAGTCACATCGGACCAGCCCGGGCGGGCCCTTCCGGATGAACATCCGGGGTGCCAGGATCTCCCCGGCGGCACTGGGGAGAGTCGCCAACCGCAAGGGAGGGAGGTCCGCCCCCGCAGGCATGCGGCGGCGCGGAGCTCCAGCATCTGGCCCCCGGAGGCATCCGGGGTCCGGGACAGCACGCCGGCTCGGGCCGGTGTCTCTGGCCTGCCTTCCGGTGGTCGAGGAAGGCGCGCTGGCGCCTGTCTCGAGACCACACGACCGCAGCCGATCAGCCCGGTCCCACGAGCACCCTGACCCGGTCACCCAGCGCCCGCAGCCGCGGGACGAGGTCGACCGGGTCGCCGTTGCCCAGGCCGGCGTACGCCGCCACCCGCGACGACCCCGTGACCAGCCCGATGTCGCACCGCACGTCGCTGTCGGTCCCGGTCTTGTTCACCAGCCCCGCGTCCCCGACCAGGGGGTCCAGGCCGCCGAGCCCGAACGCCGAGGCGACCAGCGAGTGGTCCACCCCGGCCGCCAGCCAGCCCAGGACCCGCTCGGAGACCGCCGCCGACACCCACGTACGCCGGTGCAGCGCGACCAGCACCCCGACCCACTCACGCGCGGTCCCCGTGCTGAGCGTGGGCGGGTCGCCGGGGCCGCGGTGGTCGCGGACGACGTCGTGGAGGGCGGTGTGCTGCAGACCGAACGCGTTGACGGCGTCGAGCCCGAGCCGCGCCACGAGCACGTTGGTCGCCCAGTTGTCGCTGACCGCGCCGACGAGCAGCGCCACGTCGCCCACCGGCAGCTCCGCGACCGCCATCCGGTGCCAGAGCCCGGAGTCGGCGACCGGGGGAGCGACCGTGCGCGACAGCACCTCCTCGCTCCCGACCTCGCCCGCCTCGAGGGCGCGCGCCAGGGCCGACAGCACCAGGACCTTGGCCACGCTGGCGGTGCGCAGCACCCGGTCGGGCTCGTGGGACGCCAGCTCCTCGCCGGTGTCGGCGTCGACGACGAGGTAGGAGACGTCAGCCACGACGACGCGGCGGCCGCGGGAAGAACAACGGCACGCGCTCGGCGTACTCGGGGAAGCCGGGGCGCTGCATCATCGTCTTCTCGAGCAGCTTGGCGCCGGTGACGTTGCGGATGAAGACGGTCATCGCGATCGGCGACAGGACCGTGGCGAGACCGACGACCCAGCCCGACCCCAGGCCGCCGACGAGCCAGAGCCCCCACCAGACGGTCGCGTCGCCGAAGTAGTTGGGGTGGCGCGTCCAGGCCCACAGCCCGGTCTCCATCACCTGGGGGCGCTGGCCCTTGGGCGTCGCCTTGTAGGCCGCGAGCTGTCGGTCGCCGACGGTCTCGAAGAAGAGCCCCACGGCCCACACGACCACGCCGAGCGCGACGGCGGGCCACCAGTCGCCGACGGTGAAGAACGCGCCGACGGCCACCGGGATCGCGATGAACCACTGCGCCACACCTTGCACCAGCAGCACCCGGCGTACGACGGTCGCGAGGCCGACCTCGGAGACCGAGCCGCCGAGCATCTCGGCGTAGCGCGGGTCCTCCTTGCCGCCGTGGTCGCCGACGGCGCGACCGCGGACGTGCCACGCGAGCCGCCCGCCCCACACCGCCACGAGGGCGACCAGCAGCCACGCGTGCCAGGCGTCGCCCTCGTCGCTCAGGGTCGCGACGACGGCTGCGACCAGCGCGACCAGCACGAAACCGGCGCCCCACGTCACGTCGACGACGGCCGCCTTGTCGAGCTGCTTGATGCGGACGGCGGTCACCGACATCGCGACCACGACCGTCAGCAGGGAGGCGCCCAGGGCGACCAGCACGTTGTCCATGGCTGCAGTCTCCCGTACGCCGCCTCACCCTTCTCGTCCGCCGACGCCCGATGTCTGGCACCGTGGAGGGGTGGAGCCCCTCGATCCCGTCGCCGACCCCACCGGCGCGGTGGCCGCCGAGTGGATGGTGCGCGCCCTGCCCGACGGGCTGTGGATGTTCGACGCGGACGGGGTGACGACGTACGCCAACGCCGCCCTGCTCAGCATGCTGGCGCGCGATGCCCCTGGGGCGGACGCCTTCACCGTCTTCGACGTGCTCGACGAGCAGGGGCAGGACGACTTCGCCCGCCACCTCGCCGCCCGCGACCGCGAGGAGGGGCCGGATCACGACCTCGAGTGCTGCCTGCACCGGGCGGACGGGTCGGAGTTCTGGGCGCTGGTCAGCCACGTGCCGCTGCTCGACGACGACGGTGAGCGGCGGGGCTGGCTCTACCGCGTGCGCGACCACTCCCGGCAGCGCACCCTGCTCGACGACCTGGTGCGACGCGAGCAGCAGGCCGCCGAGGCCCAGGTCATCGCCGGGGTCGGCAGCTGGGAGCGCAACGTGGCCACCGGGGTGGTCGACTGGTCGGAGCAGGCCTACCGGCTGTGCCGCGTCGACCCGGCGACCTTCGTGCCCAACAGGGACTCCTTCATGAGCCTGATGGACCCCCGCGACCTCGAGCTCATCCTGCCCCTCTACATCGAGATGCTCGACGGCGGCGAGCCGCTCGACGTCGAGTGCCGGCTCGCCGGTGAGCCCGAGACGTGGCTGCGGGTCCGGGGTCGCGTCGTCGTCGACGGGGCCGGCGAGGTGGTCCGCATCGGCGGAACCCTGCAGGACGTCACCGAGTCCAAGCGCAACCGGCAGGGGCTGGAGTTCCTCACCGCGATGGGGAGGGCGGCCAACGAGTCGACGACCCTGCGCGAGGTGCTGATCAGCTCGGAGTCGCTGGTCCGGCCCTACGCACGGTGGCCCGCGGTCCTGGTCGCGGCACCCGAGTCGCCCGAACCCGGGGCCGACCTCTTCTACATCGACATGGCCTGGTCCCACACCGACGAGGGCGACCGGCAGTTCGCCCGTGACCTCGCGCGCGAGGCAGTGACGCATCGCGGGGCCCTGCAGCGTCGCGGGCCCGGCGGGAGCGTGCTGGTCGCCGGTGCGGTGCGCGTGGGCGAGCGCCTGGCTTGTGTGATCGTCTCGGACAGCGAGGTGCCGGAGCCGGCCTCGGGGGGCGACCTGGTGTACTTCGAGCAGATGCTGGCCCTGCTGGCCCATGTCGCCGAGCGGGAGTGGACCGGCGAGGAGCTCGCCGCCGCCCGCGACCAGGCACTGAGCGCCTCGCGCGCCAAGTCGGACTTCCTGGCCACGATGAGCCACGAGATCCGCACCCCGCTCAACGGCGTCATCGGGTTGAGCGAGCTGCTGCGTCGTACCGAGCTGACGACCCACCAGCAGCGTCTCGCCGAGGGCGTCGACCAGGCGGGCCGCACGCTGCTCGCCCTGGTCAACGACATCCTCGACCTGTCCAAGATCGAGGCCGGTCGGCTCGACCTCGAGGAGGTCGACTTCGACCCGCGCACCGTCGTCGAGCAGAGCGCCGGGCTGGTCGCCGACGCCGCGCGCGAGAAGGGCCTCGAGCTGGTGGTCTCGAGCGCGGTCGACATCCCGCCGCTGGTGCGCGGCGACCCGGTGCGCTTCGGACAGGTGATCACCAACCTGGCCGCCAACGCGGTCAAGTTCACCGCCAAGGGAGAGGTCGTGATCCGGGCCGAGCGCGACGGTGCGCAGGTGCGGGTGTCGGTACGCGACACCGGCCTCGGCATCGCCCCCGAGGCGCAGGCGCGACTCTTCGACGCCTTCACCCAGGCCGACAGCTCGACCACCCGCGAGTACGGCGGGACCGGGCTCGGCCTGGCCATCAGCAAACGCATCGTGGCCGCCATGGACGGCGACATCGGGGTGCAGAGCGCCCCCGGCGTGGGCAGCACGTTCTGGTTCACCGTCACGTTCGGCACGGCCCTCGAGGGCCGGCCCTCGGGCCAGGAGGGCGTGCGCGAGAGCGCCGTCGCCGGGCTGCGGGTGCTGGTCGTCGACGACAACGCCACCAATCGCTTCATCCTCACCGAGCAGCTCACCGGCTGGGCGATCGACGTGACGGCGGTCGAGTCGGCGTACGAGGCCCTGGTCGAGCTCGACACCTCGGTGCGCCACGGCACGCCGTACGACGTGGTGCTGCTCGACTACATGATGCCGGGCGCCGACGGCGAGCAGCTGGCCCGCATCGTGCGCGCGGAGTCGCGCCACGACGAGACCCGGCTCGTGCTGCTGTCCTCGGCCACCGAGCCGGCTGCGGGCTGGCTCGACGACGCGGGCATCGACAGCTTCCTCAGCAAGCCCGTGCTCGCCTCGCGCCTGCTCGACACCCTGGCCACGCTGGTCGGTCACTGGGAGGCCGTGGTCGAGCAGGCCGGCGTCGCCGTCGCCTCGCCCGCCGACCGGGGCCGGATCCTCGTCGTCGAGGACAACGCGATCAACCAGCTCGTGGCCGAGGGCGTGCTGCGCCGGCTCGGCTTCGAGGTGCAGCTGGCCGACAACGGCGCTGCCGGGGTGGCCGCCGTCGCCGACCAGCCGGAGGGCTTCGCCGCCATCCTGATGGACTGCCAGATGCCGGTGATGGACGGCTTCGACGCCACCCGCGCCGTCCGCGCGATCCAGCACGGCGGCACCCGCACCCCGATCATCGCGATGACCGCGGCCGCCGTACGCGGCGAGCGGGAGCGCTGTCTCGAGGCCGGGATGGACGACTTCCTGCCCAAGCCCGTCGACGTCCGCCTGCTGGGCAAGATGCTCGACCGGTGGGTGGCGCCCCGCCCGCTGCCCGTCACGCAGGCGCGCGAGGTGCCCGACGCCCCCGGGCCGCCGGTGCCCGCGACCACTGCCCGGCTCGCCGAGCTGCTCGAGGACGGCATCGGGCTCACCTTCGTCGCCCAGATGGTCGGTCGCTTCGAGGCCGGTGCCGTCGACCTCCTGGCGGCGCTCACCCGCTCGGCGCGCGAGGGCGACGCTCGCGAGACGGGCCTGCAGGCCCACGCCCTGCGCGGCAGCGCCAGCAACCTCGGCCTCGCCTGGCTCGCCGACCAGTGCGCCCAGATCGAGCACGCGGCCCGCGATGGGCAACTCCCCCCGGACGCCGTCCTCGACGGGCTGCGGGTCGCGATCACCGACGGCGCGCGCGACCTGGCGGCGTTCGTCCACGCGCAGGCGCCCGACGCCTGACGGCGCGGACACGGCTCACAGGCCCGCGTCAGGCAGGGCCCAGGTCGCCGGCAGCGGAGGTCTGACCGGTGTCCGAGTCGACGCGCAGGAGCGTGCCGCTCCGGTGCAGCACCACGGACGCCGGGCCCAGGCCGACGAACGACAGGTGCAGGGTGGCGTCGCCGCAGTCGGGATCGGCATGGATGGTCAGGTTTCGCACAGCGGGTCTGTGGTGCACGTCCACCGAGACCGTCATCTCCTCCTGCCACACCGTCCTGGGCTTTCGGCATCGCTCCGGCCCCTCCTGGGTCATGGTGAGGACCACCCGCGCGACGGCGTCCCGACGAGTGCTGTTCCCGGGGGTGCAGGCGTTGCGGTTCACGCTGACGTCGAAGGACCCGGACGGAGACGTGCAGGACGTCAGGTAGGTGGCCAGCACGACCTGAAGCTCTCCGTTCGATCCGGTCTCGAGGACAGCGAAGTCCTTCGCCCGTTCGCCCGCCCCGACGACGGGCGATGCCAGGTCAGGTCGAAAGACCTCTGTCAGGCTCGGCGACGCGGCCTGGACGGTCAGCTGTGACTCGCGCTCGACCGTGACGAGGTTGGTCTCGTCAGGCCCCTCGTAGGCGCGCGGGCGCCCGGTGCGGATTGTGACGGTGCATCGCTGGGTGCCGGCTCGCTCGGCGGTGTAGATCAGCGAGGCCGCGACCTCACGGGTCCCACCGCGCGCCACGTTGCGGGCGGTGGTCCACGAAGGCGCCGGGGTGTCTCCGGCGTGGCGGCAGGCGAGCATGTTGACCACGAC
Organism: Nocardioides plantarum; assembly: GCF_006346395.1. Classification (NCBI taxonomy): domain Bacteria; kingdom Bacillati; phylum Actinomycetota; class Actinomycetes; order Propionibacteriales; family Nocardioidaceae; genus Nocardioides; species Nocardioides plantarum. The sequence continues at coordinate 2,394,485 of NZ_VDMS01000001.1, forward strand.
CAGATGCGGATCGCTCGCCGTCGGGTCGATCGAGACGACCAACGACGCGTTCACCAGCACCCGCTCCCCGGCCGCCGCCGCGAACTCCACCTCGAAGACCGTCCCCTGGCCGTACTTCCACGCCTTCCACGTCCGGCGAGCAGGGGTACGGTCGACCGCGACCAGTCCCGCCGTACCCACGACCGGCCGTGCGAACTGGGTCGGCCCGACGACGACGTCGGTCGGTCCCACCTCGCGGGTCTCCCAGGAGCACCCGGAGGCGACAACCGCGAGGGCCACCAGGATCACGAGGATCGCGCGTCGGGCTGACGTGTATCTGGTCAAGGCGGGGTCCTCGTCGCTGGCTCGGTGGCTCGGTGGGGAGCGCACTTCGGGAGGTGAACTCGTGCGTCAGCAGAGTGAGTACTTGGGTGGGCTGACGGGTTCCCTTCCGCGTCCACCGACTCGGCGCGCTGGGCCACGGCCGCGCGAGCTGGAGTTGCGTCACGAGGCTCGCAACGGGATCGCTCACGACGACGCGACTAAGGTGAGCGCCGTCGTTGCTGCGGGATGGCCGCTCGGTCGATGTCGGACAGCAGACCGATTCCTACGCAACGGCCGTCAACTTGCTGACGCGATGGATACGGCTGTTGGCACAACACGCGGCCTGTTGGAGCGGTGGCGAGCCACTACGTGAGGGGTGGTCGCAGTCGCGGGCTTGTGTCGCGCGCCGAACCTCTCTAAGCCCTCGGCGCGGTGCAGCCCGACTATGGGCTACGTCCGGGCAGGTTGCCTGTCCTAGAGGCGGCGGAAAGACGCATCGCGTTCCTTGCTGACCCCGTCGCGTGGGCGCCGCGAACGCGGCCCCAGCGGGCTCGGGCACTACGCCCTCAGTCCGCCTTGTCCCGCAGACTAAATCGCTCAAAATCTAGGGTGCGTCCCGATTGGGTGGTACGTCTTCGGTTTGAGAGGCGGGGACGTCCCTGATTCCCGCATCGATCTGACCGTCAGATCTGCTCTGCGATAAGCCCGGTGAATCGAGCTCTGCGCGAGTCGACGCTGAGCCAGCTCAGCCGTCGCTAGGGTTCGACTGATCGTCGTATAGAGCCAGGGCGTGCACGCTGTCGTCTGGTGCTTGGTCATGCAGGCGGTCACTGGTGCGAAGCCGAGGACGGGGCGGGCGAAATACGTTACCTTGCCGAGGAGGGGCCACGCGTTCGATTACACGAGGGGGAACGGATGGAACGGGAAGAACTGCAGGCTCAGATCGATGAGTTGATGCGCCAGTACGGCGCCGGTGAGATCGACGGTGAGACCTACCAGCGCAGGATGATGGAGTTGACCTCCTCTGCGCGGGAGTGAATGTTGGAAGTCGGCCCGGCTCTCGCCAGAGCGCGCTGCGGGTTGGGCCTAGTCTTCGGAACCGGACCAAGTCGTTGGCCCGGTGAGTCGCGCCTTTCGTGAGCACGTTGACCCGTTAGGGCCGTACCGAGCGACTCAGGCAAGGATGTGTCACTTGCGGTGCGTGCACGGCCCGTTACGAGATACTCGATAGATGCCGTTCCCGACTGTCGGACCCACGAGTCCAGTAGATGACGATCTTGTCGAGTTCTATCGGTCGCTCCCCAAGAGCGCAGATGCACCGAAGGATCTGTGGTTTCACCAAGGTGAGATCGTGCGGTCCTACGCACCAGCACACCTCAAGTCCGCGGATGTAGCGCTCGAGTTGCCGCCGGGTGCCGGCAAAACGCTCGTGGGTGGCACGATCGCTGAATGGCGCCGCAGAAGGCTCGGGGAACGGGCGGTATACGCCTGCGCAACAAGGGGGCTGGCCCACCAAACGCACGCGAAACTGTCGAGCTACGGCGTCAGGTCAGTGCTATTGATCGGCAGCAATCATGACTGGTTGGATGCCGATCGCCTTCGCTATACGAGCGCACAGGCGGTCGCAGTCACCACGTACTGGTCGATCTTCAACTCGAATCCACCACTGTCAGACGCCCAACTGCTGATTCTCGACGACGCACACGCCGCCGAAAACGCTGTGGCAGGACCGTGGTCGATCACGATCGACAGGCGCGACGACGCCTACATGCCGATCGTAGAGGCGCTAGCTCCGACTCTTGAGTCGCTAGTCGTTGCCCGACTTACCGATCCCGCCGCAGGCAAGTACGCTAATGACATTTACATGGCGTCGGTTGTCGGGGTAGCAGCTCAGGCCGCCGACCTGGCGGACCTGCTAAGGCGTGCGGTATCTGCTAGGGCTGTTAACAAGAGCACGAAGTACGTCATGCGACTGGTTGAGTCGCACTTCGACCGAATGCTGGTGTACGTCAGCAGGCGGGCGATCGTATTCCGACCCTTCATTCCACCGACCTCGACACTCGCAGCTTTCGACGGCGCGCAGCAGCGCTTGTACATGAGCGCCACTCTTGGCGAAGGTGGCGAGCTGGAACGGACTTTTGGTCGCCCGAAGATTGCGAGGCTTCCAGTCCCTAGCGGGTGGGACCGCCGTGGCAACGGGCGTAGGTTTTTTGCGTTCCCTGAGTCGACGAAGGACCTGGCTGCCGCACCCGAGGTGCGGCAGGCGTACATCCAAAAGGTCATCGCCAAATTCGGTCGTGCAGTCGTACTGGCCCCTGACAACTCCAGTATGGAGGCGTTTCTTTCGGATTGGGTTCCTGCTGAGGCTGCCGTATTCCGGCCGGACGACGTTGAAGATTCACTGGCAAGCTTCGCATCAGCGCCCCTGGCGGTGCTCGGCATGGCCAATCGCTACGACGGACTCGATCTGCCCGACGACGCGTGCAGGTTGGTCATCATCGCGGGTCTGCCAGCGCGAGGGGACCTGCAAGAGCGGTTCCTGGCGAAGGGGCTGGGAGCGATCGAAGTGCTACAGGAACGGATCCGGGCCAGGATCACCCAGGGCGCCGGACGAGCAACCCGCAACCCCACCGACTTTGCTGCAGTACTGATGCTTGGAACCGACCTCGCATCCTTCGCAGGGCGTCTCGATGTTCAAGAGGCTCTCCACCCAGAACTGCATGCAGAGCTCAAGTTCGGACTCATGGCTTCCCTAGAGAACTCGTCTGCCGAACTACTCGACCTCCTTGATCACTTCGCAAACCAGACGCCGGAATGGGCCGGAGCGGACGCAACAATTCGCTCGATGCGTGACTCGTATACGCAAAAAGTCCCTCCGGGGACGAAGGAACTCAGCGACGCGGCGTCACACGAGGTCGCGGCCTGGCAGTTCTTGTGGCAAGGCGAATGGAATCGCGCGAGGGAGAGTGCGCGGAGCGCGGCAGACACCGTGAGGGGAAGCAGGGGTAGCCAACGCTACGCCGCGCTTTGGAACTACCTGTTGGGGAGCTGGACGCTCATCGCAGGCGGCTCTGGCATCCCGCGCGCCGATGCCGACGTAGCTGCGGCAGCCTTCAACGCTGCCCGTGCCGGTGCGAGGGGTACGACCTGGTTGTCGCACTTGGCCTCTCCCGCTGACCTCGCAGCAATGGAGAAGCAAGTCCTCGAGGTTGACGCCTTGGACGGGGCCGCCGTCGCCCAGGCCGTCGTTGCATTTGATCGACTCCGCCGTCCGGCGATCTACGCACCGCTCGCTGACCAAATTCGGGCCGGCATTGCGGGAACGGCGGCCGTCCCGTTTGAGGGTGCGTTGGTGCGGCTTGGCGAGTTGGCAGGCGCTAGTTCGTTTGTTGGTGATGGGGGAGGCACAGCAAAGCCTGACGCGTCGTGGGACTACTCAGGTGTCCTGTGGGTGACGTGGGAGGCCAAGAGCGAGGCTAGAGCCGATACCGAGGTTAATGTCTCGAGCGTCGACCAAACGAACCGACACCTTCGTAGCATGGCTGATCGGCTAGGTCAGTCCATTCCTTCGGGATCGGTGTCGATTTTGGTGACGCCGCAGAATTCGTTCGACGCTGCCGCTCCCGGCATCGCCGAGGATCATTCGTTCTGGGTCAACATCCAATACGTTCAAGACTTGGCTGCAAGACTCGACGGCGCCTGGCGCACCATCAGAACAACGCTGGCACCAGATTCCGAGCAGGAGCGAAAGCGTCAAGTTATATTGGAGGTTTTCCATACCGCTGGGGTGCTACCCACGCAGTGGATGGCGCAACTTAATGGTATTCAGCGCGACGTCGGGTAGTGGACCGGATGACTCGGTGGCCAACTACCGGACCCGGCACAGGGCCGGCGCGACGGACGCTGAGTTGTTGGAAAGCGAGCCATCTTGAGCCGAGACTCACAAGTGCTCGGCAGGGGTAAGGCTGAAGCGGCGCCGGGCGCCGAGCCCAACTGCGAGGCGCGCCTGCACAGTCAACGTGAGGACCTGCCGAGCATCTGTATCTGTTCTTCGTTCAAGATCTTGACCGCCCGCGTCGTTGAGGGTCATCTAACGAACCCGGCCTGGGCAGAGAGCTCGATGTCACTCGATTGAGGTCGAGTCCCCACGCTCGCAGCCTCCCGCGGAGATTCCAGGTAGTTACGGCCTTACGCTTAGTGAAGCCCGTGTCCAAGAAAGGGGTCCTACCAGGAGAGGCGACTTTGAGTCATGACGGGACGCTTCGTCATCACGGCCTTATCGCCTCTCGCTGGACAAGGCGACGGCCTTGGTGGAAGGTTCTCGTCGTGGCCAAGACAACGACTGTTCATGTGACCGATGACATGAACGGAGACCCCGACGCTCAGACCTACTCGTTTAGCTGGGCAAACCAGGATTACGAGATTCACCTGGTCGACCGAAGCCTCGTCAAGCTGGAAAAGGCACTTGCTCCCTTCATCGAGAAGGCTACGAGGGTCTCAGGCCGTAGGGCCGCGGGGGGGAAGACCTCGAAGGGCGGGGCTCGCTCCGATCTTGCCGAGGCTCGTGCGTGGCTGCAGTCCGAGGGTCACCCTGTTGCTGACCGCGGCCGTATCGGTGCTGAGCTGCTTGCCCTCTACGACGACGCCAGGTAGGCGTTCAGCGTGAACCTCGCCCCGGACGACCCTTTCTGCAAAATGCACGGGTGGATGGCGCACGTCTTCGTCCACGAGGCCGCCCACGCGGTTGCGGCTGTCGACAAAGGCATCGAATTCACGCACCTCGAAATCACCAGCCCGTACGATTGGCAGGTTCGAAAAGGCAACGAGGTCACGCTTGGTGGACTCCACCTGTCGGGCCCTCCTTCGTGGCCCGAGACGCCTGCCGCAGTTGCTGCGCTGGAGATGGCAATGGCGGGCGTCCTGGCCGAAACGGTCTTCTACGACCATCAGCTCGCTGGCGACTCGGGAACGGGCGATATGCGTATGTGGATGAACGGAGCGGGGCTAATCGGCCACCCTGAGGGTCCTGCTGCGATCGAAAAGTTGCTGGACACCTCCGTCGCTAGTCTCACCGCTCGCACGAAGGCATGGGTCTACGAGGAGCAACGTCGTATCAGGGCAGTAGCCACTGCTCTCTCCGGCACTAACGACGGCCCCAATGTTCGGCTAGTCCCTTACTCCAACGGCCCGTGGAGGCTGGAGGCAGACGACGTGAGATCGGCCGCAGGCAGCCCGCTATAGACCACGGGAGCTTCTCGGCCTGCGGTGCGGGTGTGCCTGACTCGCTTGTCGACTAATTCGTCAAGCCGGATCGCGGGCTGGGACAGGTTGAAGTCGGACCCGCCGTGCGGTTGACAGGTGGTCCGCTAGTCGCCCTGGCAACGGCCACCGGACCAGGCGCTGCGCCGTCGTTCAGCCCAACTTCGACGCAACGTCCCGGGTGGGGACTACGGTCCTAGTGTGCAAGAGAAGCTCGAGGAGGTCCTGCTGCTGCAGATGGACTACACGTCCCTAAACACGCCCGCCATGGCCCGCCGCGGTGCACTCATCCGGCGCGAAATTGCTGAAGAGTTGCGGGAATGGCTTCCTGGTCTCGAGACGGTGGCAGGGATTGGGCCACTCGCAGTAGAGGGGCGAGACGCTACAGGTCCGAAGTCGTTGATTCCATGGACCCGCGTCTACTCGTCGCAGCGCTCGCCTAGCGCAACCGTCGGCTGGTACGTCGTCTACCTCTTCAGCGCACACGGAGACCGTGTCTGTCTCAGCCTTAATCAAGGCACGACTACATGGAACGGCGGTGCGTACGTCCCGCGCGCCGTCCCTGGGTTGCTGAGGCGCGTTGACTGGGCGCGTGGACTTCTTAGTCTTCCGGAAGCCGATACAGAAGGATGGACGAAGACGATCCAACTTGACGGCGGCGCAAACAAACTTGGGCTGGGATACCAGACGGGCAATGTCATGGCACGCGAGTACGCGTTGGACGCGATACCAGCGGACGATGTGCTTGAGGCAGACCTCCGCCGCGCCGTGGCCTGGCTGGGAAGCGTCTACCGCGCGATGGACTCTGCTCTTAACGTGCCTGGGGAGGCTGGGCCCGAGGTCGCCGATGCCGAGCTGGCGGTGGATATCAGCGCCGGCAACCGTCGTCGGCGCACCGGCAATGGGTTCCGGCTCACCACAGAGGAGAAGAACGCGATTGAGCTCCGGGCGGTGTCGGTGGCTACCGACCAACTGATCAGGGACGGCTATACGGTCAGGGACGTCGGCGCGACGAGGGCATACGACCTTCACGCGAGGAGGGGGGATGAAAACCTTGTGGTCGAGGTGAAGGGGACTACTTCCCCCGGAGAGATCATCATCCTGACGCGGAACGAGGTGACATTGCACCTTGAGAGATACCCCAATAACGCGCTGGCTGTAGTGCACTCGATCAAACTGGATCGGAATGCTAGGCCGCCTGTGGCTTCCGATGGTGTGTTGGTCTACGAACACCCTTGGGCGGTGGACGAGGAGAGGCTGACGCCAATTTCGTACCGCTACGAGACGGGCCTGGGGGACTGAACCAACTGCCAAGGGAAGTGGTTGCGGCCCTTCAGCCGACGAGGAGGCATCAAAGGCTCTCGAGCGCCTGGGTACCTGACCATCAGTCCGACGTTGAGTTCCCTCAGCCTGAGGATGTGTGTCGTGTGCCCAGCCCGGACCCACTCGTGCCTGGTGAGTACCCGGCGGGCTCCTCCCATCAAGCGGGCTGCTTAGCGCCAGGGTCCTCGACGGAAACTCGTTTGAGAAATGTAAGAATGGTCTCGGACCGCATGCGCAGGTCGAGGGTCGCGCTCCCACCTGTGGGAGGAGGCAGGTACCGGCTCTGTGCCGGTAGCAACCGCTGCACACGGGCGGTCTCAACAAGGTCGGCATTAGCGCCAATCACCGACAGGGCATCGTCGATCATAATGGCGGTGCCGGAATGGTTCGAGTTGGCGACTACGAATGTGACGGTTCCGCCTGGTGCAGTCACGCGAGCCAGCTCCTTGACCAGCAACTCGACGTCGATCAGATAGCGGTTAATCACCCGTTCGCGACGTGGCGGAACTGTGCCCTTCACGGCTGCAGAAAAGGCGGTGTCCAAGTGCTCGGGACGGGTGGCGCCGCGTTCGCTACCGATGTTCTCCCCACGGAGTGACCGGAGATCCTTTAGGGCGTGGCCCATCCATACAAGGCTGAGCCGGTGACCTCGAAGATAGTCAATGGCCGTCAGGTATGGAGGGCTAGTTACAATTGCCCCGACCGACTCGTTACGCATAGGCAGCCGACGCGCGTCCCCCCGCAGCAGCGTCAGACGGGTGCGCTCACTTGCGGAAAATCCTGCGCGCTTGCGGATGACGTCCTCGACGGAGGACGTGAAGCGCTCGATCGGGTCTATCGCCGCGAGTTCACGAACGACATGAGGACGTGAATGCGAAACGTCGCGTGCTCGCGATGCTCCCTGGGTCTTGGTGACTATCAGGCGGGAGAAGGCGCACCAGAGGGTATCCCTGGTCTCTGTAGGCGCGTCCTTGATGCCGACCGCTAGGCGGGTGAGCTTGTCCCTCGCCTCAGGATCAAACCAGTAGTCAATGAAATCGAGGGTCTCCTCATCAACATCGAGGTCGTTGATCGTGGTCGCAGGTGTACCTAGTACGGCCACACATGCATGACGGATTGATTTCGCGGACGCGTCTGAGGCGGCCGCAGCAGTGATAAGGACAGCCAGGGGATCACTGTCAATTCCGATACACTCGTACCCGTCCTTGATCGCCTCGATGACGAAACTCCCGGACCCCATCATGGGGTCGAGCAGAAGGACCTCGCGGGGCAGCGACCCAAGCTGGGAGGTGACAAGGTCCGGTGCCATACGGGCGGGGAATGGGTGGACAGAGACGCGGCCAACCACTACTTCAATCCTTCGATTTCCGTAGGGTCGTCGTCCGTTGGGACCGTGCTGAGGTAGTCCTCAGCAAGGTTGGGGTCGAAGTGGTCGAGCGTTTCTCGGATCTCGGCGAACAATGCGGTCGGAGAAGCGTTGAGCGCGACTAGCCGATCATCGATGTAGATCGACCTCGGGGCTAGTGCGGCAAGACCGCGAAGGAGGGCATCGACTTCGGCGGAGTCGAGCTCGACGCCAACGTTGTCGAGCCAGGATCCGACTGCATCCCGGCTAGCAGGCCGCTTGGCCTCGCTTCTCTTTACGAGAACGTCGACCAACTGTCCGACAGGCGGCTTGGGGACGCGGGCAGCCTTCTCGCGCGCTTCAATCCAGGCCCTCGTGTCTTCTGGTTTGTGCAGTTCGAACAGGCCGGCCATATCTGCTGGCGTGAAGCCCTGGAGCGCAAAGAGCTCGACTAACCTAGCGAGGTCGCCGACCCTGATCGCCGTGATCCCGTCGTTTTCGCATACCGCGTTAATGAGACCTAGCTCGGCCACGGCCCCCTGGTAGTCCGGGGCGATGAGAAGCGTGTACTTAGGCTCGACCGTCAACTCATGGGCCTCGAGCGCTCGCTGCCGGTGAACTTTTAGGATCGACGTACGAGCCGTGTCGGCCCGGATTTTCCCAGGTGCGTCGAACTCGATCGCGGGTTTTCCATCTTCCGCCTCGGTCAGCTTCTTCTTGGCGTTCGCGGTTGACTTGGCATCGTAAGTGAGCGCGTAACTGATGCTGCTGGCATCGCTGCGCCAACCGAGGTGAGCAGTGGCAATGCCGTCCACCCCGTGGCTAGCACCCCCGAACCGCTCGACTTCGAAACCGAGTAGCTCCAAGGCGTCACCGACGGCATCTTCCAACGCATTCTCATTGTTGGTGGCGTCGCGCAGATGCTGAGCGATCACGTCCGCTGAGCGCGGATACCGGTTAGCCAGCGCCCGTAGAAAGCCATCACGTCGCTTAACGACACGTGCAACCGAATCAGATGGAACGTTCTCATCGAGTAAATAGGCCTGACCCAGAATCTCGGTTAGCCCCAACAACTTGATAGGTTCCGCCGACCCTTTGACCAGTGCGTAGTTAGCGACAAACGGGTGGTTTTGGTTCAAGACTGCGGCGCGACGCGCGGGGTCATAGACAACGAATGGCTTGTCGGCCGCCACCGTTTCGAGAAGCACGCTCTCAACGAGTTCCTTGTCATCCGCAAGGGCAGAATCAACTGACTCGGACGAGCCTTCGCCGAAGCCTAGGATCTCCTGGACGCTCCGGTCGCCCGCGGCTGCGCGCTGGAGCATCCGGCGCAGTGGACCTTGACTAAGACCGGGCGGAGGATCCGACAAACGGCCAGCCTTGGAAAGCCGTGTGATCGAGTCGCCCTCGTCTTGAGCCGTCGAGATTGCGCGCGCTCGGTTGAATACCGCAAGCATATAGTTCTTCAGTTGTTCTAGTGCGGCCGATTCCTTCAAGGATTCGCGAGCGCTGGCGACCTGTTCATCGAGATCATCAGCGTTGATTTCCATACGGAACCGGGTGAGCGTTCCATGGCGTAGCTCGGGTCCGACCTCGAAGTCCTCGGAATTCAGGTTTATGAGACGGCCACGGACTCGCACAAAGTACCCGTGGCTCCGAGCGAGGTTCTCGCTCTTACCACGTTCGAGCGGCTGGTCGTACATGTAGGCGGTGCCGTAAACGACGCCCGCGTCCTTCAGCTTCAACGCGGGAATATCGGTCGGCACCAGACTTCCGTCGTCCTGACCTTCGGCGGGAGGCTGCTCGACCTCCGTTTCAAAGGTCGTCGCCGTTCCCGGCTTCCATGGCCGATCCGGGTTATCAACGAGTTCGGCTTCGTCCTTGCCGATCACGAATTTCCAACTCGGCTCAACCGACTCTTTAGACGAGCGAATGCGGGTATCGTTAAGCCAGAGCGCGAAACCGGGATTCAGCGGAAGGGCCGTACTGAGTACCCACCGTAGCCGCGGAATGCTTATGCGCTGAGCAGTGGGCTTCAAGTTGGTCAGGATTGCGGCAGTCCAGTGCCCAGTGCCCAGTTTGGCAAGTTCTTTCTCGGCAAGGCTATTGGTGTCGCTAAACTGCACCATTGCGTCACGGACGGCCTTCAGTGCCGTCTCTTCTGTCAGCTCCACAACCTCAAGAGAAAGGTTTGTCGTGGACATAAACTCGTCACCCTCGGCAACCTTGGCATAATCCATTGTGACCGCTAGATACCGCGCCCCATGATGAACTATGAAGGTAAGTCGCTCGGCCAGTACGTAGGTCGCCAGCTTCCCAATGCCGAACTTGCCAACTGGCCGCTTTCGGCCTGCGGGACGGTTGTCTGATCGCTTCTGAGACTCCCCGATTCGCCAAAGATTCTTCAGACCGTCGAGGTCCATGCTCTCGCCGTCGTCAATGACCACAAGTGACGCGTTACTGGCTTTAAAATCGTTCGGCAGATAGACCCAGACTCGTCCGGCCCCTGCGTCATACGAGTTGGTGACGAGTTCCTCGAATGTTTTGACCGGGGAGCTGTAGAGCCCCTCCGAGAAGCGCTCAATAATTCCATATGAAATGTGGACCGGGACGATCGCCACGCTGTTGCCAGCCGCCGCGAACGTCTCGACAGCGATGGGTTCAGACTCGTCTTCCGGCGCCACCGTCGAGTCGGTGGTAGACGCGGTGGTGGTGGACTCCGCCGCCATGTTGCCTCCTGGTGTGGTGCGCGGAAGCCTAGCGGCTCGAGACGGTTGTGGCCGCCAATCCCACCATGGTGGCGATAGTCCCGGAGTCGCCGCGGCTCAGTGCACCTGAACGCCGGATTCAGCGGTCGAACGGCGTCTGAGGTTGAGGCAGCAGAGTCGTTCTCCACCGGGGCCTGGTTGAACCATCACGCAGTGAAGCACCACTTCCTGATCGTGACGGCGGAGGCCGTGCCGGGGCACGCAAGACCGCGCGTCATCGTGGCGCAAAGGTGCGCCTCACGTAGTGGCTATGAGCAGGACGCCGTACACCGGCGAGCCCCAGCCGGCCCCACCTCAGAAGGCGCGCACCAAGGGCAGGTCGTGCGGCCCGCCAGGACGCACCATCAGGATCTGGTCGACGCCCATCCGGCCGTCGCGGAAGGCCATGGAGCCGCCGACGAGGTAGAGCTCCCAGACGCGGTAGGTCTCCTCGTCGGTGAGCTCGATCAGGCGGTCGCGGTTGGCGTGGAAGCGCTCGAGCCAGCCGGCGACCGTGAGCACGTAGTGCTCGCGCAGGCCGTGGACGTCGCGGACCTCGAGGCCCGCCTTCTCGAGGAAGGCGACGGTCTCGCCGACGGGGCGCATGTACATGTCGGGGGCGATGAAGGACTCGATGAAGGGGCCGCCGCCCGGCCACTTGCCGGTGCGCGACATCTGCTGGATCAGCACGCGACCGCCGGGCTTGACCGAGCGGTGCAGGACCGAGGCGTACGTCGGGTAGTTGCGCTGGCCGACGTGCTCGCCCATCTCGATCGAGGAGACGGCGTCGAAGTGGTCGCGCTCGGGGACCTCGCGGTAGTCCTGCAGGCGGATCTCGACCCGGTCGCCCAGGCCGCGCTCGGCGATGCGGGCGTCGATGAACTTCTTCTGCTCCGCAGCGATGGTCACGCCGACGACCCGGGCGCCGAACTTCTCCGCGGCGCGCAGCGACATCGAGCCCCAGCCGCAGCCGACGTCGAGCAGCGTCGAGCCCTCGGTGACGCCGAGCTTGGTGAGGACCAGGTCGAGCTTGGCCTCCTGGGCCTCCCGCAGCGGCTGGTCGGGCGAGGAGTGGTAGCCCGAGGAGTAGGCCATGTGGGGCTCGAGGATCAGCGAGTAGAACTCGTTGGAGAGGTCGTAGTGGTGGCTGATCGCGCGGCGGTCGCGAAGCGCGCTGTGCAGCCGGCCCTTGATGTTGGCCTGCGAGGCGGGGGCGGCCGGGGGGCGACTGATCGCCTTGAGGTCGAGCGCAGCGCGTACGGCGGCGATGATCGCCGACGGCGAGGGGCGTACGCCGGACAGGCCGCGCTCCTTGGCGACAGCGAAGGCGTAGGTCAGCGCCTTGTCGAGGTCCCAGCCGTCGACCTCGGGCACGTCGAGCTCACCGGTGACGTAGGCCTGCGCGGCGCCGAGCTCGCCAGGGTGCCAGAGCAGACGGCGTACGGCGTCGATCGAGTGGAGCACGACGAGCGGCCCGTCGGGGGACCCGGCCTCGGAGCCGTCCCAGGCGCGCAGCCGCACCGGCAGCTCGCCGCCGACGAACGGTGCGACGGCGTCGGCCAGGCGCTGGGCGATGCCGGTGGTCTCGAGACGGCCGTGGCCGGCCTCCTCGACCAACGTGTGGGGGTTGGTGGTCATGGCGATCAGTCCCTCGTGAAGGTCAGCTGGTTGACGTCGATGTAGCCGGCGGCGAAGCCCGCACGGCTGTACTCGAGGTAGAAGTGCCACATCCGCAGGAACGTCTCGTCGAAGCCGAGCGCGAGCACCTCCTGGGCGTGGGCGAGGAACGCCTGGTCCCACAGCGTGAGGGTGCGCGCGTAGTGCTGACCCATCGAGTACGCCGGGGACATCTGCAGCGTGGTGTGGTCGCGGGTGATCTCGTCGATGACCTGCACCGACGGCAGGAACCCGCCGGGGAAGATGTACTTGTTGATCCAGGTGTAGGTGTTGCGGGTCGCCAGCATCCGGTCGTGGGGCATGGTGATCGCCTGGATCGCGACCTTGCCGCCGGGGGCGAGCACCCGGTCGATCGTCTCGAAGTAGGTGCGCCAGAACTGCCAGCCGACGGCCTCGATCATCTCGACCGACACGATCGCGTCGTAGGTGCCGGTGACGTCGCGGTAGTCACGGATCTCCACGCTGCACCGGTCCGAGAACCCGGCCTCGGCGATCCGCTGGTCCGCGAGCGCCTTCTGCTCCACTGACAGCGTGAGCGAGGTGATGGTGGCGCCGCGACGAGCGGCGCGGATGCACAGCTCGCCCCAGCCGGACCCGATCTCGAGCACGCGGGTGCCCTCGCCGACGCCGGCCTCGTCGAGCAGTCGCTCGATCTTGCGCCCCTGGGCCGCCTCGAGGTCCGCCGCGGTCGCCTCGAGCGGCTCGCCCTCGAACAGGGCCGAGGAGTAGCTCAGCGTCGGGTCGAGGAACAGCCGGAAGAGGTCGTTGGAGAGGTCGTAGTGGTGCGCGATGTTGGAGCGGGAGTTCTTGGTGCTGCTCTTCTGGGTGCGCGGGGGCCGCTTGACGACCAGCCCGCGCAGCTTCTGCAGCCGCGGCGGCACGAGGTTCTGCATCTCGGCGGCCAGCACCTGCAGGAACCCGCCGAGGTCCTCGGCGTCCCACGCCCCGGTGAGGTAGGCCTCGCCGAACCCGATCAGCTGGTGCCGGCCGATGCGGAGGTAGAACTCCTCGGGCCGGGTGATCACCATCGTCGGGCCGCCCTTGCCGAAGACCTCGCCGTCGGCCATCACGGTCACGTCGAGGCGGCTGATGGCAGCACGGAAGAGACGCTTGGCGATCCGCGCGGAGACCTGCGACCGCGGGCCGGACGGTACGACGTCGAGCCCGGGCCAGTGGTTGGCGCTGACGCGCTCCTGCTCGATCGTCATCACTGAACCCCGTCCTGGGTGTGGGCCGTGCGCGGGCGCACGGGAAGGCGGCGGAGCCACAGCCAGATGCCGTGGGCCCGGATGAGTGCGGAGCCGCGGATCGCGGCAGGCGCGGCGCGCAGCGGCGTGGTGCCGCTGCGGGTGCCGGTCATGGAAGCGGTGAAGCGGTGGTCGCCGTCGCTGGTGAGCTCGACGACCACGGACAGTCGCGGGGTGGGTCCGACGGGCGGTGGCACGACGAGGTCGTAGCTGCCGTCGGTGCCGTGGAACGGCGAGACGTACATCGCCTTGTCGGTCGTGGCCCGGCCCCGGTCGTCGGCGTGCACGAGGTAGGCGTGCCGGTCGCCGTAGGTGTTGTGGACCTCGACGACGGTCGCAGCGAGAGCGCCGCCCTCGTCGTAGCACCAGAACACCGAGATCGGGTTGAAGCAGTAGCCCAGGGCGCGGGCCTGGGCGGCCATGAAGATCTTGCCGGTGCCGATCGCGACGTCGTGGCGCTCGAGGAACGAGACCACGTTGGCGCGGATCGACGTGTCGGGCTGTCCGAGGTGGTCACGGGCCTCGAACCGGCCCAGCACGCCGTGATCGGGCAGGTCGTCGAGGTCGACGACCCAGGTGTGGGAGCGCAGGGTGAAGCGGCGCTTGAACGGCGCCCGGCGGGTGTGGCTGATGGTGGTGTCGTAGACGCCGGTGGCGACCTGCGGGGTCGTGGCGTGCACGACCAGGGGCCAGTCGAGGCCGAGGCGCGTGGCGGCGGCCAGGCCCGAGCGGGCGCCGTCCTCGTGGAAGCCCCACCCGTGGTAGGCCCCGGCGAAGACGACCCGGTCGGTGTCGATCTCGGGCAGCCGCGCCTGGGCGGCGACCGACGTGGGGTTGTAGAGCGGGTGCTCGTACTCCATCCGGTCGATCACCGTCGCGGGGTCGACGAGGTCGGTGCCGCCGAGGGTGACCAGGTAGTGGGTGTCGGTGTCGAGGCGCTGCAGCCGGGTCAGGTCGTAGGTGACCACCACGCCGTCGTCCGTCGGGCGGGCCACGTCGGCCCCCGGGCGCCGGAAGTTCCAGGCCGCCCACGCATCGCCGGCGGCCGGCAGCAGCGAGGTGTCGGTGTGCAGCAGCGCGGTGTTGGGGGAGTAGGGCATGGCCGTCAGCAGCTCGCGCTGCAGCGGGGTCGGCTCGGCCAGCATCGACAGCGCGTGGCTCGGGTGGGTCGCGATCACGACGGCGTCGTACGTCGCCACGTCGCCCGACCCGTCGGTCACCTCGACGCCGCCGGCGGTCTCGAGCACCGAGGTGACCTTGGCTCCGAGGCGGACCTGCTGGATCGCGGCGCCGATCTTGTCGACGTAGGAGCGCGAGCCACCGGTGACGGTGCGCCACTGGGGCGAGCCGAAGATGCCGAGCATGCCGTGGTGCTCGAGGAAGGTGAAGAGGTAGCGCGCGGGGTAGTCGAGCGACACGTCGGGCTCGCACGACCACACGCACGCCACGACCGGCTCCATGAAGTGCCGCACGAAGTAGGACGAGTAGTGCCCGTCGGCCAGGAAGTCGCGCAGCGTGCGGGTGTCGGACTCGACCGCGAGCAGGGCCTTGGCCTGGCGGTGGAACCGCGGGATCTCGGCCAGCATCGCGAGGTAGCGCGGCTTGCGGAGGTTGGCCGAGGTCGGGAACAGCCCGGTGCGGCCCAGCGCGCCGGCCCACTCGAGGTCGCTGTCGTCGTCGCGGATCGACATCGACATCTCCGACGGCTGCGTGGCCACCCCCAGCTCGGCGAACAGCCGCAGCAGCACCGGGTAGGTGCGCGGGTTGTGGACGATGAACCCGGTGTCGATGCGCAGCTCGCGGGTCTGGCCGGTGATCCCGTCGACCGTCTCGTGGACCAGGTGGGTGTCGGCGTGCCCGCCGAGCCGGTCGTCGGCCTCGTAGAGGGTCACGTGGGCGGTGCGCGAGGCGACGTAGGCCGCGCTGAGACCCGCGACGCCGGAACCGACGACCGCGATGTGCTGGACGTTCACGCCTGCTCGAAACCGATCACGTCGACCACGTCGTCGCTCGGCTTGGTCGGCTGCTTGCCTGCGACCTCGACCGTGATGCCGACCCCGTCGGCGGCGGAGGCGTCGCCCTTGAGCAGCACCGTGTTGGTGCCGCCGGCGATCTGCCCGGCCGGGACCATCACGTCGCCACGCTGGAGCCACAGCTCGTAGGTGTGCAGGCTGGGTGCGTCCGGCATGTCCTCGGTCATGATCACGGCCTGCTTGAGGCTGGGTGAGCGCACCACGGTCGCCTTGCCGCCCCCGGCCATCGCCTTGGTGGCCGACTGGGCGTCGGACGCCTGGAGCACCCGGTCGGCGGGGCTCAGCGCCTCCTGCGTGGTGTCGTCGTCGTTGGCGCGGTCGATCGCGACGGCCCCGACACCACCCACGACGATCAGTGCAGCAGCTGCTGCGACCAGAGCCGGAAATCGTCGTCGGGTCGACCGCCCTCGCTCGGACGCGGCCACCAGGACCGGGGGGAGGGGGCGGACGGTCTGGATGCCGGCGAGCACCGAGTCGCGTAGCGACGCAGGCGGCTCGACCGCCGACGTCTCGCTGATCAGCGCGGCGGTCTCACGCAGGGAGTCGACCTCGGCGCGGCAGGACTCGCAGCCGGAGAGGTGACGCTCGAACTGGGCCCGCTCGAACTCGTCGACCGCGTCCACGGCGTACGCGCCGGAGAGTGCGTGGATGTCAACGCTCATGAGGGCACTCCCATCTTGTCGCGCAGCCGGATCAGGCCGTCTCGGATTCTTGTCTTGGCGGTACCGACGGGAAGGTCGAGGAGACCCGCCACCTCGGTGTGGGTGTAGCCACCGAAGTAGGCGAGCTCGATCGCCTCGCGCTGTGCGTCGGTGAGACCCTTCAACGCGCTGCGGACCCGCTGGGCCTCCATGGAGGCCTGGGCGGCGTCGGACGTGGTGTCGGAGTCGATGGTCTGGTTGTGCTGGGTGTAGCTGGTGTCGCGTCGCGTGGACGCCTCGGCCGACCGCACCCGGTCGACCGCCTTGCGGTGGCAGATGGTCATCAGCCAGGACAGTGCGCTGCCCCGCTCGGGGTCGAACCGTGACGAGGTCTTCCAGACGTCGAGGAAGGCCTCCTGGACGACCTCCTCGGCCTGGGCCGGGTCGCGTACGACGCGCAGGGCGAGGCCGAAGATGCGGGACGAGGTGGCGTCGTACAGCTCGGCGAAGGCCTGCTGGTCACCCCGGGCGGACCGGCTGAGCAGGTCGGTGAGGACGTCGCCCGGTGCCACCGGCACCCCCTGAGGAGTGCCGGTGGGCTCCGGCGTCAGACGCGTCATGATCTCAGTCTGCCGTGTCCGGGTTTTGCTCGTCGACCGACGGTCAGGCCGGCTTGGCGTTGGTCATGACCTTGGAGATCACGTAGACCGTCGCGTTGGCCGTGGGGATGCCGCCGCAGAGCACGTCGGCGGTGACCTTGCCGTCGGTGACCTGCATGCCGGACTCGGCGTCGCCGGTCACGGTGAGCTTGTCGCCGATGAGCGTCGTCTGGTCGCCGACGACGGCCTCGGGGTCCAGGCGCTCGGGCAGCACGTGGTGCTGCAGGATCGTGGCGAGGTCGGAGTCGACGCCGTCCTTGGCCGCACCGTCGGTGAGGGCCTTGAGGTCGGCCTCGGGGATCTCGGCGAACGCGTCGTTGTAGGGCGCGAAGACGGTGATCGCCGGGGCGTCGTTGAGGACGCCGGCCAGACCGTCGACGGCACCGACGGCGCCGACGAGCGAGGTGAGCAGCGGGTTGGTGCCGGCGGCCGTCGCGACCGGGTCGACGACCATGCCGGTCAGCGAGCCGGGCTCGCCGTCGGCCGGGAGCTGGTCGCACGCGGGGCCGAAGACGGCGTCGATGTCACCGGCGGCGGCGGAGGAGGTCTCCTCCTCGGCGGGGGCCGAGGACCCGGTGTCGGACGGGGCGGCGCTCTCCGAGGTGTTGTCCGAGGTGGTGTCGGAGCTGGCCGAGTCGTCGTCCTCGCCACAGGCGGCGAGACCGAGGGAGAGGGTCAGGATCGCGGCGGCGGCGGTGCCACGACGGAGCGTCTGGAGCTTCATGGGAGGTGGGGCCTTCCGGTAGGGGACTTACGAGGGTTGTTCGGTGCTGGTGCGGGACCGGATGGGTCCGAATCTGAGGAACTGCTGATCGAGCGCGATCCGTGCCTCGGGGTCGGCTCGGCTCAGGCGACGTTGAAGAAGAGCGAGTGGATGCCGCTGGAGCCGCCGGGGAAGGGCTGCGCCTTCGCGTCGGTCTGGGTGTCGCCGTCGCCGTCGACGACCCGGGCGGCGACCGTGTGGCGGCCCTTGTCGAGCTCGACCTCGAGGTACCACTGGCGCCAGTAGACGTTGTTGACGTCGGCGCCGGTCCGGGCGTCGGTCCACTCGCCGCCGTCGACCTTGACCTGCACCTTGGAGACGCCGCCGTCGTTCTGGGCCCAGGCCACGCCGCCGACGAGGACCTTGCCGGCGTCGACGGTGGCCAGGCCGCGAGGCGTGTCGATGCGCGCCGACGGCTTGATCGGGGCCACGGTGTCCCAGCCGCGCTCGGTCCAGTAGGCCTCGGTGTCGGCGTACGTCGTGAAGGTCAGCCTCGTGACCCACTTGGTCGCGCTGATGAAGCCGTAGAGGCCGGGGACGACGATCCGGGCCGGGAAGCCGTGCTCGCGGGGCAGCGCCTCGCCGTTCATCCCGACCGCCAGGAGGGCCTCGCGGCCGTCGGTGAGCAGGTCGAACGGGGTGCCGATCGTCATCCCGTCGAAGTCGGTGGCGACCATCTGGTCGACGCCGCTGCCGGGCTTGGCCCGGTCGATGAGCGTCTTCAGGGGTACGCCGAGCCAGCGGGCCCCGCCGACGTACTTGCCGCCGACGCTGTTGGACACGCAGGTCAGGGTGATGTCGCGCTCGACCATCGGCATGTCGAGGAGCTCGTCGAAGCTGATCTCGAACTCGTTCTCGACGTCGCCGTCGACCGTGAGGGTCCAGCCGTCCGAGGGCACCACGGGGGTGTCGAGGCGGGTGTCGACCCGGTAGAAGTCGTCGTTGGACACCTGGAGCGGGGAGATGCCGGGGACCTTGTCGCGCAGGTCGGCCGGCAGGGCCGGGGCGGCCTCGCCGGCGGCCGGCTGCGGCAGCGCGATGTCCTCGGCCCGGGCGCGCAGCCGGCCGATCCACCTGCCGGCGCCGCCGAGCACGGCCGCGGTCGCGGCCAGCACGCCGCCGGCGACCAGGACGCCGCGGCGGCTGGGGCGGGGCTGGGTGGTGGTGGAGCCGGCCGAGCCGGCGCCGGGGGCGATGACGACCTCGTCGTGGTCGCCGTCGTACGCCGGCGTCGCGGCCGCCGAGGCGCCCTCGGCCTTGGCGATCTCGACGGTCGAGCGGGCCCGCGGGTCGAGCGGCAGGCCGCGGGCGGTGCGGTCGAGCCACCACAGGCTGGCGACCCCGGCGACGGCGGTGAGGAGCGCCGGGACGAGGTCGACGACCTCGAAGAGCGGCCGGTCGATCACCGCGCCGGCGGCCACCGCGACCAGCACGACCAGCATCGCGGCCCCGAGGGCGAACCGGACGCGGGTGAGCAGGCCCGCCACGAGCGCGAGCACGGCCACCCCGAGGAAGACCGACCCGATCAGCACGACCTTGTCGTAGTTGCCGGCACCGAAGTCGAACGGTCCGACGCTGAAGCCCTCCTCGGACTCGAACCTCTTGATCGCCCACTCCTTCATCGACACCGGGGTGCGGTCGATGACGCCGGAGCCGACGGCCAGGACGGGGGAGGAGTCGGGGTGCAGCAGGGCCGCCGAGAAGTGCCCCACTGCCACGCCGACGAGGGTCGAGAGGAGGCCGAAGAAGGCATAGAGACGTCGGGACACCATGGGACTGGTTCGTCGCGGGGCCTGCCCCGGATGGGTGCGGCAGGATGGCGGCATGGTCGACGACGCCCCTGCGCCCCCGCTCCCGTCCACTGCTGTCACCCCGCTGGTGCACCTCTCGGTCGAGGGTCCGGTGGCCACGATCACGCTCGACTCGCCGCACAACCGCAACGCCCTCTCGCGCCAGCTGGTCACCGAGCTCGCGGACCGCCTCGAGCGCGCCGAGTCCGACGCCGACGTGCGGGTGGTCGTGGTCACCTCGGCCGACCGGGTCTTCTGCTCGGGCGCCGACCTGTCCGAGGCCTCGGCCGACGGGATGTCGGTCGGCACCCAGGCCATCGTGGGTCTCCAGCGCTACGTCGTCGGCATGTCCAAGCCGGTGGTGGCCGTGGTCCGCGGCCCCGTGCGCGCCGGTGGCATCGGCATCGTGGCGGCCTGCGACATCGTGCTGACAGCCGAGGAGGCGACCTACGCGCTGACCGAGGTCAAGCTCGGGCTCGCGCCCGCCGTCATCTCGCTGACCGTGCTGCCCCGGTTGACGTCGCGCGCGGCGGCGTACGCGTGCCTGAGCGGAGCGACCTTCACCGGCACCGAGGCCGTGGCCATGGGCCTGGTCACCCGGGCCGTGCCGGCCGCCGACCTCGACGCGGCCGCGGCCGACCTGTGCGCCGAGCTGGCCACCGGGGCGCCCCAGGGCTTGCGCGAGACCAAGGCCCTGCTCGCCCGCGACCTGCTGGACCGGATCGACGCGCGTGCCGACGAGATGGCGGCCCTGTCGGCGCGGCTGTTCGGCTCCGACGCGGCGCGGGAGGCGATGGCGGCGTTCTTGTCGCGGCCCAAGCGCTGAGCCAGCCGGGTCCCACCCGAGCCCGAACCGTCCGCGCCGACGGCGTCCGCTGAACAATCCGCCGATGTCCTCGTAGACTGGCCGACTGCCGGTTTGTCGGCGCAGAGTGGAGGCACAACCGCGTGACTGAAGAGCTCGTCGAGCAGGAGATCGCTGCCGAACAGGAGTTCGTCGACCGCGTCCACCGCCAGCTGGCGGACGCCGGCAAGGCGGCCCAGGAGCTGGCCCGTGAGGGTCACGAGCGCGGCCGGCTCGGCCACGAGGGTGGCCTGGTCGAGCGCGACGCGATGGTGTTCCAGGCCGCCAAGCGGCTGGCTCAGCTCGACGCCGCCCACGAGGGCCTCGTCTTCGGGCGCCTCGACCTGCGGCCCGACCTCGACCCCGACCCGCGCTACGTCGGCCGCATCGGGCTGCGCGACGACAACCGCGACTCCCTGCTCATCGACTGGCGCGCCCCCGCCGCCGCGGTGTTCTACCAGGCGACCGCGGCCGAGCCGCAGAACGTCGTACGCCGTCGGGTGCTGCGCTCGCAGGGCACCACCGTGGTCAGCGTCGAGGACGAGCTGCTCGACGCCGAGGGCAACGTCGACGACCTGCCGATCCTCGGCGAGGGGGCCCTGATGGCCCAGCTGTCGCGCGCCCGCGACCGCACCATGCACTCCATCGTCGCGACCATCCAGGCCGAGCAGGACAAGGCGATCCGGGCGCCCTCGCGGGGCGTCACGACCATCTCCGGTGGTCCCGGCGTCGGCAAGACCGTCGTCGCGCTGCACCGCGCGGCCTACCTGCTCTACAACGAGCGCCGCCGCTACGAGACCGGCGGCGTGCTCGTCGTGGGGCCCAGCGGCGTCTTCATGCGCTACATCGAGCGGGTGCTGCCCTCGCTCGGCGAGACCGCCGTCGCGCTCCGCTCGCTCGGCGAGGTCGTCGACGGGGTCCGCTCGACGCGCCACGACGAGCCGACGGTCGCCGACGTCAAGGGCTCGGCCCGGATGGCCGAGCTGATGCGCCGCGCCGCGCGGCAGCAGGCGCCCGGCAGCCCGGCGGAGTTCCGGCTCTACTGGTACGACAACAACCTGGTCCTCGACCGCGGGCTCCTGGGCCGCACCCGGCGCCAGCTGATGTCGCAGGGTCGCCGCAACCAGCAGCTCCCGCGGGTCGGCCGCACCCTGCTCGACTCCCTGTGGCGCCAGGTGCGCAGCGAGCGGGGCCGGGACCGGGGGCGCGAGCTCTTCGAGGACGACCTGCTCGGCAACGACGACTTCCTCGACTTCGTCGCCGCCTGGTGGCCTCCGCTCGCGGCCATCGACGTGCTGACCTGGCTGCGCGACCCCGAGCTGCTCGGACGCATCGGCGACGGGGTGCTGAACCCCGAGGAGCAGCGCCTGCTGCTCAAGTCGTGGTCGGGTCGCACCGACCCCAAGGACCTGTCTATCGAGGACGTCGCGCTGCTCGACGAGCTGCGCTACGCCATCGGCGACGTCCCCGCCCGCACCGACGACGAGCGCGACGACCCGCTGACCGAGCTCGAGGGCAACGTCAACGTGCAGGAGCTGATGACGGCCTCCGACCGCGAGTACGCCCCGTCCGGTCGCGCCTGGGCCCCGCCCACCCACTCCATCGAGGACGACGGGTTCGCCCACGTGCTCGTCGACGAGGCGCAGGACCTCACCCCGATGCAGTGGCGGATGGTCGGTCGTCGCGGCCGCGCGGCCTCCTGGACCATCGTCGGCGACCCCGCGCAGTCCTCCTGGCCGATCCCCGCCGAGTCGGCGGCAGCGCGCGCCGAGGCGCTGGCGGGCAAGGCGCTCCACGAGTTCCACCTGTCGACCAACTACCGCAACAGCTCCGAGATCTACGCCTTCGCGGCGTCGTACGCCGAGCGCGTCGGGCTCGACGCCGACCTGCCCACCGCGGTGCGCTCGACCGGGGTCGAGCCGCGCGTCGTGGGCCCGGTCGCCGACCTCGAGGCCGCCGTGCGCGAGGCGGTCGTCGAGGTCGCCGGCCAGGTCGGCGGCACCATCGGCGTCGTGGTGCCCGTGGCCCGGCGCTCCGACGTCAACGCCTGGCTGGCCTCCTGGCCCGAGCTCGCCGACGACGCACCCTCCGCTCGCGCCGCGGTCGACTCCTCGGTCGCGCCGTCCGGCGAGGACCGGGTGGTCGTGCTCACCGGCCTCGACACCAAGGGCCTGGAGTTCGACGCGATCGTCGTCGTCCGGCCCCAGGAGATCGAGGACGAGTCGGCCACCGGTCGCTCGACGCTCTACGTCGTGCTCACGCGCGCCACGCAGCTGCTCACCACGGTCAGCTGAGCGGCCCGAGCAGCCCGGACGGGGTCGTCCCGTCCCACGGTCCGTCGAGGTCCCTGCACAACTGATGAACAGACCTCCACGGCGGTCGGGCTGCGCCCCGCCGTGGCGGGGTCGCGGTTTGTAGCACGTGTTGTTGCTTCAGTAGTTGCGCGGGAGCCCAGGCGCCGGCGTACGGCATGGGCGAGGGAGAGCGGACCGCCCACAACTAGGCTGCGCGCATGACTGAAGACCTCGCCGCCCGGGACGCCATCGCCGCGCTCCAGGGGCACGAGGCGTGGGCGATCATCCGGCGCTCGACGCGAGCGGGTGACCGCGACACCGTCGGCCTGATCGGCGGTCGGCGCAGCGAGGTCGCCTCGATCCTCGACGTACCCCTCGAGGAGGGGACGCCCCAGCCCGGACACATCGCCGACCGGCTGGTGGCGGTGCCGTTCCGGCAGGTCGCCGAGCGCGGGTTCGAGGCCCACGACGACGGCACCCCGCTGGTCGTCGTCGACATCGAGACCGAGCGGGAGTTCTCCGTCGCCGAGGTCGTCGAGGCCATCGACGAGGTGCCGGTGGAGTTCTCCGACCGTGGCGGGTTCGAGACCGACGACGAGGAGTACGGCGGTCTGGTCAAGACGATCATCGAGGACGAGATCGGTCAGGGCGAGGGCGCCAACCTCGTCGTCGGGCGCCACTACCGCGCGACCGTCGCCGACTGGGGCGCCGACAAGGCGCTCGCCGTCTTCCGTCGCCTGCTCGAGCGCGAGCGCGGTGCCTACTGGACCTACGTCTTCTTCACCGGCGACCGCTTCCTCATCGGCGCCAGCCCCGAGCGCCACGTCAGCGTGCACAACGGCGACGTCCGGATGAACCCGATCTCGGGCACCTTCCGGGTCTCGACAGGCTCGACCACCGAGGGCGGCTCGACCACCGAGGGCGGCTCGACCACCGAGGGCGGCTCGACCACCGAGGGCGGCTCGACCACCGAGGGCGGCTCGACCACCGAGAGCGGCTCGACCACCGAGGGCGGCTCGACCACCGAGGACGGCGCCAACGTCCGCGCGCGCCTCCTCGACTTCCTCCACGACGAGAAGGAGATCTACGAGCTCTTCATGGTCGTCGACGAGGAGCTCAAGATGATGTGCGACATCTGCCACGAGGGCGGGCAGGTGCTCGGGCCGTTCCTCAAGCCGATGAGCCGTCTCGTGCACACCGAGTACCTCCTCGCGGGACGCACCGACCGTGACCCGCGCGAGGTCCTGCGCGACACGATGTACGCCGCCACCGTCACCGGCAGCCCCGTCGAGAACGCCTGCCGGCTGATCAAGAAGTACGAGTCCGTGGGCCGCGGCTACTACGGCGCCGCGCTGGCGATCCTGGGCCGCGACCCCGAGGGCGGGCCGGTGCTCGACAGCCCGATCGTCATCCGCACCGCCGACGTCAGGCCCGACGGCAGCCTCACCGTGACCGCCGGCGCCACGCTGGTGCGCGACTCCGACGCGGCGTACGAGGTGGCCGAGACGCACGCCAAGGCCGGCGGCATCCTCTCGGCGTTCGGGCTGGTGCCCCCCGCGCCGGTGCCCGACGTGGCGCTCGCCGAGCTGGTGCTCGACGAGGACGTGCTGCTCGCGCTCAACGCCCGCAACCAGCGGCTGAGCTCGTTCTGGCTGCGCGACCAGATGGGCTCGCCGCCCGACCCGCGCCTGGCCGGCAAGAGCGTCGTGATCCTCGACAACGAGGACGACTTCGTCAACATGCTCCGCCACGTGCTCGGCGTCCTCGGCCTGACCTCGACGGTCGTACGTCACGAGGACTGGGAGCCCGGCGCGCTCGACGGCCACGACCTCGTCATCGTCGGGCCCGGGCCCGGCGACCCGCGCGACGGCGACGACGCCAAGATCTCGCAGGTACGCCGTGCGGTCGACGAGCTGCTGGCCTCGGGCCAGACGTTCCTGGCCGTGTGCCTGGGCCACCAGACGCTGTGCGGTCAGCTCGGGATCCCCCTGTCCTACAAGGACATCGTGTTCCAGGGCACCCAGTCGGCGATCCCCTACGACGGCCGCACCGAGCGGGTGGGGTTCTACAACACGTTCGTTGGACGGGTCGGTGGCGACGACGCGCTGCCCGAGGGCGTGACCGTCGACGTCGACGAGGCGACCGGCGACGTGCACCACGTGCGCGGTCCGCACTACCGCGGCATCCAGTTCCACGCCGAGTCGATCCTCACCGAGCGCGGCTACGACCTGCTGCACGAGCTCGTCGCCGACCTGCTGCTGGACTGACGACCCCCTATGACGACCAGCCGATGACGGTCGACGTGGTGGTGGTCGACCACCACGACTCCTACACGTGGAACCTCGTGCACCTGGTCGCCTCGGTGACCGGCGTGCTGCCGGCCGTCGTGCAGCACGACGAGGTGTCGGCGGCCGACGTGCTCGCCCACACCCACGTCGTCCTCTCCCCGGGGCCCGGCTCGCCCGACGTCCTGGCGGACTTCGCGGTCGGGCGGGCCGTGCTGCGCGACGGTGGCCGGCCCGTGCTGGGGGTCTGCCTCGGCATGCAGGGCCTGGTCACGGCGTACGGCGGGGAGGTGGGTCGCGTGCTGCCGGCGCACGGCACCGTGGCGCGGGTGACCCACGACGGCCGGGGCGTCTTCGCGGGGGTGGTCGACGGGTTCGAGGCGGTGCGCTACCACTCGCTCGCGGCGCTCACGGTGCCTGACGAGCTCGAGGTGTCGGCCCGCTCCGAGGACGGCGTCGTGATGGGCGTGCGGCACCGGACCCTCCCGCTCGAGGGCGTGCAGTTCCACCCCGAGTCGATCCTGTCCGAGCACGGTGCGGCGCTGGTCGCCAACTTCCTCGGTGGCGCGCGATGACGGACGCGACCGGCGTCGAGGACCTCTTCGCCTCGGTCGCTTCCCGCCACCCCCGCTGCTTCTGGCTCGACGGCGGCGGCGCGCGGGCGTGGTCGGGGCGCCGGTCGATCCTCGGCTGGCTCGACCCCTCCGACGTGTCGCTGACCTACTCCGCCGCGTCGCGCGAGGTGACCCGATGGACCGACGGGCGCGGCGAGGCCGTCGGTGACGACGTGTTCGCGGTGCTCGAGGCCGAGCTGGCCCGCGACACCGGGGGCGGTCGCGGCCAGTGGTTCGGCTACCTCGGGTACGCCGCCCGCCCCGACCTGCCCGCCGCCTCCGACGGCTGGCTGCCCGACGCGGTGTGGATGCGGCCGTCGCACGTGCGGCGGGTCGACCACGGGCCGGGGGAGGTCGGGACGTCGGTGGGCGGGCCGTCGGCGGGCGGGCCGGTCGACGGTCGTGTGCCCGAGGCCGGTGCCTGGACCGGCGCGGGTCACACGACCCCCGCACCCGACTACGCGGCGGCGTACGACCGTGTGCAGGATCGCCTCCACGCCGGCGACAGCTACGAGGTCAACCTGACCTACCGCGTCGCGCGCGACTCCACGGCCGACCCCGCGGCGACGTACCTGCGGTTGCGCGACCTCAACCCCGCGCCGTACGCCGGGTTCCTGCAGCACGACGTCGCGGGCGCGCGGGCGTGGCTGCTCAGCTCGAGCCCCGAGCGCTACGCGCTGGTCGGCGCCGACCGCACCATCGAGACCAAGCCGATCAAGGGCACCACGCCGCGGGGCGCCACCCCGGCCGACGACGAGGCGCAACGCCGGCGGCTGGCGCAGGACCCGAAGTTCCGCGCCGAGAACCTGATGATCGTCGACCTGCTGCGCAACGACCTGGCGCAGGTCTGCGAGGTCGGCAGCGTCGAGGTGCCCGAGCTGATGGCGGTGGAGTCCTACGCGACCGTGCACCAGCTCGTCTCCACCGTGCGCGGGCGGCTGCGCGACGACGTGACCACGGTGGGGGCGCTGCGCGCGCTCTTCCCGGCCGGGTCGATGACCGGGGCGCCCAAGCTGCGCACGATGCAGGTCGTCGAGGAGGTCGAGTCGACCCCCCGCGGCCCGTACGCCGGCGCCTTCGGCTGGGTGTCGGCCGACGGCCGGGCCGACCTCGGCGTGGTGATCCGCAGCCTGATGACCGCCGGCGACGGCGCCTGGCGCCTCGGCACCGGCGGCGGCATCACCGTGCTCTCCGACCTCGCCGAGGAGTGGGCCGAGTCGCAGGTCAAGGCCGAGCGGGTCCTCCGGGCGCTGCGATAGTCACCCACCCACGGGTATCCCGTCCGTGGGGGGCCGTCTCAGCGAGTGAGGCCGGAGTCGGCGGCTCCGGCGGCGAGGTCGGCCATCAACGACGTCACGTCCTTCGTCAGGGCCGTGCGGTCGAAGGGCGCCGGGTCGATCGCGTCGACGGTCTGGACCAGCAGGCCGTTGCGGACGAAGCCGGTGATCGCGAGGGTGTCGTTGCTGACGTCGACGATGAGGCGGGCGTCGCTGGCCCCCGGCACCCGGGGCGTCGTGACCGACGTACGGCCGGGCTGCTCGGTCTGGCCGAACGTCTTCAGCAGCTCGGTCAGCGAGCTCGCGATGGTCTGGTAGTTGACGGTGACCGCCGGGTCGCCGTCAGCCTGCGGGACGAAGATGCACGTCGGCTCGTCCGGCGTGCCCCGCCGCACCGAGTACGCCGCCCCGAGGCGCTTGATGACGGCGTCGGCGTCGAGGCTGCTGCACGGGTTCCAGGCGGGCTCGACGGGCGCGGCCGAGGTCGGGTCGGGGCTCGGCGGCTCGGGGTCGCCCGAGCAGCCGGTGAGCACCAGCCCCAGGACGGCCAGACCGACGAACGCGCTACGCATCGTGCCTCCCGGGCAGCTCGAGGACCAGGCGTGCCCCGCCGCCGGGAGCGGTGAAGGCGCCGACCCGGCCCGAGTGTCGCTCGACGACCTGACGCACGATCGACAGCCCGAGGCCGGAGCCCGGCATCGCACGGGACTCCTCGGCGCGCCAGAAGCGGTCGAACACGTTCTCGCGGTCGGCCTCGGCGATGCCCGGACCCTGGTCGTCGACGGTGAGCCGGCCGATCCCGCCGAGCGCCTCGAGGCGGACCGTGACCTGGCTGCCGGGCGGGCCCCACTTGGCCGCGTTGTCGAGCAGGTTGGTGACCGCGCGCTCCAGGGAGGGTGCCTCGCCGTAGACCACCCACGACTCGGTCACGACGTCGAAGGTCTTGTCGGGGGCGCGGCGGCGCACGCGGGCCACCGACACGTCGACGATCTCGCTCAGGTCGACCACCCCGAGGACGGGAGCCAACGGCTCGTCGCGGGCCAGCTCGGTGAGGTCGCCGATGAGGGTGGTGAGCTCGTCGGTCTGCGCGCGGATGTCCTCGAGCAGCTCGGCGCGGGCGGTCGGGTCGATCGCGATCTGGTCCTGGTCGGACTGCACCAGCAGGTCGACGTTGGTGCGCAGCGACGTCAGCGGCGTGCGCAGCTCGTGCCCGGCGTCGGTGACCAGCTGACGCTGCCGGTCGCGCGAGGCGGACAGCGCGGTGAGCATCTCGTTGAACGCCGCGGCGAGTCGCGCCACCTCGTCGTCGCCCTCCACGGGCAGCGCGTCGAGCTGCTCGGTGCGGGCGATGGTCTCGACCGAGGTGGTCAGGCGGCGCACGGGACGCAGGCCGTTGCGGGCGACGCCCCAACCGGCGGCCCCGGCACCGAGCACCCCGAGGAGCCCGAAGACCAGGCTGACCACGCCGAGCCGGGACAGCACGGCGTCCTGGTTCTCCAGGGAGCGGGCCAGCACGACCGCCTGGCCACGGGAGACCGACGGCACGGCGATCACGCGGTAGCGGTCACCGTCGGAGAGCCGCACCGTGCGCATCGACTCCGACCTCTTGCCCTGGGCGACCGCAGCCTCGGGCCTCCCGACGATCTCGGTGTTGGTCGTGCCGTCCTTGGCCACGCCGTAGGCCTGGCCGTCCCTGATGACGGCCAGGGCGATGCGGACGTCGGAGGCACCGACGGTGTAGAGCGTCGGGGCCACGATGGCGTCGAAGATGTTGGTGGTCTCGGCGATCTTGGTGGCCCGCGAGCGCAGGTCGTCGTCGAGCTGGGCCTGCAGCTGCGCGCGCGCCGTGACGTAGACGCCGACGGACAAGAACGCGACCGACAACCCCACCGCGAACGTCGTGAGCAGGGTGACCCGGCTGGCGAGCGAGCGCCGGTAGTGCCAGCGCCGCTCGACCTGACCCGCCGAGCCGTCGCCCGCCGAGCCCTGGCCCGCCGAGCCCCGGGTCTGCTCCGGCCAGGGGGAGCCGCTCATGACTCCTTGAGCACGTAGCCCACGCCCCGCACCGTGTGCAGCAACCGCGCCTCGGCCTCGGCCTCGGTCTTGCGACGCAGGTAGCCGACGTAGACCTCGAGGGAGTTGGCGGTCGTGGGGAAGTCGTAGCCCCAGACCTCCTCGAGGATGAACGAGCGGTCCAGCACCCGCCGCGGGCGACGCAGGAACAGCTCGAGCAGGTTGAACTCGGTGCGGGTCAGCTCGATCGGCCGGCTGCCGCGCCGGACCTCGCGGGTCGTGACGTTCATCGTGAGGTCGGAGAACGACAGCGTCTCCTCGGTGTCGTCCTCGGTGGGTACGGCGCGCCTCAGCAGCGCTCGGAGCCGGGCGAGCAGCTCGGGCAGCGCGAACGGCTTGGTGAGGTAGTCGTCGGCCCCGGCGTCGAGCCCGTCGACCCGGTCGCCGACCGCGTCGCGCGCGGTCAGCACGATGATCGGTACGTCGTTGCCGGCGGTGCGCAGGGCGCGCGTCGTCTCGAGACCGTCGAGGCGCGGCATCATCACGTCCATCACGACGACGTCGGGCGCGACCGCGGCGATGCCGGCGAGCGCCTCGGCGCCGTCACCGGCGAGGTGGACGTCGTACCCGTTGAACTCCAGGGACCGGCGCAGGGACTCGCGGACCGCCTTGTCGTCGTCGACGACGAGCACGCGGGGCTTGAGTGGTGCGGACACGCGCTCACTCTGCCATCTCGCCCTGAGTCCCGTCTGAGAACGTACGCTGCGCTCGACGGGCGCACGGGCGTCCGGTCGTTCTCTGGGGGGAGACGCATGACCCACCTCGCCGCGCGCGTCGGCGCGCTGCTGCTGTCGGTCGCGCTGCTCGCGCCGACCGGGGCCAGTGCCCACGACGACGGCCACGACCACGACCCCCCGTCCGGCCCGTCCGGCCCGACCGCCGAGGCCTTCCCGGGGGCCGTGCTGCCCGAGGGCTTCCGCGACGACGTCGTCCTGGGCGGCCTCGACCAGCCCACGGCCGCCGAGCAGGCCGACGACGGCCGGGTCTTCGTGCTCGAGAAGACCGGACGCCTGCTCGTGCTCGACGACCTCGACGACCCCACCCCGCAGGTCGCCCTCGAGATCCGGACCGAGGTGCACAACTACTACGACCGCGGCGCTCTCGGCTTCACCCTCGACCCCGACTTCGCGACCAACGGCTACGTCTACCTGCTCTACGCCTACGACCACCGCCTCGGCGACCCCGCGCCCGCGCCGTTGTGGGGCAACCCCGCCGACCCCTACTACGACGAGTGCCCGCAGCCCAACGAGGGATGCGTGATGAGCACCCGGCTGGTCCGCTACACGATGTCGGGCGACACCGCCGGCGACCCGTGGGTCATGGTCGAGGACTGGTGCCAGCAGTTCGGCAGCCACTCCGCGGGGGCGCTCGAGTTCGACGCCGCGGGCTACCTCTACGCCAGTGGCGGCGACGGCGCCAACTACGACCGGCCCGACTGGGGCCAGCTCGGGGGCAACCCCTGCGGTGACCCGACCGACGAGGGCGGTCGGCTCCGCGCCCAGGACGTGCGCACGACCGACGACCCGACCGGGTTGTCGGGGTCGGTGATCCGGATCAACCCCACGACCGGCGCGGGCTCGTCGACCAACCCGCTCGGCGGCTCGTCCGACGCCAACGCCCGGCGGCTGGTGGCCCACGGCTTCCGCAACCCGTTCCGCTTCGCCCTGCGGCCGGGCACCAGCGACCTCTACGTCGGTGACGTGGGCGAGGGGGCGGCCGAGGAGATCGACCACGTCGGCGCCGACCGGTCGGTGCTCCCCAACTTCGGCTGGCCCTGCTTCGAGGGCCGCGCCCGCTACCCGTTCGACAAGCCGCTGTGCACCGGCCTGTCCGCCGAGCAGACGCGGATGCCCTACTTCCAGTACAGCCGCGACGTCGACGTCGTCGAGGGCGAGCGCTGCAAGAAGGGCACGGCGTCGGTCTCGGCGCTCGCCTTCGTCGAGTCGACGTCCTACCCGGCCGACTACCGCGGGGCGCTCGCGTTCGGCGACTACGCCCGCGACTGCATCTGGTTCCTGCCGGCGCGGCCCGACGGCACCCCGGACCCCGCCGACCCGGGCCTGCTGGTCTCGGGCGCCGGCAACCCCGTCGACCTGTTCACCGGCAAGGACGGCGACCTGTTCTACGTCGACATCGGCCTCGACGAGCAGGGCAACCGCACCGAGGGCGGCGGCAAGCTGCACCACATCGTCTACGAGCCGGGGCTCCCGGTCGCCCGGATCACCTCGTCGGCGCCGTACGGCGTGCTGCCGCTCGTCGTCGACCTGGACGCCACGTCCTCGTCCGACCCCGACGGCGACGAGCTCGCCTACGCCTGGGACCTCGACGGCGACGGCGAGGTCGACTCCACCTCGCCGACCGCGTCGTTCACCTACACCGAGGCGCGCGACTACGACGTCCGCCTCACGGTCACCGACCCGACGGGTCACAGCGACGCCGCGACCGTGCGGATCTCGGCCGGCAACCGGCCGCCCTCGGTGCGGATCGCCGCGCCCGCCGGCTCGCTGACGTGGTCGGTCGACCAGGAGGTCCCGTTCTCCGGCTCGGCCACCGACCCCGACGAGGGCGACCTGCCCGGCACCGCCCTCGACTGGTCACTGACGATGCAGCACTGCCCGGGCGACTGCCACGCGCACCCCATCGCGAGCTGGGAGGACCGCGACTCCGACACCTTCCGGACCATCGACCACGAGCTGCCGTCCCACCTCGTGCTGACCGCCACCGCGACCGACGCCCGCGGGCTCTCCACCTCGGTCAGCCGCACGATCTACCCGCGCGAGGTCGTGGAGACGTTCAGCACCCGGCCGGCGGGCCTCCGCTTCCGCGTCGACGGAGCCGAGCGGCGGGCCGGGCTGACCCGGCGGGGGATCGCGGGGGAGCAGGTGAGCCTCTCGGCGCGTGGTCCGCAGAGGCTCGACGGGCGCCTCTGGGCGTTCCGCTCGTGGTCGACCGGGTGGGGCACCTCGCCGACGGTGACGGTGCCGCGGGCCGGGCGGGCGGCGTACGTCGCGACGTTCGTGCCGGTGCTGCGGTCGGTGCGGGTGCGGACCTCGGTGCCGGGCCTGCGGGTCCGGGTCGGCGGTGTGCTGCACCGCTCCTTCACCAAGGGCTACCAGGTCGGTGCCCGGCTCTCGCTGTCGGCGCCGACGCGCCAGCGGTACGACGGACGCGACTACGCGTTCGTGCGCTGGTCCGACGGTGGTCGCAGCGCCCACCGCTTCGTCGTGCCCGACCGGACGGCCACGGTGACCGCGGTCTACCGCCGGCTGTGAGCCGCCCCGACTCGCTGAGTCGGGTCGGGACTCAGCGGTAGCGGCGGGCGATCGCGGTCGCCCGGGCGCCGTAGCCGCCGCCGAACAGGCACGCGTGCACCAGCAGCGGGAAGAGCTGGAACAGCCCGATCCGGTCCTGCCAGCCGTCGGCGAGCGGCGCGACCTCGGCGTAGGCGTCGAGGGTGCGCGGCAGGTGCGGCAGTCCGAACAGCGTGAGCATGGCCAGGTCGGTCTCGCGGTGGCCGCCGTGGGCCGCGGGGTCGACGAGTGCGGCGCGGCCGTCGGTGTCCCAGAGCACGTTGCCGTTCCAGAGGTCGCCGTGCAGCCGGGACGGCGGCTCCTCGGGGACCAGCTCGCCGATGCGGGCGGCGAGCCCGTCGAGCACCGCGGCGTCGGCGGGCTCGAGGGCCCCCCGGTCGACGGCCAGCCGCACGAACGGCAGCAGCCGCCGGCGGGCGTGGAACTCGGCCCAGGTGTCGGTGGGGCCCTGCGGGAGCGGGAGCCGGCCGATGAAGCCGTCGCGCCCGGCGCCGTACGACGGGGCGCCGGCGGCGTGGGTGGCCGCGAGGCTGCGCCCCAGCGCGGCCGCGTCGTCGCCCGAGGGGCGCCCCGGCTCGACCCAGGCGAGGACCAGGCAGTCGGCCTCGACCGCGAGCACCTCGGGCACCCGGACGCCGCCCTCGGCGGTGGCCTCGGCGAGCCAGCGCAGACCCCACGCCTCGCACTCGAAGAAGCCGGGCGGCGCCTGGGTCATGGTCTTCATCAAGGCGGTGGTGCCGTTGCCGAGACGCAGCTTGGTCGCGATCGAGACGTCGCCGCCCGCCACGGGGGCGGTCGCGACGACCGCCGAGCCGAGCAGCTGCTCGGCCCGTCGCGCGAGCCCCGGTTGGCGGGTCATCGCTGGCTCATCGCTGGCTCATCGCTGGCTCATCGGACGGGCAGCGCGGTGAGCTCGTCGACCAGCACGTCGCAGGATCGTTCGACCATGGCCAGCACCTCCAGGAATCCTTGCGTGCCACCGTAGTACGGGTCGGGCACGTCGCCGCTGCCCTCGGGGTCGAGGTCGCGGAGCAGGCGCACCCGGTCGGAGGGTCCGCCGACGTCGTCGAGGTTGCTGCGGTCCATCGCCAGCAGCAGGTCGTGGTCGTCGAGCCAGGTGTGCGCGAACTGCTGGGCGCGGTGGGCGCTGCCGTCGTAGCCGGCCTCGCGCAGGGTGTCGGCCGCGCGGTCGTCCATCGGGTGGCCGACGTGCCACCCGCCGGTGCCGCAGCTGTCGACCGTGACGACGTCGTCGAGCCCGGCGGCCGCGACCTTGGCCCGCAGGACGACGTCGGCCATCGGCGAGCGGCAGATGTTGCCGAGGCACACCATGCCGACGCGGTAGTGGCCTGGCTCGCGCGGGGTCGGGAGCACGCCTAGTCCCGCTCGGGCTCGCCGACGAGCCCGTCGACGACCCAGGTGACGACGGTGATGACGATCGAGCCGCCGACGGCCGTCCAGAACCCGTCGACGCGGAACCGGATGTCGAGCGCGTCGGCCAGGGCGCCGGTCAGCATCAGCATCGCGGCGTTGATCACCAGCAGGAACAGCCCGAGCGTCAGGATGATCAGCGGGATCGACAGGAACGTCAGCACCGGCTTCACGAGCGAGGTGACCAGGCCGAGGATGGCCGCGACCAGGATCAGGGGGACCAGGTCGTACCGGATGCCCTCCCATCCCGAGCTCGGCCCGCCGGGGAAGGCGATGCCGTCGAGCAGCCAGGCGGCCACGCCCAGGCCGAGGGCGGTCGTGAGGAGCCGGAGGATGATCCGCATGCCGTCAGTCTGGCAGGCAGTCACGTCGGTCGAGGTGCGAAGGCCGCTGGCACGTCGGTCGAGGTGCGAAGGCCGCCAGGCCTGAGCCTCGAGACCTGGTGAGGGTCGCCGCCCAGGCCGCGTGGTGCCGTCGGCGCGTCGGCGCGTCGGCTCGATGGTCTCGAGGCTCGGCCGCGGGCGGCCTCGCACCTCGACCGGCGAGTGGACCGACCTACAACCCCAGCGCCCCGATGATCTCGGTCTCGGCGTCGGCGAGGTGGGCCTGCAGGAAGGTCATGGCCGCGTCGACGTCGTCGGCCTCGAGCAGGTCGACGAGGGCGACGTGGGTGTCGGCCTCGTCGTGGGCGTTGCGGGCGATCCGCTCGACCTGGGCCAGCGCGAGCTTGAGCTCGAGGACGAGGTTGTCGGCCATCGAGACCAGGCGCGGGCTGCCGGTGAGGCCGACGAGCGAGACGTGGAAGGCGAGGTGGAGGGTGTTGAGGTCCTGGTAGCTGCCCTCGGCGCGGACGGCGTCGGTGTAGTCGCGCAGCGCGGTGCGGACGTGGTCGCGCTGGGTCTCGTCGGCCTCGCGCCAGCGGCTGACCCCGGCGCCCTCGAGGACCCAGCGGGCGGCGCAGACGTCGCGGACCGACTCGGCCTCGGGGATCGCCACGTGCACCCCGCGGTGCGGCTCGCGGGTCGCCAGGCCCTCGGCGACGATCACCGCGAGGGCCTCGCGGATGGTCGGTCGGGACACGCCGAGCGAGTCGGCCAGGGCGACCTCGCGCAGCGCCGTACCGCTCTCGATCTCGCCCTCGAAGATCGCCCGGCGGAGCTCCTCGGCGGCGCGCTCGACGGTGGAGGTGTGCTCGACGCGGAGGGTCGCGAACGGCCCCGCGGCCTCGGTGAGGGGGGTCCCGGGAGCCGTCATGGGGCCCATCATGCCGACACTTCGGCCGTCGTACGTCGCTCGGCTTGATCTGGGGGCCCGGGTAGGTCACCATGGGTGTGTCAGATTGTCTGACAATAAAGCATCTGGAGGTCGCGTTGTCCGAGCTGGGTTGGGGTCACCACTACATCGCCGTCGTGCCGACACACTTCCGCATCGACTACGTCATCAACCCGTTCATGGACACCGCCGTCCAGCCCGACGGCCCGACCGCGTGGCGCCAGTGGCACGACATGGTCGAGACCCTGCGCGGCCTGGGCGCCCGGGTCGACGTGATCCCGCAGCGCTCCGACGCCCCCGACATGGTCTACGCGATGAACCTCGGCCTCGGGGTCGTGCGCGCCGACGGCACGCCCTCGGTCGTGATGTCCCACATGCGCTACCCGCAGCGCCGGATGGAGACCCGGTCCGCGCAGCCCTGGTTCGCCGAGCACGGCTACGCGACGTCGTACGTCGGCCGCGACGGCGTGGGAGCCCACCTCGAGGCCGGCGACGCGTTCGCGTGGCGCGACCACCTCGTCGTGGGCTACGGACCCCGCACCGAGGAGCTCGGGCTCAAGCACCTCGCCAGCGATCTCGGCGTCCGCGTGCACGGCGTCCGGATCACCCACCCCGGCATGTACCACCTCGACCTGGCCTTCTGCCCCCTCGACGACCGCCGCGCGATGGTCTGCCCCACCGCGCTCGACGCCGAGTCCGCCGAGGCGCTGCTCGCGCTCGTGCCCGAGCCGCTCGTGCTCACCGAGGAGGAGGCGCTGACCACCTTCTGCGCCAACTCGGTCGTCGTCGGCCGCACCGTCGTGATGCCCGCCTGCCCCGACCGCGTGCGCGCCCAGCTCGAGGACTGGGGCTTCGAGGTCGTCGTCGTCGACGTGTCCGAGTTCCACAAGGGCGGCGGCTCGATCCGCTGCCTGACCAACCCGGTCGACCTCACCATCGGCCGCGACCTGCTCGCCGTGCCCGGCGGCGAGGTGCTGCTGCCGCGGGTGTGATCCGCGGGGGCCGCGCACAGGCCCCCACGGCCTCCCCCACGCCCGGCCACACCGGCTCGCTAGCCTCGGGACGGTGTTCCCGGTCGGTGGCGTGGGCGTCATGCTCGTGTGCGTCGCGCTGTCGGGGGTCCTCTGCGCGTTCCTCGCGATGCTGCTGCGACCGCGCACCGGGACGGTGAGCGCGCTGGCGATCGCCGCGCTGCTCTGGTCGGTGGTGGTGATCGGCGTCGTCACCCTCCTCCCCGCCAACGGCGCGCCCGGGGTCGTCTACGCCGAGGGTCGGCTGGCGACCTGCTCGTGGGACATCGGGGGGCCCGCGCCCGACGGGTTCTGGATCTTCTCCGGCGGCCAGCGGCTGCTCAACGTCGTCGTGTTCGTGCCGTCGGGGGCGCTGCTCGTGGTCGCGGCCGCCCGGTGGGGGAGGTGGGCCGTGGCGACCGTCCCGATCGGGATCGCCCTGCTGGCGGCGTACTCGGTCGGCATCGAGTGGACCCAGCTCGAGCTGGCCCGCATCGACCGGGCCTGCGACGTCACCGACGTCATCGACAACGTCACCGGGGCCCTGATCGGGGTGCCGGTCGGACTGGCCCTGGCGATGATCGTGCGACCCTGGCGTGGCCGGTCGTCCCGTAGCCACTACTAGCCTGAGCCGCATGGCCCACCCTCAGCCGCGTCCCAACGTCCTGCAGATCCCGACCTACGTGCCCGGCAAGCCGCCGACGGTGCGGCCGGGCATGACGGCCTACAAGCTCTCGAGCAACGAGAACCCCTACCCGCCGCTGCCGGGTGTGGTCGAGGCGGCGACCCGGGCGGTCGCGGTGATGAACCGCTACCCCGACATGGGCTCCACCGCCCTGTACGACGCCCTGGCGGCCCGGCTCGGCGTGCCGGCCACCGACCTGACCGTGGCGACCGGCAGCGTCGCGCTGATCTACCAGCTCGTCGGCGCGTTCTGCGACCCCGGCGACGAGGTCGTCTACGCCTGGCGCTCGTTCGAGGCCTACCCGATCGCCGTCACGACGGCGGGCGCGACGTCGGTGCAGGTGCCGGTGACGGCCGAGGGTCGCCACGACCTGGCGGCCATGCTGGCCGCGATCACCGAGCGCACCAAGATCGTGATGGTCTGCACGCCCAACAACCCCACCGGGCCCGCGGTCACCCAGTCCGAGCTCGACGGCTTCATCGCCGCCGTACCCGACCACGTGGTGGTCGTCGTCGACGAGGCCTACCTCGAGTTCGTCCGCATGGACGACGCGGTCGACGGGCTCGCGACCTACCGCGCCCACCCCAACGTGGTGCTGTTCCGCACCTTCTCCAAGGCCTACGGGCTGGCCGGCTTCCGGGTCGGGTACGCCGTCGCGCAGGGTCCCGTCGCGGCTGCGCTCCGCGCGGTGTCGCTGCCGTTCGGCGTCTCGGCCGTGGCCCAGGCCGCGGCCATCGCCTCGCTGGAGGCCGAGGACGAGCTGCTCGAGCGGGTCGAGGCCCTGGCGGTCGAGCGCGCCCGCGTCCACGCCGCGCTCCTCGAGATGGGCTGGGTGATCCCCGAGCCCCAGGGCAACTTCGTCTGGTTCGCGCTGGGCGAGCGCACCGCCGACTTCGCCGCCGCCGCCGACGAGGCGGGCATCGTCGTACGCCCGTTCGCCGGCGAGGGCGCCCGGGTGTCCATCGGCGAGACCGAGGGCAACGACCGGCTGCTCACGGTGGCCAAGGCCTTCCTCGCTAGCTGACCCCTGCGGCGGCCGGGTCCGACGACTTCCCCGGTCGGTCGTCCATCGCCCGCCAGCGCGGGTCGACCGCCGGCAGCATGGTGGCGACGAAGTAGGCCACGCCGGTGACCGCCATCGCGATCGCCAGGCTGCCGCCGTCGACGAGCAGGCCGCCGAGCAGGCCGCCGAGCGGCATCAGTGCGAAGCACATGGCCGTCGTGAGCGACGACACCCGTCCCACGAGAGGTGCGGGGATGCGCTCGAAGATCACCGCACCGAGCACCGGGTTGAGGAACCCCGACGCGAAGCCGCCGGCGACGAACACCGCGACGATGCCGGCCAGGGGCGTGTCGACCACGAAGACCGCGAACCGCGGCACCCCGGCCACCAGGAACGCGACCAGGTAGACCTTGAAGCGCGGCAGCCGCACCGCCCACACCGCGGCGCACACCGCGCCCAGCGCCGAGGCGCCCGAGAAGACCGCGAACAGCAGGCCCAGCGCCGCAGCCCCGCGGCCCGACTCCACCGACCACACCGGCATCAGCACCGACGACCACGCGGCGTCGAACAGGTTGGTCACGGCGACCATCACCGAGATGCCCAGGAGCAGCGGGTCGCGGCGCAGGAAGTCCCAGCCCTCCCGCAGCTGCTCGACGTACGGCGCCCCGTCGGCCCCGTCGTCGACAGCAGCCGCCGAGCCGATGCCGACGGTCGCCCAGGCGAGCACCAGCGCCGACAGCCCGAAGCTGGCCGCGTCGACGAGCAGCGCGTTCTGGGCGCCGAGCGTGGCGACGAGCACGCCGGCCACGCCCGCGCCGAGCATCGAGGCGGTCCGCTCGACGGTGGAGCCCAGGCCGGTGGCGCGCTCCATCGGGACCCCGGCCGCCTCGACCAGGGCCGGGACCATCGCGTGCTTGGCGCCGTCGCCGGGTCCGCGCAGGGCGCCGGCGACGGCCACGAGCGCGAGGAAGGCGGGGAACGACAGCAGGCCGGCGTCGTAGAGCAGGGGGATCGACGCCACCACGAACAACGACGCCACGTCGCAGGTGATCGCGACCCGACGGGCGCCGAGCCGGTCGATGACCGGGCCGCCGAGCACCTTGAAGACGACCAGGGGCAGCATCTCGGCCAGCGCGACCAGACCGGTCTGCGTGGCGCTGCCGGTCTGCTCGAGGACGAACAGCGGGATCGCCAGCATCGAGACCCGGGTGCCGGTCACGGACAGGCCGTCGGCGGCGAGCCAGCCGTAGAGCGGGCGCCTCACGGCTGCTCGCCCCCCACCCGGCCCGGCTGCACGAAGGCGTTGAGGTTGACCATGAACGTCTCGGCCGCGGGATCGTCCTCGTCGACGACCCCGTCGACGAGGGAGTCGAGCCGGTCGACGAGCCGCCGGGCCGAGGTCGGCGTGAGCCGCTTGTGCCAGTCGCTGAACGTCCCCGCGTCGCGCCACGCGTCGGGCAGCAGCGGTCGCTCCTCGACGGCCCGCTGCAGCCACTCGGCGTAGATCGTCACGACCGCCTGCAGGTAGGCGTCCATCGTCTCCCCGGCGGCCGGCTCGTCCGGCGTGCGCAGCTCGCTCTCGTCGGTGCGCGTCGACGCGTGCGCCGCCTGCCACCACCGCTCGCGACCGTTGCCGCGCTCGGTGTCGTCGACCACGAAGCCGTGCTGGGCCAGCTGGCGCAGGTGGTAGGACGTCGCGCCGCTGTTGAGGCCCAGCCGCGTCGCCAGGGAGGTGGCGGTGGCCGGCCCGTCGATCCGCAGCATCCCGAGCATCCGCAGCCGCACCGGGTGGGCGAGCGCGCGCAGCTGCTGGGTGGTGGGGGTGACCTCGGACGCCATGACCGCAGCCTAGACCGCAAAGACTTGTTTGCAAATGGTTCTTTGCGGTGCGGGCCGTGCGCTTGTTACTGACCGTTCGGACTTCTGGGCAGCGCTTTGAAGCGCAGGTCAGCAGTCCGAACGGTCAGTAACATCCCCGCCCACCGGACCCGCGTTACCGCCCCGACATCGAGGACCGGCAGGGTGGGGGACATGTCCATCAAGGTCGCGCTGGAGCACCGCACCACCTACGACTTCGCGCACCCGGTCAACGTCGCGCCCCACGTCGTCCGGCTGCGGCCCGCGCCGCACACGCGCACGCCCATCGAGGCCTACTCGCTGACG
The DNA here is from genome assembly GCF_006346395.1 of Nocardioides plantarum. Classification (NCBI taxonomy): domain Bacteria; kingdom Bacillati; phylum Actinomycetota; class Actinomycetes; order Propionibacteriales; family Nocardioidaceae; genus Nocardioides; species Nocardioides plantarum. Next base: position 2,434,534 of record NZ_VDMS01000001.1, read on the forward strand.
GTCGAGCCGGCCGACCACTTCGTCAACTGGCAGCAGGACCCCTTCGGCAACTGGATGGCCCGGCTGGTCTTCCCCGAGAAGGTGAAGACCCTCGACATCACGGTCGGCCTGGTCGCCGACCTGATGGTGATCAACCCCTTCGACTTCTTCGTCGAGGAGTACGCCGAGAGCTACCCGTTCGTCTACGAGAACAGCCTCCACGCCGACCTGTTCCCCTACCTGCGGTCGGTCGACGACGCCGAGGCCGCCGACACGTTCCGGCGCGACCTGCCCCAGCCGGCTCCCGGCGAGAAGACGCCGATCATCACGTTCCTCGCGGGCCTCAACGCCGCGGTCAACCGCCAGGTCGCCTACTCCGTGCGGATGGAGGCCGGCGTCCAGACGCCCGACGAGACCCTCGCCCGCGGCATCGGCTCCTGCCGCGACAGCGCCTGGCTGCTGGTCGCGCTGCTGCGCCAGCACGGCCTGGCCGCGCGCTTCGTCTCCGGCTACCTCGTCCAGCTCGCCACCGACCCCGATGCGATGGTCGGGCTCGACGGCCCGAGCGGGCCCGAGCAGGACTTCACCGACCTGCACGCCTGGGCCGAGGTCTACCTCCCCGGCGCCGGCTGGGTCGGGATGGACCCGACCTCGAGCCTGTTCGCCGGTGAGGGCCACATCCCGCTCAGCGCGACCCCGCACCCCAGCTCAGCCGCCCCGATCGAGGGAGCGACCGACCCGGTCGAGGTGACGTTCTCCTTCCACAACGAGGTACGCCGGGTGCACGAGGACCCGCGCGTCACCCGGCCCTACACCGACGAGCAGTGGGCCCGGATCGACGCCGTCGGCGAGGCGGTCGACCTGCGCCTGCGCGAGGGCGACGTCCGGCTGACCATGGGTGGGGAGCCGACGTTCGTCTCCCGTGCCGACGCGACGAGCCCGCAGTGGAGCACCGACGCCGACGGCCCCGAGAAGCGCGCGCTCGCCACCACGGTCGCCGAGCGGCTCCGCGAGACCTACGCCCAGGGCGGCGTCGTCCACCGCGGCCAGGGCAAGTGGTACCCCGGCGAGCCCCTCCCGCGCTGGAACATCGCCCTGCAGTGGCGCACCGACGGCGAGCCGCTGTGGCGCGACCCGGCTCTGCTCGCCGACCCCTGGGCCGAGGCCGACGGCACCCGCGACGCGACCGCCGACGCCGAGGCGCTGGCCCGTCGGGTCACCAAGGTGCTCGCCCTCCCCGACGACCAGCTGCAGCCCGCGTTCGAGGATCCCCTTGCTGCGCTGGCCTCCGAGGTCCGCCAGCCGGCCGGCGACAAGCCCGACGGGGCCGCCGACAAGCTCGACGCCCACGGCCTCGGCGTCCTCGACGCAGAGGTCGACGTGCCCACCGGCTGGGTGCTCCCCATCGTCGCCGGCGACGAGTGGGTCAGCCCCGCCTGGACCTTCCGGCGCGGCCGGCTCGTGCTGCTCCCCGGCACCTCCGCGGTCGGCCTGCGGCTCCCGCTCGACTCCGTGGCGTGGCGCGACCCCGCGTTCGCCGGCGAGGCGTCGTACGTCGAGGCCGGCGCGCCGCTCGAGCCGCAGGTCCCGGTCGTCACCGTCGTCGACCCCGAGGGGGCGGGCACCACGGCCCTGGCCTTCGAGGCGCGCGACGGCCACGTCCACGTGTTCCTGCCGCCGACCGACCGGCTCGACGACTACGCCGACCTGCTGCGCCTGGTCGAGGTCGCCGCGCGCAAGGTCGGCTGCCCGGTCGTGCTCGAGGGCTACGGGCCGCCGCCGGACTCCCGGCTGACCCAGCTCGTGGTCACGCCCGACCCCGGCGTCATCGAGATCAACGTGCAGCCCACCTCGAGCTGGGCCGAGCAGCGCGAGCTCACCACCACGCTCTACGACGAGGCCCGCAAGGCCGGCCTCACCACCGAGAAGTTCGACCACGACGGGCTCCACACCGGCACCGGCGGCGGCAACCACATCACCCTCGGCGGCCAGGTGCCGGCCGAGAGCCCGCTGCTGCGGCGACCCGACCTGCTGGTCAGCCTGATCACCTACTGGCAGCGGCACCCCTCGCTGTCCTACCTCTTCAGCGGTCGCTTCATCGGCCCGACCAGCCAGGCGCCGCGCTTCGACGAGGGCCGGCCCGAGGCGACGTACGAGATGGAGATCGCGTTCGCCGAGATCGACCGCCTCGTCGCCGAGCAGGAGGCGCACGACCTCGAGCCCCGACCGTGGCTGATCGACCGCGCCGTGCGGCACCTGCTGACCGACCTCACCGGCAACACCCACCGCTCCGAGTTCTGCATCGACAAGCTCTACAGCCCCGACTCCTCGCGCGGTCGGCTCGGGCTGCTCGAGCTGCGCGGCTTCGAGATGCCGCCGCACGCCCAGATGGGCCTGGTGCAGGCGCTGCTCGTGCGCAGCCTCGTCGCGATGTTCTGGGAGCAGCCGTTGCGCGCACCGCTCAAGCGCTGGGGGACCCGCCTCCACGAGGACGCCCTGCTCCCGCAGGGTGCCGCCGCCGACATCGCCGAGGTCGTCGCCGACCTCCGCGCCGCCGGCATCGGGTTCGAGGAGGCCTGGCTCGCGCCCTTCGTCGAGTTCCGCTTCCCCCGCATCGGCTTCGCCTCCGCCGGGCCCGTCGAGCTCGAGCTGCGCCAGGCGATCGAGCCGTGGCACGTCCTCGGCGAGGAGGCCACCGGCACCGGCACGGCGAGGTACGTCGACAGCTCGGTCGAGCGCGTCCAGGTCGCCGTGCGCGGCCTCGACCCGGCGCGTCACCTGGTGACCTGCCAGGGCGTCCCGGTGCCGCTCACGCCGACGGCCGACGGCGCGGGCCACTACGCCGGCGTCCGCTACCAGGCGTGGCAGCCGTGGTCGGCGCTGCACCCGAGCATCGAGGTGCAGGCGCCGTTGCGCTTCGACGTCGTCGACGTCGGGTCGGCCGTGAGCCTGGGCGGGGCGACGTACCACGTCGTCCACCCGGGCGGCCGCTCGTACGACGCCCCGCCGGTCAACGCCCACGAGGCCGAGGCCCGCCGTGCCGCGCGCTTCGAGCAGCACGGGCACACCCCCGGCGCCCTCGACGTCGAGGCGCTGCGCGAGGCCGGTCGACGGGCCGCGACCGACGAGTACCCCCACACCCTCGACCTGCGTCGGGTGCCGCCCGCCGCCTCGGACAGCCGGGGCTGAGCCCACCCTCACGACGCCGAGTCGGCGTCTCTGTGCGCCGCCTCGGCGTGGGGGCGCGTCTCACCCGACGGACGTCGGTGGAGGTCCGCCGACCCGCGAGTCGGAGCACGTGTCAGGGTTGGCGCCGTGACGGTCCTGCGCGAGTACGCCGCCGGGGTCACGCAACCCACGTTGGACGGCGCGGGCGGCGGGCCCGTCCGGTACGACGAGGTGGTCGGCCCCGACGGTGCGCTGCGCGCGCCGTGGAAGGGTCTGGCCGAGCTCGCGGTCGCGCTCACCCCGGCCGACCTGCGCCGGGTCGACGACGACATCGCGCGCTTCCTCGCCGACGACGGGGTCACCTACTCGCGCCCCGGCGAGCGCGTCGACGCCTGGCACCTCGACCCGCTCCCGGTCGTCATCGACGCCGCGCAGTGGGCGCCGCTCGAGATCGGGCTGGCCCAGCGTGCCGAGCTGCTCAACGCGATGCTGGTCGATCTCTACGGTCCCCAGAAGCTCCTGTCCGAGGGCGTCCTGCCCTCGGCGGTCGTGCACAGCCACCCGGGGTTCGTCCGCGTCGTCGCGCGCAGCTCGGCGTTCGAGCCGCGGCCCCTGGTGCTCTCGGCCACCGACCTGGGTCGCGACGACCGCGGCGAGTGGCGGGTGCTGGCCGACCGGGCCCAGGCGCCGTCCGGGCTGGGCTACGCGATGGAGAACCGCCGGGTCCTGTCGCGGGTGCTGCCCGAGCTCTACCGCGAGGCCGGGCTGCACCGGATGGAGCCCTTCTTCAGCGCCCTGCGCTCGGCGCTGCTGCAGAGCGCGCCCGGCGACCTGGCCGACCCGCGCGTCGTGGTGCTCAGCCCCGGCAGCCAGTCGGAGACGGCGTACGACCAGTCGTTCATCGCCTCGGCGCTCGGCTTCCCGCTGGTGCAGGGCAACGACCTGGTCGTGCGCGACGGCTGGGTGCAGATGCGGGTCTTCGGCCGGCTCGAGCGCGTCGACGTCATCCTGCGCCGCGTCGACGCCGCCTGGAGCGACCCCCTCGAGCTGCGCGGCGACTCGCAGCTGGGTGTGGCCGGGCTCGTCGAGGCCGTACGCCGGGGACGCGTGCGTGTCGTCAACGGCCTCGGCGCCGGCATCCTGGAGAACCCCGCGCTGCTGCCCTACCTGCCGGCGGTGTGCGAGCGGCTCCTGGGCGAGGAGCTGCGGCTGCCCTCGGTCCCCACCTGGTGGTGCGGCGAGCCCGACGGCCTCGAGCGGGTCCTCGACCACCTCGACACCCTGCAGGTTCGCCGGATCGACGGCCCGGCCGTCGACCTGAGCGGGCTGCGCCGCGACACCCTCACCGCGATGCTGCTCGCCGAGCCGCACCGCTTCGTGGGCCAGCAGCGGCTGCCGCTGTCGCAGTCGCCGACGTGGGAGCGCGGGCACGTGGTCTCGCGGCCGCTGACGCTGCGGGCCTTCACGCTGCGCTACGGGTCGGCGTACCGCCCGTTGGTGGGGGGCCTGGCCAGTGTCGTCGAGGACGGCATCAGCATCGGCAGCAAGGACGTGTGGGTCCTCAAGGCCGACGCGATGGCGGCCGACCAGGGCCTGGCCGAGGTGCTGCCGATGACCAACACCCGGGCCTCGACCGGCATCGTGCCGCGCATCCTCGAGGACATGTTCTGGTTCGGCCGCTACGCCGAGCGGGCCGAGGACCTGATCCGGCTCGTGCTCGCCGTGCACGCCCAGGCCGACGACTACCGCAGCCGTCCGCGCTCGACCGGCGCGGCGGGTCTCGACGTGATGCTGGGCGCGCTCACCCGGCTCGCCGGACCCGGCCTGCGCGCGTCCGGCGACCTCGACGCCGAGTTCCGCTCGGTGCTGCTCGACGCCCGGCGCGTCGGGTCGGTGACCCACGCCCTCGGCGGCCTGCGCGCCGCACTGTCCGGGGTGCGCGACCAGCTCTCGCTCGACGTATGGCGTGCGTTCGGGTCGACCGACCGGGCGGCGTCCGTGCTCGAGAGCAGCACCCACAGCCACCAGGTCGCCGAATCGGCCGGCCGGATGCTCACCGGCATCCTCAGCCTGCAGGGCGCCACCGCGAGCATGATCCGCGACCCCGGCTGGCACATGATCGCCGTCGGCCGCTACCTCGAGCGCGGGCTCCAGGTCGTCCACCTGCTCGCCGCGACGACCACCGTGCGCCGCGGGCTCGACGTCGACCGCGAGGTGCTCAACGCCGTCCTCGCCGCAGCCGAGAGCTCGGTGACCCACCGTCGGCGCTACCGCGGGTCGGTGCGCCCGGGCGGCGTGCTCGAGCTGCTGCTCACCGACCGCGACAACCCGCGCTCGCTCGCCTTCGCCCTCGACCAGGTCGCCCTCCACCTCGACCAGCTCCCCGCCTCCACCGGCTCCAGCCGCCCCGAGCGGCTCGTCGCCGACCTCGTCGCCGAGCTCGCCGAGACCGACATCGCCACCCTGGTCGCCATCGGCGGTGAGTCGCGGCCCAACCTCGAGGCGTTCCTGGCCCGCTACGTGGTCCAGCTGGCCCGGGTGGCCGAGGCGGTCACCGAGGTCCACCTCACGACCGGCCCGGCGCCCCGCCCGCTGGCCGCCCTGCCGCTCGTCGAGTCGCTCGAGGCGGTCGTCTCGTGAGGTACGCCGTGCGCCACACCACGACCTACACCTACGACGCCCCGGTCAGCGACAGCCTGGGCGTCGCCCACCTCGTCCCCCGCAGCCTGCCGTGGCAGCAGGTCACGGCGTACGACGTCGCGGTCACGCCCACCGCCGGCGACCAGGCGTCCGACCGCGACTACTACGGCAACCACGTCACCTACTACCAGGTCACCGAGCCCCACGAGAGCCTGGAGGTCGAGGGCTCCGGCGAGATCGACGTCGTCGCGCGCACCATCGCCCCCGCGGCGCTGGCCACGCCCTGGGAGACGCTGCGCCCGGTGGTCGCGCCGACGACGCGGGGCGCCTGGGCGGTGGCCGACCTGGCGCTGCCGTCGGCGCTGGCCGCCCACGCCCCGGGCGTGGCCGACTACGCGGCTCCCTCGCTCACCGCGCGCCGTCCGGTCGGCGAGGCCGTCGCCGACCTGATGCACCGCGTCCACGCCGACTTCGACTACGACAAGACGGCCACGACGGTGACCTCCCAGGTGGCCGACACCCTCGAGCGCCGCGCCGGGGTCTGCCAGGACTTCGCCCACCTCATGCTGGCCTGCCTGCGCTCGCACGGCCTGGCCGCCCGCTACGTCTCCGGCTACCTGGCCACCCAGCCCCCGCCGGGCAAGGAGCGGATCGTCGGCGCCGACGCCAGCCACGCGTGGGTCGAGGTGTGGCTCGGCCACCACGACGGCGCCGACCAGTGGATCGCCCTGGACCCCACCAACGACCAGGAGGTCGCCGACCGGCACGTCACGGTCGCGTGGGGCCGCGACTACGGCGACGTGCCACCGGTCAAGGGCGTCATCTTCACCGAGGCCAAGCGCTCGACGATGCGGGTCAGCGTCGACGTGGCCCCGCTGCCCCCGACCGCACCCTCGGGCCCGACCACCGGCCCGACCACCGGCCCGTCATGATGGCCCCCATGCGCCTGCCCGTCGTCGCCGTCGTCCTCGCCCTCGCGTGGGGCGCGACCGGCTGCAGCGACGAGCCGCCGCCCTACGAGGACGGCGCCCAGGGGGTGCCGCTGGCCGGTCTCGGCCCCGAGCTCGACGCCGCCGGGGTCGACGTGGTGGTCGCCGACCGGCCGCAGGACGCCACGTCCGACCAGGTCGTGGCCGCGGTCGAGGACGCCGGTGTGGCCGACGTCAGCGCGGCCGCCCCCGACGACGACCTCCCTGCGCTCGCGGTCGACGGTGGCGGTACGGCCGGTCTGCTGGCCCTCGTCGGTCCCGACCCGGGCGCGGAGAAGGTCACCACGGTCGTCCTGGTTTTCGCCAGTCCCGAGGCGGCGGCGGTCTACGCCGCCGGCGACCCCGAGGTCTTCGGCGACGCCGCGCTCGAGACCAGGCGCACCGACCTCCTCAGCGGCAACCTCGCGGCGTACGCCGTCGGCACCGGCAGCACCACCCGCGTGCGGCAGGCCCTCGAGGCCCTCGCGTCCTAGGTGTGTCGACGGTCGGTCGTGCGGACGCACGGCCACGCTGGAGGTTTCAGACCACCCCCGCGGTGGTGAAGACTGTCCCCGCTGGCGCCCGCCCACGACGGGCCCCCGATCCCCCAGGAGACACGATGAGCAACACCACCCCGCCCGGCTGGTACGACGACGGTCAGGGTGGACGTCGCTGGTGGGACGGCTCCCAGTGGGCGGCACCGGGCCAGGGTCCCTCCGACCAGCCCCAGCCGACGCAGCAGCTCCCGCAGCAGGACCCCGGCCAGTCCTACGGTCAGCCCTACGGTCAGTCCTACGGCCAGCAGCCGGGGCAGCCGCCCAGCCAGCCGCCGTACGGCGCCCCGGGCCAGCCGGCCTACGGCGCCGGTCAGCAGCCCTACGGTCAGCAGCCCCAGTACGCCCAGCCCTACGGCCAGGCCCCCTACGGCGGCACCCCGCCGAAGAAGAAGACCGGGCTCATCATCGGCATCGTCGTGGGCGTGCTCGTGCTCATCGGCGGCGGTGTGCTCGCCGCGGTCCTCCTGAGCGGTGACGGCGGCGACGGCAAGGGCGACAAGGAGGCCTCCGGCGACGACCCGGCCGAGACGGTGCAGGCCTACTTCGACGCCGCCAAGGACGGTGACTGCGACAAGGCCATCGCCACGCTGACCGAGGGCCTCAAGAAGGAGCTCGGCGCCAACTGCGACGAGGAGCTCAACCCCGACGGCAGGCTGGACGACGTCAAGTACGACGTCGGTGACGCCGACGAGAACGGCGACAAGGCCACCGTGCCCGTCACGATCTCCGGGATCGAGGGGGCGGGAGAGATCAAGAGCGACTACGAGCTGACGAAGGTGGACGGCACGTGGCTGATCTCCAGCTTCGGCAACCTCGACCTCGGCAGCAGCAGCGCCCCCTCCGCGGAGGCCCCCACCATGCCGTCCGACATCCCCACCGATCTCCCCACCGACATCCCGACGGACTTCCCGACCGACGTCCCGACCGAGCTCGACATCCCGACGGACTTCCCGACCGACCCCGACGACCTGCAGAGCTACCTCGAGGAGCTCGAGTCGGCCTTCCCGTCCGACTTCCCGTCCTGACCCGGGCTGACCCAGACCCCGGCCCCGTCCACTCACCCCGACCGGTGAGCGGGCGGGGTCGTGCCGGCCGGGATGATGGTGGCTCGTGAAGGCCTTCCGCTGTCGCGTGTGCGACAACCCGCTGCATTTCGACAACTCCGTCTGCGTCTCCTGCGGGACCGCCCTGGGCTACTCCCGCAGCGAGCGGGCGATCGTACCCGTCGACGAGCACGGTCAGTACGTCGACGCGACCGGCCTGGTCTGGCACGTGTGCCGCAACCTCGGCCTATCCGGGTGCACCTGGCTCTCGCGCGTGCCCGGCGGACAGTGCTCGGTCTGCGACCTGACCCGCACCCGCCCGGCCGACGACGACCCGATCGGGCTCGAGCAGTTCCCCCTGGCCGAGCAGGCCAAGCGGCACCTGATCGCCGAGCTCGACACCCTGGGCTACCCGGTGCGTAGCAAGGAGGACGACCCCGAGCAGGGTCTCGCCTTCGACCTGCTCTCGAGCGTCGACGAGAACGTCGTCATCGGCCACGCCGACGGCATCATCACCATCGACCTCGCCGAGAGCGACGACGCCCACCGCGAGAAGGTCCGCGCCAACCTCGCCGAGCCCTACCGCACGATGCTGGGTCACTTCCGCCACGAGTTCGGCCACTACGCCGAGTGGCAGCTGGTGCGCGGCGACGAGCTGATGAGCCGGTGCCGCGAGCTGTTCGGCGACGAGTCCAAGGACTACCAGGCCGAGATCGAGCGCCACTACGACCAGGGCCCGCCGGCCGACTGGGCCAGCTCGTTCATCTCGACCTACGCCACCATGCACCCCTTCGAGGACTTCGCCGAGACCTGGGCGCACTTCCTGCACATCGCCGACACCATCGAGACGGCCCGCGACTACGGGCTCCTCACGGTCGGTGCGATCTCCGACTTCTCGCAGTTCCGCGACGTCGTCACCGGCGTCTGGATCCCGCTGTCCATCGCGCTCAACCAGATGAACCGCAGCATGGGCAAGGACGACGTCTACCCGTTCGTCATCCCGCCCCCGGTCCTCGACAAGCTCGACTTCGTCGCCGCGCTGCTGCCGGTCGACGCCGCGTCCGCCTGACCCGACCCCGCCTGACCCGACCCGATCCGACCGCGATCCGAGCTGCCGGTGCGTGACATGATGCGCCGACCCGCGGCGACCCAGGAGCACCCATGACCCAAGGCAACATCCCTCCCGGCTGGTACGACGACGGCCAGGGCACCCAGCGCTGGTGGGACGGCAACGGCTGGACCGAGCGGACCCAGCCGGCCGGGTCGGAGACCTCGGCCCCGGAGCCCGCTCCTGCGGACCCCGCCGCCAACCCGTTCGACGAGGCGACCCGCATCGCCCGCCCGGGCTCGACCCCCGGCATCGACCTCGACAAGGGCGCCGGCACCCCGCCCCAGCCCCCCGCAGCCCCCGCCCACCCGGCGTCGGACGACACGATGATGGCGCCCGGTGCCGCCGGCGGCTATCCCCAGCCGGGCCAGCCGGCGTACGGCCAGCAGCCGGGCCAGCCGGCGTACGGCCAGCCGGCGGGCCAGCCCGGCCAGCCGCCGTACGGGCAGCAGCCGGGCCATCCCGCGCAGGGCGCGTACGCCGCCCCGGGCCAGGCCCCCTGGCAGACGCCCTACGGCGCGGGCCCCGGCGGCGGCTCGTCGAGCGGTGGCAAGGGCACGATGCTCGCCATCATCGCCGGGGTCGTGGCGCTGGTGCTGATCGTCGGCGTCGTGCTCGTCGTGGTCCTGACCTCGGGCGACGACGACAAGGACGACAACGGGGGCAGCGACGCCAGCACCAGTGACGGCGGCGCCACCCAGGGCGGCGACGGTGGCGACGGTGGCGGCGACACGAACGCAGCCGACAGCCCTTCGGGCCGGGTCGAGGCGTTCTTCGACGGGACCGTCGACGGCAACTGCGAGATCGTCAACTTCTTCAGCAACAAGTACCTCTCCACCGACGCCGCCGGCCGTGCCGCGGACGTCGAGATCGTCAAGGCCTCGTGCGAGAAGGCCGGCGAGGACGCATTCGGCACCGGCGACGTCGCCGGGTGCGACATCGACGTCAAGAACGAGCAGATCACCGGCGACGCGGCGACCGTCGACTACGCCATCACCGGCTGCACCGACGACAGCAACAACGAGGACGGCTCCATCGACCTCGTCCTGGAGGACGAGGAGTGGCGGATCGACAAGATCGGCTGAGGCTCGCCCTGCCCGTAGCCTGATCCGGTGAGCGACGACGAGAAGTCATCAGGCCAGTCCTACGTCGAGGCCGACGGCTTCGACCGCGACATGACCTACGTCCCCGACCGGATCACCCGCGAGTCCCGCCGACCCGAGCACGGGCCGGTCGAGGGCGAGCTGTGGCCGGTCGAGCCCGGCCGCTACCGGCTGGTGGCGGCGCTGGCCTGCCCGTGGGCCAACCGCGCCATCATCGTGCGCAACCTGCTCGGGCTCGAGGACGTGATCTCGCTCGGGCTGTGCGGGCCCACCCACGACGAGCGGTCGTGGACCTTCGACCTCGACCCCGGCGGGCGCGACCCGGTGCTCGGCATGGAGCGGCTGCAGGAGGCCTACTTCCGGCGCTTCCCCGACTACCCGCGCGGCATCACCGTGCCGGCCGTCGTCGAGGAGTCGACCGGGCGCCTGGTCACCAACGACTTCCCCTGGATCACCCACGACTTCTTCCACGAGTGGCGCGAGCACCACCGCGCCGACGCCCCCGACCTGTGGCCGGTCGCGCTGCGCGACGAGATGGACCGGGTGATGAAGCGGGTCTTCACCGAGGTCAACAACGGCGTCTACCGGTGCGGCTTCGCCGGCACGCAGTCGGCGTACGACGACGCCTACGCGCGGCTCTGGGTCGCCCTCGACTGGCTCGAGGAGCGGCTCTCGACCCGCCGCTACCTGATGGGCGAGGCCATCACCGAGGCCGACGTGCGGTTGTTCACGACGCTGGCGCGGTTCGACGCCGTCTACCACGGCCACTTCAAGACCAACCGGCAGAAGCTCGTCGAGCTGCCCCACCTGTGGGGCTATGCCCGCGACCTGTTCCAGACCCCGGGCTTCGGCGAGACGATCGACTTCGAGCAGATCAAGAAGCACTACTACGTCGTCCACCGCGACATCAACCCCACCGGCATCGTGCCGGCCGGCCCCGATCCCGCCGTGTGGCTCGAGCCGCACGGGCGCGGTTGACACCGACCGCCGGCCGGTCCGGCTGAGCCGGCCGAGCCGGTTCGGTCAGCGGCGTCGCCCGCGCAGCCGGGCACGCCATCCCAGTTGCTCGCTGACGACGTCGGGAGCCTCGTAGACCGGCCAATCGGCGGGCCGCTCGGGTCCGCCGGCGGTCCTGGCGAGGTCGCGCAGGAAGTCGTCGACCTCCTGCCTGTCGTAGCCCATCCGCAGCCGGGCCGTCGCGAACGCCGTCGGGTCGCAGAGCGCGCTGACGGCCTCGCCGTCCGCCCCGGCCTCCAGCGCCTCCACCAGCCGGTCGAGCGCCTGGTCGACCGGGGTCATGGCGTAGCCGCCCAGTCGCGGCATGAAGCGGACGTCACGCACGAGAGCAGGGAGGTCGTCCACACCCCATCCCTACCACCGTGCCAGGCTGGGCGCATGGGGCACGGACATGGGCACGGTCACGGGGAGTCGGGCCACGGCGCGTCCCGGGCCGCCGACCGGCGCCGGCTGCGCTGGGTGCTGGGCGTCACCGCCTCGGTGATGGTGGTCGAGGTCGTCGGCGCCGTGGTCACGGGCTCGCTGGCGCTGCTGGCCGACGCCGGTCACATGGCGACCGACGCGGGGGCGGTCGTGCTCGCCCTCGGGGCGTCGTACGTCGCCTCGCTGAAGGCCGGCCGCCGCTCCACCTTCGGCTACCACCGGGCCGAGGTGCTGGCCGCGCTGGTCAACGCCCTGGTGCTGCTCGCGGTCTGCGGCTACCTGGCCTGGGCGGGACTGTCGCGACTCGGCGACCCCGCGCGGATCGACGTCGATGCCGGACCGATGATCGCGTTCGCGGCCTTCGGCCTGGTCGCCAACGGCGTGTCGATGGCGATCCTCAACCGCAGCGACAAGGGCTCCCTCAACCTGCGCGGGGCGGCCAACGAGGTGTTCGCCGACCTGCTCGGCTCGGTGCTCGCGATCGCCGCTGGCGTGGTCATCCTGGTCACCGGGTGGGACCGCGCCGACCCGCTCGCCTCCCTCGTGATCGCCGTGATGATCCTGCCGCGGGCGGTGCTGCTGCTGCGTGACGCCGGCGTCGTGCTGCTCGAGATCGCCCCGCAGGGCCTCGAGCTCGACGACGTCGAGCACCACCTGCGCCACGTCGACGGCGTGGTCGACGTCCACGACCTGCACGCCTGGACGATCACCAGCGGCATGCCCAGCCTCTCGGCCCATGTCACCGTGACCGACGAGGCGCTCGCCGCCCGCGGGGTCGGCGCCATCCTCGACCAACTGTGCTCCTGCGTCGCCGAGCACTTCGACGTGCGTCACGCGACGTTCCAGGTCGAGCCGGAGTCGCACGAGGCCCACGAGGATCTCGGCGAGCTGCACTAGCTGGTCTGGTCGACTCCGGCCGGCCCGGGGCTCGCTGGCCGCGGTCGTCTGGTCTTGCTGCCGCTGGTGTGGGTGGCGGCCGCCGAGCCCCGGGGCCGGCCTCCGTCTCCGTGCGCTCTGTGGTCGGTCTGGGTGGGGCTGGGGGCGCCGTTGTGCTTGTGGGGTGGTCGACTCCGGCCGGCCCGGGGCTCGCTGGCCGCGGTCGTCTGGTCTTGCTGCCGCTGGTGTGGGTGGCGGCCGCCGAGCCCCGGGGCCGGCCTCCGTCTCCGTGCGCTCTGTGGTCGGCCTGGGCGGGGCTGGGGGCGCCGTTGTGCTTGTGGGGTGGTCGACTCCGGCCGGCCCGGGGTTGCGGGTGCGCCGACATGCCCACCGGAGCAGCGCGGTCACGGCCCGGTGCGGGGACGCCGTGAGCCCACGGCGACAGCCGATGCGGTTTGCCCTGCCCACGGCCGGGTAGTTCGAGATGACGCCATCCGTTCGGCCAGCCACTGAGGGACTACTAATGGACACCGACGCGCTCAAGCAAGCAGCTATCGACGCCTACATGCGCAGCGACGGGTGGAACGTCTATCCCGACAGGGATGAGATCAGGTACGGGCAGTCGAACCTCTTCGGTGTCAACGGGAACGTGAACAAGTCCGGGAAGGGCGCGGCGTACTATCCCGACTCCACCGAAGACCTGGACTTCACCGCACAGTTCGCGGAGGTGCGCGCCCGCGTGGACACCGCGTTGACGGACTGGCAAGAGTCGAGGCTGCCCGAGCCGGGTGCCCTCAACGACGGGGCCGTGAAGGCGCGGGAGCCGATCACCGCGCTCAACGTCGGCGACGCCACGTCGTTCGGCGGCACCCTCGGCGGCTACCTCAAGACGGTGTCGGACAACGCTCCGCTGTTCCGCGGGGCTGCTCTCAACGCGTTCAACAACAGCTTCGTCAACCAGCTTCCGGCGGTGATCGCCAACCACGGCTGCCTTGCCACGGTCGTCGCGGAGGCCTGGTCGGCCGAGGAGGAGATCTGGACCAGGGCCCGCTCGGATCGCGACACCCACATCGAGAAGACCACCGCGGCACTGAGCGCGTACGCCGAGACCGAGGCACCCTCCGACATCACGTTCGTGCTGGCCCTGAGCGGAGCGGTCATCGCCGGTGCCAGCGCCGTCGCCACTGGGGGAGCCACGCTCCCGTTCGCCCTCGCCACCGCGGGGATCACCGCGATCTCAGCCACCAACGACCATGTCGGAGAGCTGAGGCTCGAGCGCAACGGCGCCAACTACCAGGAGCTGATGACCGCGTTCGAGGAAGGCCTCGCCGACATCGACGACGGCATCAGCCAGCAGGAGGGCTTGATCAAGGAGGCCCTCCACAATGCCTGGACCGTCTTCGAGGGCCACCGGTCACTGTTCGACCTGACGCCTCGGGTGAGCGACGACGGTGACGGTGACTGGGGCGACGAGACCAGCGTCTTCGATGTCGCGGACGCCTCTGCCTACGAGATCGTGCTGCCCGGACAAGACGTGGTCGACTCGCTCTGCAGCGGACTGAACAACCTGGCCCACGGGGTCGAGCAGGCTGAGCCGAAGGTCGTCACCGGCGCGGACGACGGCAACCTGCTGGCGCCGTCCGCGCGCGAGGTCGGCCTGCGCTACAACGGTGCGTCGTTCTGGATGTGGAACGTCGGCGACAACAACGCATCGTCGCTTCGCAACCTGACGTGGGACATCAAGCAGGGCACCGCCATGCTCCAGGCCATCATCCAGGACTTCCGGGATCGTGACGCCGACAGCCAGGCCGCCCTCGACAACCTCCGCAACCAGGTCGGCGCCGGGAGCGGCGAGAACCCCTGGGCCTGAGCGAGGGGTCGGTCGGGACCACGCGGCGCGAGGGTGAGCTCGTGAACGCCGAGCTCCGTGCACTCGTGCGGGCCGACCAGGCCGACCGCGTGCCTCACCCTGTGGCCGGCACGCCTGAGTACCTCGCGCTGCGTGAGCGCGACGCTTCCCGTCGACGACGCCTCGGCGAGCTCCTGGACGCTGGCCGCGTCGTGGCCCCCGCCGACCTGTACGACGCCGCATGGCTGCTCAACCACGGCGACGAGGTCGGCGAGCTCGGGCTAGCCCACGAGCTGGCTGCTCGGGCCGCCGCAGCCGGGCACGGACCCGCCCGCTGGCTCGCTGCGGCCACCCTGGACCGCTGGCTGATGTACCAGGGCAGGCCCCAGCGGTTCGGCACCCAGTTCGTGCCCGACGGTCAGCGGCACCGGCTCTGGGACGTCGACCCTGCCACGACCGATGCCGATCGTGCCGCCCACGACGTACCGTCGTTGGCCGAGCAGGAGGAACGCGCCGCCCAGCTCACCCGCGAGCAGCCGATGCCGCCGATGGCGGACGCACCCTGGTGGCTGCAGGAGGCCATGGCCCGCTGGAGTGCGCCCTAGCCTCTCGACGGCGTCACTGCCGGCACCGAACTGGTGCCAGCTCGACCGAGGGTCGCCTGCTCCACCCTGACGTCGACCTCGAGGAGGGGAAGATCGCTACGCCGCGAAGCTCGGCGGGTCGAACCAGTTGCGGGCCGCGCGGGAGTCGGTGAATTCGGGTAAACCGAACAGGGTGACTCGGACAGAAAGGCGAAGGCGCAACGCACCGGGAAAGACATGCAGTAACTTCCGAGGTCTGAATCGTCCTCTACATATCGGAGCCGAGATGGCAAAGATTGGGAAGATTGCTTCCAGATTCCCCTCTGGTGTTCTGGTCATCAGTGACTCCAAGTCCCATGAGGAGATACCGGATTGGCAGTCGCCGGACCAACTGGTCACGGTCGCAGTCTCCGGGATGATGATGCGCGTGCAGCACGAGCAGGACGGCAAGGCGCGAGTCAGGATCTGGAATTCCGAAGAGGATGTTCCGAAAGACGTCGTCTTCTCAGGGGAGATCGAGGTCGCGTCGGGCACTTTGTGCTTGTTCAATGCTTACAACGACGCCTTGACGAGTTGTGAGCTCAAGCCCGGAAGGCACGCGGTTCGTATTGCAGTAGATCGGCAACTTGCGCCGTCCAAGGTGGATGTGTTCATCATCTCCTCAGCGTAGGAGACCTACCGATGATCGGGTTTCCCACTTCTGCTCAGCTGCGCGGCGGCCCGACATCACACCTGACCCCGCGTTTCACTCTGGACACACGGGGGAACATGGCGGGACCCGACCCAGAGGAGAACACCTGATGCACCTGCGTTCCTGCCGTCCGTCCCTCACCCTCGGCTCGCTCGCCGTCCTGGCGGCGGTGAGCCTGAGCGCCTGTGGCGACGACTCCGACGGGTCCGACGCCGGGGCCGAGGAGTCGAGCGAGCCGACCAGCGCGGCGGCCGAGCCCGAGACCACGCAGGCACCCGAGACCTCGGAACCGACGGAGGAGCCGAGCGAGGAGCCGTCCGAGGAGCCCGCGGCGCCGGGCTCGGGCACCAACCCCGCGTGGGCGCTGCCGCCGGTGATCAAGGGCGACCTGGTCACGACGATCAACGCCGGCGACGTGAAGGTCGACGTCTACCAGGTCGGCACCGCGAAGGCCGAGGACACCGGCAACTTCACCGACCCCGACACCAACAAGCCGCTGATCGAGGTCGGCGACACGCTCGTCTTCCTCAACTACGTGATCACCAACAACGGTGACCCGATCGACCTCGGCTCGAGCCTGGTCAACGTCACCGCGCGCTACGACGACTGGCCCTACATGCAGGGCATGGACGGGCTGACCGGCGACGACCTCTACGAGGCGCAGGGCATCCACGACAGCGACCTGGCGCCCGACGGGTTCAACGAGGCCGGCATCTACACGCTCGGCACCGGCGAGAGCTTCTCCTACGGCGACAACTTCGAGTACCAGAAGAGCTCGCCGATCGACTTCAAGGTCGAGTACGTCCCGGTCGACGACGAGGGCGAGCTCCTCTTCGACGAGCGGGTCGACAAGGAGGGGTCCGGCAAGATCGCCTGACCACCCGGCGCCGCCGGCCGTCAGGCCGGCGGCGGGTCGGCTTCAGTCGGACCCGACGACGACGGCGTACGAGCCCACACCGAGCAGCCGCTCGCCGACGACGGTGCGCTCGTCGAGGAGCAGCTCGCGCAGCGCACCCGTCTCGGGGTCGAGGTCGAGGTCGGTGACCTTGCCGAGGGCTCGGCCGCCGTCGTCGAGGACGAGCTTCTTCAGGACCGCCCCGCGCTTGCCGGACAGGGCCTCGAGGGCCTCGTCGGGCTCGACGACCACCGCGGCGTCGGCCACCGTCACCGCGTCGCTCCCGACGGCCACCAGGTCGCTCCACCGCACGATGCTGCCGGTGTCGGTCTTCTTGAGCTCCAGGGCGACGACGCAGCGGGTCTCGGGGTCCAGCACGAATCCGCTGACCTTGCCGACCCGGTCGGCGGTGGCGGTGCTGACGACCTTGCGGCCCTTGAGCTGTGACCACTGCACGTCAGATCCCGCCTTCGGGGGTAGCGGTGTGGGTGCCGGTCGGCGTGCCGCCCAGCTGGGCGCGGAAGGCGGCGACGGCAGCACCGAAGCCGGCCAGGTCGCCGGAGACGAAGCCCTCGGCGCTGGCCGGCACCATCAGGTGCTCGCCGGACACCGCGAGCGTGTCGGGCAGCGGCACCAGCAGGCGGGTGCCGTTGCTGGCGTTGGAGGCCTTGGCCGCCAGGTGCTCCGAGGCCTCGATCTCGTAGCCGACGACGTCGCACGCGCTGGCGCCGTCGTCGTACTGGACGACCACGTCGACGACCCGGCCCAGGTCGGTGCCGCCGTCGGTGAGCACCTGGTCGCCGAGCACGTTGCCGCCCGCCGAGCCGGCCGACTCGGCCGCCCGGCGTACGTCGTCGACCGGGCCCAGGGCCGACTCGTCACGGACGATCACCGCGTCGGGGCCCAGCCCGAGGACGTTGGTCCAGGTCAGCCCGGTCTTGAGCGGTCCGGCGAACAGGCCGCGGCCGGCGAGGGTGAAGCCGGCCACCGCGCCGCCGTCGCCGGAGAACTCGATGTCCTTGACCTGGGCGACGTCGTCACCGGCCAGGGTCACGATCGGCAGCCCGGTGATCTCGGAGGTGCGCATCAGCCGGGTCACGACGAGCGCCTGCCGCGACTCGCCGAGCCGCCGACGATCACGCCACCGCGTCGGCGGCGGGCCTGCAGGGCGACGACGCCCCCGACCACCACCGCCACGATCACCAGCACCAGCACCAACCACATCCACCAGTCCATGGCGGTCTCCCGTCTCGTCGGCCCGGGTCGGGCCCGCCCAGGGTATGCCGCGCGCGCCGCGCGTCGGTGCGCCCGCGGGGGTGACCTCCGACCGGCTCGGCGCCGGCCGGCTCAGGACCGTGCGGCGTCGGCCTCGGCGGCGGCCTTGAGCTTGACCAGCGTCGCCTCGACGGCCTGCTGGGTGGCGGTGCCGAACAGCGCGCTCAGGGCGAGGCGGCCGGGTGCCGGGTAGTGCGACAGGTCCCAGGTCTCGGTGACCTCGGTGCCGCCGTCGGCGGTCGGGGCGAGCTCGTAGCGCCAGCGGTGCAGGCCGACGTGGCGCCACGCGATGAGCCGATCGGCGTCGTACTCGACGACGGTGTTCTTCGTCTGGTAGCTGGCGCCCTTCTTCATGCCCATCGCGAACCGCGAGCCGAGCACGAGCCGCTCGGGGCCGTCGACGGCGTCGCGGACGTTGCCCGAGCCGTCGATCCGGGCGTGCTGGCGCGGGTCGGCGAGGATCGCGAAGACCACGGCGGCCGGGGCGGCGATCGTCGTGGTCGCAGAGCGGTTCTTGGACGTCCTGCTGCCGGACGGTGCGGTGGCCATGCGGTCAGGGTAGGGCTGGTTCGTCACGACAAGGTGGACGGCGGTAAGTTGGCCGACATCCCGATGTGTCCCGGGTCACAGCCGCGCCACCCTTGCGGAGACCCGTGGCACTCAGACCTCAGCGATGGGGCCGAGCCACCCGGTGCGGAGACCCCGCAGCCCGGGCGACGACAAGGAGCCGACGATGAACGCACCGCCCCCTGCCGGACCCACGGACGGTGCCTTCGGCCCCGACCTGGTCGACGTGTTCGGACCGAGCCAGAGCCATGGCGGTCCCGACCTCGTCCAGCTGCTCACGCCCGAGGGTGAGCGGGTGCACCACCCCGAGTTCGACCTCGACTTCTCCGCCGAGCAGCTGCGCGGCTTCTACCGCGACATGGTGCTGACCCGGCGCATCGACACCGAGGCCACCGCCCTCCAGCGTCACGGCGAGCTCGGCATCTGGGCCCAGCTCCTCGGTCAGGAGGCCGCCCAGATCGGCTGTGGACGCGCGCTGCGCAAGCAGGACTTCGTCTTCCCGACCTACCGCGAGCACGGCGTCGCCTACTGCCGCGGCGTCGACCCGCTCAAGCAGCTCGGGCTGTTCCGCGGCGTCGACCACGGCGACTGGGACCCCCACGAGTTCAACTTCGCGCTCTACACGATCGTGATCGGCGCGCAGTGCCTGCACGCGACCGGCTACGCGATGGGCGTGCAGCGCGACGGCGACGTCGGCACCGGCGACCCCGACCGCGACACCGCGGTCGTCGCCCACTTCGGCGACGGTGCGAGCAGCCAGGGCGACGTCAACGAGGCGTTCATCTTCGCCGCGTCCTACAACGCGCCGGTCGTGTTCTTCTGCCAGAACAACCAGTGGGCGATCTCCGAGCCCATCGAGCGCCAGTCCCGGATCCCGCTCTACCAGCGCGCCCTGGGCTTCGGCTTCCCCGGCATCCGCGTCGACGGCAACGACGTCCTGGCGACGTACGCCGTCACGCAGGCCGCGCTGCAGCGGGCGCGCGACGGCCAGGGCCCGACGTTCGTGGAGGCCTACACCTACCGGATGGGCGCCCACACGACGACCGACGACCCCACGCGCTACCGCCTCTCCGACGACGTCGAGAGCTGGAAGCTGCGCGACCCGATCGCCCGGGTCGAGGTCTACCTGCGCCGCAACGGCCTGGTCGACGACGCGTTCCTGGCCGACATCGCCGCCGAGGCCGCCGACCTCGGTCACACCCTGCGCGAGGGCTGCAAGGCCCTGCCCGACCCGGTGCCCGGCGCGATGTTCGAGCACGTCTACGCCGAGGAGACCGAGGAGCTGCGCGCCCAGCGCGACGGCTTCGCGGCCTACCACGCCTCCTTTGAGGGGAGCCACTGATGACGCAGAAGATCACCCTCGCCAAGGGCCTCAACATGGGGCTGCGCAAGGCGATGGAGGACGACGACAAGGTCCTGCTCATGGGCGAGGACGTCGGCAAGCTCGGCGGCGTCTTCCGGATCACCGACGGCCTGCAGAAGGACTTCGGCGAGGACCGCGTCATCGACAGCCCGCTCGCCGAGTCCGGCATCGTCGGCACCGCCGTCGGCATGGCCATGCGGGGCTACCGGCCCGTCGTGGAGATCCAGTTCGACGGCTTCGTCTACCCGGCCTACGACCAGATCGTCTGCCAGGTCGCCAAGATCCACTACCGGTCCAAGGGCCGGGTCAAGATGCCGATCGTCATCCGGATCCCGTTCGGCGGCGGCATCGGCGCGGTCGAGCACCACAGCGAGTCGCCCGAGGCGCAGTTCGCGCACACGCCCGGGCTCAAGGTCGTCGCCTGCTCCAACCCCGTCGACGGCTACTGGATGATCCAGCAGGCCATCGCCTGCGACGACCCGGTGATCTTCCTGGAGCCCAAGCGGCAGTACCACGCCGACAAGGCCGAGCTCGACGACACCGAGACGCCCGAGCCGTTGTTCGGCTCGCGCGTCGTACGCCGTGGCACCGACGCGACGCTGCTGGCCTACGGCCCGACGGTCAAGACCGCGCTCAAGGCTGCCGAGGCCGCCGCGACCGAGGGACGCTCGCTCGAGGTCATCGACCTGCGCACCCTCTCGCCGCTCGACATGGGCCCGGTGCTCGAGTCCGTACGCCGTACCGGTCGCGCGATCGTCGTCCACGAGGCCCACGTCAACCTCGGCATGGGGGCCGAGCTGTCGGCGCGGATCACCGAGGAGTGCTTCTACTCCCTCGAGGCCCCGGTGCTGCGCATCGGCGGCTACGACACGCCCTACCCGGCGTCGCGGATCGAGGAGGAGTACCTCCCCGACCTCGACCGGGTGCTCGACGCCCTCGACCGCAGCCTGGAGTTCTGAGATGCCCGACTACCTCCTGCCCGACGTGGGCGAGGGCCTCATCGAGGCCGAGATCGTGTCCTGGAAGGTCAAGGTCGGCGACACCATCGAGGTCAACGACGTCGTCGTCGAGATCGAGACCGCCAAGTCGCTGGTCGAGCTGCCGTCGCCGTACGCCGGTGAGGTCACCGCGCTGCTCGTCGCCGAGGGCGAGACCGTCGCCGTCGGCACCCCGATCATCCGGATCGGCGCCGATAGCCCCTCGGTGGTCGAGCCTGTCGAGACCCCTGCTGCTCCCGTCGAGGACATGGTCATCGACCTGTCCAACCCCGCCGCCAGCGGCGGCGGCGAGGGCGAGAGCCTCGTCGGGCGCAACAAGGCCGACCGCGGACCCACCCGCCGGGCCCGCAAGGTCGCCACCGGCGCCCTGGCCGCCCACATCCAGACCCAGGCGTCCTTCGAGACCGGCCTGGCCTCGCCGTTGGTCGAGGCCGCCGAGCCCGAGGAGGCCGTGCCCGCGCGCTCCGCCTCGGCTGTCGAGCCGATCTCGGCGGCCGCGACCCGGGCGCTCGCCAAGCCGCCGGTGCGCAAGCTGGCCAAGGACCTCGGGGTCGACCTCGCCTCGTGCGCGGCGTCGGGGCCGAACGGCACCGTCACCCGCGACGACGTCACGGCGGCTGCGACCAACGGCGGTCGAGGTGCGAGCGAAGCGAGCCTCGAGACCCCGTCGCCGGCCACGCGATCCGGCGAGCGCGAGACCCGCGAGCCGATCAAGGGCGTGCGCAAGATGATGGCCGGCGCGATGGTGGGCTCGGCGTTCACCGCGCCCCACGTGACCGAGTGGCTGACCGTCGACGCGACCGCCACGGTCGAGCTGGTCGAGCGGCTCAAGCAGCGCCGCGAGCTGCGCGACGTACGGATCAACCCCCTGCTGGTGCTGGCCAAGGCGGTGCTGCTGGCGGTCCGGCGTACCCCCGAGATCAACTCGTTCTGGGACGAGGCCGCCCAGGAGGTCGTGCTCAAGCACTACGTCAACCTCGGCATCGCCGCCGCGACCCCGCGCGGCCTCGTCGTGCCCAACGTCAAGGACGCCGACCAGCTGTCGCTCGTCGGGCTCGCCGAGGCGCTCGGCGCGCTCACCGCGACCGCGCGTGAGGGCCGCACCCAGCCGGCCGAGATGGCCGGCGGGACCTTCACGATCACCAACGTCGGCGTCTTCGGCGTCGACGCCGGCACCCCGATCATCAACCCCGGCGAGTCGGCGATCCTGTGCTTCGGCGCGATCCGCAAGCAGCCGTGGGTGGTGACCCGCGACGGCGTCGACGAGATCGCGATCCGTCACGTGACCACGCTGGCGCTGAGCTTCGACCACCGCCACATCGACGGCGAGAAGGGCTCGCGCTTCCTCGCCGACGTCGCCGGCATCCTCCAGGACCCCGCCTCGGCGCTGCTGTTCTGAGGTCCGTCGGTCGCGCCGGCTTCAGGGATTGCCTGTGAACCGGGGAACTCTGAACTTCGCAGGCGATATCTTGCCTGCGAAGTTCAGGTTTCCCCGGTGGACAGGCAATCCCTGAAACCCGAGCCAGCAGCGCCCGATGGTCATGAACCGGCCCGAATGGGGTAGATAGGCTCCGTGTCGATGAGCGGCGAGAGCGACAACCCCGGGCCCGGGGCGCAGCTGGGCCCGTTCCGGATCGGCAACCGCCTCGGCGTCGGGGGCATGGGCATCGTCTTCCAGGCCCTCGACACCCAGCTCAACCGCCAGGTCGCGCTCAAGGTCATCACGCCCCACATCGGCGACGACCCCGAGTTCAGGGCCCGGTTCACGCGCGAGGCGCAGGCGCAGGCGTCGCTCGACTCGCCCCACGTCGTCCAGGTCTACTCCTTCGGCGAGGCCGAGGGGCGCCTCTACATCGCCTCGCAGCTGATCCCCGACGGCGACCTGGGCCAGATGCTGCACCGGCACGGTCGTCCGCCCGCGCGGATCGCGGTCAACCTGATCTCGCAGGTCGCCGACGGGCTCGCCGACGCCCACGCCGCCGGGCTCATCCACCGCGACATCAAGCCGGCCAACGTGCTGCTGCGCCACCGCGACAACCAGCTCCAGGCCTACCTGGGCGACTTCGGGATCGCCCGCCAGGTCGGGGCCGAGGCCGGGCTGACCCAGGCCGGCGGGACCGTCGGCACGCCGTCCTACATGGCGCCCGAGCTCCACCTGGGCGGCAAGGCCGGCACGTCCAGCGACGTCTACTCCCTCGGCTGCCTGCTCTGGGCGACCCTGGCCGGCAGCGCGCCGTACGCCGGGGGCACCGACTACCAGGTCGTGATGGCCCACGTGGAGCACCCGGTGCCTCAGCTCGCCGCGACCGGACCGTTGGCCGCCGAGATCAACCGGGTGCTGCGCACGGCGATGGCCAAGCAGCCCGAGCACCGCTACCCGTCGGCCGCAGCCATGCGCGACGACCTCAAGGCCGTCGTCCGGCTGCCCGACGACTCCAGCCCCATCCGGCCGCAGGACGACGTCCCGGCGCCGACCCCCACCAACCCGGCCTGGCCGGCCCTCCCGCCGCGCACGCCGACCCCCACGCCGACCCCGACACCCACCCCGACGCCCGCGACGGTGTCGACGGCGCCGCCCGCCCCGCCGTTCCGTCCGCCGACCCCGACGGCGCCGCAGTTCGCGCGACCCCAGACCCTCAACCACCACGACACCGGCGACTCCGGCGGCCGCGGCAAGGCCGGGTGGATCGTCGCCGCGGTCCTGGTGGTGGTGCTGGTCGTGGGCGCCGTGGTCGCGGCCGTCGTGATCGCCGGGAAGGACGACGAGGGCGACGCTGGCGGTGACAGGCCGTCGTCCTCCTCGTCGTCCTCGGGGGCAGACCCGGGGTCGCGCGACGAGAAGGCCGTCGCGTCGCTGACAGCCGCCTTCACCGAGGACGGCACCACCGATCCCGCCGCCGCGGGCTGCTTCGCGCGCAAGTTCGTGGAGAAGATCGGCGTCGACAAGCTGGTCGCCGACGGCGTGCTCGACGAGGACCTCGAGTTCGTCGCCGACCAGTCCCAGCGTCCCGAGACCGCGAGCACCCTGCTCGACGGCATCAGCACGGCGACGCTGGAGTGCATCAAGGAGCTCGGCAGCGCGACGCCCTGAGCGTCGCTCAGATCTCGACCGGGCCGACCGCCCAGCCCTCGGGGGAGATCGGGTGCAGGATCGCGTCGGTCCCGCCGTCGACGTACAGGCAGGTGCCGACCATCAGCGAGGCCGCGTCGGACAGCAGGAACGCGATCGGGGCGGCGATCTCGTCGGGCCGGCCGTCGCGGCCGATCGCGGTGGGGTAGTCACGCTGCAGCGGACCGAACACCGGGTCGGCGTCGATCTCGGCGGTCATGGCGGTGGTGACCTTGCCGGGTGCGATCGAGTTGAGCCGGATGCCGGCTCCGATCCACTCGGGCTTGACGCCCTCGCGCCGCGCCCACCACGCCAGCGCCGCCTTGCTGGCGGGGTAGACCATCACGGCCTTGCCGCGGGCGGCGACCGCCCGGGCCTCGTCCTCGTCGTCGCGCAGGCAGGCCGCCGCCGCCTCGACGGTCCAGCCGGGCATGCCGGTGATCGAGTTGGACGCCAGGAACACCACGCCGGCCCCGCCGTCGGCCCCGGCCGCCGCGAGCTGCGGGTGCAGCCCGCGGACCAGCCCGACCGCGCCGAAGTAGTTGACCGACATCAGCAGCGCCGGGTCGGTGCCGGTCATCCCCGCGATGCCCGCGGCCGGTACGACGCCGTGCACGACGTCGGTGAGCGCCTGCACCTGCGCGACCGCGGCCCGACGCCCGGCCGGCGTACCGAGGTCGGCGGTCACGTGCTCGCCGGCGGGAGCGCTGCCGAGGTCGCTGCCGAGGTCGGCGCGGTCCACGGTGACGACGCGATGGCCCTGCGCGCGCAGGAGATCCGTCGTCGCGGCCCCGATGCCACTGGCCGCGCCGCTGACGACGTACGTCTTGGTCATGGACGCCAGGGTAGAACGAGTTCTAGTTCGGTGTCGCCGGGTGGGCGGCCGGGCTTGTTACTGACCGTTCGGACTTCTGGCCTGCGCTTCAAAGCGCATGGAAGCAGTCCGAACGGTCAGTAACAACCCAGGTTCGGCTCAGGCGACGTCCGGCGTCTGCTCCGCCTGCGACAGGAGCGGGGCGACGCCGCCGAGGAGCTTGCGGTAGCGCACGTGGGTGGCGTGCTGGGCGAGCTTGTCCCACAAGGTGGCGTGGGCGGCCCAGGGGAGGGGGTCGTCGCCGGCGTACCAGCTGTCGCCGAAGGCGATCCAGACCGGCACCCAGCGGGCCGCGTCGTCCCAGGCGCCTCGGCGGGCCTCGACCAGACGTCGCCGCAGCTGGAAGGCCTGGCGGGGGCCGTCGGCGCAGATCGGCGCGGTCGCCACGGGCCAGACCCACAGGTCGAGTGGCATCAGGTCGAGCTCGAGCTCGCGCAGCATCGCGGGCTCGACCAGCACGGTCGCCACGTTCTGGTGCGGACGCCTCACGCCCCGCACGCTACGTCGCCCCCGGGGAAGTCCGGAAGGCCCCGGAAGGTTGAGAGCGCGTGACCGACCTGAACCCGCTGCTGAGGCAGCGACGCAGCACGCGCGTCTTCGACCCCGACCACGTCGTGGCCGACGCCGACCTGGCGAGCCTCCTCGAGGCCGCGCGCTGGGCGCCGTCGGCCGGCAACTCGCAGCCGTGGGCGTTCCTCGTCGCGCCTCGCGGGACCGACGCCCACGCCGGCTTCGTCGACCTGCTCGCCTCCAGCACCCGCCGCTGGGCGCCGAGCGCCTCGGTGCTGATCTTCACGCTGCACCAGACGGCGTACGACGACGGCGAGGGCAGCGACCTCGTCTACTCCGACTACGCCGCCTACGACCTCGGTCAGGCCGTCGCGCACCTCACCGTGCAGGCGGGCCACCTCGGGCTGTCGACCCACCAGTTCGCGGCCTTCGACCACGACCGGCTCGCCGAGGAGGCCGGGGTGCCGGCGCACTGGCAGGTCACCACCGGCGTCGCGGTCGGCCGGGCGGTCGAGAGCGAGGTGGGGCTGCGCACGCGTCGGACGCTGGCGGAGATCGCCTTCGGTGCGCGTTTCGGCGTGCCCCACGAGTAGGGCGGGGCTTCGAGGCTCGCTGCGCTCGCACCTCAGCCGCCGGCGGTGGGCCGGGGCTTCGAGGCCCGCTGCGCTCGCACCTCAGCCGCCGGCGATGGTCCACGCCTCCAGCACGGATCGCTCGTGCTCGCGGGTCAGGCCCGTGCGCGGGGCGTCGGGCTCGATGCGCAGCCAGTCGAGGACGTCGCGCGCGGTGTCGGCGAGTGGCCGCACGACCAGGCCGGCGTCGAGCGACGGGCGTACGTCGCGGGCCAGCATGCCGTCGTACTCGGGCCGCGGCAGCCACAGGGGCAGCGCCTTCTCGCCCGACCAGGGCTCGACGTCGTGCTCGACGAGGAACGCCGACGGCACCCAGGTGAGGTCGGCCGAGCCGATCGAGGCGAGCAGGTCGCCCACCGGCTGGGCCGGGCCGACACCGTCGAAGGTGCCCGGCGTGCGCCGCTCGGCCAGCGTCACGATCCACGCGGCGAGGTCGCGGACGTCGATCACCTGCACGACGTCGGCGGGGTCGCCGCCGGCCAGGACCTCGCCCCCCTCGGCCAGCCGCTCGGGCCAGTAGGTGAACCGCCCGGACGGGTCGCCGGGGCCGACGATCAGGCCCGGCCGCACGAGGGTCGACGACGCCGCGCCCGCGGTGACCGCCTCCTCGCAGCCGACCTTCATCGCGCCGTACTGCTCGGGCCCCTCGTCGGTGTGCGCCGCCTCGACCAGCCGGTCGCTCACGACGTCGGTCTCGGCGTAGACGTTGATGGTCGAGACGAGCACCCAGTGCGCCTGCGGGTACGCCGCCACGCCGGCCCGCACCCACGACGGGAGTCGCGCGACGTCGACGACCGCGTCGACGTCGGCACCGATCTCGTCGACGGGGACCGGCTGCCCGGCTCCGCGGTCCCAGCGGACCAGCTCCGCGCCGTCCGGGACAGACCCGGACTCGCCGCGGCACGCGCACACCACCTCGTGCCCGCGCGCGACCGCCTCGGCCGCCACCTCCCTGGACAGGAACACCGTGCCGCCGAGCACCAGGAGCCTCATGGCTCCACCGTGGTCGAGCGGGGTGCGGCGCGGCAAGGGGTTCTGCTGTGAGCAGGGGTCTCGACAAGCTCGACCAACGAGTCGTTCGGTGATCGAGTCATTCGGTGATCGAGCTCGTCGAGATCCCCGTGAGGTCGTGCGGACCGTGAGGTCGTGAGGCGGCGTTGACACAAAGGTTCCGCTGCGACGACCAGGGCCGAAACCGCAGGCTCCTTGACTACGGGCATGACGACGACCGCCCCGGCCCCGACGGCCGAGACCCTGGCCACCGCCCGCCGCGGCACGCACTGGATCGACGACTGGCGTCCCGAGGACGAGGAGTTCTGGGAGAACGGTGGCAAGCAGGTCGCTCGGCGCAACCTGCTGTGGTCGATCTTCGCCGAGCACCTCGGCTTCTCGGTCTGGCTGATCTGGAGCGTCAGCTCGGCGTTCCTGGTCGCGCAGGGCTTCGAGTTCTCGCCGCAGCAGCTGTTCGTCCTGGTCGCGCTGCCCAACCTGGTCGGGTCGCTGCTGCGGCTGCCCTACACGTTCGCGGTGCCCCGCTTCGGCGGTCGCAACTGGACGATGGTCAGTGCGGCGCTGCTGCTGATCCCCACGCTGCTCTTCGCGTACGTCGTCCAGCAGCCCGGCACGCCGTACTGGGTCTTCTGCGTCATCGCCGCGACCGCCGGCTTCGGCGGCGGCAACTTCGCCAGCTCGATGGCCAACATCAACTTCTTCTTCCCGGCCGCCAAGAAGGGCGCCGCGCTCGGGCTCAACGCCGCCGGCGGCAACCTCGGCGTCTCGCTGATCCAGCTGCTGCTGCCCGTGATGGTCGGCGGCGCCGGGATCTTCGGCCTGGTCAAGGCCAGCGAGGGCGGCATCGACCTGCAGCACGCCGCCTACGTCTACGCCGGGCTCGCCGTCGTCGCGACCGTCGCTGCCGCGCTCTGGATGGACAACCTCACCTCGGCGGTCTCGAAGCCGCGCGAGCAGCTCCAGGTCGTCAAGAACAAGCAGACCTGGGTGATGGCCTTCCTCTACATCGGCACCTTCGGCTCGTTCATCGGCTACTCCGCCGCGATGCCGCTGCTGATCAAGCTCAACTTCTGGCGCCAGCCCGTGCCGGGCGTCGAGGGCATCGGCATCAACTTCGTCTACTACGCGTTCCTCGGCGCGCTCGTCGGGTCGGTGACCCGCCCGCTCGGCGGCTGGCTGGCCGACAAGTACGGCGGCGCGAAGGTCACGCTCGCCGCGTTCGGCGGCATGGTGGTCGGCACCCTCGGCATCCTGTTCACCCTCAGCCGGCTGCAGACGCTGCCGCCCGCGCCCACCGCCGAGAGACTGGCCGCGATCAAGGCGGACCCCGCGTCGTTCGAGTTCCCGCCCGCGGTCCGGGCGGCTGTCGAGAGCAACTCCGACGTCTTCCCGTGGTTCCTGGCGATCTTCCTGGTGGTCTTCGCCTGCACGGGCATCGGCAACGGGTCGACGTACAAGATGATCCCGGCCATCTTCCGCACCGAGGCCGAGCGGGCCACGACCCCGAACACCGCCGAGCGCACCGTCGCCGTGCACGACGCGACCAAGAGGTCGTCGGCCGCGATCGGCGTCATCGGCGCCGTGGGAGCGATCGGCGGCTTCCTCATCCCGATCGCCTTCTCCTCGCCGTGGGTCGACGACCCGCTCTCGGCCACGAAGGGGGCGTTCACCGTCTTCACGTGCTTCTACGTGGTCTGCGCGGCCGTCACCTACGGCGTCTACCTCCGGCGCACGACAAGCGCGACCAGCTACGCGACCGCAGGGATCTGAGCGACCCGGTGACCCGGACCCACTGTCCCTACTGCAGCCTGCAGTGCGGCATGAGCCTCGCCTCCGGGCGCGGCGGCCGCACGCTGGAGGTGCTGGCGTGGCCGGAGTTCCCGGTCAACGAGGGGGCGCTGTGCCGCAAGGGCTGGACCGCCACCGGCCTGCGCGGCCACCGCGAGCGGCTGACCACGCCGCTGCTGCGCGACCGCGCGACCGGTGAGCTGCGCACGGTCTCGTGGGACGACGCGCTCGACCACGTCGCGGCCCGTCTCACGACGATCCAGGAGCAGCACGGCAACGACGCCGTGGCGGTCTTCGGCGGCGGCGGGCTGACCAACGAGAAGGCCTACCTGCTCGGCAAGCTCGCCCGCGTCGCGCTCGGCACCAGCCGGATCGACTACAACGGCCGCTGGTGCATGAGCTCGGCTGCCTCGGCCGGCAACCAGGCGTTCGGCGTCGACCGCGGGCTGCCGTTCCCGTTGGCCGACGTCGAGCAGACCGACGTCCTGGTGCTCGTCGGCTCCAACCTCGCCGAGACGATGCCGCCCGCCGCGCGCCACCTCGACCGGCTGCGCGAGCGCGGTGGCAAGGTCGTCGTGATCGACCCCCGTCGTACGCCGACCGCGGACCGCGCCGACCTCTTCCTCCAGCCCGTCCCGGGCACCGATCTCCCCCTGGCCCTGGGGATCCTCCACCTCCTCGGCGCCGCCGGCGCCGTCGACGAGGACTACGTCGCGACCCGCACGACCGGCTTCGACGACGTACGCCGCTCGGTCGCCTCGTGGTGGCCGGAGCGGGTCGAGCGGGTGTCGGGGGTGGAGGCCACCGAGCTGCGCACGCTGGCCGACCTGCTGTCGAGCGCCGAGAAGGTCACCGTGCTCACCGCCCGGGGCGCCGAGCAGCACAGCGAGGGCACCGCGACGGTGCTCGCCTGGATCAACGTCGCCCTCGCGCTCGGGATGTGCGGCAAGCCGTCGGCGGGCTACGGCTGCCTGACCGGGCAGGGCAACGGGCAGGGCGGGCGCGAGCACGGCCAGAAGTCCGACCAGCTGCCCGGCTACCGGATGATCGACGACCCGGCGGCGCGCGACCACGTCGCCCGGGTGTGGGGCGTGGAGCCCGCATCCCTGCCGGGCAAGGGGTTGTCGGCGTACGAGCTGCTCGACGCGCTCGGCACCGAGGGCGGCCCGAGGGCGATGCTCGTGCACGCCAGCAACATCGTCGTCTCGGCCCCCAACGCCGTCCACGTCGCCGACCGGCTGGCCGCGCTCGACCTGCTCGTCGTGGCCGACGTGGTGATGAGCGAGACCGCTGCGATGGCCGACGTCGTGCTGCCCGTGACGCAGTGGGCCGAGGAGACCGGCACCATGACCAACCTCGAGGGCCGGGTGATCCTGCGCCAGCAGGCCGTCGCGCCGCCCGAGGGCGTGCGGTCCGACCTCGACGTGATCGCCGGGCTCGCCGCGCGGCTGGGTTCGACCGCGGCCTTCCCGACCGACCCGGAGGAGGCGTTCGCCGAGCTGGCGCTGGCCTCGGCCGGCGGGCGGGCGGACTACGCGGGCATCACCTACGACCGGATCCGCGAGGAGCACGGCGTGTTCTGGCCGTGCCCCGACGCCGAGCACCCGGGGACGCCGCGGCTGTTCGCCGACTCGTTCGCCACC
Source organism: Nocardioides plantarum (assembly GCF_006346395.1). Classification (NCBI taxonomy): domain Bacteria; kingdom Bacillati; phylum Actinomycetota; class Actinomycetes; order Propionibacteriales; family Nocardioidaceae; genus Nocardioides; species Nocardioides plantarum. The sequence continues at coordinate 2,465,205 of NZ_VDMS01000001.1, forward strand.
GCCGACGGTCGAGCGCGGTTCGTCGCGGTCGAGTCGGTCGGGGCGGCCGAGCAGCCCGACGACGACTACCCGGTGCACCTCACGACCGGCCGGGTCCTCGCGCAGTACCAGTCCGGCGCCCAGACCCGACGGATCGCCGACCTGCCCGACGACGGCCCGTTCGTCGAGCTGCACCCGCTGCTGGCGTCGCGCATCGGCGCGCGCGACGGCGAGCCCGTCGTGGTCACCACGCGTCGCGGCGAGCTCAAGGCGCCGTGTCGGGTCGTGACCACGATCCGACCCGACACGGTCTTCGTGCCGTTCCACTGGGTCGGCGCCAACCGGCTCACCCACGACGCGCTCGACCCGTCGAGCCGGATGCCGGCGTTCAAGGTCTGCGCCGCGGCGGTGCGGTCGTGAGCCGCCCGACGAAGGTCGTCGTCGTCGGCGCCGGGATGGGCGCGGTCCGCCTCGCCGAGGGCCTGGCCGGGTCGGGCGACCCGATCGAGGTGACGCTCGTCGGCGACGAGACCCACCTGCCCTACAACCGGATCCTGCTGTCGGCGGTCCTCGAGGGCACCCACAGCGCCGACGCGCTCACCCTCCGCTCGGCCGACTGGTACGCCGACCACCGGATCGACCTGCGGCTCGGCACCCGCGTGCTCGAGATCGACCGCCCGGCGCACGAGGTGGTGCTGGTCGACGGCACCCGGCTGACCTACGACCGGCTCGTCCTCGCCACCGGCTCGATCCCGACGCTGCCGCCGATCCGGGGGCTGGTGCGCGTCGACGGCCGGCTCCACCCCGACGTCCACGCGTTCCGCAGCCTCGACGACTGCCGCCGGCTCGCAGCGGCACTCAGCCCGTCGACGGCCGACACGCGTCGCGCGGTCGTGGTCGGCGGTGGACTTCTCGGGCTCCAGGTCGCCCGGGCGCTGTCCGTGCGCGGCGTCGTCACGGAGATCGTCGAGGGCGCCGAGCACCTGCTCGCCAGTCAGGTCGGCACCCAGGCCGGCCGCATCCTCGCCCGCGACCTGCGCCGGCTCGGCACCGAGATCTACACCGGCGCCCGCGCCGTCCGGCTGACCGAGGACGGCCTCCGCCTCGACAACGGCCACACCCTCTCCACCGACCTGGTGGTCCTGACCGCCGGCGGCCGTCCGTCGACCGCGCTCGCCCGGGCCGCCGGGCTCGACGTACGTCGCGGGGTCGTCGTCGACGACCACCTCACCACCAGCGACCCCGCGATCCACGCGATCGGCGACTGCGCCCAGCACCACGACCGCACGACCGGGTTCGTGCCGCCGGCCTGGGAGCAGGCCGAGGTGCTCGCGGCTCACCTGCGCGGCGAGCCGACGTCGTACGACGGCAGCCGGACGGTCGCGCGGCTGCGCGCCACCGACCTCGACGTCGCCGTGCTGGGTGACGTGGACGCGGTCGGCGAGGTGGTGGAGGTGGCCAACCCGGTCGTCGGCTCGCACCGCCGGCTCGTGGTCGCCAACGGCCGCATCGTCGCGGCCACCCTCGTCGGCGACCTGTCGCGCATCGGCCTGATAACCCAGCTCTACGACCGGCGTACCCGCCTCGGGCCGCACGAGCCCGGCGACCTGCTCCTGGGGGCCTCGACAGGCTCGACCAGCGATGTGGGCCTCGTCGTCAACGACGCCTCCGAGGTCTGCTCCTGCGCCGGCGTCACCGCCGGCGCCATCCGCGCGTGTGCCTCGCTCGACGACGTCCGCAACACCACCCGCGCCACCACCGGCTGCGGCGGCTGCTCCGAGACCGTCCGCCACCTGCTCGCCACCCGCACCCCCCGCATCGACCTGGAAGGAGCCACCCCGTGATGGCGCCGCACCTCCGCAAGACCCTCGTCGTCGTCGGCCACGGCATGGTCGGCCACCGGTTCGTCCAGGCGGCGATCGAGCGCGGCCTGACCGAGACCCACGACGTGGTCGTCGTCGGCGAGGAGGTCCGCCCGGCCTACGACCGGGTCGCGCTCACGTCGTTCTTCGAGGTCGGCGCCGAGGCGCTGTCGCTGCTCCCCGAGGGCGAGTACGACGACCCGCGGGTCCGGCTGCTGCTCGGCACCGCGGTGACCGGGTTCGACCCCGAGACCCGCACGCTCCTGCTCGGCGACGGCGAGGTGCTCGACTACGACGAGCTGGTGCTGGCAACCGGGGCGGCGCCGTTCGTCCCGCCGGTCACGGGCCACGACCTGACGGGGTCGTTCGTCTACCGCACGATCGAGGACCTCGAGGCGATCCGCGAGGCCGCCGCGACGGCCCGCGTCGGCGCGGTGGTCGGTGGCGGCCTGCTCGGGCTCGAGGCCGCCAAGGCGCTGGCCGACCTCGGCCTCGAGACCCACGTCGTCGAGATGGCGCCGCGGCTGATGGCGGTCCAGGTCGACGACGCCGGAGGTGCCTGCCTGAGGCGGCACGTGGAGGGGCTCGGCCTGACCATCCACACCGGCGCGATGACGACCGAGGTGCTCGGTGACTCCCACGTGACCGGACTGGACATGAGGCTGAGTGGTCTCGAGACAGGCGCCAGCGCGCCTTCCTCGACCACCGTGGACTGCGATCTCGTCGTCTTCTCGGCCGGCATCCGCCCACGCGACGCCCTCGCGCGGACCGCCGGGCTCACCGTGGCCGAGCGGGGCGGCGTACTCGTGGACGAGCAGTGCCGGACCTCCGACCCGCACGTGTGGGCGATCGGGGAGTGCGCGGCGCCGGACGGCCGGATGTACGGGCTGGTCGCTCCCGGCTACGCGATGGCCGAGGTCGCGGTCGACGCGCTGCTCGGCGGCGACGGCGCCTTCACCGGCGCCGACATGTCGACCAAGCTCAAGCTGATGGGCGTCGACGTGGCGTCGTTCGGCGACGCGTTCGCGACGACCGACGGCGCCCTCGAGCTCGTCTACTCCGACGCCGTCGCCGGCATCTACAAGAAGCTCGTCGTCAGCGAGGACGGCACCCGGCTGCTCGGCGGGATCCTGGTCGGCGACGCGTCGGCGTACGGCGTCCTGCGCCCGATGGTCGCGTCGGGTCTCCCGCTTCCGGCCAACCCGGAGGAGCTGATCCTGCCGGTCACCTCGGGGGTCTCGACAAGCTCGACCACCGGGTTCCCGGACGAGGCGCAGGTGTGCTCGTGCAACGACGTCACCAAGGCCGACATCGTGGCGGCGGCCGCCGACGGCGGGACCACGCGCGCCGGCACCACCTGCGGGTCGTGCAAGACGCTGACCAAGAAGATCATCGAGGACTACTACGAGGCCCAGGGCAAGGTCGTCGACCGCAGCCTGTGCGAGCACTTCGCCCTGACCCGGCAGGAGCTGTTCGAGGTCGTCGCGATCCACGAGCACACGTCGTACGACGCCGTGCTGACCGCACACGGTCGCGGCGGCCGCGGGTGCGACATCTGCAAGCCGGCGGTCGCCTCGATCCTGGCCTCGCAGCTCAACCACCACGTGCTCGACGGGGCCAACCAGACCGTCCAGGACACCAACGACGCCTACCTGGCCAACATCCAGCGCAACGGCACCTACTCGGTCGTGCCGCGCATCCCCGGCGGCGAGGTGACGCCCGAGGGGCTGATCGTGATCGGCGAGGTGGCGCGCGACTTCGGGCTCTACACGAAGATCACCGGGGGCCAGCGGATCGACCTGTTCGGTGCGCGGATGGAGGAGCTGCCGGCGATCTGGCGGCGGCTGGTCGACGCCGGGTTCGAGTCCGGGCACGCCTACGGCAAGTCGCTGCGGACCGTGAAGTCGTGCGTCGGGTCGACGTGGTGCCGCTACGGCGTGCAGGACTCGGTGCAGCTCGCGATCGACCTCGAGCTGCGCTACCGGGGCCTGCGCTCGCCGCACAAGCTCAAGGGCGGGGTGTCCGGCTGCGCCCGCGAGTGCGCCGAGGCCCGGTCGAAGGACTTCGGCGTGATCGCCACCGAGAAGGGCTGGAACCTCTACGTCGGCGGCAACGGCGGCGCCACCCCCGTGCACGCGCGGCTGCTGGCCGGCGACCTCGACACCGAGACGCTCGTCCGCTACCTGGACCGCTACCTCATGTACTACGTCCGCACCGCCGACCGTCTCCAGCGCACCGCGCCCTGGGTCGACTCCCTCGACGGCGGTCTCGACCGGGTCCGTGCCGTGGTCGTCGACGACGTGCTGGGCCTCGGCACCGAGCTCGAGGCGGCGATGTCGCGCCACGTCGACGGCTACTTCGACGAGTGGAAGGCGACCCTCGACGACCCCGACAAGCTGCGCCGGTTCGTGTCGTTCGTCAACGCGCCCGACGTGCCCGACCCGCACATCACCTTCCGCGAGGAGCGCGGCCAGTCCGTGCCCGGCGACGCCACCGGTCCCGTCTCGCTCGGCTCGACGATCCCGGTGGGTGCGCCGTGACGACCGACCAGACGACCGACCAGACGACCGACCAGCAGGCCACGACGGACGTCACCGTCTGCCGTCTCGACGACATCACGCCGGAGAGCGCGGTGCTGGCCCTGGTCGGCGGCGACGCGGTCGCGGTGTTCCGCACCCACGACGACGGGGTCTACGCGCTGTCCGGCTACGACCCCGTCGGTGGAGCCTGCGTGCTCGCGCGTGGGATCGTGGGCACGCGCGGCGGCGTCCCGTACGTCGCCTCGCCCCTGCACAAGCAGGGCTACGACCTGCGCACCGGACGGTGCCTCGACGACCCGGAGGTGAGCGTGGCGACGTACGACGTGAGCGTGCGTGACGGGGTCGTCCTGGTCGCACCGGGAGCGCGGTCCTCGTGACGACCCTGCCCCTCACCGGCTATCGGATCGGCGTGACCGCCGCCCGCAAGGTGGAGGAGCAGATCGTCCTGCTCGAGCGCCGGGGCGCGCAGTGCGTGTGGGCGCCAGCCCTGTCGACCAACCCCAACCACGTCGACGACGAGTCGCTGCGCGCGGCGACCGCCGACGTGCTGAGCGTGCCGGTCGACCTGTTCCTGGCCACGACCGGCGTCGGGATGAAGGCGTGGTTCGCGGCGGCCGAGGCCGACGGCACCCTCGACGCGCTGCTCGAACACCTGGGCCGGGCCGAGATCCTGGCGCGCGGGCCCAAGAGCGTCGGGGCCCTGCGGCGCCGGGGGCTGCGCGAGCTGTGGTCACCGGAGTCGGAGGAGTTCGACGACGTCCTCGAGCACCTGCGCGGCCGCGACCTGTCGGGCAAGCGGATCGTGGTGCAGGAGCACGGCCAGTCGCTGTCGATGGTCGCGCACGCCCTGCGACGGCGGGGGGCCGACGTCCTGACCGTGACCGTCTATCGCGTCGAGCGCGCCGAGGACCCCGGGCCGATGTTCCACCTGGTCGACGAGATCGCCGAGCGCACGGTGCACGCCGTCACCTTCACGTCCGCGCCGGCCGTGGCCGCCCTGATGGAGGCCGCTGCCTCCACCGGGCGGCGCGAGGACGTGGTCGGGGCGTTCCAGGCCGACGTGCTGGCCTCGTGCGTCGGGCCGGTCACCGCGGCGGCCTTCGAGATGTGGGGCGTGCCGTCGGTCTACCCCGACCGGTCGCGCCTGGCCGCCATGGTCAAGCAGCTCGAGGTCGAGCTGCCCTCGCGCGCCGAGGGCCTCACCCTCGTGGTCGGTGGCCGCACGGTCCTGCTGCACGGCGAGGTGCTCCTCGTCGACGGGGTCGAGGTCAAGCTGTCGCCCGCGCCGCTGGCCGTCCTGCACGCGCTGGTCGTCAACCCGGGCCACGTCGTCGCGCGTCGCGACCTGCTCGCGGCACTGCCCTCGGGCACCGCCGGGAGCGAGCACGCGGTCGAGATGGCGGTCGCCCGTTTGCGTGCTGCGGTCGGGACGCGGATGATCCAGACCGTGGTGAAACGTGGATACCGGTTGGCCGTGACTCCGTGACCAGCCCCGAGAGCGGCCCGACGGCGCTGGTGACCGTCGCGCACGGCACCCGCAACCTCGCCGGCAACGAGATCGCGCGCCTGGTCGCGGCGGCCGCCGCCGTCCGACTCGGCTGGCCGGCCCGGGCGTCGTTCGTCGAGCTGTCCGAGCCGCTCTTCGCCGACGTGATGGTCGAGGCCGAGGGGCCCACGATCGTCGTGCCCCTGCTGCTGTCGACCGGCTTCCACATGCGCACCGACCTGCCCGAGGCGGTCGAGAAGGCCTCGGTGCCGGTCGTGCTCGGCGCCCCCCTCGGCCCCGACCCGCTGCTCGCCGAGGCCCAGGTCGCCCGGCTCCTCGAGGCCGGCGCCGTCGCCGGCCAGCGCGTCGTGCTCGTCGCCGCCGGCTCCACCGACGAGGCCGCGACCCGCGACCAGCTGGCCGCCGTCGCGCTGCTCTCCCGCGCCTGGAACGGCCCCGTCGAGCTGGCCACCCTCTCGGGCCACGGCTCGCGGCCCGCCGACGTCGTCCGCCCCGGCGACGCCGTCTCGCCCTACCTGCTCTCGCCCGGCTTCTTCCACGACCGGATCCGCCGCGAGTGCCCCGACGCCGCCGTCGTCGCCGAGGTCATCGGCGCCCACGAGCTCGTCGTCGACCTGGTCGTCGCGCGGGCCTCGGCGTTGGCCTCCTGAGCTGAGTCTCGGCCTCTCGGAGTTTCAGGGATTGCCTGTGAACCGGGGACCTCTGAACTTCCCAGGCAATGCCTTGCCTGCGAACTTCAGACTTCCCCGGCTGACAGGCGATCCCTGAATGCCGTCACGACCGGTCCAGCTCGACCGTCTCCGGCGTGTGCAGCCGCACCATGAACCGGCGCGCGTGCGCGGGTGCCGTCGTACGGCGTGACACCAGCACCATCGCCGCGAAGGCCAGCGGCACCGACCACGCGGCGGGCTGGCCGACGACGACGGCGAACCAGCCGGTGCCGTCGTCGTGGGCGAGGGTCCAGGCGACGGCGGCGACCGAGCCGGTGCCGCCGGCGAGCAGTCCCGCGACGGCACCGGCGGCGGTGAGACCGCGCCACCAGATGCCGAGCACCAGCAGGGGACAGAAGGTCGAGGCGGCGACGGCGAAGGCGAGGCCGACCGCGCGGGCGACGCCGAAGTCGGGCAGCACGAGCGTCGCGGCCAGCGGTACGGCGACCGCCACCAGCGTGGCCACGCGGAAGGCCGCGAGGTCGCCGAGGCGGGGGAGGCGGCGCGAGGTGACGTCCTGGGTCAGCACCCCCGAGACCGCGATCGCCAGGCCGGACGACGTCGACAGGAACGCCGCGAACGCCCCGGCCGTGACCATCCCGGTCAGCACGTCGCCGAGCGGTCCGGGCACGATCAGCCGCGGCAGGTCGAGCACGAGGCTGTCGGACGCGGCCGGGTCGGCGCCGTACGCGCGGCCGAGCGCGGCGTAGACCGGCGGCAGCACGTAGAACGCGCCGAGCAGCGCCAGCACCACCAGCGTCGTACGACGCGCGGCCCGGCCGTCGGGGTTGGTGTAGAACCGCACGACCACGTGGGGCAGGCCCATCGTGCCGAGGAAGGTCGCGAGCACCAGGGAGTACGTCGTGTAGAGGCCCTGCGTGCCGCCGTCGCCCAGCGGCACCGACCAGGACCCCGCCGTCGCGCTCGGGCCGGTCACGTCGTCGCCGGCCCAGACGACGAGCAGCACCGCCGCGGGGACGAGCATCGCGGTGAGCTTGAGCCAGTACTGGAAGGCCTGCACGAAGGTGATGCTGCGCATGCCGCCCGAGCCGACGTTGACCAGCACGACCGCGCCGACCACCACCGGCCCGATCCAGCGCGGGGCGTCGAGCGCCGCCGCCAGGGTGAGGCCCGCGCCCTCGAACTGCGGCAGCAGGTAGAGCCAGCCGATCGCCACCACCAGCAGGCTGCACACGTGGCGCACGCCCCGCGAGCCCAGCCGGGCCTCGGCGAAGTCGGGCAGCGTGTAGGCCCCGCTGCGCCGCAGGGGTGCCGCCACGAGCACGAGCAGGACGAGGTAGCCGGCGGTCCAGCCGATCGGGTACCACAGCATCTCGGCACCGAACGTCAGCAGCAGCCCGGCGACGCCGAGGAAGCTGGCCGCCGAGAGGTACTCGCCGCCGATGGCGCTGGCGTTGAGCCCCGGCCGGACCGTGCGGCTGGCCACGAAGAAGTCGGACGTCGTACGCGAGAAGCGCAGGCCGTAGGTGCCGATCGCCAACGTCGTCAGCGTGACCAGCACGACGGCGACGAACCCGGGAACGGTGCTCATGGTCGGCTCACCGGTCGACCTCGCCCAGCAGCTCGGCGAAGTCACGCTCGTTGCGCTCGGCCCGGCGTACGTAGGACCAGCCGAGGAGCACCAGCCACGGGTAGACCAGCACCCCGAGCACCAGCCACACCATCGGCAGCCCGAGCAGCCGTACGTCGTCCAGCCCGGGCGCCACGAAGAACAGCAGCGGGAGCGTGCCGACGGTGAGCGCGAGCAGTCCGAGCACGCGCGCCGCCAGCAGCAGCTGCTCACGCAGCAGCGAGCCGAGGTAGAGGTCGCCCAGCGGCGTCTCGTCGTCGATGTCGCCGGTGCGCGACCGCGGGCTCGGGTGGGCAGCGCGGTCGGGGCCGGTCACGCGCACGCGGCGCGGCGGCTCGGGTTGCGCGTCGCTCACGACCGCGCCCGGCGGGATAGTCCCTGACGCAAATCAAGACCTGAGGGCTCCCGGAGTTGATTTACGTCAGGGACTATCCCAACGCCGAGGCCGACGCCGACGCCCATCACGACTCGCCCCGCGCGTGCAGCAGCCGCTCGCGCAGCTCGCGGGTGTTGCGTCGCGACACCATCAGCTCGACGTCGGGGCCCACGACCACCGTGCACCGGCCCGACTCCATCCGCACCTGCGAGACGTGCGCGGTCGCGACCAGCACCGAGCGGTGGATGCGCACGAAGCCGGCGTCGGCCCACTCCTCCTCGAGCGTCGACAACGGCACCCGCACGAGGTGGGTGTCGGACGCGGTGTGCAGGCGGGCGTAGTCGCCCTGGGCCTCGACGTGCGTGACGCTCGCGCGGGACACGAATCGCGTCACACCCCCGCGCTCGACGGGGATCTGGACGTCGGTGGCCGTCGCCGCGGCCCGCTCGCCGGCCGCGCTCCCGTCGACCACGCGGCGTACGGCCTCGGCGAGGCGCTCGGCCCGGACCGGCTTGAGCACGTAGTCGACGGCGTTGAGGTCGAACGCCTCGACGGCGTGGGTCTCGTGGGCGGTGACGAACACGATCGGCGGCGGCTCCTTGAAGCGGCTCAGCACCTCGGCGAGCTCGAGCCCGGTCAGCCCGGGCATCTGGATGTCGAGGAACACGCAGTCGACGTCGCCCTCGCGCAGCACCCGCAGCCCGTCGGTCGCCGACTGGCAGGTGCGCACGGACGCCACCCGGTCGTCGCACGAGAGCAGCCATTCGAGCTCGTCGAGCGACGGCCGCTCGTCGTCGACCACCAGCACCCGCAACCCTGCCTGGTGGATCACGCCGTCACCCCCGCCGCGAACTTGGGTACCCGGACGACGACCTTGGTGCCGGCACCGGGCGCGGTCTCGACGACCAGGCCGTAGTCGTCGCCGTACGTCGAGCGCAGCCGGGCATCGACGTTGCCCAGGCCCACGGAGTCGTGGGCGCCGTCCGACAGCAGGGTTCCACCCAGGGCCCGGCGGACGCGCTCGGGGTCCTCGCCGGCACCGTCGTCCTCGACCTCGATGACGCAGTCCTGGCCGCGGTCGCGGGCGGTGATGGTGACGTGCCCGACCCGGTCGACGCCCTCGAGGCCGTGGCGCACGGCGTTCTCGACGAGCGGCTGCACGCACAGGAACGGCACCGCGACGCCGAGCACCTCGGGCGCGATGCTCAGCGTGACCTGGAGCCGCTCGCCGAAGCGCGCCTGCTCGAGCAGCAGGTAGCGCTCGATCGAGCGCAGCTCCTCGGCCAGCGTCGTGTAGTCGCCGTGGCGGCGGAAGGAGTAGCGGGTGAAGTCGGCGAACTCGAGCAGCACCTCACGCGCCCGGTCGGGGTCGGTGCGCACGAAGCTCGCGATCGCCCCGAGCGAGTTGTAGACGAAGTGGGGGCTGATCTGGGCCCGCAGCGCGCGCACCTCGGCCTCCGCGAGCCGGGTGCGCGACAGCTCGAGCTCGGCGAGGGCGAGCTGTCCGGAGACCCAGGTCGCGACCTCGTCGGTGGCCCGGGCCAGCCCGGCGGTCTGGTACGCCGCGAACGCGGCGAGGGTGCCGATGATGCGGTCCTCGACGACGAGGGGGCTGACCACCGCGGTGCGGACCGGGCAGCCCGGCGTGGCGCAGACGAGGTCGCCGCGGTCGAAGCCGCGGGTGCGACCGCGCTCGAGCGTTGCCGCGACCAGGGTCGGGACCTGGTCCGCGTGGTGGGCGCTGACCCCGTCCCACGCCAGGCAGCCGACGGCGTCGGTCACCGCCAGGGCGGGGGTGCCGAGGAGGGCCCGCAGGTGCCCGGCCGACCGCGTGGCGCTGGCCTCGGTGAGGCCCTCGCGCAGGGCGGGCGAGGCGAGCGAGGCGCGGTGCAGGGTCCGGAAGGTGGCGCGGTCGGCCTCGGTGCCGAGGTGTGTCCGTCGCCACAGCCGAGCCATGGGCCTCATCCGACCACACAACCCGGCCGGAGGGCGGCTCAGCGGAAGTCGATGAGCAGGGTGCCGGTGTCCTCGAGCCCGGCCGCGACCCGCGGGATCGTGTCGGCGGAGTCGACCATCGGGTCGTCGCCGTCGCTCGGCCCGCGACCGGCCAGGGTGATCGGCACGGTCGGCTCCGGCTCGGCGCGCGGGGCGACCGGGGGCGGGACGACGATGCGCTCGGTGACGCGGGCGCGGGTGCCGCGCGTCAGGTAGGGCAGCTGCATGCCGTCCATGCCGCGGCCGTAGTCGTCGTAGAGCGCGAGCACGTCGGCCAGCACCCGCTGGCGCTCGGCCTCGTCGCCGGCGGCGATGTGGGACCGCGAGATCGTGAGGTCCTGGATCGTGCGGCGGTCGACGACCTGCCAGTGCTTGAAGTCGGCGTGCTCGACCTCGTGGAAGTCGGTGGAGTCGGCCAGCACGTCGATCGAGCTGGTGGTGTGCTCCTGGGTGCCGATGATGCGACCGAGCTTGCGGACCCACGGGATCCGCTCGTCGCGCTGGTTCCACACCACGGCGAGGTGGCCGCCCGGGCGCAGCACGCGCGCGATCTCGGGCAGCGCGACCTCGGGGTCGAACCAGTGGAAGCACTGCGCCGCGACCACCACGTCGACGGACTGGTCGGCGACCGGGATGTTCTCGGCGTCGCTCGCCGTGGCGCGGACGTCGGGGAGTCGCCCGCGCAGGATCGCCAGCATCGCCTCGTCGGGCTCGGTGGCGTGCACGTCGTGGCCCGCGGCGACCAGCCGCTGGGTGAGCTTGCCCGTGCCGGCGCCGAGCTCGAGCACCGTCACCGGCTGCTCGCCGACCAGCCACGCCACCGCGGCGTCGGGGTAGCCCGGGCGGCCGCGGTCGTAGGCGTCGGCCACGGCCCCGAAGGATCGGGCGTGGCGCTGGAGGTCCTTGCTCATTGCCCCGGATCCTATGGGGCGCAGGGTCGGCCGGCCGACCGACGCGCGGCCGTTACGGTGCTGTGGTGAGCGCGGAGACCAACGACCCCCTGGCCTGGCTGGTGACGCTCGAGGGTGTCCCGTCGGCCTACGCCGCCGCGCGCGACGGGATCGACGGGGTGCTCCGCGACCGCGGGCTGCGTCGTACGACGCCCGAGACGACGGGCGAGTCGCTGCTGCGCGGGGCCCACGCGAGCGCGGTGCTCGAGGGATCGACCTCGACGCTGGCGCAGGTGCGCTCCGGCGACGGCGACGAGATCGCGCGCGACAGCGTGCACCTGTCGACCGAGCTCCTCTCGCTGGCGCCCACCCTGGGTCGGTCGCCGCTGCAGGCCCTGGCCCGGGTGCACGCCCTGGCCGCGCGAGGATCCGTCGACGACGAGCGGCTCGGCCGCCCCCGCGACCCCGAGTCGGCCGCCCGCCTGCGCGACGTCGCCGCGGTGCTCACCTCGACCACCGACGCCCCGGCCCTGCTCGTGGCGGGGCTCGTGCACGCCGAGCTGGTCACCGCGGCGCCCTTCGCCTCCCACAACGGGATCGTCGCCCGCGCCGTCGAGCGACTGGTGCTGGTGGCCCGCGGGGTCGACGAGAAGTCGTTGATCGTGCCCGAGGCCGGACACCTCGCGCTGCGAGCCGCCTACGAGTCCAACCTGCGGGGCTACGCCGAGGGTGGGGCCGCCGGCGTGCACGCCTGGACGCTGTACGCCGCGGAGGCCTTCGCCGCCGCGGCCGAGGCCAGTCCGTTGCGGCGGAGCGCCGACTGATCCACACGGTGGTCGAGGAGGGCGGTCACGCCCGTCTCGAGACCACTCGACCGCAGCGTCACGTCTGCTCACCACCGGTCGGGTTGGGTGCGTCGGCTGCGGTGGTCTCGACGCGCTGGCGCGGATTCGTTCCTCATCCGCGCCGCTTGCTCGACCTTCGCGCGCCACGCCGCCCGCTCCTTCGTCGCGTACGGCTGCGCGCTCGCTGCAGGAAAAGTGCAGGTGGCGCCCTGGTCCGCTAGGGACCTGAGCGCCACCGCGAACACGTGAGCCGTGGGCTACCAAGCGTGCAATCTCAGCTTGCTGTCCCGGGAGTATCCCGATGGCAGGCGCCCTCAAGAAGGGTGGTTCGCCGCGTGGGTACCCGGTTCACGTGCTGCTCTTGAGTTGTCGACCTGCCCCCATGTGTACGCCGGTGTGACCGGCGACACAAGACTTGACTTCCGGGCAACGGGAGAGACGGCGTGCCGGGCGTGCGTCAGGAGAGCAGGCGCTGGGCGATCTCGCGGCCGGTCGGCGGTTGGGTCAGGCCGAGGTCGCCGGGCGTCACCGAGTCGCCGTCGGGGGTGCTGCCGGTGAGGTAGAACGTCACCCGGTCGGCGCCGTCGCCCAGGAGCCCGCCGAGCACGCGGCGCGTGGTCCGCAGCACCTCGAGGAACGCGGCGGAGTCGACGACGTCGACGACCCCGGACACCGCGCCCGAGGAGTTGGGCTGGTGGTTGTAGTGCAGCGAGTGGGCGACGACGCCGGGGAGCACGCGGATCGCGTCACCCAGGGTCGCGTTGATCGCGACCTCGCCCGGGCGGCCGCCGAGCATCTTCGACAGCAGGCCCATGCGGTGCTCCTCGGGGTGCGCGACCTCGTGGAGGTCAGGGCCGGCGGGTCACCGGCACGTCGATCGCCGTCGCGCTCCCCGTCGGGGTGACGAGGAACGGCGCCAGCGTGGACTGGTAGTCCCGCAGGATACGACCGGACTCGCCGTCGGAGGCCATGGCCTCGCGGACCGAGTTGATGTAGGCCGTGTGGTCGTGGTTGGCCACGACGCCGAACACCCCGCCGGGGCTGGGCAGGGTGACCCCCGTGACGTGGCTGTTGGGGTTGACCCCGTGGAGGTCGACGCCCCCGAGGTCGAGGCGCGGGACGACGTCGAACCGGTGCTGGACCTGGAGGGCCTCGACGCCGGGCGCCAGCTGCATGTGATCGATCGGGGCGCCGTAGGTGAGGATGTTGGTGACGCCGTACTGCTGCACGAAGGCCGGGTCGGAGGCGAGCTGGGCGGCGATGATGCCGCCCTGGCTGTGTCCGACGAGCATCACCGGCGAGCCCGGGGGGATGCCGGCGGCGTCCATCGCCGCCCGCACCGACTGGGCGGCCGCGGTCGGGTCGCCGGCGACGAGGGCGAGGTTGGCCGACAGGTCGCGCGGCTCGGCGCCCGCGGTGGGCGACCAGTTCTCGGTGCCGGGGATCGAGACGACGTAGGCCGGCCCGTTGCCGTTGTCGACGCGGGTGATGCGGACGTCGCCGCCCTCGGCGTCGGGGTTCTTGCCGACCTGGTAGGAGTCGGTGACGCCCTGCATCAGGCTGCCCAGGTCGGTCGGGCGCGCCAGGGCGGGGGAGTAGAGACCGCCGGCCTTGTCGGCCACCACGCTCGGGGTCCCGGCGACGCCGGTGCCCTCGCCGAACCAGTGCTGGTCCTTGCCGGTGACGATGTTGGCGACGGTGCCGGCGGCCGAGCCGACGGTGAGCAGCGCGCTGGCGGCGATCTCGGAGACCGAGTGGTCCTCCCTGCCGGTCAGCACGTCGACGACCTTGCCGAGGAGGCCGACCTCGTGGCCCAGCGTGCGCTTGATGCCGTCGTACGCCGCGGAGATGCGGTCGGTGAGGAACTGCCCGACCTTGCCGAGGAACCCCTGCGGCTGAGCGGATCCGACGGCGCCGCCGCCACCGGCCGACGTGGCGCCCTCGCCGGAGGCGGTGTCCTGGGCCTGGGCCTCCTGGCGGATCAGCAGGGCCATCGAGGCCAGCTGGGTGACGGTCGTGTCGAGGGAGGGCTTGCCGGTCTGCCGCCAGGCGTCGAGGGTGCGGTCGGCGTCGGTGCCGGTCCAGTCGAAGCCGTGCAGCGCGGAGTCGAGGCGGGTCGCGAGCTCGGCGATCTTCTGCGAGCCCGCATCGAGCTCACCGCTGGCCGCGAGACCGGCCTCGGTGTCCATCCCGAGGGTCGTCATGACGCGCGCCTCTCGGCCTCGGCCACCAGGACCTCGAGGGCGGCGGTGACGTCCCAGACCAGCAGGTCGGCGACGGCGCCGTCGGGGGCGGGACTGATGTCGGTGGAGCCGTCGGCCTGGGGCGTCACCGACCAGAGCTCGTCGTCGGTGGCCAGCCAGGTGCGCACGCTGACCCGCTCGTCGACCACCGTGGCCAGGGCGACGAACGCGCGGCACTCCTCGGCGAAGCCGGGTCCGGGGTTGCGGTGGTCGGTCGCCGGGCGCCCCTCCGGGTCGGCCTTGAGCTGCTGCATCGGCGGCAGCAGCTCGCGCACGACCGGCCACAGCCGCTCGGTCGGGAACGTGGTGGTCTCGCCGTCCTCGATCGCGACCGACTCCGCGCCGGACAGGGCGATGTCGACGCGACGGGTGCGGTCGTCGTACGTCGTCACGAGGCGCAGCGCGACCGCCGGGCCGTCGTCGGTCGGGGTCGGACCAGCGGGCGTCGCCTTGTCCGCGGAGTAGCCCAGCTGGTCGAAGGTCATGGGCCGACGCTAGGAGTCCTCGCCCGGCCTGGGCAGGTGGAACGTTCCGTCCTGGGTCGGCCGAGGTGCTGCGGCTCGTGGGCGGCGACCGGGGCCACGTCGACGACCCGGCCTGGCAGCACGGCCCAGAGACCGGGGTCAGCGCTGCGGCGGGAGGTCGACGTAGGTGCCGAGCGGGACGACGGACCCGGCCTCGGGATCGGTCGGGCCGACCGTCCACAGCGGCTCGATGTCGGTCGGGTCGAGACCGGCGTCGGCCAGCACCACCTTGGCGTCGTCGATCATCAAGCCCTGCACGTCGGGCACGGCGACGTAGCCGTCCGGCGTCGGACGGACGGAGCCGGCGACGAGGTCGCGCAGCTCGTCGCCCTCGGGGGTCGTGACCGTCACCCCGATGGAGAGCTCGGGCACGCTCACGGTGGTCCAGGCGTCGTAGACGCAGTCCTCGGCGGGTCCGCAGACGTGGTCGAACCGCCGGACGTCGAGTCCGTGCTGACGACCCGCCACACCGGAAGGACGGTCGTCCACGGTCGAGGCCAGCTGGACGGCGGGCCCGGTGAAGCACGAGGCGCCCGGCGCGGCGAAGGCCAAGGCGCCGGCGATCCCGGAGCAGGGCTCGATCGCCACCCACGCGGCAGGGACGTCGACGACGACGCCGTCGAGGCCGACCGTGCGGGTGCCGTCCGAGGTGCCGTTCGAGGTGCCGTCCGAGGTGGCGGGCGGGGTGGCAGGCGGGGTCGACGCCGCGGGGGAGGTCGGAGTCGGTGGAGCGTCGCGCCCCTGCACGACCGCCACCGTGGTGCCCACGGCCACCACGGCGACCGCCGCGGCGAGCCCGGCCTGCAGGCCCCGGCGTCGGGTGCGACGGGCGCGCCCTCGTCGTACGAGGTCGGTGACGGGGGCCGGGCCGGTCGGGACCAGCGGGTCGAGGCGGCGGTCGAAGGCGTCGAGGACGTCGTCCATCAGTGCTCCTCTCCTGAGGGTTCGAGGGCGGTGGCCAGGTGCTTGAGAGCGGCCGACAGGCGGCTCTTGACCGTGCCGGGCGGGATGCGCAGCGCGTCGGCGGTCTCGCGCTCGCTGAGCTGCAGGTAGTAGCGCAGGACGACGACCTCGCGCTGGGGCACGGAGATGCCGTCGAGGGCACGGCGTACGGACGCCGTGTCGGCGAGGTCGTCGGTGCCGTCCGGCACGGCGACGTCGAGCTCGGTCAGGTCGCCCGTGGGCCGCTCGCCCCACCACCGGCGGCGCCGGCTCTCACGGAACGCGTTGACCAGCATCCGCGAGACGTAGGCGTCTCGGTGGTCGGCCCGCGCCACCTTGCGCCACGACGTGTAGCAGCGCAGCAGCGTGGTCTGGACGAGGTCCTCGGCCTCCTGCGGCGCGCAGCCGAGGAAGATCGCCGAGCGGAGCAGGGCCGGCCAGCGCGCGGCGGCGTACTCCGCGAAGTCGCTGTCGGTGCCGTCCCCGTCCGTGCCCACACTCACCAGATGCGGTGGCAGCCGGATCGGTTCACGCGTCGCGCTGCTTCTTGCGCGCGTTGGTCCACAGCACCCCGCCGACGGCGACCGCGCCGCCGACCGCGAGGGCGGCGAGCGCCGGCTTCGCCGGTGGGAGGGGGACGCGCGAGCGCAGCGCGACCGGCTTGACGAACACCAGCACCGGCCAGCCGCGGGCCGCGGCCTCCTTGCGCAGGTCCTTGTCGGGGTTGACGGCATGGGGGAAGCCGACGGCCGCGAGCATGGGGACGTCGGTCACCGAGTCGCTGTAGCCGTAGCACTGCGCGAGGTCGTAGCCCCGCTCCTCGGCCAGCTGGCGGATGGCGCGGGCCTTCTCCTCGCCGAACGCGTAGTAGTCGATCTCGCCGGTGTACTTGCCGTCGACGATCTCGAGCCGCGACGCCACGACGTGGTCGGCGCCGAGCAGCTCGCCGATCGGCTCGACGACCTCGCTGCCCGAGGCCGAGACGATGACGACGTCGCGACCCGCGAGGCTGTGCTCGGCGATCAGGCCGACGGCCTCGTCGTAGACGATCGGGTCGACGACGTGGTGGAGGGTCTCGGCGACGATCTCGCGCACCGTGGCGACGTCCCAGCCACCGACCAGGCTCGACATGAACTGCCGCAGCTTCTCCATCTGGTCGTGGTCGGCGCCGCCTGCGAGGAAGACGAACTGCGCGTACGCCGAGCGCAGCACGGCCCGGCGGGAGATGAGCCCGCCGGCCTGGAACGGCTTGGAGAACGCGAGCGTGCTCGACTTGGCGATGATCGTCTTGTCGAGGTCGAAGAACGCCGCAGCGCGGGGCATGCGGCCATCGTAGGTGGGCGGGCCTGTGGAAATAGCCGGGAGTCCTCCACAGGCGGCGGGTCGCACGGACCCTCCACAGTCCGTACGCCGACGGGGCGGCCGGGCCCGGTGTGCGGGCGACCCTCGTTCCATGACCCTCGACCAGGCTCTCGTGCCCCATGACTCTCCTGCCGCTGGCGCCACTGCGCCCCCTCTGGTCGTCACCGCCGACCCCGCGCTGCGCGACGAGCTGTTGCGCCTGGCCGCGGCGGCCGGCGTGGCGCCGACGGTGGTGCCCGACCCGGGCGGCGCGCTGCGTGCGTGGGCGCGGGCTCCGGTGGTGCTGGTGGGTGGCGACCTCGCGGCCCCGCTCGCCGACCTCGGGCCCGAGCGCCGCGACGGCGTCCACGTCGTCACCTGGGGCAGCACCGACTCCTCGCTGTTCCGTTGCGGCCTGGCCCTGGGCGCCGAGAACGTCGCCGAGCTGCCGCGCTCCGAGGGGTGGGTCGTCGAGACGCTCACCGACCTCGGTGAGGCCGCCCGGCCGCGCGGGCTCGTCGTCGGGGTCGTCGGCGGCTCTGGCGGGGCCGGCGCCAGCACGCTCGCGGCCGCCCTCGGCCAGGTCGCGGCCCGCGCCGGCGACAGCGTCGTCATCGACTGCGACCCGTTCGGGCCCGGCCTCGACCGGGTCCTGGGCCTCGACCACAGCGTCGGCTTCCGCTGGGACGCGCTGTGCCAGACCACCGGGCGGCTCAGCGCCCGGGCCCTGCGCGAGGCGCTGCCCCGCCGCGGTCGCCTCGGCGTCCTCACCTGGTACGCCGCCGCGACCGCGACCCTGCAGGCCTTCGCCGTGCGCGAGGCACTGTCGGCCGCCCGCCGCGGCCACGACACCGTCGTCGTCGACCTGCCGCGCACCCCCGACCCGCTCGTCGACGAGGTCGCCTCGCGGTGCGACGTCCTGCTGGTCGCCACGGTCGGCACCGTCGCGGGCGTCGCGTCGTCGGCCCGGGTGTGCGCGCGTCACCGCGAGCGCGCCGCCACCGGCCTCGTGCTGCGCGGCCACGGCCTGCTCGAGCCCGACGTCGCCCGCGCCACCGCCACCCCGGTCCTCGCCGTGCTGCCCCACCAGCGCTCGCTGGCCGAGTCCGTCGACCTCGGGCTGGGCCCGGTCCGCAACCCGCGCAGCCCGTTCGGCCGGGCGTGCACCGACCTGCTGACCCTGCTCGCCGACCCCGTGCGACTGGCGGCGACGGGAGTCGCGGCCCGGGTGCCCGTCGGGGTGCCCCTGCGGGCCGCGTCGTGATCGACGAGCTGCCGCTCGGTCTCGTCGACGCCGCCCGCGAGGTCCTCGCCCGCAGCCCCGGCGACCTCACCCCGCACCGGGTGGCCCAGGCGCTGCGCGACACCGGCCGCCCGGTGGGTGACGCCACGGTCCTCGCCGTCCACGAGGTGCTGCGGCGTGACGTCGTCGGCGCGGGTCCCCTCGAGCCCCTCCTGGCCCTGCCCGGGGTGACCGACGTGGTGGTCAACGGGTCCGGCGCGGTCTACGTCGACCGCGGCGAGGGCCTCGAGCGCAGCGAGGTGTCGTTCCCCGACGACGAGTCCGTACGCCGCCTGGCCCAGCGGCTGGCCTCGCTCGGTGGGCGTCGCCTCGACGACGCGTCCCCCTACGTCGACCTCCGGCTCGCCGACGGCACCCGGTTCCACGCGGTGCTCGCGCCGATCGCCCGCCCGGGCACGGCGATCTCGCTGCGGGTCCCGCGCCACGGCGGCTTCACCCTCGACGAGCTGGTGGCCGCCGGCACGCTGTCCGAGCCGGTGGCGCGGCTGCTCGACCGGGTGCTGGCCGCGCGGCTCGCGTTCCTGGTCAGCGGCGGCACCGGCACCGGCAAGACGACCCTGCTGGCCGCCCTGCTGTCCCGGTTGCCGCCGAGCGAGCGGCTGGTGGTCGTCGAGGACGCCTCCGAGCTGCGCCCCGACCATCCCCACGTCGTCGGCCTGGAGGGTTGGCCCGCCAACGCCGAGGGTGCCGGGGCCGTCGACCTGCGCACCCTCGTACGGCAGGCGTTGCGCATGCGACCCGACCGGCTCGTCGTCGGCGAGGTGCGCGGCGGCGAGGTCGTCGAGCTGCTCGCCGCGCTCAACACCGGCCACGAGGGCGGCTGCGGCACGCTCCACGCCAACTCGGCGGTCGACGTACCCGCCCGCGTCGAGGCCCTCGCCCTCGCCGCCGGTCTCGGGCGCGAGGCGGCGCACAGCCAGCTCGCTGCCGCCGTCGACGTCGTGGTCCACCTCGCCCGTGGACCCGACGGCACGCGACGGGTCGCCCAGGTCGCGGTGCCCGGACGCGACGCCACCGGCCTGGTGACCATGGACGTCGCGGTCGAGGTGACCCCGGCGCTGACGCTCCACGAGGGCCCGGCGCTCGACCGCCTGCTCGACCGGCTCGACCGGGGACGGTCGTGACGGCGCTCCCGCTGCTGACGGCCGGCGCCGCAGCCGCCGCGGTCGCGCTGCTGCTGCCGGGCCCACCCCGACTGGTGGTCCGGGGTCGGCGGCGCCCACGGCGGGGCCCGGCGGTGGTCGTGCCTGTTGCGCTCGGCGTGGCGGTCGTGCTGGTCGTCGTCGGGGGCTCGCCCCGCCTGGTCGCCCTGGCCACGGTGGGTGTCCTCGCCGCGCTCGGCGGCGTACGCCTGTGGCGGGCCCGCGCAGCGCGCCTCGCCGCCACGGCGACCTCGGCGCGGGTCCTCGAGACCTGCGAGTCCCTGGCCGTCGAGCTCGGCGCCGGCCGACCACCGGCGACCGCGCTCGACCGGGCCGCCGACGACTGGCCCGCGCTCGCGCCCGTCGCCGAGGCCCACCGGGTCGGCGCCGACGTCCCCGCCGCCTGGCGCTCCCTCGCCGGGCAGCCCGGGGCGACCGACCTGCGGGTCGTCGCCGCCGCCTGGCAGGTCGCCCACCGCACCGGCGAGGGGCTGGCCGACACCCTCGACCGGGTCGCGGTCGGGATCCGTGACGCCCAGGCCACCCGCCGGGTCGTCGAGGGCGAGCTCGCCTCGGCCCGCGCCACGGCCAAGCTCGTCGCCGCGCTCCCGCTGCTCGCCCTCTCGATGGGCAACGGTGCCGGCGGCGACCCCTGGGGCTTCCTGCTCGGCCACCCCGTCGGGCTCGGCTGTCTCGCGCTCGGCCTGGGGTTCGCGTTCGTCGGCCTGGCCTGGATCGAGGCCTTGGCCCGCGAGGTCGACCGCCCGTGACCGGCTCGACGCCTCCGGTGCTAATCGCGGTGCCGATCGCGGTGGTGGTCGCCGTGCTGGCCGCCACGCTCGCGGTCGCGCTCCTGCTGCCGCCCCGCGTCCGGCTGCCGGCCCCGGTGGTGGTCGCCGCGACCGGGGCCGACCCGGGCTGGCTGCGCCGGCACCGCGCGCTGTGGTCGCTGCTCGCCGGCGCGGCCGGGGCGACCTTCGTGGGCGGGTCGGCGGGCCTGGTGGCGGCCGTGCTCGTCGCGGTCGGCGTGTGGGTCGTCGTCGGGCGGGCCGAGGCCCCCGAGACGCGCCGCGAGCGCGCCGAGGTACGCCGAGACCTCCCGGCGGTCGTCGCGCTGCTGGGGGCTGCGCTGCGGTCGGGGGCTGCGCCCGCCGATGCGATCGTGCTCGTCGCGCGGGCCCTCCCGGGTGCCGCTGCCCGGAGGCTCTCGCCGGTCGTGGCCCGCCTCGCGCTCGGCGTACCGGCCGCGACGGTGTGGGCCGACCTGGCCACCGATCCCGACCTCGCTCCGCTCGGGCGCACGATGGCGCGCGCCCACGACACCGGGGCCGCCGTGGTGCCGGCCGTCGAGCGGCTCGCCGACGACCTCGCCCGCCGGGCGCGCGCCGAGGTCGAGGACCGGGCCCGGGCGGTCGGGGTCAAGGCCGCGGTACCGCTCGGGCTGTGCCTGCTGCCGGCGTTCGTGCTGATCGGCATCGTGCCGCTGGTCGCGGGGCTGCTCGGCTCGATCGCCTGGTGAGCGATGACCACGAGTCGTCCACAGCGCGACCGCGCGCGGGCTCGTCCACAGGGCCCGGCCGACTGGTCGCGCCCGGTCCTCCTCGCGTCGCACTCTTCTCGCCGGGGCCGCATCGGGCGGCCCACGACCCCGGGAGAACCCATGCACCTGCGCCTGATCAGCTCCGCTCGCCGCCGCGACGAGCGCGGCATCACCACCGCCGAGTACGCCGTCGGCACGGCCGCCGGGGCCGGCCTGGCCGGCCTGCTCTACAAGATGCTCACGGGCGGCTTCGGCGACCAGCTGCTCACCTCGCTGTTCGACCACGTCCTCGGGCTGCTGGGCATCTCGTGACCCGTCGTCGCGCTCTGCGTCGCCGCGACCACCGCGGCGCCGTGACCGCCGAGCTGGCGATGGCCCTGCCGCTGCTGCTCGCCTTGACGATCGGGCTCGTCTGGTTGCTCTCGGTCGGGGCCGCCCAGGTGCGCACGGTCGACGCCGCCCGCGAGACGGCCCGCGCCCTGGCGCGCGGTGACGACCCTGCCGCCGCGGTCACCGCCGGCCGACGGGTCGCGCCCGACGGGGGGCGGGTCACGGTGACCTCCGGCGGCGGCGAGGTCGTCGCCACGGCCAGCGCGGAGGTCGACGGGCCGGGCGGGCTGTTCTCGGTGCTGCCGTCGGTCACCGTCCGGGCCGAGGCCGTCGCGCTCGCCGAGGAGCCGCCGTGAGTCGCCGCGGTGCGGTCGAGCGCGACGAGCGCGGGGCGGCGTCGGTCCTGGTGCTGGCCCTCGCCGGGGTGCTCGTGCTGCTGGGTGCGGCGCTGTCGGTGGTGGGGGCGATGGTCGTCGACCACCGCACCGCCCAGTCCGCCGCCGACCTGGCGGTCCTGGCCGCGGCCCGGGTGCTGGCCGACGGGGGTGATGCCTGCGGCGCGGCCGGCCGGGTGGCCGCGGCCAACGGGGCCGACCTCACCTCGTGCGTCGTGGCCGGCCGCGAGGTGAGGGTCGGGACGCGGGTGAGTGGCCCGCGCTGGCTCGGACAGCGCGGCGACCTCGAGGCCGAGGCGCGCGCCGGGCCCGGCTGACCCTGGGCCTAGGAGCCCGGCCGCGCGTCGGGGTCAGCCTCGGGCCCGGCGTCGGTGTCGGGGTCGGCGTGCTCGAGCAGCACGTCGAGCAGGCGCAGGGCGCCGGCCTTGTCGAGCGGGTTGTTCTGGTTGCCGCACTTGGGTGACTGCACGCACGAGGGACACCCGTGCTCGCAGCGACAGGCCGCGATGGTCTCCCGGGTGGCGCGCAGCCAGCGCCGTGCGGCGCGATAGCCGCGCTCGGCGAACCCGGCCCCGCCGGGCTGACCGTCGTGGACGAACACGGTGAGCACGCCGGTGTCGGCGTGCCGGGCCGTGGACACCCCACCGATGTCCCACCGGTCGCAGGTCGCCACGAGCGGCAGCAGCCCGATGGAGCAGTGCTCGGCCGCGTGCGCCGCGCCGGGCAGGTCGATGTCGTCGGCGCTCAGCCCGGCGTCGGCGAGCACGTCGTCGGGCACGGTCCACCACACGGCCGCGGTCGCCAGCGACTGGGCGGGCAGGTCGAGGGGCTGCTCGCCGACGACCTCGCCGGAGGGCTGGCTCCGTTTGAGGTAGGACACGACCTGGTGCGACACCTCGACGTCGCCCAGGAACAGCCGGCACCGGCCCCAGACGCGGTGCTCGCGCTCGCCGCGGATGACGATGTCGGTGACCTCACGCGCGCTCGTCGTGTAGCCCGGGTCGTGCCGCACGATGCTGGCGACGTGCTCGTCGAGGTCGAGCGACTCCACGAGCCAGGTGTCGCCCTGGTGCAGGTAGACCGCTCCGGTGTGGGCGGTGCCGTGGGCCCGCCCGGCGTCG
This sequence comes from Nocardioides plantarum, assembly GCF_006346395.1. Taxonomy (NCBI): domain Bacteria; kingdom Bacillati; phylum Actinomycetota; class Actinomycetes; order Propionibacteriales; family Nocardioidaceae; genus Nocardioides; species Nocardioides plantarum. Next base: position 2,488,381 of record NZ_VDMS01000001.1, read on the forward strand.
ACGGTGCCGACGACCCGCCCGGTGCCGCTCTCGACCAGGGCGATCGGCGACCCGCCGGCACTACGGATGTCGGTGAGGTCGGCCGCGCGGCGCCGGTCGGTCCAGAACCACCCGCGCGAGCGTCGCCGCAGCAGTCCGGCGTGGGTCAGGGTGGCGACGACCTCGGCGGCCCGCGGCCCGAAGTGGGGCAGGTCGGCCTCGGTCAGCGGACGCTCCTGGGCCGCCGCGCACAGGTGGGGGCCCAGGACGTGGGGGTTGTCGGGGTCGAACACCTGGGCCTCGACCGGCTGGCCCAGCAGCACGTCGGGGTGGTGGACCAGGTAGGTGTCGAGCGGGTCGTCGCGGGCGATCAGCACCCCCAGGGCGTCCTGCGCGCCGCGGCCCGCCCGTCCGACCTGCTGCCACAGGGCGGCCCGGGTGCCGGGGAACCCGGCGATGATCACGGCGTCGAGGCCGCTCACGTCGATGCCGAGCTCGAGGGCGTTGGTGGCCGCCAGCCCGACCAGGTCGCCACGGCGCAGGGCGGCCTCGAGCGCTCGTCGCTCCTCGGGCAGGTAGCCGCCGCGGTAGGCGGCGACGCGGCCGGAGAGCGCGGGGTCGACCTCCTCGAGCAGCGCGGCGGCGGTGAGCGCCACCTGCTCGACCCCGCGGCGCGAGCGCACGAACGCCAGCGTGTGGACGTCCTCGGCCACCAGGTCGGCGAGCAGGTCGGCGGCCTCGGAGGTCGCGGCGCGGCGTACGGGGGCGCCGTTCTCGCCGGTGTGGGTGGTCAGCGGTGGCTCCCACAGCGCCAGGGTCACCTCGCCACGCGGGGAGCCGTCGTGCGTGACGGCCTCGACCTCGAGACCCGTGAGCCGGGCGGCGGTCGCCGCCGGCTCGGCCGTCGTCGCCGAGGCCAGGACGAAGGTGGGCGAGGCGCCGTAGTGCTCGCAGAGACGACGCAGGCGTCGCAGCACGTGGGCCACGTGGGCACCGAACACGCCGCGGTAGTGGTGGCACTCGTCGACGACGACGTAGCGCAGCGACCCGAGGAACGATGCCCACCGCTCGTGTCCCGGGAGGATCGAGCGGTGCAGCATGTCGGGGTTGGTCAGGACGTACTCGCCGAACGCGCGGGCCCAGTCGCGCTCGTCGCGGCTGCTGTCGCCGTCGCACGTCGCGATGCGGGTGTCGAGCCGCAGCTCGCGCAGCGACTCGAGCTGGTCGTGGGCCAGTGCCTTGGTGGGCGCGAGGTAGAGCGTGGTCGCGCCGCGGCGCCCGCGGTCGCCGCGGCCCGCGGCGGCCGCACTCAGGGCGGGCAGCTGGTAGGCGAGCGACTTGCCCGAGGCGGTGCCGGTCGAGACCACGACGTGGCGCCCGGACCAGGCGGCGTCGGCCGCGGCCACCTGGTGCGACCAGGGCTGCGCGATGCCCCGGGCGGCCTGCGCCGCGACGACCGCGGGGTCGGCCCAGGCCGGCCAGGAGACCAGCTCGGCACGGCGTCCCGGACGCACCTCGAGGTGCGTCAGCCGACCGTCGCGCCCCGGTACGCCGGCCAGGCGGGCCACCAGATCGGCCACCGGTCGCCCGTCCCGGCCGCCGCCGCGGGTGGCGGCGGGTGCGGCGGCAGGCATGCTCGCGATGGTGGCACAGCCCGGGGACACCGCCCGCCCTCACCGGGGGGTGCGCACGCCCACGACACGACCTGACCCGCCCTGACCCGCCCTGACACGGCATGACCACGACTGACGCATCTCTTTACCATCGTCTGTGCGTGGCTGCGGCCGTCATGGTTTGATGTTCCAGCCCTGCCTCACCCCCCTCCCGGGAGATCACGTGGACCTCAGTCTCGCGACGCGCGACGTCGACGGGCGCACCATCGTCGCCGTCGGCGGTGAGATCGACGTCTACACGGCTCCCAAGCTGCGCGACAAGATCACCGAGCTGGTCGCCGGCGGTACCTATCACCTGGTGATCGACATGGAGGCCGTCGAGTTCCTCGACTCCACCGGGCTGGGCGTCCTGGTCGGTGGCCTGAAGAAGGTCCGTGCCCACGACGGCTCGCTGAGCCTGATCTGCAACCAGGACCGGCTGCTCAAGATCTTCCGCATCACCGGTCTGGCCAAGGTCTTCGTGATCCACGAGTCGGCCGACGCCGCGCTCGCGCAGGCCTGACCCGAGCCGCACCCACCCGCCTCGCGCCCCTGATCCCGGGGTCTGTGGCCCACATCACACCCCCGGGCTCACCTGGGGGCTGTTTCTGCGTAAACTCCGCGACGTCTCGTACATGACCTGGGTCACACCGGCCCGTGTCTGGCGTACGCCCACCTACGCAGGAGGAAACACATGGCCGGGATCGTTCCCGCAGCCGTCGACAGCGTCGAGGTCACCGGGGGCAACCTCGTCCTGGTGATCGTCGTCGCCCTGATCGCTCTCGGCGCCCTCGCGATGGCGTACGTGTTCCGGTCCGAGGTGTTGTCCGCGCCCGAGGGCACCGACAACATGAAGACCATCGCCCAGGCCGTGCAGGAGGGCGCCGACGCCTATCTGCAACGACAGTTCCGCACCCTGGCGGTCTTCGCAGGCGTGGCCTTCTTCGCGCTGCTCGCGCTGCCGGCCGACGAGTTCTCGGTGCGCATCTTCCGCTCCGTGTTCTTCCTGGTGGGTGCCGGCTTCTCGGCCGCGGTCGGCTACCTCGGCATGTCGCTGGCGGTGCGGGCCAACCTCCGGGTGGCCGCCGCGGCCAACACCGTGGGTCGCGAGCCGGCCATGACCATCGGCCTGCGCACCGGCGCCATGGTCGGCATGCTCACCGTCGGCCTCGGCCTGCTCGGGGCCAGCCTCGTGGTGATCTTCTTCCAGGAGGACGCCCCCGACGTGCTCGAGGGCTTCGGCTTCGGCGCCGCGCTGCTCGCCATGTTCATGCGGGTCGGCGGCGGCATCTTCACCAAGGCCGCCGACGTCGGCGCCGACCTCGTCGGCAAGGTCGAGAACAACATCCCCGAGGACGACCCGCGCAACGCCGCCACGATCGCCGACAACGTGGGCGACAACGTGGGCGACTGCGCCGGCATGGCCGCCGACCTGTTCGAGTCCTACGCCGTGACCCTGGTCGCCGCGCTGATCCTCGGCGCGCAGGCCTTCGGAGACAAGGGCCTCGTCTACCCGCTGCTCATCCCGGCCATCGGAGCCCTCACCGCCGTCCTCGGCGCCTACATCACCAAGCCGACCGCCGGGGTCAACGGCCTCTCGACGATCAACCGTGGCTTCTACATCTCCGCCGGCATCGGCGCCGTCGCCAGTGTCGTGCTGTCGTTCCTCTACCTGCCCACCAGCTTCGCCGACTTCGGCGAGCAGGGGTCCGTGCTCGACCTGATCTCCAAGGACGCCACGCCCGACGGCAACCCCGCCCTGATCGCCTCGATCGCCGTGGTCATCGGCATCGTGCTGGCCGCCGCCATCCTGGCCCTCACCGGCTACTACACCGGCACCGAGTACAAGCCGGTCAAGGACGTCGGCAAGACCTCGCTCACCGGCGCTGCGACCGTGATCCTCTCCGGCCTCTCGGTCGGCTTCGAGTCGGCCGTCTACACCACGCTGGTGCTCGGTGCTGCGGTCTTCGGGGCGTTCCTGCTCGGCACCGGCTCGCTGGCGATCTCGCTGTTCGCCGTCGCGCTGGCCGGGTGCGGCCTGCTCACCACGGTCGGCTCGATCGTGGCGATGGACACCTTCGGTCCCGTCTCCGACAACGCCCAGGGCGTGGCCGAGATGTCCGGCGACGTCAGCCCCGAGGGCGCCCAGATCCTCACCGACCTCGACGCGGTCGGCAACACCACCAAGGCCATCACCAAGGGCATCGCGATCGCGACCGCCGTCCTGGCCGCCACCGCGCTGTTCGGCTCCTACGCCACCACGGCCCTCGAGAAGCTCGCCGACGCCAACGCCCAGGACAACGAGCTCTTCAGCCTCTTCGTCTTCGACCCGTCGGTCCTCGTCGGCGTCCTGCTCGGGTCGGCCGTGGTGTTCCTCTTCTCCGGCCTGGCCATCAACGCGGTGGCCCGCGCGGCCGGTGCGGTCGTCTACGAGGTCCGCCGCCAGTTCCGCGAGATCCCCGGCATCATGGAGGGCACCGGTCGTCCCGAGTACGGCAAGGTCGTCGACATCGTCACGCGCGACTCCCTGCGCGAGCTGGTCACCCCCGGTGTCCTGGCCGTGATGGCCCCGATCGCGGTCGGCTTCGGGCTCGGCTTCACGGCCCTGGCCGGGTTCCTGGCCGGCGCCATCGGCACCGGCACCCTGATGGCGGTCTTCCTCGCCAACGCGGGCGGCGCCTGGGACAACGCCAAGAAGCTCGTCGAGGACGGCGCCCACGGCGGCAAGGGCTCCGACGCCCACGCGGCCACGGTCATCGGCGACACCGTCGGCGACCCGTTCAAGGACACCGCCGGCCCGGCCATCAACCCGCTGATCAAGGTCATGAACCTGGTCTCGCTGCTGATCGCCAGTGCCGTCGTCTCGCTCAGCATCGGCGACGACAAGAACGACGCCGCCCGCATCGCCATCGCGCTCGTCGCGGTCGCGATCATCGCGGTGGTCATCGTCATCTCCAAGCGCCGCGAGTCCGTCATCGGCGACGAGGTTCCCTCACCCACCACCCTCGCCTGACCCACGCCGACCCGTCGCCCATGGGCGACGGGTCAGCGTGATCTCGGGGCGAGGACTGCGAGGGAGACGAGTCCCGTGGCGTACCGCTGCGCTGCTGGTTCCTTGTCCAGGCGCGCTGAGGGGGTGGCCCCTCAGCCGTGGAGAGGCGATCGCGGGACGTGGATCGTGAAGCGAGCGCCGTGCTCGGGCGCCTGGTCGACCTCGATCGTCCCGCCGAGACGGGTGACCAGCCGGTGCACGATGGCCAGGCCGAGCCCCAGCCCGCCCGGCCGCGACCCCCGGTAGCGGTGGTGGAGGACCCCGGGCTCGAAGGCGACGAGCGCGTCGTCGGGGGTCAGGCCCGGACCCGAGTCGCGCACCTCGATCCGTACGCCGACCGAGTCGGTCGCCACCGCGATCACCACGACGTCGCCCGGGACGCAGACCCGCACCGCGTTGTCGACCAGGGCGTCCACGACCTGGCGCAGCCGGCTCCCGTCGGTCTCGGCGTACGACGGCCCGTCGGCCTGGCAGACCACGGTCACCCCCACCCTGCTGGCCCGCTCGTCCCACGCGGCTCGCGCGTGACGGAGCAGCTCGGCCACGTCGACCGGTCCGACGCGCAGGGCGAAGTCGTCGGCCTCCAGGCGGGCCAGGGCGAGCAGGTCGCCGACGTAGCGCTCGAGCCGGAGCGTCTCGGCGAGCATGGTCCGGGCCACCTCGGCGGTCTCCTCGGCGGGCACGACGCCGTCCGCTATGGCCTCGGCGTAGCCGCGGACGGCGGTCAGTGGCGTGCGCAGCTCGTGGGAGACCGACAGCAGGAACTCACGCTGTCGCCCCTCGCTGGTCGTCAGCGCCGTGTCGAGCGCGGCCAGCGCGGCCGTCACCTCGGTGACCTCGGTGACCCGCGAGCGCGGTAGCTCGACGCCGCGCTCGCCGGCCGCGAGTCGTCGCGCCGCCTGGCCGGTGCGTGTCAGGGGGTTGCCGAGCCGGACGGCGAGCAGCCACGCGACCGCCACCGCGCCGACCAGGCCGAGCGCACCGGCCAGCAGGACCCGACGCCGCAGCGCGGCGGCGGCGTCCCCGACCACGTCGGCGTCGGTCCCGAGCACGACCGCGCCGCCACCACGCGAGGCCCGCGCCTCGATCAGCAGCTCGGTGCCGTCGTACGACGCGCGGGTGGACACCGCGCGGCCCTCGAGCAGCGCAGCGACCTCGTCGTCGCTCAGGACGCTCGCGACTCCGGTCGGCGTGCCGTCGGCGGCGAGCGAGCCGACCTCGAACCCGGTCCGGCCGGTCACCCTCCGGACCCGTCCCGTCGCGCGCGCGGTCGCTGGCGCCTGGGCGAAGAACTCGGTCTGCCGCGACAGCGGCTCACGGACGGCGTCCTCGGCCGCCGAGCTCACCAGCGGGGCGACGAGCACCCCCGACAGGAGCGCGGACACCAGGGCGACTCCGGCGATCGCGAGCACGAGCCGCGTCGTCAGCGACCTGGACACCGTCACGTCCCCACGCGATAGCCCACGCCGCGGACGGTCTCGATGGGGCTGGCGCCACCGAGCTTGGTGCGCAGCTGGGCGACGTGCACGTCGACGGTCCGGCTGCCGCCGTAGTCGGCGACGCCCCACACCGACGCCATCAGCTCGGCCCGCTCCACCACCCGTCCCCCGGCGCGCAAGAGCTCGGCCAGCAGGTTGAACTCGGTGGCCGTCAACGCGACCTCGACCCCGTCGACGTGGACCCGCCGCGAGTCCGGGTCCAGCCGTACGCCGCCGGCCGCGAGGGCCAGCGACCCCGCGCGTCCCTCGCTGCGGCGCAGCACGGCCTTGACCCGGGCGACGAGCTCGCGAGGGGAGAACGGCTTGGTGACGTAGTCGTCGGCGCCGATCTCGAGCCCCACGACGCGGTCGACCTCGTCGTCGCGTGCGGTCACGAACAGCACCGGGGTCCAGTCGCCGCGCTCGCGCAGCGTGCGACACACGCCGATCCCGTCCAGCTCACGCGGACCGGGCAGGCCGACGTCGAGGATCACGGCCACCGGCCGCAGGCGCCCGACCGCGTCCAGGGCGCCGGCACCGTCCCGCTCGACGTGGACCCCGAAACCCTCCTGGGTCAGGTAGCGGCGCTCGACGTCGGCGATCGCGGGCTCGTCCTCGACCACGAGCACCAGTCCGCGTCCGTCGTCCACGGCCCCACCGTAGGGCCGCCGACCACCGGCTCCCAGTGCCGCGCGGCGTCCTTGCACAGCCCGAACACGGGCCTGACACGGCCGCCACCCGGCACCCGCAGGCTCGGACCCGTCAGACTCGACACGACCCACCGGAAGAAGACCACCATGCTGCTGCAGACGATCTCCACCAAGGTGACGACCACCGTGGCCGCGCTGTCCCTCGGTGCCGCCGGTGCCGCCGTCACCGTCACGGCGCTCCCCGACGGCGGCGCCCTCACCACCGTGTCCAGCACGACCACCGCCGACCCGACCGCCGACCCGACCGCCGACCCGACCGCCGGCGCGCGTACCGACCGCCGCGACCGCCGAGCCGACCGCCGGGCCGACCGCCGCGCCGAGCGGCTTGCCGCCCTGCCCGAGGCCCTGCGTGCCGACATCGAGGCGGCCCGCGATCTCGACGACCGGGAGGCACGCCGCGACGCCCGGGAGGCGATCAAGGACAAGGCGCTCGCCGGCGGCTACGGCACCCGGGTCCAGGAGCGAGCCACCAGGATCCGGGACCGCGTCGAGAAGCGGCTCGCCGCCCTGCCCGAGGCCCTGCGTGCCGACATCGAGGCGGCCCGCGGCCTCGACGACCGGGAGGCACGCCGCGACGCCCGGGAGGCGATCAAGGACAAGGCGCTGGCCGGGGACTACGGCGACGTGGTCCAGGGTCGGGCCGAGGCGCGGCGGGACCGCGCTGCCGGTCCGTCCCGCGGGCGCGGACACGGGCGTGGGCGTGGCCTGTTCGGCTGACTCGCCCGAGGTGGGCGCCGTGGATCCGCCCGGCGCCCGGCGTACCCGATCGGACAGGATGGCCGGGTGAACCCTGCCACCGCCCCCGCACTGCGCGAGGCGCTCGTCGCCGCCGACTTCACCTACGACGGCGTCGCCGAGGTGCTGGGCCCGCGGGCCCACGACGCGCTGGCGCGCAACGAGACGGCGCCCGGGCTCGCACGCACCCGGGGCGGCGGGCCCCTGGAGACCCTCGCCCGGCTGTTCCTGCTGCAGACCACCGTGACCCTCACCGAGGCCGAGCGCGCCCTGCCCGGCCTGGTCGACCGGCTCGCGGTCGACGGGCTGCTCGAGCGCAGCGTCGGCGAGGTGGCCGCACGCCTGGACTGCCGTCCCTACACGATCGCCGACGGTGACGTCGACGACGACCTGTGGGTCGTCAGCGACCTCACGCCCGGCCTCGACGGCGGGCCCCAGCGGGTCGGCGCCGACCACGTCCTCGGCATCAGTCCGGCCTCCACCTCCCTGGCCCAGCTGACCATCCGGGAGCCCGTCGGATCTGCGCTCGACCTCGGCACCGGGTGCGGGGTGCAGGCGCTCCACCTCGCCCGTCACGCCGGCCGCGTCGTCGCGACCGACGTCAACGCCCGCGCGCTGGACCTCACCCGCTTCAACGCCGCGCTCAACGAGGTGGACGTCGACGTCCGCGACGGGTCGTTCTTCGAGCCGGTGCGCGGCGAGCGGTTCGACCTGATCGCGACCAACCCGCCCTTCGTCATCTCCCCGGCGACGGGGCAGCGCCTCGTCTACCGCGACTCGGGGCTGCCTGGCGACCGGGTCGTGGAGGACATCGTGCGGACGGCGTCCCGCCACCTCAACCCCGGCGGCTGGTGCCAGGTGCTCGCCAACTGGGTCATCGAGCGCGACCGTCCCTGGGACGAGCGGCTGGCCGGCTGGCTGCCCGAGCGGCACGACGCGCTCGTGGTCCAGCGCGAGGTGCTCGACCCCGCGGCGTACGTCGAGATGTGGCTCAAGGACGCCGGTCAGCACGGCGCCCCCGACTACCTCACCCGCTACGACACCTGGCTGTCGTGGTTCGACGAGCAGGGTGTCGAGGCGATCGGCTTCGGCTGGATCAACCTGCACGCCGTCGACGTCGACGACCCGCGCACCGACCTGCTGTCCTGGCCGTACGACGTCGAGCAGCCGATCGCGGCGGCCATCCACGCGTGGGGCGACGCGGCCCGCGTGGCGGCAGCCGGGGTCGGACCCGACGCCTATCTGCAGGCGCGCGCCGACGTCGTGCAGGAGACCCGCGGCCCGGTCGGCGTCGAGGACCCCGAGACGATCGTGCTGCGTCAGCAGGTCGGCTTCCGCCGGGCCCGCCCGGCCGACACCGTCGAGGCCGCCCTGGTCGGCGCCTGCGACGGCGACCTGTCCGTGGGGGCGATCCTCGACGCCGTCGCCGAGCTGCTCGGCGCCGACACCGCGGCGACGCGCGCGACGTACCTCCCGGTCGTGGCCGACCTGGTCGCCGAGGGGTTCCTGACCCCGGTGACGCCTCGCTGAGGGCGGTGAGCGCGGCGATCCCGTCCGAGGTGGTCAGTCGGGTCCCGCGACGTGCGAGCCTGGGCGCATGACCGACGATCACTCGCCCTTCCCGCTGTGGGCGCTCCAGCGTCGCCTCCTGGCCGACCACGTCTTCACCGACCTGACGCACGCCTTCCACCCCGGACAGCCGCACTTCCCGCAGTTCCCCGACGAGGAGCGCGACCAGGTCTTCGACATGGCCGACGGGGCCGGCTTCAACGTGCACCGCTACACGCTCGTGGGTCAGTGGGGCACCCACGTCGACCCGCCGTCGCACTTCGTCCAGGGCGCCCGGACCCTCGACGAGGTCCCGGTCGAGCAGATGGTCCTGCCGCTGGTGGTGCTCGACATCTCCGAGCGCGTCGCCGCCGACGCCGACGCCGTGCCGACCCTGGCCGACGTCACCGCGTGGGAGGAGCGCCACGGCCCGATGCCGAGCGGTTGCTTCGTGGCGTTGCGCACCGACTGGTGGAAGCGCTGGCCGGACGCCGCCGCCATGGAGAACCGCGACGCCGACGGCACCAGCCACGCCCCCGGCTGGTCGCGCGAGGTGCTCGAGGACCTGATCACCCGCGTCGGGGCCGTCGCGGTCGGGCACGAGCAGACCGACACCGACGCCGGGGCGTCGACCTCGGCGGGGGACTACGGGCTCGAGCTCCTCGTGCTCGAGCACGACCTGTGGCAGCTGGAGCTGATGGCGCGTCTCGACGAGGTGCCCGAGGCCGGCGCCCTCGTCGTCGCGTCGTGGCCCAAGCCGCTGGGCGGGTCCGGGTTCCCGGCCCGGGCGTTCGCGATCCATGCCCGGTGACGGTCTGACCCTGCTGGCGCTTCTGGCCTCGTGGCACGGGGCCGAAGTTCTTGGCCGCTTCGCGCACTGATGGCACGCACCTCGCGGCAGCGGCGATCCTCGGAAGACGACCAGGTATGCCGTCGGACCGCCGCCACCGCGAAGGCACGCACCCTGAGCACGCCAAGCCATCAAGAACTTCGGACCCGCACCACTAGGGTTTCCGCGTGGCGACTCCAGGGTGGTACCCCGACCCGGCCGGGCGCCCCGGCGCCTTCCGCTACTGGGACGGCCAGGACTGGGGCGCCGAGGCGACCGAGCACCCGTACGCCGCCCCGCCGACGGCCCCGCCCCACCGGGGCACCCCGACGTACCAGTCCTACGCGACCGAGCCGGCCGCGTCGTACCCCCCGCTCGGCTCCCAGGGCTACGCGCCGCAGGGCTACCCGCCGCAGGGCTGGTCCCCGGATCCCCCGCGGAGCTCGGGTCGGGCGGTCTGGCTGGTCCTGCTCGCCGTCCTGCTCACCCTCGTGCTCGGGGTCGCCACGTTCCTCGTCGTCCGGCCCCTGGTCGACGACGACGACGGGTCCGCGGCGCGCGACACCTCCACCACGGGTCCGGTGAGCCAGGACCCCGCCGACCGGCCGAGCGACCAGCCGAGCGAGCAGCCGAGCGAGCAGCCCACCGACCAGCCGAGCGATCAGCCCACCTCGGACCTGTTCACCGACGACCGCACCCCGAGCGCGCGCCAGTGCGCCGGCGGGTCGCCGCGCCAGGGTGCGGTCAGGATCACCGGTGGCAAGCAGAAGGGCGGTGGCCTGACGATGCCGGCGCCCGCGGGGTTCTCCGACGCCGACCCGCTGGACCAGGCCCGCGCCTTCACCTTCGCCACCGGCGTCTCGGCACCCTCCAAGATCGTCGCGGACGGCTGGGTCGCCGTGACCGCGCTCGGTGCCCTGCCCCGCGTGAACGGCTTCGGCTCGACCGGTCAGGCGGCCGCCGAGGTGCTCGAGTGCATGACCCAGTCGTCCGAGTTCTACGAGAACTTCAGCAGCGCCCGGGTCACCGGCGCCCGGGCCATCGAGGTCGACGGGCACCCGGCCTGGGTCGTCGACGCCGAGATCCGCGTCGACGACCCGGAGATCGACGTCGAGGGCGACGTGGCCCGGGTCGTCGTGGTCGACACCGGCGACCTGGAGAGGTACGGCGTGCTCGTCAGCCTCGTGGCGATCGGGCAGGACGAGCTGCTCGCCCAGCAGCGGGCGCTGGTCGACGACCTCACCGTCGACTGATCCTCAGGCGAGCGCCGGCGTGACGTCGGTGTGGGTGAAGTCGTCGCCCTTGAACAGCAGCGGGTCGCCGGTCGTCATCGCCAGGGCATAGGCCATGCAGTCGCCGAAGTTGAGCCGGGCCGGGTGTCCCGAGCCCTTGCCGAAGCGCGCGTAGGCGTCTCTCGCCACCAACGCCTGCTCACGGTCGAAAGCGACGACCTCGACGTCAGCGAGGACGATGTCGAGCTCGCGGGCTCGCTCGGGGCCGGCGACGAGGCTCGCCTCGAGGAGGGTCGGCGCGGCGATCCGCGCCCGCTCGCTCGACCCGAGGGCGTCGCGGTGCGCCCCGTAGCCGGGTTCGCGACGCAGGATGGCGATTACGGACGAGGCATCGACGATCACCGGGGCAGCCCGTGGTCGTCGTAGAGGTCGTCCTCGGTGAGCCAGGGGGCGTCGACGGCGGACGCGACCTGCGCGGCCGCCTCGATGCGGGCGATGCGGGCCTGCCCGTCCGTCGTACGCCGGGCCAGCGCCTCGACCAGCGCCCCACGCACCGCCGCCGTCATCGAGGTCCCGCGCTGGTCGGCCAGCGCGGCGGCGAGGCGGTAGACCTCGGGGTCCTTGATGTTCAGGGTCGGCACCTCCGCGATTCTACCTGTCACGGTAGAACGGTCTCCGGGATCATCGCCCGGGCCTGGTCGCGCAGCGTGACCAGTCGGCGCCGGGTGGAGGCGAGCAGCAGGTCGGGCCGACCGCGCAGCTCGACGTCGAACGATCCCGGCCACGGCCACGGCCACGGTCGCGGCGCGTGGCCGGCGTAGACCTCGAGGCTGCGCCTGACGGTCTGGCCCGGTGACGAGATGCCACTGGACCCGAGCCCGAGATGGCGCGAGAGGTCGCCCTGGGTGACCCGGCCGTGCGGCCCCAGCAGCCCGTTGGCGCGCCCGACGGCCCAGCAGACGCCGCCCGCGACCCGCGCCGCCGACTTCAGGCGCACGTGGGGGTCGGCCTCCCAGAACGCCGCCAGGGCACGGCGCAGCGCGACCGCGGTCTCGGGGTCGAAGTAGGTGGCGGCGGCGCGGTCGAGCAGGGCGGCGGCCTCGGCGAGGTGGTCGCGGGCGGTCGCGTCGTCGGCCACCGGCAGCGCGACGATGCCGGTGAGCGGCTCGGCGTCGAGCGCGTCGAGGGCGGTCCGGCCGCCGCACACGGCGGCCAGCCAGGTGAGGACCTGCTCGTGGTGCGGGGGCTCCGGGGGAGGGGCCGGACGGCGCTCGCGGTCGAACCGCTCGGCGTGGTGGGACCACCGGGTGTCCTCGACGGGCTCGTGCCACAGGTCGACGAGCCGGCCGTCGACGAGCACCAGGTGGGTCAGGCGCTCGGGCAGCGAGGAGGAGTGCGGGTCGTCGTACGTCGAGGACCGACGGTCGTCGTCGTAGCCGGGCAGGGAGTAGAAACGGGGGTGCATGGCGGTGGGTCCTTCCGAGAGGGGCCGAGCGTGGGGATCCGAGGCTGGCACAGCAGACCGACGGTCCCGGGAGTTCTCCACAGGCGTCCCCGGCTCGGTCCCCGGGAGCCCGGATGGGTCGGGTGCTGGACAGCACGCGCTACCGTGATCGGCCGTGAGCCCCGGACGGGGCCCGCGGATCAAGGCCGGCAAGGAGCATCTGAGTCCAGTGGCACACAAGTTGGTGATCGTCGAGTCCCCGGCGAAGGCCCGCACCATCGGTGGTTACCTCGGCGACGACTACGTCGTGGAGTCGTCGATCGGGCACATCCGCGACCTCCCCAACAACGCCGCCGACACGCCAGCCAGCATCAAGGACAAGCCCTGGGGCCGCCTCGCGGTCGACGTGGACAACGAGTTCACTCCTTACTACGTGGTGCCCCGCGACAAGAAGTCGCACATCAGCAAGCTCAAGGGCCTGCTCAAGGACGCCGACGAGCTCTTCCTGGCCACCGATGAGGACCGCGAGGGTGAGGCCATCGCCTGGCACCTCCTCGACGAGCTCAAGCCCAAGAAGGGCGTCGAGGTCAAGCGGATGGTGTTCCACGAGATCACCAAGCAGGCGATCCTCGACGCCGCCGCCAACCCGCGCGAGATCGCGATGGACCTCGTCGAGGCCCAGGAGACCCGCCGCATCCTCGACCGTCTCTACGGCTACGAGGTCAGCCCCGTGCTGTGGAAGAAGGTCATGTCCGGCCTGTCGGCCGGCCGTGTGCAGTCGGTCGCGACGCGTCTGGTCGTCGACCGCGAGCGGCTACGCATCGCCTTCCGCGCCGCGTCCTACTGGGACCTCGAGGGCACCTTCGACGCCGGCAGCAAGCACGAGCAGCGGATGTTCCCGGCCAAGCTGCACTCCCTCGACGGCACCCGCGTCGCGACCGGGGCGAGCTTCGGGCCCGACGGCCAGCTCAAGGCCGGCTCGTCGGTCGTCCACCTCGACCGGGCCCGGGCCCAGTCGCTGGTCAGCGCGCTGGCCGACACGACGTACGACGTCCGCTCGGTCGAGGCCAAGCCCTACCGCCGCTCGCCCTACGCGCCGTTCCGTACGACGACCCTGCAGCAGGAGGCCGGCCGCAAGCTCGGCATGAGCGCCTCGGTGACGATGTCGGTCGCCCAGCGGCTCTACGAGAACGGCTACATCACCTACATGCGCACCGACTCGACGACCCTGTCGGGCGGGGCGATCAACGCCGCCCGCAGCCAGGCTCGTGAGCTCTACGGCGCCGAGTACGTCCCCGACGCGCCGCGCAGCTACACCTCCAAGGTCAAGAACGCGCAGGAGGCCCACGAGGCGATCCGCCCCGCGGGCGAGTCGTTCCGCACCCCGGCGCAGACCGGGCTGACCGGCGACCAGTTCCGCCTCTACGAGCTCATCTGGATGCGCACCGTCGCCTCGCAGATGAAGGACGCCACCGGCCAGTCGGTCTCGATCCGCGTCGGCGGCGCGGCCAGCACGGGCGAGGACGTCGTGTTCGGCGCCTCGGGCCGGGTGATCACCTTCCACGGCTTCCTCAAGGCCTACGTCGAGGGCACCGACGACGACGGCGCCAAGGACGACCAGGAGACCCGGCTGCCCAACCTCGCCGAGGGCGACCCGGTCAGCGCTGCGTCGCTCAACGCCCACGGTCACGAGACCAAGCCGCCGTCGCGCTACACCGAGGCCACGCTGATCAAGGAGCTCGAGGACCGCCAGATCGGCCGCCCCTCGACGTACGCCTCGATCATCAGCACGATCCTCAACCGCGGCTACGTCTACAAGAAGGGCACGGCCCTGGTGCCGGCCTGGCTGGCGTTCTCGGTGATCCGGCTGCTCGAGGAGCACTTCCCGCGGCACGTGTCCTACGAGTTCACCGCCGACATGGAGGACGTGCTCGACGAGATCGCCGGTGGTCGCAAGGACCGCGTCTCCGAGCTCACCGAGTTCTACTACGGCTCCGACAACGTGCCCGGACTGCACGCGCTGGTCAACGGCCTGGGCGACATCGACGCCCGTGAGCTGGCGACGTTCCCCGTCGGCGACCCCGAGCTCGGCATCAACCTGCGGGTCGGGCGCTACGGGCCCTACCTCGAGGGACCCGACGACGAGGGCAACCCCGCCGGCAAGCGCGCCAACGTGCCCGACGACCTGCCGCCCGACGAGCTCACCCTCGAGAAGGCCGCCGAGCTGTTCGCCAACCCGGCCGGCGAGGAGATCGAGCTCGGCAAGCACCCCGAGACCGGGCTGCGGGTCGTGGCTAAGAACGGGCGCTACGGCCCCTACGTCACCGAGGACCTCCCCGAGGACGCGAAGAAGAACGACAAGCCCCGCACGGGCTCGCTGTTCAAGTCGATGTCCCTCGACACCGTCACCCTCGACGACGCGGTCAGGCTGCTGTCGCTGCCGCGCGTCGTCGGCGTCGCGCCGCCCGCCGAGGGCGCCGAGGGCGAGGCTGCGAAGGGCGAGGAGATCACCGCCCAGAACGGCCGCTACGGCCCCTACCTCAAGAAGGGCACCGACTCCCGCTCGCTGACCACCGAGGAGCAGCTCTTCACCGTCACCCTCGACGAGGCGCTGAAGATCTACGCCCAGCCCAAGCAGCGCGGTCGCGCCGCCGCCGCGCCGCCGCTCAAGGAGCTCGGCAACGACCCGGTCTCCGGCCAGCCGATCGTGGTCAAGTCGGGCCGCTTCGGCGAGTACGTCACCGACGGCGAGTTCAACGCCACGCTGCGCAAGGACGACTCGGTCGAGTCGATCACCACCGAGCGGGCCGCCGAGCTGCTGGCCGACCGGCGCGAGCGCGGACCCGCCAAGAAGGCGGCCAAGAAGGGCGCCAAGAAGGCCCCGGCCAAGAAGGCTCCCGCCAAGAAGGCCGCTGCGAAGAAGACGACGGCCGCCAAGACCGCCGCCAAGAAGGCTCCCGCCAAGAAGACCGCCGCGAAGAAGACGACGAAGGCCGCGGCCAAGAAGTCCTGAGCTCAGGTCGTCGCGCGCCGGCCGATCAGGACCGCCAGCCGGTCCTGCTCGTCGTCGGACACCCTGCTCGACTCGTCGGCCCCGAGGTAGCCGAACACCCGCGGGCCGGTGCGGTCGGCGGGTTGGTCGGCCATCCGCGGCACCAGGTGCACGTGCAGGTGCTCGAACCCCTCCGCCTCGCTGAACTGCATGACGTAGGTCTTGGTGCACCCGAGCACCTGGCGCAGCGCCGCGCTCAGTCGCCCCAGCAGGGAGCCGAGCTCGTCGTGGGCGGCCGTCGGGAGCTCGTCGAGCGCCAGGACGTGGCGCCGTGGGACCAGCACGAGCCAGCCCGGCAGCGCGCTGTCGAAGGCGTGCCCGACGCGCCAGTGCTCGGTGCGCAGCAGGGCCTCGCGCGGCGGGAGGTCCAGGGGCTCGCGCACGCAGTTGTAGCACTCGGTCACGGGCCGATCCAACCATCGCCTCGACCAGCGGGCCGCGCTGTCGGTGCCACGTCGTAGGTTCTTCCCGTGCCCCTGCCCCTCTCGCCCCCGACGTACGCCGACCGTGGCGTGTTCGTGTGCTTCGAGGGGGGCGAGGGCTCGGGCAAGTCCACGCAGAGCAAGCGCCTGACGACCTGGCTCGCGTCGTCGTCCTACGACGTGGTCCCGACCTTCGAGCCCGGCGACACCGAGGTCGGCCGCGAGGTGCGGCGCATCGTGCTGAGCCCCGAGACCGGCGAGCTCGACGACCGCACCGAGGCGCTGCTCTATGCCGCAGACAAGGCCGAGCACGTCGCGACGCTGGTGCGCCCGGCGCTCGAGCGGGGCGCGGTGGTGATCACCGACCGCTACGTCGACTCCACGCTGGCCTACCAGGGCGCCGGCCGCGCGCTCGACGTCGCCGAGGTCGAGGCGGTCGCCCGCTGGGCCACCGGCGGCCTGCGGCCCCACCTGACCGTCGTGCTCGACCTGGCCCCCGAGGCCGGGCTGGGTCGCTTCGCCGGCCGTGACCGCATCGAGGGCGAGTCGCTGGAGTTCCACCAGCGGGTGCGTGCGGCGTTCGTCGCCATGGCGGCCGCCGACCCCGACCACTACCTCGTCCTCGACGCCCGCGCCGACGTCGACGCGATCGAGGCCGCCGTACGCCGCGCGGTCGAGCCGCTCCTGCACCAGGCGGTGCGCCGATGAGCGTCTGGGACGACCTGGTCGGCCAGGAGCACGCCGTGACCGCGCTGCGCCGCGCGGTCGGCGGCGACGGCATGACCCACGCGTGGCTCTTCACCGGGCCTCCGGGCTCGGGCCGCTCCAACGCGGCGATCGCGTTCGCCGCGGCGCTGCAGTGCCCCCGGGGCGGCTGCGGCGAGTGCCACGACTGCCGCACCGCGCTGGCCGGCAGCCACGCCGACGTCAAGATCCACCGCACCCAGAGCGTGCAGCTGCGCATCCACGAGGCCAAGGAGCTCACCCGCCAGGCCGCGCTCAGCCCGGTCGGCACGCGCCAGGTGTTCGTCATCGAGGACGCCGACCGCTTCAACGACTCCTCGGGCAACGCGATGCTCAAGGCGATCGAGGAGCCCCACCCACGCACGGTCTGGCTGCTGTGCGCACCGACCCTCGAGGACGTCCTGCCGACGATCCGGTCGCGCTGCCGGCAGGTCAACCTCGCCACGCCCCGGCCGAGGGACGTGGCCGCCTTCCTGGTCCGCACCGAGGGCGTGCCCGAGGCGCTCGCCGCGCACGCCGCACGCGCCAGCCAGGGCCACATCGGTCGCGCCCGGGCGCTGGCGCTCGACGAGGACACCCGCAACCGGCGCCGCGAGGTCGTCTCGTTGCCCGTGCGGCTGACCTCGCTCGGCGCCTGCATGACCGCCGCCAGCAACCTCGCCGAGGTGGCCAAGCAGGAGTCCGAGGCCATCACCGGTGAGCTCGACGCCCGCGAGAAGACCGCCCTCGACACGGCGTACGGCGTCGAGGAGCGCGGCCGCCGCCCCCGCGAGTACGGCCCCGCCCTCAAGGAGATGCTCGACGACCAGAAGCGCCGCTCGCGTCGGCGGCTCATCGACGTCGTCGACCGCGGCCTGATGGACCTCGTCTCGGTCTACCGCGACGCCATCGCCGTCGCGCTCGGCGCCCCCGGCGAGCTGGTCAACGCCGAGATGCGCACCGACATCGCCGACCTGGTCCGCGACTCCACCCCCGAGCTCAACCTGCGTCGCATCGACTGGATCTTCGAGGCGCGCGAGCAGATGGTCGAGTTCAACGTGCCGGTCCAGCTCGCCCTCGAGTCGATGATGGTCGCGCTCAAGGTGCCGGGTCGCGGCGAGTAGGCGCGGGTAGGGCCGTTCGGGCGGTGCGTGAGCCACGGAATCCGGTTCCGAGATCAACCCGATTCGGTGGCACACGCCCCGCTGCAGGCCAGGATCCGTCCACACCGGTCGAGTGGAGTCGGTTGTCCACACGCGGTAGGACGCGTGCTGGCGACGAGGCGCCCCGGTGCCGACGCTGGCGGGATGAAGGAGATCCCCGACGAGCTACGAGGCCGGCCGTTCTCTCGGTCCGAGGCGCTCGATGCCGGCGTCACCTCACGGATGCTGGAGGGCCGGCGCTTCGTCCGCGTCCACGACGGCGTCTGGCGGACTCGCGACCACGAGATGACCGAGGCCAGCTGGCTCGCGGCAGCCCGACTCGCGTTGCCCGAGCGGGCCCACCTCACCGGCATCACCCGGCTCCAGCAGCTCGGGCTCGACCATGGACCGCGACTCCCCGTTCGATTCGTGGTCGAGGGCGACCTGCACCGCGAGCTTCGCCACGTCTTCCTGCACCGCACCAAGAAGCTCGCGCCGTGGGACTCGGATGGAGTCTGCGTCGCAGGTGCGTTCATCGCCTACTGCGCCCTGGCGCGCGTCATCGACGCGATCAAGGTGGGTGACTGGCTGCTGCACCACGGCCACCTACGGATCGAGGAGCTCCACGCGCTGGCGTGGGGCGATCGGTGGCGCGACGGTGCCCTGGAGGCGCTGTGGATCAGTGACCACCTGGATCATCGGGCACGCTCACTGAAGGAGTCCGAGACCCGCAGCGTGCTCGGGTTCGCCGGGCTGCCTCAGCCCGAGGTCAACCACACCGTCCCGCTGCCGGAGGCGGTGACCGTCATCGCCGACCTCTACTACGTCCTGTTCCTTGCGGCCGTGGAGTACGAAGGGCAGCAGCACCTCGACGACCCCCTCCAGATCGCCTCCGACATCACCCGGTACGCCGTGCTCCGCCGGTGTCACATCCCCTACGTCCAAGTGACCAACGCCAAGCTTGCCCAACCGCGGCTCCTCGTCCGCGAGGTCCACCAGATGCTCGTCGCTCAGGGCTACGACGGCCCCGCCCCCGAGTTCGGGGACCGCTGGACGTCGTTGTTCGGGACGATCTCCCACGCGATGGAGGGGTCGCGGCGCGAGTTCCTCCTGCGCTGTGCCCGGGGCGAGGTCGTCTGAGGGGACGGAACGAGCGGTGAGTCAGCCACCGTTCCGGCAGCATGGCTGGCCCGATTGGGTGGCTGAGGCACCGCTGTTCCGGGTCGGCCGCATGGGCGGTGAGTCAGCCACCGTTCCAGCGGCCTGGCTGGCCCGATTGGGTGGCTGAGGCACCGCTGTTCCGGGTCGGCCGCATGGGCGGTGGGTCAGCCACCGTTTCAACCGCATGTCTGACCCGATTGAGTGGCTCACGCACCGCCGCCCCGCACCGCCGCCCCCCACACCGGCCCCACACCGGCCCGGTTGCCCAACCCCGCCATGATGGTCCCGTGAACAAGAACCTCATGGTCGCGGTCGCCGTCGTGCTGATGCTGGTGCTGGGCATCGGCGGCGGCGTGGTGGCGGCCCTGGTGGTGGCGGGCGCGGACGACGACTCGTCGAGCTCCGCGGGCTCGCGCGACAGCAGCGACCGCGCCCCGGTCACTCCGGCCGGGCCGGTGCCCGAGGGGCTCGACCGGTTCTACGACCAGCAGCTCGCCTGGGACGACTGTGGCGCCAACGAGTGCGCGGCGCTCGAGGTGCCGGTCGACTACCAGAAGCCCGACGGCGAGGTCATCAAGCTCAAGGTCGAGCGCACCCTGGCCCGCGACGGGGCCAACCGGGTCGGATCGGTCGTGGTCAACCCCGGCGGTCCGGGCGCACCGGGCACCACCATGGCCGAGAACGCCTCGGGCTACTTCCGCTCCGAACTGCTCGACCGGGTCGACATCGTGGCCTTCGACCCGCGCGGCACGGGCGACTCCGACCCGGTCGACTGCCTGTCCGACGCCGACCTCGACGCGTTCGTCGCCCAGGACCCGTCGCCGGACGACCAGGCCGAGGGCGAGGAGGTCGTCGCCAACCAGGACAAGTTCTTCGCCGGGTGCGTGGCCAACTCCGACGCCCTCGTCGGGCACGTGTCGACCGTGGAGGCGGCGCGTGACATGGACGTGCTGCGCTCGGTCCTCGGCGAGGAGAAGCTGAGCTACCTCGGGTTCTCCTACGGCACCACGCTCGGCTCGACGTACGCCTCGCTGTTCCCCGCCAACGTCGGGCGCTTCGTGCTCGACGGTGCCACCGACCCGACGCTCGACTTCCGCGACAACGCGCTCAGCCAGGCGGCCGGGTTCCAGACCGCCCTCGACGCGTACGTCGACAACTGCGTCGACGAGGGCGACTGCTTCCTCGGCGCGGACCGGGCGGCCGGGCTGGCCCGCATCGACCAGCTGCTCGACGACATCGACAAGTCCCCGCTGCCCACCGACGGCGACCGCAAGCTCACCGTCGGCAACGCCTTCTACGGCCTGGTCACCCCGCTCTACAGCCGCGACAGCTGGTCCTACCTCGACCAGGGCCTCCAGGAGGCCATCGGCGGCAAGGGCACCACGCTGCTCCAGCTCTCCGACCTCTACGGCTCCCGCAACGCCTCCGGCGGCTACGACGACAACAGCCTCGAGGCGATCCTCGCGATCAACTGCCTCGACGACCCCGAGTCGATTGAGGCGGCCGACGTGCCGGCCGAGTACCCCGCGTTCGAGAAGGCCTCGCCCACCTTCGGCCGGCTGTTCGCCTGGGGCCTGACGGGCTGCCACGGCATCAAGGTCAAGGCCGAGGAGAAGCCCCCGGTCATCAAGGCCGAGGGCGCGGCGCCGATCGTCGTCGTCGGCACGACGCGCGACCCGGCGACGCCCTACAAGGAGGCCGTGGCCCTGGCCGAGCAGCTCGACAGCGGCGTGCTGCTGACCCGCGACGGTGACGGCCACACCGGCTACAACAAGGGCAACAGCTGCATCGACCAGGCCGTGGAGGGCTACCTCATCGACGGCGACGTGCCCGCCGACGGCACGAAGTGCTGAGCCCGCGAGACCTCAGGGCAGCCGGGAGAACCACCGCAGGCTGAACCCCGCGGCCAGCAGACCCAGCAGCAGCGCCCCCGCGACGACCCACGGCGTGACGTCGCGCGGCTCGGTCCGGTAGCCGATCGACGACTGGATGTCGTCGTAGACCTCGTCGAGCTGCTCGCCGGTCTCGGCGGAGTAGCCCTGGCCACCGGTGGCCTCGGCCAGCGCGTCGAGGGAGGGCTGGTCGACCGGCACCGGCACGGTCTGGCCGTCGACCTCGACGGTGCCGCTGGGGGTGCCGTAGGCGATCGTCGAGACGGGTACGCCGGCCTCGGTGGCGGCCGACTCGGCCTGCTCGATGCTGCTGCCGACGGTGTTGGTGCCGTCGGAGAGCAGCACGATCTGGGCCGGCACGGGCTCGGCCTCGGAGCCGTCCTCGTTGGTCGTCTGGGTGCCGAGCGCCTTGATCTGCGCCAGCGAGGTGAGCACCCCGTCACCGATCGCGGTGCCCTCGGCGAGCTCGAGCCGGTCGAGGGCCGAGATCGCCTTGTCGTGGTCGGTGCTCGGCTCGGACAGCACGGCGGCCGACCCGGCGAACTCGACGACCCCGACGTTGAACCCGTCGGGCAGGCCCTCGATGAACCGCTTGGCCGCGGCGCGCGCCGCGGTCAGTCGGTCGGGGTCGACGTCGGTCGCCTGCATCGACAGCGACACGTCGACGGTGACGATCACCGTGGCCCGCTCGCGGGGTACCTGCTGGTCGACCTGGGGTCGTGCGGCGGCGAAGGCCATCACGACGAACGCCAGCAGCAGCAGGGCCGCAGGCACGTGCCGGCGCCACGCGGGGCGCTTGGGCACCAAGCGCTCGAGCATCGGCAGGGTCGCGAACCGGACGGCGTACGTCGTGCGGCGGCGCTGCGCGAGGAGGTAGAGGACGACCAGCACGGCGACGGGCGCCAGGAGCCAGAGCCAGCCGGGCGACGCGAGGGCCAGGAGCGGGATCATGCCGGGACCAACCGTCGCATCGGGGCGCCGTGGACGTGCCGGGCGAGGTCGCGAACCCAGTCGCGGTCGGTGCGCAGCACGACGTGGCCGGCGCGGGCGGAGCGGACGGCCTCGGCGGTGGCGGCGCGGTGGGCGGCCGAGACGGCGGCGTACCGCTGGCGCAGCCTGCGGTCGGAGGTGAAGACCTCCTGGCGGCGGCCGGTCTCGGGGTCCTCGAGGGTGACCGTCCCGACGTCGGGCAGCTCGAGCTCGCGGGGGTCGACGACCTCGACGAGCAGGGTCTCGTGGGTCGCGGCGAGGCGGCGCAGCGGCTGCTCCCAGGCGAAGGGGCGCTCGCTGCGGCCGTCGGGCTCGACGAGGTCGGTAACGACGACGCGGACGCCCGGGCGGGCCCGGCGTGCGGCGAACTGGCGCAGGGCCGTGGCCAGGTCGGGGCCACCCTGGGTCGAGGGGATGGCGTGGCGGCGCAGGGCGCGGTGGGCGGCGGCGCGCGACGGCACCGGCGCCGACCAGGTGAGTCCGTCGCCGTCGAGGTGGGCGGTGCCGAGCCGGTTGCCCGGGCCGGCGGTCAGCAGGGAGATCGCGGCGACGACGCCGGCGGCGATGTCGCGCTTCTCCAGCGCCACGGTCCCGAACGCCATGCTGGGGGAGTCGTCGACCAGCACCCACGACTCGAGCTCGTGCTCGGCGAGCGGCCGCCAGACGTGCGCCTCGCCGGCGCGGGCGGTGACGTTCCAGTCGATCCGGCGTACGTCGTCCTCACCGGGTCGGTAGCGCACGACCTCCTCGGGCTCGGAGCCCGACCCGAGCCGCAGGCCGCGCTTGTCGCCGTGCAGCCGACCCGGCAGACGTCGGCGTACGGCGAGCTCGAGCGCGCCGAAGACGGCCTCGGGCGAGGTGGTCCCGCCCAGCGGGGGCAGGGAGTCGGGGTGCGGGGTCATCGATCAGGGACCGACGTGGTCGCCGCGGTAGTCGGCGGTCGGCAGCTGCTGGGTGTGCTGGTAGCCGTTGTCGTGTCCGCCCTGCTGGTGGGCCTTCTGGCCGTCGGGGTCCTCGCGCGTCGCCACGCTCGGCTGGGGTACGGCGGCGACCACCTCGCGCACGATGGCGCGCGGGTCGGCACCGTCGGCGACCGCGTCGAACGACAGCAGCAGCCGGTGGCTCATCACGTCGGAGGCCACCTCGGCGATGTCGGAGGGCAGCACGTAGGAGCGCCCGCGCAGCAGCGCGAGGGCGCGACCGGCAGCGAGCATGCCGAGGGAGGCGCGGGGGCTGACGCCGAGCTCGATCTGACCGAGCAGGTGGGGCAGGCCGTAGCGCTCGGGCGAGCGCGTCGCGATGGTGAGGTTGACCAGGTAGGAGGCGACCGAGTGGTGCACGAAGAGCCCGTCGGCGACCTTCTGCAGGCGGATGACGTCGGCGGGGGTGAGCACGGCCTCGGCGCGCGGCGGGTTCACCGACATGCGGTGCAGGATCGTGAACTCCTCCTGTCCCGTCGGGTAGGGCACGTCGATCTTGAGCAGGAACCGGTCGCGCTGGGCCTCGGGCAGCCGGTAGACGCCCTCGGACTCGACGGGGTTCTGCGTCGCGAGCACCAGGAACGGGTCGGGCAGCGGGTGGCTCCGGCCGGCGATCGAGACCTGCTTCTCGGCCATCGCCTCGAGCAGGGCGCTCTGCACCTTGGCGGGGGCGCGGTTGATCTCGTCGGCCAGCACCAGGTTGGCGAAGATCGGCCCGAGCTCGACGTCGAAGGTCTCGTTGCTCGCGCGCCAGACGCGGGTGCCGGTGATGTCGCCGGGCATCAGGTCGGGGGTGAACTGCAGACGCGAGAAGGTGCCGCCGACGACGTCGGCGAGGGTGCGCACCGCGAGGGTCTTGGCGACGCCCGGCACCCCCTCGAGCAGGATGTGGCCGCGGGCCAGCAGCCCCATCATCATCCGCTCGACCATCACGTCCTGGCCGACGACGACCTTCTTGACCTCCATGAGCGCGCGCTCGAGGGTGGCGGAGGCCTCGGCGACCTCGTGCTCCTGTGCTGCCGACATGCGCCTAGGTTCTCATCCACGTGGTTGAGAGGACGCTGAGCGCCATCCACCGGCCTCTCACCACGCCCTCCAGCCCGCCCTACGAGACCCCCAGCGGCTCGGCGACCGTCCGGATCCGCGTGGTGGCCAGCTCGATCATCAGCTGGGCCGCGGGGGACAGCACGGCGCCGGTGCGGTGCACGATCCCGAACGTGTCCCACTGCTTGGGGCGCAGCGAGACCCACCCGGCGCCGGGTGCGAGCCGCGGGATCAGCTGCTCGGCAGCACCGCGCGGAATGACGGAGTCGGCCAGGCCCATCCCGACGAGCTCGACTGCGGTCTCGACGTCCTCGACCTCGATCCGGGTCTGCGGGTTGCGCCCGGTCTCGTGGAGCATTTGGCGCAGCAGGATGCGCGTCGAGTCGTCGTGGCGCCACGTCGTCTCGGGCATCACCAGGCTGGCCTCGGCGAGGCGCCGGGCGGTCACCGGCGTGGTGAGGCGCGCTGGGTCGGCACTGATGTAGACGAGCTCCTCGCGGGCCACCGGGGTGATCGTGATGCCCTCGCTCTGCACTCCCGACACCGCCAGCATCGCGGCCTCCAGCCGCCCACGGCGCAGGTCGTCGGCGACCTCGGTGGAGTTCTGCCCGACCAGCTCGACCCGGACGCCGGGGTAGCGCGCCAGCACGTCGGCGATCAGCCCCGCGCTCGCGTAGAGCCGCGCCACCCCGAACATCCCGAACCGGATCGTCCCGGTCTCGAACGTCTTGGCGCTCTGCACGGCCTGCCGCGCCTCCTCGACGCTCGCCAGCACCTTCTCGGCGTGCGGACGCAGGGTGTCGGCGATCGTCGTCGGTACGACGCCCCGCCCGACCCTCCGGAACAGCTGGACGCCCAGCGTCTTCTCCAGCGCGCGGACCTGCTCGGAGACCGACGGCTGGGCGTAGCCGAGCTCGTCGGCCGCCCCGGTGAGAGACCCGTGCTCGTAGGTCGCCAGGAAGCAGCGCAGCTGGTGCAACGAAAGCATAGGTTTCTCCTTGGGCTGCCTCTGGAAAGCAAGGCTACCCCTGGATCCGATCTCGCCGGAGAATAGAGGCATGTTCCTCCACCACTGCACCTCCTGCGACCAGAGGCAGCTGATCTTCCCCAGCCAGATCACCGGCCTGACCAACACCGACTCCGGCATCCTCGTCGGCTTCACCTGCTGGTGCGGCGTCGAGCAGACCGCGGTCACCGGCAACCGCGCCGAGCGTCGTACGGCGCAGACCGTCGCGGCCTGAGCAAGACCGGCAATCCCGTTTGGGAGCCGCCCGTGGGCGACCCCTATACTTCTGCGGGTTGTCCGGCTGACGCCGGGCGGCACGCCGCCTTAGCTCAGTTGGTAGAGCGAGTCACTCGTAATGACTAGGTCGTCAGTTCGATTCTGACAGGCGGCTCGCCTGAAAGCCCCTGACCTGCCGGACCGCAGATCGGGGGCCTTTGGTATTTGCGCGGATCAGGCTCAAGTCCAGGGAAACTCACGGGAAAACGGTTCTCGCACGTCGGCGACGCCTGCCGGGCATGAGCCCCAATTCGCAGCCCGCAGCCACCCCGTGGAGGTACCTCGCTCGACGCTGACCGCGACAACTGGGACGACATCGACACCGGAGCCGTCCCAGCAACTTGGGCGACTTTCCTCGGGGTCACTGTCGGCGCCACACATTTGACGCCCTCGGGGGCCGCACTCGTCCCACGTGTCGCGGCTGACCTCACCCAATGGTTCGGATGGGACTGGCTGCCGACAGCGATCGGCGCTGGCGCAGAGGGCCGGATCCCCTCGCTGCGTCGGTTCTCGCCCGCGATGTCGCTGAACGGCGACATCGGTGCAGCGGCTTCCTTCATCGAGGTTGTCGGCTGGTGGGCGGCCCTGATGACGCAGACCGATGCGCGCGGTATCGGTCAAGTACGTAAGGACCTGCGTCGAGACGTTTCGATTGCACGGCTACTCCACACCCTCACTCAGACCCGCCTCGCAGCGATGGCAACCGCCGCGGGTATGCAGGTGACTTTCGAGCCTCGCCCTGGCGACCTGTTGTTGCGGTCTGACGGCACCGAAGTGACCGTCGAAGTCTTTGCGATGCGACCAGCAGTCGACTTGACAGACAGACGGAACTGTCGAATCACATGTTTGCAGTTGTCGACGAGTCATCGAGACGGCACCGAGTTCACTTCTCCGGTCAGCTCCCCATCATCGAGACCGACTTGGACAAGTGGGGCGTCTGGGTCGAGCAACAGGCGGCCGACGTAGGTCGGCTCGGCATCGCGTTAGCGCTCCGCTGGGATGAGTCCGAGGTGCTCGTGGCTCCAGGGGACGCCCCTACCGGTGTTGAACTGGTCGGCCCGAGTATCGAAGTAGATGTCGGGTCACGCATCCGTGAACGTGTCAGCCACAAAGCGCGCCAGGTCGAGAGCGCCCCAGCCGCGTGGCTATGGGTTGAGAACCACGGGGCCGTGGACCTCCTCAGCCCTGTGGCCTCCGCGTCACTGCCCGACCAGCTTGACGCCTACCGAGCTTTGCTCTTCGACGCCGCTGCGGCGACCGCTTCAGTACAAGGGCTGACTTTCTCGAGTGCGGGTCGGCGGCGATGGCCGCCTGTGACGCCGGAACACGTCGTGACTGGCGTGAACCGAGCGGCCGTGCACCCGGTGCCTCTGGACCGGGCGCGGACGACCTACCACCTGCCGGGTGTCGACGGCCCGGTAAGCAGTGTGATGTGGCGCCTCGTCGAGCAGGACTCGACGTGGCTGGATGTCGCGCTGATGAAGCTTGGTAGCCCGTCGGTCGCGAAGCTGGTCAAGACAGCTTGAACCTGATGCAGGCTCGCTGCGAGATCGCCGTGCAGTCGTTGTTGGTTTGGCGGCGAGCCTGTCAGGGCTCGTTCCGGTGGGTTCGACGGACCGGGCGCCGTGGCAGATGACCACGTTGGCTGCGTCGCCGGCGTCGGTCCACAGCCCGATGGTCTTCAAACCCCCTAGAGGACGGCGGCGTACGGCTGCTCTGTTGCCTTGACATGGCCGACAGGGAAGCTCGGCCGGCTGGATGCGCACGCACGATGTCGAGGTCTGGCAGTTACCTGGGGTGCAGAATGACGGGGACGGCGGTGCAGACGTCGGCGCGGGTGTCGCAGGCTGGGCTCTCATCTCCTACGGCGAGGACTGGCGCTCATCGGACGGTCGGATGTACGGGGTCGATGTCGGTCCGGCGAAGCTGGACCGGCTGCTCGGGTGAGGCATTCGAACCTGTCGCACGTCCAGTTAGCGCCTCCGCTGTGGACGGCTCCGGTGCGGCGTGCAGCGAACCGAAACCCGCTTTCGGCAACTCCTGGGCCCTGCGCGCTGTCCGCTTGCAGTTTGGGAACACCGTAAACGCAACCGAAGCAGGCAACTGTCGACGGCGTTGTCCTTTCGGTAAGGGAGGTACCTGCCGCGCAACACCGAATCTAGTACGCGTTCGGGGCGTAGGGGCTCGTCAGTTCGCCGCGGATCGGGATCAGGGTGCCGAGAGTCTTGGCTGTCTGGTGCCGGTCGGGCTGCCCGGTGCTGCGGTGGCTACTGCGGGCCCCAGCCTCGTGAGGTGGCATCGGAAGCCCTGCCCGGTGCTACTATCACTTTGGGATAGCCCTAAAGGGAAACAGGCGGGGGAGTTGCTGCGAATCATGACCTTTCAACCCGGCACGGAGCTGCTGGCCGACCTCCGGGTGGCTCGGGACGCCGTCGCTGAGTGCCTCACCAAGTTGAGGTCCGGGATCCTGCCCGACGACGCCGAACGCGAACGCGTCGACATCAAAGAGGAAGCAGGTCGTAGAGGGTCTGGAGGCGTTCTACTCCCAGCAGCGCCCCAGAACACCAGGGCCGCCGACCAACTCGCCGACGAAGTTGCATGCATGGCCAACACGCCAGGCGGGGGTGCCCTGATCGTCGGCATCGAAGACAAGACCGGCGACCTCATTGGTACCGACCTCGACATCGAATGGCTCCGCAACCAGATCCACCGACGCGTCGATGTCGCCCCCAACATCGAAGCCACCATTGAACAAGGCATACGACTCCTGGTCCTCTACGTCCCCGAAGCGCGAGAGCCGGTCGAGGACACCTCCGACCGCATCCGGTGGCGGGTCGGGAAGGCGTGCGAGCCCATCGACCGCGGCACCTGGTGGGTTCACAGACAAGGACGAGCCGGCTGGGACGCAATGGCACGACCCAGCACGATGACGGTCGCCGACATCACCCCTGGTTCCATGACCGTCGCACGCGACTACATCGCGCGACGATCGGACAGCAATGGCGACCTCGCCGAAGCGGCGACCCCGGAGCTGCTGCGTCGCATCGGGGTCCTCACCCCGGAACAGTTGCTCACCCAAGCGGGAGCCCTGCTGTTCTGCGGGGGCCCACGGCCGTGGCTTTCGTGGACGCGTCTCGACGTCACAGGCGGAGAAGTCCTGGCCCATGAGGAAGACTTCGCTGGCACATCCCTCCTTGAACAGATCCAGCGCATCGAAGACCTCATGGATGCAGCAAACGACAGGGTCACCCTGCCCGGTGATTTCGCAGAACACTCCGTTCGACTCCTACCGCCACGAGCGGCTCGGGAGGCGGTCCTCAACGGCGTCGTGCACCGCGACTGGCATCAACAAGAACCCACGGCCGTAACGTGGATCGAGGCCGACGCATCCCTGACCGTCATCTCGCCGGGAGGATTCACCGGCGGTGTCGAAGTCACCAACATCCTCACCCAGCGCTACTCCCGGTCACCAGCGCTTGCCGACGCGGTCCGAGCCCTCGGCCTCGTCGACAAACAGGGCTTTGGCGTAGACCGTATGTACCGCGAGATGGTCTCCCTGGGACACCGCCCCCCTCTTCTTGATGAGGAACCTGGGCCACGGGTGAGGGCGAAGCTGGTCGGCGGTCAGCCTGTTGTCCCTGTCATGCGGTTGATGAACAGCATCCAGCCGGTGATCAGGCGGCGTGACGTCCAAGTCGCGCTCATCCTCCATACGCTGTTGCACCGCCCGTGCGCGACCACGAGGGACATCGCCCAGGTACTGCAAGTGGCGCCGGACGATGCGCGTCAAGCTCTTGAAACCGCCAGTCGCTGTGTCATCGACACCGAGCCCATCATTACCCCCTACAAGGACGTGTGGACTCTGTCGAAGCGAGCACGCCGAGTCGTGAAGAGAGGAACAGACGAGATCGCCTCTCTGCGTCGCTCGGGCGTCCTGTGGTTCCTTCCGCCCAACACCGACAATGCCGGCGATGTCATCACCACCTGGCTCGACCAGCACGACCGCATCACCTCCGGTGACTACGCGGCCCTTACCGGACTGACCACGGCAGGGGCGCGTGGAGTGCTCGATCGGTTCGGAGACGTCCTCGAACGCGGCCAAGACATGGGCCGCAACGCGCATTACCGACGACGTGCGGAGGGTGGAGCCTGAGCAGACCAGATCGGGACATCGGGGATCCCCCGGTGTCACGTTGAAGGGAACCTCACGGGTACGAGCGCGTCAACCGTTTCACTTTAGAGTCTTCCCAAAGAGAAAACGTGCGATGCTCTGTCTTCCGCCCCAGCCAGTGAGTGATGTTTCCGGAAACCAAGGTGAGGTTGTTCGAACCGAAGGCCGTCCGGTGGAGCCGGAGGGACAGTGCCAGGCGAGCCGGCCGTGCCACATCCCCCACGGCGACGTGCTCAACAGGTCGTCGCGCGTGCCGGGTTCGGACGGCTTGTGAGTGACCAGAGCGTGATCAGCCAAGGCTCATCGGTCGGCTTCCGGCCCGGAGTCTTCGTCTTCGACGACGACGTCCACTGGGCTCGGATGTTGAAAGCTGTGCTGGGCCACCTCACGAGCTCAGGACGAACCGGTCCACCAGCGCACGTCCGCATCAAGAGCGGCGACATCCTGAGGGACTCCGGTTTCGCGTCCGCGCTGTCCTACGGCCCGTTCGTCGAGAACGAAGGACGCACCCTTCTGTCTTGGCAGGACCGGCGCCGAGCTGCACTCGACCGCGATCACGAAGTGCGACTTCGAGAGATCCTCGACGTCCATAACCCGTCACCCAAACAGCCGCTCGTGGGGAGTCCCGCGCTTGTCTTCTCCCACATCGACGACGACGACCTCACCGCGACCCGTGGGCTCGGCGAGGTCGGCTCGAACCTCATCGCACACGGCCGGTTCGACCCCCGTGACCCGGTTGTCGCCAGCCTCCTATGGGGTCAGATGCTTCCCACCGTGGTGGTGAGCCACGGGCGAGTACTCGAACGGCTCGAGGACGAGCCCGAGCTCGAAGAAAGCGGCGGCACGCTGCTACTGACGAACCCCACGCGGTCGTTCGTCGGCGAAGCCATCTTCTACGAAGCCTTCGACGAGACCGTCTACACCGACGAAAGGGCGCTCGGCTGGGACATGCCCGACCCACTTCCCATTCCTGCGCCTCCACCACAGCACGACACGCCCGTGGGCCAGGTCCTGAGGCGCATCGAGGACCGGACTGGGCCACGGATCAGCAGTCAAGACCGACGCGAAGATGGCGCTGATGTGTCACGCACGCTGGCCTTCCATCAGTACCCCAACCCCAACGAGGTCGAACGCAAGGTCCGCACCTACCTGCTGGACCCGGGTCACGAGAAGCAACGTTGGGTGGAGTTCGCTGATCATGGACTGCTCGATCGCGGTACTACTGCACTGCTCGTCGCATCGTCCCTCAGCAGCGTCCTCCTTTCACCGTTCCCCGCCGCTGACATCCGGCCGACTGCCGACGCCGCTCTCCAGTTCACTGTGCCCGTCGCGCTTCCCACCCGACGGGGACACCTACTGCTGACAACGTCATGGACCTTTCGAGATAGGACGAACCCGCTGGCGACCGCCGACCTCGGTGACGGCGATCCACGGGACCCGGGTCCCGCGAGCGGACTTTGGCTGGCGACGGCGCACCCCAACCCACGCGAGGACGAATACGGTTCCCCGTTCGCTACGGCGTTCCATTAGGAGTCGACGGACTGGAGTCGACGGACTGGTCGGGCTTAGCCGAATTCGTCGAAACCATCGCCGTCAACACCGCACGCACCATGCTCGGCAACGCCGTGTCATCCTCCGGGGCTCTCTGGATACCCCGGGGGACCGGCCGACAGGAAGCCTTCTTCAAGTGGGCCCGCCGACACCGCCACCCCTACACCTTCACGCGTAAGGGCCTCGGTGGCCCGGTCCTCGTCTACGACCCGCTACGGATGGGGCGCACCGGCGAGTCTGAGCGGTCCGCGGCGCTTCGAACAGCACAGATACTTCTCGGCCTGGCTGGGATCCGTTCCTACGTGCAGCTGCACTTCGATTGAGGTGTCGCGTGCCGGGTCTGATGGAGGCTCTACTGAACCCGGCACGCGGCAGTCGTCAGTTCGATTCTGACAGGCGGCTCACCTGAAGGCCTTCGGTCCGCGGAGACGCGATCGGGGGCCGTTGTCGTCGTCGGCCGCACGTGGGTGGTCCCATCTCACGCGGCGGACGCACCTCGTGCGGGCCGCTATGGCCGGACAGTCCTCGGGAGCCGCACCGTGAAGGTGGTCCCTTCGCCGACCTCGGACGCGACGGTGACGTCGCCGCGGTGTCCGGCCACGATGATGGACACCAGGTGGAGGCCCAGGCCCGTGCCAGGGATGGCGCGTTGATGGGCGGACGCTCCCCGGAAGAACCGGTTGAACAGCTGCGACCGCTCGTCCGGCGGGATCCCGATACCGGTGTCGGTGACGTCGAGGAGGACGTCCGACTCGGTGGTCCTCACCCGGCAGACGACGGATCCGCCGTCCTCGCTGAACTTGATGGCGTTGCCCATCAGGTTCAGCACGACGCGCTCCAGCTGCCCGGGGTTCCCCGACACGAAGGCAGACCGCTCGGTCACGTCGAACGAGATGTCCAGTCGGCTGGCGGTGCCTCCGGCCAGCACCATCTCGCGGGCCCGGACGACCACGGCCCGCAGGTCCACCGCGACCGGCACGTGCTCCTCGGCGTCGGCCGAGAGCCCGAGCAGCAGGACGAGGTCGTCGGCCAGGGACGTGAGGCGGGCGGCGTTGCGGGCGATGGCGTCGACGAACCCGGCCTCGTGGGGGCTGAGGGTCGTCGCGTCCTGCAGCAGCTCGGCGTACCCGGTGATGTTGCTCAGGGGAGTGCGCAGCTCGTGGCTGACCGTCTCCACGAACTCGTTCTTGGCCCGATCCAGCTCGCGCAGCCGTCGTGTGCTCTCGCTCTCCTGCTCCAGCGCCGTGACCAGGGCGGCGTGCGTCAGCTGCTCGGTGCGGCTGCGCTGCACGCCGCGCAGCAGCGCATCGCCCAGCCGCGGCCCGTCGTGCTCGCCCTTGACCAGGTAGTCCTGGGCCCCCTCGGCCAGCGCCCACAGCGCCAGGGTGCCGTCGACCCGACCGGTCAGGACCATCAGAGCCGTCTGCGGTGAGGCATCGCGGACGGCGCGGACGACGGCGCCACCGTCCGCGTCCGGCAGGGTGAGGTCGGCCAGGACCAGGTCGAAGTGGGAGTCGGTCAGCATCACCAGCGCCTGCTCGAGGTCCGCGGCCGCCTCGATCTCGCCGTGGGCGAACTCGTCCTCGAGCAGGGCCCGGACGAGCTCGCGGTCGGAGGTCGAGTCCTCGATCAGCAGGAACCGCAGGGGCGAGCTCCGATCGAGGGTCGAGGCCGCCGCGAGTTCGCTCACTTCGGCAGCCTGACCAGCCCGAGCCAGAAGTCCTCGATCGAGCGCACCACGTGGGTGAACTCGTCGATGTCGGCGGGCTTGGTGAGGAAGCAGTTGCCTCCGAGGTCGTAGGTCCGCATCACGTCGGACTCGGCCGCGGAGGTGGTGAGCACCGCGACCGGGATGCGGTGGAGCAGCTCGTCGGCCTGCATCGCGGCGAGCACCTCGTGGCCCGAGAGCCGAGGCAGGTTCAGGTCCAGGATCATCAGGTCCGGGGGGTTCTCGCGGTGCGCCCGGAGGTGGTCGAGGGCGGACGCGCCGTCCCGGATGACCGTCACCTCGTGGGAGACCCGGGCGTCGCTGAGCGCGTCGAGCGTCAGCTCCACGTCGGCCAAGCTGTCCTCGACGAGCAGGATCTGGACCAGCGCGCCGGCGCTGCTCATGCCGCCGGCTCCTGGTCGGGTGCCGCGGGAAGGGTGATGCAGAACCGGCTGCCCCCGAGCGGGGAGGGCTCGACCCAGGCCGCGCCGTCGGACCTCTCGGCAACCTGTTGGACGATCGCCAGCCCGATGCCGGTGCCCGAGAAGGCCTCGCGGACGTGGAGCCGGGCGAACATGCGGAAGATGCGCTCCCGGTACTCCGGCTCGATCCCGATGCCGTTGTCGTCGACGCAGATGAGCGCTCGACCGTCCTGGAGCCGGCCGGTCACCTCGACGACAGGGACGACGCCGGGCTCCTGGAACTTGGCTGCGTTGCTGATCAGGTTGCGCAGCACGGCGAGCACCGACGGCTCGTCGTACCAGACGTCGGGCAGGTCGCCGACGGTCACGCCGGCCAGGTCCAGCGACACCACCGCACCCCGGGCGGCTGCGGTGGTGTCCACCCGGCGGCCCGGTGGGTCGACCAGCAGGTACTGGGAGTACTCGAGGAGGTCGTCGATGAGGGCTCGCATCCGGGCCGCCCCGTCCACGACGTGGGCGATGTAGCCGAGGCCGCGTTCGTCGAGCACCGGGGCGTAGCGCCGCTCGATCAGCTGGACGAACCCGGTCATGGCGCGCAACGGCTCGGAGAGGTCGTGGGAGGCGACGAACGCGAACTGCTCGAGGTCCCGGTTGGAGCGTGCCAGTGCCGCGCTCAGGCGGACCCGGTCGGTGACGTCCTGGACGCTCGTCGCCAGGCCGGCGACCACCCCGTCACCGTCACGCAGCGGGGACACGGTCAGCGAGACGGCGATCCGCCGGCCGTCGGGGCGCAGGTGCCAGCTGTCGAACCGGTCGACGCGCTGTCCGGCCAGGGCCTGCTCGTGCACCGAGCGCAGCTCGAGGGCCGCCCCCGGGGCAAGTAGGTCGGCCGTGGACCGGCCCACCATCTCGCGGGCGCTGCGTCCGTAGATGCGCTCGGCCGCGGCGTTCCAGGTCGTGATCGTGCCGTCGAGGTCCTCGCTGAAGATCGCGTCGGCCGAGACCTCGACGATCTGGGCCAGCAGCAGATCACGCGTCAACGGGAGGGCGGGGGTGGGAGCGCTCATGCGACCGCAATCTGAGGTTGTCCGCCGAGGGCGGCGTCAGTCGGCAGATGGCTGGGGGGTGGGCCTGGCCGGCCCGCCGTCCTGTTCCGCTGACGCAGTGACCACCGTAAAACGATTTCAGCCCTCGGGGGTGAAAACTTCTCGATGTCGTGCCGATCCCAGGCTGCCCGACTCCGGGTGGGTCTGCGGCCTCGACCGCGCAGGTCTCGTAGCATCGGCGCCATGTCGACGGTGAAGCTCGGGCGGACCGGGAGCACGGTGGTCGTCGACCTCGAGGTCTGCGTGAAGACCGGCCTGCCGACCAGAGAGACGGTCACCATCAACGGGAGCACGACTCCGCCGTGGGTGAGCTTCCTGCTGTTGATCACCGTGCTCGGCTACCTGTTCGCGAGTGCCATGGCCTCCCAGAAATTTCGGGTCACGCTGCCTTTTACTCACGCCGTCTACGACCGCTGGAAGCAGGGCAGGCGACGTGCGTGGCTTCTGGGGATCGTTGGCCTGATGGGGCTAGTGCTTGCCCTGGTGGCGAGTGACGGCGACGCGGGAGCAGGGGTCGGGGCGTCCGTTGTCGTGATCGTGGTCGCCCTCGTCGTTGGCATGAGCAACGGACGACGCCACGGGGTCGGCATCGTCGCGACACGACACGACGACCTGGTCGTCACCCGGGTGCACCCCTCCTTCGCCGCCGCCGTACGTGAATCCGTGGCCGAGCCACTCGTGGGGTAGGTCCCGCAGGGCTCGGCAGCACACGAGGAACCCATCACCTCTGGGCACACCGTCTGCGGCACGAGCGTGCGGTGCTGTCGTACCGTTGACATTCGGGCTGCTCAACGCCCAGCGCTGGTACTGGGCGTCACTGAACACAAGGGTGACGGCACCGTTCGAGTCGGGCCAGCCTCCAGGGGTGGCCGTCAACAACGGGCGGCCACTCCGAAAATGGTCCTGGTGAAGCTCGACTGACGACCGCAGGCCGCTCCGTGCGACGACCCCGGTACGCCGGCACCGACCTCAGCGCACGCGCAACGACGGACTGTCCTTCACGACCACCCGGTAGCCCAGCTTGCTCGTGCGCGTCCGGACGCGCACCGAGCGACCGCGGTCGGCGGCGCGCAACCGATAGGTCGTGGCGGTGGCGCCGGGGACGGCGACGCCACCGACGTACCACTGCACCCTGACCCTGGTGCCCGGGTCGTGGGCGCCGACGTAGGCGCGCAGGGTGCGGCCGGCGACCGGGTTGCCGGCGATGCTCGGGCGGGGCTGGCGGGTCTGGTCAGCCGGCTTGGCCAGCACCGGGCGGCTGCGGCGGATCTCCCACGAGTAGCCCGGCCGCTCGCCGGTGACCGCGAAGACGATGGACTTGCCGACGTCCTGGGGGCGTACGACGTAGGTCGTCGAGGACGGGCCGGGGACCCCGACGCCGCCGACGACCCAGTTGAACGTGAACATGACCTCGGGCGCCCAGGTGCCGCGGACGCCGGTGAGGGTCTGCCCGGTGGTGGCCGTGCCCTGGACGGTGGGGATCGGGGCGGGGTCGAGGATCCCGGGATCGACGCCGACGGGCTCGCTCGTGCGGGTCACCGTCTCGTAGCCGGCGACGTCACGGGTGCCGGTGACCCGCACGGTCAGGCCGAAGCCACGGTCCTCGGGACGCGGGGTGTAGGTCGGACCGGTCCCGACGGCGTACCCGGCGACGAACCACTGGTAGGTCAGCTCGGCGTCGTCGGTCCACTCGCCCGGCACGACCGAGACCGGCACCGCGACGCGCGGGGCGGCCGACAGGGTCGGCACGGGGGAGAACGGGGCGTCGATCGGGATGACGGTGACGGGCTCGCTGCTCTCGGTGGCGGTCGTGTAGCCGGGGAGGGTGCCGGTGACCGAGGCGGTCAGCTGGTGGCCGGCCTGCGCGGGGATCGGCCGGTACGTCGCCGCGGTGGCGCCCGGGATCGGCTCGCCGTCGAGCGACCACTGGTAGGTGAGCGTGGCGTCGCGGTCCCAGGACTCGTGGACCGCGGTGAGGGTCGTGCCCACCCGCGGCTCACCGGTGACGGTCGGGGCCGAGGTGGAGTGCTGCACGCCGGGCTCGACCGTGACGGGCCCGCCGGTGCGCGTGACCGTCTCGTAGCCCTCGCCCGAGCCGGTCACGCGCACCGTGATGGCGGCTCCCAGGTCGGCGGCGGTCGCCTCGTAGCTGGAGTAGATGGCGTAGGGGATGCGCACCCCGTCGCGGAGCCACTCCCAGTCGTAGCTGGGCTCCTGGTCCCAGTCCTGGACGCTGACCAGGAGGCGGTCGCCGACGCGGGAACGGCCCTCGATGACCGGGTCGGGGTTGTCGATGGCGGCGATCGGCAGCCGCAACGTGGTGACGCAGCCGGTGCCGCAGTCGGCCCCGGGCGTGGTGCCCCGGGCGCGGACGGTGAACGCGCCGCCCCGGCCACGGACGAGGGCGGCGGTGAAGGTGACCGACGCGGTCTCGCCGACCGGGATCGCCGGGACGTCCCAGGTGATGGTCTCCCAGGCGCGGGTCAGGCCCGACGGCAGCGGGTCGAGGTAGCCGCGGGCGCGCAGCTCGGTCGCGTCGACCTCGACGGTCGAGGCGGTGGTGGGGACCTTGCCGGTGTTGTGCGCGGTCAGCGTGTAGGCGACCGTCGAGCCGGGCGCGACGTCGCTGCCGTTCACCGGGTCCGAGGTGAGCGTGAGGTCGTAGGCGACGGGCCACGCAGCCGGCTTGCGGGTGCCGTAGACCCAGGTCTGGAAGAACGCGTCCAGGTCCTGGCCCGAGACCTGCTCGGCCACCGCGATGAACTGCGCGGTCGTCGCGCTGCGTCCGCCGTACGTCCGCAGCCAGGTGGTCATCACGTCCTCGAACACGTCGTCGCCCAGGGCCGAGCGCAGGGCCTCCAGCGCGACGGCGCCGCGGGTGTATACCTGCTCGCCGAACAGCTCGGACGGGTCGTCGAACCCGGCCGCCGGCACCGACCACAGCGACGCGGTCGACGAGGAGCGCCAGGTGTCGTAGTAGGTGTCCTGGGTGCCCTTACCGCCGTCGAGCTCGGCGCCCACCTCGGTCTCGACGAACGTGGCCGGGCCCTCGTTGAGCCAGACGTCACCCCAGTCGGCGGGGGAGACGGAGTCGCCGAACCACTGGTGGGCCAGCTCGTGGACCAGTGTCGGCTCGTCGATCTGCGAGGGGAAGAACGGGCGGTCCTGGGTCTCGAGCGCATAGCTGACGCCGCTCGGCACCCGGTCGACGACCACGCCCGTCGAGCTGCCCGGGTAGGTGCCGTAGTGACCCTCGATCGCCGTGAGGATCTCGCCGAGCCGGCCTCGGGCGGCCGTGAAGCCGGACGTGGCGGCGGACAGCGCGCTGTCGCGGTAGCTGTACTCGTGCGTGGTCCCGTCGGTGAGCGGGACGTCGGACTCGGCGGCGACGTACGGCCCGATGCCGACGAAGGAGAGGTACGTCGCCTGCTGTCGGGGCTGATCCCACGTGAAGGACTGGGTGGTCGACGACCGGCTCGTCTCGCTGAGCACCCCGTTGCCGACGACGGTGCGGTTCTGCGAGCCCGCGGCCGCCGAGTAGGGCACGGTCACCGTGGTCGAGAAGGTCGCCTTGTCGCGCGGGGTGTTGTTGTTGGGGAACCACGTCATCGCGCCGACCGGCTCGTTGAGGGCCACGACGCCCGAGGTCGCGCCGCTGCCGGTGTCGACCCAGCCCTCCTGGGAGCCGTCGGGGTCGGTGTGGGCGGCGGGCGTGCCCGAGTAGGTGACCGTGGTCGTGAACCGGCCGCTCACGGGACGGGCCGGTGTGACGACGAGCTTGTGCCGGTCCCCGGACGCCACCCGGGAGAACCGCGCCGGGTCGCCGTCGACCGAGACCGCGGTGACCGTGAGTCCCTCGAGGTCGAACGAGTACGTCGTCAACGGCTGCTGGGTCGTCGTCGCGGTGATGGTCGCCGTCGCGCTGATGGCCCGGGACGTCGACCACCTGATCCGCAGCTGGTAGTGCTCGACGTCGTACCCGCCGTTGCCCTGGTGGGGGAACAGGGTGTCGCCGGCCGTCTGGGCGCCGACGACCCCGGAGCCGACCCGGGTCGGGGCCGCGTCGGCCGGACCGCTCGAGCCGATGACGGGTGCGAGCAGTGCGGCGATGGCGACCCAGACGGGCAGGCGAGGCATGGGACCAGTCTCACCCACGCGCGACCCTCTCGGAGACCGAATGCCCGGTACTGCCAGGAGGCTGGTGGATCAGGCGGCGGGGTTCGGCGAGGCGCACGAGCGGGCCGCGTGGGCGTCGCTGCTCACGGGCGCTGTCCGAGCAGGGTCGTGGCGGACTCGAAGGCGCCGTCGAGCCTGTGCCGGAGCAGCTCCAGCGACGGGTCGCCGTCGTCGCGCCAGCGTTCGAAGGCGACTCGCAGGGCGCTCAGCGCCCAGGCGGCGAGCAGCTCGGCATCGCGCCGGGACCTCGGCTCCGGGAGACGCTCGAGCACCACGTCGGCCATCTCGATCTCCCAGTCGAAGATCCGGTCGCGCACCCGCTTCATCAGGGCAGGCGACGAGTCAGCCATGTCGGCACTGATCCGCATCTGCTCGGCGAAGCGGCTCGCAGGCTCGTGGACGGAGTCGAAGGCGTGCCGCAGGGCGACCCAGATCGGCTCGTCGGCCGGGCGCTGCTGCAGCGCCGAGCGGAACGTCGGCCCCGGGTCGTCGAGCCAGGCCATCGCGAGGCCTTCCTTGGACTCGAAGTGGCGGTAGAAGGTGCGGCTGGACACCCCCGCTGCGAGCG
Organism: Nocardioides plantarum; assembly: GCF_006346395.1. Taxonomy (NCBI): domain Bacteria; kingdom Bacillati; phylum Actinomycetota; class Actinomycetes; order Propionibacteriales; family Nocardioidaceae; genus Nocardioides; species Nocardioides plantarum. The sequence continues at coordinate 2,527,430 of NZ_VDMS01000001.1, forward strand.
CGATCATGTCGACGCTGGTGCCCTCGATCCCGTGCTGGTCGAAGAGCTCGCGTGCGGCGTCGGACAGCCTGGACCGCACGGCCTCACGCGCGATGGCCCGCCCGCCCACGGGGCGCTCGGGGGTGTCCGGCATCGGGAGGGGCTCCTGTCGGACGGCGGGAAGTAGGGCGACGCCTCAGTGGCGGGTGAGCAGCTGGCGCAAGGAGACCGACTCGTCCGTCAGCCGATCGATCAGTGCCGGGATCGGCCGCCCGAGCCACGGCTTCGTCTGGGTGAACTCAGCAGGTCGATCGACCGCCTCGACCCGCACGATCCGATCCTCGACGATACCAAAGACGAGGAACGACCCGTCCGAGACGGAGCCCCGGGTCACCCACCGCGAGGGTCGTGTGTCGGGGTCGCCCGCCATCTGGATCTTGACGTCGAACTGGTGCGACCAGAACCACGGTGCTCCGTCGGTCGGCGCGGGCCGCCCGAGAATGGCGGCCGCGGCCCGGCGGGCACTCGCGGCGGCGTGCGGGGCGGACTCCAGGCGCCGGGTCGACCCGCCGGCGCGGACCACCCGTGCGCAGTCACCGATCGCGAACACCTCGGGAGCCGAGGCGCGATAGTCGACGTCGACGAGGACGCCGTCGTTCGTGGCCAGCCCAGCCCGCGACGCCAGCTCGGTCTCCGGCACCATCCCGATCCCGACGACCACCTCGTCGACCTCGACGTCGCCCTGGTCGGTGACCAGGCGGCTGATCCGTCCGTCCTGGTCCGCCTCGAGGCGCAGGCCGGTCGCCGCGGTGCGGACCTCCACGCCCCGGCGACGGTGCACGGACGCGACGTGGGTGGCAACCACCTCGCTGCAGACCCGGCCCAGCAAGCGGGGGCCGAGCTCGAGCACCGAGACCGCGGCGCCGTGGTCTCGTGCGCTCGCGGCCACCTCGAGCCCAACGAAGCCGCCGCCGACGACGCCGAGCCGGGTACCGGGCCTCAGCCGCTCCCTCAGTCGCTCCACGTCGGCGCAGGTCTTGACGTGATGCAGGTTGGTAGCGCCCGCGGCGACCGGGTCGGACAGGGCCCGGACCCGGCCTCCCAGGGCGAGCACCAGGACGTCGTACTCGTGTGACCGGGCGCCGACCCGCACCGTCCTGGCGTGGGTGTCGATGCTGTCGGCCCGTCGGTCCAGCGCCAGGTCGACGTGCTGCTGGTCGTAGAAGGACCGCGGTCGGATGGGCAGGTCGGCGGCGGTGGCTGTCCCCTGGAGGAACGCCTTCGACAGCGGTGGGCGTTGATAGGGCACGGCGGTCTCGTCGCCGACGAGCACGAGGTCGCCGGTGAAGCCACCGGCACGCAACGCCGCGACCACCTCCGCTCCGGCGTGCCCGGCACCGAGGACGACGATCCGCCGGCTCACCATTGACTGGCCGGCACCCGGACCCTGACGCCGTCGATCGAGGGGTCCACCGTGATCTGGCACGACAGTCGGCTCCCGGGCTCTCGCTCCTCGGCCGTCGCGTCGAGCATCTCGTCCTCGAAGCCCGTCGGCGGCCCGACGGCGGCGGTCCAGTCGTCGGCGACAACGACGTGGCACGTCGCGCAGGAGAGCTCGCCGCCGCAGTCGGCCACGATGCCCGGGACCAGGTGGGCCAGGGCGCTGCGCATCACCGACTCGCCGTCGGTGGCGTCCACCGCGGTGACGGTCCCGTCGGGCTGCTCGAACTCGACGCGGCTCACGGGGCGCTCCGGTCGGGTCCGGCCGCCTCGATGGCTGCGGTCATCCGGTCCAGGGCTGACGTGAGGTAGGGGCGGAATCCCTCGGGGTCGTCCGACGGCGTGAAGTGCGACAGGCCCGGCATCACGATGAACTCGGCGCCGGGGATGTTCGCCGCGAGCGCCGACCCGTTGTCGTCGGGGGTCAGCATGCTGATGTCGTGCTCGCCGGTGAGGATCGTCAACGGCGTCCTGGCGGTGTCGATCAGGTGCCCGTCGACGCGCAGGTCGTGACCGAACATGAAGTAGTCGTTGTCGGCCGGGTAGGCGTCACGGTGGTTGGAGGTGTAGATCCACTCCACCTCGCGGCGGAAGTCCTCGGGCGCGTCGGCGCCGGTGACGTCGAACATCGTCGACCCGACCGCGCCAGCGGCAACCCGTGGATCGCGGAAGCGGTCGTTGTCGAACCCGGCCCACGAATCCATGTGATAGAGCCCGTTGACGCCGACCGCGCCCCGGATGGAATCGGGGTGGTGGGCGCACAGGTCGGAGGCGAGCTGGCCTCCCACCGAGCAGCCGACGAAGATCGGCCTGTCCAGGCCGGTCGCGGTGATGAAGCCGGTGACCCACCGCATCAGCAGGGTCTTGTCGAACGTCAGGTCCTGCTCCCACCAGCGCGACCCGACCGGGGGCAGGGACTTGCCGTGGTAGGGCAGGTCGATGGCGACGAGGGTGTAGCGCTCCTGGAGCTCGGGGTCCGCGAGGACGTGGCGATACTGCCGGCCGTCGGCTCCGGCGGTGTGCATGAACAGCACGGGCACCGGACCGCGTCCGGCCTGCTCGTAGTAGACGCGGTACTCGAGGTCGTCGACCGAGTAGCGGACGTAGCGCCCCACCGGGTCGTCGGAGTCGGCGAACGGGTCCGCCTCGACGGTCCGCTCGGTGCGACCGACGGCGGTCTCGACCCCCAGACGCACGATCCGGTTCCACGCGCCGAGGTAGGGGGCGACCACCGTGGGCCAGTCGGCCTCGATCGTCGCGCCGAACACCTGGGCCGACGTGAGGCACTCGAACCCGACCTGGGGGTGGGGGACGGCCATCAGGTCCCACAGCTCGGCGGGGATGGTCAGGCCGACGGCGGGGTCGACCGCGGACGGGTCCACGTCGGTGGGAGTGACGGCGCCGTCGTCGATCACGAGGTCGAAGACGGTCTCGCCCAGGGTGACCCGCACCGTTCCATGGAAGGCCCTGAGCCGTACGGCGAGCTCGCGGTCGCCGGCCAACCTCGTGCGCAGCTGGGCTCCTTCGAGCGTCATGGGCATTCCTCCTCGGGCGTGGTGACAGCGATTCCGTCACACCTTGACCAAATGGCAGACTATGACAGATAGTCAGAGTGTGCAATGGCTCACACCGCAGGCTGCGGCCCCCTGGCGACGAGGACGACGATGACGACACCACGGCCCCGGGCCGACCTCCTGGACTTGGCCCAGCGCGCCCAGCAGGAGGCGATCGACTGGATCGAGCAGCAGCTCGACGACGGTCGCCCGCGTGACCACGCCCAGAAGAACACCTGGTGGCGCGTCCCGTGGGCGCTCTCGGTCGCCGGGGCCGACGGCGCCGCCGGGGCCGTCCTGGACTGGGCGGTGCGCGAGGCCCTGGACGGCCAGGCCGACCTGCGCCCCGGGCCGGCCGAGTTCATGGCCGGCGCGAGCCCGGTCTACGAGCTCAGCGCGATCGCCATCGCCGCGTGGCGCCTGGGTCGTCCCGATCTGGCCCACGCCCTCCTGGACCGCTGCGCTCTCTTCCAGAGCCGGCACACCGGGGGTGTCTACGACCAGCGGGACCGGGACGAGAGCGGCGCCCACGTCCAGGACCTGCTGAAGACCTGCCAGCTCGGCATCGCCGCGGTCGTCGTCGGGCGTCGGGACATCGCGGATCCGATCGCGACCTGGGTGCGCGAGCTGTGGGCTCGGCAGCCCGAGCTGCCCCACGTCCTCTACGCCGGGCGGTACGACGACGGCACGCTGTTCGTGCCGACCGAGGACGACTTCTTCGGCCGCTTCCTGCTCCGCGTCGACTTCCGCGAACCGCTGCAGGCCTACTACAACCCCGGGATCGCCGCCGCCTTCCTGCACGACTACCGCGCCCTGGCCGGGTCCGACGACCTCGACCTCGCCCGTGCCTTCCTCCGGCTCAACGCCGACGGGACCGACGCACAGTTCACCGATCCGCACTCGGTGCAGATCTGCAAGTACGCCTGGGGTGTCGCGTGCGACCTCAGGCTCGACCCGCACTCGCCGTTCACCGCCGACGCCGAGCGGATGACCGAGTGGTTCCTCGACCGGCAGAACGCCGACGGCTCCTGGTCGCCCTCGACCTTCGGGTCCGCGGAGGTGCCGCCACCGGTCGACCGGCTGTGGAAGACGGCCGAGCACCTCATGGAGCTGACGTTCCTGATCGAGGCGCTGAACGCGGCCGACCCGACCATCCCCGACTCCTGACCCGACGAACGACGAGGAACCACCACATGACCGACGACGCCGTCGCAGCCGCGCCCCACCTGTGCCCCGTGATGTCGGACGAGGGGCGGGTCGAGATCGACTTCGACCACCTCGACCCCGACTACTCCGACCACTGGAGCCCACGACTCAACCAGCTCGCACGTTGCCCCGTGGCCCACTCGTCACACCATGACGGCTTCTGGATGGTCACCGGCCACGAGGAGCTCAAGGCGGCGGCGACCGACTGGGAGCACTTCTCCTCGCTGCACGACGGCATCGACGGCGACGCCTTCGCCGAACGCGACAAGGTCGCCTATCCGGAGCCACGCACCCCGCGCGGCGGCTCGACCATCCCGGACGCATCGCTGGCCAGGATGGTGCCGAGCGAGGCCGACGGGCCCATGCACACCGACATCCGCCGTCTCGAGGTCCCGTTCTTCACCCCGAAGGCCGTGCGGTCGCAAGAGGCGCAGGTCCGCGCCTACGTCGACGCCGCGCTCGACGACGTGATCGAGAGCGGGCGTCTCGACTTCGCCACCGACTTCGGTCGCGTCATCCCCACCAAGGTCACGATCTCGGTGATCGGCTTCGACCCCGAGGAGTGGGCCGACTTCGCCGCCGTCGTCCACGCCATGAACCTGCACGGCATCTACTCGCCGGAGTTCCCGTTCGACGCCCTCTTCGCGACCCAGGCCAAGGTGCTCGAGCTCGTCAAGCAACGGCGCGAGGACCCGCGCGACGACGTCGCCTCCGCCCTGACCCGGGGCTCCGTGCTCGGCTCTCCCGTCACTGACGAAGAGGCGGCGACGATCCTCAACGGGCTCACGTTCGCCGCCACCGACACGACGACCTCGGCGCTCCTGCACTCCCTGCGCTGGCTCTCGGCCCACCCCGAGGAGCGGGCGCTCCTGCAGCGCGAGCCCGACCGGATCCCTACGGCGATCGAGGAGTTCCTGCGCTACTACAGCCCGTTCTTCGGTGTCGCCCGCACCGTGGCCGCCGACACCGAGCTCGGCGGACAGTCGTTGGCCGAGGGTGACCGCGTGATGCTGACGTACGCCGCCGCCAACCGCGACGAGCGCGTCTTCGAGGACCCCGACCGGGTCGACCTCGCGCGCGCCAACGCATCCGAGCACGTGGCGTTCGGCGCAGGGCCCCACCGGTGCCTCGGTGCGCCCCTGGCCCGCCTCGAGCTGCGCATCATGATCGAGCGGGTCCTCGAGCGACTCCCCGACTTCCACGTGCTGGAGGACCAGGTCGTCGAGTACCCCATCAAGTCGTCCATCAACGGCATCGACCAGCTGCCCGCGACGTTCACGCCGGGGACCCGCGTCGGCACCTCCCGATGAGCGACGAGCCCGACCGACCCTCACCGTCCGCCATGATCACCATCACCATCCCAGCCACCCCAGGAGCGCCATGACCACGGACCTCACCGGACGCGTCGTCGTCATCACCGGAGGGGCCCGCGGTATCGGGCTCACCACCGCCCGGCAGCTGGCGGACGCCGGCGCCAGGGTCGTGCTCGGTGACCTCGACCTCGCCCAGGTCACCGAGGCCGCCGACTCCGTGGGCGGTGGCGCGGTCGGGGCGCGGCTCGACGTCACGAGCCGCGACTCGTGGGCCGACTTCCTGGCCGCGACCGCCGAGGCCGGCCCGATCGACGTCCTGGTCAACAACGCGGGCATCATGCCGCTGGGCCGTTTCCTCGACGAGGACGACGCCATCTCCCGCGCCGTCTTCGACGTGAACGTCCTGGGCTACGGCCTCGGCATGAAGATGGTCGTGCCGGCCATGATCGCGCGCGGCGGCGGGCAGGTCGTCAACGTCGCCTCCGCCGTCGGCCGGCTCCCGCTCGCCGAGGGTGCGAGCTACTCGGCCTCGAAGGCCGCGGTGATCGCGATGAGCGACGCCGTGAGGGACGAGCTGGCCCGCGACGGCATCGCCGTCAGCGTCATCCTGCCGACGGCGGTCGAGACGGCGCTGGCCGCCGGGGTGGCCCACGCCAAGGGCGTCAAGCACCTCGCCCCGGAGGACGTCGCGAAGGCCATCGTCGGGGTGATCCGGCGTCCGCGCGACGAGACGTGGGTGCCCCGGTCGGGCGGACGCATGGTGGCAGCCTCGTCGCTGCTGCCCCGCGGCGTACGCCTCGGGATCCAGCGGCTCATCAGTGCGGACACGGTGCTGAGCGGTGCCGACAGTGCCGCCCGCACGTCGTACGAGCGTGAGCTGCGCGAGCGGGCGCGCCAAGGCTGATCGGCCGTCGACTGCTGATCGAGAGCGGTGCTCTGCCACGAGTCGTGGTGGCTGGGCGCCGTCGCCTCCGGCGGGCGGTGCTAGATTTCTGGACGATCGACCTGATAAGAGGCTACGGTGCGTCCCGACGTCGATCAGCGACCCCACGAGGAGCCGTCATGGCGAGGCCGGAGACGCAGGACCGGACGGCTGGGCCCGTGGGCGGCCCTGTCGGCGGCTCGGTCGACGTGGTGGTGGTGGGAGCCGGCCTGGCCGGTCTGACCGCGGCGCGCGAGCTGTCGACCGCCGGCCTCCGGGTGCAGGTGCTCGAGGCGCGCGACCGGGTCGGTGGCCGCACGCTCAACCACGACCTGGGCCACGGCGAGGTCGTCGAGACGGGCGGCCAGTTCGTCGGCCCCACCCAGCACCACGTACGACGGCTGGCCGCCGACCTCGGCGTCCCCCTCTTCCCCGCCCACGACGACGGCGACAGCGTCTACGTGCGCGGTCACCGGGCCCGGCGCTTCGCCGGTGACGTCCCCCCGGACCACCTCGCGCTGCCCGACGTCGCGATGACCATGCTGCGGATGAACGCCGCGTCGCGGGCGGTCCCGGTCGAGGCGCCGTGGGAGGCGCCCCGGGCGGCCGAGCTCGACGCGATCACCCTCGAGACCTGGATCCGGCGTACGACGATCGGCTCGGGCGGCCTCGAGCTCGTCAACGTCCTGCTCGGCTCGGCGTTCGGCGCGACCGCCGCGGAGGTCTCGGCCCTCTTCGCCCTCTGGTACGTCGCGGGGGCGGGCGACGCGGAGCAGCCGGGCACCCTCGAGCGGATGATCGGCGTGGCCGGTGGCGCGCAGGAGTCACGCCTCGTGGGTGGGTCGCAGCGGCTCTCGCTGCTCCTCGCCGACGAGCTCGGCGACCGGGTCGCCCTGGGCCGGCCGGTGCGCTCGATCCGTCAGGACCGCGACGGGGTCAGCGTCGTCACCGACGCCGGCACCTGGCGTGCGGCCCGCGTCGTCGTGGCCGTCCCGCCGCCCCTGGCCGCCCGGATCGCCTTCGACCCCGTGCTGCCGGCGCAGCAGCACGCGCTGTTCGAGCGGATGTCGTTCGGCAGCCTGATGAAGTGCGAGGCGGTCTACGAGACCCCGTTCTGGCGCGAGCAGGGCCTGTCGGGCCAGGGCGTCTTCCGCGGCGACGCGGCCCCGGTGTGCTCGATGTTCGACAACAGCCCCCCGAGCGGGACACCCGGTGTGCTGATGGGCTTCGTCGGTGGCGCCGAGTGGCGCCGCTGGTCGGTCCGGCCCGGGCGGGAGCGCCGCGGTGCGGTCCTGCGGAGCTTCGCGCGGGTCGTCGGCCCGCAGGCCCTGCGCCCGCTGGACTACCTCGAGCAGGACTGGACCGACGAGGAGTGGACCCGGGGCGGACCGACCTCCGTGCTCACGCCCGGCGTGCTCACCGGCATCGGGCGCTGGCGCGACGTCGCGTTCGACCGGGTGCACTGGGCCGGGGCCGAGCACGCCCACTACTGGAACGGCTTCATGGACGGGGCGATCAGCTCCGCCACGACCACGGCAGCCGCCGTGCTGGAGGAGATCTGACATGACCCGCACCGTCATCGTGAGCGTCACGCGCGAGCTGGCCGCGGGGGTGGAGGCGATCTGCGCGGTCACCGACGACACCTCCCGCTACGGAGACTGGGTGGACGGCGTCCTGGAGGTGACCGATCACCACGGTCGGGCCACGGTCGGCAGGACCTACGCCGAGCGCAACCGCGCCGTCGGTCCGCTGGTCACCCGCTCGCAGTGGACCGTGCTCGAGGACGTGCCCCACGAGCGCCGCGTCGACGCCGGCACCGGGTTCGCGCCGCTGCGCGATCTCGTCAACACCTTCCGCTTCGAGCCCCTGGGTCCCGATCGCACGGCGATGACCTACGAGGTGCGCTTCCGGATCGGGCTCGGCCCCCTCACACCGCTGGTGGTGGCCGTCCTGCGCCGGTCCCTGCGTGCCGAGTTCACCCGGTCGCTGCAGAACCTGGAGGAGCTGGTCGTCTCCGAGGCGCCCCTCGGCCGAGCCTGACCGGCGGCACCGCCCCGGTCACCGGACGGGGGCGTCGCGCGGCAGGGTCAGGGTCGCGACGACCGCCGGCAGTGCGACGACCGCCACGGCACCGAGCGCCGCGGCAGGTGACGACAGGAACGCCTGGACCGTCAGCACCAGCACGACCCCGCCCGCGTTGCCCGCGAGCAGGAGCAGCGTCGTGCCTCGCGCGGCCCGGTCCGCTCCCAGCCGTACCTCGGCCCACTCCAGGGCGATCGGCAGGCACGGCAGGAGCGCCAGGCCGACGACGACCAGCACCACGCCGAGGACGACGACGTCCTCGGCCAGTGCGGCGACGACGAAGCAGGTCACCGTGACCACGGCCGCCCCGACCAGCACCTGGCGTCGGCGTCCGGTCCGGCTGGCCCAGCCAGGCAGCACCAGCGAGCCGAGGATGCCGGCCACGGTCATCGCCGCGATCAGGCCACCGGCCGCGTCGGGCTCGCCCAGGTCGTCGAGCACCGAGTCGAGCCAGGTGGCGACGGCGTTGAACACGCCGACCCCGACGAAGAGCGTGACCGCCAGCCCGACCAGGAACGGGTCGAGGCGCCGGCCGGCCCCGGACTCCGCGTCGCGCCGTACGTCGTCGTGCCCGTCGCGGGCGCCGTCGTGGAGCGGGGCGACGCCCAGCACGGACACGGCGACGGCGAGGGCGACCGCGACCGCGAGGACGGCCTGCGCGCGCACGAGCCCGTCGAGACCGACGGCGTCGTAGAGAGGGCCGGTGCTGAGCGCGGCCACCAGGATCCCGACGAACTGCGCGGCGCTGACCAGGGCGATCACCGTCGCCCGCGAGCGGGCGGGGGCGAAGCGGACCGCGACGGCGGTCGTGGCCCCCACGACGAGCGGCTGGCCCAGCGAGACCACGATCTGCCCGCAGAGCAGGGTGGTGAAGGAGTCCGGGCCGAGCGCCCGGACCGTCGCCCCCAGAGCGGTCAGGGCGGCGCCGCAGGCGAGCGTGGGCGCGAGCCGGCGGTCGAGCCACCGTCCGGCGGGCAGGGCGAGCACCACGAAGACCAGCGGGTTGAGCGCGGTGAGGTCGCCGATCCGGCCGGAGCCGACGCCGAGGTCGCCGGCGACCTCGTCGGTGACGGGGGAGAAGGTCAGCCACAGCACCTGGGTCACGACGACGAGCGCGGCGAAGGTCGCCAGGACGACGGTCCGGCCCGCCGTGCGGAACCCGTGGTCGGGGGTGCGGGGCTGGGCCGTCTGGGCCATGTCGATCTCCTGCTCGCCGGGGGCTCGGGGACGACGACGGTCGAGCTCGTCCCGAGGGATCGTGGGGCACCACCGGGCATGTGGTCAAGTGACCAATTAATTTGGGTGGGAGGTCGGGCGCCCGCACTCGATCGCGATGGGCGTGTGAGAATCACGCCCATGGTCGACGGCGCCGCTCCCCCCGCCCCGTCCGTCCCCGCGGCCCCGCGCCGCGGACGACCACCGCGGACCAGCCAGGCCGAGCTGGTCACCGCGGCGATGACGGTCATCGGCCGCGACGGGGTCGGCGCGGCCACGACCCGCAAGATCGCCGACGAGGCGGGGGTGCCGCTCGGGACCGTGCACTACTGGTTCAAGGACAAGGCCGGGTTGCTCGACGCCGTGGTGCGCGAGCTGCTGCGCCGCATCGAGACGGTGACCGAGGCCCTCGCCCTGTCCGACGAGACCGACTACCGCGAGGCGCTGCTGGCGACCTTCCGCTCGATCGCCGAGGACGACCTCGGCACCCAGCTCGGGACCTACGAGCTGACGGTCCTGGCCGTGCGGACCCCCGGGATGCGCGAGCTGGCCGCCCGGCAGTACCAGCTCTACCGGGCCACGGCCCGCCACGTCGTCGAGCTCGCCCTGGCCGACTCCGACCTGGACCCCGCGACGGTCGCGACCCTCGGTGAGCTCGTCGCGGTGACCTTCGACGGCATGGTCCTGGCCTGGCTGGCCGATCCCGACGGCGCCGACCCGGAGGGCGTGCTGGCGATGCTGGCCCACCTGCTCCAGCTCGCCCGCACCTCGGGTGGCCCGGCCGCCTGAGGTGCGGACGTCCCTCAGCTGAGGGAGGAGCCCTCGAGGTCGATCCGGGGCAGCAGTCGGTCCAGGAGCCGTGGCAGGGCCCAGGCCCGCGCGCCGAGGAGCTGGTGGATCGCCGGGATCACCGTCATCCGGATCACGAAGGCGTCCACGGCGATGCCGACCGCGAGCGCGAACGCGATCTGCTTGATGACGATCGACGGGTCGAGGACGAAGGCGACGAAGACCGCGATCATGATGATCGCCGCGGCGGTGACCACACGGGCGCTCGAGGCGAAGCCCGAGACCGTCGCCTCGTGCGGGTCCGCGCCGTGGTCGTGGAGCTCCTTCATCCGGCTGACCAGGAAGACCTCGTAGTCCATCGCGAGCCCGAAGAGGACTGCGACGGTGAGGACCGGCACGAAGCTGACCACCTGGCCGTCACCCTGGGCGCCGAGCAGCGACAACCCGTGCCCGTCCTGGAACACGAACCGGGTGACGCCGAGCGCGGTGAACAGGCTCGCCGCGAACCCGAGGACCGCGACCAGGGGGACCAGGAGTGATCGGAACACCAGGATGAGGAGCAGCAGCGCCAGGACGAGGATGAGGCCGACGAAGAGCGGCATCGCCCCGGCGACCGTGGACGCGGTGTCGAGGTCGACCGCGGTCTGACCCGTGACGTAGGTGTCGACGTCGCGCCGGTCCCCGAGGTCGGCGGCCGTCGTCCGGATCCGGTGCGCCAGGTCGGCGGTCGCGGGGGAGGAGGGGCCGCTGCGCGGGGTGACCACGACGATCGCGAGGTCGCCGGCCTGGTTGACCAGCGGCCCGGCCACGTCGAGCACGTCGCGGTCGCCGCGCAGCAGGCCGAGGGCGTCGGTCCCGGCCCTCGATGCGTCGATCGCGGTCCCCCGGGTGTCGATCACCAGCTGCAGCGGACCGTTGGCCCCCTCGCCGAAGCCCTCGGCGAGCAGGTCGTAGGCGCGGCGCTGGGTGGTGTCGGTCGGGGCGCTGCTGTCGGACGGCAGCCCCTGGCGGGTACCCGGGACGTTGACCACGCCGAGGACGACGACGACCAGGGCGAGCCCCAGGGCGATCCACGGGCGACGCGTCACGGCCCCGACGTACCGGCGTCCGAGCGCCGGCTCGCGCGGCGTACGCCGCTGGCGGGCCCACCGGTCGCCGGTGACGGCCATCAGGGCGGGCAGGAACGTCACGGCCACGACGACGGCCACGGCCACGGACCCCGCGGCTGCCAGGCCCATGGTGCGCAGGAAGGGGATGCCGACCACGGACAGGGCGAGCAGCGCGAGGATCACGGTGACCCCGGCGAAGACGACCGAGCCGCCGGCGGCGGCCGTGCCCTGGATGATCGCGGCGTCCACCTCGGCGCCCTCGCGGCGCGCCTGTCTGGCCCGGGAGATGATGAAGCTCGCGTAGTCGATGCCGACGGCCAGCCCGAGCATCAGCGAGAGCGTCGGCGCCGACGAGCTGATCGTGAGCCCGCCCGACAGGGCGGTGATGGTCAGCGAGGCCACCCCGATCCCGAGCAGGGCGCTGAGCAGGGGGAGTCCGGCGACCAGCAGGGCGCCGAACGTCACCAGCAGGACGAGGTAGGCGACACCGATCCCGATCAGGTCCGCCTCGCCGCCGGGCTCGCTGGTGCTGATCACCCCGCCGGAGTACTCGACGTCGAGACCGGCCGCGCGGGCCGGTCCGGCGACCTCCTCCAGCGCCTGCTTGGTGCCGGTGTCGATCTCGGACACCGGGACGTCGAGCTGGAGGTCGGCGAAGGCCACCCGCCGGTCGGGCGAGACCTGCAGGCTGGAGCGGAACTCGCGGGCGGCCCCGGGGATCGTCTGCGGCACGTCGCGGGCCTGCGCGACCGTGGCCGCGACCAGGCGTGCGTAGCGCTGCTCGCCCAGGTCGTGGCCCTCGGGCGCCGCGAAGACGATGCGCGCGGTGGTGCCGCCAGTACCCGGGAAGCGGTGGTCGAGCAGCTGGAGCGCCTGCTCGGACTCGGTTCCCGGCACGCTGAAGGAGTCGTCGGTCCGCCCGCCGAAGGCCACCGCCGAGCCGCCAGCCGCCCCCAGGACCAGCAGCCAGGCGACGAGCACCAGCCAGCGCCGTCGTACGCACAGGGTGGCCAGGCGCTGCAGGGCCGTCACCACGGGTGGGCTCCGGCCCGGCCTGGCCGGACGGGGGTGGTCGGAGTGGCTTCGCTATTACTGGTCATGTGACCAAATTAGCGGAGGCGGGGCATTCGGGCGATGTCGCGCGCCTCACGTGGTGGCCCGGGAGTCGGCTCAGACGGTCGCGGTGAGTCCGCCGTCGACGACCAGCGAGCCGCCGGTCATGTACGACGAGGCGGGACTGGCCAGGAACAGCAGCGCGCCGTCGAGCTCGGCCTGCTCGCCGAACCGGCCGAGGATGCTGTGCTGCGCCACCATCTCGCGCAGGGCCTCGGACCCCTCGCCGTTGGTGATCTCGGAGTCGAAGTAGCCGGGACACAGGGCGTTGACCCTGATGCCCCGGCGCTGCGACCACTGCTGGGCCAGGTCGCGGGTCAGGCCGAGGACCCCGGCCTTGCTTGCGCAGTAGCCGGCCTGTGGGTAGCGCGAGGCCGCCAGGCCCAGGGCGCTGGCGACGTTGACGACGGCCGACCCCCGCGGCATGTGGGGCGCGCAGGCCCGAGCCATCCAGTAGACGCCGTTGAGGTTGATGTCGATCGTGCTCCGGAACCGGTCCGGGTCCTCGCGCAGCGCGCTCCCGGCGTGACCGACGCCGGCGTTGTTGACCAGGACGTCGATCCGTCCGAGCTGCGCCACCGCAGCCGCCGCGGCGGCCTCGCAGTCGTCGAGCACGGAGACATCGGTGCGCACGGTGAGGACGGTGGTGCCCTGGGCGCGCAGGTCCGCGGCGACGGCCTCCAGCTGGTCCTCGCGCCGGGCGGCGAGGACGAGGGTCGCGCCGGCCGCGGCCAGGGCGTGGGCGAAGCCCACGCCCAGCCCGGAGCTGGCGCCGGTGACCAGGACGACCTTGTCGTCCAGCCGGAAGCGGTCCAGGGGGTTCACGGGTCGCCCTCTCAGCCGACGTACGGCGGGGTGTGCTTGAGCTCCATGCGCGCGACCGTGCGCCGGTGGACGGCGTCGGGCCCGTCGACGATGCGCAGCACGCGCGCCCAGGCGTAGAAGTAGGCGAGCGGGGTGTCGTCGGAGACGCCCATCCCGCCGAAGACCTCGATGGCGCGGTCGATGACGGCGGTGGCCATGGCGGGCGCCGAGACCTTGATCGCCGAGATCTCGCTGCGTGCGCCCTTGGCTCCGTGCCGGTCGATCAGCCAGGCGGCGTGGTAGACGTGCAGCCGGGCCTGGTCGATCTCGATGCGCGACTGGGCGATCAGGTCCAGGACGTTGGACTGCTCGGCGAGGGGCTTGCCGAAGGCGACCCGGGTCCTGGCCCGCTCGACCATCAGGGCCAGGGCCCGCTCGGCCATGCCGATCGCCCGCATGGCGTGGTGGATCCGGCCGGGTCCCAGGCGGGCCTGGGAGATGAGGAAGCCGTCGCCCTCCTCCGCGAGGAGGTTGGTGGCCGGCACCCGGACGTCGGTGAAGGTGATCTCGCAGTGCCCGTGCTGGTCCTGGTAGCCGAAGATCGGCAGGCTGCGCTCGATGGTGACGCCCGGGGTGTCCCGCGGGACCAGGATCATCGACTGCTGGCGGTGCGTGGGGGCCTCCAGGTCGGTCTTGCCCATCACGATGAAGACCCGGCAGCGCTCGTCGGCGACGCCGGTGATCCACCACTTGCGACCGTTGATCACGTAGTCGGTGCCGTCGCGCTCGATGCGGGTGGTGATGTTGGTGGCGTCGGAGGACGCGACGTCAGGCTCGGTCATCGCGAACGCGGAGCGGATCTCGCCGGCGAGCAGCGGCTCGAGCCACTGCTCGCGCTGCGCCGGGGTGGCGAACAGCTCGAGGGTCTCCATGTTGCCGGTGTCGGGCGCCTGGCAGTTGATCGCCTCGGGGGCGATCACGGGGGACCAGCCGGAGATCTCGGCAACGGCGGCGTAGTCGACGTTGGAGAGGCCGGAGCTCTGCGGGAGGAAGAGGTTCCACAGGCCACGTCGGCGCGCCTCGGCCTTGAGCTCCTCCATCACCGGAGGGTGCGAGTGCGGGCCGTTCTCGGCGAGCTGGGCCGTCCAGACCGGCTCGGCCGGGAAGACGTGCGAGCGCATGAAGTCCCACATGTCGTCACTGGCCGCGCGGGCCTGGGGGGAGAGCGTGAAGTCCATCGTCTGCTTCCTGTCGGGTCAGACCAGCTCGAGGCCGGCACGGCCCAGCTGGCGGATCTCGTGGTCGAGGTCGCCGAAGTCCTGTCCGGCCATGGCTCCGGCGGCCGAGCGGGCGGAGACGCCCTGGGCGATGACGGCGAACTTGAAGTGCGCGAACGCCCGGTAGTAGGCCAGGTCCGAGAGGTCGACGGGCGACGAGGCGGCGTACCGCGCCACCATCGCGTCGCGGTCGGGGAAGCCCGGCAGGTGGGTGACGCCGGGGATCAGGCTCAGGGTCGGGTCCTGGGGGCCGGCCCAGAAGAGCATCAGCAGGCCCACGTCGGCGAGCGGGTCGCCGAGGGTCGAGAGCTCCCAGTCGAGGACGGCCCGGATCGTGCGCGGGTCCTCGCCGTCGTAGACGACGTTGTCGAGACGGAAGTCGCCGTGGACGACGGTCGAGCGCTGCTGGGTCGGCACCGCGGCGGCCAGCCGTCGGCCCAGCTCGTCGATCTCGGGTACGTCGTGGGTCCGGCTGGCCTGCCACTGACCGGTCCAGCGCCGGACCTGCCGGGCCATGAAGCCGTCGGGGCGGCCGTAGTCACCCAGGCCGACGGCGGCGGGGTCGACCGCGTGCAGGGTGGCCAGGGTGTCGGCGAAGGCGAACGAGAGGTGCTCGCGGGCCGCCGGTCCCTCGAACGGCGCGGGCAGGCTGCCTCGGATGACGTGGCCCTCGACCTTCTCCATCACGTAGCACCGCACGCCGAGGAGGTCGCCGTCGTCGGCCAGCACGATCCGCGCGACCGGGACGTCGGTGCCGGCCAGGGCGCGCTGCACCCGCGCCTCGCGGGTCATGTCGTGCGCGCTGGGCAGCAGCGTGCCGGTGGGCGGACGCCGCAGGACGAGCTCCCCGGCCCCGCTGCGTACGACGAAGGTCAGGTTGGACTTGCCGCCGGCGATCAGCTCGAGCTCGAGGTCGGACCACGCGGGGTCGCCCGTGGCCTGCACCAGGGCGGGACCGAGCCGGTCGAGCGGGACGAGGTCGGACACGGGACTCCTTCGCTGAACGGACCAAACGATCGTACGGTAGGTGTTCAGTCGCCGTCCAGCGCGGTAGTCTGTTCAGTATGGCTGAACTCAAGGACGTTGGTGGGGCGATCCGCGCGCGGCGGCAGGAGGTCGGGCTCTCGCTGCGGGCGCTCGCCGGACGGCTCGGCGTCAGCCCGGCGACCCTGAGCGCCGTCGAGAACGGCCGCACCCCGCTGACCGTGACCCGGCTGCACCGGATCGCCGAGCTGCTCGACACCACGGCCCCCGACCTCCTGAGCGGGCCTGCCGGGTCCTCCGGGTCCGCGGCGATCCCGCAGGTCCCGGCGTCCCGGGGCGCGACCCCCGAGGGGCGTCGCGGCGCCTGGCGGGACTTCTCCACCATCTCGATCGATCCGGTGCTGGAGGCCGCGGCGCGGGTGTTCGTGCGCCAGGGCTTCCACGCGACGAGCATGCGCGAGGTCGCCACCGAGGCCCACCTGAGCGTCGCCGGGGTCTACCACCACCACCCCAGCAAGGAGCGGCTCCTGGTCTCCCTGCTCGACCTCACCCTGGCCGAGATCGGCTGGCGGGTGGAGGCGGCGCGGGTCGAGGGGCGCGACCCGGTCGACTCCTTCGCCCGCATGGTCGAGTCGCTCGCCCTCTTCCACGCGGTCCGCGCCGACCTCGCCTTCATCGGGGCCAGCGAGATGCGGGCCCTCGGTCCGCAGGAGCGGACCCGGATCACCGGGCTGCGCGACGGCGTCCAGCACGCGCTCGACACCCAGGCCGCCGCGTGCCTGGACGTCGGCGCCTTCGAGGTCGACGACGCCCGGACGACGCTGCGCGCCATCGCCACGATGTGCACCTCGTTGCCGTCGTGGTTCCGGCCCGAGGGTCCTCTCGACGCCGCGTCGGTGGCGCGGGCCTACGCGCAGTACGCCCTGACCCTGATGGGCCACCGGGAGGCCCCGACGCCGTCGCCGCCCGTTCCCGCGCCCGATTCGTCCCTCGAAGCCGATTCCGAATAACGGTATGGTCCGGCCATGGAGACGGATCTCGACCCGAAGAACATCGTCGGGTCCATCATCAAGGGCGCGCGGCTGCTCGACCTCTACACGACCGAGCGGCGCGAGCTGTCCCTGAGCGAGTTCGCGGCCGAGACCGGCTTCAACAAGACCACGACCTACCGATTGCTGCAGACGTTGGTCGCCGTGGGCTGGCTGGTGCGGTCGGCCAACGGCGGCTACCGGCTCGGCACGCGCCTGCTGGTCCTGGGGGCCATCGCGCGGGCCGACCTCGACCTGCGCCGCGAGGCGCTGCCGCTCATGCAGCGGCTCGCCGACGAGCTGGGCGACACGGCGTTCCTGATGGTCCCCGGACCGCAGGGGGCGGTGATCATCGAGACCATCGTGGGGGCCAACCCGGTGCAGGTCGCCGGCCTGACGCCCGGCTCGGTGCTGCCCTACCACGTGGCCGCCGGCCCGGTCGCGCTCGCGGCCTTCTGCCCTGAGGTGGAGGCGTCGGTGCTGGAGATGACGCACCAGCAGTTCACCGCCCACACCGCCACGAGCCGGGCGGAGCTGAGCCGCAAGCTCCAGGACACCCGCGACCAGGGCTACGCCCTGTCGCTCGAGGACTACGTCGAGGGGGTCGCCGCCGTCGGCGCTCCCGTGCTCGGAGCGGACGGGATCGCGGTCGCCACCCTCAGTGTCGGCGGCCCGGTGGCCAACTTCAGCGACGCGCGGCGCGACCACACGATCGCGCTGGTGATCGAGGCCGCCTCGGTGCTGTCGGGCTGCCTGAACGCCTGATCCCGGGGTGGTCCGGATTCCGGAACCCCGTTTCGAAATTGTTTCGCTTCGCGATTCGAAGAGGTTGACGTACGTCACATCGCGGGTCTAGCGTCACCGTATTCCGAACTCTAGTTCGTAATACGGAACAGACCACCACCGGCGAGTAGGAGACCCCCGTGCGGATCGACAGCACCCCCGTCAGGCCCGGTCCGCGAAGGAACCGCCGCCTCGTGGCCGTCGCGCTGACCGTCCTGGCCATGACCGCCAGCGGTTGCGCCAAGGACGGCGGAGCCGGAGCCGACGGGGACACCGTCCGCATCGGGATGATCGTCGCGGAGACCGGGCCGATCGCCGGCGCCGGCAAGACCTTCGCCAACGGCGCCCGGATCGCGGCCGCCCAGGTCAACGCGGACGACCTGATGGACAACGGCAAGAAGATCGAGCTGGTCGCCAAGGAGGGCTCCGAGGACCCCGCCAAGTCGGCCAGCGTCGCCGCGCAGCTCGCGGCCGACAAGAGCATCGTCGGCATCACCTGCTGCATCCTCTCCACGGTGGCCGGAGCGGCCAAGCCGATCGCCGAGAAGCAGAAGGTCCCGCTCATGCTGTGGGGGGCCACCGACGTCGACCTGGCCGACCCGCCGTACGTCTTCCGCACGGTGACCATGCCGCAGCCGGCCAACGAGAAGGTGTCGCAGACCGTCGCCGAGCAGACCGGCATCAAGTCCGTCGCCTACGGCGTGATGACCGACAACTCCGGCATCGTGTCCCAGGCCGAGGCGTTCGTCAGCGGCATGAACGACGCCGGCGTGCAGGACCTCGGGACCGTGGAGACGCTCTCCACGACCACCAACTTCACCAGCGCGGCCACCGACCTGATCCAGAAGGACTCCGACGCGATCGTCGTGGCCGGGACGCAGTCCAACGCGGTCGGGCTGATCGCCGCACTGCACGACAAGGGCTACGACGGGCAGGTCATCACCGGCGAGACCATCAGCGGCTCGGGCGTGTTCAAGTCCCAGCCCGACGCGCTCGCCAGCGTGCCGTTCCCGGTCTACTTCCTGTCCGACCAGCCCGCCAACGACGCGGCGAAGGCCTTCGTCGAGGCCTACACCAAGGAGTACGGCGAGGCGCCGGACGGCTACGCCGCCCAGGGCTACAACGCCATCTACACCCTGGCGATGGGGCTCAAGGCGGCCGGCGACGACACCACCCGCGCCGGGCTGTCCAAGGCCCTGGACGGCATGACGGAGCTCAAGGACACGATCTACGGCGACGTGACGTTCGACGGCGGCCAGCTCAACGCCACGTCCGCGGTCCAGATCGTCAACTACACCGCCCCGGACGGCGACATCGCCGCCTGGAAGCCCGCCAACTAACCGCTCACCCACGCGGATCCGCCCGGCCGGTCCCTCGGACCGGCCGGGCGGACCCGTGGTCGCGCGTTCCCACGACCGAGAGGAACCAGCGTGCTTCTCCTCGAGCAGCTGATCAACGGCATCTGCACGGGCGCGATCTACGCACTGTTCGCCGTCGGGTTCGGCATCGTCTTCTCGACGATGCAGATCCTCAACCTGGCCCAGGGCGTCTACGCCACGTACGGCGCGATGATCACCTACTTCGTCCTCGACGAGAGCGGCCTGCCCTTCTGGCTGGCCGCGATCCTCGGCGTCATCGGCGCCGGGCTGGTCGCCGTCCTGGTCGACCAGGTCGCCTTCGAGCCGCTGCGTCGTCGCGGGGTCCAGCTGTTGGGGGCGGTCATCGCCAGCATCGGCATGTGGATCGCGCTGCGCGAGGTGCTCAGCATCGCCACGGAGGCGACCCCGGTCGGCTTCCCTCCCGGCACCGCACCCCGCGGCCAGATCAGCATCGGCCCGATCGACGTGCTGCAGACCCAGGTCCTGGCCGTGGTCTGCGCCGTCGTCGTCATCTCTGCCGTCTACTTCCTGCTGCACCGCACCAACGTCGGATCGGCGATCCGCGCGGTCGGGTTCGACAAGCGCTCGGCCCAGATCACCGGCATCAGCCCCCAGGCCATGATCATCGGGGCGGCCATGCTGTCCGGTGCGGTCACCGGCCTGGCCGGCATCCTGATGGCGGGCGGCCAGAGCTTCAACTTCAACCTCGGCGACGCGCTCCTGCTGCAGGGCTTCGCCGCCGTGGTCATCGGCGGGATGGGCGACGTCCGCGGCAGCGCCATCGGCGGGCTGTTCATCGGCGTCGTCCAGACCCTGTCGGCCTCCTACATCTCCGCGTCCTACCAGGACGCGATCACCTTCGGCCTCGTGCTCGTCGTGCTGCTGTGGCGGCCCACGGGCCTGCTCGGCTCGGCCGACTTCCAAAGGGCGTGACCCGATGAACCCCACCTTGGTCCTGCTGCAGAGCGCCACCATGTTCGCCATGGCCGGCGCCGTGCTCGCCCTGTCCACCTACGTCAAGCTGTGGACCGGCCTGCTGAGCTTCGCCACCGTGACCTTCGGCGCCATCGGCGCCTTCGGGTCGATCTGGCTCTACAACGAGACGAGCCTCGGGCTCTTCGGCTCGATCATCGGCGCCGCCGTGGCCTCCGGCCTCTTCGGCCTGCTGGTGGGCCGGGTGTTCCTCAAGCTCTCGAGCCACTGGCTCGCGCTGGCGACGGTCGCCCTCGTGCTCATCACCCGCGTGTTCGTGGTCAACCTCGTCGACTACACCGGCGGCTCGGCCGGCGAGGTCGTCGCCTACACGATCACGATGCCGCAGATGGCGATCATGCTCGCGCTCGTCTGCGGGCTGCTCTACCTGCTGAAGCGCTCGCAGTTCGGCGTCGCCGCCGACACCACCCGCGAGGACCCGGCCGTGGCCGCCGCCCTCGGCGTACCGGTGGCCCGCGTCAAGATCATCGCCTTCGGCCTCTCGGGCGCGATCGGCGCCGTCGGCGGCGCGATGCAGGCCTCGCAGCTGTCCTACATCGACCCCGACACCTTCTACATCAACCTGTCGGTCACGATCATCGCCAGCGTGGTGCTCGGCGGGGCCTACCACTGGTTCGGCTCGGTCATCGGCGCGGCGGTCTTCACCGGGATGCCGGTCTACATCAGCCAGTACATCACCGAGGGGCAGTCGATCATCAACGGCGCCCTGCTGCTCGTGATCATCCTGTTCCTCCCCGGCGGCCTGATCGACCCGCTGCGCTGGCGTCGGCTGCGCGAGAGGCGGCTGCGCAAGCGGCAGCCACCCGACGCCGTCGACGGCACCCGTGACCCGGCACCCGACCCGGCGCTCGACCAGGCAGGAGCGACGCGATGAGCGACACCACCGCACGACCGACGCCGTACGGCGCCCGCGGCGCCGACAGCACCGGCGGCGCCGGCAGCACCGGCAGCACCGCCCTGGGCCTGGACTCCATCAGCAAGAGCTTCGGCGGGCTGCACGTGCTCTCGTCGGTGACCTTCGACGTGCCCGAGGCCACTGTCTTCGGCATCGCCGGGCCCAACGGGGCCGGCAAGACCACCCTGCTCAACCTGCTGACCGGCTTCGGCACCTTCAGCGGCGGTCGGATGACCATCCACGGCCAGGACGCCACCGGCAAGGACGCCCGCGCCATCAGCGCGCTCGGAGTGGCCCGGACCTTCCAGAACATCCGGCTCTTCCGTGGCCTGACCGTGCGCGAGCAGGTCGAGGCGGGGACCTACCGGCACCGCAAGGCCTCGCTGCTCTCCAGCCTGGCCGTCTCGCCGACCGACCGCCGCGACCGCCAGGAGACCCGGGCCGCGGCCGAGGAGGTGCTCGAGTTCGTCGGTCTCGCCGACCAGGCCGACCGGCTCGCCGAGACCATGTCGTACGGCGACCAGCGGCGCATCGAGATCGCCCGGGCCCTGGCGACCCGACCTACCCTGCTCATGCTCGACGAGCCGACCGCCGGCATGAACGACGCCGACTGGCTCCCCATCGCCGAGCTCCTCGACCGGCTGCGGTCCGACGGCATGACGGTCGTGGTCGTCGAGCACAACATGCGCCTCCTCGAGCGCAGCTGCGACAGGGTCGCGGTCATCGCCGCCGGCGAGGTCATCGCCGAGGACGAGCCGTACACCTGCCTGCGCCGTCCCGAGGTCCGCCGCGCCTACTTCGGAAAGTAGAGGCACCACCATGTCGTCCATCCTGAGCGTCGAGGACCTCGACGTCCGCTACGGCACCATCCCCGCCCTGACGGGCCTCTCGCTCGAGGTCGAGCGGGGGTCGCTGACCGCCCTGCTCGGCGCCAACGGCGCCGGCAAGTCCACGACCCTCAACACCGTCGCCGGCCTGCTCAAGCCGACCGGCGGGCGCGTCACCTTCGACGGCAGGGACATCACCGGGCTCTCCGCGCACCGCACGGTGCGCCGGGGCCTGGCCCTGGTGCCCGAGGGACGCCTGGTCGTCTCGCCGCTCACCGTCCTGGAGAACCTCGAGCTCAGCTCCTTCGCCCGCGGCCGCAGGCGCTCCGCCGACCTCGACGAGGTCTGGGAGCTCTTCCCGCGGCTGGCCGAACGCAAGAAGCAGACCGCCGGCCTGATGAGCGGCGGCGAGCAGCAGATGCTCGCCATCGCGCGGGCCTGGATGACCAAGCCGACGATGGTCCTGCTCGACGAGCCGTCGATGGGGCTGTCGCCCGCGCTGGTCGACATCGTCTTCGAGGCGATCGCGACCATCCACGCCGCCGGGGCCACGGTGCTGCTCGTGGAGCAGAATGCCTCCAAGGCGCTGCCGATCAGCGACCACGCCTACCTCATCCACCGCGGCGAGATCCTGTCGTCCGGCACCCCGGCCGAGCTCGACCAGGACCCCGACCTCGTGGCCCGCCACCTGGGCCTGGACCCGGAGATCGCCGTACCCGAGATCGACGCGGCCGCCACGGCCGCTGCCGAGCGGCACGCATGACGCGTCCGTACTACGCGAGCACCTCGCGCGGCCAGGTGCGGCTGTACGTCGGCGGCACCGGGCGGACCCTCGTCGTCCTCGCCGGGCTGACCCGTGCGGCGTCCTGCGTCGCCGACGAGCTGGCGGCACTGCTGCCCCGGCGTCGGGTCGTCGTGGTGGAGACCCCGGGGGTCGGCGGCTCGGCCCGCGCCGACGCCAGCGGGCTCGCCGAGCGCGTGGAGACGGTCGTGGCGGCCCTGGGCTTCCTGGGGCGGACCGAGGTCGACCTCGTCGCGCTCGAGCACGCGGTCGCGCTGGTGCCCGGCGTCGCCTCCGGTCTCGCGGCGGCCGGAACCCCCTGCGGCGTCACGGTCCTGGTCGACGAGCGGGCCCCGCTCGCCTGGGCCGACCACGGCACCACGCCACCGTCGCCGGCTGCCCGCGTCGACGGCACCCACCTGACCGCCTTCTGGTCCTTCCTGCGCGACCGGCGGCTCGTGCGCCCCGACGACCCGACCCAGCCGCGCACCCACGGTGCCCCGCTGCCCGGCGTCCGCGAGCTCCACGCCGGCTTCGTCGCCGCGACCACCCGTCCCGAGGCCTACGTGCGCGCCTGGGACGAGCTGACCCGGGCGCTGACCGGTGGCGGCGTCGCCACCGCCGGCGCCACCTGCGTCGACACGCTCGCCGAGCTCGCGTCGGCCCTGCCGGCCACGGGGGAGTCGGACGACGGCTCGTCCCTCGCGGTGCCCGTCACGACGCCGGCGCCGGGCACCGGGCTCTGGCACGACTACGTCCAGACCTCCGTCGGTCTGGCCCATCTGCGTCGGGCGGGCTCGACCGGGCGTCCGCTGCTGGTGCTCTCCACCGGCGGCGGCTCCTCCGCACAGTTCGAGCCGGTCGTCCGCGGCCTGGCCGAGGGCCGCACGGTCGCGGCCCTCGACTACTTCGGCAACGGCCTGTCCGAGCCGCTGGACCGCACCCCCGACGTCGGTGACCTCGCCGCGGAGGCCTTCGCCGTGGCCGACGCCCTGGGCTGGGACTCCTTCGACGTGTGGGGCTCCCACACCGGGGCCTGCACGGCCCTGGAGATGACGGTGACGCGACCCGAGCGGATCGGTCGCGCCGTCCTCGAGGCGCCGGTCGTCATCTCCGCGGACTTCCGCGACGACCTCCAGGCCCACTACTTCCCCGACCTCGCCGCGGACCCGTTCGGGACGCACGTGCAGCGCGCCTGGCACTGGCGCCGCGAGGTCTTCCTCTACTGGCCGTGGTACCGCGTCGACCACGCGGCCGCCCGCAGCATCGGCCTGCCCTCCGCCGAGGACCTGCAGCTCTACGCCGTCGGCATCCACGAGAGCGGCGCGACGTACGACGGTGCCTACCGCGCCGCCTTCGACTACGACACCCGGGCCCGGCTGCCGCTGCTGACCCGTCCGGCGATCCTGGTCGCGGGGCCCCACGACATGCTCGCCAACGCGCTCGACGACGCCGCCGACCTGGTGCCCGACGACCTGCTGCGGATCGTCGACACGCCGGCGACCGTGTGGTGGCCCGACCCCGAGCCGCAGGCCGCGGCGGACACGATGACCATCTACCGGGAGTTCCTGCGATGAGCGAGACCACCGTCGAGCCCGCCGGCGAGATGACCGCCGACGAGGTCCGCGCCTACGGCGAGAGCCTGGGCGTGCACGCCAACTGGGGTCGCTGGGGCGCGGACGACGAGCGCGGCACCCTCAACCTGGTGACGTCCGACAACGTGCGCCGGGCCACGGCCGCGGCCCGCACCGGCCGGGCGGTCTCGCTCGGGATGCCGCTGGACGTCGCGGCGCCGCCGTACTACCCGCAGGGGCTCGACGCCGCCGTGCGCCACGAGATGGTCACCGCGTGGGGGTCCAACGCCGGCGGCCCGGTGCAGGCCGCCAGCGACCAGCTGCACGTGCAGTGCCACGGGCTCGACAACACCCACATGGACGCGCTGTGCCACATCGGGCTCGGCGGCATCGGCTGGAACGGTCGGCCCTTCCGCTCGATGGTCTCGATGGCCGGCGCGTCGAGCTGCGACATGCTCGGCGCCGGCCCCGTCGTCACCCGCGGCGTGCTGGTCGACGTCCCGCGACTGCGGGGCATCGACCACCTTCCCGGGGGCGACCCGGTCACCGCCGAGGACCTGCGGGCCGCGGCCCCCGACGTACGCCCCGGTGACGCGCTGCTGATCCGCACCGGGCGCGCCCGGGCGGTCGCAGGCTCCGTCAACGCGGCGGCGGCCGAGGGGCGCACCGCGGAGCAGAAGTACGGCCCGATCGCCGGGCTGCACCACAGCGCGATGAGCATCGTGGCCGACCTCGATTGCGGGCTACTCGGCACCGACGGCTCCGGCGACACCTTCCCCGGCGTCGACGAGCACCGCCTCCCGATCCACGTGCTCAGCCTGGTCCACCTCGGGCTGCACCTGCTCCACAACCTCGCCCTGGAGGAGCTCGCCGACGCCCTCGCGGAGCGTGGGGGCCACGACTTCCTGATCGCGGCCACGCCCCTGCCGCTCCCGGGCGGCACCGGCAGTCCGATCGCCCCCGTGGCGGTGCTGTGATGACCGGCGAGCAGCGCGGTCGCGACGACTACGACGTCGTCTGCGTCGGCGGGGGACTGGGCGGCCTGGCCGCCGCCCTGCGTGCCCACGACCTGGGTGCCCGCGTGCTGGTGCTCGAGCGGTCGACCATGGTCGGCGGTGTCGCCGCCTACAGCGGCGGCTTCTGCTGGGTCGGGGCCAACCACCTCGACGACGCCGGCGACACCCTCGAGGCGACCGAGCGCTACCTCGACCACGTGCAGGGCGCCGACCGGCCGGTCGACCGTGAGCGCCGACGGACCTACCTCGAGTCCGCCGTCGAGGCCACCCGGTGGTTCAGCGAGGCCGGCGTCCCCTTCTCCCTCATCCGCGGCGCGGCCGACCTCTACGAGCCGGGACCGGGCTCGACCAGCCAGGGTCGGCTCGTCGAGTGCGTGGTCCCGGGCGCCGAGCTGGGCGCGTGGCGCGAGCACCTGCGCCCCAGCGTCTACTACCGCACCGGTGTCTCCCGCGACGAGATCTACCACGTGCTGGCCGGTGACGTGGACGCCAAGCTGGCGCTGCTGGCCGAGCGGGAGCACGACGACCTGCTCACCCACGGCGTGGGGCTCGCGGCCGGCTTCGTCCGCGAGGTCCTCGTACGGCGCGGCGTCGAGTGCCGCCTGGAGCACCGGGTCACCGAGCTGGTGCGCGAGGACGGCCGGGTCACCGGCGTGGTCGCCGAGGGGCCGGACGGCCCCGTGCGCATCCGCGCCCGCCGGGGCGTCGTGCTCGCCGTGGGGGGCTACGGCAACGCGCCGGACGCCGCCGAGCTCGAGGACGTGCCGGAGCTGATCGAGGCGGCCCCGCCCGTCGTCGCGGGCGACGGACTCACCCTCGGGCAGGACGTCGGCGCCGCCGTCGTCCGAGGTGCCGACCCGTTCGTGGTGCTGGGCGCGCGCTTCGAGGAGCGGACCCACCCGGGCAGCGACGAGCCGCTCTACTCCCAGCTGCTGGAGAACCTCGGCTTCCCGCACTCGATGATCGTCAACCGCGACGGCCACCGGTTCGGCGACGAGAGCTACTACGGCGCCCTGATCCGAGGGCTGCGGACCTACGACTCGCGACGCAAGCAGTGGGCCAACTTCCCGTGCTGGCTGGTCCTCGACGACACCTTCCGCCGGCAGTACCCGCTGGGGCCCTACCCGCCGGGGGCCGACTATCCCGACGAGGTGCTGAGGTTCGAGACCCTCGAGCAGCTCGCCGAGGGGATCGGGGTCGACGCCGCCGGGCTGGCCGGGACGGTGGCGACCTACAACGTGGCGGCCCGGACCGGTGAGGACCTCGAGTTCGCCCGTGGCTCGCTGCCGTTCGCGCGTCAGGCCTACGGCGACCCGCGCTACCCCAACCCCAACCTCGGGGCGGTCGAGACCGCACCGTTCTACGCGCTGCCCCTGCACGTCCTCGGCGTGGGCCTGTCGTCGCTGGGCCTGGCGATCGACTCCTCGGCGCGCGTGCTGCGCCGGGACGGCACCCCCGTCGCCGGGCTCTACGCCACCGGCAACGCGGCCGCGACGCGCGAGCTCAAGGGCTACGTCACCGGGTTGGCCAACACCCGCAACTACACCTACGCCTGGCGCGCCGCCACCGACATGCTCGCGGGTCCCTGAGCTCCCCACCCCCTCGTCGGGTCGCCGTACTTGGTTGACCCGGGCAACTTCACGACCTAACCTCATATCGAATAGCGAACTCGGATTCGCATTACGGAACAGGTGATACGCATGGCACGACTCTCCCTCCCCGAGCTCCTCGCGCAGGACGGCGTCATCCACGCCCCCGGCGTCTGGGACGGGCTCTCCGCCCGCCTGGCCGACCAGGCCGGCTTCTCGGCGGTGTGCGCCTCCGGCTTCGCGATCGCCGCGGGCCTCGGCATGCCGGACGCCGAGGTCTTCACGGCCACCGAGGGCGTCAACGCGGTGCGGATGATCCACGAGGCCACGGACCTGCCGATCATCGCCGACATCGACACCGGCTACGGCAACGCGATCAACGCCGGGCGCACCGCCGCCTCGATGCGTCGCGCCGGCGTCTCGGCGGTCTTCATGGAGGACCAGGTCTCGCCCAAGCGCTGCCCCATCTGCGTGGGCGACCCGGTCGAGCTCACGCCGCTGGTCGAGGCCGCCGGCAAGGTGCGCGCCGCCAAGGACGGCCTGGGCAGCGACGCGCTGCTGATCGCGCGCACCGACGCCGTGGGCGACGAGGCGCTCAAGCGCGCCGAGGCCTACGTCGCCGCGGGCGCCGACCTGATCATGCCGGTCTCCAAGACCTTCTCGTCCCTGGAGGAGTGGCAGCGCTGCCACGAGCTCACCGGGGTGCCCCTGGTCGCGTCGCTGACCGCCTGGACCTGGGTCGAGCGCGAGTTCACCAACGAGGCCATGGAGCAGGCCGGCATCAAGGTCGCCATGGTCGCGACGCACGGCATCCTCGCGGCCGCCACCGCCATCCGCGACTCCTTCACCCGGCTGGCCGCCGGTGAGCCGCTCCCGGACGTGTCGGGCCGCTACATGGAGCACGAGGACTTCGTGCAGATGATCGGCTTCCCCGAGATGGAGGAGCGTCAGCGCACCTACCTCCCCGCGGCAGAGGAGATCTGATCATGGGATCGACCATCACCGAGAAGATCCTGGCCCGCGCCGGTGGTCTCGACAGCGTGGTCCCGGCGCAGAACGCGCCGTTCCGACCCGACTACATGATCGCCTACGACTACCCCGGCTACACCGACGTCATGTTCCGCCAGATGAAGGAGGACTTCGGCATCGAGCGGGTCAAGGACCCCGAGCGCTACGTCCTGTTCATCGACCACATGACGACGCGCGCCAACGAGCGCGAGCTGCAGATGCACAACGTCACCCGTGACTGGGGCCGCCTCAACGGCGTCGAGGTCCACGAGGGCGTCGGCATCGGGCACCAGGTGGCCGCGGAGCTGGGCTACGCCGCCCCCGGCAACTTCCTGGTCCACTTCGACGGTCACGTCAGCGGCCTGGGCGCCTTCGGTGCGCTGGGCTGGGGCGTGCGCAAGGACCTCCTCGAGGCCTGGGTCACCGGAGCGGTCTACCTCGACGTGCCCGCGAGCACCCGCTTCCACCTCGAGGGCTCCTTCTCCGAGGGCGTGGACAACCGCGACCTCCTGCACCACATCATCGCGACGTACGGCGCCGACGCGTGCGCCCACCAGGTCATGGAGTACGCCGGCCCGGGCGCCGAGGCGATGTCGATCGACCGCCGCCAGGGCCTGTGCGCGATGGCGATGTTCACCGGCGCCGTGTCGGCGATCTTCAACCCCGACGAGCTGTCGCTGGAGTACTCGCGCCGCGTGGCCCGCGACGAGTTCGAACCGGTCTACAGCGACCCGGACGCGACGTACACCGCCACCCACGACGTCGACCTCTCCGCCCTGTCGCCCCAGGTCGTGCTGCCGGGCTCGGCCAAGTCGGGCAACACCAGGCCGATCGAGGACCTGGTCGGCACCCGCCTGCAGCACGCCTACATCGGCTCGTGCGCCAGCGGCCGGATCGAGGAGATCAGGGCCGCGGCCGAGATCCTCCAGGGCAAGAAGGTGGCCGAGGGCGTGCGCTTCAACGTCGTCCCGACGTCGAAGAAGATCTACGACCAGGCCGAGGCCGAGGGTCTGCTCGACATCCTCACCGAGGCCGGAGCCCAGGTGGCGCAGGCCTCCTGCGACTTCTGCGTGGGCTACGCCTCGCCGCTGGAGCCGGGCGACAACGCCATCTCGACGGGCGTGCTCAACATCAGCGGGCGCATGGGCAGCACCGATGCCAGCATCTACATGGGCTCGGCCTACACCGTCGCCGCCTCCGCGCTGACCGGCGTCATCACCGACCCGCGGGAGGTCATGTCGTGAAGGTGCAGGACGTCTTCGAGGGCCGCGTGGCCTGGAAGTTCGGCGACGACTTCGACATCGACCTGGTCATCGGGGTCACCAACATCAAGTACTACGACCCCGACAAGCTGCGCTCGGTGCTGATGCAGGCCTACGACCCGGCCTTCGTCGACGACGTGCGTCCCGGCGACGTCATCGTCGGCGGGCGCAACTTCGGCTACGGCCACCCGCACTACCCGGCCATGATCGCGATGCGCAACGCCGGCGTCGTCGCCGTCGTCGCCGAGTCCTACGCGCCGGGGTTCTGGCGCGGCGAGCTCTACCAGGGGATGCCGCTGGTGACCGTGCCCGGCATCTCCGAGGCCGTCGAGCGCTGGGACGACGTCGCCGTCGACTGGAAGAACGCCACCGTGCGCGTCGGCCGCACCGGGCAGGTCCTGCAGGGCACCCCGCCCAGCCCGCACGCCATCGACGTCATCGAGGCCGGCGGCGGGCTCAACCTGCTGCGCGCGCAGTACGGCACTGGGAGCAGCACGGTCCCACCGGCGGCCGCGGCCGTTCCCCACCCCACCAGCGAAAGGGTCACCTGATGGTCACCGAGCTCGACAAGGTCGTCTACACCGCCACCGCCAGCGCCACCGGAGGACGAGCCGGGCACGCCCGTAGCGACGACGGGCACCTCGACCTCGACCTGCGGGTGCCCGAGGCCATGGGCGGCCCGGGTGGGGCGACGAACCCCGAGCAGCTCTTCGCCGCCGGCTACGCCGCGTGCTTCCAGGGGGCCCTGGGCGTCGCGGGTCGCCGCCAGGGCGTCGACACCTCCGGATCCCTGGTCACCGCCTCGGTCAGCATCGGCCCCGTCGGCGAGGCGTTCGGCCTGGCCGTGAGCCTCGACATCGAGATCCCCGGCGTGGACGAGGAGACCTGCCAGGCGCTGGCCGACGCGGCCCACGAGGTCTGCCCCTACTCCAACGCGACCCGGGGCAACATCGTGGTCGACGTCCGGGCGCGGGTCGTGAGCTGACGGCATGACGACGTACGCCGACCGACCGTGGCGCGCCCTCTACCGCGAGGGGCAGCCGGTCGAGGTGGAGCCGGAGTTCCCCCACCTGCTGGCGATGTGGGCCGACGCGGTGCGGCGGGCGCCCGACCAGGACGCCATCCGCTACTTCGACGCCACGCTGAGCGTCGCCGAGCTCGACGCGGCCTCGGACGCGCTGGCCGCGGCGCTGCAGGAGCGCGGCTTCACCACCGGCGACCGGTTGGCGATCTACAGCCAGAACGACCCGGCGTTCGTCATCGCGATGCTCGCGACCTGGAAGGCCGGCGGCGTCGCGGTCTCCGTCAACCCGATGTACAAGGAGCGCGAGCTCGCGCACGTGCTGGCCGACTCCGGCGCGCGGGCCCTGGTCTGCCTCGACGAGGTGCACCCGGTGGCGGTGGCGGCCCTCGCGGCCGGCAGCGGGGTGGACGTCGTCATCACGTTCTCCGGCCGTGACTTCCAGACCCGTGACGACGAGCGGGTGCTCGATCCCGTCGGGGTGCCGCCCGCGGACGGGGCGGAGAACCTCCTCGGCCTGCTCGCGCGGTACGCCGGGCAGCGGCCCGGGCCCGTGGCGCCGCCCGGACCCGACAGCGAGGCGTTCCTCGTCTACACCTCGGGCACGACCGGCGACCCCAAGGGCGCCCGGCTGACCCACGCCAACTTCGTCGTCAACGCCCGCAACTACCGCGAGTGGATGCAGCTCGGGCCGGACGACGCCATCCTGGCCACCGCCCCGCTGTTCCACATCACCGGTCTCGTCGGGCACGGCGTGCTCTCGCTGCTGCTGCCGGCACCGCTGGTCCTGGGCCACCGGTTCCACCCGGGGGTGATGGTGGACGCGATCCGCGAGCACCGTCCGGTCTTCACCGTCGGGGCGATCACGGCGTTCTCCGCGCTGGCCGCCGTGCCGGGGGTCGGACCCGACGACTTCGCGTCGCTCACCAAGATCTACTCCGGGGGTGCGCCGGTCGCGCCGGCCGTGGCGGACCGGCTCGAGACGGTGCTGGGCGGCTACGTGCACAACGCCTACGGCCTGACCGAGACGTCGTCGATCACCCACATCGTGCCGCCGGGGCGGCGCGCTCCGGTCGATCCGGTCTCGGGGGCGCTGTCGATCGGCGTCCCGATCGCGTCGGTGCGCTCACGCATCGTGGACGACGCGGGCGCCGACGTGGCGGTCGGCGAGCTGGGCGAGCTGCTCATCGCCGGTCCCCAGGTCGCGCACGGCTACTGGAACCGGCCGGACGTCTCGGCCGAGGCGTTCCCCGGCGGCGAGCTGCGCACCGGCGACGTCTGCTTCATGGACGACGAGGGCTGGTTCTACCTCGTCGACCGCAAGAAGGACATGATCATCGCCTCCGGATACAAGGTCTGGCCGCGCGAGGTCGAGGACGTCCTGTGCAGCCACGAGGCCGTGCACGAGGCCGCCGTCGTGGGCGTCCCCGACGACTACCGGGGGGAGACGGTCACGGCGTTCGTGTCGCTGGTCGAGGGGGCGAGCCTCGCCGAGACCGAGCTCATCGACTTCTGTCGCGACCGGATGGCGGCCTACAAGTACCCCCGCTCGATCACGGTCGTCGCGGCACTCCCCAAGACCGCCAGTGGCAAGATCCTGCGCCGCGAGCTCCGGGCCTGAGGCACCTGGCCCGACCGGGCCAGTCGAAGATGGCTCGTTCGGGCCATGGGCCGGGGCGCGTCGATCCGGCAGGCTTTCCCCACGAGATCGCATCGCCGGGTGACCTCTCACCCGTAGTGGCGAACCGGGAGCTTCTGGGTTCGGACCCGAGACCGGACCACGAAGGAAGGCCCTGGAGACCATGTCTCCAGGGCCTTCGCTCCTGTCCCGGGCGGTGGTCGTGACGCACGGGGCCGCCTGCGGTCGACGCCCTCCCCGCTTGGATCCCGCACTGAGGAGAGGGATCCAGCTGGACCCCTCTCCCCAGCGGCGCGTCAGCGCGCCACGCGCGTGGCGGCGCGGACGGTGCGGGTGGCGGTGAGCAGGGTCGCGGCGACGGTGAGGGTGACGACCGCGCCACTGAGCACGGCGTACGTCGCGAGGTCGACGACGGGGAGCCCCGCCCCCAGCAGACCGGCGCTGACCCCCACGACGGCGGGCAGGACCGCGACGGTGCCGATGGTCCACGCCGCCAGGCCGGTCACCACCGCCTCGACACCGGTCATCAGGAGCAGCTGTCGGGCGGTCGCGCCGCTGCGGTGCAGCAGGCGCAGCTCGTCGCGGCGACCGGCGGTGAGGAGGACGAGGGCGTTGAGGGAGCCCAGGCCCACGAACAGCAGCAGGAACAGGGTCAACAGGGTCGACAGGTGCTGGGTGCCGGCGTCCGGGCTGCCGGCCGCGGCGGCGTACGCGGCGGTGGACGTCGTGCCGGCCACCTCGGCACCGCCGTCGGCCTCGACGAGCGCGAGGTGCACGGTCGGTGTCACCCCGTGGGCGGCCAGGGTCTGCGGGCCGACCAGCTCGCTGCCGACCCCGAGGCCGCGGTCGTAGACGGCGACGACCCGCAGCCCGACGTCGGTGCCCCCCAGGCGCACGTGGAGGGTGTCGCCGACGCCGGTCCCGGCCTCGAAGGCGGTGTCGGCGCTGACCGCGACGGTGTCGGGGTCCCCCAGGTCGGCCAGCGAGCCGTCGCTGACGTCGGGGTCGAACACCCGGTGATCGACGTCGGGCGGGACGGCGCGCAGGGTGGTCGACTCCCAGACCAGGGCGTCGGGGAGCTCGGTGTCGTCGTCGGTGCGCACCTGGGCGGGGGCGTCGGCGAGCGGGACGACGCCGGTGACGCCCGGCGCCGCCGACAGCGACTCGAGATCGGCGGGGCTGAGGCCGGTACCGGAGGAGGCCACGAGGTCGGTGCCGATCGCCGCGGCCAGCTGCTCGGTCGCGGCCTGCTGCACGGCCCGGTCGACGGTGCTCTGGGTCGTGCCGACCGCGAGCACCAGGGCGAGCGGGACGACGACGGTGGTCAGGCGTCGGGAGAAGCCGCGCAGGTTGCCGAGCGCGAGCCGGGTGGGTGCGCCCGTACGCCGGGGCACGGCGCGGGCGGCGCGGGTGAAGGTCCACTCGACCAGGACCGGACCGGCCAGGGCGGCCGCGCCGATGAGCAGGAACGCCGACGTGGCGGCCAGGGCGCCACCGGCCGTGCCCGGCACGACCAGCGGGGTGCCCGCGGCGGCCAGGCCGGCGAGCGCGGTGAGCCCGGCGGCGACCCGGCGTACGGCGCCCACCGGGGTGCGCTCGGCCGCGCTCTCGGCGATCGCCGCGGTCGGGGCGGCCCGGACGGTCTCGCGCGAGGCGAGCCTGCTGGCCACCAGGGCCGTGGGCACCACGAGCAGGACGGCACCCACGACCGGGAGGGGCGAGAGGGTCGAGGCGAAGCCCGGCCCCACCACGCCGGCCTCGCGCAGCACCGGGTCGAGCCACCGGGTCAGGACGAGTCCGGGGATCGCGCCCAGCGGTGCGGCCACGGCGCTCAGGAGCAGCAGCTCGGTCGAGACGAGGCGTCGTACCTGACCGCGGGTCGCCCCGACGGCCCGCAGCAAGGCGAACTCACGCCGCCGTCGGCGCAGCGCCAGGGTGGTGGTGGCCGCGACGACGATGACGACCAGGACGAGCGCGGTGCCGGCGAACGAGGACGCCAGGGTGACGAGCAGGCCGCCGCCGCCCGCGGGCTCGCGCAGCCCGGACTCGAGCAGGGCACCGGTCAGCGTCGTCAGGGTCGAGGCCAGGGCGATGACCAGGCCGGTCCCGACGGCGCCGGGCCAGTTGGCCCGCGCTCCGGCGACGGCCAGGCGCCGCAGGCCGCGCGGCGCGGGCGGCGCAGCAGGCGCAGGCGAGGGGGAGGGGGTCCGCGACGTCAGGACGGCGCTCATCGGCCGGCCGCCAGCACCCGGGCGGTGACCTGCTCGGCGGTGGGCGCGTCGAGCGCGTCCACCAGCAGGCCGTCGGCCAGCACGAGCACCTGCTCGGCGGCGGCGGCGACCCGGCTGTCGTGGGTGACGACGACCACCGTCTGTCCGAGGTCCCGGGCCGTGCTGCGCAGCAGCTCGAGGACCGCGGCACCGGTGGCCGAGTCGAGGGCGCCGGTCGGCTCGTCGGCGAAGACCACCGTGGGCCGGGTCACCAGGGCCCGGGCGATGGCCACGCGCTGGGCCTGGCCGCCGGACAGCTCGCCGGGGAGGCGGTCGAGCAGGTCGCCGAGGTCCATCCGGTGCACCAGGTGTGCCACCCAGGCCGGATCGGCCCGGCGGCCGGCGAGGACCAGCGGGAGCCCGACGTTGTCGCGCACGCTGAGGTGGCCGATCAGGTTGTAGGCCTGGAAGACGAAGCCGATGTGGTCGCGACGGAAGCGGGTCAGGTCGTCGTCGGGGAGCGAGCTGATGTCGTGGCCGCCCACGACGACCCTCCCGCTGGTGGGCCGGTCGAGCCCGGCGGCGCAGTGCAGCAGGGTCGACTTGCCCGACCCGGACTGCCCGACGACTGCGGTGAGCGACCCGGGCCTCAGGTCCAGGGAGATGCCGCGCAGGGCGGCAGTGGTCGCAGGTCCGCTGCGGTAGGTCTTGCGGACGTCGTGCAGGGCGATCGCGGTCCCGGTCAGGGGTACGGCGGGCGCGGGGTTCGTGACGGTCACGGGGTGCTCCCAGAGGGCTGGCGGTCGGGCGAGTGGTCACCCACGACGCTAGGAACGCAGCGCCGCCGCGACGAGCCGCTCGGGATGCAACTGCGGCGGTTGCACCTTTGGATGCAACCGACGCCGCGAGGCGCTGGAGCGCCTCAGCCGTCGACCTTGACCAGGCCGTTCTGGTAGGCCCACACCACGGCCTGCAGTCGCGACCTCACGCCGAGCTTGGGGAGCATCCGGGCCAGGTGGGACTTGATGGTCGACACCTCGAGCACGAGCGTGCGCGCGATGTCGTCGTTCGACATCCCCTGCGCGAGCAGCAACAGGATGTCGAGCTCACGCGGCGTCAACAGGTCCGTGGCGCGGGTGGCCACGACGGGCTGGGTACGGCGCCGGGTCACCATCTCCTGCAGCACGCGGCGGGTCAGCGAGTTGTCCAACGTGCCCTGGCCCGACGCCACCGCACGCACCGCACTCACGACGGCCTCGGGCTCGGCGTCCTTGAGCAGGAAGCCGGAGGCCCCCGCCTCGAGGGCGCCGAAGAGGTAGTCGTCGACGTCGAAGGTGGTGATCACCAGCACCGGCACGGGATCGGCCACGTCGGGACCGCACAGCTCGGCGGTGGCCGTGATGCCGTCGGTGCCCGGCATCCGGAGGTCCATGCAGACCACGTCGGCGTCCAGGGACCGGGCGGCGTCGACCGCCGCCCGACCGTCGCCCACGGCGGCGACCACCTCGAGGTCGGGCTCGGCGCCGATCATGGTGGTCAGACCGGCCCGGACCAGCGGCTGGTCGTCGGCGATCACGACCCGGAGCACTGCTCTCGGTCGGGTCATGTCGGCTCCTCGGTGGACACGGGCAGGGTCAACGACACGAGGAACCCGCCCTGCGGAGTGGGGCCGGTGGTGAGCCGGGCGTCGGTGAGCTCGGCGCGCTCGCGCATGCCGACGATGCCGAGGCCGCCGCCCGCACCGACCGGCGCCACCGGTGGCGGCGCGGTGGGTGCGTCGTTGCGCACCGTGACGACGACGTGACCGGTGTCGCGGGCGTCGACGACGACCTCGCAGCGGGCACCGGGGGCGTGCCGGGCCGCGTTGGCCAGCGACTCC
The DNA here is from genome assembly GCF_006346395.1 of Nocardioides plantarum. Classification (NCBI taxonomy): domain Bacteria; kingdom Bacillati; phylum Actinomycetota; class Actinomycetes; order Propionibacteriales; family Nocardioidaceae; genus Nocardioides; species Nocardioides plantarum. The sequence continues at coordinate 2,563,160 of NZ_VDMS01000001.1, forward strand.
TGGACCGTGCGGTACGCCGCGAGCTGGGCCAGCGGACCGGCCGCGAGGTCGGCCAGTCGGTCGGCCGGTACGCCGAGCACCGAGAGCCCGACGTCACGGCCGGCGCTGCGGGCGTCGTCGACCAGGCGTCGCAGGCCGCCCAGGGTCTCGGGCTCGACGCCGCGCGGGGCCGCGCCGGGGTCGTCCTCGCGGAGCATGGCCACGAGCTGGCGCAGGTCCCTCAGCATGGCGGTGCTCTGCTGACGCACCTGGCGCACCGCGACCTTGGCTCCCGCGGGGTCGGTGTCGATCTGACGGTCGAGGGCGGCCGTCATCACCGCGATGCCGGACAGGTGGTGCGCCGCGATGTCGTGCAGCTCGCGGGCCATCGCCGTGCGCTGGCGGGCCACGGCGGCCTCGGTGCGGGCGGCCTGCTCCCCGGCCAGGGCGCGCAGCTGCTCCGTGCGGGCTCGGCCGGTCTCGCGGCGTGCGGCGACGAACAGACCGACGGCCGTCGCCACGGCTACGGTGCCCGCACCCTGCAGGACGGCGGTCCCGGCCCCGCCCAGGGTCAGGCCGGAGTCCCGCCCGGCGCGGACGCCCTCGCCGACCGCGACCAGCACGGCCGCAGCCACCAGGGAGGGGACGGCGCGCGGCCACGGGGTCTCGAGCGTGACGACGTACGCCGCCACCAGCACCGCGACCGACGTCGCCCCGGTCGCGGCCCCCAGCCCGGCGCCCGCCGCCACCGGCGCCACGGCGCTCACCAGGACCAGCGACCGACCGGGCGCGAGGGCCGTCGAGCGCAGCAGCAGGGCCTGGACCGTGAGTGCCACGAGTCCCACCGACCACGCCCACCACCCCAGCTCGGGCCCGCCGGGCACCTCGGCCGGGGCGAGCTGCGCCAGGACCACGACCGCGCTCAGCAGGGCCATCGCCAGCACCCAGGTGCCGGCCACGACCGCCACGACGGGCACCGGGCGGGCTGAGCTCACCTCGCGACAGTACCGGCGAGGGCCGGTAAGCGTCCGGGGCCTTACTTGTGGCAATCGACGTTCGACTTTCGACGAAGTTCGGCGAAAGTCGCAAAGAAGTTCTCAGACAGGACCGCATCCTCGTTGAGATGTGACCGCCGTCGCACTTAGTTTGTGTTCCGCCCCAACAAAGGCGTGATGACGCTCACAGGGCCACAGGACCACACCGAGGCACGACCGCACGATCGCACCAGCACCACCAGGGCCGAACGCCCGGGGACCCGCCCCGGAACCAGGGGAGCGCAATCCCTTAACGAACGAAGGAGTTCGTGATGAACACGCTCATCACGCGGCTGCGGAAGGGCTCGCGCTCGACGCTGAGCTCGGCCCTGGCCACGATCGTGCTGCTGCCCATGGGCGCCACGGTCGGCCTCGGTCTGACCGCCACGGCGGCTCAGGGCGCGGTGCCAGACGCGGTGTCCAGTCCGGCCGCCGCCACCCCCAAGACGCCGGACGCCAAGGCCAAGGCGGCCAAGGCGAGCAAGCTCACCAAGAACTCCGTCCCGCTGGGCAAGGCCGTGCCGTGGACGGCGAAGAAGGGTGCCGCAGCCCGTCGTCACGACGAGTTCGACGTCATGGTCTTCTCCAAGACCGCGGCGTTCCGGCACAGCAACATCGACGAGGGCATCACCGCGATCCAGAAGCTCGGCACCGAGAACCACTTCAGCGTCACGGTCACCGAGGACGGCGCCTCGTTCACCGACGCCAACCTCGAGCAGTTCGAGGCCGTCATCTTCCTCTCCACCACCGGAGACGTGCTGACCCCGACCCAGCAGGGCGCGTTCGAGCGCTACATCCAGGGCGGCGGCGGCTACGCGGGCATTCACGCGGCCTCCGACACCGAGTACGACTGGCCCTGGTACGGCCAGCTGGTCGGCTCCTACTTCAACAACCACCCCAACGGCACCCCGACCGCGACCGTCAAGGTCGAGGACCCGGCGCACCCCTCGACGGCCGGCATCGAGCCGCGCTGGGAGCGCACCGACGAGTGGTACAACTTCCGCAGCAACCCGCGCGGCAAGGTGCATGTCCTGGCCTCCCTGGACGAGACGACCTACGCCCCCGGCGGCGGCGCGATGGGTGCCGAGCACCCGATCGCCTGGTGCCAGGACTACGACGGCGGCCGCAGCTGGTACACCGGCATGGGCCACACCGAGGCGTCCTTCCTCGACGCCAAGTTCCTGGGCCACATCCTCGGCGGCATCGAGACCGCCGCCGGTGTGATCCCCTCGGACTGCAAGGCGACCCTCGAGGGCAGCTTCGAGAAGGTGGCGCTCGACGAGAACACGTCGAACCCGATGGAGCTCGACATCGCCGACGACGGCCGGGTGTTCTACATCGACCGCAACGGCGCCGTGCGCATCATCATGCCGGACGGCACCGCGGTGACCGCCGGCACGATCCCGGTCTACACCGGGCAGGAGTTCGGTCTGCTGGGCATCGCCCTGGACCCGAACTTCGCCACCAACAACTGGGTCTACTTCTACTACGCACCCACCGGCTCGGCGCCGATCGACCGGATCGCGCGCTACACGATGTCGGGCAACACGCTGCAGCTGAACACCGCGACGACGATCATGGACGTCGACGTGCAGCGCAACGAGTGCTGCCACGCGGGTGGGTCGCTGGAGTTCGACCACGACGGCAACCTCTACCTCGCCACCGGCGACAACACGAACCCCTTCGACTCCGGCGGCTACAGCCCGATCGACGAGCGGGCCGGCCGTAGCGCCTGGGACGCCCAGCGCAGCGCCGGCAACACCAACAGCCTCAGCGGCAAGGTGCTGCGCATCAAGCCCCTCGCGGCCGGTGGCTACTCGATCCCGGCCGGCAACCTCTTCGACGAGGCGGCCGACACCCAGGGCAAGACCCGGCCCGAGATCTACGCCATGGGCTTCCGCAACCCCTTCCGCATCGGCCTGGACGAGCAGCACGACAACATCCTCGTCGCCGACTACGGCCCGGACGCCGGCAGCGTGAGCGACACCCGTGGGCCCAACGGCCGCGTCGAGTGGAACATCCTCGACGAGCCCGGCAACTACGGCTGGCCCTACTGCGTCGGCAACAACACGCCGTACAACGACTACAACTTCGCCAGCAGCACCGCCGGCGCCAAGTTCGACTGCGCCAACCCGGTCAACGACTCGCCCAACAACACGGGCCTGACCAACCTGCCGCCCGCGAAGTCGGCCGTCATCTGGCAGAGCAACAACGGCTCGATCACCGGTACCCCGGAGATCGGGGCGAGCGGTGCGCCGATGACCTCGGGCACCTACGACTACGACGCCGACCTGGTCTCCGACCGCAAGTGGCCCGCCTACTTCGACAGCAAGGCCATCTGGGCCGACTGGAACAACAGCCGGCTGTTCACCGTCCAGATGAACCAGGCCGGGACCAACTACACCGACATCAACCGGTTCCTGCCCAACCTGCCGATGATCCGCCCGCACGCCCTGCAGTTCGGCCCGGACGGCGCCCTCTACATGATCGAGTGGGGCAGCGGCTTCAACGGCAACAACACCGACTCCGGCATCTACCGGATCGACTACGTCGAGGGCAACCGCGCCCCCGTCGCGCGGGTTACCACCAACCGGACCTCCGGTCCCGCTCCGCTGACCGTCAACTTCGACGGCACCGCGTCCTACGACGCCGACACCGGTGACGCCACCGGTCTCACCTACGCCTGGGACTTCGACGGCAACGGCACGACCGACGCCACCACGGCCACGGCCAGCCACACCTACACGACCGTCGGCAACTTCACCGCGCGCCTGACGGTGACCGACGAGGGCGGCCGCACCGGCACCAGCAACATCGACATCGTGGTCGGCAACAGCGCTCCCACCGTCGAGCTGGTCCTGCCCCTGGACGGCGGGTTCTTCGACTTCGGCGACTACCTCAAGTACGAGGTCAAGGTCACCGACGCCGAGGACGGCACGATCGACTGCAGCAAGGTCACCGTGCAGCCCGGCCTGGGCCACGACGAGCACTCGCACGGCTACGAGCAGTACCAGGGCTGCAGCGGCACCCTGGCGCTGCCCGGCGACACCGGTCACGTGGGCGCCAACATCTTCGGCACCATCACCGCCAGCTACACCGACAAGGGTGCTGGCGCGGCCAACGCGCTGACCGGCGTCGACGGCGTCGTCGTGCACACCAAGCACAAGGAGGCCGAGTTCTTCGACGAGACCGGCCGCACCGGTGACAACACGACCGGCACCGCCGGTGTCACGGCCCAGACGACCACCGACTCCGGGGGCGGCCAGAACGTCACCGGCGTCGAGACCGGTGACTGGTTCCGCTGGGACATGATGAACCTGACCGGGATCACCGGCGTCACGATGCGGGCGGCCTCCACCACGGCCGGCGCCACGTTCGCCGTCCGCCAGGGCTCGCCCACCGGCACCACGATCGGCACCCTGACCGTCCCCAACACCGGGGGCGCGCAGACCTACCAGAACGTGTCGACCACGTTCACCGGTGCCACGACCACCAGCGGCGCGTTGTACTTCGTCGCCACCACCGGCGGGGCCAACGTCAACTGGCTCGAGTTCGCCGGTCGCGGTGTCACCGACAACCAGCCGCCCGCGGTCAGCATCAAGGCCAGCACCCTCACCGGTGAGGCCCCCCTCCCGGTCTCGTTCACCAGCACGGTGACCGACTCCGAGAACGACACGCCCCTCACCTACGCGTGGGACTTCGGCGACGACGCGACCTCCACCGAGGCCGACCCGAGCCACACCTTCACCGCGCCGGGCAAGTACACGGTCTCGCTGACCGTGACCGACGCCCGCGGGGCGAAGACCACGCGCACGCTGGAGGTCAACGCGACCCGTCCGAGCACCACCTGCTTCAGCGGGCGCTCCGACGACTTCCTGGGCGACACCCTCGACACCGACCGCTGGAACCGCAGCGTGCGCGTCGACCAGTCGCTGACCGTCTCCGACGGGTCGCTCAACGTCCCGGTCACGGCGACGGACATCTACCAGACCACCAACACGACGCCCAACATCATCCTGCAGGACCTGCCCGCCGGTGCCTTCGAGGCCACCACCAAGCTCACGCTGCCGGCGAACCGCTCCTACCAGCAGGCCGGTCTCGTGGTCTACGGCGACGACAACAACTACCTCAAGCTCGTCTACTCGGGTCGCTCCACCAACCCGGACAAGTCGGCCAACATCATCCAGTTCGCCAAGGAGGTCAACGCCACGGCGTCCGAGACCAACTCGGCCAACCTGGGTGCGGCCTTCCCCGACACGGTGTGGCTGCGGATGACGGCCACCGCCGCAGGTGTCGTCACCGCGTCGTACAGCACCGACGGTGAGACCTTCACCGCGATGTCGGCGACGCGTGACCTCACCGGCATCACGGCACCCAAGGTGGGCCTGCTCACCCTGGGCAGCCAGGCCGCCTCGACGGGCATCACCGCGAAGTACGACTACTTCACCCTCACCCCCGACGACACGGCCACGCCGTGCGCCGGCGAGGGCTGCCTCGAGAGCTTCGACGGCACGTCGCTGAGCAACACCTGGGAGGTCGTCCGCCCGACCGGCAACATCACGGTCGGCGGGGGCAACCTCACCATCCCGATGGCCGGCACGGATCTCTACCAGACCACCAACAGTGCCGGTGACCTGGTGCTCCGCGACCTGCCCGCCGGGCCGTTCCAGGTGGTCACCAAGGTGACCGCGCCGATCAACCGCCAGTACCAGCAGGCCGGCCTGATCATCTACGGCAACGACGACAACTACATCAAGCTGGTGAGCCAGGGCCGCAGCGCGGCCGCTGACGTCGGCAGCAACATCGTCCAGCTGACCAAGGAGGTCGGTGCCACGGCGACCGAGGCCAACACCGCGGGCCTGGGTGCGACCTTCCCCTCGACCGTGTGGCTGCGGCTCACCAGCACCGACGGCACCGCCGTCACCGGTGACTACAGCACCGACGGCCAGACCTGGGTCGCGATGCCCCGAGGCTTCGACCTCACCGGCATCGCCAACCCCAGGGTCGGGGTGACGGCCTTCGCCAACAACGCGGCGGCTGCCACCATCTCGGCGGCGTTCGACTCCTTCGAGCTGACCTCCGACGGCTGTGGACCCGAGGAGCCGACCGACACGGCGGCGCCCACGACCACGCTGACCATCGCCGCGGCGGACGGCCAGGCCGGTTGGTACACCACCCGTCCGTCGTTCACCCTGGCTGCGGTCGACGAGACGGACGGGTCGGGCATCGACTCGACCGAGTACCGGATCGCCGGAGGCACCTGGACGCCCTACACCGCCGCGGTCTCCGTGACCGGTGAGGGCAGCCGCCTGATCGAGTACCGCTCGACCGACAAGGCGGGCAACGTCGAGGCGGTCAAGTCGCTGACGGTCAAGATCGACACCGTGGTCCCGACCGTGACCGCCGCCGAGGCGGGCACCGAGACCAAGACGCTGACGCTCACCGCCGCCGACGCCACCTCCGGCGTGGCGCGCATCGAGTTCCAGCTCGACGACGAGACCACGTGGACCGTCTACGCCGAGGCGCTGCCGTTCGGCGAGCCCGGCGACCACGTCGTGCGCTACCGCGCCATCGACGTAGCGGGCAACGTGTCGGCCGTCGGCACCACCACCGTGGTCGTCGACAGCGGCGAGGACACGACGGCCCCCAAGGTCGCCGCCACCGTCCTCGGCTCGTATGACGGAGTGGTCAAGGACCTGGCCGGCGGCACCGTCGGCGGTCAGGCCACGCTGGTCTCGTCGGTCCGGGGTGAGGGCTACGCCACCACCGCTACGCTGACGCTCACCGGGCTCGACCCCGAGGGCCGCTACGAGTCGCACCTCCACATCGGCAAGTGCGGCAGCTTCGAGGGTCACTACCGCGACGACGTCGACGGTGCGGGCACGCCGCCCAACGAGCTGTGGCCGCGCAACCCCGACTGGGAGCCGACCTCCGGCGACCCGCGGATCAAGCCCGAGGCGGACGGCACGTCGTACGCCTCGGCGACGGTCCCGTGGGCCCCGCGCATCGAGGGTCGCTCGCTGGTCCTCCACCGCGAGGGTGCGATCGTCGGCTGCGCCGACCTCGCCCTGACCGGTGCCGGCACCGTGGTGCTCGACGCCACCGACGACGTCGAGGTCACCTCGCTCACCTACACGGTGGACGACGGTGCCGAGACCGACTACGACGGCTCGTTCGAGATCACCGAGGGCGGCACGCACGAGGTGGCCTACACGGCGACCGACGCGGCCGGCAACGAGACGACCGGCACGTTCGAGGTCGTCGTACCCGAGGAGCCGGAGGCGCCCGTGGTCACCGTGACCACGTCGCCGGCCGAGCCCAACGGCAAGGGCGGCTGGTACGTCTCGCCGGTGACCGTGACCCTCAAGGGGACCGGTGAGGGCACGCTGACCAGCGAGTACCGCATCGGCTACGGCGCCTGGACGGCCTACACCAAGCCGGTCAAGCTGACCAAGGACGGCACGACGCGGGTCCAGGCCCGGGTGCGTGACGCCCGGGGCACGGTCTCCCAGGTGGTGACCAAGACGATCAAGATCGACGCCACGGCGCCGAAGCTGAGCGTCTCCGGGATCGCCAACGGGGCCACGATGAGCGTGGCCGCGGTCAAGACCGCACGGGTCACCACGACCGACACGCTCTCCGGCATCGGCACGCGCTCCATCAGGATCGACGGCAAGACCGTGGCCAACCCGGTCCGCATCGACGCACTGTCGCTGCGCACCGGCACCCACAAGCTGGTCGTCGTCGTGACCGACAAGGCGGGCAACAGCTCGACCCGGACCATCACGTTCAAGGTGGTGGCCACGTACTCCGGAGCCCGGGCGCTCGTCGACCGGCTCGACAAGGAGAACAAGGTCGGCGCCGCTGCCGCGGACAAGATGGTCGTGGAGCTCAAGGCCGCCGAGCGTGCCGACAAGCGGGGCGACGCGCGTGAGGCCACCCAGGCCCTGACGCGGTTCCAGCGACTCGCGCAGGCGGTCGCCCACACCACCGCCCGCGGTGCGCTGGTCGACCTGGCCCGGCAGCTGAAGGCGCAGGTCTAGGCACACCAGCACCACCCAGTGCGACGGGGACCCGGCCACTCGGCCGGGTCCCCTGTCGTGCGTGGGGACGGCTCCACGGCCCACGCCGCCACCGCGCCGTACGGCGGCGCCCACCGGCCGGTCAACCCCGTGCGTGACGCCGTACGGTCGTGCCAGGCTGTCCCGGTGACACGTTCGGTGGGCGACAGCCTGGTGCGGCTGCTGCGCGACAAGGGCCCTCGCACCCGCTCGCAGCTCGCGGAGGAGCTCGGGATCTCCCGGACCTCGGTCAGCAGCGAGGTGGTCGCCCTCGAGAGCGCCGGCCTGGTCGCGGAGGGGCCGGTCGCCCCCAGCTCGGGCGGACGCCGCTCGACCACTGTCCGACTGGGCCCTGCCGTCCGGCTGGCGACCGTCTCGGTCGGCGAGTCGCGCATCCGCGCCAGCGTCCTCGACGCCGGGCTGGCCGGGCCGCGCCCGGTCACCGTCGACGTCGACGGTGACGCCGGGCCCTCCGCCGAGCAGGTGGGCCAGGCACTGCGTACCGCCCTCGGGGCCGATCGCTCGGTCCTGGCGGTGGGCCTCTCGCTGGCTCCCGACCTGCGTGGTGGGGGAGGCCTGAGCCCCACCGGTCTCGAGAGCGCCCTGGTCGAGGAGCTCACGAACGTGGCCGGAGGCAGCCCCGTGGTCGTCGAGGGAGCAGCCCGCGCGATGGCACGCGGCGAGCGGCAGGCGGGCCTGGCCCGGGGCCTCGACAACGTGGTGGTGGTCCGGATCGGGGCCACCGTCACCACGGCGGCGTACGTCGACGGCCACCTGGGACGCGGCAGCGAGGGCCAGGCCGGCGCGGTCGGCCACGTCCGGGTCGACGAGTTCGGCCCCGCCTGCGTGTGCGGCAGCAGCGGCTGCCTCGACTCGTTCGTGTCGGTGCGGGCGCTGCACGACCAGTGCCTCGCTGCGGCCCGGTCCGGGCGGTCGCCCGCGCTGGCCGCGGCCCTGGAGTCGTCCGGCGCGATCGGGCTGCCCGACCTGGCGGCGGCCGTGACCGCCGGGGACCCAGTGGCGGTCCAGGTGGCTCGAGACGTGGGACGCCGGGTCGGAGAGGCCGTGGCCGGCCTCGTCGCCTTCGCCAACCCGTCGACGGTCGTGGTCGGGGGGCCGGTGGCCGTGCTCGGCCCGCACCTGCTCAACGAGGTGCGCGGCGCCGTCTACCGCCGCGCGCCGGCTCGGCTCGTGGCCGGGGTCAACGTCGAGATGAGCGCGCCCGGCGACCGGGCCGCGCTGCTCGGTGCGGCGCTGGCGGCGGGCGACCACGCGTTCTCGGCGATCGTGACCGGATCGTAATTCGCCCGATCGGGGGAGCCGATCGGGGGTTTGGCACGTTCCAAGGTCCGCACTTCTCACATTGACGGCACAAGTTCCGCCAGTCAACGGCAGAAGTATGCGAACGGCTGGACTTCTCGCGGGTGGGGCCATTGCGGCGGGCTTCGACGGCACTTAGTTTGAGCGTCGCCCCAACAAAGGGGTGATGGTCCTCACACAAGGTCGAGAGGTGGAAGCGGTGAGCGCGTTCGAGACGCCGTCCACCGATCACAGCGTCGACCACCTCGACCTGCGGCGGACCAACCTCGGCCTCGTGCTGCGCACGCTGCGCGACCACGGGCCCCGCTCGCGCGCGACACTGGCCGCCGAGCTCGGCATGACCCGGTCGACGATCTCGACGCTGGTCACCGAGCTCGCCGAGCGTGGCCTGGTCCGCGAGGGCAAGGTCCAGCGCGCCGCGGTCGGCCGTCCGGGGACCGCCGTCGAGCTGGACGGATCCGGCGTCTGCGGCCTCGGCGCCGAGGTCAACGTCAACCACGTCTCCGTGGTGGCGCTCGACCTGGCCGGCAACGTCGTCAACGAGAAGCGGCTGGCCCTCGACGCCCGGGCCATGGCCGCCGAGCCGGTCATCGACCACCTCGTCAGCCTGATCCACGCCTCGGTGGCCGAGCTGGGCGCGCAGGGCAAGCGCACCGTCGGGCTGACGGTCGGCGTGGCCGGCCTCGTCGACAGCCGCCGCGACCTGCTCACCCACGGGCCCAACCTCGACTGGCGCGACGTCGCCGTCGGCGACCTCATCCGCCAGCGGCTGGACGGCTCGTTCCCCGTCCGCATCGACAACGAGGGCAACCTGGCCGCTGCGGCCGAGGCCACCCCCGGCGTCCCGGACCGCCAGGACATCCTGGTGATCTTCGGTGAGATCGGCGTCGGCGGAGGCATCGTCGCCGACGGGCGCCTGCTGCGCGGTCGGCAGGGGTACGCCGGCGAGTTCGGCCACATGATCGTGCAGCCCCAGGGGCGCCGGTGCGGGTGCGGACGCACGGGCTGCTGGGAGACCGTCAGCGGGCTGCGTGCCCTGCTCGAGCTCGTCGCCGAGCCGCACGACCCGATCCGCAACCCGGGCATGGCGCTCGACGACCGGCTGGCCGAGATCAACCGGCGCGCCGACCTGGGCGATGCCCGGACCCTCGACGCCCTCGAGCAGGTCGGCACCTGGGTCGGCGTCGGCGCCGCCATCCTCGCCAACGCGCTCAACCCGGCCGCCATCGTGCTCAGCGGCTACTACTCCGCCGTCGGCCACCACATGCGGGCGGCGGTCGAGCGCGAGCTCCATGCCGGCGTCCTCGCGGTCGACGCCGGCGGCACCAAGGTCGAGATCTCGGCCCTCGGCTTCGGGGCGGCCGTGCGCGGCGGCGCTCTCGCCGCCCTCGAGTCGGTCTACGCCGCCCCGACCATCGTCGCGCGCCGCACCCCGGTCGCAGAACCGGTGAACGCATGACCTCACCCCGCCCGACCACCTAGCACCACTGGCACGTCCACCACTTCCACCGCAGTCTCAGTACGCCACCAAGGAGCACCACATGTCCCTGCAGCACTTCATCATCGGGCGGAAGAAGGTCACGGCCTCGCTGGCCGTGCTCGCCGTGCTCGGTCTCAGCGCTTGTACGAGCAATGATTCCTCCGACGACAACGAGAACCCCAACCTCAAGGGCGGGAACTCCTCGGCCGAGGAGGGCTCCAACGACGCGGCCGGTGACAAGATCGTCATCGGGTTCTCCGCGCCTGCGGCCGACCACGGCTGGATGGCCTCGATCACCGACTCCTCTGCGACGGTGGCCAAGCAGTACGACGACGTCGAGCTGAAGCTGGCCGAGGGCACCAACAACGTGGACGCGCAGATCTCGCAGGTCGAGACCTTCATCAACGACAAGGTCGATGCGATCGTGTTGCTGCCCTTCGATGGTGCGGCGATGACGCCGGTGGCGTTGAAGGCGATGGAGGCCGGTATCCCGGTCGTCAACGTGGACCGTGAGTTCGATGACCCCAACGCGGCGCGGGTGACCGTGCTGGGTGACAACTACGGCATGGGGATCTCGGCTGGTCAGTACGTGTGTGAGCAGGCCGGCGGCAAGAAGGACGCAGTGGTCGCTGAGATCCAGGGCATCGCCTCGCTGCCGTTGACCCAGGACCGTAGCCAGGGCTTCGCCGATGCGCTGAAGGACTGTGGTCTGAAGGTCAACAACCAGGTCGAGGCCGCGTTCACCCCCGAGTCGGGCACCGACGCGGCGAGCAACCTGCTCCAGGCTGCTCCCAAGATCGACTACCTGTGGAACCACGACGACGACCAGGGTGTCGGTGTCATGGCCGCGATCCAGGAGGCCGGTCGTGACGAGTTCACCATGATCGGTGGCGCGGGTTCCCAGCAGGTCATGGAGGCCATCAAGAAGGGCGACAGCGTCCTGAAGGCCACCGTCGTCTACCCCTCGACCCAGGGTGCTGACGCGATCAAGCTGGCCCGTCTGCTGGTCCAGCAGAAGGCGGTCGACGACCTGGTCGAGGTCGAGGTCCCCCGCAAGGTCCAGCTCTTCGCCCCGGTCGTGACCTCCGAGAACGTCGACAAGTACCTCCCGTCGGCCTTCAAGTCCTGACCCACCCGATCACGTACCACCCACACCCCACAGCAGTAGGAGCCCCCCAAGCATGAGCACCGATTACACCCCCCGGCCCGAGGACAAGTTCTCCTTCGGACTCTGGACCGTCGGGTGGGAGGGCGTCGACGTGTTCGGTCCCGCCAGCCGACCCCGGCTGGACCCCGTCGAGGCGACCTACAAGCTCGCCGAGATGGGGGCCGCGGCCGTCACGTTCCACGACGACGACCTGCTGCCCGACGAGGACACCCGCGAGCACACCCTCGACCGGTTCACCAAGGCGCTGGCCGACACCGGCCTGCGCACCGAGATGGTGACGACCAACCTGTTCAGCCCGCCGATCTTCAAGGAGGGCGCACTCACCGCCAACAACCGTGAGGTGCGCCGCTACGCCGTGCAGAAGGTGCTGCGCAACATCGACCTGGCGGCCAGCCTCGGCGCCGACACCTTCGTCCTGTGGGGCGGCCGCGAGGGTGCCGAGCACGGTGCGGGCAAGAACATCCGGGCCTCGCTGGACCGGATGGCCGAGGGGCTCAACCTGTTCTGCGACTACGCGATCGAGCAGGGCTACTCGCTGAAGTTCGCGTTGGAGCCCAAGCCCAACGAGCCGCGGGGCGACATCCTGCTGCCGACGATCGGGCACGCGATCGCCCTGATCAACGAGCTCGACCACCCCGAGATGGTGGGGGTCAACCCCGAGGTCGGGCACGAGGAGATGGCGGGGCTCAACTTCGCCCACGGCATCGCGCAGGCGATGTGGCACGGCAAGCTGTTCCACGTCGACCTCAACGGTCAGCACGGGCCGCGCTTCGACCAGGACCTGCGCTTCGGTGCGGGCAACCTGCGGGGCGCGTTCTGGACCGTCGACACGCTGCTGGGCGCCGGCACCGGCAACGCCTACGAGGGCTACGTCCACTTCGACTTCAAGCCCCCCCGGGCCGAGTCCATCGAGGGCGTCTGGGAGTCGGCTCGCGGCTGCATGCGCAACTACCTGATCCTGCGCGACCGCGCACAGGCCTTCCGGGCCGACCCCGAGGTGCAGCAGGCGCTCGCGGCCTCCGAGGTGGGTGCGCTGGACGAGCCGACCCTCGCCCCCGGCGAGTCGCTGGCCGACCTGCGCCAGGCGTCGTACGACGTCACGACGCTGGCCGAGCGCGACATCGCCATGGAGGCGCTGGACCAGCTCGCCATGGAGCACCTGCTCGGCGCTCGCTGAGCGCACCCGACAGAGACGGTCGTCGACGAGGAACCGACCACACCGCGCCACCGTGCGTGGAAGGCCGAGAGTCCGGCAGTTCGGCTCTGCCGGGCGCACGGCGGTCGGCCCTCGGAGACGACGGGGGAGGACGGCACCTGTGCCTTCCTTCTCGTGGACCGGTGTCGGGGCAGTGCGCTCCGCTCCGACGCCGGTCCGCAACACCCAATACGCGACACGCCACAGGCACCCCACAGACACCTCCACACCACCCAGCCACCCATCACGAGGAGCTCCGCATGGCCCGCCCGATCACCTTGTTCACCGGTCAGTGGGCCGATCTGCCGTTGGAGGAGGTGGCTCGGTTGGCGTCGGGGTGGGGGTATGACGGTCTGGAGCTGGCGTGTTGGGGTGATCATCTGGATCCGTGGCAGGCCGCGGAGGACGACGCCTATGTGAAGGCGAAGCTGGACCTGTTGGAGAAGTACGGCCTGAAGCTGTAT